>JAFZRE010000031.1 GCA_017620015.1 Bacteroidales bacterium | reverse complement strand
GGGGAGCGTTGTGAAGACTGCTGTCCGTAATCTGTTAACGGATTATCACTAAACAGATTCCGAACAAGTGAACTCACAAGCAACGTTCCTTTTGCTGTTCGTTCTACTTTTCGGAATGACATGGTAGTGAAATTTATCGGACACCAATAATTTTTTATTCTTTGTAATTCCATTTTTTGTAATTTTGCGCCCGCTTTTTTTAAGAATTTAAACACGACTAAATGGCTAAGTTTCAGATAAAAGACGTTTTCTATCCCAAGTTTTTCAGTGTGCTGAAGAAGGGATACACGAAGAAACAGTTCACTAAGGACTTGTTCTCGGGTATAATCGTAGGTATAGTTGCACTGCCTTTGGCAATCGCATTTGCCGTGGCATCGGGTGTTTCGCCCGACAAAGGAATCGTAACCGCAATAATCGCAGGTTTCCTAATCTCGTTCCTTGGCGGTAGCCGCGTGCAGATTGGCGGACCTACCGGTGCATTCGTAATCATAATTTCGGGAATCGTAGCACAATATGGCCTCGACGGACTGATGATTTCCACAATCCTCGCCGGCATATTCATGATAATGTTCGGCTTGCTGAAACTTGGTTCGTTGCTGCGATTCATCCCCCACCCTCTGGTTGTCGGATTTACCAGCGGTATAGCACTTACAATCTTCTCCACACAGATAAAGGACGCTCTCGGATTGGAAGTTACCGACGTTCCTGCCGCCTTCATAGACAAGTGGGCTGTGTATATCGACAACATTGGAACAACCAACTACTGGGCTCTCGGAATTACCGTCGCTACAATTCTCATCAGCATAATAATCAATAAGTTAACTAACAAGATTCCAGGTTCATTCGTGGCAATCATACTGATGACTGTTGCCGTTTCCATCTTCGACATCCCGGTTACCACCATCGAAAGCATGTTTGGTGAAATAAAGGGAAGCCTCGCCATCAGCATACCAGAAATACACTGGGAAAACGTAGGCAACTACCTACAGCCTGCCATCACAATCGCGTTGCTCGGCTCAATAGAATCGCTGCTTTCGGCAGTTGTCGCCGACGGTATGATTGGTAGCAACCACCGCAGCAACACTGAACTTATCGGTCAGGGTATAGCCAACGTGATTACACCTTTGTTCGGCGGTATTCCTGCAACAGGCGCCATCGCACGTACTGCAACAAACATCAAGAATGGCGGTCGTACCCCTATCGCAGGTATTATCCATGCCATAACGCTGTTGCTCATAATGCTGTGCTTCGGAAACTATGCAAAACTCATCCCGATGTCGTGCCTGGCCGGTATCCTCATCGTAGTCGCCTACAACATGAGTGAATGGCGCAGCTTCACATCAATCCTGCGCGGGTCGCCATACGACATCATTATATTGCTCGTTACCTTCTTCCTTACCGTACTTGTTGACCTGACAGTAGCAATAGAAATAGGTATAGTGCTTGCATCTCTGATGTTCATGAAGCGTATGGCCGATAACGGCGAGGCAATCCTAAAGAACGACCTTGACACCAACACGATGGAAAACTACGACGATGTCCCCGAAGGTATAGAAATCTACGAAATCAGCGGTCCGTTCTTCTTTGGCGCTGCCAAACAGTTTAGTGAAGTTTTGAAAGGAAGGCCCGACTCAACCAAGATACTGATAATCCGTATGCGACACGTTCCGTTCATGGACGAAACCGGCGAGCGAAACTTCCGCGAGGCAATCAAGTCGCTTAAGACATCCAACAAGAAGATTTTCCTATCGGGAGTACAGCCAAATGTCCGCAAGTCGCTGGACAAGAGCCGCATATCCTTCCTTATCGGCAAGGGCAACATACACGACAATTTCGACGCGGCACTGGCACACGCAAAGGAAGCGCTGAATGAAGGATAAAAAAGTTCAAAGTTTAAAGTTTGAAAGTTCAAGGGTTTGAATGGCTGACGCCGTTTGAATGCCTGCGGCGTTTAACTTCGTTGAGGGCTACTTGTGCTGAGCTCAGTCGAAGTACGCCGTTCAATGCCTACGGCGTTTCATGTGCTACGCACGTTTAATAGAGAACGTAAAATTTTGCGTCTATACAATCGTATAAATGATTTTATCTCATAAATACCACCATATATGAAATAATATATGGTGTTGATATTTATTAGGATTATATTTTGATTTGGTTTTGAAAAATAAGTTTATATTTGCCACCTTATTAATAAATTAGGCAATGAAGAAATTATTGTTAATCGTCGCAATATTGGCGACAGCAATGCTGGCAAAAGCCCAGTCGGTGGTAGTCATCGACAACCAGAAGCCACAGAACTCGTCTGTTGAGATTGTTGAAGAAACAGCCAACTGGATTACACTGAAACTGAATGTAAATTCATATTCGCTCAGCGAAGTACAGACACCCAACGGCACAGAAGTCGTTGTTGGTTCGTCAGAAGGCATCAACGATATGGGAAAAGGTATGCCCGACATTCCATATTTTGCCACTTCGGTACGCATTCCTGCAAAGGGCAAGGCTATAGCTGAAGTTGTTGATGCAAACTATGTTATAGTAGAAAACATAAGCGTAGCTCCGTCGAAAGGCGCAATCAAGCGCAACATCGACCCGTCAACCATTCCATACGAATATGGCAAGTGCTATAACGTTGATGCTTTCGTTCCAGATGCCAACGCTACAAACAGCGAAGCATTCTGCATAAGGGACGTGCGCGGAACTTCGGTTCATTTCTTCCCCTTCCAGTACAACCCAGTACAGAAGCAGATGAAGATTTGCACCGAAATGACAGTAAGGATAAAGTTTACCCAGCAGCCGAGCGAGAACGAAATCACCACATCGTACGAAAAGATTGACGAGTTTGAAAACATCTGCCGCCGCCTTTTCATCAACTACGGAAGCAAGACTCGCTACACCCAGTTGCAGGACGGACATCCGGGCAGAATGCTCATCATCTGCAAGGACACCTACCAGTCGGCAATGACAGACTTCATAAACTGGAAGCGTGAAAAAGGCATCGAAACCGAAATGGTTCTGATGAGTGCAATCGGCACTACCGCTGCAAACGTGCAGACATATATTACCAACTATTTCAGCAACCATAGCGACCTTGCCTACATTCTTCTTGTAGGTGATGCCGCCGATGTTCCAACCAGCGGAACAAGTTCGGCCAATTCCGACAACAAATATGCTTATCTTGTTGGTAATGACCACTATGCGGATGCTTTCATAGGCAGATTCTCAGGCGAATCTGTCGCCCATATACAAAATATGGTTCGTAAGGTTATAAATTACGAAAAAGAACTCACCACAGGTGCAACTTGGCTTTCGAATGCCTACGGCAGTGCATCCAACGAAGGTGCAGGACAAGGCCATAACCAAGGCAATGGAGCCGAAAGCGATATGCAGCACATGGGCTTCATACAGACCGACCTCGAAAACTACGGCTATACGGTAACACGTGTAAACCAAGTTTCTCAGCAATACAGCTACACTTCGGATGTCGCTGCGACATCGGCAGCCTTCAACAATGGAGTTGGACTTGGTTGCTACATTGGTCACGGAGACACGCAGGAATGGGCAAGTACCGGATATACAAACACTCATGTCAATGCTCTTACAAATGAAAACAAACTCCCATTTATAATAAGTGTTGCTTGTGTTAATGGCGACTTCAACGGAAATACTTGCTTTGCAGAGGCTTGGCTTCGCGCAAGCAAGAACGGAAATCCTACTGGCGCACTCGCATTCCTCGGTTCTACAATCAATCAGGACTGGACTCCGCCAATGACCGCTCAGGACGAAATGGTTGACATCATCACCGAATCGTTACAGAATAACATCAAAAGAACTATCGGAGGTATTACGTTCAATGGATATTTCCGTATGATACAAGACCATCCAAGTTCGGGTAATGATGGAGATGGACCTGGCACTGCCGATACATGGACAATCTTTGGTGACCCGTCAACAATGTTCCGCAGCAAAACTCCGCAAGAAATGACAGTTACTCACCCAAGTGTACTTACCGTAGGTCAGAACGAAATCGAAGTAAGCAGCAATGCAGACGAAACTCTTATTGCAATCACAAGGGTAGTTAACGGCGAAGTTGTAATCCTCGGTGCTGGTTATGCCAACAACGGGACTGCAACAATCGACCTTGCCGCAATTGAAGAACCTTGCACTGTAAAACTCACTGCAACAGCCTACAACAAGGTAACTTATCAGACAGAAATAATGGTGATTGTTCCCGAAGGTCCGTATGTAGTAAACGGTGGCTACACAATCAACGACAACGAAGGCAACAACAATGGCGCTGTTGACAACGGAGAAACAATCAAGCTGAACTATACCTTAAATAATGTAGGCGTTGAAACTGCCAGCAACGTAAGTTTGACAATTTCATCATCAAGCAACGACGTTACAATAAGCGACAACAACGAATCGTTTGGCAACATTGCTGCAAATGGCACAACGACAAAGGAAAACGCATTCACATTCTCGGTTCGCGACGGTATTGAAGACCAATCTGTTATCCCTATGTCGTACAGCATATCAGGCGACAACATTGATACTAGAAACGGAGAATTTTCGATGACCGTAAACGCACCGGAACCACAGATTACCTATGTACGCATAAATGACTCGGAAGGCAACAACAATGGTGCTTTTGATGCAGGTGAAACCGTAAAACTCATCTTCAAGGTATCTAACAATGGTCACGCTCCGCTCGCTGCTGGAACAGCAAGATTAGGCTGTATGACAGAAGGTATAACAATCGTTTCGGAAGTAGTTGACGTGCCTGTGGTAAATGCTGGCGCTTCACAGAATATAGAATTTATAGCAACTGCGGCCGAAACATTATCGGAATCGAATGCTAGTTTCTCTGTCTATGCAGCTTCGGGAGCATATATGGACGGTATGATAATCAACATCGCGCTTGTATCTCAAATGGAAGACTGGGAAAGCAACAGCTTCAACACCTATGCTTGGCAAAACAGCAGTTCTGTACGCTGGACAATCGTTTCTTCCGGAGCATACGCAGGTCAGTACTGCGCAAAATCAGGTGCCATAGGAAACAATGCTAACACCGACCTTGTCATTACCATCAATGTACTTGATAACGGGAATGTATCGTTCTACAAGAAGGTTTCGAGTGAAAATCCTGGTTCTGGCTGGTTTTCAAGCGGAACAACATATTACGACTACCTTGCTTTCTACGTTGACGGTGAAATGAAGGGACAATGGGGAGGAACAAGCGACAGCTGGAGCCTTCAGACTTATCCTGTTACAGCTGGAATCCACACACTTAAGTGGTCGTATGTAAAGGATGTCAATACAACTGGTGGCAGCGACTGCGCTTGGATTGACAATATAACTTTCCCGAAGTTAGGGACAATGACTTCTGGCATTGTAATAAATGCAGTTAGCGACAACGAAGAACACGGCACTGTTACTGGTAGCGGTGTTTACGAAGCAAACGCAAATGTAACCATTGAGGCTCTTCCCGTAGAAGGTCACAATTTCATCTCTTGGAGTGACGGCAACACCGACAATCCACGCCAAATTGTTGCAACAGAAAACGTAACTTACGTTGCTCATTTCTCAACAAATGCAATCGGTCTAAACGAAACTTCAAAGAATAATGTTTCAATCTATCCTAACCCATCAAGCGACAATACCTATATCAATATCAACCTTACCGATGACAGCAATGTTTCTATTGAAATATACAATGCTGTGGGACAATTGGTTAAGGCAATCGAAAGAACCAACATGCAGTCTGGCGAAAACCTTATGACAGTCAACATTTCCGACATGAAGGCAGGTATGTACATTGTAAAAGCAAACATCGGCACTTCGGTAATAACAAGGAATTTGTCTATAGTAAGATAACATTTGATTTTCTCCATAATGGCATTGCGTGAAAGCGCAGTGCCATTGTTTTTTAAACACAGAATCATGAAAAAGTCATTCATAACAATTCTATCGATCCTGTTTGCGTCAGCAATGTTCGCACAGGAAATTCCGCAGGAACTACGCGGCAAATACCACGCTTTACGCTGGGAGGAACTTTCTTCGCAAAAAAATACCCGCGACCTTATTGTGACTGCTCCGCCAGAGAATCCGCGAAGCATTGCCGAGTTTGAACCAAATCAGGGAGTGATTGTGGCTGCACCTTCAAGCTATTGGGGAAATGGCGTAAGTTTTGGCGTACCATATTCGCTGATAGCAGAACTTTCGCAGGAAGATACCGTATATCTTATATGTGCTTCGAGCAACCAGTCGTCTGTTAGAAACACCTTGCAGAACAATGGTGTGAACATGAATCATCTCAAATTCGTAAGCCACAGCATCGACTCGTACTGGTGCCGCGACTACAGCCCGTGGTTCATCGAGTACGGCGACAAGCAGGTGGGAATGATTGACTATGTTTACAATCGTCCACGTCCCAACGACGACGAGATTACAAATTACTTCGGCACATATTTCAACAAGCCAGTCTTTGGAATGGACGTAGTGCATACCGGCGGGAACTATATGACTGATGGACTTGGCGTGGCAGCTTCGTGTTATGCATCACTTGATGTTGAAAATACGGAAGACGGCTACAACTACACACGAGCACAACTCGACACAATTTTCAAGAATTACCTTGGAATTACAAACTATATGCACTTGGACGACCCACTGAACGACTACATTGCACACATCGACTGCTGGGGCAAATTCATTGATGTTGACAAGGTTGTAATCACAAGAGTACCTACGTCAAATTCACAGTATGCCGCCTACGAGGCTATGGCCGACTACTGGGCAAACCAGACAAGCTCGTACGGCAACAAGTACAAGGTTTACAGGACATACAGCCCTAATAGCCAACCTTATTCTAACTCACTGATACTTAATAGAAAAGTTTATCTTGCATTCCCCAACAACGATGCCACAAACAATGCCAACGCAAAGGCTGTTTACGAAGAGGCAATGCCAGGTTATGAGGTTATTGGTTTCAATCCTATCAGCAACGCACCATGGGAAGGAACCGATGCTCTGCATTGCCGTACTCACGAGGTTCCTCGCTTCGATATGCTGAGAATTGCCCACTACCCTATCCTTGACACTGTCGAATATGCCGAAACATACACAATTACAGCAAAAATTTACACTTTTGCCAATGGCGGGGCTATCACAAGTACAGAAGTTTTCTTCAAGATTGACGATGGAGAATACTTTTCGGAAGCAATGACAAAC
The DNA here is from genome assembly GCA_017620015.1 of Bacteroidales bacterium. Classification (GTDB taxonomy): domain Bacteria; phylum Bacteroidota; class Bacteroidia; order Bacteroidales; family ML635J-15; genus Bact-19. Next base: position 17,040 of record JAFZRE010000031.1, on the reverse strand, counting down.
ACTTCGGGCGATGAATATTCGTTTACCTTTGAAGGATTACAGCACGGACAGAAAGTTTCGTACTATATAAAGGCAGAAACTGAGTTTGGACAAGTTCAGACGCATCCATACATCGGCGAGCCAGACCCGCACGTGTTTATCGTATCCAACGACGATAATCCGACATTTACAGAGGATTTGAACATTGACAACGGCTATATCAGGTGTTTCCCAAATCCTGCCACCGATGTGCTTTATTTCATTTCAAACAATGTTGACGAAGGCAGATACAGCGTCGAAATCATCAACCAGCAGGGCGCAGTTGTGAAAACACTTGTTACCGATGCTTCGTCGAAGTGGGAAGGCGCATGTGTTGACATTTCCGACTTGTCGGCAGGACTGTACTTTGTAAGAATGTACAATGCAAACAATGCATACACTTGCAAGTTTATGAGACAATAGTTTAAATCGATTGAAAACACATAAAATCCGCCACGTCTGTGGCGGATTTTATTTTTTTACTTATCTTTGTTTCCTAAAAATTCTATTATGAACAGATTGTTTATTGTTGCAATATTGACACTTGCCTCGGTGTTTTCGTTTGCACAAAGGGCTATGGTTACTTTCAGCTTTGCCATGAACCAGAGCGGTTCTCAGCTTTCCGCCGACAGCATATATGTTGAAAATTTGTCGTCGCAGTGCGATACAATGCTGTATTCACCGACGGCATCGCTGAAAGTTTTTATTTTGGCAGGGATAGAAGACGAACATAAGGACGAGTGTAATCTTCGCGCCGAATCGTGGCATTTTGATGCTACCGACAATTCGGTTTGCGTATGTGCCTTTGTACCAAACAAGAAAGTAAAGGTAAGCCTTTATGATACCAGCGGAAGACTTTGCTGTACTGGCGATTTTGCTGTAGAATACGGCTACAACAACTTCAAGGTTTTCGGAAGTCCACACAATGCCATTGTAACCTTGTCGTGCGAGGGTGCCGAGGCTTCGCTGTCGGTTGTGAACACTGGCGACACTTCTTCTCGCTGTTCTATCCAAAGCATCGGTAAAACTTCGGTTATCCAGTCTAAATCACTGCTTTCAAATGGAGGTTTTGTCTTCCATAGCGGCGACCAGCTTCGTTTTACGATGTATTCCAACTCGTGTGGCGAGGTCATTTCGCGCGAACAAACCGACAATCCGACGGCAAGCACCCAGTATCTGTTCGATTTCACAGGAATACAGAACATCAGACCCGACCTTATTTCCAACTACGACAGCGTGTGCAATATGGACTTGATTAGCTGGACTTGGCAGCCAGTTGAAGGTGCCGAGGGTTACAAATATTGCTATTCAAACAATTACGAATCGGCTGTGGATTTGGGAACAACAACCACTGTAACATACGGACAACCAATAGATTCGAGCAGCAGTTATCGTATATATGTCTGGGCTTACAACGATTGTGGTGTATCGGATGTGAATATGCTTTACGCATTTTCACCTGCCCGCCACGTTACCGATGCAGAATACGAAACAGCAACTGCCGAAACCACTAATCTGCGCATTCTCAACATTTTCGAACAACCCGACTCGGCAATTTTGCGTACACAGTCAATAAATGTCAATTTGGAAGATACAATCTGGAACTATTTGGCAGAAAGGATGTATCAGGCGGCAAGGACAACAGGCGTTGGCATAGCGGCTCCGCAGGTGGGCATAAACCGCAAGGTGGTATGCTTGCAACGCTGGGACAAGACTGAAGGTTCTGGCATTTTTGCAAGCCATCCGTGGGAATACTATTTCAATCCGCAGATTGTGGAATATTCCGATTCGGTTGTACGTCGCAGCGACGGTTGCCTTTCTGTGCCAAGCGGTAGCAATTACCCGGAAATTGGCGAATTTTCGTACCGTGCTACTTGGGTGAAGGTTACTTATTATGATGTTGATGGTGTGTTCCACGAGGAAAAAATCACCCAGCAATACACTGCACACATATTCCAGCACGAAATCGACCACCTGAATGCCATTATGTTCTTCGACCGTCAAGTTGAGGAAAATGCATTCAAATACACAATCATAGAAGGCGATTCGTACGAAGGGTTACCTGAAATCCGTTAATAATAAATGAGATTTCCCGCCAAGATATTGCCTTTGATTTTTGCCCTGTTTTTTGTGCAACTTGCATTTGCGCAAAACGACGGCTTTGTGCAATACCGCTATCCAAACGGTGCCGTGTCGAGCGAAGGGCAGATGCTAAACGGCAAGCCCGACGGATTCTGGAAAAGCTACTACGAGGACGGCACTCTGAAATCGGAAGGCAAACGCACAATGTTCGAACTCGACAGCATCTGGAATTTCTATGCTTCCGACGGAAACCTTGAAAAGTCAATCACTTACCGCGACGGCAAGAAGAACGGATTTTCGTACAACTATAAGTTCTATTACAATGACGATTCCGCGAAAGTCTATTACCTTGATTCAAAGGAACTTTTCCTAAATGGTTCGCACGAAGGAAATTCGTTTTTCTACAACAAGGATGGACATTTGCAATATGTCTATAAGTATGTTGGTGACAAGCGCGACGGCGATGGATACGAGTTCGACAGCGACAGCACAATAATTTCCATAATAACCTACCGACGTGGCTATCTTGTACAAACTCAGAAAATAAACCGAACCGACGAAACTGGTCAGAAACAAGGTCGCTGGGTGGAATTTTACCAGAATGGCACAAAAAAGACCGAAACGCAGTATTACAACGGCAAAGTCAATGGCGTTCAGCGCAATTTCGACCAGTCGGGGAAACTTGTTGACGAGCAGCGTTTTGTCGATGGAAAACCATTTACGGTTGAGAACGATACGACTTTAGCCGACGTGGAAATTGCCGAGTATAGGAAAACGTTTTACGATGATGGCAAATTGAAGTCGGAAGGTGCATTTCTGCATAATATGCCTATTGGAATCCACAAGGAATATGACGAAAACGGAAAATTGAAGAAAACACTGGAATATTCATCGGAAAGTGTCCTTGTTGGCGAAGGAATGTATGATGAAAACGGAAAACGCACTGGCAAATGGCGTCTCTACGATGGCTACTGGGACTATTTCTATGCCGAAGGTGAGTTTCGCAAGGGCAAGAAGACTGGGCACTGGTCGTATTTCTATGCAAGCGGAAATCCCGAAATGGAAGGCGAGTACGAAGCCGACAAGCCTGTGGGCGAATGGACTTGGCTCTATCCGAACGGTAACAAGCGCCGCGATGAAAACTACTACGACGGACTTCTTGATGGCGCATACATCGAGTACGATTCGATTGGAAATGTGCTTGTAAAGGGCAATTACTCCGAAGGAATGAAGACTGGCGAATGGGAATCGCATATCGGCGATGTGATTGAATATGGCTCGTACTCGTCGGATGAAAAGTCTGGCGAATGGAAGTCATACTATGTGGACAGCAACAAGTTGTGCTTCTCGGGTTCGTTCCGCGACGGTGATGCTGTTGGTCTGCACAAATGGCTTTATCCCAATGGTCAGATTGAAACCGTCGGCGAATATCGCGGTGGACTGAAACATAAGGTCTGGTACAAATATTACCCCGACGGAACTGTTTATATGACAAGGACTTATCGTTTTGGCAACTTGATTAAGATTGACAACGTAAAGGTGCAAAAGCCTGGAAGAAAAAAGTAGAAAACTATGCGTAACGCAGACAGCATATCAATAAATGATGCCACCGAAAACAACCTAAAAAATGTTTCGCTGGACATTCCAAAGCATCAGATTACAGTATTTACTGGCGTTTCGGGTTCGGGCAAGTCGTCGCTTTGCCTCGACACCATTGCCGCCGAAAGCCGCCGCGAACTCAACGAGACTTTTCCTAGCTTCGTACAGCAATACCTGCCGAAATATGGTCGTCCCAAAGTCGGCAAAATCGAAAATATGCCTGTAACGATAGTCATCGACCAGAAAAAGCCAGCATCGAACAGCCGTTCCACAGTCGGCACCTACACCGACATCCAGCCATTGCTGCGACTTCTGTTTTCGCGCGTAGGAAAACCTTTTGTCGGATATTCCGACTCATTTTCGTTCAACCATCCGGCAGGAAGCTGTCCGCGCTGCGCAGGATTGGGTGAAATCCGCGAACTCGACATACATAAGCTTGTTGACTTCGACAAGTCGCTAAACGATGAAGATACAATACATTACATTGCTTTCGGCAAAGGCGGATGGCGATGGATCCGCTACGCACACAGCGGACTTTTCGACCTCGACAAGAAAATAAAGGACTACACACCCGAAGAACTTGACCTTTTCCTGTATTCACCGCAGATAAAACTGAAAAATCCGCCGTCCAACTGGCCAAAGACAGCCAAATACGAAGGTCTTGTGCCACGAATGTACCGCAGCATCATAAATTCGGAAGAAGGTCTGCTCCACGCCGCTGCAATAAACCCGATGCTTACGATGGGGACTTGTCCCGACTGCAAGGGCACGCGACTGAACGAGAAGATTCGCTCGTGCCGCATAAACGGCAAGAACATTGCCGAAGTCGGCGATATGCCGATTTCAGACCTTGTGGAATTTGTTGCCGCCATCGACGACCCGCTGGCAGTTGACATCAAGCGCGAACTTGCCAAGCGTCTGCAAGCACTGATGCAGATTGGTCTGGGCTACCTCTCGCTGAGCCGTGGCACAGGAACGCTCTCGGGCGGTGAAGCACAGCGCATAAAGATTGCAAAATACATAAACTCGCCGCTTACCGACATGGCGTATGTACTCGATGAACCAAGTGTCGGCTTGCATCCTCAGGACATCAGCAAGCTGAAGGATTCGCTCCGCAACCTCCGCGACCACGGCAACACGATCCTAATTGTCGAGCATCACCGCGAAATAATTGCAATGGCCGACCACATTGTCGATATGGGACCGAAAGCCGGAGCACACGGCGGCGAAATAATGTTCGAAGGCACCTACGAAGGACTTCTCAACTCCGACACCATTTCGGGCAAAATGCTTCGCAGCAAAAGCCAGTTCAAGACCGAGATACGAAAGCCAACAGGCTTCATCCGCATCGAAAACGCCTCCTTGCACAACCTCAAAAATGTTTCGGTTGACATTCCAACTGGCGTAATGACGGTAATTGCAGGTGTCGCAGGTTCGGGAAAGTCGTCGCTTATGGAAGAGTTCCAGAGCCAGTGCAAACTCGAAACTATCTTCATCGGACAGAAGAACATAGGCATAAACCTTCGTTCCACACCTGCCACCTACCTTGAAATTTCCGACCCGATACGCAAGCTTTTTGCACAGGCAAGCCACAGCAACATGCAGTTGTTTTCGTTCAACTCGAAGGGCGCTTGTCCCGCTTGTGGTGGCAAGGGCGTGATTGTCTCCGACATGGCCTTTATGGAGTCGATTGAGACCGTCTGCGATGCCTGCCACGGCACAAGGTACAACGACGAAGCCCTGTCGCACCGCTACAAAGGCAAAAACATCGCCGAAGTGATGGGAATGAGCGTCGAGGAAGCCATCGAATTCTTTGCCGACCAGCCATTTTTGCCAAAACTTCTTGCCTTGGACAAGGTTGGTCTTGGCTACCTGCACCTCGACCAGTCGATGACGACACTCTCGGGCGGCGAACTGCAACGCATAAAGCTTGCCGACCAGCTTCACCGCAAAGGCGAAATCTTCATCCTCGACGAACCTACCGACGGCTTGCACCTGGACGACATCCACAAGCTGCTCAACCTTTTCAACGACATGACCGATGCCGGCAACACTCTCATCCTCATCGAACATAGCATGGATGTGATGAAGCAAGCCGACTACCTCATCGAAGTCGGTCCCGAAGGCGGTGAAGCCGGTGGACGACTGCTATTTGCAGGAAAACCTACCGAAATTTTAAACAGTAAGGAATCGGTTACGGCGAGATATTTGAAGGGATAGGAGTTCTAATAGAAACTTACAAAACAGAATCCCCACAAACCTCCCATTCAAGATTTTCCTTACCCAATGGCGTAACTATTGATGTCAGATTTGGACATTCAGAAAATATCAAATAGCCAAATTCTTCAACGGATTCGGGAATAACCACCGATGTCAAATTCATACAGTCGGAAAATACACAGTTACCTATTTTCTTTACAGAATTGGGCAAAACCATCGATACAAGATTAGTACACTCAAAAAAAGCGCAATCTCCAATTTCTGTAACTGAGTTGGGAATATCAATCGTTTTTAGGTCATAGCAAAAATTAAATGCACTGTCGCCAATTTTCGTAACCGAATCGGGGATTACAGTATTCACGCAACCAGTATTAAGGATTCCAGTTGCAGTCTCAATAATGGCATTGCAGTTGTCTCGCGAATCGAACACAGGATTCTTACTGTCAACCTCTATGGTTTCAAGGAAACGGCAAGCAAAAGCACAATTTTCTATTTCCCGTACCGAACGCGGAATAAAAATAGACCTCATAGAAAAATTGTCGGCAAATGCACACTCGCCAATCTTTGTCACCGATCCAGGTATGACAACCGACACCAAGTCTTCGCAATTATAAAATGCAAATCCGCAGATTTCTGTCACCGAATCTGGAATTATAACCGACTGCAATTCATCACATTCCATAAAGGCTTCTTTTCCAATTTTTGAAACCGAATCCTTAAGAGTTATGCTTCCTTTTCCATCGGCGAATATGTGGGCGACTGAATTTTCTGCAATCCATTCCCTCTCCAACTTCTCCGATGCTTCGTAATATATTGTGTGATTCATTGTTGTGTCTCGTTTATTTTACAAGAAATATTCCCTTTTACAACCTCTACATCCTTGCAATTAAAAAATCCCAGTTCCTCATTTAAATCAATCACACCGCCAAGAAATTCAACCTTGCGGAGATTCGGACAGGAAGCAAAAGTGTCGCTAATCGTAATCTGCGCGAACTGGTTGACGGTAATGGTCTCAACAAAAGGATTGCCTCCCATATCGGCTATGCGCTTTACACACGATGGCACAACATAATGCTTCTGCTTACTCCAGCAACAAAGCAGTTCTTGCTTCTTGTCGTCAATCAGGGCCTCATTCTCAATGTGATAGCCATCTGCATTACAAACTATGCCTTCAAATCCCTCGTGGGCACTGACAATTCCATACGAAATATTCTTTACGGAAGCAGGTATCGTCAGCGAACGCAGATTGTCACAGCCCCAGAACGCACAATGCCCGATTTCCTTCACACCAGCAGGAATATCAATATCCTCGATACCACTGCAATAAAATGCTTCCGCGCTTATCCACTCGAGTTTGCTTGGAAGCTTAACATTCTTGAGCGACTTACAATAACGGAACGCGCTATCGGCTATGTAAGTGATTGAATCAGGCAAATTTATACTCTCAAGTTTTTCACAGCAATTGAAAGCACCGACTCTTATTCCATCAATCGTTGACGGCAAATGTACGGTCTTGAGTTCACGACAACTTTCACACATAAAATCGGCAACACACGTCATCCCCTCTGGCAACTCAATTTCTTCCAAAGGACAGAGTATAAAAGCATTATCCTCCATCTTTCGCAAGGTGCTCGGCAGATGGATCTTACGCAAGCGACTAGTTTTTCCTCTTCCTCCCACTGCATAAAAATCGCCTTCCATCACTTCCACTCCTTCGGGAATCGAATACTCCTCGCAGGTAAACTTGTCGTAATCGACATCTTTCAAGACACGCCCATAACTGCTGTATGTAACCCCGTATTCATCTGTATATTCCGCTTCCAACAGCATTTTTACAAACGGAATTATCACATCGCGCAACACGGCGTTGTTTAGACGATGACCACCGTGAAAATCTATGACATTCGGGTAAAACTGGCGGATAAATTCCTGACGACAATTTACGACATTGTCCTCATCGCCAAAGAATCCCCAGCACTGCGAACGGCTTTCATCGGTAAGGTCATCGAAAAGATGGCTTTCCATTTCACGGAAATTGTCAATGATTTCGGGAGTGATTGTAAATTCGGTTTCGCCTTTCTGGTTGGGGATAAAATACTGATAAGTGCCAACATTGATTAGCTCCGACATATGCAGGGCAGGATTTACGCAAATTCGGCGATAGTCGCGCATCTGCATAGCATACATTCCGCCCATACTTGTACCTACGACAAGGTCGGCACAGTTTTCCGCGCAGCATTTCTTCAGAAACGGCAACGCCTCGGCGGGGTCAACCGGAATATCGGGAGTAATGATTCTGTATTGGGGCAGTTTTTTCGCAAGATACTCGCCCGTGCAACTCAAACCTGTTGAGCCATAACCGTGCAGATACACGATTGTTTTTGTCTTTTTACAATTCATTTCTTTCATTTTTTTAAGTTTTTAAGATATAAAAATAGGCCACTATATATTACTTCTGTTTTGGGTCTCTTCGTCATTCCGTAAGACAAAGCGAACAGCATAAGGAACGTTGCTTGTGAGCCTGTCTGTACGGAATCTCCTTTTGCTTTTTCACGGGAGATTCCGCATAGTTGAACAATATTACGCTCCCCGTTCCGTATCGCGTTATTGTTTGCTTAGCAGATGCTTTTACGCCTCAGCATAGTAAACTAGTTTCCTCTGCCTTTGGCTGTTAAAGCATTCTAACTTGCGGAATGACAGGAGTGTGGCATGCTTTAGTCAACTTATATATAGTTGCTTAAAATATGTTACTTCTCTCTTTTCCTACAAAAAGTTAGCGCTTCGTACCTTTCACAGCCTTGCCCGAACATATTGGCATCGCAAAATCGGTAGCCCTTTTCCTCATATTCGATAATTGTAGGATTGTTTTCGTACTCGCCGGGAGTTCCACCATTAAGTACCACAATGGCATCAGCACCAAAGTCTGCTTTTGCTCCAAATTCATAAATTTTCAGCATCTTTTCAATTAATTCCTTTTCCATTTTTTCTGTTTTTTTTAGTTAATAAAAATTGTTTGTTGTATTGAAATTAGCCGACCCTTAGATTTTGCTTACTTCGACCCTTCGATACTTCGACAGGCTCAGCAGCCGAAGCTCAGGGAGCGAAGTTCTGCACAACACAGGGGGCGAATGGTCTACATACCTATCTACCTCATTTCCCATAGTCGTACCAATAGGCAAACGATGCTTTCGACTCGTTCTGTGTGAATTTTCCGGCACTGTCGATCCAGCCCCATTTGCCATTCAGCAGCACACTGGTAAGGCTCTCAGCCCGTATAATAACCCTGTCGAAAATAGGCTGAGTATAAATGTTGCCCCACAGGAAACCGACTTTGCCGTCCTTCTCAACAGGAATCGCCCCATCTGGGTCGGGCATTTCGTACACCTCATCCAAGTCGATAGGCGTGGACTCGGTGCCAAAGAAAGCATCAAGTATGCCCTTCTTTCCGTTCTCCAGCGCTACAAAATAGTCATAATAAGCCCCGAAGTAGCGGAAAATGCGGTCGTAGCCCTTAGTTACTGTCTGGCTTTTCGCAAGGTTGTACAGGTAGTAGCGACCATCAAGGACTACGGGAACAATGTTGGTTCTGTTGAAACAAGTGTAGAGCTCTGGAATGTCATCGAACTGCGGCTTAATGAGAATGTTTCCGCAAACATCGCGAAGGCCTTTCTTTCCATTGGCACCTGTGAAAATCTGGTCGCGCATATCTGGATGCGTTTTTCGGATTTTGTTCACTATCTTGTCATATTTCCTTATTTCTTCCAGAGTGTACTCTCTGTCAAGCAGATGCGGAGTTCCACCGTAATAGTATTCGCGTATGCGATGCGCCTCTACGTATGCCTTGGCAGTTTCAACATCCGGCACAACACACTCGAAATATTTGATAGTTTCTGTGTCGTCATCATCTTCATCGTCTGCTACATCTGGTATGTCTTCAATATCCCAGATGCTGGGAGTGTCGTGCCACATATCAAACAGGGCGCGTTCGTTGGCTTTTTCTGCCGTCCATAGGCGAGATAGACCATTGTCATTGGTTGGTTTCATTTCTTTCATTTTTTCAAATTTTCATTTTGCGCAAAAATACAGCAAAATCAGAATCTAGCAAAGGTTTTTCTGGTAAAATATTCAAAAACTCGCTAATATTTTGCCTTTAACATCCATATCTTTTTATCACTATTCCATATTCTCTCTTTAGTCGCCGGCATTGCCTGCCGAAAAAGAAACCGTGAGAAAACAATCCGTTAAATAGAAAACTATCGGCAAGGCGTCCATCAACCATACGGTTATACATGTGTATCATCTCGTGGATAAGCACCTCCTTGAACATTTCTTCCGTCCAGTCAACGCATTTGTTCAGCCAAATCGTTCCATACAATCTACCATTCTTGTCCTTGTTGGTTAAATAAAAACCGTACATGGATGTCTTCCGTGGGAAAAAGTAGAATTTGCATTTACCTAACTTGCCATAAAAATACAGCCAGTTGTATTCTGCGAATTTCTTCTTTATAAGTTCCTTTGTTATTTCCATACGCAATAAGCATAAAACAATTATTTAAAAGGAGATTTCGGATAGTTTGATTCACACAGCTCCCCGTTCCGTATCGCTGGTTCATCATAACTTCCGAAATGACGAAGAGGAGTCATTCCACAAAGCAGAACGAACAGGCGTAGGAACGAGCCTTGTGAGTTCGCTTATGCGGAATCTCCCATTGGTTAAAATTGCGGATAATCATTATAAATAATGTTTTTTAGTTATTCCCATATCATTACTTCTCCCTTCCGTCTCATCCGAACAGTGTGGCTCGAAGGCATTGGGTTGACATATAATTCATGGGGCAAATCATTCTTTTTGTTCACTTTTTCGCCTTGCGCATTACGATATTCTGACGATTCTCCCGAAGTGCAGATACAAACTGAATCCTGACTGTACTTGCCACACATATCTAAAGCAAAACGATATAAATCTCGAAAAATCATCGGATTACCTTTTACATCACAGTTAAACACAATGAACTTTGGCACAAACGAATCAACATCATTGTCCGTTCCAGGATTGCCACCATATAAAGGCAAGTATGCAAAACCAGATCCTTTCAGGTAATTTATCAATTCTCGTGTTGACTGCGTGTTTCGTTCATCACTTTCATCGCTTCTGCCAGCACTTATCATTACAAAACCATTATCACCATATTTCTTCACAAGCCTTTCAATTGCAACATGTTCCACCAGAACTGGCGCACATTGACTATCAATATTCCAGAAGCGCTTCATCACATCTTCGTTTATGTTTTGCGGTCGTCTGTGCATCTGGCGAAATGCTTCTTTTCTAAGCTCTTGAGATTCTGCTTTGTTCTCTGTAAATTTCATTTCCTTATTCATAAAAAATCATTTTTAAAAATTATTAATAATCAAATCATTACAACAATCCACGATTAATAGCCCTGCGCATACAAACATTTATAGGCTTTTCAACCCTGAGTTCGTAAATGCAGATGCGATTCGCCTCTTGAATATACTGGTCTTTGCTTCTGTTGTCATCATATTTTACCTTACGGTATGCAACCATTTTATCCAAATTTTCATTGATTCGTGCATTCGCCTCATCAAAAATGGAAAAAGGTATTGAGTAATGGCAATTTTTATCAACAGAAACACTTATTTTAGTGCAATCGATGTTTGCAACAATCTTTTCATCTTTCTGTACATAATCGTTTGACTTGAGATTATATGGCGCCTCTGCATCTTTTTTCTCCCAGTATTGAGCGACAAACTTGTCATCGTTCACAATATGGTATATGAAGGAAGTTCGTTGATAATATCCGCAGAAAGCCTTGCATGATTGCAAAGATATGTTTATCGCCACAAGCAGATGTTCAATATTAGCAGATTCAGATGGCAAACAGACATAACCACTGTCTTTTAATGACATCATAAGCGATTCAAAATTAACCTTATCGGATGCGTCTTGTAAGCCATGACTTTCAGCAGGAAAGACCGCAAATGTTTTGATGGCGTTATATCCAGAGCCATTAGCATATTTGATTGCATTTCTTTTCATTCCCATAGTTTCAAAATTTAAAAATTATAATAACATACCGTCAACTCATGAAACGCAGTGTGTGATTCGGTACGACCTCGCTGAGGTCGTTGTTTGTGTATTCACCTTCTTCTATACATATTTGACCTCTCCGAGGTCGTAAAATCATCAACATATTTCTTCAAAATACATCCAGACCTCAGAGAGGTCTAATAGTTATAGTTAATATAGATTTGACAAAAATCGACCTCAGCGAGGTCGTATGTGCAACGACATTTCATACAAATTTAGGATAATCATTAGCAATCAATTATTTATGCAGTTTTACCATACAGCATTTCACTCTCCGACAGGATATTTTCCACAAAAGCCCTGTCGATTGTGAGAGTCTTGCTACGCTCGGTTTCGGCGTACTCGTACATCACATCGGTAAGGATCCGCTCCATCACACCGCGAAGTCCACGGGCGCCAGTCTCGTTCCTGATGGCAACCTCGGCAATATAGCGGATGGCTTCGTCGGAAAACTTCAAGGTCACATTGTCCATCGACATAAGTTTCTGGTACTGCTTGAGCAACGAGTTCTTAGGCTCGGTTATTATGCGCACCATATCATCGACCTTGAGCGGATTTGTGTGTGTAAGCACTGGAAAACGCCCGATAAACTCGGGAATAAGCCCGAAATTCTTCAGGTCATCGTGCGTAACCTTGTCCAATATACGGTCGGGAGCAATGCTTACCTCCGATTGGCTCTTGAAACCGACACTGCTACTGCGGAAGCGCCTTTCAATTGCCTTTTCCAGGCCAGAGAAAGCGCCGAGCGCAATGAACAGAATGTTTGATGTATCGACATGCACCAGTTTCTGATCGGGATGCTTGCGTCCACCCTGCGGAGGAACACCGACAACACTGCCCTCGACAATCTTAAGCAAGCCCTGCTGCACACCTTCGCCACCCACATCGCGCGTAATCGACATATTGCCCTTAGCCTGCCTTGCAAGTTTGTCAACCTCATCGAGCACCACGATTCCCATTTCGGCACGGTCAACATCGAAATCCACAGCACGGAGCAGTCCGCCGACACAGTTCTCGACATCCTCGCCTACATATCCGCTTTCGGTCAACTTGGTGCAGTCCTGCACAAACAGCGGCACACCCAGCATCTTGGCGATGGTCTGTATCAGGAAGGTCTTGCCAGAACCGGTAGTGCCAAGCAGCATCACATTCGACTTTTCTATTTTCACATCGCTGAACTCGGGCTTGTCGTTGCCGATACCATATTTCGACGACAGCAGACGCTTATAGTGGTTGTATATTGCCACCGACAAGATCTTCTTCGCCTCGTCCTGACCAATGACATGCTTGTCGAGGTTGGCGCGGATTTCCTTGGGCGAATACAACTGGAATGTAGAGAACTGGGTTCCCTGCGGTTTTTCATTTTCGCTTTTTCTTTTCATAAATTACTGTTTTTCCGATGGTTAATTTTTGGTGTTTTTAAACGCAACGTTGCACATTGTAGAGACGTTGCGCGCAACGTCTCTACAATTATCGAATCTTCAAATATTCAAATCATCAAATGTCCCTCACAATCATCCCGTTCTTCATCGCTTCCCCTATCTTCTTAATCTTCAAATCGAAACCTTTTGATGGCCAGCCCATATATATGTCAATAGCTACGACGAAGATAAGGATGGCAACCATAATCCACGACAGCAGCGACATCAGCACATCCTGTATCACTTCCTTGCCACTAATGTACCTTATCTGCCTGTCGTAAAGGTAGAGATACTCGTACAAAAAAATCCCCAGCGCAGATATTCCCACGCCAATTGCATAAATCAAAACAAATGTCATAATAAATAAACCAAATTAAAATTAGACAATAATAAAACAATCAAACACTTACTTTTTTAATCCAGAAGGCAAATTGTTCCTAATGATTTCCGCATCATACTTCGCTTCCTTCATCAATATTGCACATTCAAAGAAACTTTCATATTTCCTTCTAATAGCACTTATCCTTCTGCTTATTTCTGGAAAATCCTTAGAAAATCTTGTAAACGAACAAAACTCATTTTCAACCAGATATGCCACAAGCGTTATATATTCCTCATCAGACAACCTGACATTTTCCTTATAAACGATTTCAACCTTACCATCATCATTGACAATACAGACATCAAACCTATAGCAGTAAATATAATTGTCCAGACTTATTTTTTCATAGGTCCAATCATCTTCATTAAAAAAGGGAATGGGATAATATCGACCGAATTCATCGTTCCAAATGCAATCGGCAACATATTCATCCACCTTTATATTTTCGGCTACTTCCCTACGCCAAGCATAATCTATATCTTCCTTGGTTTTTAGTTTAGGATTATTGTCTATCCTTTCGCGTATAGCGCGCAACTCTGCCAATGTTTCTTCCGGCAATGTCCAATAATCTACTGACGATAAATCCTCAGGATGATAACGAATATCACAATAATAGTACTTTTCACGCTCCTTAGTAGCAAGATATTTCCTTGTTGCGTCGAGAATCAAATTGTGGCGATCATCTAAAATTTCATTACAAATATTCCCCTTACTCATAACTTCTTCTCCTTCGGGCTTTTTCGTTTCACAAAACTGCAACCTGCAAGCACAAGCACCGCCCGAATGCCTGTGCCGCAGGAGCAGCCTACCATCATTTTTTCATTCTTTCTTGGTATTATTCTTAGTCGTCAATATACTGGTCGTGAATACATTCGAGCAGAAGGTCGTGCCATTCGTCCTCGCCCATTGCCTTTTCCATCGACAGTGGGATAAAACTATTTTCACCAACCTTTACATAACCCTTCTTGCCGTCGAGTGTAAAAACAATTGGCTCGTCGGGATCATCAACTCGAATATCATCATAGATAGGCTCAAGCAATTCACCAATCTCCATTTGCCAAAGCCCCCAATGCTCTCCACTTTTAAAATAAATGGTTTGACCTGTCTCACTGTACATATCGAGTTTGCACGGTGTGATTTCCTTGCCGTTGTTCGCCATAATGCCGAACTGCTTGCTATTGCATTTAGTCTGAATAGAGCAAACCTTACCATTGTTTGCCATAACGCCAATCTGCTTGTTTCCACCCTTCCAATATAGTAAGCAAGTACCAACATATTTCTCCACAAGTGCAATATCGTCGTAAACAAACTCGGTAAGTTCCGTACCTTTACCATCGGGAGCAACCAAACCCTTCTTGCCGTCACGCACACAAACGTATGGATAATTCTTCAGCACCGAATAATCGTATGTATAAGCAATATCATCGTAATTTGCCGGTACGATAATGTCACCATTAGGGTTCTTAACTCCCTTTTTGCCGTTTTCAGCCACAAAAACCTCTGTAAAATTTTTCTTGTTTTCTGTCATGTCTTCTAAATTTTTAAAATTATTAATCATACTGTTTAATTTTTTAGTTAATACCTAATTATTTATTCACTTATCTCTTTGCTGTCATCACTTAGTTTATCCGTATTCTGCTGCATAAACTCTTCCCAGCGATTGATGGCCTGGGGCGAAGCGAACCAATTGTCCGTCTTCAGAAACCTTATAAAGTCGTTGCTAGTCGGTGGAAGCATCGTCCATCTGGCGGCTTCGAGTATGCGTATCGGCTCTTCCTTGCTATCGAACACTTGGTCGGCATGACACACAACCTTCCAATACATCGGGGTAAGGTATTCGATGTCCGGCTCGATAATCCAGCCATCGGCAGTTTTGCGCACTTCGCAGGTATAAGTCCTCACACTCTGCGCGTTATTTGATTGTACATTAGCAAGGCTACAGCATCCACCAGTCGAGATTTCTCCTTGTGCGACAAGCTGCACAATCGCCACAAACACCAAATTCGCTAAAACAATTAGTTTTCTCATTATGATTCCTCCATCGGGCGTTTTTATTATACATAGCCGCAACCCACCAGCTACAAGCACCGCCCTAATGCCTGCGCCGCAGGTACGACAAAATTTTTCAAAAATGTAAACCGTAATATAAATTTCTAATACACAAAAACTTCGTCATAGTTATTCCAAAATATGTTGGCTCTTGTCTAAACTATTTCTTGTATAAATCGACAAATATTCCGCTCGAGCCGCGGAGGCTTTTACTTTTTTTGTCACCAAAAACAGTAAACAAAAAAAGTGTGTCCGCTGAGTCTGCTTCGCTAAAAATCGGCTACACTTCACTAAAAATCAGAAACTTGTCTCCGTTTCACTCCGCCTTCAAACAGACTGATTTTTTACGCTTTGTTCCTCCGATTTTCTTAACGCTCTCCAGCCAAGGCGGCAATCAAGGTATCGCAAGCGATGGTTTAAAAGGTCCAGAAATCCGTCTTCGCAGAAATTAGCGACCGCCAAAGGCTCATAATTTCAACAAGGGTGAAAATAGTTTTTTGTCATATTAGAGTCAAGACAAAGGCTAGATTACACTAAAACCTCTCGTTGGTAATGCTGTCCCAAACCAGTGCGACATCTGCATTCGAAAACAGATCCCTATCGTGTCCGCAGTAGGTGTCAATTGCCCGGAACACAGTTTCCTTCGAAGGCCGTTCCTCGCACCAGATTACGCCTACAATAAACGAATACATATCGAACGGCTTCTTACCGAATTTCTCTCTCATCCGGTTGCAACCCTTGATGATGTCCATTACGCGCTCCTCATATCCTTTCGACTTTTTTGAAAGAATTGCCTTGATGAGTTTGTTCACATCATCGTTTTGCGTAAGTTCTAATTTCACAGGCTCCACAGGCTGTGCCGTGTCTTTTACATTTGGTTCTTCAATCTTAATTATTCTCATCTCAATTAATTTTTAAAGTTTGACATTGTATATTTAATAGGTATATAAGTCCATTGAAGTTGGAGCGTTCAAAATTGGGATGCGTAGTTTATTTTTTTTCGAATTTCAACAACCATTATAAGTCCCTCGAAGCTGGAACGTTCACTTTTGGGAGGTGCAGTTTCATTTTTTTTCAATTCAAAACCGATTTTCAACACTCTTTATAAGTCCCAGGAAGTTGGAACGTTCAAAATTGGGGTGTGTAGTTTCATTTTTTTC
>JAFZRE010000005.1 GCA_017620015.1 Bacteroidales bacterium | reverse complement strand
GTCAGGCTATAGAGTGCCTGGCGGTAGTCGGCGTAGCGGTTCGTGTACTCTGTCGATGCACCATTCTTTGCTATCTCGTCGTGCTTTGACCTGTCAAGTTCGGCATAGAAGCGCTGCTTCTCCTCGCCGAGAGTACGGACATTGTCGTCGCGTTCGGAGATGACTTCACCGAGAGTAGTCTCCAGGCGTTTCTTCTCGCTGCGACCTGCCGTAGCCATGTTGGTCGCGATGGTATTTATGTCGCTGACGTTGGTATTGATGCGCTTCGAGAGGTCGGTCTGGAGGGAAACGGAAGTCTGGAGGGATTGAGAAGAAATAGTGCTACCCGACCCTTCGGCTACGCCATTCTGATCGGTATTTTTTGTTGAAGTTGCGTCCCCCTTCACTTCGACTACGCTTACTTCGACAAGCTCAGTACGACGCAGTGGGCGGGATGGGTCAACTGGCTCAGTGGATGACTGGGATGAGGTATTATTGGACACAATGACACTTTGACTATTTGACATAGGGTCATTTTGTGCAGAGGATGATACGCTCGCTTCGGCTACGCTCAGCGGGCGGGATGGGTCGAGTGGCTCAGCGGGCGAAGATAACACACCTTTTTGTGCTTTTATTTCATTGTGCAAACTCAGAATCGACTCTGTTATCTCATCGTTCGAATTAGTTTCCAATTTTGCATCAGGAGAAATAGCCTGCATAAGTGCAGTATTTGCCGATTTCATCTTCTTGTTCGCTTCCGACAAATATTTCATCCTTGCGACATCATCGGTTTCGACATCAGCCTGCTGCTTGTCTTCCAATGCCGAATAGTAAATGACATCTGCCTGCTGCCGCAACCTATCACTCGATTTTGTTGCACTATATTTTTCGTTAAGCACATCATAAACACGACTTTCAGCATCATACTCCTCATTCAATATTGCAATGCGCTTCACAACCGTACCTTCAAGAATATTCTCGGCTTCGGCAAGATTAGAACCAGTAGGAGAAGTTTCCCGCTTCGATGCTTCAACTTTCTTCGACACCGAACTAATATCCTTCATAACATCGGCTTCAAAAGACTTGTCCTTTGCCGATGACCTAATCTTCGACACCTCGCGGTTCATATCGGCAACATTTCTCTTATTCTGCTGCGACACAGCCAAATCCTGCATCTCAGCGACATTGTCAACTATTTGATTATCAATATCAGCTTTGATTTTTCCCACCAATTTTGCCTTGACATCACTAACAGCCGACGGTTGCTTCTGTCCCGACATTTGTTCAGCAAGTTCATTTGACTTTTCAATAAGATTTTGTGTCGACGAAACCAAACCCGACCATGATTCACCTTCTACTTTCGTCTGCTTTATTGCATTAAAATCGTCTATTGCCTTCGATACGGACGGATTGTCACGATATGACAGTTCGGCTTCTATAGCCTTCACATTTTCTGTAATTTGCTTCTGTGTTGCATTAATTTGCTTCAGCAACTCTGCTTTCTCCGACTCTGTTTCTGCCACATCAAACTGCGATTCCAAGCTCGACTTTTCGTTATAAAGCGCATCGGTGGCTTTCATTTTCTTCACCACAGCCGAAGTTGACGACGACATATAATCCTCCAATGCAAGCACTTCATCGGTAACAAGCCTAGCATTGTTCTCCGTGCCCGAACTAATCGACTCATAATCAATAATCTCCGAATACAGACTTTCATCCTCATCAACAGTTTTCTCGAACTCGGTCACAACCTTATCTTCCTCTTCGGAGACCAAATCCTTCATTTCCAGAATATCGCCAGAACCGACCTCCGCCTCCTCTTCGAGTTCACTCAAATCAATATTTGCAATAATCTCATCAATATCCTCAAGCATCTTTATCGACTCATCGGTCTTTTGAATCATCAGATTCAAGCGTTTAGCCTCAACCTGCATGTTTTTCATTCCATTTATGATGTCAACCTTCGAGTTTTCAAGTGCCTTATGTTCGTTTACATATCTTTCACGCAACTTCGGGTCGGTTTCCTTCTGGATAAGTTGCATTACCGATTCAAGTTTTTCGTTTATTTCACGCAGATTCCTCCGGTCCTTAACCATATTCCTGCTCAACTTCTTCAGAGCGTCGTCGGCCTGCTTCCTCTCGTTTTTCTTTTCGGCAATCATTACCGCCAAAGGCGACTTTGCATTTACCTTTCCGACTGAAACATTGATATTATGCAACCTAAACTGATATTCACCGCTGCCAGGGTCCATTTTTCCGAGCGACTCCATATCGTTTGCACAACGTTCCAAAGTAGGTTTTGCCGTAGTATATACCGAATTGAACTTTCGCGACAAATCGTAGAATATAACCACAGAATTTGCCATCTGGGCAATTTCCGACGACGACATGCCTGAATTTGTTCCGCTAGCCTTTGCTTTTCTAATCTTATTGGAAGTTATTCGTGCGTAAGCATCCAATTTCTGGGAATATTCATCATAATTAGATATAGCTGAAATCTTTTCATCAAGCATAGTCCTTGTCGAGACAAACAAGTCTGTAGTATCGAGTTCGAACTGCGGTTCATCCTTTGTAGGCGTACTATCCTTTGCTTCCGGCTCGGTAGGCTGCTCACGCGAAATCCTCTCGTATTCAGCTTCGGCACCGGGCGTTACAGGCAATTCGGCATGCTCGGCCAAATCCTCCTCGGTCTTTATCATTATCTTTTCGACATCAGGCTCAAGCACATAGCGGCAAACCATTACCTGACCGTCCTTCGACGACCTGTCGGAAGCGAAAAATGCAGACTTTCCGTTTGACTCGATGGCATACATAAAGTCATCGTACGGAGTATTTATCGGGAAGCCAAGGTTTTCGGGCAAGCCCCAGATTCCCAACCGAGCATCGTACTCCGACCTGAAAATGTCGTAGCCACCAATACTATTGTGACCCTTCGAAGCAAAATACAGAACGCCATCGGACGAAAGGAAGGGAAATGCCTCGTCGGAATCGGTATTCACCATACCTGGCAAAAGCTGCAACGGCGACCATCCCTCGTCGGTCTTATGCGATACATACAGGTCGAGACCAGTCTTCATATCGTTGCCATACGAACTTACAAAAGCAATAGTATCGAGCACATACACAAGGTCTATATCCCTATTGTTCTTGTCGTTACGCAGACGGAAGAAATCAGGCTTAACAACCAGATTACCGTCAAGAATCTTTCGACCATAAGAAAAATGGAAATTGCTCCGCTTGACCTTGCTGTTGGTCATTACCTTCAAGGCAAACGACTCCTGTCCCAACGCCCTAGCCTTGTTAGCCTTTTCCATAAGCATTTCCACCTCGGCAATCTTCGGAGACTTGCCCTTGGTAGCCTTAACAAGATAGTCACGGTATCGCGAATAATAAGTTATCGATTTTGAAAACAAATACTTACGATGATATGCAAGTCCGATGTAATAGTCGGCCTCATACAAATTATTGTCGTATGCCAGATTAAGGTATTTTATGGCCTTGTCGTATTCGTTGCGCAGCATAACCATCGTTGCACCGCAATAGTAGCTGAATACGGGGTCGGAAGCATACCAGCTATGCAACTGCGAAAAGCCCATGTAGGCATTGGCATAGTCGGCAGACTCAAAATATGCGACGCTTGCCGAGAACAACGACATTTCCGACTTCGAATACTTCTTGCCGTCCACAATCTTTGCATACTGCGCCGAAAGATTTCCGACACAGAGCAGAAGCACAAGCGCCAATATACAGAATATTTTCTCTAACTCTTTCAACAAGTTACAATTCCGCCATGATAACTTATAATACACTGCAAAACTACAGAATAAAATTTAATTATCAACAAGTTTTCAACAAGAATAACGATTTTTATTCCGACAGAGGCATTTCTTGTCAATACAAAAAAGTGGCGGAGGCCTAGTGATTATGTCTTCGTAGGCAATACTTCGATACATCGACAAGTTCAGCAACAAGCCTACGACAAACGAAGGAAAATTATACTATCAAAAGTAAAATTATATACTACTTTTTTACTTTCAAAAGTAAAAAATATTGTCACTTTTTTATTATAAAAAGTAAAATTCAGAAAATTGCTAATGTCGAAGTAGGTGTTGGCAATCGTATTCCGTTGTGGATGTTGGGATTGCTGCATTAGTTTGTGATCCATATTAGAGCATTGATTAAATAATGTGACGATGTAGAGTCGTTGCGCGCAACGATTGTACTAAGTTTAAAGTTTAACGTTCGCCCATGATTCGATGTAGAGTCGTTGCGCGCAACGACTCTACAGTTCAAAGTCCAAAGTTGTAGTGGTCGTGGCGCGCCGCGACTGTACCAAGTTCAAAGTTCAAGATTCAAGAATTTGAAGATTAGCTACGCTGAGCTGAAGGTTAGCTACGCTGAGCTGAAGGTTCGATAATTTGCGGATTTGATTTGATGGCTACACAAAAAAGTGGCGGAGGCCGGGGAGGCTCTTCCACCACTATCATTTAGTTGTTTTTGGTGTGCGTTTTTAATTTTGTGATATTGTGGAGGCGCAAAATTTTGCGCCTTTACAATATCCTAATTATCAATTATCAATTGTCCATTATTAATTATCCATTATTAATTATCCATTATCCATTGTTAATTCTTTACCACATTCTTGTTTATAACAAAGTCTGCGGTGCTAACCCTTACCGTGTAGGCTGCCGGTGGCAGATTGCTGAGATTCAAAATAGTCTCGTAGCTGTTCTGCGGAGCGGCAATCTTGTTGGTGTAGATAAGCTTGCCAAGCATGTCGTAAACCTCGATGGTTGCTGCACGGTTGCCGAAGTTGTCCAAAACAACTGTCAACTCATCGTTGAACGGGTTCGGGTAAGCCTGAACATCAGGTTCTGCAACTTCAGGTTCTATGCAGTTTGCAACCACGATTTCCGAAATGGTGCGTGTGCCGTCGTAGTCAACCTGAACGAGACGGTAGTAGTTGTCGCCACCGTGAATGCCAAAGTCGGTGTAAGAGTAGTCGAGCGGTTCAATCGAGTTTCCAGCACCAGCTATGCGTGCAATTTCTGTAAAGTTGATTGCATCATCGGAACGCTCGAGCGAGAAGTAGTCGTTGTTGCGCTCGGTTGCGGTTGTCCACTCAACAAGTGAGGACTTGCCGTCGCAGGTTGCGGTGAACGAAAGGAGTTCGATAGGAAGAACAAGATCAGGATTTGTTGAACCAAGTGTTATCAAGAAATCGACAGCAGCACGGTACGACGGATCCACTGGAATTGTTGCTCCTGTAATGGTAATAATGTTATTGTCAGTACCACTAATTTCGACACCACCGCCAAAGTTTCTCCAGCAGTCGCCAGAGTAAGCGGCAACCTGTATATCGCCTGTATTAACTTGGCTTGGAGGTGTCTGGAAATGCTGCGAGTATGAAGTAGCTGCCGCAACAAGTTCGACATCGGTAAGTTCTACAGGCGAACTTATCTGCCAATACTCGAAGTTGCTTATATGGTAGAAACGCTGACTTTCATCATCAAGGCACATGTCGTTTGTATGCCACCAACGTGGTATTTCATCAGTAGTGTATCCGTGAGTACCATCGCCATTGTCGTCTGACTTGTGATGGAACTTTGCCCACACAGTCTTGTTGTTTTCAATCTCAGCTTTAACGCTACCGAGAACATTATCGTCGCCAGTCGGGAATATGAATTCTGAGCCGTTACCAGTCTTTGAAACTTGTCCAGCAACGTAACTGCTCTTGGTTGCGCCTTCTGACAAAGCGTTCTCTTCAAATACCATGTTGCCATCAACAATACCATTAGAGAAGGTTGCTGTTCCGCTAACGGTAATCGTAGGATTAGTTCTACCGCTATTAACTATGATGTGGGATTCTTCGCCACTCATATCAAAAGTTACATTGTCGAATCTTAAATTATTGCTGATTGTCTGGACACCGCTACCACAAAATACCACAGAACTTCCTGCTGCTGTAGTGATTGCTCCGGCAAGAGAACCTGCGACTCTCAATGTACCGCTACTTGATACGGTTACAGAACCGCCATTTATCGTTACATTGCCGACAGTTGCTACGTCGCTAATGCTTGGCCATTCATCTGACGGCAAGCAGGAACCAGTACCTATGTAGTAGTTCTTTGGTGCATCAGGCATTACTGACGCTACAGAATAGATATCATTTATGCTATCGTATTCATACCAGTTCGATGCAGCGTTCCAGTTGGTAGAACCGCCACGCCAGATGTAGTCGCAGGATGTTAAGCCTTCGGCACTTGGGGAATTGACAGTGGCAGTGAATGTAAACTCAGCATTGCTACAACCCGCTACTTCATCAACGATTTCAACTTTGTAGGTTGTTGTACCAACCAAAGTTGCTGACGGTGTGTAGGTTGAACTATTAGATGCATTAGGTGCGGACACCCAATTAGAGCCATCAAGCATCTGCCAGTTGTAAGTATATGTTCCACCGCTACCTGCAGTTATTTCAGCGATAACATTTTGATTTGCGCCCAAACATTCACTGATGCTGGTTACATTGGCATTAATACTCTGTACAAAGTTAGCCACCCAAGTACTATCATTTGTAACCGTAAAACTGTAGGTTGCAGCGATAGATACCACATTTCCATTTACCGTCCAGTTCTTGAAGCAATAGCCATCGTTAGGTGTTGCAGTAAGTTCGCAAGTTTCTCCATAGTCGTATGTTCCATTACCGCTAACAGAACCACTTGCAACTGGATTAGCAGATATATTTATAACATAGGTATTAACCGTACGCGTGAAGTTGGCTGTGATGGTCACATTGCCCGTGACGGTTGCTGGCGATGGAACACCGCTCCAGTTGTCGAACGTGTAGGTGTACTGGGCATCTGCCGGTGTCGGGGTTGCCGTAACCGTAGTGCCATTTACTGTCAATGTGTTGTCGCTGGTTGTTATTGCCGTTCCGTAAGGCACGCTCGTTACGCTCGCGTGGTCAACGCTTCCGTAGCCGTCAGGTGAAGCGACTATCGTTACGGTGTAGTTGTTTACACTGCGAGTGAAGTTGGCTGTGATGGTCACATTGCCCGTGACGGTTGCTGGCGATGGAACACCGCTCCAGTTGTCGAACGTGTAGGTGTACTGGGCATCTGCCGGTGTCGGGGTCGCGGTTACTGTCGTGCCGTTGACCGTAAGAGTGTTGTTGCTCGTGCTTATTGCCGTTCCGTAAGGTACGCTCGTTACACTTGTGTGGTCAACGCTTCCGTAGCCATCAGGCGAAGCGACTATCGTTACGGTGTAGTTGTTTACGCTGCGAGTAAAGTTTGCTGTGATGGTCACATTGCCCGTGACGGTTGCTGGCGATGGCACACCGCTCCAGTTGTCGAACGTGTAGGTGTACTGGGCATCTGCCGGTGTCGGGGTTGCGGTTACTGTCGTGCCGTTGACCGTAAGAGTGTTGTTGCTCGTGGTTATTGATGTTCCGTAAGGCACATTGGCGATGGTCGTGTAGTTTACGCTTCCGTAACCCGCTGGTGCAGTTGCTATTGTTACGGTGTATTTGTTCACCGTTGCGCTGTACTGTGCCGTGTATGTGACATTACCCGTTACTGGCGATACTGTAGGACTCCAGCCGGTAAATGTATAGGTGTATTGCGCGTCTGCCGCTCTTGTCGGGGTTGCTCCATTATAAGTAGGTGTTGTTCCGCAAAGCACACCATTGTCTGTTTCCAAGGTCGTACCGTCCCAGTTGTTCCATGTTACCGTGTAAGTGTTTACACTCACTGCCACGCTACTGCTTGCCGAACAACTACTGCCATTCCAAACTGTTACATAATAAGTTGTATTTTCTGTAACCGTAGGCGTAATTGTACTGCCCGAACCGCTTACACTCCATGAATACGACGAACCGCCTGCCGGTGCAGTCAATGTTACCTGATCACCATAACAAACAGTAGTCGGAGATGCCGTTAGTGCATCAATTGATGACAAGGAAACGGAAACCTCATATTCAGCAGTTTCATCTTCAGAATAATTGTCTGCGACAAGATAATATGTTGTTCCTGCCGTTAAAGATACCGTTTTATTACCGCTACTCCAAGTTCCCCCTACAAGATTTTCCCCTTCATTACCACAGGTTGACGAAAGGAAGAAATCAGGGTCACCATCAACTTCTGTTGCAGTAAACACATAATTACCAGATACCGATGGAGTAAATGTATACACATGCTCTTCTCCTGGATCGTCATAAGCATTTGTATAGGAATACCATACACCTTCAGTTCCAAGCGTACCCGAATATGTCTGTCCGCAGGTCATTTCTGTTGCATTTCGACAAGGATCGTGTGGTTCCGCAATAATACTACCAACCCAACCCGATTTAAGTACACTTCCGTCGGTATGCCACCAAACAGTCATTGTTCCGCTAAATGCGGTAACATCATTTGGGATAGTCGTTCCGCTTACTGCATTCAGTAATACAGTCCCCGAAGAAGTTCCATCATATACTGTCAATTTATCACAACTACTTTCAGTATTAAACATAGAAAATGAAAGGGTAATATCGCCACTGGATGTAAAGGTGGCATAATGGTCGGCGGAATTAGTAGTATAACCATTTGCATATCCTCCTTCATCGTAGAAACAATAAGTTTTATTAAACCTTATTGCCTTTGACAAGCCATTTGCCATTATGATTTGCTCGTCGCCATGACAATCATCGCACCTATTTGCTGTAATTTTGGCAGCCCAACCTGTATTAAAAACAGACCCGTCTGTACGCCAATAAACAGTCATTGTTCCACTGGTGGCAGTTACTGTAGAAGGAATAGTAGAACCTCCTGCTTTATTAATTAATATGGCACCTGATGAAGCATCGCCATCATACACATACATGTAATCGTAAGTGGCACTCTCTGTCGTGAAACTGGAAAAAGACAATGTTATATCGCCCTCAGATGTGAAAGTAGCATAATGTTCTGCATTTGCAGTTGAGTAGTTACCATCAGGACCACCTTCATCAAAGAAACAATACGAAGTACCGCACTCTATTTGCTTTTGAAGTCCATTTGCCATTATAATGTCCTCATCGCCACGGCAAGCGACACAATTTGTTGCTGATATTGTCGCTGCCCAACCTGCTTTTTGAACAGACCCATCGGAATGCCAGACAACCGTCATAATGCCACTCGAGGCTGTAACTGCTGATGGTACTGTACTACCTCCTGCCTTATTTATTAAAACGGTTCCTGTTGACGCATCGCCATCATACACATACATGTAATCGTAAGTAACACTCTCTGTCTCAAAACTGGAGAAAGACAAATTAATTATACCATTTGAAGTAAATGTTGCAGTCATATCTTCACCAGCACTATAATCACCGCTTGCTCCGCCAGAATCATAGAAATTGTAATTAGTACCACAAGAAATATCTTTGGTCAAGCCATTGGACATACACATAGGTGTTACTGTTATTGTTCGTGTCGCCGAAGTATTGTTGGCACAAGGGTCACCCGAAATGCTTGCAGTAATGGTAACAGTACCTTCTGCTACACCAGTAACCCTGCCAGAAGGAGAAACCGTTGCAACGCTCGTATTGGACGATGTATATGTCACCGTTGCATCACCAACCGACGGGGTTGCCACACAATCGATATAACTTCCTATACCCACCGATGTAGGTCCCGAAAAAGAAAGTGTTGGTGAAAGTTTCACGCCTGTCACAGTTGCTTCCCACCCTGCTTTCGTTACTGAGCCATCAGAACTCCACACAACCGTCATAATACCGCTCGTGGCAGTAACTGCCGATGGTGCAGTCGTTCCACTTGTATGATCAATCAATACTGTGCCTGATGCATCTCCATCATATACAGATAATTTATCATAATTTGATTCAGTATTGAAACTGGAGAATGACAATGTTATATTTCCTGCACATGTAAATGTTGCAGTGTAATTCTCACTACTGCTATATTGACCAGTACTTCCACCCGAATCGTAGAAATTGTAGGGAGTGCCACATGATATTGCCTGAGTTAATGTGTTCGAAACATATCCTAACATGATATTCGCCCTATACCCATCAACAGAAGAACCTGAGACAGATTGTCCTGGATCTGTATTATCTTGATGTTTATACCAATGTGTATTACTTACAGATGTGTAATAGCAATAACGACTACATCCGCCCCCCGTGCCACAACCAACACCTCTAACGGCAACAAGTATTGCTTTTCCAGCAGTATGATTGAAGGGACTCGAAAAACTGAAAGTATTCCAACCTGCAGTACTTGTAAATGCTGTATTATTATAAACTTGTGTTGCACCATCTATATAACTATCAAATGTAGTAGCAGTAGCAAGCGCGAACGAAGCATCTACATCCTTTATCCAGATTGTCATTTGCGCTCCAGTAGTTGTACTATTGCTTGATATGTTGTATGAAATGCTTTTAAAAGTGTAATCATTGGCCAAATCAGGAAGATCAGATGGTTTATATAAATACACATCATACTGCCAACCATAAAAACCAGGCATCGGATAATACCCCGTACTTGTTCCTGTTCCAAGTTCCAAATTTTCCACACCCATTGTTATTGATTGCCCCCATGCTGTTCCGCCGAACATCAAGCATAGCAATACAGTTAAGAGTGAAAAGTTAAGAGTTAAGAGTCGGGGGCGACCATTCAACTGATGCTTCGACACTTGGACACTTGGATGCTTGGACGCTTCGACACTTGGACACTTGGATGCTTCGATGCTTGGATGCTTGGACACTTGGACGCTTCGACACTTGGACACTTCGACGCTTCGACTTACCCTTCGGCTAGGCTCAGGGGGTGTGGTCGTGACGCGCCGCGACTCCATAGTTGCCAGAGGCTCCACAATTTCACCATTGCTGTGGGAAAATTGTTGTTTTCTACCAACTGCACTAAATTCAGGTTGTACCCCCCCCCCTGCATACGAAGGAGTTGAAAGTTGAGAGTTGTGCTTCGACAAGCTCAGCAACCGGAGAGTTGAAAGTTGTCCTTCAGCTCCGCTAGAAGTCGTAGCGTGCCGCGACACGAATCTTTTCATTTCGGATGTATTATTCATTTGTATAGAGTTTTTCATTTATGTTCAAAGTTTAAAGTTCAATGTTTAAAGTTTAAGGTTCAAAGTTTCTATGTTTCACGTTTCTAAGTTTCTATGCCTGCGGCGTTTCTAAGTTTCTATGGCTACACCGTTTCTAAGTTTCTAATTGTTTCTATGTTGTTCAAAGTTTAATGTTCAAAGTTTAATGTTGACAGTTGTTTATGATTGTTTGATAATTTATAATTACAGTTCCATTATTTCTTGTTCGGAAAGGCCGGTTGCTTTAGCAATGTCCTTTACACTTACTCCTATTTCTTTTAAATTCTTTACCATTTGAAGTCTCTCAATCATTCTACCTTCCACAATGCCTTCAAGATGTGCGGCATCAAAAACTCCATTCTGGTACATAATGTTGTCGATATGGCGGTCGTATGCCTTGCGATCTTCGCTGTTCATACTGAGATACTGGAGTTTCTTGCGAACCTCCTGCAATCCAGGCGTAGTAGTATTCTCCTTAATGTGGTCGTTCTTGAGATAGTCGAGCCATTCCTCGAGCGGGGTCTTTGCTACCGAATTGAACTCGTTAACGCGGATGAGATAATACTCGGGGAATATCTCTTTTGGGGTTTTCATATTTATTGCATCCTTGTCCTTGGTGGTGATTTCCAGCACATCACCAGTGTGAACACCCTTGAAAGTGGTTGTGCCGTGGTAGAGATAGTCGGTGCCTTTACCTAAATCGAAGTATAAAATGTTTATGGAATATACTTTTTTTACATGGTCGTACTTGTCGCCAAGTTCGATATGCTCTGTAATCGCCTTAGACACTCCGTACAAAATACGCTCAAGATAGTACAGTTCGCGTGTCTGCTGTATTTCTACGATTATGATTTCGTCCTTGCTGTTCTTCGCCTTTATGTCAACGCGGTTGAACTTGTCGTTAGGATCGTCCTGATTACTTTCACCATCCAATATCTCAACAATATGTACGGGTTCATCCAGAAGCACCGTTATCAGTCCCTCCAAAACACCGAAATTTGCCTTGTCGCGCAACATTCGCTTTGCCGCCCAGTCAAATCTTATAAGTCTCTTTTCGTCCATAATGTCAGATAATTAATTTATCAATGCAAAGTTAAGAAAATTTTTGATTACCGTTTAAATTGTTTCTAAGTTTCTAAGTTTCTAGGTTGTTCAAAGTTTAAAAGTTCAATAGTTTAAAGTTGTTTATATGTTTGATAATTATTTTTCATGCATGTTTTGGGCGTGGCAGGCATCCACGATAGTTATGGTATCGCCATCAATGGTGTAGGCAAAATACCACTTGTCGGTGTTGACCATGTGGTAGTTGGTCCATCGTGTCAACGTGGGTTCGCGCCTGAGTAAAGACCTCTCAATCTTGTACATTGAGAATACTGCGTTTTGCACATCGCGTTTCAAATCCTCCTTGTCATAGGTATGACGGTATTTTTTCGCCACGTTACTGTAAAACGTGAAGATTTTCCGAGAAGCGCGAGGCTTAATAATATATTTATAATCAATCGTTTGCATAAATCTCATCAATTTCTTCCGAAATCAACGAATACAATTGTTCTGGTGTCATATCCTTTTTAAGCGCAAGCCTTCGGCTTTCGGCCCTTCCGTGAGCCATTTCCTTCATCATTAGGTCCACCTGGTGCTGAAGCCAGCTGCCGATGCTCTCACGGCTCGTGAGACCAGGATTAATCTGCCGCATCGTAGCTTCGTCAACATTTATGCTTACCGTACACATTTTTCGTTCCTTTCGTTATTATGTTTCACGTTTCTATGTTTCTAGTTTCTATGTTGTTTAAAGTTTAATGTTCAATGTTTAATGTTGTTTATGATTGTTTGAAATCGTTTGATGTTGTTTGAAGTTTGAAGAGACGCAAAATGTTGCGTCTGTACGATTGATATGTATTAGTGCCGTTTTCATGTTGTTTGAGGTTGTTTGATAATTTATAATTACAGTTCCATTATTTCTTGTTCGGAAAGACCTGTTGATACAGAAATAGTTTTATAATCAACTCCACATTCTTTCAGTTTACGAGCAATTTCAAGAGTTTTACTTTTCGCTTTTTCCTCTGCTTTTTCCTCGGCATCGTTAATAATAGCGCGCTCTACCCTGACTCCATCCCAAAACTTGTCGTAGGCATCAAGCTGCTCGTCAGAAAAAGCAGATTGCTCCACAATGCCGAGAGCTTTCTTTATATCGGGATTGGAAAGCAATTCCTCGTCAACCTCCCTTGTATTTCCGTCAATCTCCGATAGGAAACGAAGCCATAACACCTGCATCTTCTTATCGGAATATGTAACTGGTTTGAATTTCGGCAACTCAACGAAAACCAAATGCAAACCGTCAATAATCTTGTTACTATACTGCTCGTGTACAAGGCGATAGTAATGGTAGTAGGTTTCTACATCGGGTTCGAAAACAGAATCCACAAGATTCAGCGAATACACGGGCTGCAGAAGCCTGAAGTTTTCCTTGGCGTCAAGCTGGCGTACATACGCTTTCGAAGCATTGAAAAGTACGCGCGACTTGAACTCCGAAGACCAAATAGTCTGCATCTCAACAAGGAACTGACGGCCTTGTACATCCTTGCATCTGACATCCACTATGCTGTACTTGCGGGCGGGATTGTCGGGAACCATCTCTGGCGAAAGATATTCTATGGATTGTATTTCTTCGCCCTTTTCCAATGGCAGCAAGGCATTCAGGAAGCTAATAACCAAGTCGGGATGTTCGCCGAACACCTTCTTGAATGTCAAATCCGCCTTAGGGTCTAAGTATCTCATTTCAATTCAATTTCTTTATTTTTTATTTTTTACTAAGCATACAAATTACACACACATACTGCATTGACTGCCAGTGATATATATCGTATATTCATATGCATACAACTACAATTAAGTATAAAGTTAAAATAAAGCGGTCAAAGTTAAGAATATTTTTGGGGATGGAAAAGTAATAGACAATAATAATATATTAATGAATAAAAAAAATATAGGAATGAAATGAATTAAGGGATGAAGGTGGGGATTGGGAGGGATTGGGGATTTGAGGATTTGAGGATTTGTTTCTGGTTTCTATGTTTCTAAGTTTAAAATTGTTTGAGGTTGTTTATGGTTGTTTGATATTGTTTGAGGTTAAAGAACCGCGCAATGGCACGGTTGTTCGGAAGATTCGTAGAGATGTTGCGCGCAACATCTGTACAATCGCGAGAGGAAATATTATATCGTTGAGGCGCAAAATGTTGCGTCTGTACAGGAGAGGCGCAATGAATTGCGTCTGTACGATAGATATGGATTAGTGCCATTTTCATGTTGTTTATATGTTTGATAATTTTAAAATCGGATTGTTTAACAACGCATCAAATATGCAATGATATATTTGACGGTCAGACACTTCTGTTATTGTTGTAACTTTATTGCCAGCATCCTTCGAAGATGCTCCACAATGATATATACGCTCGGCTTCGGCGTTGTAGTCCACAACGATATACCTGTCGTGATATATGCCAGAAGTCTTGCGAAAAGAAATCTTCAACTTAGGATATTGCTTGCAAAAATCATTTAACTCGCTCTGATGAAGTCCATTACCAACATTATCGGAGAAAATAGTCACCGAAACGCTGGGCTTTACATCCTTTAGCATTACTAAAGTCCTGAGTCCAATGTAATTGTCAACGACAAAAATATTATGTTTTGCCGAAGCATATATCGTATTGTAGGCAATATCAGCTTCCACCGATTCTCCATTAAGGATTAGGTATTCGTTCTTTGCCCGCAAGTCGGTAAAATTCTGAATAACTTCGGCAAGATTTGATTTTGTGAGCATTTCATCCTTTATCTCTGCAATATCAGCCGTATTCTGGGCAGTCTGCAACGAAAGGCGAATCAATTCATCGGAACCGATAAGACTTTTGTTGTCAACGATAAAGTCTTTCATTTCCTTGAAAGTACGAATCAAAACCTTGCTCTGCCTTGTCGCCAAATCTCCCTTGAGAACGGTCATAAGCATATAGATGCCTTGCTCGGTGAAGGCAAAAGGAAGTTTTCGTGTTCCGCCCCAACTTGAAGTCAATTTTTTTGACTTCAAGTTTTCTTCATTATTATATTTCCCTGAAACATAATCTGTTAAATCTGTTTTTGAGGTCAAAAAATTTGACCTCAAAAATTGGTTATTTTCATTTATTTCTGATTCAGAAGAATTTAAAGCTATTTTTATGGTCAAATTTTTGACCTTAGAATTTCAGCGTACTCTTCTTTCGTAAGCTGGAAACGGAAATCGTCATCGAACTTGGCAATGTTGTTCTTTACCTGCTGGTTGAACGCCTTTGTAGTGTATCCATATATTGCAGCAAGGTCGGCATCAAGCATCACCTTGACACCTCTCACTACATAAATCATATCTCGTATCGAATAAACTATATCCATGCTGTTATGCCTGCGGCGTTTATAAGTTCAAAGTTTAAAGTTCAATGTTTAAAGTTTATATGTTTCACGTTTCTAGGTTTCACGTTTCTATGGCTTCGCCGTTTATAAGTTTAAGGTTTAAAGTTCAAGGTTTAAAGTTTCTATGTTTCACGTTTATATGGCTGCGCCGTTTATAAGTTTCTGGTTTAAAGTTTAATGTTCAAAGTTTAATTAATTGCTATAGACTATTCAAAAAATTTCTCAATTCTTCCTTGCTCTCAATGCGATGCACCTTTCCTTGACGGGCTTGTTCACGCGATTCATCTACCCGAGCAAAGAATTCTTCCTTGCTAAGTTCGGTGTCATCAGCCTGCTTTTCGGCAACAAGCTTGCGGAGGTATCTCGCTGCTCGTTTCAGCAAGGCCTCGTCCTCGGCTATGATGCTCATATTCCTAAGTATCTCCGCATTCATCTCTAACGCTGTCATAACTCTTACAAATTCTACTCCAACAAAATTCCATAAAACCAATATAAATCAACGCATTACAACAATCAGCACACAAAATACCGAAGTGCCAATGTGAGACTATATTTGGAATTGCGAATATAAAAAATTATTTCGAAAATAACAGGCAAAGGCACATAACATTATACGGAATGCAATAATTTAACGATATAAGAAGAATATTAACAAGACGAAAAGCAGAAAGAAGGTTTAAGGCGTTCAAGGTTCAACGTTTAAAGTTCAACGTTTAAAGTTTGTCAATGCCTAAATAAGGTTGACCGTTTTTCCCTTATTTTTCATTGTATTTTTATTAATCTTCTTTTTCATTTGTAGCGACCTTATTGGTTGCATTGATTGCAAAGGTAATACTTTTTTTCAAATTGAGTTGGACTCATC
>JAFZRE010000030.1 GCA_017620015.1 Bacteroidales bacterium | reverse complement strand
CTAGCGTAACAGTTGACGATGTAGATGTTACCGCTGACCTTGTTGACGGTGTTTACACAATCGCAAATGTAACCGCTAACCATACTATTGCAGCTACATTCGAGCAGACAACCTACACAATTACAGCGACTGAACCTGAAAACGGAACTATCACAGGTGCTGGTTCTGTAAACTGCGGTGCAAATGCAGAAATCACAATCTCTCCTGCAAGTTGCTACCAGATTGCTAGCGTAACAGTTGACGATGTAGATGTTACCGCTGACCTTGTTGACGGTGTTTACACTCTCACAAATGTAACTGCTAACCATACTATTGCAGCAACATTCGTGCAGATAACCTACACAATCACAGTAAATGCTGGTGAAAATGGTTCTATCACTGCTAACGATGGAAATGGTAATGATGCTAATTGCGGTGAAAACAAATCGTTCACAGTTGCTCCTGCTAACAACTGCTACAGCATAGCAAGCGTATTGGTTGACGGCGTTGAAGCAATCAACGACCTCGACGAAAATGGTGTTTACACATTCGCAAATGTAAATGCAGACCACACTATCGCTGCTACATTCGAGCAGATTACTTACACAATTACAGCAACCGCTGGTGATAATGGTTCTATTACTCCAACTGGCAATGAAACAGCAAACTGTGGAGAAGACAAGGCATTCACAATCGTTGCTAACGATGGTTACAGAATCGAAAGCGTAATCGTTGATGGTGAAACTAATGTAACAGAAGCTGTTGTTGCTGCTGATGGTGTTTACACATTTGAAAATGTAACAGCAAACCACACTATCGCTGCTACTTTCGAACTGATACCTGTACAGCCACAGACATACACAATCACTGCAACCGCTGGTGATAACGGTTCTATCAACCCTGAAGGCGAAGTTGTTGTCAACGAAGGTGCAACCCAGGCATTTACCATCGCAGCAAACGAAGGCTACAGAATCGCAAGCGTAATGGTTGACGAGGTTGAATCTATCGCAAGCCTTGTTGACGGCGTTTATACCTTTGAAAATGTAACTGCAGACCACACTATCGCCGCTACATTTGAGTTGATTCCAGTACAACCGAACACCTACACAATCACAGCAACCGCTGGTGATAACGGTTCTATCAACCCTGAAGGCGAAGTAACCGTCAACGAAGGTGCAACCCAGGCATTTACCATCGCAGCAAACGAAGGCTACAGAATCGCAAGCGTAATGGTTGACGAAACTATAAATGTTACTAATGACCTTGTTGAAGGTGTTTACACATTTGAAAATGTAATGGCAGACCACACTATCGCCGCTACATTCGAGTTGATTCCAGTACAGCCGAACACCTACACTATCACTCTTACTGTTGAAGGCAACGGTTCTGTTACTCCTAATGGTGAAAATGGCGTTGTTACCGTAAACGAAGGTGAAACACCAGAATTCACAATTACTCCTGATGAAGGTTACAGAATTGCAAGTGTAGTAATCGACGAAGGTGATGAAGAAAACGAAGAAGACGTAACTGATGCTCTTGAAAATGGCGTTTACACATTCGAGGCAGTTGCAGCTAACCACACTATGCATGTTACATTCGAGGAAAATGTAGAACCGATTACCCATACTGTTACTATTACAGTTGGTGAACATGGTACTGTTACTGCAACTGATGAAGACGATAACATTATTCCTATCGAAAATGGTGCTGTTGTAGTTAATCATGGTGACGACTTGTATTTGGAAATTATTCCAGAAGAAGACTACAAGATAGATGTTCTTTTGGTTAATGGAAATGAGTACGAACTTGATGAAGACGAAGAACTCGAATTAACATTGCCGATGCTTGACATTACCGAGGATATGACTATTAGCGTAACATTCACTCGTTTGAATGCTGCTGATATTATTGAAGCAGGTTCTATGGCAATCTACCCGAACCCGAACAACGGTATGTTCAGCATCGACTTCAGCAACATCGAAGGTGATGCTACCTACCAGATCATCAACGCTAACGGCGCTGTTGTTGAAACTCGCGACATCAACGTTATGAGCGGTGAAACAATGAACTTCAACCACGACCTCCGCCCAGGTACTTACTTCGTAAGAATCATCAACGGCGGCAAGGTTTACGTTGAGCAGATTGTTGTTGAATAATCGTCACACAATCAAAAATAGAAAAGGTCGCTCGAAAGAGCGGCCTTTTTTATTTTTGATAGTTTCTAAGTTTGATGGTTTCTGTGTTTCTAGTTGTTCAGAGGTATTTTCAAATATTCAAATCATCAAACCCAGAAACGTGAAACCTAGAAACGGCGTCAGCCATAGAACGGCGAAGCCCTCAACGAACTTAAGCTCAGAAACAATTAGAAACGGCGTAGCCATTCAAACGTGAAACATTGAAACGCCGAAGGCATAAAACGGCTTCGAGCCTGTCAGCCTTCAAGTCTTTTAGCCTTGTTATCCGAAGCAGCTGAACCTTTTCAGCATGTCCATGTCCAATATTGTGATTTCCTTCTTGTCTATAGCGATAGCATTTGCTGTTTTCAGTTCGGCAAGGACGCGCACTATGTTTTCTGTGGCAAGTCCCGATAGTTCGGCGATGTCGCGGCGAGTAATGATAGGGGAGATGGTGTCGCTTTCGAAAATCTTTTCCGACAGGTATATAAGCGAATCGCAGACCTTGCTAAGCGACTGCTTGTTCGAGATACTGTTGAGGCGGTCGTAGAGGTTTTGCAGCGAATTGGAGTACATTTTGATGATTTCGGAGGCGAATTTGTTGTTACCTTTAATTATATTGTCGAAGACTGTGCGTTCCACCAAACATACCTTTGACGGCATTAGTGCTTGACAGCCAAAGTGATAGTGGTTGTCACCATATAGGCACGATAGTCCGATTATGCTGAAAGGCTTGGTAATTTTAAAAATGGTATTTTTGAAGTGAATGTTTTCTATATACGATTTTAGCCAACCTTCCTTTAAAATCATAATATATGATGCAAATGAGCCTTGTTTGCACACATTTTCTCCTTTTTTGAACTCAATTTCGGTGCTTGTGACAATTTTTATTTCAGGGCTGTTTAGACCCAATTTTTTCAAAAAATCGACCAATTTTTTGTTGTTTTCATCGTCTGGCGAGAATATTTTCATCGTATAATCGTTTAATATCTAAATTGATATGTAAATAAATCTGTTTTATTTCAGTTTCGGTGCAAAAATAAGCAAAATTGATAATTATCAATAATTATTTTGATTTTAATTTGATAAAAATATGATATAAAATCGTACTTTTGTGTTTCGGTGTGAAAGTAAAGCATTAACTTTGGGTCACAAAAATTTAAAAATTAATTTAAACTTTAAAAGTAATATTATGAAAGTACAAAGTATCATGTCGGGTTTGAAGAAGAAACACCCGGGAGAAAAAGAGTATTTGCAGGCAGTACAGGAAGTATTGGAAACCATCGAAGAAGTTTACAACCAGCATCCTGAATTCGAACAGGCAAAGATCGTTGAACGTTTGGTAGAACCAGACCGCATCTTTAAGTTCAGAGTTACTTGGGTTGACGACAAGAAGAGGGTTCAGAACAATATCGGTTACCGTGTACAGTTCAACTCAGCATTAGGCCCATACAAAGGTGGTCTCCGTTTCCATCCGGCAGTTAACGAATCAATGTTGAAATTCTTAGGTTTCGAACAGATATTCAAGAACTCTTTGACAAACCTTCCATTAGGTGGTGCAAAGGGTGGTGCAGACTTCGATCCAACAGGAAAGTCAGATGCTGAAATCATGCGTTTCTGCCAGGCTTTCATGTACGAACTCTGGAGAAACATCGGTGCTGACCTCGATTCACCTGCTGGTGACGTTGGTGTTGGTGGCCGTGAAATAGGTTACCTCTATGGTGCATACAAGAAATTGGCTCGCGAACACAGCACAGGCGCTTTGACTGGTAAGAGCTATGGCTGGGGTGGTTCTTTGATCCGTCCAGAAGCTACAGGTTTCGGTGCAATGTACTATGTAGAAAGAATGGTTAAGCAGAACAAGGACAAGATGGAAGGCAAGAAGATTGCTCTCTCAGGTTTCGGTAACGTAGCTTGGGGTGCTGCAACCAAGGCTGTTGAACTCGGCGCAAAGGTTGTTGCTATTTCAGGTCCTGATGGCGTTTGCGAAATTAAGAACGGTATCACTAAGGAAATGATCGACTATATGCTCGATATGCGTGCTTCGAACCGCAACAAGGTAGAAGATATGGCAGTTAAGTTCCCGAAGGAAGCTAAGTTCACTGCAAAGGCTAAGGCTTGGTCAGTAAAGTGCGATATCGCATGCCCGTCAGCTTTCCAGAATGAATTGAGTGAAGAAGATGCTAACATGTTGATGAAGAACGGCGTTAAGTACGTTGCTGAAATCTCCAACATGGGTTGCCAGCCAGGTGCTATCGCAGCATTCCAGGCAAAGGGTATTCCATTTGCACCGGGTAAGGCTGTAAACGCTGGTGGTGTTGCTACTTCAGGTCTCGAAATCTGCCAGAACGCAGGTCACATCAACTGGACTGCTGAAGAAGTTGACGCTAAGTTGCACAAGATCATGAACGACATCTTCGACATGTGTGTTGAATATGGTAAGGAAAAAGGCGGTAAGATCAACTACGTAAAGGGTGCTAATATCGCTGGTTTCATGAGAGTTGCAAAGGCTATGATGGCTCAGGGCGTTATCTAATAGATAATCAACTCCAAATTATAAAGGCTCGCCTAACGGTGAGCCTTTTTTGTATGCTTCAAGCCTTCAAGCCTGTTCGCCTTTAAGTCTGTCAGCCTTTTCACAACATCATCCCCACTGAAATTCTACCCTGATTGATGTTACTTCCTCTGAAAAAATGCGAATACGAATATCTTACATCAAGGAATATTGCAATGTCGTTGCCGAATGCATACGATATGCGGAAACTTGTGTTGCTTTGCAGAAAATGTCCAGAAAGAATTTCGTAGGTTTGCCGTACGGGGCTTTGCCAGATGGAGTTTCCGTAAAGAAGCAGGTCGTGGCGGGCACTGGCATAGAAACCGAGGTCTGTTGAAATACCGACGTGTAGCGATTTCCCTTTGAATCCGTATTGTCCGCCGATTTTTCCGCCTACGTGGGCTAAAATTAGGTGCTGCGTCGGTGAATTGTATTTCTCGCTGTGCGACAAGCAACATGCTTGTGCGGTAATATTCCAGTCGTGGATTTCTGCGGTTTGTCCGTATAATGCAGAAAGTTGCAGATTCAGGTTTTCTGCCGAGAACTGCTCAAGGCTCATTATCTGCGGATATACATTGTCGGTAGCATCTCCAAAAATGTTTTCGGATCCCATCTTTCGGCTGTAATCTGCATTGAGTTTTATGCCCCACTCGGTAGATTCTGTGTTTAGGTATGCGATTTCGCCCGAAATCTGGTGTTCGCCAGCCCGTGCCATCGGCAGTTCGTTGAGCGAAGATATTATCTTGGTGAATGCGAAGTAGTTGTATGCAATATTGCCGTACCATCCGCTTCCGTCGGGGACAATGCCGAGCGAACCGCCCACGCGATAGCCCTTGTAGTAGGTGTTGTAGTTGCTTCCTTGGAAACGATAGTATTGTGTGCCAAGTCCTGTGAAATGCACGACATTCGGAACGCCGAGTTCGCTGAAAAACCTAAGGCTGTTAGTTTGCTTGTACCTTCCAGCGTTGAGGTCGAGGCCGACAAGATATTTGCCAGCAATCCTGCGCGATGCTCCGATGGTGGCATCGAGGTCGGTGACAAGGTTTTTGGGGCGCGGGTCAATTTGGCGATAGGCAAGGTCGGCGCGGTATTGGGCTTCGATGCCTAATTTCCAGTTGCTGTTGAGTGCAGTGTTCACTCCACCGCCGAAACGGTAGTTCTGAAAGCGCAGGTCGCCTCCAACCGAATCACCGAGCGTGTAGGGGTAGAGCATTGCATAGTCGCATGTCTCGTTGAACTGCACATCGGCAATCTTGCCGTTGGTGTACGAAGCATTTCCCCAAGTGGCGCCCTTCTTGTGAGTTATGAATGTATTGGCGTTGAAGTTGCCAGAAATCTCACCTTTGCCGAGCTGAGGCATTACGGCTCTGCTTTCGTTTCTTAATGTTGCACCGACCGAAACGCTTGTCAGCGAGTATTTGCGTTTCAAAACCTTTATGGACGGCTTTTCATACGATATGAAATCGCCGTATTTTTCCCTGCCGTCGTTTATTCTTGTCGCAACGGGAATAGTGTCGTTGGCGGCATTGGCAAGGGCAAAAAAGAGAAGGAATATGAGTGTTAGAGATATGCGCATTTGTAGGTTTCTGTATTTTTAGGGTTATTGTTGGGACGCAAAATTTTGCGTCCTTACAATATTCCCATCATTGTTTATTTTTAGTGCCCTGCGGGCAGAAATTGAACAAATTCTTTTCAAATTCAACAAATAATTTGAAAAATTTGATTCAATTTGTTTAATTTCTCGCGTAGCGACTTCCATATTATTTTTTTTCTTTATTGTGGCGACGAGCCATGGCGCGTCGCTACAGATTATCAATTATACATTGTCAATTGTCCATTATCAATTGTTTATTGGTGTTATCCCATCGTATGTTGCCCCATTTGCTGGTGTGCCGTTGGCATCGGTGGCGGTTCCTTGCTGCTCGATGAGCGAAGGCACGCACTCGGTGTTGAAGTCGTCGGTGGAATTGTTGGTGTCCTTCAGCATTCTTCGTCCGTCGGATGTAAGCGACAGCATTTTGCGGCGAACGCTCTTGAAAAAGCGTGTCTGGTCGTGGTCGATTGTTCCGCAGTGTGTCCAGCCAGCATCGATGTTTGGCGGCAGGATGTTCCATTTGCGTTCTGCTTCTACGCTACAATTCACGCCGTCGATAATCCATTCGTTAGGAATTTGGTAGGCGGTGCGTTGCATATCGAAGTCGCCGGCGGCAAGGTGCATCGTGTAGTTGTAGGTGTACGAATAGCTTTGCAGGTAGGCTTCCTTGGCGATTGGAATCCTTGCTATGGCGTACGACCTGAAACCGCGGTTGTGCAAAATCCAGTAGCTTGCCGTGTAGCAGTACCATTTGTCCATATTGGGTACGGTTGCTCCGTCAATGTCGAGGTTTTGTGGCGATGTAGATTCGTCGTACCACTCGAAGTCGGCGTGGCTAAGGTCGAACGAGTTGGGATTTGCGTCGCGGTGGTCGATGCCGACATCACATATTACTATGCTTTCACCGGGTTGCACGGGATGTTCGGTTCCACTGCCGGGGATTACATAAATGGCTTCTACCGTCATCGTAGTAGCCTGAATGTCGGGAGAGTAGTCGTATTTTGTAGTCGAGGCGAACTCCGATTCCAAAATTGCAACGCCATCGGCATACAGCACCTTGTCGGTATTGTTGTACAATTTTATGTAGCTGTCGCCGTTGTAGGTTGTGCCCGATGGTCGCAGTGTGCCAGTGAAGAATATCTCTTCGATTATGAAGTCGTTGCACGAAACCATAAGGTAGGTGGTAATTGGAAAGCCCGTTTCGTCGATAATGTTCACCGAGCTTACGCTTCCGCTCAGCATTGCATTGCAGGTTACGCCATCGACAATGTATTCAACTTCGGCGGTATAGTCGCAGTCGTACAGACCTTTTGTGAGTTCCACGTCATCGCCGTAACTGACGGTTTTCACTTCTCCTGTGGTGCGGTTTGTGAACTTTACGGTCTGGTTGTTCCGCGCGGTTATGTTGGCATTTTCGGGAAGGATAATCCTTATGTTGCCTGTCGGGAAAACAAAGTTTACATTGTCCTCCTTGCAGGATGTGAATGCGAGGATTGTCGCAAGAATCATTAATAATACTTTTCTGTTCATTTTTATTATTTGTTTAAATGGTATAGTCTTAATTATAGAAGGAGATTGCTTCGCGAGGCTGCAAGCAGCGTTCCGCATAGACAGGCTCACACGACACATTCTTTAGTCGGTTCGCTTTGTCTTGTGGAATGACATCTTGAGAGTCATCTCGGAAGTTATGATTTTCCGATGATACGGAACGGGGAATCGTGAAAATCAAACTATCCGTGATCTCCTTTTTAATCAATTTATTATAATAATCACACACTTTCATTTTGTTTAAATTTTCATATTTATTTCCATGCCGAAATAAGGCGTTGCATTGCGCCTGATAAGCACATCGTTGCGCCTGAAGTCGGGTGTATAGTCGAGCAGTTTGTTTACAAAAAGCGACATACTCAGCCATTTGCCAATGTTCTTCGTGACTTTCAGGTTTATGTATATCGCAGGTGGAATAGTGTATTTCTCGTAAGCCGATTCGCTGAGGTTATAGATGAGGTGGCGCAACAATGGATTTTCGGCAACGGCTTCGTCGGTGTAGTCGTGCAACTGACCGTCGGCTACCGAAAGATATTGCACTGGAATACAGTTCTGTTCCATACGCTTTGTCGAGACGAACCACATTGCCTGCACCGATGTTGAGAAAATAAGTTTCAGCTTGGGGATTTGCGTATCAAGGAACAAATTGGTGCTTAATTGCTCGTTTATGCGTCCGTCGTTCCAGTCGTAAAGACCGATGTAATTGTTGGAAATCACCACATTATCCACCACACTGCTGACGGGGTAGAACATCGGGCGACTATTGACATAAATGCTACGGAACCACGCTCCGCTGAACTTTATGGCCGTACATAGAGGTTTTATCCTTGGCGATGAAAATTCCCATTCAAGCCCGACTTTGTCCTGACGGCTGCCATTTTCGACAAAACTGTATCCGCCAAGTATTCTTCGTGCTTCGTAGCTGATGTCGACAAGTTCGGGACGGGCGGCAAGGTTGACATCGATGGATGTCTCGTCGTAGTCCTTGTAGTCGAATGCCGTGTAGGTGCTTGAATAGCGGAATCCCGACGACATTTTTTCGTCGAAAACGCACACCCAAAGCCGATAGCCTTCAATTTCGAAGTCAACGCGGAACTCGCCTTTTAGGTTTCGTGCCGGTTGAAGCGCGTGGTTGGTCGCATCTTCCTTGTAGCTCAATATGTTGTATCGGCTGAACTCCGCAGGGTTGCTCTGGTTGTAGTAGGCTAATTGTATGATGTCGATGTAGTTGGCATCTGGGTAGAGGTAGTTCATTGTTGGCATTTTGGTTGTGCGTCCGATTCCGCCCGAAAACGATATGCTCCATTGCTTTTCGCCGAAGTGAGGCAGTGTCCATTGCAGATTTATGCGCGGGTCGAGGTAGAATTTTCCGTGCATTGCGTATTCCTTTGTCAATCCGAGAATTGAGGTAGAACGCGCACCTATCCGTGCTTCCAGCAGATGTTTGCCGATTCGGGCGGTTATGTAGTCCTGAACATAAAGCGACAGCGTGTGCGAAGCGGGAATTTCGTTGTACTGGCGAGGACGGCTGCCCCAACCCTTGGTCGATAGCGGGTGCGAAAGGTCGTATATCTGTCCTTTGCCGAAATTCTTCGACATATTCCATTCCGCACCGAATTTCAGAGCGTTCACTATGTGCTGGCTGTTGAACTCGAAGTCGGTAGTTGTTTTTGCAAACGCGGTGAACGGCTTGCCATCGACCCTGTAGTTGGCAACATATTCGCTGAAAAGCAGGTAGGCATCGTATTCGCCAGGGTCGTTGCTGCTTGGCGCTATGCCAGCCCGCGATGGTGCGACAAGCACACGGCGTTCAAGGTTGTCGAACTCCTGCGTTAACTGCATATTGACGACAGTTTTCTGGTAATGACCATTCCCGTTGGGCAAAATGCTGATGCCATTGCCGACTGCCAGCTTGTGGTAAGTCGATTTGAAGGTGTTTATGCCCGAATAGCTGAGGTTTTCGTCGGTCTTGTAGTTGTCGAAAGAACCTGTATATTCCGCCGATGGAGTAATTTTCAGCGTTACCTTTTCTTTATTAAATGTGCTTGTCAGTCGTGCCGAGAGGTTTGCCCGCTTGTACTCTTCGAGTGGATTGCGAATGTCGGCGTATGCGTTCAGCAGACCGCCGTCAATGTTTAGGATGTGCGATTTGCTTGAATCGAGAGCAAAACCTTTTCCCAGCGACAGAAGCTGGCTCTTGTCGTCGGCCTTGAAGCGGGCGTTTAGTTTTGTCGGCTTCCTTATCTTCTTGATGTTCACCACGCCGCTCGTAAGGTTTCCGTATTCAACCGACGGTATTCCGCGCAAAACTTCTATACTTTCGATGTCGTCGGTGCTGATGGTTCGCATATCGACGCCGCGGTTTGTCATATCCATATCGTCGAAGCCGCCGTCCTGCATATACTGCATATTTGCATCGGTGTTTATAGGTGCGCCATCGACGACAAACAGAGTGCCGAGCGAATTGGTCGAGTACTGCGAGTTGTTCGTTTTTTGTCCGCTGGAGCCGAGCGAACCGGTTTCGCGCAGGGATATGGAATTGCCTTGGGTAAGCGATGGCGTCTGCGAGATGCCGCCCGGCAGAAGTTCCATAAGGTCGCCTATGCTAGTAGGTTGCAAGTGGCTCATTGCGTCGCGCCCGATGGTCGATACCGAACCGATTTTCTTCGATTCGGAGGCTGTGACAACGACTTCGCCGAGCTGGTAGTTCTTTCTTTGCAGGTAGAATGTCAAGGCGAAGTCTTTTTCTAGCTTTATACTCGTTTGCTGCGTTTCGTATTGTATGTGCGAAATGTATATGGTGTATTCACCGTTGCTGAGTATTAGTTTTGCCGTGCCGTTGTCGTCGCTTACCGCGCCAGTCGATTTGCCGTTGCTG
This sequence comes from Bacteroidales bacterium, assembly GCA_017620015.1. GTDB lineage: Bacteria > Bacteroidota > Bacteroidia > Bacteroidales > ML635J-15 > Bact-19. The sequence goes on along the minus strand of JAFZRE010000030.1, from coordinate 2,170 downwards.
TCCGAAGCGTATATGTATGCATCGGCTACTGGCGAATTGTTTGCTTTGTCCAGTAGCTTTATTGTCAAGGTGTTGCCTGCAAGTACACTCGCAGGCAACACACAAAAGCACAAAATGATAAAAATAATTTTCATCGTTTGCAAAGGTACAATGCCACGGTGCTGTCAGACAATCACAACAAATAGGGATTTGGGGTGGCAAAAACTACGACAAATGGGGATAGGAGCGTATGTGTGTGCCACGGTAAATTTGCAATGTCGTTTCAAGACGGAGAAAATTTTATGGATTTGATTAATAATTAAAAAGTTAAGAATATGAATTGTAAAGTTTTATCATTGTTTTTGTTTTTTATTGGGTTGTCGTTTGCCGTCGGTGCGCAGACGCAGGAAATAAGTTTTGACTGGTATTCGGCTGCCGTTGCCGAGGCAAACGCGCAGAACAAGGCACAGACAACCATTTATGGCACAAAGGTGGACGATGCAGGGTATGTATATACTTTGGCAAGTATGGGCTCCGATGCCGACACAACCGGCGATGTGGCTGCCACGCAGGGACATTTGCTGGGCGAGGATATGACGGGTGCTCCATATTCGGGAACAAGCTACAACAGCAACATAATGCTGGTAAAGCATGATTTCAGCGGAAATGCCTTGTGGAAGGTATATTCAAAGAATGGTGATGTTGATGTGTCGTCGAGCGACTACACGCCAACTGCCGACGGCGGCGCATTCCTCGCACTGAAAGCCCGTCACACAAGCGCCAATTTCTACGGAAACGACATTTTGTTGCAATTGGTTGGCAACAATGGCACCGAGACAACAATTTCGTTTTCGTTCCCTGATGCCGAGTATCATAATGTGTATCAGCCTGTTTTCGTAAAGATTGATGCCGACGGAAACATTAGCAGTGCAGTCCGTGCTACAGTCGATTGGAATCCAGTTGACAATCCTGCATCAAATTATACTTGGGGCATTTCGGATGGATTTTCGCTTTACGGAGCAGCGCAGGATGCCAACGGAAATTTCTTCGTTACGGGTAATCTTAGACGCACGATGCACATTGGCGAGAATGAGATTCTGGCACACAATGTCGCCGACTGGGACGGCGGTTCTGGATTTGCAGGCTCGGCTTTCGTGCTGAAACTCAACAGCGACCTTACCTATAATAGTCATATCGTTACTGGTGGCTCGTCGGTTGGCGAAACAGCTAAGCAAATGAAATACAAGGACGGAAAATTGTATATTGCTGGTTATCTGAAAGGTAGCAATGCAGTTGTATCGCTTGGCGATTCGCAGGTTACACCCGATGACAAGTACAGTTTCTGGACAGCAAGGGTTAATGCTTCCGATTTGTCGGTCGATTATTTGTCGCTGGTACAGGGCGCACAGGTCAACAACAAGAACTTTATGCAGTTGAATGCACTCGAAATCGCTCCCGACAATTCAAGTTTCTTTGTCGCAGGTGGCATTCAGGGCGGTTTCAAGATTGGACAGGATACAGTGTCGGCACAGGGAACTATGTATGCAGGCTTCGTTTTCCGTTGCAATTCCGCTACTGGTGTTGCCGACAAGGGCTTTGTAAAGCAGACAAGCGGAATATCAAATAGTTTCGGACTTGCCGTGAATGCCGACAGCGTTTTCGTTTACGGCTACAACTGGGCAACTTCGCCAAAATCGTTATACTTCGATTCGTTTAACCACAATCTCGAAACTTCCGCATCGTACATTCTGGGCGAATCAACAGGTTCGATAACTGCAAATTCGTGCGCCGTAAAAGGCGATTCGCTTTTGATTGCAACCCGCGTACAGGCAACCAAGGCATTTGATTTTGCTTTTGCAGAAACCGAAACTTCCTACACATCAACATATTCGTGGCAAGGTGTTGTTGCAAAATACACTTTCCCAGGATATGAGTTTACCGCAGCTCCAGCACCGCAAACCTACACTATTACACTTAATGTTGGCGAAAATGGAACTGTCACTACCGACCCCGAAACTTTGACCGACTTGCTTGCCGACACAGAAGTTGTTTTCACAATTTCTCCAGCAGAAGGCTACGAACTTGACGAATTTAAGGTTGACGGCGAGGTAGTTACAGTTGAAAACAACACCTATACACTTACCGTTACGGCTGATGCTACTGTCGATGTAACTTTCAAGTTGATACCTGT
>JAFZRE010000029.1 GCA_017620015.1 Bacteroidales bacterium | reverse complement strand
CTGTTGCAGTATCCTCTCTAAAATAAAAGTCGCTATAAAAAGGCATCATTGGCATAAAAATTTTTTGATATGATTTTTCATTTATCAGGACAGTATCAGAGCGTAGAGCATATACTGGATCATTTCTGTAACAAGGTCCTAACGTATGGTCTTGACAAGGAAAACTATCGTGTGGCATTGTGAATACTTCGTCAATATCACTAGTACCACCTACTGTTTCATATCCTACCCACCACTCGGTTTTCTCCCTGCCAAATATCGACTTATAGTAGCGCGGACCAGTCTGGTATTCGCAATCGGGCATATCGGAGAAATGATAGGAAAATCCTGTGGTGTCGGAAATGCACCGCAGTCCATCGGTATAGGATTTCACTTGGTTGGGGAACAGGCACTTAAGTGAGCCAATACCATCAATTATACCACTATTGCCAAACGAATCATACAATGCAGTATCGGTACAATGCGCATACTGTACATTCCGAAGTTCGCCACCAATTTCTATCTGCGCCACAGAATCCACATACATACTTACTCCATACTCATCAAGCAGCCACGATTCCCCTGCAGTTTTGCCAAAGTCATACACTAGGCAAAACCGCTGCACGTCTGTCGAATAGCGATAAACCTTAGAATCCTGCGAATAAACTATGTTTTCCGACTTGAGACTGTAGCGGTTGAGATTGTCGGGGACATACTCGCACAGCACCTTGGCTTCAATGCCATTAACCGTAGTGTCGCGGTCGAAGACAATGTAGGAATACGAAACATAGTCTGGATCGAAGGTATTGTATGTGTAATACCATTTGAAACCATTGGCTCCGAAATCGGGAGTTTGAGAGTAGCCGCTTACAACAAGAGATAGCAGCAAAATTAAAGAGGAAAAATATCTCATAATATTTTTATTTCAAAGTGATAGCAAAAAAATAAGGGCAAATTGCCCTTATTTTATATGGTATTATGTTGTTTCTATTCAGGGTTGAACATTGCGAACTTACCCTTCTTACCGTTGCGGGTGAACATGTAGTGTGTTCCGTTGTATTCTTGGAAAAGTTCGGGAATTATCTTGCTCTTCTTGTTGCTCTTCGGGAACAAAGCCTGACCCGAAACAGCACCGTCGGAGAAGACAGAAACTGCCATTGCAAAGCCGTTGCGGTCGGGCGAAGATGCTTCCTTGTACTTGTCGCCGTTGAGGTTTGCCTTCGATTCGCCGGCTTCGAGGTTTGCAAGGTTCTTAGGATTGTCGTTGTAGAAAAGGAATACCTTTTCGCCAATAGCGTAGGTTGCTACAGATGAATACTTACCATAGTCGTTGAAACTATACTGGCTCTTCGGGATTCTTACCATCCACTCCATGTTGTTGAGAGGGCTGCAGTATGAAACAAGCACGTCGTTGAAGCGGTAGTACTCGTTGTATATTGTCTCTCTCGTCTGCGGGTCGAAAATAGAATCCTTCCAGTAGTTCTTGTGCTCGGCAACAACAACCGAACCGCCATCGGAAAGATAGAGGACGTTGAGAAGCTGATAGTCGTACTTCTGGTCCATAATCTTGCTCAGTCTTTCTGCATTGAAAGCAGGAACTTCCGTCTTCTGGAAAGTGTAGCAAGCTTTCTTCGAGTCTCTTGCATTGACAAGCTTCTTTTCCTTCACGTCGTACTTCTGGTGATAGATTGCCTGATAGGTTGTCTTGCCCTTTGGAACGAGGAATCCGTAAACGTCGATGTTGTCGTTGTCGTCGATACCGAAGATTGCATCAACGAGAACGAGTTTCTTGTCCTTTACGTCGAATGTTGAAACATCTTCCATTGCAGGGTTGAACACGAGCATCTTGTAGTCGTAGGTGATGATTTTCATCTTCTGCAACTGCGCCTCGCTCGGGCTTACACGAACAAGCATATATACGCTACCGCTGTTTGTAACCTTAAGGTCTTCAACTGCAAAAGCTTGCTTTACAAGCGGAAGCTTTACCTGCTTGTTATATACTTCCCTGAGGTTTGAGTTGTACATCTTGAAGTAGAACGGCTCCTCGTTGTAGGTCTGGAACGGACGGTTGTACCATACAAACATGTTCTGGCCGTTAGGAGTGAGGCAAACGTTGAAGTCGGCTGCCATGTTCTGGTTTGTCAGCTTGCCAATAACCCTAGGCTCGCCCATAACCTGTCCGCTCTTGCCAAGTTCCTGTATGTAAAGGAGTTTTTCCTTTTTCAGGAAGTCTTCTACCTGTGTGAACAGAACAACTTGGCCGTCAACGTAGAACGATTCAACGTATGCGGTCTGGTTTCCGTCAATGACAGGAAGAATAATCTGGGCAGAAGTTTCCCTTACCAGCGATGCGGCATTGAAATATTCGAGCCACAACTTGTCCTCGGCATCCATTCTGATTGCATAGAAGCCGTCGGAGTCGCCACCAATCATTCTCACGTAGTCGTTACCCTCGTCAAGGGTGATGTCCTTGTCGTATCCAAAATTGGCTGTCGGTTTCTGCTGTGCATTAGCTGCAACGCACAAAACTACCGTTAGAACAAACAAAAATATTCTTTTCATTTCAAAAACTATTTACGTAAATAAGGTGCGAAGATATATGTTTTTTTGTAAAGCAAGAAATTATTTTTTCATATTGGCTAACTGACCACAGGCTGCTGCTATGTCACTTCCTTTTGATTTTCTGATAGTTACAACAATATTACGGCTTTCAATATGCCTAATAAAATTTTCTAAAGTGTCATTATTTGTCCTGCGGAAAGTGTCATCGGGATGCGGATTGTACTCGATGATGTTAATCTTGCAGGGAGAAACTTTTGTGAACTCGGTTAGTGCGCGGGCATCGTCAAGGCTGTCGTTCACTCCGCCAAGCATAAGATATTCGTAAGTGATTCTGGTGCCGGTCTTTTCGTGGAAATACTTGATGGCTTCCGAAAGTTCCTTCAGGTTGTACTTGCGGTTTATGGGCATTATTTCGTTGCGCTTGCTATCAATTGCCGAATGCAGCGAAATTGAGAGGTTGAAACGTATGCCGTCGTCGGCAAGACGTTTTATTTGAGGTGCTATTCCGCAGGTTGACATTGTTATCCGCTGCGGCGACATTCCCATCGACTGCTCGGAACATATCTTTTCGATTGCTGCAAGTGTATTTTCGTAGTTCATAAGCGGTTCGCCCATTCCCATAATGACTATGTTGGAAAGCGGTGTGCCGAATATTTCCGCCGAAAGCCTATTGAGCGAAAATACCTGATGGAAAATCTCGCCAGATGTTAGGTTTCGCTTGAATCCGAGTTGCCCCGTAGCGCAGAAGGCACAACCCATTTGGCAGCCTATTTGAGTTGATATGCATGCAGTTACCCTGTCGGCACTTGGAATAAGTACGCCTTCGAAACGATAGCCGTCGCAGGTCTCGAAAAGGAACTTGTGCGTTTTGTCAACCGACGATACCGTGTATATGCACTTCACGTTTCGGATGCAGAATTCGGCAGCAAGTTTGTCGCGCAACGGCTTGGAAATGTTGTTCATCTCGTCGAAAGCTTCTGCTCCTTTTTTCCATATCCAGTCGTAAACTTGTGCCGCACGGAATTTCTTCTCACCATAACCGACAAGCAGATTTTCCAGTTCCGACTTGGAAATTTCGCGAATATCTTTTTTCTCAGAATCCATAATTGAAACAGAGTTTACTTTAGTTTTAGTTTTGAAAAATCGTTTTTGTATATTGTGTTGCTACTCATAACATTACGTTTAATAAACATAAGCATATATATCGGTGCATAAATTATATTTCCTTTGACACTCAAATTGCTGTTGCACAATACGTACGCTTTCTTTATATTATATGCAGACGAATCCATCACATTTTTCAGTGCATTGTGCCGCTCATAGTCCTTGCCCGACTTGACCTCAATTGGAATTATCTCCGCATCGTTTTCTATTACAAAATCAAGTTCTCCTTGCTTCTTGCTATTGAAAAAATACAAATCATAACCGTGTATTTTTAGTTCCTGAGCGACAAGATTCTCATAAATTGCACCATAATTTATGTTCACATCGCCACTTAAAACGCGAAGCGCAGTTCCATCGGCATATTGTGATGCCAGAAGCCCTACATCGTTAAGAAACAACTTGAACAAATTGTGTTGTGCATTAAGTTTCAATGGAAACATTGGCTCTTCAGCATTATATGTAGGCAGCGCGACTCCAGCATCTTTCAGCCACAAAAAACTATCCTCGTAGCGTGTGAAACGGGCGTGTTCGTTAAGATTCTTCAGAATAAAACGCTTGTTCTTGGCATTTAGTTCCAAAGGAATCAAATCGAAAATTTCCTTTATGTAAAGTTTTCGGTTCAAATCATACTGAGATATGTCCCACTTGTACATAGTCATAATTTCCTTCTGCTTCTGTTGAACCGCATACATATCGTTGGAGTCAATATAGCATTGTACAGCGGCAGGCATTCCGCCAACCATTAGATACAACAAGGTAAGTTTCAGCATCGAATTATGCACGACTTCATCCACTGGTGTTTGGTTTTTCCAAGCATCCGCAATGTGCAGTATTATTTCATCGCTTATGCCAACAGCCTTTGCAAACTCGCACAAATCGAGTGGGAAAACTTCCTTCACATTCAGATAGCCAACAGGAACGCTACGCACATCGTTCAGCTCTACGCCCAGCAAACTGCCACTCAACGCATATCTGAAACTTCCCTCCTCGACAAGGAATTTAATCATTGTTATCACTTCTGGACACTTTTGCACCTCGTCAAAGAAAATGAGTGTCTTGCCAGAAACGAGTTGTCTCTTTGCATACGCTGACAAACGCAATAAAATCTCCGACACATCGCGTGGATTTTTAAAAATAAGTGCCGCATCAGCATTTTCCAGAAAGTTTATTTCTACCAAATCCAAGCCTTTTGTTTCGGCATACTTGCGTATAGCAAAAGTTTTACCCGTCTGCCTTGCTCCTGTCAGCATAAGCGCAGATTTGCTTGTATTATAATGATTATCAATGTATTTATCTAATTCTCGTTCTATCATATTACACTTTTCCAAGTATTTTTACATATATTTTTGACACTTTTCCAATATTGTTTATGCCAATATTTGACATTTTTCCAATCTTTTTTCTTGGCAAAAATACAATTATTTCGTGACGCACAAAAGTTTTTTACAAAAAAAGGACGGCATTGAACCGTCCCATAATTGTTATAATCCTCATTTCTCCCCAAGCATTCTCGGTTTTATCCAAAACATATTTTTCAGTTCATCCAGCGACAAACCCATCCATCTGTCGCAGTCCTTACCATCAAAATATTTGAGGGCGGTAGCGTCCATGTGGTTGTAACATTCGCTTTCCTCGATTTTCACAACATTGTCGAAATTGAACGATATATTTTCGTATGTGCAATATGTTTGCCTGTGCATCAATCGTTTGCCTACCTTGTAGTGCTGGTCTTCAAGTACACTCGAAAAACGCATAAGCAGACGGTTGCCCACATACGCATACTGGCTGTGGTCGGTTTCGTAACAGTCGAAAAACTTGTATTTTGCTTTAGATGACACAATATTTTGCTTACTACGCCTTGAATACGAAAACGGAATGCCACGAACCGTGTCAAACACTATCTGTGCATAGTCGAAATGCCTTTCCTGCGACTTTTTCATTGGCGTTACAACCACGCCTATAGTGTCCTTGCCAAAACGCTCGGCAATTTCGTAGTTGTATTTGTCGCAATTCTTTTCCTTCAGCAAGTGTTTTCCTATGTTCAAATCAAGATGTTTCGCAACATAGATTATATTTGGTGGGTATGTCGTGTTGCATGAATACGACTTTTCTCTGATAACCTTGCATTGGAAAATGCCTTCGCTGTAATTGTTGTATGTTAACAGCGTGATTTCGTATATTTTACATATTGTGTCGTTTTCAATGACTAACTTTTTGAATACGGCTGTTGTGTTGTATGGTGGCAAGTTCCTGCTAATCCGAATTATGGAATCGTACTTGTGTGCTATCTGGCAGTATGAGAACGGATATATGTCAACATTCTGCAAGGTTTCGGCAAATGGTGATAGTTCGCAAACGGCGGTCTTTCCGTCAAGGAAATCTTTGGCGGGAAACGGTTTCACCGAATAACCGAGATAGGAGAAAACCAAAGTGTCGGATTTGGACAGGTTTCGGCGCAAAAGTTCAAAATGTCCGGTAGAATCGGTTATTGCGCCAATGCTTTTGCCCTTCACCGAGATGTTTGCGTACATCAGCGGCTGCTTGGTTTCGCTATCGACAATAGTGCCGGTAATGTTCTGCGAAAAGGCGTAAATGTTTATCGCCAGAAAGATAATGGTAATAATGTATTTCATGTTTTGTGGGTTGAAAACAGGGCAAAAATAGTAAAAATACAAGTGCAACACTTAAGTACATCTCATAAAAAAATGATTTTATTATTGTCCATATCAAATATCTCTTTTAAATTTGCATCGTAAAGCAGAAAAAAGATGAGAACAGAAACCACAACAAAAACCAATGGCTCTCTTTGTGCAAAACGGCGTAGCGCAGAGAAAGTTAGCGATATGCCAGCGGATTGCGTTACCATAGAGACTTTTATGGAAGCCTTGCGCGCAGAAATTGCCAAGAGATATGAATGAGTATAAGGTACTGATTCGCAAAAGTGTATTCGCCAAAATCAAGGAAATTGCCGACTACATTGAAACCGTGAGCAACAAGGAACACGCCCAACAATATGCAGATGAACTTGAAAAATCGTTGTATATTTTGTCTAATCCTATTATAGTCAATGCCATGCAGGTGTCGCAATGGCAGACTGCGAAAAAGTATCATTTAAGAGCAAAGCGACTTATCACCAAAAACAGAAAATGGAACATAATATTTCACATTGAAGGTATTTATGTTGTTGTGGACGCAATAATACCTTCATTGTTGATGAAATAGAGTGCAAAAAAAGGACAGCATTGAACCGTTCTTAATTTTTATTTTTCAGTCTCCTGCGAAGAGAAATTGAACAAATTGATAAAAAAACGTAGCGAAGCAAATAATCTATTGCCATACAATTTTCAAACAAATTGTCCAACTTTCCGATTTTTGTTTTATCTTCGCAATCGCTAAAAATTTTACAATGGAATATCGCGAGGAAAAAGACACAATGGGAATCGTAATGGTTCCTGCCGAGGCATACTGGGGCGCACAGACACAGCGCTCATTTCAGAATTTCAAAATTGGTGGACGAATGCCGATAGAGATTATACGCGCCTTTGCCGTGCTGAAAAAATCCACCGCACGCGCCAACGAGGAACTTGGCAAACTGCCGACCGAAAAGGCTAACCTTATTGCTCAGGTCTGCGATGAAATTTCAAACGGTAGGCTCGACGACCAGTTTCCGCTGGTGGTTTGGCAGACAGGCTCTGGAACTCAGACCAATATGAACGTCAACGAGGTGATTGCGAACCGAGCACATGTCATTTCGGGCGGAAAACTTACCGATGCAAAGAAAATCTTGCATCCAAACGATGATGTTAACAAGAGCCAGTCGTCGAACGATACTTTCCCGACGGCAATGCACATTGCAGCATTGAATACGATTTCGTGTAAGACCATCCCTGCCGTTGAGAAACTGCGCGATTGCCTGAATGCCAAGTCGCAAGAGTTTGCCAACGTGATAAAGACCGGTCGTACCCACTTTATGGATGCTACACCTATAAGTTTCGGGCAAGAGTTTTCGGGTTATGTGTCGCAACTCGACCACGGGATGAAAGTGTTGAAACATAGTTTGTTACATCTGTCGGAACTGGCAATAGGCGGTACTGCTGTCGGTACAGGGCTTAATGCTCCAAAAGGCTTCGATGCTGCCGTTTGCCGACATATTTCCGAAGAAACCAGTTTGCAGTTTGTTCCTGCACCCAACAAGTTCGAGTCGCTTGCTTCGCACGATGCTATTGTTGAAACTCACGCCGCACTGAAGCAACTTGCCGTAAGCCTTGCCAAGATTGCCGGTGACTTGCGTTATATGGCAAGCGGTCCGCGCTGCGGTTTCGCTGAAATCTTGATTCCCGAAAACGAGCCCGGCTCGTCGATTATGCCTGGAAAGGTTAACCCAACGCAAATCGAAGCAATGACAATGGTCTGCGCTCAAATTATAGGCAACGACACCGCAATAACGGTCGGCGGGATGAACGGCCATTTTGAATTGAACGTTTATAAACCAATGATAATCAAGAATTTCCTTGAATCTGCAAATCTTCTTGCCGAAGCCTGCGTGTCGTTTACCGACAACTGCGTTTCGGGAATACGCATAAACGAGGAAAAGGTTGCGAAGTATATGGAAATGTCGCTTATGCTTGTGACCGCCCTGAACGAAAAAATTGGTTATGAAAAGGCTGCAATAATTGCAAAAACTGCACATAAGGAGAACATTTCGCTTCGCGAGGCGGCTCTTAAAACAGGCTTTATATCGGCGGAAGACTTCGATGAGGCAGTCAATCCGCGGAAGATGGTATAATTTCATTTTCAAGTTTAGCCAATAAGTAATATTTTTGCGCAAATTTTTTCTCATGTGTGGAATAACAGGATTCTACTCTATAAAGCACAATGAATTTGTCTCCCGCGACGAGCTGAAGGCAATGACAGATTGCATTGGACATCGCGGACCTGATGCGCAGGGGCAGTACTACAACGATTATGTAGGACTTGGACATCGTCGCCTTAGCATACTCGACCTTTCTACCGACGCAAACCAGCCGATGGAGTCGCACTCGATGCGCTACACCTGCGTTTTCAACGGCGAAATCTACAACTTTATGGAAATCGCTTCGGAACTTAACATCGAACTCAAGACCAACTGCGATACCGAGGTTGTGGTAGAGGCTTTTGCTGAATGGGGCATTACCTTTATAAATAAGCTCAACGGAATTTTCTCAATCTGTATTTATGACAAGCAGGAACATATTATGTACCTTTTCCGCGACAGACTGGGAATAAAGCCATTGTTTTACTACTGGGACGGTGAAAACTTTGCTTTCTCGTCGGAAATAAAGTCATTGCTAAAGATAAAGAAAATCCGTGATAATCGTCAACTTAACAATATAGCAATCAGTGAGTTCCTTAATTTGGGCTTTATTCCAGAACCCGATACAATTTATTCGGGAATAAAGAAATTCCCAAGCGGCGAAATCGGCATCATATCCGAAAAAGGATTCCGTTCCGAAAACTACTGGGACGTGGAGGGAATAATACGCCGCAACATCATAAGCGATTACGAGGAAGCCAAGCTGCGCATACGCGAAACCATTGAATCGGCTGTAAAGATGCAGCTTATCAGCGATGTGCCGTATGGAACATTTTTGAGCGGAGGTATCGATTCAAGTCTTGTAACTGCTGTTGCTTCAAAGGTTTGTGGTGGAAAACTAAATACCTTCTCCATAGGATTTGCCGACCGCGCTCACGACGAGTCGGAGTATGCGCAAAAGATTGCCGAGTATCTTGGAACGGAACACCATAAATATATCGTTACAGAAGACGATGCCAAGAACCTTATTGGCGATATGCTTGAGTCGTACGATGAGCCTTTTGCTGATTCGTCGGCAATACCAACGATGATGGTGTCGAGGCTTGCAAAGCAGGACGTCACTATGGCACTTTCGGGTGACGGTGGCGACGAACTTTTCCACGGCTACGGGGCTTACATCTGGGCAAAGCGTATGCACAACCTTGGTAAGGAACCTTTCAAGCAGGTCATTGGCGATTTGCTAAGCATTTCTCCTTCCGACAGGTACAAGCGCGCTTCGTACATTTTCAAGTACAAGAACAAGGAGCACCTAAAGAGCCATATTTTCTCGCAGGAACAATACCTTTTCAGCGAATTGGAACTTTCTAAAATATTGAATCCCAATATTTTTGTTGATACGGGCGTGGAACAGGACTATTCAAATTATGTCCGCAAACTCACACCAGAGGAGGCGCAGGCAATATTCGACATACGTTATTATCTGAAGGACGACCTTCTTGTAAAGGTTGACCGTGCTTCGATGAAATATGCTCTCGAAGTCCGCGTTCCGCTTCTCGACCACAGACTGGTTGAACTGGCATTGAATATCAGTCCTAAATTCAAGATTTCCAATGGGGTACAAAAGTATATCCTAAAGGAAGTGCTTTACGAATATGTGCCCAAGGAATTTTTCGACAGGAAGAAGAGCGGTTTCTCCATTCCGCTGGAACGCTGGCTGCAAACCGACTTGTCGTACCTGATTGATGACTACCTGAACGAAGACATCATTGCAAGGTACAATCTTGTGAACTATGCAGAAGTACAGAAGCTGGTAAAGAAATTCCGCGCAGGCCACGGATACCTATATAATAGGTTGTGGTCGCTTATTGTTCTGCACAAGTTTATGGTAAAGAACGAAAAGGTGTAGATTGAGTGATAAATCACCTAGAAACAGCATAATCATCAAACAATTAGAAACGCCACAGGCATTCAAACGGGCTTTGGCCTTCAAACTTAGAAACGGCTTTAGCCACAGAAATGCCGCAGGCATAGAACGGCGAAGCCCTCAACGAAGTTAAACTCAGAAACGGCGCAGCCATAGAAACGCCGCAGGCATTCAAACGGCGTCAGCCATTCAAACCTTGAACTGTTGAACCTTGAACCTGAAACTTAGAAACGCCGCAGGCATTCAAACCTAGAAACGGCGAAGCCATTAAACTACCCAACTACTTGCTTATGTACTCGTTCAGTTCGTCAACCGACGAGGAGAAGTCGAATACATTGTTTACCATATAGTATTTGTTCTGGTCGAAGCAGTATGGATAAGCGTATTTCAGGAACTCCAGTTTGGTGTGTTCGAAGTCGAACAGGTTTGCAATTTCAGCCAACTGCTTTGCCGTCATCAGTTCCGATGCTACGATTTGCTTTGCAATTGTAAGTTTTGTCTGCTCGAAGTCTGCTTTCTCTATAGTGCGTTTTGCATCTTCAAAATCGGCATCGGAGCAAGGCATTACAACTGGTTCGGGAGCAGGGGCTGGTTGTTCCACTATTATAACTTGTGGCGGCTGATTTGGCTGTGGTGGATTCTGGTGATGATGATGTCCTCCGTGAGGTGGTTGTTGCGGAGGATACTGACCTTGTGGGGGATATTGGTGGTTTCCCTGTGGCGGGTACTGCTGGTTGTTGTGATTATGGTTATATCCTTGTTGCGGAGGGGACTGCTGGTTGTTGTGATGGTTGCCGTGCTGTTGGTTTGGGTATCCGTTTTGTGGTGGATAGGTGTTATTTCCGTAGCCGTCCATTTGGTTTCCCATCTGCACAATGTTCTGAATCATTTGTACGCCAAGTGTTACTGTTGCATTTATGGCGCGGTTGATAGATGTAAGCCTTATTTGTCCGCTTCGCTGGTCGCAGTTTAGCGAATAGTTGTTTTGACCGTGATGCAGACGCATGGTGGTTGTCATTTCCGAATGCCTGCGGTTGTCCATCACTATGCGAACCGAGTAGTCCCAGTCGGGATAAAGCCCGGTAATTTGTATCGAAGACTCCGGGTTGCGGTTCTGTTGCTGGTTGTTTATGTAAATCCAGAAGCGTTCGTGCCTGTCGCTTTCAAATGCCAGTGATGTGTGCTGAGCAAACGAGTATGCGCTTGTTAATGCTATGAGTATGAACAAACAAAACTTTTTCATTGTGTTGAATTTTTTTTAATGCGTGGCAAAAATAGTTGTTTTTTTGCTAACAGCAAAATAATAAGAGCAATTGTATAGGTGTGGTTTTGTAAAAATTGATTTGCTGACATTTTGCTTGCCGTTTTTCTTGAAATTGTCTTTAAAAAATGGAGATAGATATAATTTATTAATATTTATTAATAAGGTAACGAAAAAAATCTTAACTTGCGAAGCTATTTTTAAATTAATTGTTTTATGAAACGACTATTATTATTAGTGGTCATCTGTGCAATGTGCAGTTTTGCATTTTCACAGAACGGGAGTATCCCGTTAAACCCAACGGCAACAAAGAGTGGCTCGCTTCAATCCAACAGTATGTCAGGATTCAGCACCACATTTTCATTCAACTCCATCGAGAGCCAATCCATTTCGAACGAAAAGGGTAATTTCTCGGAAATCTTCATCGACGGTTCGTTCCCATACGGTGAGGTCGGTTCTCCGTCGCTTCCTATGGTTACACGATTGATTGCAATTCCGGAAGGTGCAACGCCAGTTGTTACGGTAAACGGATATTCGGAAAACGAATACGCGTTGGCCGACTACGGCATCAATACCTTGTCGGCACAGCAGGCTCCTGTACGCAAGGACATCGACCCGACAACCGTGGAATACGTAGTCAACAATGCAGCATACGCGAGCAACGCCTACACTACCGATGAAATCGCTTCGGTAGAATACCTCGGTACTATGCGTGGCATCCGCATCGGTAAACTGACAGTCCGTCCAGTCGCATACAATGCTGCTGCAAATACGGTTAAGGTTTACAACGACATCAATGTTTCTGTCGATTTCGAGAATGCCAATGCCGCACTTACGCAGAGCATGTTTGCAAGCACCTACAGCCCTGCCTTCAACAGCATCTACGACCAGTTGCTCAACAAGAGCATTTTAGGACAGACGTTGGCCAAGGACGCTTACAGCGACCACCCCGACATGTACAACACTCCTGTAAGGATGCTGGTTATATGCTATTCGGGATTTAGAGGCAATTCGGCGTTAAACCAGTGGCTTCAATGGAAGTTGCAGAAAGGTTACTATGTTGACATTTTCTACACCGACGAAACTGGAACCACTTCAAGCAGCATCAAATCATTCATTCAGACGAAATACAACGCATCTGTCTCGGCTGGCAACGCTTATACTTACCTGATAGTGATTGGCGATACAGGACAGGTTCCTCAATACATGACCAAGAACGTAACTTACGACTGTGCTTCCGACTTGGGTTACTCATCTGTTAACTTCACGACTTCGAGCACAAGCAACTATTTCCCCGATATGTTCTACAGCCGTATTTCGGTTGAAAATGCAACACATCTTGCAAACTATGTTGAAAAGGTCATCACTTACGAAAAGTACCAAATGTCGGATGGTGGTGCATATCTTAATAACCTTATTCTTGTTGGCGGTTGGGATTCAAGCTGGACCTCCAGAGTTGCCACTCCTACAGTCAACTATGGAAGAAACAATTATTTCAACACATCAAATACAACATACGGAGGTTTTGAAAACGGCACGCTCAACATTACTGTTTCAACAAGTTCAACACAAGGCTATTCTGGAACCAACAATGGTTGCTACAATGGCATTAACAATGGTGTAGGTTTCCTTAACTATACTGCACACGGAGACAGGCAGGAATGGTATCAGCCAAAATTATCCGCAACACAAGTTGCTACGTTAACCAACAATGGAAAATATTTCTTTGGTGTTGGAAACTGCTGTCTTACCGGTAATTTCAATAATACGACAACCGATTATTCGCCAGGTTCGGATATTGGAACAAACGCATGCTTCGCAGAAGCAATGATTCGTGTGCCTAAGGCTGGTGCAGTAGCATACGTTGGTTGCTCGCCTTATTCATACTGGTACGAAGACTTCTACTGGGCAGTAGGTGCTCACACATATTCACAAGGAAATGCACCTTCGACGTCTGCATCTTCAATGGGTGTTTACGATGCAATGTTCGTTGACGAATACTGGAACTCGGCATCATCGCTGTTGTATCTCGGTAACCTTGCCGTTCAGCAGGCTGTTACCAACAACAACACCACTTCCAGTATTACCGATGGAAACTGCAACAACTCGGCACATTATTACTTCCAGTTCTACCACACCTTCGGTGATGGCTCCGTAATGCCATACGTTACAAAGCCTGAAGCAAATACAGTTACTCTTCCTTCTTCGGTAATGTCGGGTGCAACATCAATGACAGTCAATGCAGTTGCTGGTTCGTATGTAGCCGTTACCGACAACGAATCGACTATTTATGGTGTGGCTGTGGCAAATGCACAGGGTGTAGCAACGGTTAATTTCAGCGAGGCAATACCTGGTTCTGGAACCCTTTATGTTGTTGTTACCCGCCAGCAGTATCAACCTTATTTCGGTACGGTCTCGGTAATTGCACCAAATCCGCCTGTAGCAGACTTCACAGGTACTCCGACAACAATACTTGAAAGAGAATCTGTAACATTCACAAACAACTCGCAGTACGCAGCATCTTACCTGTGGAACTTTGGCGACGGTCAGACTTCAACCGAAATGAACCCTGTTCACACATACATGACACCGGGTACTTACACTGTAACATTGCGCGTTGAAAACACTCTTGGTAACGACACCAAGACCAGAACCGATTACATTATGGTAAATGCAAATACCAATCCGCCAGTTGCTGATTTCGAAGCATCGGAAACCGAGGTTTCAATTGGAACCACAGTAAACTTCACCGACCTTACCGAAAACATCCCTACATCGTGGGAGTGGACTTTCGAAGGTGGTTCTCCTGCAACATCAACCGACCAGAATCCTAGCGTTTTATATAGCGAACCTGGCACATACACTGTTACTTTGGTTGCACACAATGCATACGGCGATGACACCAAAACCAAGAATGGCTACATTACAGTATTTTATCCTGATGTCGTAATGAGCAATGAAACAGTTTATGTATGCGCTGGAACTTATAAGGATCCAGGTGGCGATGGTGATTATGCAAACAGTTTATCTTACACCCAGACTCTCTATCCAAGCACTGAAGGCGCAAAGGTAAGACTGACATTTAGTGAGTTCTCGCTCGAAAGTTCATGGGGAAGTACTTGCTACGATAAGTTCTATATATACGATGGAACATCTGCAACAGGTACTGCACTCGTTAACGGAGTTTGCGGAACTAGCAATCCTGGAACCGTAACCGCAACCAATGCTGATGGTGCTCTTACAATTATGTTTACATCAGACAATTCAGAGGTGTCATCAGGTTGGGTAGCAGAAATAAGCTGCTACATACCAGGTCCAGAAGTTGAAGTTCAAAGCTACACTCCAACAACAGCACAATACAACACTACCAACGATCTTAATGTAGTATTTACAAATACAGGCGTTGGCTCAACAGGTGCAAACACTACGGCTACTCTCTCAACAACTGACGAATACCTTACACTCAATAGCACATCGGCAATTCTTGGTGCTATCGACCGCAACGCTACGGTCAACGGAACATTCAATTTCTCACTTGCAGAAAATGTTCCCGACGGTCATGTCGCAACAATCAACGTTGCAATTACTGACGGTAGCAACAGCTGGGACGGAACACTGACTATCACTGCTGTTGGTCCTGTATGCGATGCTCCAACAGGATTGCAGGTTGCTGTTGACAATGCTGATGCAACTATTACTTGGGATGCACAGACTATTGAAGCTATAACTATTAGCGACGATTTTGAAAGCCACGAGGCATTTACAATCAACTCGCCTGGTACTGTAGGATGGACTTATATTGATGGAGATGGAAGCCCAACTGGAGGTATTAGTGGCTATACATTAACCAATAGCGGATCCGCAATGGCATTTATTGTTGTTGACCCGACACAAGTTCCTTACACCAACAATACTTCTCAGAATTTGGCATCAAGGGCCGGTGTAACAGCTCATTCTGGTACAAAATTTATTGCAAGTTTTTATAATGCCGCTCAAAATAATGTAACTTTGCAAAATGACGACTGGATTGTTAGTCCCGAACTTAATTTTACAGAAGACTTTACTTTCTCATTCTACTGCAGGGGCGGTCATAGGTCTAGTAACACTTCTTACACCGAAACATACGAAGTTTACTATTCAACAACGACTAACGACAAATCAGCATTCACCAACCTTCTTGAATCAACAACAGTAACAGGTGGTAATAATGTTCAGTGGACAAACAAGTCATACACTGTTCCTTCTTCTGCAAAATATGTTGCAATAAAATATGCGTCAAACGACAAGTATTACTTCTGCGTTGATGACATTACAATAAGCGGAAATGCAATCTCCGGAGCAGCTGCTGTAAACATCTACGACAACGGTGTTCTCGTAGCATCTAATGTTACTGGCGGAACTTACACCGCAACAAACCTTTCTGTTGGCGAACACTGCTTCAGCGTTCGTGCAGTCTGCAACGACGACAGCGAATCGCTTGCTACTCAGCAATGCGTAACTATCGAAAGCAACTTGCCGAGATACAACGTGACAGTTAATGCTGGCAACGGCGGTTCTGTTAATCCAAACGGCGAACAAACCGTTTACGAAGGCAACGACTTCACATTTACCGTTGCTCCAAACGAATGCTACGAAATTGCTTCGGTAACAGTTGACGGAAACAATGTCAACCTGACAAATAACCAGTACACAATCAGCAATGTTACTGCAAACCATACCGTAAACGTAACATTCAGCCAGTTGACCTACACAATCGCAGCAACTACTGGCAATGGTGGTACAATTACTCCTGCTGGTAATACTACAGTAAACTGCGGTGAAGGTCAGACTTACACAATCGCAGCAAACGACGGCTACCGCATTGTAGATGTTACAGTTGACGGACAGAGCCAGGGTGCAATTGAAAGCTATACGTTCTCGAATGTTACAGAAAACCACTCAATTTCGGCAACCTTTATCGCTGTTCTCAACATTGATATTAATGCTGATGCTGAAGGTGGTTCTGTTTCACCGACTGGCACACAGACAATCGATGAGGGCGGAAGCTTCACATTCACAGTTACTCCCGAACCATGCTACGAAATCGGTAATGTAACGGTT
>JAFZRE010000028.1 GCA_017620015.1 Bacteroidales bacterium | reverse complement strand
TCAAACGAACAGGAGGTGTCGGGAGCTACGAGCGTTGCCGTCCATCCTTGTGTTAGGTTGCGTATCACTATGCTGTCCATGTCCACATGCCTACCGCGTATGGTCTTGCCTGTGAAACTAATATTAATGCTCTGCGCGAATGCACAAAGGGTGCAAGCCGCGATTATTATGGTCGAAATCAGTCGTTTCATAGCCGTACAAATTTTACAGTTCACAAATATAGACAATTTTAATTGGCATTTCGTTGCCTGAGGGGAAAAAATTTATATGGCTGCGCTGTTTCAATGGCTTAGCCGTTTCTGGGTTTAACTTCGTTGAGGGCTTCGCCGTTCTCGCTTCGCTGTTTCAAAGGCTGACGCCGTTTATAAGTTTCTATGTTGGGGCTAACAGGCGGACAGGCTTGCTGTCTAACAGTCCAACCGCCTTGCAGTCTTGCCGATAGACAGACTGGTCTTCCGTTAGCCTTTAGCCCAATCACCAACCTTTAGCTCAACTAAGTTAATTCGTATATCTTCTTGCATCTTGTCAGCAACTTAGAAACACAGAAACCGAGAAACAGAGAAATTTCTATTGCATCTTGTCAGCAAAAATCGTAAATCTAAAATCGTAAATCGTAAATAAACTATATTTTTGCGAAAATTTTTCTCATGGCACGGATTCTAAACATTGAGACATCGACCGACTACTGTTCGGTTTCGATAACGAAGGACGGCAAATGCGAACACCTACGCCTTATGCAGCCCGACGGCACGCGCAAAGTCGCTCATTCCGAGATGCTTGCAGTATTTGTTAAGGAAGTCCTCGACGAGGCAGGAATGAAGGTTTCCGATATGGATGCCGTAGCGCTTAGCGGCGGACCAGGTTCTTATACGGGACTTCGCATAGGTGCAAGCACAAGCAAGGGACTTTGCTTCGGCGGCGACATTCCGCTTATTTCGCTAAACACTCTGTTGGTAATCGCTGCGATGGCAAAGGCAAAATATACGGACAGCTACGACTTCATCGTGCCAATGATTGATGCTCGCCGAATGGAAGTATATACGATGATTACCAATGTCAAGCTTGACAAATTGTCGGAAGTGGAAGCGAAAATCATCGATGCGGAATCTTTTGCGGAATACAAAGGCAAAAAACTGCTTTTCTGTGGCAACGGAGCACCAAAGTGCAGCAAAATTCTTGCTCACGAAGGCTTTACTTTCATCGACGGCATATATCCATCAGCCGAATATATGGGCGAACTTGCCGAAGCCGCATTCAACAACAAGCAATTCGAAGACCTCGTATATTACGACCCGTTCTACCTAAAGGAATTCATCGCCACAACATCAAAGAAATCATTGTTTTAACCATAAAAACATAAATTATGCCCTACAGAGCAAAAAAGAACTACAAGCGCTTCGAAAAGCCAAAGGTCACAAATCTGGAAGTCACCGAACCCGATGAACTCATCACATTTCTGATGAAAAAGTTCCCCGACCGCAGCCACAACAAGGTAAAGTCGTGGTTGCGCAACAAGACGGTGGAACTAAACGGAGCTGTCGTAACCCTCTACAACCAGAAGCTGATAGCGGGCGACAAGATTTCGATTCACTGGAAGCGCATAGCCTCGGGACGCGACCTCAAGGGCATAACAATAGTTTACGAAGACAGCGACATAATAGTCATCAACAAGCCTGCGGGAATGCTTTCGGTAGCAACTGCCAAGAGCAACGAAACCGCATACAGCATACTTAGCCAGCACATCAAGGAGCAGAACCCGAACAACCGTATTTTCATAGTGCACCGTCTCGACCGCGAAACTTCGGGACTTATGATGTTCGCCAAGAGCGAAGAAATTCAAGCGCTACTGCAGGAAGATTGGAAAACCAACATCTACGACCGCCGCTACATTGCTGTCACCGCTGGCGACAAACCTATTGGCGATGGAGTTTACGAGTCGTACCTTGCACAAAACAAGGCATACGTAGTTTATTCTACCAAAGACCGCGAAAACGGACAGTTGGCTGTTACACACTACAAAACCATGAAAACCAAAGGCAGATATTCGCTTATGGAAATCAACCTTGAGACAGGCCGCAAAAACCAGATCCGTGTCCACATGAGCGACCTCGGACAGCCTATTGTCGGCGACAAGAAATACGGCTCTAAGGAAAACCTTTTCAATCGCATTGGCCTTCACGCATGGATTTTAGGTTTCACTCATCCGCGCACCCACGAAAAGATGCACTTCGAAAGCAATATACCGAATGAGTTTCTGAAGGTGTTTGAATAGAGAGTTTTTCGCTGCGCTCAAAACGAATAAGACAACCATGAACCTTTAGCTCGGCGCAAGCAATTGACACGAATAATGTTCTTCGCTACGCTCAGACCAAATACTAACAATGAATAATAAACGTAAACCGTCATGCTGATACCAAAATGTCATGCTGAATTTATTTCAGCATCTATATATAGATCCTGAAACAAGTTCAGGATGACCGAATGCTGAAGACATTTCTACCCTTTAGGGCACTAAAAAGGAAGTCGCTACGCTCACTTTGAACATTGAACTTTAAACGTTGAATTGTTGTTGAACCATCCAAACGGCGAAGTCTACTTAACCTTCATATCAATCAGCTTTTGCTCGCCCATATAGGCCTTGAGTTTATCGCCGATTTCGAGCTTACCAACGCCAAGCGGAGTGCCTGTGTATATCAAATCACCTATTTTAAGCGTCATATACTTTGACACGTGCTCAATAATATCATCGATGGAGAAAAGCATATCGGAAGTGTTGCCGTGCTGCACTTCAACATCGTTGCGCAAAAGACGGAAATCAATGCTATTCTTGTCAGGAAGTTCCTCCAAAGGCACAAATTCCGACAAAACCGCCGAACCGTCGAACGACTTGCATATTTCCCACGGCAAACCACGGCGACGACAATCTTCCTGAAGGTCGCGGGCAGTAAGGTCGAGACCAAGTGCAACTGCATCGTAGTAGCGATAGGCAAATTTCTTCTGTATGTGCTTGCCAAGACGGCTTATACGATATACGACTTCAAGTTCGTACTGCAGATTTTCCGTCCAGTCGGGAATAAAGAAGACCTTATTACCCTTCAAAATCGAAGAGTCGGGCTTCATAAAGAAAACTGGAACTTCGGGATAAGGAAGGTTGAGTTCGGCAATGTGCGCCTTGTAGTTCATTCCTATGCAGATGATTTTCATAATCGGAAGTTTTAATTGTTCTCTATCGTCACCTCGTGTTCCCAGCTGCTGCGGATTTCGTAAGGCTGCGGATAATAGAATACATCCTCCGCCTGTCTGTGCTGAGTATAGTCGCCCGTGTCCCAGCGACCATTGCCGTTCTCGTCGTTGATAATGCGAATGTCGTACTTGCCAGGCAACAGATAAACAAACGAAACCTGCCTGTCGGCAACAGCACTGCGAGCCTTCACTTTCTCGCTCTGCAGCAATTCTACAAGGTATGGCTTATCGTCCTGAAACATAACCTTCAACGCGCCAAAATCGGTTTCGCGCATCGGGACTACCTCCACAGAATCGGGCATACTCGCATAACCATAGATACAAGTTGCAAAAGCCGAATCGGCCACAATCTTGTACTTGCGACCTTCGGCAATCTCGGCAACAACTTTCAAGTTGAGCGGACAGGAAGAATCCTTTTCAACCTTACATTCTATTTCCTCGAACAAGGTATCCACTGCACCGTAAAGTTTCAGCAGAGCAGTGTCAAACGATTCTATCGGCAGTGAAAATAAAATGCAATAGTCTGCATCTGGACGTTTTTCCTTTGAAAGTTTCATTGTCAGTACGGTATCGACCAAAAGTTTATCCTGTTTGCGGAACTTCAGAGTATCATTGTGTACAGAGTCTGGGAATGCTGGGTCAACGTATTCGGCAAGGATTTTCAAGGTGTCGGAAGCAATTAATGCAGTGTCCTTCAGCCACAAAAATACCGTATCGGGATTTTCCTTTGCCCACACAAATGCCGAATCGTCGCCAGGAACGGTAAACTTATAGTTCTCGTACTGCGTAAAGTTGAATACAAACTCAAAATAGTTGCGTTTCACACGTTTCGACGACTTGAAAAATTGCGGAGTCTTGTCCTCCTTGAAAAGCAACATCTTGATGTCGTCGGGGAAGAAATGGCTCTTTATGACAATTGAGTCGTTAAGCGTATCCTTTTTCGACTTCAACGTATCATAACTTATTTCAACTGACGGACGGAATGTACTGTCAATGAACGCAATGCTCTCCTCGGGAAGGTCGAACTTGAAGTTGGAATTGTTGTCGCGCAAAGCAAAAATCTTGTAATCTTTTTCTGCCACATAGTTTATTCGGAAATTTCCCTGCTTGTTGACCTTAGTGATATAATCGGGCATAGTCGTCGAAACAGCTGTGTCGGAGAAATCACTATAAAGCATTACCCACGCATCTTCAACAGGCTTACGTGTAAAGGCATCAAACACCGTTCCTGCAAACGACAGCGAATCAATCTCATCGCCAGTGGAAAATGCATAGACGAAACTATTCAATGCATTGTTCTCATTGATATCGGCAACAGCATCGTTGAAATTTAGGCAGTAGGTTGTGTTTGGCTTCAGTTGCGAAGGTTTGAGCGTAATCTTCAACTTCTTACCACTAACCACTGCGACGGGCTTCTCATCCATCGGTGGCGACACAATAAGCTTCGACGAGACATCGTTAAGCGTTATGTACTCGTTGAATTTCACGACTATATGCTTTGATGAAAAGTTTGTGGAGCCGTTTGCTGGCGATGCAACCTGCACTTCGGGTGGAGTAACATCCTTCTTGCCGCCAGTAAGCGTTACCTGCTTGGCACAAGCCAGCACAAGCAGACTTACAAGCACAACAACAAATATGCTGAAGCCGAATTTCTTCATCAGACCATACAAATATCGGGAAACACGCATAAACATGTTCCCAATCCTAAATGTCTTTGAAAATGCTACTTTATCTCAGCAATAGAGAACTCGTAGGATTCAATTATCGGGTTAACGAGAACCTTGCTGCAAAATTCGTCAATTTTCTTGCTGGCTTCTGCCTCGCTAGATGCCTCTATTTCAACATCTATATGCTTGCCTATACGAACATTGCGGAGAGTCTCGAAACCAGTCTTAACTGCGCTGTTCAATACAGCCTTTCCCTGTGGGTCCAATAAAGCCTTAAGCGGCATAACATTGATTTGAGCGTAAAATTTCATGACAATATGTTTTTAGTTTCTAAGTTTTTAAGTTTCTATGGCTACGCCGTTTCTATGTTTCTAAGTTTCAGGTTTAAAGTTTAAAGTTTAAAGTTCAAGGTTTAAAGATTTGAAAATTTGATGATTTGAAAATTCGATTATTTATTATTTGATGATTCTGTAGCGACGTGGCATGCCGCGTCGCCATGGGAATTATCACGATTAATTATATTCCTGATTATTGATAAGATAACATACAAAATAATGGTAAATGCCAATCCGAGCACACCGAACAGGCACACAAAAGCAACCAACGATGCGACAAGGATTAGTTGCCAGATTATCGCCTTTATTTTCAATGTTTTAATCTTCATTGAGAACAAGCGTAGATTTACCACCATCATTATGCAGACAAAAGCCACCACTGCAATAACGGCAGCCTGCGATGTAAGTGCCTGAGCCAAAGAGGAATCGCTTGTCTTGCAATAGTAGCAAACCGAAATCACAAATAGTGCCGATGCTGGAGTTGGCAAACCCTTGAATTCGGTAGTCTGTTCGGGGTCGATGTTGAATTTTGCAAGACGAAGTCCCGAAAATACGGCAATCAGCAAAACGAAAAGTGCAACATAGTGCGAAAAAAGTCCGTTTGACACCACAAATTCGTACATTATGACCGACGGAGCCACTCCAAAACTGATAAGGTCGGACAAAGAATCCATCTGCTTGCCGAATTCCGACACCGAATTTAGAAGTCGTGCCACAAAACCATCGCAGAAATCGAATACAGCCGCCAAAATTATCAGCACTACGGCAAGCTTTGTCTCGCCTTGCATTGCAAGCACCGAAGCGCACACTCCACAGACCATATTCAGCGAAGTCACGAACGATGGAAATGCTGCTTTTATCTTATTCATACCTTTTTTTTAAAATATATAATAAGTTGTCGTTTAAATTCGTTTTCTTTGCAACGTAAAATTTGACTGATGAAAACGACTGCAAAATTAGCATTATTTGTGTTATTAGCAACCGCTGTAAATTTTTTAAATGCACAGGGAGTAGCAAAATATAGCAACGAATTCCTATCTATTGGCGTGGGTGCCAGAGCATTGGGCATGGGAACAGCCGTAATTTCCTCCACCAACGATATTTCTGCAAACTACTGGAATCCTGCCGCACTGACAAGCCTCGACAAGCAAATTGAAATTGGTGCTATGCACTCCGAATATTTCGCAGGCATATCAAAATACGACTTTGTGGGCGCAGGATACAAGATTGACGACAAATCGGCAGTAGCGCTTTCAATGGTCCGCTTCGGGGTCGACGACATCCCTAACACACTGAACCTCATCGATGCCAACGGAAACATTAACTACGACAACATTACATCTTTCTCCATAGCCGACTACGCATTTATAGCATCGTACTCGCATACTTTGCCAGTTGAAGGACTGAGCGTTGGCGGAAATGTAAAGATTATATACAGAAATGTCGGTGAATTTGCTCACGCCGTAGGCTTCGGTCTCGACTTTGCAGCCCGATACGACTACAAGGCTTGGCGCTTCGGTGCAGTGCTTCGCGATGGAATCGGAACTTTCAACGCATGGAACTACAACCGCGAACTGCTCGAAGATGTATTTACTGAAACTGGCAACGAAATTCCAGTAAACGGTGTCGAAGTCACTGTGCCCCGTCTTATGCTCGGTGCAGGATATTTGTTCACAATAAAGGAAAAGTTCACGATTTACCCAGAAATAGACCTAGTGACAACCTTCGACGGTAAACGCAGTACTCTTATCCGCAGCAAGGCATTAAGCATCGACCCTGCATTTGGTCTTGAACTCGGCTACAACGACTTGGTTTTCCTCCGCTGTGGTTTCAACAACTTCCAGTCAGTCCCCGACTACGACGGCAAAAAAACTTTCTCGTGGCAACCTAACATCGGTGTCGGCGTGAAATTTTACGGAGTCCGTCTCGACTATGCGTTTACCGACATCGGAGACCAGAGCATTGCATTGTACTCACATGTATTTTCCCTCAGCTACTGCTTCAACGTAAAGAAAAAGGAATCATCCAGCCGACTATAGAAAATGAAACATTGCATCAAATATCTATTTTTTGCCATCGCCATCATACTTGTGCCGCACATCTTGATGTCACAAGCAAACTCATGGATCAATTACGACCAGCAATACTTTAAGATTCAAGTTATCAAGGATGGTGTATATAGAGTTTACTCTTCGCAACTTGTTTCGGCTAATGTTCCTATAAACCTTGTCAACGCCAACCATATACAGATTTTCCACAATGGTGAAGAACAATATATTCATATCAACGGAGTAAACAGCGACGGAACCCTTAGTTCAAACGGTTACATCGAGTTCTATGGAGAAAAGAATCGCGGTACCGACGAATACGATTTCTACGATTCGCCAGAAAGCATGATAAACCCAGAAATAAGTTTCTACAACGATACAGCTACATATTTTCTCACATGGAACTACAGCACCGGCAACAGGAGAATGGCCATGTCCGATGATACAGACTACGACAGCCATATTGCAAACCGTCAAAATTATTGTATTAGACATAAGCGCGCCAACTATGCAGGGAAATACTATGCTGGTAATACCCGAAGTTTCATAACGCAATCGGAAGGCTGGATGGATGCAACAGTACTGAACTCGTCAGGACTTTCGAAAACAATAGCTACGGCAGGTGTTTATTCCAGTGGTCCCGACACTGAAATAGAAATTGCAGTCGGGGGAATAAATGCGAGCAACTCTTCGTCATACTATGCAATACATCATCTTACGGTAGGATTGCAAGGAACAACATACATCGACACCACTTATCGTGGCTACGAATTTATACGGAAAAAATTTGCAGTGCCAAGTACGTCAATTACAGCATCTACAGCATTGGCATTCAGAACTAACTACGATGAGAACGACAAGAATGCGATTTCCTACATCGACATAAATTATCCGCACAACTGGAACTTCGAAAATACAAATGTCTTTGCGTTTACACTTCCCACAAACAATGCCGACAATCGCGACTATTTGGAAATCACAAACTTTGCATCGGGAAGCGAAGCCATACTATACGACCTTACAAATCACGAAAGAATAAGCACAAATATTGACGGCTCGATAAAAGCACTTGTCGGTCACACCGACACCGAAAGACAAATGATTATTGTCGGTGCAGAAGGCTTCCAGACACCAGTAGCAATAAAAAAAGTTTCGACAGACAACAAATTCATAGACTACATTTCGCGCATGCCAAGCGCCGACTACATAATTGTCACCCACAACAAATACATTTCTGCATGCGAACAATATGCCCAATACAGAATTACAACCGGTTACAAGGCAATGGTAGCCGACGTGGCTCAGCTTTACGACCAGTACGCATACGGAGTCGGCAGAAATCCTGCCGCCATACGTCGTTTTTGCAAGGCTATTTACGAATCATCGCCTTCTGAAAAATACCTTTTCCTAGTAGGACGGTCGCTTGAGGCAAGCCAATTCAGAAGCAACGCATCAAATGCCGCCTACACGACAGTGCCATCGGCAGGACAACCTGCCAGCGACCAGCTTTTTACTGTAGGAATCGGCGGTACCACTGTCGAACCGCTTTTTGCAACCGGCCGACTTGCAATAACATCCATATCGCAGTTAACAACCTACTTGAACAAAGTAATGACTTACGAATCGGCAGAACCTGCATTATGGAACAAGGAAATTTTGCACTTCGGTGGCGGTAACAATATAATAGAACAAACCCATATACAATCTTATCTGGAATCGTACAGAACAACCATAGAAGATACGCTTTTCGGAGGACAGGTTCATACCTTCCTGAAAAATTCATCCGCTGCGGTAACAACAACAAATAGTGATTCGATTGACAACCTTATAAACGATGGTGTATCTATAATGATGTTTTTCGGTCACGGATCGTCAACAACTTTCGACCACGAAATCGAATCTCCCGATTTCTACAACAACGAAGGCAGATATCCGTTTATGATAGGCAACTCATGTTATGTCGGCGCAATACATTCGACAACCAACACTCTTAGCGACATTTGGGTAAAGTCGAACAAAGGAGCAATAGGATTCATGTCATCGATGGACATGGGAAATACAAGCTACTTGCACACATACACCAACGAACTTTACAAGAATTTCGCATATAAGAAATACAGCCGTCCGATTGGAATCCAGATAAAAAACACACTGAAAAACGTACTTACCGATTCTTGGAGCACAAACACAGAAATTACAAGCTATCAGATAACTTTGCACGGCGACCCCGCAATAGTTGTCGGACCGAAGTCGAAACCCGACCTAATGATTGATAATTCATCCATTAGCATATCCCCCAGAGAGATAACAACAGTACAAGACAGTTTCGACGTAGTGGTTGACATACGAAACTTTGGAAAAGCTGTTACACAGCCATTTTATGTGTATGTGGAACGAACACTCCCCGATGGCAACGAGTCGCATTATGAAACTATTGTTGATGGCTGTCTCTACCGCAGAAGTACAAACGTAAGGATTCCTACCAATATTATCGATGGCACCGGTATGAACAGCATCCGCGTATATGTCGATGGAATGAATGAAATAGACGAATTGTCGGAAACGAACAACTATGCCACAATGACCTTCTTAATTAGGTCTAGCGACATCTTTCCTATTTATCCTTACGAATACGCCATATATCCATACGATACCGTATCGCTGACAGCCTCTACAGGTGACCCGTTCCTCGGTACTGCTGGCTATCGTTTCCAGATTGACACCACCGATGCCTTCAACAGTCCGCTGATGCGCGAAATGGTAGTACAGAGCGAGGGCGGAATCGTAAGATGGGAACTGCCCTTCCGACTAACGGAAAACACTGTTTACTACTGGCGAGTATCTAGTCAAGACGAAGCATCGTGGAAAGAATCATCGTTCATATATATTGAAGGCGAAGAAGGATGGTCGCAAGCACACTACTATCAGTTCAAAAAGGACAATTTTAACCTAATCGAATATAACAGAAATACACAGGTCTTTACTTATTCGCAAGGACAGAAACAATTAAGATGCCACAACCGTGCAAATGTAAATTCTAGTACCTTCAATGTCGTGCGCTGGTCAATCGACAATACAATGGGCTCTCAAACTGGAGGAAACAGCAATTGCAACACTGGAGCAGCAATGGTAGTCGCAGTAATAGACCCAGTAACAATACTCGCTTGGCAGTCGAACAAGCAGAACTATGGACACCGTAACTACCCAAAGTGCTTTTCTGCATCGACACCTCAGCCATATTTTACTTTCGACATAAATACAAATGCACTCAACGGCATGATTAACCTGCTAAACGATGTTCCCGACGGCTACTACATACTTATATATTCATGGCGAAACGTTGCATTCTCATCGCTTCCCGAAACATTAAAGCAAAATATGGAAAACCTCGGTGCTACGCTAATACGCACAGTACCTAACAATAAGGCATATATTTTCTGTACAAAAAAAGGAACACCATCTGTACATAGGGAAGTTTTTGGCGACGACATTGACATGGACCCGCTCGACCTTGTAACCGACATGACTTACGGATACATAAAAAGCGTTGTCGTTGGTCCTTCGAAACAATGGCGCTCCCTACAATGGGCGCACCAGAGTGACCCAGATGAGGACCTTAAACTCGAAGTGTACGGCATAAGTCCATCAGGCGAAGAAGTCCTAGTCATCGACAGCTTGGGAGCCAACGACCTGCTGCTTTCAGCACTTGGAAACCTTATCGACTATCGAACATACCCGAACCTGAGACTCAACCTATTTACACGCGACACAGTAAACCGTACTCCGCCACAGCTGAAGAAATGGCAACTACGTTTCGACGGTGTTCCAGAAACTGCAATCGACCCTAAACAAGGCTTTTTCTTCCATACAGACACCATCGAACGTGGCGATGAACTTGTGTTCTCGATTGCAACACAGAATGTCAGCAACTACGACATGGACAGCCTCGTGGTAAAATACTGGCTCCGCGACAGCCACAACAACGAGACCATAATAGACATACGTACCCTCCGGCCCCACCCAGCCCACGACATCATAATAGATACGATACGCTACTCAACGCTTGGTCTTTCTGGTATGAACAGCATCTGGGTGGAATTCAACCCGATAAACGAAGCTACTGGCACTTACTACCAGCCCGAACAATATCACTACAATAACATCGCTTCAAAATATTTCTATATATCCAACGACAATACAAATCCACTGCTCGAAGTCAGTTTCGACGGAAAATTCATAATGAACGGTGAAATAATTTCGGCAAAACCTGAAATCCTCATCACTCTAAAGGACGAAAACAAGTACTTGGCACTTAACGATACATCGCTATTTGACTTGAAACTAACAAACCTTACCACTGGTCGTTCCAAACGAATAAATTTCGGAATACAGGAAAATCCTTCGGAAACCATAGAGTGGATTCCTGCCGAACTACCCAACAACAGCTGCAAAATAATATACAAACCTATATTCACAGAGGATGGAACGTACAGGCTTGCAGTTCAGGCAAAAGATGCTACTGGTAACGTTTCGGGCGACAATAGCTACGTAATAGACTTCTGCATAATAACAAAGTCAACAATTACCAACCTGATGAACTACCCCAACCCATTCAGTTCGCAGACACGCTTCGTTTTCGAGCTTACAGGCAGCGAAACTCCTGACGAACTTGAAATAGAAATATTCACAGTTACAGGTAAGATTGTAAAGCGCATATACCTTGAAGAACTCGGACCGATAACCATTGGAAAGAATATTACCGAATACGCATGGGACGGTTGCGACACCTATGGAGATAAACTTGCAAATGGCATTTACTTCTACACTGTAAAGGCAAAACTCAACGGAGAGGAAATTGAAAAGCGGGATGTCGGCACTGACAAGTATTTCAAGCGAGAAGTTGGAAAAATGTACATATTGAGATAATCCACTAACAAAGATACCTAAGATCGCATAATGGAACAAAAAAAGGAGAATGAATAATTCTCCTTTTTTTTACCTATAAAAATCGAATAATTTAAGCCTTAGCTGTATTGCCTCCGAAATTCATCGGCAATTTTGAAGATTGAATTTCTATCGAACCATAATTTGACTCGAACTTCTGGATATTGTCCTGTAGTGCACGCAGAAGCCTCTTTGCATGTTCGGGAGTAAGTATTATCCTCGACTGCACCTTAGACTTTGGTACACCAGGCATAACCCTTACAAAGTCAAGTATAAATTCCGATGACGAGTGAGTGATTACTGCAAGGTTTGCATACGTTCCCTGTGCAACAGTTTCGTCCAATTCAATATTCAGCTGGTTATTATTCTCTGCCATAGCTATTCAAATTAAATTTCGTTTTGTTGTTGTTCAATAGTTTCAATGTAAGGAGCAACCTCGGCCTTGTTGCACACGCGCAGGCTCTGGAAATCGCGGAGACCTGTTCCTGCTGGAATCAAGTGACCAACGATAACATTTTCCTTCATACCTTCAAGAGTATCTTCCTTAGCGCGGATTGCAGCCTCGTTCAATACCTTTGTGGTTTCCTGGAATGATGCAGCCGACATGAAGCTTGATGTCTGCAATGCAGCCTTGGTGATACCCTGCAATACCTGGCTTGATGTTGCCGGGATTGCCGGACGTGCCTCAACCAACTTCTTGTCCTTACGCTTCAACATCGAGTTTTCATCGCGAAGTCTGCGGTACGAAACAATCTGACCAGCGGTGAAGTTCTCCGAATCGCCAGCATCAACGACTACCTTCTTGTCGAAAATAGAATCGTTTTCCTGTCTGAATTCCCACTTGTCAACAACCTGATTCTCGAGGAACTGGGTGTCACCTGGGTCTTCAACGAGAACCTTTCTCATCATCTGGCGTACAATTACCTCAAAGTGCTTGTTGTTAATCTTAACACCCTGCAGACGGTAAACATCCTGAATTTCATTTACAAGATATTCCTGAACTGCGGTCGGACCCTTGATAGCAAGGATGTCGGACGGAGTGATAGCACCGTCGATAAGCGGAGTACCAGCCTTGATGTAGTCGTTCGGCTGAACAAGAATCTGCTTTGACAATGGAACCAAGTATTTCTTCGAGTTGCCTTCCTTCGGAGTGATTTCGATTTCACGGTTACCACGCTTGATCTTACCGAACTGTACAACACCGTCGATTTCGGAAACAACAGCAGGGTTGGATGGATTACGAGCCTCGAACAACTCGGTTACACGTGGCAAACCACCAGTGATATCACCACCCTTACCTACAACCTTCGGCATCTTGATGAGGATGTCACCAGCCTTAATCTGGTCTTTCTCGTTCTTCATCAGACGTGCGCCTACAGGCAAGTTGTAAACTGCAAGAACTTCCTTGTTCTTGTCAATAATCTTTGCAACAGGAATCTTAGATTTATCCTTGGTTTCGGTAATTATTCTCTCTATAAAGCCTGTCTGCGGAGCAATTTCCTGCTTGAAGTTAACACCTTCAACAACATCTTCGAAGATAAGCTTACCAGTATATTCAGAAATGATTACAATATTGTACTGGTCCCATTCACAAATCTTGTCGCCCTTCTTAACGAGGTCACCGTTCTTGAAGTACAATCTTGAACCATAAGGCAAAGTCTTGTTAACCAATGCAATCTTTGTTCCTGGGTCGAGAATCTTGAGTTCGGCCATACGGGTAACAACGATATCAACATTGCCTTCTTCCTCTTCGTGGGAAACTGTACGAAGTTCATCAATTTCGAGAATACCGTCGTACTTGGCTGTGATTGTAGATTCACTTGCAATGTTACCTGCAATACCACCAGAGTGGAATGTACGAAGAGTAAGCTGTGTACCTGGTTCACCGATTGACTGAGCAGCGATAACACCAACAGCCTCACCCTTCTGAACCATCCTGTGGGTTGCAAGGTTACGACCGTAGCACTTAGCGCAAACGCCTCTATGCGATTCGCAAGTAAGAACCGAACGGATTTCAACCTTCTCGATTGGTGAATCGGCGATGGTCTTAGCTATGTCCTCAGTAATTTCTTCTCCTGATGCAACGATAAGTTCGTTGGTCTGAGGGTGGAATACATCGTGAACACTGATTCTACCAAGGATACGATCGTACAACGATTCGATAAGTTCGCCGTCATCCTTTCTGAGTTCAGAAACTTCAAGTCCGCGCAATGTACCGCAGTCTTCCTCGGTGATGATTACATCGTGAGCCACATCGACAAGACGACGTGTCAAGTAACCAGCATCTGCCGTCTTAAGAGCGGTATCGGCAAGACCCTTACGAGCACCGTGGCTGGAGATAAAGTATTCGAGAATCGAAAGACCTTCCTTGAAGTTTGCAAGAATTGGGTTTTCAATGATTTCGCTTGCGCCTGTACCAGACTTCTGCGGCTTAGCCATAAGACCTCTCATACCGCACAACTGGCTAATCTGCTCCTTAGAACCACGGGCACCAGAGTCAAGCATCATGTAAACTGAGTTGAAACCTTGGTCGTCGGTCGAAAGTTTCTTCATAACGGCGATACTCAACTTAGCATTTACATTGGTCCAAACATCGATAACCTGATTGTAACGTTCGGTATCGGTAATGAAACCGTTGCTGAAGTTGAACATGATTTCGTCAACCTGATCGTAACCATCCTGAATAAGCTGAGCCTTTTCGTCTGGAACGATAACGTTGTCGAGGTTGAATGACAGACCGCCGATGAAAGCGTTGTAGTAACCCATATTCTTGATATCGTCGAGGAACTTAGCAGTAGTTGCAGTTCCACACTTATTGATAAGGTTACCAATGATGTCTCTCAACGATTTCTTTGTAAGGAGCTGGTTGATATATCCGTATTCCTTTGGAACAACCTGGTTGAAGATTACACGACCGGTAGTTGTTTCGATAATATGTTCGATGAAGTTGCCGTTTTCGTCAACATCGTGGTGTCTAACCTTGATTTTAGCATGAAGTCCGAGTTTACCTTCATTGTAAGCAATGATAACTTCCTGCGGACCGTAGAATGTCTGACCTTCGCCCTGTTCGCCAGTTCTTTCCTTGGTAATGTAGTACAGACCAAGAACCATATCCTGTGATGGTACCGTGATAGGCGCACCGTTTGCTGGATTAAGAATGTTGTGCGATGCAAGCATAAGAATCTGAGCTTCCATTACGGCAGCATTGCCCAACGGCAAGTGAACAGCCATCTGGTCACCATCGAAGTCGGCGTTGAATGCCGTACATACGAGTGGGTGAAGTTGGATTGCCTTACCTTCGATAAGTTTCGGCTGGAATGCCTGAATACCAAGACGGTGCAACGTAGGAGCACGGTTGAGCAGAATTGGGTGACCCTTCATTACATTTTCGAGGATATCCCATACAACCGGATCCTTGCGTTCAACGATTTTCTTAGCCGACTTAACTGTCTTTACAATACCACGTTCCATCAACTTGCGGATAACGAACGGCTTGTACAATTCAGCAGCCATATCCTTTGGAAGACCGCATTCGTGCATGTGAAGTTCAGGACCTACAACGATAACCGAACGAGCCGAGAAGTCGACACGTTTACCGAGCAAGTTCTGACGGAAACGTCCCTGCTTACCTTTCAAGCTGTCGCTCAACGACTTAAGAGGCCTATTAGCATCGGTCTTGACAGCGCTCGACTTTCTTGAGTTGTCGAACAATGAATCCACAGCTTCCTGAAGCATACGCTTTTCGTTGCGGAGGATTACTTCTGGAGCCTTTATTTCGAGAAGTCTTCTCAGACGGTTGTTTCTAATGATAACCCTACGGTAGAGGTCGTTGAGGTCGGAAGTTGCAAAACGTCCACCATCCAGCGGAACCAAAGGACGAAGCTCTGGAGGAATAACAGGAATAACCTGTACAATCATCCACTCGGGCTTATTAATATCCTTTGACATTCTGAATGCTTCAACAACGTTAAGTCTCTTCAAAGCTTCTGCCTTTCTCTGCTGCGAAGTTTCCTTGCCAGCCTTGTCGCGAAGTTCGTACGACAACTTGTCAAGGTCTATCTTTCTCAACAACTCAAGGATAGCCTCGGCACCCATCTTAGCGATGAACTTGTTAGGATCTGAATCATCGAGCATCTGGTTTTCGCGTGGAAGAGAGTCGATAATCTGTACATATTCTTCTTCTGTCAAAAGATCAAGTTCGGCAACACCGTCAGCAGCCTTTGCGCCAGCCTGCAAAACGATATACCTTTCATAATATATTACAGCATCAAGTTTCTTTGACGGCAGACCGAGCAGATAACCAATCTTGTTCGGAAGGGTCTTGAAATACCAGATATGAGCTACCGGCACTTCGAGCTTAATGTGACCCATTCTTTCCCTACGAACCTTCTTTTCTGTTACCTCGACACCGCATCTGTCGCATACGATACCTTTATATCTAATTCTCTTGTACTTACCGCAATGGCATTCGTAATCCTTGCACGGACCGAATATCCTTTCGCAGAACAAGCCGTCCCTTTCGGGCTTATATGTTCTATAATTTATGGTTTCAGGTTTGGTAACTTCGCCGCTCGACAAGTCCTGAATCTCTTCCGGAGAAGCAAGGCTTACGGTTATCTTGGTGAAGTTGGTTTTAACTTTTGTATCTTTTCTAAAAGCCATTTTACCAGATTTTTATCAATTATTCAAGATTAATTTTCAAGCACAAACCTCTTAATTCGTGCAACAACACATTCAACGATTCGGGGATTCCCGGCACTGGCATCTGTTCGCCCTTTACGATGCTTTCGTAGGTCTTTGCCCTACCGACAACATCATCAGACTTAACAGTAAGTATTTCCTGCAATACGTTTGCTGCACCGAATGCCTCAAGTGCCCAGACTTCCATTTCACCGAAACGCTGACCACCAAACTGAGCCTTACCTCCCAACGGCTGCTGAGTGATAAGCGAGTATGGACCAATCGAACGTGCGTGCATCTTGTCCTCGACCATGTGACCGAGTTTCAGCATATAGATGACACCAACTGTTGCCGGCTGGTCGAACTTGCGACCTGTGCCACCGTCGTACAACCAGGTCTTTCCATAACGTGGAACACCTGCCTTGTCGGTGTATTCGCAAATCTGTTCAAGGCTTGCACCATCGAAGATAGGAGTTGCGAACTTGCATCCGAGAACCTTGCCAGCCCAACCGAGAACGGTTTCGTAAATCTGACCGAGGTTCATACGTGAAGGTACGCCCAACGGGTTAAGTACAATGTCAACTGGAGTACCATCATCGAGGAAAGGCATATCCTCCTGACGTACAATACGTGCAAGGATACCCTTGTTACCGTGACGACCTGCGAGCTTATCACCAACTCTGATAACACGCTTGCTTGCAAGGTAAACCTTAGCCATCTGCATAATGCCCGACGGTAATTCGTCACCTATGGTGATATCAAGTTTTTCGCGTCTGTACTTACCAGTAATCTTCTTGTATTCAACCATATAGTTGAACAAAATCTTTGCTATCTGGTCGTTGCGCGACTTGTCGGTCGTCCACTTGTTGGGGTTAACATTAATGAAGTCGATTCCCTGCAACAATTTCTGGGTATATTTTACACCCTTCTGTATTACAACCTGATCCAAGTTATCCTTTACGCCCTGCGAAGTCTTGCCATTTACAAGGACAAACAACTTGTCGATAAGAATATCCTTCAG
This sequence comes from Bacteroidales bacterium, assembly GCA_017620015.1. GTDB lineage: Bacteria > Bacteroidota > Bacteroidia > Bacteroidales > ML635J-15 > Bact-19. The sequence continues at coordinate 14,484 of JAFZRE010000028.1, read as the reverse complement.
CTTGTCGAGTTCCTTTCTTTCGACTTCCTCGATAGCCTCTACCAATATCTTGTCCTGAGTCTTTGTCTTTCTGTCCTTAATGCTTCTTGAATACAACTTCTTGTCGATAACGACACCGCTTGTAGATGGGGAAGCCTTCAATGAAGCATCCTTAACATCGCCAGCCTTTTCACCGAAGATAGCCCTCAAGAGTTTCTCTTCTGGTGACGGGTCGCTTTCGCCCTTTGGCGTAATCTTACCAATCATTATATCGCCAGGCTTAACCCTTGCACCAACACGGATGATACCGTTTTCGTCAAGGTCCTTGGTTGCAGTTTCGCTAACGTTAGGAATATCGGAAGTAAGTTCCTCCATACCGCGCTTAGTTTCGCGAACTTCAAGCTGATAGTCGGTGATGTGGATAGATGTGAAGTAATCCTCGCGGACAACTCTTTCGTTAAGCACGATAGCATCCTCGTAGTTGTAACCCTTCCAAGGCATGAAAGCGACCTTCAAGTTGCGACCCAAAGCAAGGTCTCCGCCCTGTGTTCCATAGCCTTCGGTAAGAATCATACCCTTGGTAACCTTCTGGCCCTTTACTACTACAGGACGAAGGTTTATGCATGTATTCTGGTTTGTCTTCCTGAATTTCGGAATCTTGTATTCAACAGAATCGCCAACAAAGCTAACGAACCTTTCCTCGTCAGTTCTGTCGTACTTTATGATAATCTTTTCAGCATCAACATATTCAACAACGCCACTGCCCTCGGCAACGAGAAGAATCCTCGAATCCTGAGCCACCATGTGCTCGATGCCAGTACCAACTATTGGCGCTTCTGGACGAAGCAGCGGTACTGCCTGACGCATCATGTTCGAACCCATCAACGCACGGTTAGCATCGTCGTGCTCCAAGAATGGAATCAAAGATGCAGCGATAGATGAAATCTGGTTAGGAGCAACGTCCATAAGCTGAACTTCTTCTGGAGCAACAACTACATAGTCACCTTCCTTTCTTGCCTTAACCCTGTTGCTCTGGAACTTGCCGTCATCATCGACTTCAGCATTTGCCTGAGCCACAACCAAACCAGTTTCCTGTTCTGCGCTCAGATATACTATATCGTTGAAGCTAACAGCATTGTCGGCAACCTTTCTGTAAGGAGTCTCGATGAAACCGAGGTTGTTAATCTTAGCGTAAACGCAAAGCGAAGAGATAAGACCGATGTTAGGTCCTTCAGGGGTTTCAATCGGGCACAGACGTCCGTAGTGAGTGTAGTGAACGTCACGGACTTCGAAACCAGCTCTTTCGCGCGACAGACCGCCAGGACCCAAAGCCGAGAGACGTCTCTTGTGGGTAATCTCAGCCAACGGGTTAATCTGGTCCATGAATTGCGACAACTGGTTTGTTCCGAAGAACGAGTTTATCACCGAAGACAAAATCTTCGAGTTGATAAGGTCCATCGGGTGGAAAACTTCATTGTCACGAACATTCATTCTTTCCCTGATGGTGCGGGCCATACGTGCCAAACCAACACTGAACTGGTTTGCAAGCTGCTCGCCAACGGTTCTTACCCTACGGTTGCTCAAGTGGTCGATATCATCGACATCTGCCTTCGAGTTGATAAGTTCAATCAAGTACTTTATGATAGCGATGATGTCTTCCTTAGTAAGTACGCGGGTAGTATCCAGTACATCAAGAGCCAGCTTCTGGTTGATTCTGTAGCGGCCAACATCGCCGAGGTCGTATCTCTTGTCGGAGAAGAACAGCTTGTCGATAACGTCGCGTGCTGTTGCCTCGTCAGGTGGCTCTGCATTTCTGAGCTGACGATATATATAGAAAACTGCCTCCTTTTCGGAGTTGCAGGTATCTTTCTGCAAAGTGTTGTAGATGATTGCGTAATCGGAAATCTTCTGATTCTCCTTGTGGAGAAGGATAGTCTTCACGCCAGCTTCCACAATCTTATCAATGTGTTCATTTTCGATAACGGTCTCGCGGTCGAGAACAATCTCGTTTCTTTCGAGAGATACAACTTCTGCGGTATCTTCGTCAACGAAATCCTCAATCCAAGTCTTCAGTACTCTTGCGGCAAGGCGTCTTCCAACCACCTTCTTCAAAGCGGTCTTGGAAACCTTTATTTCGTCTGCCAAATCAAAGATTTCAAGAATATCCTTATCGTTTTCGAAACCTATAGCCCTCAACAAAGTTGTTACTGGCAATTTCTTCTTTCTGTCGATATAAGCATACATCACAGTATTTATATCGGTAGCAAATTCTATCCATGCGCCCTTGAACGGGATAACTCTTGCCGAATACAATTTGGTACCGTTGGTATGCATCGACTGGCTGAAGAATACGCCTGGCGACCTGTGCAACTGTGATACCACGACCCTTTCGGCACCGTTGATAACGAAAGTACCGCTCGGTGTCATATAAGGTATTGTACCTAACCATACATCCTGAATGGAATCTTCGAAGTCTTCGTGTTCCTCGTCGCTGCAGGTAAGTCTCAGCTTGGCTTTCAGCGGAACGCAATATGTAAGACCTCTATCAATGCACTGCTCGATGCTGTATCTTGGAGGGTCCAAGGTATAGTCGATAAACTGCAGTTCGAAATTGTTGCGGGTATCGGTTATAGGGAAGTTTTCGGCGAAAACCTGATATAACCCTTCCGACTTTCTTTGTTCAGCGGTTGAATCGAGCTGAACGAAATCTTTAAACGATTTTATTTGTATTTCCAAGAAATCCGGATATTCCAGCTGATTCCTTGTTGTTGAAAAATTTATTCTTTGATTTGTATTAACAGCCATTGTCGCAATTTTTAAAAATGAACCTAAACCAACAAAGGTTTAAACCCCCCGAGGGGGTCTAAACCTATAAATTATGCAACAAAAGTCGTTTATTTAAGTTCAACTTCTGCTCCAACTTCTTCCAACTGCTTCTTCAAAGATTCTGCTTCGTCCTTAGCAACACCTTCTTTTACAGGTTTTGGAGCTGCGTCAACTAATTCCTTAGCTTCCTTCAATCCGAGGCCAGTCAAAGTCTTAACAACCTTTACTACGTCCAATTTCTTTGGACCAGCTGCCTTGAGGATTACATCAAATTCGGTCTTTTCTGCTGCTGCTTCTGCTGCTGCGCCTGCTGCTGGAGCTGCTACTACTGCTGCTGCAGCTGCTGGTTCGATACCGTATTCATCCTTCAAAATGTTTGCCAATTCGTTTACGTCTTTAACAGTAAGATTAACTAATTCTTCTGCCAATTTCTTAAGATCTGCCATTTTTATTAAATTTAAACTTTTTAACTTTTTAATTTTTTATTCTCTCTCTTTTAAGGTTTTTACTAAACCTCCTAATAAATTTTTGCCTGATTCGAGTTGTCCCAATACGGTCTTCATCGGCGACTGCAACAATAATATAACATCACCAATAAGTTCTTCCTTCGACTTGAGGCTAGCTAATGCCTCGAGGTTGGACTGTCCGACATAAATGGATTCCTCTGCGTATGCACCCTTGAAAAGAGGCTTGTCGCTCTTCTGGTTCAATTCCTTGATGAGCTTTGCAGGCACGTTAGCCGTGTTGCAGAACATTACTGCGGAATTTTCAACCAAAACGGGATACAATTCTTCGTAACCGTTGCCGATACGTTCCAATGCCTTTCTAAAGAAGGTATTCTTAACAACAATCAGTTCAATGTCTTTCTCGAAGCATTTCTTTCTAAGCGTATAAGTCTGCTTAGCGTTCAATCCTGAAATGTCGGCTACGTAGAAGTGATTGTACTGCTCTACTGCTGACTTCAGGCTCTCGATAAGAGCATTCTTGTCTTCTCGTTTCATACTCGTGTGTTACTAATTAATTGTTTTTGTATCGATTTCTATTCCAGGACTCATAGTGCTTGAAAGGTAAACGCTCTTTACGTAAGTTCCCTTAGCAGCAGCCGGCTTCAACTTGATGATAGTCTGGAGCAATTCATTTGCATTGTCGGCTATCTTGTTGGCTTCGAACGAAACCTTACCGATACCTGCGTGAATGATACCGAACTTATCAACCTTGAAGTCGATTTTACCCTTCTTAACATCCTCTACTGCCTTACCAACTTCCATGGTAACTGTTCCGGTCTTTGGGTTTGGCATCAAGCCTCTAGGACCTAATATTCTACCCAACTTACCTATCTTAGCCATTACCATTGGCATAGTGATGATGATATCAACATCGGTCCAACCACCCTGGATCTTCTCGATATAGTCATCCAAACCTACATAGTCAGCGCCTGCATTCTTAGCTTCCTGCTCCTTGTCGGGAGTACACAATACCAATACGCGAACCTGCTTACCAGTTCCGTGAGGCAATGTGGTGATACCCCTTACCATCTGGTTGGCCTTACGAGGGTCAACACCAAGGCGAACATCCAAATCAACAGATGCGTCGAACTTTGTGTAAGTTATTTCCTTTACTAATTTAGCAGCTTCCTGAAGATCGTACTTCTTGCCATTTTCTATTTTAGACAAAGCAACTTTTCTTTTCTTACTAATTTTTGTCATTTCAAAAAGTACTTAAATTATTTCTTAATTGGAGAGTCGCCCTTTACTGCGATTCCCATACTTCTAGCTGTTCCTGCAACCATGCTCATTGCCGAGTCGATTGTGAAAGCGTTCATGTCAACCATTTTGCCTTCGGCTATGGTCTTCACCTGATCCCAAGTGATAGAGCCGACCTTAGAACGGTTAGGTTCTGACGAACCCTTCTTAACCTTCGCAACTTCCATCAACTGTACGGCAACCGGCGGGGTCTTTACTACGAAGTCGAATGACTTGTCACTATAATAAGTGATGACAACAGGCAATACCTTACCTGCAGTCTGCGGAGTCTGGGTTCTGCCGTTGAACTGCTTGCAGAACTCCATGATGTTCAAGCCCTTCGAACCTAAAGCTGGACCTACCGGAGGAGCTGGATTTGCAGCACCACCTTTAATTTGCAGTTTGATAAAACCGCCAATCTGTTTTGCCATAACTTTTCCGTTATTACTTTAGATTACTCTTTTTCGACTTGCATGAATCGAAGTTCAATTGGGGTCTTTCTACCGAAGATGGTAACCATAACCTTCAATTTCTTCCTCTCATCATACACTTCTTCAATTACACCACTGAAACCGTTGAACGGTCCGTCTGTCACCTTTACGGCTTCGCCGACAAAGAATGGCACTGTGACTTCGTCCGCATTTTCGGACAATTCATCAACCTTGCCGAGAATCCTTGCAGCCTCGTCGTTTCTCAGGGGAACTGCCTTTCCGTCCTTGGTTCCAAGAAAACCTATCACGCCGGTCACACTCTTTATAACATGCTCGACCTCACCATCGAGGGCAGCCTGAATAAGGATATAGCCCGGGAAGAAATTTCTTTCCTTGTGAACTGGCTTTCCGTTTCTAACTTGATAAACTTTTTCTGTTGGAATTAGTATCTGAGGCACCTGCTCGGTAAGATTACGGTGTTGGATTTCGCTTTCGAGATACTCCTTCACCTTCTTCTCCTTGCCGCTCAATGCGCGCACAACATACCATTTTTTAGTAACTTCTGACATAACTCCAATCGAAAAAAACTGGTTTAATAAAATATCTTGTAAACCCATTCCAACAGACCTTTGAAAGCAAAGTCCATTACAAAGATTACAAGGGCAAATATTAAGGAAGCAACCATTACCACTATTGCACTACTTTGAAGTTCTGACCACTTTGGCCAGGTAACTTTCTTAACCAACTCTTCGTAAACGTTGGCGAAATATGCTTTAATCTTCTTCATTATAGCGTAAATTCTTTATCTTGCACGGGTAGAGAGGCTCGAACTCCCGACACCTAGTTTTGGAGACTAGTGCTCTACCAACTGAGCTACACCCGTATTACAAAGTGACGGGAGAAACTCCCATCACTTTATGTAAATCATTAATTATTCAACGATTTCGGTAATCTGACCAGCACCAACTGTTCTACCACCTTCGCGGATTGCGAAACGGAGACCAACGTTCAATGCAACCGGGTAAATCAAAGTAACGTCAATAGTTACATTATCACCAGGCATTACCATTTCAGTTCCTTCTGGAAGAGCGATTTCGCCAGTGATATCCAAAGTTCTCAAGAAGAACTGAGGACGGTAGTGGTTCTGGAATGGAGTGTGACGTCCACCTTCTTCCTTAGTCAGAACGTAAACTTCAGCCTTGAAGTGAGTGTGCGGATGGATTGAACCAGGAGCAGCGATAACTTCACCTCTCTTAACTTCGTCCTTGTCGATACCGCGGAGCAACAAACCTACGTTGTCACCAGCTTCACCTTCGTCGAGGAGCTTACGGAACATTTCAACACCGGTAACGGTTGTGTCCTTGAATTCGTCGCTCAAACCAACGATCTGAACCTTATCACCAACGTGGATAACACCAGTTTCGATACGGCCGGTTGCAACAGTACCACGACCAGTGATTGAGAATACGTCTTCAACAGGCATCAAGAACGGCTTTTCGTTCTCACGCTTTGGCAGAGGAATCCAGCTGTCAACAGCAGCCATAAGTTCTTCAACCTTAGCTTCCCACTGAGGTTCGCCATTCAAAGCACCAAGTGCAGAACCGCGGATAACCGGAGTGTTGTCACCGTCGAAATCATACTTAGTAAGGAGGTCACGAACTTCCATTTCTACGAGGTCGAGCAATTCTTCATCGTCAACCATATCGCACTTATTGAGGAAAACAACCATCTTAGGTACGTTTACCTGCTTAGCAAGAAGTACGTGTTCGTTTGTCTGTGGCATAGGACCGTCAGTTGCAGCAACTACCAAGATAGCACCGTCCATCTGAGCAGCACCAGTAACCATGTTCTTTACATAGTCAGCGTGACCTGGGCAGTCAACGTGTGCATAGTGGCGGGTTTCTGTCTGGTATTCAACGTGAGCAGTGTTGATGGTTATACCTCTTTCCTTTTCTTCTGGAGCGTTGTCGATTGCGTCAAAATCCTTTACTTCCGACAAGCCCTTCTTTGCCAATACCTTAGTAATAGCAGATGTTAATGTGGTCTTACCGTGGTCAACGTGTCCAATGGTACCAATGTTAACGTGCGGTTTCGTCCTTTCAAATTTCTCTTTAGCCATGACTTCAAATTTATTTAATGATAATACTTAAATTACTTTATCTACCTTTTAATATACAAACACAAAAAAAGAGCCAATGATGGGAATTGAACCCATGACCTCTTCCTTACCAAGGAAGTGCTCTACCCCTGAGCTACATTGGCTTTTTGAGCGGGAAACGAGACTCGAACTCGCGACCCTCAGCTTGGAAGGCTGATGCTCTACCAACTGAGCTATTCCCGCGCATCTTCCTTGAGTGGGGAGAGAAGGATTCGAACCTCCGAAGTCTTACGACAACAGATTTACAGTCTGCTCCAGTTGGCCACTTTGGTATCTCCCCAGACCATTTTTTGAGCCGATGAACGGATTCGAACCGCCGACCGGCTGATTACAAATCAGCTGCTCTACCAGCTGAGCTACATCGGCTAAAAAATAATCATCAACACTTTTTTAAAGATCGTTTTACCCCTTCGAAAGGGACTGCAAATATAGATGATTATTTTTTACTGGCAAAATTTTTTTTACTTTTTTTAATCACGTTGTTTTTCTTTCGCCTTTACAAGCTGTTTTTTCAACGCATCTACCGATAAATCAACGGCTTCCTCAAAAGTCTTGCACTGACGTTTTGCGAACAAACCTGTCAATTTTGGCACGTCGAGACTAACTTCTGCTATCTTATTTTCGTTAGTTTCCGACTTGTCGAGGCGTAAAATAACTTCTGCACTCAAAATATTGTCAGCCATCTGCGACAATTTACCAACTTTTTTATCAACATAATCTAATAACTTTTGGTCAGCGTCAAACTGAACCGACTGTACTTTTACGTTCATTTCTTTTCCCTTTCATTTTTATGCTCGTGGATGAGCTTGTTTATAAACTGTTTTTAATTTCTCGAATGTATTGTGCGTATATACCTGCGTCGCCGACAGGCTTGCGTGTCCGAGCAACTCCTTTATGGAGTTGAGGTCGGCACCGTTGTTGAGCATCTGGGTAGCGAATGTGTGGCGCAGAACATGCGGACTTTTCTTGTCAATGCTCGTAACTTCGCCGAGGTAATGCGTAATCTTGCGATAGACGAACTTGTCGTACAACTTTTCGCCCCTGTCGGTCACCAGAAGCCAAGCCTGCGAACTCACATCGAATCCCTGCTCCTTTTTCTGCTCAAGATACTCGTTATACCTATTAATAATATAGTCGTTCAATGGGCAGATTCTTTCCTTGCTCCTTTTTCCGAAAACCTTCACCTGGCGTTCGGCAGGCATAAAGTCGAGATGCTTGATGTTGATGAGTTCCGACAAACGCATTCCTGTAGCATAAAAAAGTTCCACCATAAACTCGTCGCGCTTGCCAGCGAAACCTTCTGGATAAAAGTCTTCGGTGGTCATTTTGTTCATATCGTTTTCTGCGACGAACTCAGGCAGACGCTTGCTTGTCTTCTGACTTGAAATCTTTGCCATAGGATTTCTATCCATCTTACCGACTTTCTTAAGGTAATTTGCAAAAGCCTTCAGACTGGACAATTTCCGATTGATGCTTCGCGAAGACAAACCATTTTCCTTCAAGTTCATCATCCACATCCTCACATTCCTATCGGTAAAATATTCGGAACAAGATATTGACTTTGAGTTACCACAAATAAAATCACGAAACTGAAGCAAATCAGTTTCGTATGATTTTACCGTGTGCTCGGAACTTCTACGTTCGAGCCTCAAATATTCCGTGAACATCTTTATTTCCATTCGCCGTCTCCCTTTTCTACGGAGAAGCAAATTTAAGAAATAAAAATGAAAACAAAAATATTTTTAATTATTTTCCTGCATGCTCTGCAATTTCTGTACGTAAATTGCATGGAGCTTCTGCTGACGCTTAATAACAGACTGCTTGTCAAACTGCTGACGAGCTCTTAATTCCTTTACTACGCCAGTCTTTTCAAATTTCCTTTTGAATTTCTTCAAGGCTCTATCGATGTTTTCGCCTTCTTTTACAGGTACAATAATCATTTCGTTATCTTTTTAATTTTTAAATTATGTTTCTTAAAATTTTGGACTGCAAAAGTACACATAAAATCAATACTGACAAATTTTTTTGAACGATTTTGCAGTTTTTTTATTCTCTGTATTACAACAAGTTACAAAAGAGATGTTAATTTCTATGCTATTATCGTCATTATTTTGCAGAAAACTCAACCACAGAAGTCTGCTATTTGCTAATTGTCGCGGACACAGCGGACTGAGTAGGCATAATAAGGACTAAATACATGATCGACAACAAGACCATATTGAGTATATGCAATGTTTACATATTTAAGTTCAAACGGTTCATCATCCAAAGTTGATGTCCAATAGGATCCCGAAAGTCCAAAAGCCGGATACCTTTCGTCAACATTTCCTTGACAATAATATATTCCCGCAGGAACAGCATTAAAACAACTTGCTCCAAAATTAGCATTCTGTACATATACACTACTAGCTCTTGTCCAAAGTTCGGGACTTCCTGCCAGTTGCTGAGAAGCAATAGTCCTGTCATACATATCTATCAACTGTTGCCATTCCCCTTCGCTTGGCAAATGCCATCCATACGGACAAGCGCCTTGCAATCCGCTTGGAATTTGCGATGATGTAGCAGTTCCATTCAATGCCGCAGTTTCACTGTATAGATAACCATATACGGCAATATTTGAACTATCGTTGTTCGGATATACAACATATTGATCTGTTGGGACAACGTAAGGCTGATACTCATCAGCGAAAGGAATGCTTCCCTTGTAGCGCAAATTCTCAGCCATCCATGTCTGCTCGCCGATAGTAACAGTAGAATAAACATTTCCGTCGCGCGAATCGGTAAAAGTCCCGGTTATGCAACTGCCAGCTTCGACCGCAGTTTTAAACGAACCAACCGCGCCATAGGTTGTTGCGACAGAATTTGCCGCAAAAGCCTTGAAATAATACTTCGTAGAAGGTTGCAAACCTAACACATCGTAGCTATATCCTCCAACATAAACGCCCACAACTACAGAATCGGTCATATTATGCTCGTCAACGCCATATATAAAACCACATGTAGCTGGCTCACCACCATTATAATATACCGAACCATATAAAGTCACTCTATTTGAAGTCAAATTCCTATATGAAGATGTTACTACTTCCGGTGCAACAATTACAGGCGGATCGAACAGATGTTCGGCAGTTGCATCAATAACAGAAACTAACGAATCAATATACGACTTTGTTGCAGCATCGCTAGAATCTACAGGGTTTGCCAGACCGGAAATCCTTCTTCCATCAGCCGAATTGCCACTACGAATAACATCAGACATTAAAGGTGCTGGAAGTTCTGTATAATAAGAGCTGTCCAAAGTCATAGGAATGAAGTATCCCATATCATCCCTATAAACAAGCACCTCGCCATCGTGAGCATTGGCAACATAAAAATTTATATTCGACAGTTTCTCTGCCTTCCTCGACACCAATGCGTAATAATTGCTTGCTATTTCCTTAGTGCCCAAATTCACATAATCGCCATCTGTCCTATATTCAACTCGCATCCATATATTGCCGAGATGCCAAGGAATACCATAAAAAGGAACGTTGAGCGCGCTATTACAACCGCAAGTATATTCGCCACGGTTAAGCTGGATAGAAACAAAACCATTGGCATCGGTAACGGTACTATGTTCGGCACAATATACAACAGTTCCATTCTGTCCACCGGAAAGGATTGAAATTTTTACATTTACTGGAGTATTTGCAAGCAGAACGTTGTCGGCATCACGGATGATTGCCGAAAAATTTACAGTCTGCGGAACAGTCTGAGCAAATGAAGCAACCGCAACTGCTATTATTATAATTAACAAAACTATTCTATTCATATCATTAACAATCTAATTGGCAATATAAATTTATCTACTCTACTGGAGTATAAACTGGACGAACATTTTGTCCAACCGCTCTGTAATTAATTATATCAGTAACTCCATAAGATACAGTCCATCTCGAAAGCACAGAAAACTGTGGCGTCCTAAAAAAACCTGTTGAAGTCTCTGCTTGACCCAAGCCCGACGTACTAAGCCAATAGTAACCGCCCGTGCTAGCATCCCGGTCGGATGACTTTGATATATAGAAACTTCCATCAAAACGATAACCACAAGCAGGCAAAAAAATGCTGTTCCCGTTGAAACTACTGACAAGATATCCATCAACTCCGTTCAATGTTGTCCATCGCCATATACAATTACTCATTAACTCAGCAAAATCGTCTTGGGTAGGCATTCTCCATCCGTTGCCCCAGTTTACAGCTGCAGCATCCTTATTATATGGAAGCATAAGTACATCGTCATGGTATGTATATGACGAATCATTATAAATATCCTTTGGTCGTGTTTCGCCCCAAGAATAATAATCGCCACATTCTTCTGGTCTTGATGCTCCGACATTGCATTTTGCCCACATTGTTCCGCTTGGAAGCCCAAGGTCAACATATTCGTGGGTTCTATACACGCCATTGTTCCCTTCGGGATACGTAGGCAAAACTCCACCAAGAGAATCAACAATATCAATATACACATTTACCAGCGAATCAAGATACGACTTTGTTACTGCATCCTGAGCTGCAGCTGGAGGCGCAAGATCAACAATATGCCTATTTCCTGCCGAATTTCCTACTGCAAGCACTTCCGCCAATCCCGACACTTCGGGGTCGTGGGCTATAGTTACAGGCTCAAATTGACGTGCATCCTCATTATAGCCAAGCACATCCCCATTGCGTACACCTTCCGCAGAGAACCCGACATCAACAAGTTCCAATGTCTTGTCTGCAACAAATGCATATACCGTGGATGCCAATTCAAGTCTTCCGAGCAATAAGAAACTGCCAGTCGTATCGGTCCGGTATTCCACTTGCATCCAATAGTCACCGTTCTCCCACGGTATATCCTCGAACGACAAGACATATGCCTCGTTGCAACCGCACGACAGAATATCGCGATTCAGTTTAACAAGCATACTACCCGAAGAATTTGTCGCCGTCCTATGTACAGCACAATATACAGGAGTGCCATACTGCCCGCCTTCAAGAAATGTCAACCTTACATCTATCGGAGAATTTGCAATAACCTCATTATTCGAATTTCGCACAACAGCCGAAAATACAACCGTCTGCGGGACTTCCTGCGACATCACCGACGATACTATTGCAAGGGAAAATATCAAAAGAAAAAACCTATTCATACTCAAGACTTTACAATTAATTATTATTTTCAAATCTAAACACTGGTCGTATTTCAAAACCTACGAAACTACTTTGCCCGGCCAATCCCAAGCGATAAGAAAGACAATATAGGATTCTTCCTGCAGTAGTTGTTATATACATAGCAATACTATTATTGCCATAATGATAAGTTCCATACTTGTATCCTCCACAAGGCAAGAATATCGAACCGCCATTTGGACCCGTCACCTGAAATCCGTTCCTTCCGTTCTGCTGAACATACTTCCACACGCAACAACTTCTCAATTCTTCCATTTCGTCGGATGTGGGAATACGCCAACCGCCACCCCAAAATACAGAAGCTACATCAGCATCAGCAGGCAAGGAATCAAGTTGCTCATCTCCATATACATACGTATCCCTACTATAATTATTCTTGGTATAGATTTCACCCCACGCATAAAAATCGCCCAAACCTTCTGGCGTTGCTGCGCCAACATTGCATTTTGCCCACAAAGTTCCGCTTGGCAGACCAAGGTCAACATACTCGTGCCCGTTGTGCGAACAATTTATATTAGTAATTGCTGTCATAATCCGATGATAGACCGAATCGGCATATTCCTTGGTCACAATGTCATTGGAAGCAACGGGTGCAGCAAGATTGGATATTCTCATTCCTCCTGCATCGTTTCCGGCCTCAAGCACAACCGACAGGGCTGGTGGTGCAGGTGGACGAAGCTCACGCGCTTCAAATTTGCCAGTTTCAGAATTATACATTAGGGCATCACCATTCTCCAAGCCTTCAACATCGAAATCTATACCCTCAAGGCTATTGGCTTGACCTGCCATAAACGCATAAAAATTACTAGTCAGTTCATAACAGCCCTGCGTCCTGTAATCTGCCATGTCGTCGGTCTTATAATCCAACTGAAACCAGAAATCACCATTCTCCCACGGAATCTGAGTAAAAGGCGTTCCATACGACGACATACCTCTGTTAAGCATAACTGACACATAGCCATTGCCGTTAGTTGTAGTCGTTGTTTGTGCAGTATATACAGAGTTTCCATTTGCCCCACCTTCGCGTAACATCAAGCGCAAGTTCACATCAGTATCAGGCATAATATTGCCGACAGAATCGCGCAGCACTGCCGAAAAATTCACTGTCTGCGGAATATTCTGCGCAGACAACGTTGCCACAGCCAGCACAAATAGGAATAATATTGCTATTCTCTTCATAATCATTCTGTTTTCATTGTTTAACAATTTTTGCACTTGCCTTACCTATCCTCATTATATAGGTGCCATTTGCAAGCCCAGACAAATCTACCGAAAATTCATTGCCAAAACTATCTATTGCTCGCGAAAGCACAAGCACACCGTTCGTATCATAAATTTCCACTGGTCCCGATGCACAATCGGAATCCCTTACCGACACATTTACAAAATATGCCGTAGGATTAGGATACACAGAAATACCTTCGCCCAATGCCACACGACGATTATCATCCCCCGTCAACAAACCACTGGTACCTAGCGTATCCACATATTCCGACGTAATTGTCAACGAACCGTTTTCGCCATACAATACACTGCCGAATGTGCCGCCAAAGGAATACTGGACAAACTCATCGCCACCCGACTGGGAGAAAAAGCCGATATTGTCAAGATTCTGTGCATTGACAATTGAACAACAAGTAATTATCGTTCCTATTAAAAACAAAATTTTTATTCTACTCATAATAATCTAGTATATAATTTTTGCAAATATAATTTTCTTTTCACTACTATGACAACTTAAAAGTCAATTTCGTTGCCTGGGAGTTGAAAAAAAATCGTAAATCGTAAATCATCATTCGTAACTCGTAAATTAATTGTCGTTTCCATCCAGCATTATAAAAGGTTTCATATTGTTTGAAGTTGTTTGAAATTGTTTCGTATTGTTTGAAGTTGTTTGAAATTGTTTCGTATTGTTTGAAGTTGTTGGTTTCAACTTTCAAACCATCTTAAACTCATAAACCATTCAACTTACTTTTCGTTTCCGTCAAGCATAATGAATGCTGCCCAATACCTTGAATTTTCAAAACCCTTAGTTTTCTTAACCGTGTTTTGTGCTGCAAGGAAGGCTTCTCGTTTCGACATTCCAGATGTTAGGTTGTTGTAGAACTCGGTCATCATCAGCAGTGTGGCATTGTCATCT
>JAFZRE010000001.1 GCA_017620015.1 Bacteroidales bacterium | reverse complement strand
GACAATAGCAAATCTTGCAGCCAACAACTATCGTGTGACTGTAACTGATGCTCATGGTTGTGTTGCAACGGCAACGGTAGCAATAATCCCGCGTCCTGTACCTAGCATCAACGCAAGCACTACAGCCGACGCAGTCTGCCTTTCTGCATCGACCAGCACCTTCAGCATACTCAATAACAACTCATTGCCAATAGCATCGCACTCGTGGTCGGTAACCCCGACAGATGGTGCTGGAATGCCAGCCGACAATACCACAGCCTCGCTGACGGTAACCCCGACTGCATCGGCAACGGCAGCAGTAACCTACACCTACACCGATGTGGTAACCGCAGAGAACGGCTGTGTAGTATCTGGCGATGTAGTACTCACTGTCAACCCGACAGCAATACTTGACCACACTTCTGGCGACCTTGACCAGACCTTGTGCTTCGAGAAGACACTCGTTCCGATAGTCTTCGAGTACAGTGGCGGTGCAACAGGCATCGACCTTACTTGGACAGACGGAACTCCGGCTACTACCTGCCTCGACTTTGCAATCGACAATACCGCCCATACGCTTACGATAAGCGAGGGCAGCGCACCAGTAGCAGGTACTTACGCATATACGGTCGCTACCACTGGAGCAATATCTCCATGTGACAATCCGATATTAAGCGGTACGATAATCATCCGTCCGGAACTTACAGTAACAGTAAGCGGTGACCACCAGTCGTGCGTAACTGGTGCAATCGGTGTAGCCACCGCACATCCTGTAGGCGGCAAGCCATTCGGCACAGCACCCGATACATACTATGAATATGCATGGAACAATACGGAGACGACAGCAACAATCGATGAACTAGAAGGTGGAACATATAGTGTAACAGTTACCGATGCCAACACCTGTACGGCAACTGCCAGCACAACCATTGTAGAGAAGCCGAATCCAGTTGTGGCAATATCAGATGTTGCAACCCTGTGTCCCGAAATCGGAACTACAAGTGTTGAAGCTTCGATAACAACCGCTACAACAGCCGACTACACTTACACTTGGACAAACGACGGTTTGTTTGCAGTTACAACAACCAACCCGGTTACAACATCAGCAACTTCGGTAACAGCAACAGTAAGCGTTCCCGATATTGAAACCGCTGGATGTTCAAATACTTATACTTTGAAATTGCAGGTAGAAGATGCAAATAATTGTCTGTCGAACCTTGCAGAAAAGGTTATAACTGTTCAAGATGTTACTGCTCCTGTATTGACTACGCCAGGTACATGGCCAGATAACATTACAGGACAAGACCATTGCTTCGCTCAGGCCGATACGACTGGTCTGTTGGATGCTAATGAGATTAAGGCGCTCTTCAGCGATTGTAGCAATATCACTGTTACTGTTGAAGATGTTGCAACAACAACAAGCAACTGCGGTTGGACATGGTTACGTACATATACAATTAAAGATGCTTGCGATAATATCTACTACGTAACAGGTACTACCAAGCCAACGATGAGTGTCAGCGGTAAGGACTTGACTAAGCCTGAACTTACAGGTCTTTGGCCAGATAATATTACGAACCAGAACAACTGTTTTGCAAATGCCGATATTTCTGGACTTTACAGCAATGAACAAGTTGCAGATTTGTTCACAGATTGCAGTTCAATTACCGTAACATCTGTAGATGCAAATACTCTTACCGACGACTGTGGCTGGACAATAACACGTACCTACACAATCAAGGACGAATGTAACAACACTGTTAGCCCAGCTCCAACAATGAGCGTCAGTGGTAAGGACCAGAATCCTCCGACATATACCGTGCCATCTCAACTCACGGTTTACAAGACTGCTGCTTGCTCATTCATAACCGACACTACTGTTACCCATTCGGTACCGACAGCACTTGCCGACGATTGCAGCGCAGCGGCTGACCTTACACTTACATTCTCCGACAGCGAAGTAAGTTATGGCGTTTGTACAGATACCATCAGACGTACATGGAGACTTGTCGATGCTTGTGGAAACGTATCTGTAGTTGATTCAGTTCAGACAATACTTATTACCGATACAATAAAGCCAACTATAACAAGAAACGTTGATTCTCGACCAGCATTGGGTGTCGGTTCTTGCCACTACGAAATTCCTGACCTCACAGGATATGTTACGGTAAGCGACAATTGCACTGCTGACGCAGACCTTGTTATAACCCAGAGTCCTGTGGCTGGTACGGCAACAAACATGAACACTGATGTAACGATTACTGTAGCCGATAAGTGCGGTAATACACGTAGCACTACTATCCTTGTAGAATATCCTTCCGATATTTGGGTACAGGCAACACCTCCTACTATATGTAAGGGTCAGGAAACGACACTTACCGTATTCGCTGGTGCTTTCAGTACATCATATTACGATTATGTATGGGATAATGGTATAGACCCAACCATGCATACTCTCGATAATACAAATACTGTAACTGTTACTCCAGAATCGACAACAACTTACCATGTCGATATAACTAACGATAATAACTGTACTCAGGGTGCTAGCATTACAGTAATTGTTAAGCCTCTGCCAGTAGTAACATTCCCAGACCTTGGTAATGTTTGTCCTAATGTTGGTACTCAGGAAATTGTCGCTAACATCGAAGCAACAACTCCTGGCTATACATACACTTGGTCTAGCAACCTTACTTTGGATGGTACAGAAACTGGAACTCAGGATGGAACTCAATTCACAATTGGAGCTGTTGTTCCAAACGATTACAACAACAATCCTGATAATTGCGACCGCACCAACTGGATAACGTTGCATGTTACCGATAACGATGCTTTGCAATGCGAGTACGAGGCAACATACACTATTGTTATAAAGGATGAAGAGGCTCCGCATCTGATAACTGCTGGTTCGTTCCCGACTGGCGAAGAAAACATGAACCTTTGCTATGCCGATAGACCTGCAGCTACGCCAGCCGCCGACATCAAGGCTTTGTACACTGATAATTGTAGCGATTTCAATGTTTCGATTACAACAACAGAATCGGGTGACAACTGCGCATGGACAGTAAGGTACACATATGTAATTACCGACTTGTGTGATAATACAGTAACTCCAGCACCATATATCGAATATACTGGTGGTGATACTGAAAACCCGACAATAACTTGTCCGCGCAACTACTCGTTGCCTGCCGATGATGACCACAATTATGCAACAATTACAATTCCAGTTCCGACTACTGCCGATAACTGCGAGGTTGCTTCTGTGGTAAATGATTTCAATGGAACAGATGATGCTAGTGACCATTATCCGCTTGGAACGACAACTGTTACTTATACGGTAACTGATGGATGTAACCATTCTGTTGATTGTAGTTTCACGGTAGTTGTACGCGATAGCACACCTCCGTGCATCGGTTGTGACCACGAAGACCCAATCGACCCGTATGATCCAGATGACCCAGACGGTATCACCTGCGAGAGCATAGTTGCGACAATGGGCGGTGCAAGCGGTACGTTCAACATTTCAACAAGCAACCATGAAGACCATTATCATCACGGTGACAATAGCTGGAATATAACTTATAATGATAACACTACTGACTATGGTGAAATAACAGCAGTCTGCAACCTTACTGGTGCAACCACAGCTACAGGTCTTACGACCCTCAATGGTCAGGACTTTGCAATTGGCACAACAACTGTTACATGGATTGTAACCGATACGAGCAACAATAGTTCAAGCTGTTCGTTCATAGTTGTTGTTAGCGACGACGAAGATCCGTGCATTGGTTGTGATTCGACAGATATAACCGATCCGTTCAATCCTGATAATCCGAATGGAATAAGCTGTGAAAGCATTGTGGCAAGTTTCCAGGGAAGTGTCGAAATAGGCACAACGGAACACCTCAATTACTATCTGCATAACGACAATAGCTGGAACATTACAGTTAACGACAACGTTGGCATAGATTCGGTAACATATACAGTAAGTGGTGCTACTACGGTAATAAATGCGCCGAATACTACCCTCAACGGTCAGCACTTCGAAATAGGTACGACGAGAGTTACCTGGACTGTTGTTGATGTCAGTGGCCATTCCGTAAGTTGTGAGTTTGATGTAATAATTACCGACGACGAAGACCCGTGCATCGGTTGCGACCCGGACGATACTGATGACCCGTTCAACCCGGACGACCCGCAGGGCATAAGCTGTGCAGACATAGTTGCGGCAATGGGCGGTACGGCAGGCAGACTTGAAGTTGCAACATCGAACAACCTCGACTACTACCTGCACAATGATAACACTTGGAACATCACAGCCAGCGACAACGTCGGCATACGTTCTATAGTTTACAACGTTGACGGAGCGACTACGGCAGTCAACGCACCTAATACAACCCTCAACGGACAGCATTTCGAAATCGGAGAAACGACTGTTACCTGGACAGTTACCGACGTCAGCGGCCGTACCTCTACCTGCGAGTTCACGGTAGTTGTCAGCGACGAGCAGCCGCCATGCATAGGTTGTGATCCGGACGACCCGTTCGATCCGTTCAACCCGAATGATCCTCAGGGCGTAAGCTGTGCAAGCATAGTTGAAGCAATGGGCGGCACTGCATCAACTGTAACGGTTGGTACTAGCAACCATCTCGACTACTATCTGCATGGAGACAACAGCTGGAACATCACCGCTAACGACAATGTTGGTGTAGCCTCGATAGTTTACAGCCTCAGCGGTTCTACGACAACCATAACCGCACCTAACACTTCGCTCAACGGACAGCGCTTCGAAATAGGTACTACGGTTGTTACCTGGACAGTAACCGATGTTACCGGAATCGAATCCACCTGCGAGTTTACAGTAGTCGTCACCGACGACGAAGATCCTTGCATCGGTTGTGACCCGACCGATCCTGACAATCCGTTCAACCCGACCGATCCTGACGGTATCAGCTGCGGTAGCATCATCAATGCCATGGGTGGTACGGGCTCCTCATTCGACGTTTCGACGACGAATAACCTCGACTACTACCATCACGACAACGATGACTGGGACATCACCGCCAACGACAACGTGGGCGTCTTCTCAATAGTTTACACTGTAAGCGGAGCAACGACAACAGTCAACGCTCCTAATACAACACTCAACGGACAGGACTTTGAAATAGGTTCAACTACAGTAACGTGGACAGTTACCGACGTCAGCGGAAGAACCTCTACTTGTCAGTTCACGGTAATCGTAAGCGACGAGGAGCCGCCTTGCATCGGCTGCGACCCGACCGACCCGGTTGACCCGTTCGATCCGAACGACCCGCAGGGCGTAAGCTGCGCAAGCATAGTAGCGGCAATGGGCGGCAGCGCATCCACGGTAAGCGTCGGCACGAGCGACCATCTCGACTACTACCTGCACGGTGATGACACATGGAACATCACAGCCAGCGATAACGTAGGTGTAGCTTCCATAGTTTACAGCGTCAGCGGTTCTACGACAACCGTTACCGCACCGAACACAACCCTCAACGGTCAGCGCTTCGAAATAGGTACTACGCTCGTCACCTGGACGGTTACCGATGTCAGCGGCCTCACTTCGACCTGCGAGTTCACGGTAGTGGTTACCGACGACGAAGACCCGTGCATCGGTTGCGACCCGGACGATCCTGATGACCCGTTCAACCCGGACGACCCGCAGGGCATAAGCTGTGCAGACATAGTTGCGGCAATGGGCGGTACGGCAGGCAGACTTGAAGTCGCTACTACGACCAACCTCGACTACTACCTGCACAATGATAACACTTGGAACATCACCGCCAGCGACAACGTCGGCATACGTTCGATAGTTTACAGCGTTGACGGAGCGACTACGGCAGTCAACGCACCTAATACAACCCTCAACGGACAGCATTTCGAAATCGGAGAGACTACGGTTACATGGACAGTTACCGACGTCAGCGGCCGTACATCGACCTGCGAGTTCACGGTAGTCGTCAGCGACGAGCAGCCGCCATGCATCGGCTGCGACCCGGACGACCCGTTCGATCCGTTCAACCCGAACGATCCTCAGGGCGTAAGCTGTGCAAGCATAGTTGAAGCAATGGGCGGCACTGCATCGACGGTAAGCGTTAGCACAAGCAACCATCTCGACTACTACCTACACAATGATAACAGTTGGAACATAACCGCAAGTGACAACGTGGGCGTAGCATCCATAGTGTACGGACTCAGCGGTTCGACGACAGCAATTACGGCACCTAACACAACTCTTAACGGACAGCGCTTCGAAATAGGTACTACGCTCGTAACTTGGACGGTTACCGATGTAACTGGACTGGAATCGACCTGTGAGTTCACAGTAGTGGTTACCGACGACGAAGACCCGTGCATCGGCTGCGACCCGACCGACCCGACCGACCCGTTCAACCCTGTTGACCCCGACGGCATCAGCTGCGGCAGCATCATCAACTCGATGGGCGGCACCGGCTCTACATTCGACGTCCAGACTACGACCAACCTCGACTACTACCATCACGACAATGACGACTGGGACATTACCGCCAACGACAACGTCGGCATCTTCTCGATAGTTTACAGCGTTGACGGCGCGACTACGACAGTCAACGCACCGAATACAACCCTCAACGGTCAGAACTTTGAAATAGGAGAGACGACTGTCACCTGGACGGTAACTGACGTCAGCGGCCGTACCTCGACATGTTCGTTCACGGTAGTTGTAAGCGACGATGAGCCTCCGTGCATAGGCTGCGACCCGACCGACCCGGTTGATCCGTTCGATCCGAACGACCCGCAGGGCGTAAGCTGCGCAAGCATAGTAGCGGCTATGGGCGGCAGCGCATCTACGGTAAGTGTCGGCACGAGCGACCATCTCGACTACTACCTGCACAATGATAATAGTTGGAACATTACAGCTAGCGACAATGTTGGCGTAGCCTCAATAGTTTACAGCGTTGACGGAGCAACTACTACAGTCAACGCACCGAACACAACCCTCAACGGACAGCGCTTCGAAATAGGTACTACGCTTGTCACCTGGACAGTTACCGATGTCAGCGGCCTCACTTCGACCTGCGAGTTCACGGTAGTTGTTACCGACGACGAAGACCCGTGCATCGGCTGCGACCCGGACGATCCTGTTGACCCGTTCAACCCGGACGACCCGCAGGGCGTAAGCTGTGCAGACATAGTTGCGGCAATGGGCGGTACGGCAGGCAGACTTGAAGTTGCAACATCGAACAACCTCGACTACTACCTGCACGACAACGACAGCTGGAACATCACAGCCAGCGACAACGTCGGCATACTCACGATAGTTTACAGCGTTGACGGAGCGACTACGGCAGTCAACGCACCGAATACAACCCTCAACGGACAGCATTTCGAAATCGGAGAGACTACGGTTACATGGACAGTTACCGACGTCAGCGGCCGTACCTCGACCTGCGAGTTCACGGTAGTCGTCAGCGATGAAGAACCACCATGCATCGGCTGTGACCCGACCGACCCGATTGACCCGTTCAACCCGGACGATCCGCAGGGTGTAAGCTGCGAAAGCATAGTTGCAGCAATGGGCGGCACTGCATCGACGGTAAGCGTTGGCACAAGCAACCATCTCGACTACTACCTGCACGATGATGACAGCTGGGACATAACTGCCAACGATAACGTAGGCGTTGTATCTATAGTGTACAGCCTCAGCGGTTCGACGACAGCAATTACTGCACCTAACACAACCCTCAACGGACAGCGCTTCGAAATAGGTACTACGATCGTAACCTGGACGGTTACTGATGCAACTGGACTGGAATCGACCTGTGAGTTCACGGTAGTCGTTACCGATGACGAAGAACCGTGCATCGGCTGCGACCCGACCGATCCGGACGACCCGTTCAATCCAAACGACCCCGATGGCGTAAGTTGCTTGAGCATTACCAATAATACTGGTAACGTCAATGTAAATACATCGCTCGGACAGACTTACTATCTGCATGAGGACGATTCGTGGAACATTACAGCAAACGATAACTCTGCAATACATTCGATTACTTATTCTGTGAGCGGAGCCACGACGACTGTTGATGGTTCTAACCGGACATTGAACGGACAGCGTTTCAATATTGGAACAACGGTTGTTACGTGGACTGTAGTAGATTATTATGGTTTGACTTCGACTTGTGACTTTACGGTAACAGTTACTGATATTGAACCGCCTACAATTAGTTGTCCTGATGCTATCGGCAATATCGCTTGTATCGACGATGTGCCGCCTGCATACGCAACATACGCACAGTTTGCTGCTGCTGGTGGTTCTGCATACGATGTAAATGGCATCAATGAATCGAGCTTCGCTCTGTTGAGCCAGACTTCGGATGGCAATACTTGTCCTGAGGTTTTAACCAGAACTTACCAGATTGCAGATATTGCAGGTAATACACAGACTTGTACACAGGAAATAACCGTTAGAGATACTATTGCTCCTTTGATTACTGGTGCACAGCCTACATTGAACGTTGGTCAGGGACAGAACTGCGAGTTCCCGCTTCCAGACTTTACATCGGTTGTACGCGCAATGTCGGAGGATAACTGTACTTCGAATGGTGATTTGGTTATACAACAGGTTCCACAAGCTACCACGACGATTATAACATCCAATACCGATGTTACAATATTTGTTTCCGATGCTTGTGGTAATACATCGCGTATAATTGGTCACGCAGTTGTTCCACAGCCGCTCGAACACACTGTTTCATTCAGCGAAATATTGTGTGCTGGTCAGACATCAGTTGTTACGATTGGTGCTCAGGGCGGTACGGCTCCATATAATGGAATCGGTCAGATTGTTGAGCCTGCGGGTACTCACAATTACACTGTCAGCGATGCAAATGGTTGTACATCAGACTTTGAAGTTGTTATTCCGCAACCGCAGTTGTTGCAGACCGAAATTCCTGATACTGGTGTTCTTAATGTAGCTTGCTACGGATTGAATACCGGTTATGCTTCTGTTTCGGTAATTGGTGGAACACCAGACTATACATTTGTATGGAGCACAACACCAGTTCAGACAACACAGAGAGCAGTAAATCTTACTGCTGGCGGTTACTCTGTAACAGTAACAGATACTAAGGGCTGTACTTCTACATCGGCTATAACCATTACACAGCCTATTGCAGAACTTATGACATCGTTTGTTAATACAGACGTAACCGATGTCGCATGCTACGGAGAAGCAACAGGTTCTGCAAATGTAACAGTAACGGGTGGTACTACTCCATACGAATATTCGTGGAATACTTCGCCAGAGCAAACCACAGCAAATGCAACTAACTTGACAGCAGGTGATTATACAGTGACGGTAACCGATGCTAATGGTTGTACATCGTTTGCATCTGTCAATATTGCTGGTCAGTCAGAACTCCTAGTTGCAAGTTTTGCTGAAGGTTCAACAACTGATGTTGCTTGCTACGGACAATCAACAGGTTCGGCAAGTGTAACAGTTGAAGGTGGTACTCCTGGCTACACTTACAGGTGGAACTCATATCCGGTACAAACAACCCAGACCGCAACAAATCTTCCTACAGGAGAATATGTTGTAGTTGTAACCGATACTCATGGATGTACTTCGACAGCTTCGACAACAATATCGGGTCAGTCGTATCCGTTAGTAGCATCGTTTGCCGATGGTTCTATCGAAGATGTCCTTTGCTTCGGCGAGGCAACAGGTTCAGCTTCTGTAACAGCAAGCGGAGGTACTCCAGATTATACATATAGTTGGAATATTTCTCCACAGCAGACGACTTCAACGGTTACTAACCTTCCTGCTGGTCAGTATATTGTTACTGTAACCGATAGTCATGGATGTACAGCAACATCGGTTGCAAGGATAAATGGACAGTCAAGCCCGATTTCGGCATCGTTCATGGCTGGAAGTGTTACCAACATACCTTGCTACGGAATGATAACAGGTTCGGCAACGGTAACTGTAAACGGCGGTACTCCTGAGTATCTGTATGCTTGGAATAGCGAACCTATGCAGACAACACCGACTGCACAAAATTTGCCTGCTGGAAACTATGAAGTAACAGTAACCGATGCTCATGGTTGTACAACTACTGCATCGACAACGATAACTCAGCCCGCATTGCTTGAGGCTTCGGCAACATCTGGCGATGCAACCTGCGGTTCTACTGGCGGTAGTGTTACGGCAATTGTAATTGGTGGTGCTGGACAATATGAATATTTGTGGACAAACTCGGCTGGACAGAATTATACTGGACCACGCGTTACAAACATAGCACCTAGCACATACAACCTTGTAGTTACCGACTATAACGGATGTACGGCAACCGCTGTTACAAGTGTAAGGGCTGTTGGTTCAATCTCTGCAAGAATTGAAATCGAGGCACTCCCAGGCTGTGGCAATAATGAGTCGGCTGGTAGGTTGCAGGCAGTAGCTGAATCCGGTATATCACCATTTACATATTCCTGGAACAATGGTTCTACAAATGTTGTAGCATCCAACTTGTCGGCAGGTTCATATTCAGTAACACTTACCGATAGCTGGGGTTGTACGGCTTACGCAGCAACTAACATCGAAAGTAACGACGATCTTGAGATTAGCGTCTCGGCTACTAGCATATCATGTTTCGGTGATAGCAATGCAACAGTGACTGTAGTCGCTTTGCGTGGCCAGCAGCCTTACACATATGCATGGAATAATGGAGCAAATTCTTCAATTCTCCAGAATGTCGCCGCTGGTCGCTACTCAATAACGGTAATTGACGCTAATATGTGTGCAAAGGCCGAAACCATTGAGGTAACGCAGCCCGATAGACTTGTGCTTGAATCCAATGTCAAGACAATATCCTGCCATGGAAAGGCCGATGGTTCAATCGCTCTGAATGCAATAGGCGGTACCGAACCGTATTCGTTCTCGATAATAATGGATGACAACTTCCATTCAGGAAATTACCTGTCGGGATTGCCTGTCGGTACATATTCTCTTGAGGTTTCCGATGCTAACGGATGTTTGGCAAACAACACCATTCAGCTTGTTGAACCGGAAGAGTTTACTTCTTCGTACAACGTAGGAATGCCGTCATGTTCTGGAAACAACGATGGTTACGTTGAGATTTCGGCAATGGGTGGTACAAAGCCTTACATGTACGGATGGGATTCGTATTATTCTGATGTGCCGCTGCTTACTGGTTTGCGTCAGGGTCAATATACAATAAGCGTTGTTGATGCCAACAAGTGTACATATCAGGTAGCTTCCATTTCGCTTACCGATATGGCTGGCGACTGCATAAAGATTCCGAATGTATTTACACCTAATGGCGACGGTGTAAACGATACTTGGATAATTGAGAACATTGAAATGTTCCCGGATGCAACTGTATATGTATTCAACCGTTGGGGTCAGATGTTGTACAAGGGTACTGGCAATGATGAACCGTGGGATGGTAGTTATCGCGGACATTATGTGCCGGCAGGTACCTACCTGTATATCGTTGACCTGTATCAGAAGACCGAGGCTTACAAGGGAACTGTAACGGTAATCTATTAAAGATTAAGAATTTATATTTGAAGCGAGTTGCCTGGTGGCGACTCGCTTTTTTTATTCTAAATCGTCAGCATCTAGCACAATATATCCATGAGGCTTTGTAATATCTTTTAAATCATAGGATTATTAATTTTTTGAATCTTTAACTCATCAATCGTCAATCGTACTTCGTAAATCATAAATAATATTGTATCTTTGCAAACAAATTTTGCGGGAGATGACAGTCGAAATCAAAAAGGAGTTCCTTGATGAACTTACCGAGGCCATACAGAATCGTGACTCGGCAAGGGTAGCGGAGATGATACAGGATATGCATCCTGCCGACATCGCCGAATACTTCGAGGAAATAAAGCTTGATGACTGCACCTTCATATTCATGCTTCTCGATGCCGAGACAAAGGCCGATGTTCTTGTCGAACTTGAAGACGACGAGCGTGAAAAACTTCTTGAAACAATCCCTAGCGATGTCATTGGTGAACAGCTCATCGACAAGATGGAGTCGGACGATGCCGCCGATATTCTTGGTGACCTCGACGACGATGTGCAGGAGGAAATTCTTTCGCACGTCAAGGACGTTGACCAGGCTGGCGATATTGTAGACCTGTTGAGCTACGACGAGGATAGCGCCGGTGGTATAATGGCTAAGGAACTTGTTGCAATAAACGAGAACCTTACAGTGAAGCAGGCTCTTGGCGAGATGCGTGACCAGGCCGAGCTTATTGACGAAATATATTACCTCTACGTTGTTGACGATAACAACATCTTCAAGGGAACTGTTTCGTTGAAATCGTTGCTGTTTAGTTCTACCAACCAGAAGATTGTAAAGTTGCTCGAGGAAGATACCGTTTCTGTAAAGACCGACACCAAAGCAGAGGAGGTGGCGAAGATAATGGAAAAATACGACCTTGTTGCAATTCCCGTTGTCGATAGCATAGGTAGGCTTATGGGACGAATTACCATCGACGACGTTGTGGATGTCATCCGTGAAAGTGCCGAAGAGGACTACCAGTTGAGCGCAGGTATTACCGACGATGTCAACTTTTCCGACAGTGTGCTGAAGCAGACAAAATCGCGTATTCCGTGGTTGCTTATCGGAATGCTGGGTGGTGTGTGTTCTTCGTTAATTATTGGCGTTTTCGATGAGGAGATGGCTTCATATACATCGTTGGCCATGTTCTTGCCGCTTATTGCCGCTATGGGCGGAAATGCCGGTGTGCAGTCTTCTGCTATCGTGGTACAGGGTCTCGCCAGCGGTGACCTTGACATACATTCCACAGGCAAGAAACTTTTCAAGGAACTGCGAATAGGCTTCTGCAACGGTCTGATTTGTGGTGCTCTGATTTTCGCCTACAACTTCTTCTTTTCCGACAGTTTTGCGCTCACTTTGTCGGTAAGTACGGCCTTGCTTTCTGTAATAGTATTTGCAACAGTACTTGGAACTTTAATCCCATTGCTTCTCAAGAAGATGAAAGTTGACCCGGCAATTGCTACAGGACCATTTATCACCACCTTCAACGATATAATGGGACTTATAATATATCTGCTCATCGCAAAGCAGATGTTCGCAATATTCTAGGATGCAAAATCTGTAAGTTCTGACAAAGAACTATTCCATAACGTATGGAGTCGTTTTTTCAGACACAAGTCTGTGGGTCTCCATCGCCTTTCTAAAAACGCAGAAAAAATTGCACTACCACACACAAAAACTCCCGCCTTTCTTAAAACGGGA
Organism: Bacteroidales bacterium; assembly: GCA_017620015.1. Classification (GTDB taxonomy): domain Bacteria; phylum Bacteroidota; class Bacteroidia; order Bacteroidales; family ML635J-15; genus Bact-19. The sequence continues at coordinate 151,272 of JAFZRE010000001.1, read as the reverse complement.
GTGTGGGATAATGGTTATTGAATATAAGCCAGAGATTATAAGAAAAAAATTGCCGTATTAAAAAAATGGGTAACTATATACAAGTTGACTAAATTTTGTGCTATTAAACTGTCATTCCGCAAGTTAGAACAATAACGCGATACGGAACGGGGAGCGTAATATTGTTCAACTATGCGGAATCTCCCTTGAAAAGAGATTTCGATGGAGATTCCACATAGACAGGCTCACACGACACGTTCCTTAGTCGGTTCGCTTTGTCTTGTGGACCCTTTAGAGCACGAAGCTTGCGAGTAATGACTAAGGAGCCCATAACAAAAATACATTGTGTCAACACGTATATAGTTTCCAAAAAATGTAATTTTGCAGGTGCAAATCTGTGGGTATCCACAAAAAAACTACTCTAAAATGATGTTTCCAGGGAGCAAGTATCTGAAACAATTGATTGCGGCAAAAGGCAATGGTATGATTAAGATAGTAACTGGCATTCGTCGGTCAGGCAAGTCGTTTTTGCTAATGAATATATTCCATCAACATCTTGTTGGGGAAGGCGTTACGCCTTTTTAAAAACGGGAGTGTGGGATTGGTAGAAATTTAATTTATTATCCGAATATAATCCCATCACTTTTCTTGGAGCGATTGAACTCCATAAGTATTTCTTTTATCTTCTTGCAGTCGTTCTTGTCCATACAGTATGCGGTAAGACTGCCACCAACTGCCTTTATTGTAATGTCGGCTCCAAACACATGCTGGTCTATAGTAACTCGCCGTATGAAACGGAATGCAACAGTATCCTCATCCACTCCGATAAGAATTCTGTTGCGTTTTGTGAGTGTAATCGTCTGTTCGTCTGTATCAATGATAACTGTCCAAGGAGTCATTGCATCAGCAGCTCTGCCATTTGCTACCATCGCTGACCATGTTGATCTAAATGTATATCTCATAATCCATTGTATTTTTATTCTAAATCCAATAAAATTTTCTTAGGTCTACGCATTTTTTTACACATTTCATTTTCTTTCATTTCAATTGGAAATTCCTGTCCTGTAGTTCTTTCTTTATTTACCATATTCTTTTTTTTATAATGTTTTCGTATTGAATATTTGTTCAAAGTTTTGATATGTAATAGAATCAAAATCGGATTGATCTATAGAGTGTTTTAACAGACAAACAAGGTCAAGATAATATGCTTTAATATCGTCGTTATGATAATAGTATTTTATAATTGGATAGTCTGTTCCCCAAAGTACGCGTGTAGATAATCCTTCGCGACAAAGCCTAACAATATTATCAAGTGGCATAAAAGCAGTATCTGTCCAAACATTAGAATACTTTTTCATAAGCGAAATTGTCTGCTCTATAGGACGACCATGTGCGAAAATTATTTGCAGATTGGGATTGTGGGATATTGTATTCTCATACTGTTCGGGATAGCATCCGTCGCAATCTCCTGTATGAATAAGCAATGGCAAATGCATTTCATTTGCAATATTCGCAATGTCATCTTGAGCTTCGGCAGTTTTCCAAAATGATGGGTGCAACTGCGGATGTATCTTTAGGCACTGCCAGTTTATCCCGCTATTGTTCATACGTTCTATTGTGCCGTCGTAAATTGCCTGAGGAAGCAACCACAATACTGCCGACATTCTATTTTTTGCAAAATCCTGCATTTCAAGCATCTCATCAATAACCTTTGCATAGTTACCTTCACAAGTAGTGGTTGACGACACGGCAAAACGCTCAACGCCTACAGAAGATAATAAATCTACAACTTCCTGCGGCGAAGCATATTGTTCTCGAAACTGCCCTATATGGATATGTGCATCAAAAATCGGCATTATGCTATTTTATAAATCCCTTTGCCACATATTCTTCCACTAACTTTTTGTTCAGAGAAGCAACCTTGCAGAAATGTTCGTTTATCTTGAACATATCGCCACCGCTCTCGTTGTAGTTGCGAACAAGACAGCGAGCACAGAAATCACGGTCTTCACATTTTAAGCATTGAGGAAACGAGGCTTGCGTAATCTTGCGAAGTTCTTTAACTTTTGGACTTTCTTCCCAAATCTCCTTTAGCGACTGATTATATACATTGCCCAAAACATAAGATTGCCAACCTGCACAAGGATATACATCTCCGTTTACTGTAATGCAACAATTATCGTATCCAACACCACAGACACGCTGTTTCTTGTAGCGCTCAAAATCCAGAGCGATAAAGTCGCTTACTGGTGGCTTTTCTTCCAACATCTTCTTATAATTGATGTCGTGTTCTATTATATCGCGTAATAGTTCCTCAGTTTCCTCTATAGAGATACGATTGGCAAGGTTATCCGTACAAAAGTTGGCTTGTGCCATCATAATGTAGTCGGTTTGTGCCTTTATTTTTAAATTCTTGGCATATTCCAACACATCTGCGTAGCCTTTGCGGTTTGCTTTCATTATTGGACACGAAATCTGTACTGGAATGTCGTTTTTTACAAGTAATTCTATGGCTGCCTTTGTCTTTGCGTGCGAACCTTTAACTGTTGTGATGTAGTCGTGAATTCCTGGATTCATACTGTACAGCGAAGTCTGTATCAAAGAGAGGTTTACTTCCTTTAATGCAGGAATCTGGTCTTCTCGCAACGAAATAAGATTTGAAAGTATTGAAATCTTCAAGTCTTTCTCTCTACAATACCTGCATATCTCTATCAAATCCTTGTGTAAAAATGCTTCACCGCCAGAAAGTGTCACATGCAGTCCTCCCATTGTGGCAAACTCGTCCAGTATGCTTTTCACTTTTTCTAGTGGCATATCAGAACCTTTGTTCTTCTTGCTATTGGGGATGTAGCAATGTATGCACCTTTCGTTACAGCGACTTGACAACTCAAATTGAATATTGGAAATCAATGGATGTCCTTGCACTTCCTCAAGGAAAAAGTCTTGTGTGTTTTCAAGTCCTTTTTTCTTCGTTTTCTGTGAGAAATCAGAAGCTAAAGTTTTGGGATTATCAATTGCATACGTGAAAGACTGGTCTTTTTCATCAAGTTCTTTCTCTGTTTCACCAATAACTACGAAATGGTCTTCGGCAAGGTCTGTGATAAACTCAGTAAAGTCGCAGAACAATTCCTCTCGGTCAACATTCTTGTAGATTCTCAAAAGACTATCAACTATAGCTTCAACATCCTGTGCTTCACGGCTTATATGCTTCAAAAATTCCGCTCCTGTTTCATTGTAGGTGCGGTCGTGCCGAGTCAGTTGGTTTGTAATGTATCCGTACCTTTCTGTTGTGCGGATAAATGTATTTTTTGATTGTTTAAATTTCATCTATTATCTTTTAATTTATATTTAATAAATGCAAAAACAGCATCTTTCCCTTGAAAACCATTGATATATAATGTTTATTTTCTATGAATTAAGCATAACACCACTTTTTTTAGCATACTTATTATTGTGGGTTTTACAATATATGCGAGTATTTTCCGACAAGGGATTGTTTCTGCAACAACATTTTGTTCGTATTCTTTTGATAACATAATATATTTTTCCACCCCTTCATTAAAACATACATTACATATATAACAAGAGAGTATGTGTAATGTCAATGTTATAAAGCATAAGATAAATCCGAACCATGAAAAATTGCAAGTGTCAAAATTATGAAGTTCAATAATGTTAAGTACTATTTTAAAAAGCAAACTAAACAAAACAATTCGTGCAACATAAGAAATAATATATACAAATTCGCCATATAGTCCTTGAATTATGTCAATACCCTTTTTCCCAAAAGGTACGTAGTTGTTAGGGAATATTTTAGGATTATTGTAATTTCCGTAAAATTTCTTGCGAATAGACCATACGATAAACTGTTCGCAACGCTGATTGATTCCCTGATAGATGCATATATATGCCATTATTCCCAAGGCTATGTATGCGCAAATTGCAGCAATACATAAATCCCCCAAACTATAAACATCATTTTCGGTAGATTCAAAAAAATAGCTTGACTCCATAAATACTTTGCCGTAGAATCCGATAACTACAAACAATCCCACCATAAGGGACACTACAGTTCCCAACTTCGAATTGTTGTTTATTGCATATTGCTCGTGCAATTGCCGTTCAATATCGTTTAATTTGTTTTCTTCTGTATCAATAGTTATTTTCATTGTTTTATTGTTTAAAAAGAATCCGTCATTTCCTGACGGACTCCATCAAATTGATTGCAATTACGAAACGACTTCGCACATTTGACATCCACCAACACTTTTATGCAATTGTTTAGGGTTACCCCATTGGTCTTTTCCTTCGAGCCAGTCAGGAACACATGACCTTCGACCTGTAGGACAACCTGCTGCATAAGAGCCAGTAGGAAGGTTCTTGGCAATCAATTCAGCTTTCTTATATTCTTTCATAGTAATATAATTTAAGCATTATGCCTACTCTTTGTAGGATTTTCGGCTTACTCCTTTTTCCTTCAAAAAACTCCATAAAAAAAGCGTGATACTTTCTAATATCCGCTCGTTGAAGGTATTTGGCGTAACCCAGTGAGTACGAAATAAGATGAAAGTTCACGCATAATGCGCAATCATTCACTTATTCTTCACTCGCATTTTAAATCGCCAAATTTTTCAACGAGAAGAAAAAAGCAAAATCGCTTTATGTATGTTTATGCTGAATGAGTTTTGTCTTGTCCTTGACTTCGACTACGCTCAGTCAGCGGTGTTTTTTTTTCAAAAAGAAGCCCCGAATTTAATCGGGAGCTTCTGTATTTTTTGTTCATTTGCAGTTGTCGTTGCTCGCAACGACCCTACAAATTGTCCATTGTTAATTGTCAATTATCAATTGTCAATTAGATTGTCATACCGCCGTCAACGCTCAAGGTTGCACCGTTGATGTATGCAGCCTCTTCGCTGGCGAGGAACAGGTATGCAGATGCAATTTCTTCTGGCTGTCCCAAACGACCTACCGGAACCTTTGCTCTCATGCCGTCAAGTACATTTTCGGGCATCTTGGCAACCATGTCGGTTTCGATGAAACCAGGAGCAACTGCGTTTACAGTGATGCCCTTCTTGCCAAGTTCGCGAGCCAAAGTCTTGGTCATACCGATAAGACCAGCCTTTGTTGCTACATAGTTGGTCTGTCCGAAGTTACCGTACAAAGCAACAACCGACGATGCGTTTACGATACGGCCGTAGCCCTTTTCGAGCATGTAAGGAGTGATAGCCTTTATGCAGTAGAAGCTTCCGCTGAGGTTGATGTCGATAACCTGCTGCCATTGTTCGATAGTCATCTTCTTCAAGGTGCTGTCGTTGGTGATACCTGCGTTGTTGATGAGGATATCAATCTTTCCGTACTTGTCGTTAACTCTCTTTGCTGCTTCGCAAACTGCCTCGTAGTTGCTCGAGTCGATAGCGTCGAATTCAGCTTCAAGGCCCATTCCCTTCATCTTTTCGATGAAAGCATTGCCTCTTTCTGCGTTACGAGCCCAAAGAATAACCTTTGCGCCTTCCTGTGCGAATCTGATGGCGGTAGCTGCGCCAATACCAGCGGTTCCGCCAGTGATGATAGCTACTCTATTTTCCAATCTTTTCATTGTGTTAATTTTTTAAAATCTTTCTGCATTTAATAATTTTGCTGTTCCAGCTATTGCGACCTTTCCGTCGGCATCCTGAAGGGTGCACTTGATTGTTCCGCGGTGCTTAACCTCGTCGAGTTCAACAACTTCGAACACTGCATTGTAGTCTTGCTCTACGAATACCGGTGACATGAATTTCATTTCCTGGTACAGGTAGATAGTACCTTCGCCCGGCCACTGTGTTCCGAAAACCTTCGAGAACACTGCACCTGCGAAGAATCCGTGTACAATGCAACGCCCGAATATGCTCTTCGAAGCATACTCGGGGTTGATGTGTATGGGGTTGTTGTCGCCGCTAATCTGTGCGAAAGTGTCAACATTAGCCTGCGTGTACCTTACCTTTTCTGTGTAGGTGTCGCCCAATTTTATCTTGCTCATAGTCAACTTGTTTAGAAAACCATTGGCTTGAGGTTCGGGTCGATGATGAGGGTAGCCTCGGTTGCTGCCTGGATAGCTGCAACTGCGGTATCCTTGTCGCCGAATTCGGTGTTGTATTCCTTCAGTACGATACCCTTGTCGGTAACTTCCATTACGCCCATTTCGGTAACGATGAGGTTAACCTGCTTTGCAGCTGTGAGCGGGAGGTTGCACTTGTGCAATATCTTGAAGTTGCCCTTCTGGGTGTGTTCCATAGCAACGATAACGCGCTTAGCACCAACAACGAGGTCCATTGCGCCGCCCATACCCGGGGTAAGTTTGCCAGGAATCATCCAGTTTGCAAGGTTTCCTTCTTCGTCAACCTGCATAGCGCCGAGGATGGTAGCATCCACATGTCCGCCACGGATGATTTCGAACGAATGAGCCGAGCTGAATGTTGCTCCGTCGGGAAGAACTGAAGCGTATCCGCCACCAGCATCGATTATGTGTTCGTCCTGTTCGCCTTCGGCGGGTTTCGGTCCCATTCCGAGGATACCGTTCTCGCTCTGGAGGTACAATTTTACGCCTTTTGGCAGATAGTTCGGAACCATTGTAGGCAATCCGATACCCAAATTGACAACATCGCCGTCGTGGAGTTCGAGAGCCACTCTCTTTGCGATAGTTTCTCTAATTTGATTTTTATCCATCATACGTAATTTTTTTTAGTTAATTATCTGTTTTCCAGTTCGAATTTCAGTCTTTCGGTGAGCAGAGGGATAATCTTGTAGAGGTCGCCTACAATACCGAGGTCTGCTACTTTAAATATAGGTGCAAACTTGTCCTTGTTGATTGCAATGATGAATTCCGACTCTTCCATACCTGCAAGGTGCTGGATTGCGCCCGAAATACCGTTTGCAATGTAGAGGTTAGGACGAACGGTCTTACCGGTCTGGCCAACCTGACGGTCGTGAGGCATAACGCCTGCGTCAACCATTGCTCTCGACGATGAAACTTCGCCGTGAAGAACTTCAGCCAACTTGCCGAGCATTTCGAAACCTTCCTTATTTCCAACGCCACGACCACCCGATACAAGAATCTTTGCGTCTGCAATATCAACCTTGTTAGAGGTAACCTTAACATTTTCAAGAAGTTTTACTTTGAACTTCGACTTGTCGAAATTAATCTTTACATTCTCAACTTCGCCCTTTCTCGAGGTGTCCTTTGCCATCTTCTGCATAACGCCCGGACGAACGGTTGACATCTGTGGACGGTGATTTGTACACATGATGGTAGCCATGATGTTTCCGCCGAAAGCAGGACGGGTCATCATAAGTTCCTTGGTGTCTTCCGAAATGTCGAGCTTGGTGCAGTCTGCTGTAAGACCTGTGGTTATACGAGCCGACAGACGTGGACCTAGGTCACGACCGATTGTAGTTGCGCCAATGAGGAAGATACTTGGCTTGTAGTCGTGGATTATCTGGGTGATAGCCTGAGTGTAAGGCTCGGTGATATAGTCCTTCAAGCATTCATCTTCAGCGAGCAGTACATGGTCTGCACCGTAAGCGATGAGTTCCTGTGCCTTGTCGGCGATGTTGTGTCCCAAGAGGACTGCGTAAACCTTCTCGTTGAGTGCTCCTGCCAAGTCGTGAGCCTTGCCCAACAGTTCCAATGCAACCTTCTGTATTACGTTGTCGCGCTGTTCGATGAAAACGTATACGTTTTTATATTCTGATTTATCCATATTGGTATCCTATTAAATGATGAATTTTTCTTTTAATTTGCTAATGATGAGGTCAACGGCTTCTTCTGGGCTAACTTCGTAGGTTTCGCCTGCAGGCTTCAGAGCCTTGGTGAACGACTTGAATACTCTTGTCGGAGAACCCTTAAGACCGAGGAGGTTTTCATCTGTTCCGGTCTTGTCGGCGTTCCAGATTTCAACTTCGCGGTTGTAAGCCTCAACGATTCCGTTTACTGTCATATACCTTGCCTTGTTGGCAGTTGCAAGAACTGTGAATACGCATGGCATTTCGGTTTCGAGAATCTGGTAACCTTCTTCGGTTGACTTCTTTACGCGGCACTTCTTACCATCGACTTCGAGGTCGAGGAGGTACGAAACCTGCGGAAGTCCGAGGTGTTCTGCAATCTGCGGACCAACCTGTGCGGTATCACCGTCGATAGCCTGACGGCCAGCGAGGATGAGGTCGAAGTCAATCTGGCGGAGAGCACCTGCGATAGCCCTCGAAGTTGCAAGGGTATCGGCACCACCGAGCTTGCGGTCGGTGAGGAGGATGGCACGGTCAACGCCCATTGCCAAAGCTTCGCGCAAAGCTGCATCAGCCTGCGGAAGACCCATTGTGAGGACGGTTACATGTGCGTTGTACTTGTCTTTCAACTGGAGAGCCAATTCAAGAGCTCCCTTGTCGTCGGGATTTATAATGCTGGGGATACCTTCGCGGATAAGTGTTCCGGTTTTCGGGTCAAGTTTTACCTCGGTGGTATCCGGTACTTGCTTTATACAAACTACTATATTCATTTTCTTGATTTTAATGTTAGTGAAAAATTATTTTAACAGCTTACCAGAAATAACCATTCTCTGAACTTCCGAAGTTCCTTCGTAGATTTCGGTAATCTTTGCGTCTCTCATCATTCTTTCAACAGGATATTCGCGAGTGTATCCGTAACCGCCGTGGAACTGAACAGCCTTGGTTGTCATTTCCATTGCAGTTTCTGCTGCGAACAACTTAGCCATTGCTGCGTCTGCCGAGAACGGAACATGCTTGTCCTTCTTGTCGGCTGCGCTGTAAACGAGCAATCTTGCAGCTTCGATTCTGGTTTCGAGGTCAGCGAGCTGGAACTGGGTGTTCTGGAACTGAGAAATCGACTTTCCGAACTGCTTGCGTTCCTTTGTGTACTTAACAGTTTCGTCCATAGCACCTTGTGCAATACCGAGAGCCTGAGAAGCAACACCGATACGTCCGCCGTCGAGGGTGGTCATTGCAACCTTGAAGCCCTTTCCGAGTTCGCCGAGCTGGTTTTCCTTAGGAACAATGCAGTTTTCGAAAATAAGTTCGCAGGTTGACGAACCGCGGATACCCATCTTCTTTTCCTTCTTGCCGATTGAGAATCCCGGGAAGCCCTTTTCAACTATGAAAGCCGAAATGCCCTTTGTTCCCAACGACTTGTCGGTCATTGCGATTACGATGTAAACATCAGCGTTGCCTGCGTTGGTGATGAAGATCTTGGTTCCGTTGAGAACCCAGTGGTCACCGTCGAGGACTGCAGTAGTCTGCTGACCTGATGCATCTGTACCAGCGTTAGGCTCGGTAAGACCGAAAGCACCAATCCACTGACCGCTTGCGAGTTTTGGCAAGTACTTCATCTTCTGCTCTTCGGTTCCGTATTCCAAGATAGGGCCGATGCAAAGCGAAGTGTGAGCCGAAACCACGATACCGGTAGTAGCGCAGCATCTCGAAAGCTCTTCGACAGCCATAGCATAGAGTTTATAATTTCCACCGGCTCCGCCGTACTGTGTCGGTACCGGAATTCCCATAATTCCTAATTTTCCCATCTTCTCGACGGTCTCAATCGGAAATCTTTCTTCTTCGTCTATTTCTGCAGCCAAAGGTTTTACTTCGTTTTCTGCAAAACTTCTAATCATCTGCTGAAATAATACTTCTGTTTTTGATAATCCAAAGTCCATAATTATCTTTTGTTTTATTAATTTACGTTAATAAATTTTAATTTTTTAAACGGTCGTAAAGGTATAATTTATTTTTGAAAACAAGGCATACTTATATTAAATATTTTTATGCACAATGTTAATAAGGGAGTTAGATGGGCTTCGCCCGTTTCTCGCTGATGCTGTTTCTGTGGGCTAACGCCCGTTTCTAAGTTTCTATGCCTACGGCGTTTCTATGGGCTAACGCCCGTTTATGAGTTTCTATGGTTGGCGCCGTTTCTGAGTTTCAGGTTTCTCAGTCATAGTCATGCTGAACTTGTTTCAGCATCTGATAATGTTGTCAGTCTGGATTTGTTGTTTGTTAAGATTTACAGCCATTAGTTCACTGTCTAATGACTGTAAATCCCACGTCTATGATTAAAAAGGATAGCGAGTTTGAAGATATTCTATCCAAGCTTGTGCTTTTGTGTTATTAGAAAAGTGAACTTTTAATCGTTCAATTAACCATTCGTAGGTAATGAACTTAAATGTTGAAATCCCATATTCGGTTAGAAATTCTTTATATTTAGGCAAATAATCAGTAAAGTGAGGATTGCCACTTGGATACAATGTAATGCTATAGAATCTATCCAACATGTGGTTCATTACCATAGATTCACCTAGAATGTGATTCCTCCATATTTGCCGAAATTCATCTTTGCACAGTTTAGTATCTCGAATAGGTTTGTTGGCAATGTCTTGTTTAAATAGTCCACAATTACGAGTAACTATCGCATATCTGGATTGGTCGTTTTCCATAACTTCGTGGCGCTCTGTTTTTCCCATACGATAACCTTCTTCTGTATATTTTATTTCTATGCCGATGCCTCCAAGTTTGCCTTTATGTTTAAATTCAACATATGTGTCAAATGATGTCCTATCGTTTAGGCATTGTGTTTTTTCTGGAGCCCATTCAATCCGAATGTCTGTAATTTCATCAATAATAGATTCTCCGATAATGTCGTTAAAAACTTTTGCTGTAGCTTGAAGGTCAGTTTGCATGGGAATGAATATATTCCAAGGAATATGCTCGCTTCTTAGCATATTTGCATATAGTCCATCATGGTCTTCAGTGCTTAGTTTAGGATAGCGTTTGTTTATTGCACTTAAAATCTCAGAACGGAATCCTTCATAGAAATTAAAACCTAAATTAGCATCTTCTGGCAAAAGAAACGCTCCGTATTGTCCATATTTATTAGATGGGTCAAAGCCTGCTTTCAAATATTCTTCTCTGAACCATGATTGTTTTGACCGTGCGGCTCTTTTAAAAGGTTTGTCGCTTTTGCAGACATTCTCGCAGTGATAGTGTTTATAATTCTCTTGTGCCATAGTTTTTATTTTAAATTTTACATTTTCTTTTCCGGTATTTGTAAGATCAATCGCTTCCAATTCATGTCTGTAGCACCATAATTTACCATCAGTCCAGTGTTGGATATTTAAATCTTTTCCTTGTTGTTCTGCTATTGCTTTTAGTTGGGTTGCAACCGATTGCGATACGAATACCGCATACTCGTCACTTATCCATTCGCCATTGTCAGTGTGAATGAGGCTCCATTGGTTGTTATGTTCTTTTGTTTCCATCTGGCATATTCTGTTTGCAGTAGATTTAATAGATGTTGATTCTATTCTTCCCCAAGCATCTTCGGTAATCGTTTAAAATATTCAGAAAATATTTTATCCAAATCAATATGTTTATTCCCTGATTTGTTGAGTTTTAGATCACGAAATTTTGGTTCGGGATCGGATCGGTCTATTGCTTCAAATTCATGTTTGTAGCACCAAGACAAACCCCCATTCCGTTGAATATTTAACGGCTTTTTTTGTCTTATGGCTCTCGCTTTTAGAGAGACATCTTCCAATGGCTGGAGAATCACTGCATATTCGTCACTTATCCACTCGCCATTGTCATTGCGAATCAGATGCCACTGTCTGTTTTGTCCTTCGGTTTCCATTAGGCATATTCTGGTTTAGGAACATCTATGTTTACTTCTTCCGTTTCGTCTCCACCTCCGAGAGTCGGAACTGCCAACCGTACTTCATTGTCACGCATTGTATTGTCCACGAGAAGTGTTAAAGGGAAAATGGCTTTGTTTTCATCAATGATGGGGTAACCATATTCGTCAAACTCGGTCATATATGCGGAATCTATTCCATAAACAATAATTTTTTTACTGTGTTTGTCAATCTCGTGATTGATACGCGGGTCTTCTTCAGCATCGAAAGTCGTTCCTTGTGTTAAATCCATTCCATACGAAAGAAAAGGTGCTGCGTCGCATGATTTTTCCAGTAGAACCATCGTTTTGGAATTGCTATAGAAGTTCAGTGCATATTCGCATGAGTGCCGTGCGTGGAAGTCTCTTTCGAAATCGCGCACATGTTCCCGAAATGGAAGACCATCTTTAATGCTTCGACCTTTCTCGTCATAGTCGGAATGGTTGAAATGGTATATTTCGCTAATTTCTCGTTCCATAGTATATATTTGTCGATTCGCAAATGTAACTATTTATTACAATTCCCAAAATACTTTTTGCAGAAAAATGAAGTAAATTTATTTTTTTTGTGAATGTGAAAAATCATATTTATAAGTTGCCATATCTATGTTGTTTTATTGAGTTATGGCAATTTTTAGTTGTTTATAAATTGCCATAACTATGTATTTATATTGAGATATGGAAACTTTTTATGTTTTATAAGTTGCCATAAGTCTGTTATTTTTGTTATTTGTGGCAACTTTTAATTTGTTATATTCTGCCATGACTGAATAAAATTTTCATTTGTGGATACTTTATAAATAATAATTATTACCTTTGTCCCGTATTTCAAAAATGTCATCCGATGAAGAAGATAATTGCAAGAGATAAGGAAATCAGCCGTTTGGAAGAACTTTACAATTCGAAACGACCAGAGTTTGTCATTGTTTACGGACGCAGACGCATAGGGAAGACCTTTCTTGTAAATCAGGTGTTTGAAAAGCGATTTACTTTTTCGTTTGTAGGTGCGAGAAAGGAGTCGCAGAAAGTGCAGTTGAAGCGTTTTGCTGCACAATTGCAAAGATATGGTAGTTCTACATTTACTCCGGCTCTCGAAACTTGGGAAGATGCTTTTGATGAATTGAGACGCTTAATCGAAAGCAAGCCGAAAAAGCAACGCAAGGTTATATTTCTTGACGAAATGCCGTGGATTGACACTCCGCGAAGCCGTTTTTTGTCGGCATTGGAATATTTTTGGAATGCATGGGCTGCGCAGCGCGATGACATTATGTTTATAGCTTGCGGCTCTGCCACTTCGTGGATGGTAAACCGAATTTTGCGGAATAGGGGCGGACTGCACAACCGCTTTACTGCGCAAATATATCTCCGTCCGTTCAATCTTAACGAGAGCGAGGAATTTCTGCATTCTTCTGGTTGCAACTGGGACAGATACACCATACTTCAGTGCTATATGACATTCGGTGGCGTACCTTATTATTTGAGCCAGCTGAATTCGAAGGAAAGCCTTGCGCAGAACATTGACAGGCTGTTTTTTGCCAAGAATGCGCCTATGAAACTCGAATTCGACGAACTTTTCAGTGCTTTGTTCCCCCATGCTGACAAGTATGTGGATGTAATGAAAGCCTTATCGCAGAAGCGTGGTGGCATGATGAGGTCGGAAATTATCGCTAGCACCGGAATTTCGGGCGGTGGACTTTCGAAAATCCTTGACAATCTGGAACGCTGCGACTTCATAACCATATATTCGCGCTATAAGAGTTCGGTCAGAAATTCGCTTTATCGTATATGCGACCCATATACCTTGTTCTATTTCAAGTTTGTGCATTCGGGCAATAGGAAAGATGTGCATTTCTGGTCGAACAACTTGACTTCGCCCTCGGTGGTCGCATGGCAGGGTTTCAGTTTCGAGACTATATGCATTGAGCATCTTGACCAGATAAAGAGAAAACTTGGAATCAGCGGTATCGGCACAAACTCGTGTACTTGGCGCAAGGTCGGCACAAAGGTGGAGCAGGGGACACAAATCGATCTTCTCATCGAGCGTGCCGACAGGGTGATTAATATATGCGAGATGAAATTTTCCGATTCTGCATACAATATCACGAAGGATTACGAGAACAAACTGCGGACAAAACTTTCAGTTTTCCGCGAAGAAACACGCACTACAAAATCGATTTTGCTAACAATGGTTACGACATACGGAGTTACTACTGGTATTCATTCTGGAATCGTTACTAATGAAGTGTGTATGAACGATTTGTTTGAAAAGTCGTATTAAAAACCACTATTATTTGTTGTCTTATAAGTTACCATATCTATGTATTTTTGTTAAGTTATGGCAACTTTTGATTATTTAAAAGTTGCCATAAGTGTGTGTTATTTATGAGTTGTGGTAACTTAAAAACCATAGTTGATAAGAAAGAAGCTCGATTAAAAGTTATTGGTGTCACTATATTGTCATTACTTGCTACGCTGCGTGCACTAAAGGGTCCGGAAAGTAGAACGAACAGCAAAAGGAACGTTGCTTGTGAGTTCACTTATCCGTAATCTGTTGACGGATAATCATCTAACAGATTACGGATAGCAGTCTTCACAACGCTCCCCGTGCCGTATCGCGTGTTACGACTAGCTTCCGAAATGACAGGCTTCCTTTGTTGATTGGTACATAAGTGCTTGATAATATTATAGATATGTACAATGCATAAATTTTAGCAGACGGAAATATTAAAACTAGATTTTGTATATTTGCATTTTCAAACATTATTACTGATTTTGTCAAACAAAACTTTATGGCTTTCGCTTCTTCTATAAATAACAAATCCTTGATTGGAATTGCTTGGCATATTGCTAGTTACCTGTCGTTTGCAATGACAATGAATCTCACTTCATGTGCTCAGCAACCTGCGCAAGAGTCCGCGCAGGAACCAATGCAAGAACCTGTGCAGGCAACAGAAATGAATACTCCACCTAAAATTGTAGGTATTGTTGACGGTTGCAAATCGCACAAGGATTACGAGGAATGGCTGGCAGAATACGGAGTGGATTACAAGATTGTTACTTCTCCTGTCGAAGCGGATAGTTGCGCCTTAATACTTTTCTGCGGTGGTCCCGACTTGGGAATCGCTCCCGAGCGCGACAAGTTGGATTCTTTGGTTTTTGAAGAATGTCGTAGCAAAAATATTCCGATTTTCGGTATATGCCGCGGGATGCAGATAGTTTGTTATTTTATGGGAGCGGATTTGATTGAAGATTTGGGCGAGCTGAATATAAAGCACCAAAAGACAGCGGATTGGAAAAGCAGATTCCACACATTGATATTGAGCAATGGCGAGCAATGGCGTGTGAATTCGCGTCATCATCAGGCGGTAAAAGATGTTCCGTTTGAGTGTTCGTTTACGGGTAAATCTCTCGAAGGCATCTGGGAACTTCTTGTCGCTGCCGATAGCAGTATGATGCTTGTGCAATGTCATCCCGAAAGGTCGGAAATGCGAGGAACTGAGGTTGAGCAGGCGAGTATCAATTACATTAAAAGCAAGTTGGAATAAGTAGTCGAAAGATTGATTTATGGCAACTTTTGTGCATTTATAAGTTGCCATAAGCGTATGCCGTCTATGAGTTGTGGCAACTTTTAATATTGAAAAAATAATTGTAGTTTGTTAATTGTTAGGTTTATTGCGCATTACAAATGCTAATATTCTTTTTCAATTCAGTATGCCATTTAACGTATCCTTCAATTTTCCAAATTGTAAAAATCCGAAGAATAGCTGATTTTCAAGTTCCTCTGTAAGTGGTACTTCCACCAACGATGAGTTGTCATTGCCTACCTTGCAAATGGTATGAAACTGCGCGCCCTTGTCGTAGTATGCACGAATCTCAACACACTTTTCCGCATAATTGTCGCCATCTTTT
Organism: Bacteroidales bacterium; assembly: GCA_017620015.1. GTDB lineage: Bacteria > Bacteroidota > Bacteroidia > Bacteroidales > ML635J-15 > Bact-19. The sequence goes on along the minus strand of JAFZRE010000001.1, from coordinate 135,680 downwards.
AGATAAGTCGTGAAACATGTGTAATAGAATGCCGGAAGTCCATCATCGTCATACAAAAACTCTTCGTATGACTTACGTTCTGCTATGGTATATACAGTCGTTTTGCGCACAAAATCCAAAGACGATACATATTTGCCTAGCTCTTCATCAAAATCATCATTGAAAAAGAATTCTATGGTTTCCTCCGCTTGACCTGTTCCCGCAATGTTGTGCCTAACCTTTGACGTAATATAATCATCTGGAATAGTTTCATCGCCAAGCATTGTATTAATCCATTCCATCTCGTTGTTGTACATCTTGCGAATTTCTGTAATTTTAGACTGTACATCTGCTGACTGAGCAGAACACACCTGATACAACAATATCAAAGCCAACAACGGCAAAAGTCTTCTCATAAGAATATTTTTTGCCAAAGATAATGCATTTTAATGGATAATTTATAATTGACAATTGACAATGAACAATTATCTATGCGAGATAGTGAGTAGCTATTTGAAACAGAACCCATTAGGGATTATTCCAACCGTAAATTTGTCGATTTGTTCACCAGCAGCATTCAGCCTATAAACCACTCCCGACTGCATATAGTCTATCGCATCGGCAACATACACTTCCGAATTTACAGGGTCAACACCAAGTCCATAGTACAGCCTACCACCTGGATTCTCGAAGAAAACATCGCCAGTTATATCTTCCGAATCAACCGGGAACCTGTAGATATGGTTGTTGCAGTAATAAATTGTGTCGCCTGTGCCATTCAGTGCAATTTCTGAAGGATAATCGCCAATAGGGAACTCATAAGTGCGCTCCACAGTCCGCGTTGCAGCATCAATTTTCACAAGTCCTGGCACTCCGCTGTAGTCGGATCCAGCATAGCCTCCATCGCAGAGAACCCAGATCTTGCCGTTACGGTCGATAACCATACGATGTGGCTGCTTTAACACCTCAATTTTCGAAACGAGCTCATCGGTCTTTGCATTTATAACCAGCACCTTGTCGTCGTACGACCAGCTATTTACGAACACAAGGGTATCATACACAATCATCTGCTCCGACGAATGCCGATAGAAATTGCCAGTACCCTCGTCGATGTCTATTGCATTGTCAACCATGCAGGTTTGCGGATTCACCACATAAATATTCTTGGCGTACATGTCCGAAACGTATGCCTTCGAAGGTGTTATAAAACGAATGTACCGAGGTGACACAAGTTCGGTTATCTTGTTGACATACTGGAACGTATTTTTGTTAACCACATAAATTTTTCCACTGTTGTTTACCACCAGATATGCCAGCGAATCGATAATCGTAATGCTCTGCAGAACATCACCGATAGGAATGCCGTTTGCTCGGTAGAAAACTTGATTTTCAACGGTTTTTGTATTCTTGTCGTAGTACGACAGCGAAGCGTTTCCGTACATGAAATTGCCCTCGCATGGAATCAAAACTCCGTCGTGTGATGTGTTGAACTGTGTTATGGGGGTAAGGTCGTCCTTCATGCAAGAAGAAAGAAAAACAAGGAAGATGATAATTAATAATGGACAATGGATAATGGACAATGGATAATTTGTGGCGACGTGGCGTGCCGCATCGCTACAATTGTCCAATTTTATATTTTTCCAAAACTTCATTATCTGTAACTAACGCTAATCTGGAATGCAAAATTAATTCTTGGCATCGGTTGCCACAATACCGAACGATAAGATTCATTAAAAAGATTATTAATCTTAAAATTCAGATCAATGTCAAAATCGGAAACGACAAACTCCTTGCCCAGACCGATGTCGCTCATAAAATACGGATATATCGACACCAGCACACCAGTTTCCTCTGCAGAAGTAGTAAACCTTTCGCTAAAATAATTCCACTGGTAATAGAAATAGAATCCGTATGCCGAAATCCTTCCGAAAATGTTTGCCGAATGCAACGGAATGTATGCCAACTGCTTGCCTATGGACATATCGTTTTCGCTACGCGGTGTCGAAAGGTTTGTCGAATGCGTGTAGGCATAGTTTGCCGTAAGCGAAATCAGGCACGAATCGTGAAATTCGAATGAAGTGTTCAACTTTGCATCGGCACCGTAGGCAACAACCTTTTCAAGATTTATCGGTTGCCAGTAGCCGCGATTTGTCGGACACCACATTATCCAGTTTTTCACATGGCTGTAATTTGCTCCCGCTTCTGCCGAAATGGCAAAACGACCATTGAGACTATTATATTTCTTTCCAAACGAAATGTCTGCAACATACGCGGTTTCGGGGACAAGGTCTGGATTTCCGCCAGGCACATAGAACAAGTCGTTAAGCGTGGGCACCGAATAGTTCTTCGACAATGACGACCTTATAAACCAGCGATAACGGAAATTGTACTCAAGGAACAGCGATGGCAAGAACGGGCAAACGTTCTTATCATAAAATTCCTGCCTCAATGTAACGCCACAGCGGAATCGTTTGAATGGCTCTCCAAACAGCGAAACTAGCGCACCATAGTCGTGACGGACAGTGTCGTAGCCGTTACGCGTAATGGAATCGTACGATGCCACGGTGTGGAAATTGTATTTCAGCCGAGCAGAGATTTCGAGCCTATCGTTGAAGGCATACGAGTAATTTGCAGTGGTATATAGCGAATTTGCCTTTGTGTCGGAATTGACAATCTTGTAGAAACCGACACCGCTAATGTAGCTTTGCGAAAGGTAATTTTGCAACTGATAATTGTCGCCGATTGAAATGTCTAGTTTCGACTTGTCGGTGTAGAGCCTATACGACAGCGACGACACAAAGCTGTTGCCGTCCTGGCGGTTCTTGTTGTTGAGCAAACCGCTTTCGTTGGTGGTAAGTCCAGGCACGCCGCGGTCGTAGTTCTGCCACCAGAACTTTAGCGACAGGAACGACCTTTCTGTGGTGCGGAAATACAATTCCTGAATTGCGCCCATCATTCGGTAGTCGGCATTTTCGCGTTTCTGAACGCCACCGCCAGCAATGTCGCTATTCTTGAACTTGAAATCGTTGCGCGAACGAGTATCGTAGAACTTTGTTACCGACTGGAACTTTTCGGTTCCGGCACGCACCTGCGCCATATTGTCGAAGGTATGGAAACTTGCCACCGACGAAACAATTTTTGCAGACACACCGCGGTCCCACATCGGGCGGGTATTTATCTCGACAACGCCGCCGATTGCCGTTTCCGACTTCTGCATCGAAGCAGAACCACAGAAAACATTCACCTCGTCGGCAATCGACATAGGCACAAGCGACATGTCAACCATTCCGAGCATAGGAGAACTAAGGCTCACATTATTCCATGAAACCTTTGTGTGTGAGGCAGTTGTTCCTCGAAACGAAGCCGTTGAAAGCGAACCTCGTCCGTATGTTTTTACAAATACCGAAGTATTTTCCGACAGCACTTCCGAGAGCGAACTCAACTCCTTGACCTTGAGAATCATCTTGTCGAGTTTTACAACCGAAGTGCCCGTTTCTAGCATTTCGCGGTGCTCGATTATCTCAACATCGGGTAGAGTTACCGTGTCGGACTGCGAAAAAGTCAATGAAGATGACAATATAAACAGCAAAAGGAAGAGAAGCCTACTTATTACGTCATTGCGCAAAACAAAGCGAACAGCATAAGGAACGTTGCTTGTGAGCCTGTTTATGCGGAATCTCCCATCTGTACACAAGGGAGATTGCTCGCAGGCTTCGCGAGGTTGCATGCAACGTTGCGGATAACCGACTTCACAACGCTCCACATTTTGTATCGCGTGTTCAGTCAGGTTTCCGCAATGACGGGGAACGAGTAAAATCTGTCCTATCATTGCATAATTTCAATCTTTTTTACTACGCGGCAGTCGTCAAACACAAAAGCCACGAAATATATTCCAGACTGAATATCTGAAATATTCATTGCAAAGGAAGTGCTTTTTTCTGAATCACACAACACCTTCTGTCCCATCAAATTATATATTTCAACCGAAAAATTCCTATCCGACGACAAATTTACAAAGCCGCTTGCCGGATTCGGGTAAACGTCAGCCGTTGCAAACGCATTGCTTTCTACCGAATTAAGCGAATGAATCACACCTACAGCATCAAGGTCAAAACCACATGAATGGAAAGGTGTAGGGTAGGGGTCGTTGATTATATTTCCTTCCGAATCGTAAGTTCCATACTGCGGGTCTATAGAACCGACAACGTCAATCAGCCTAACATGAGTAATATTGTTGACATCAAGGTTGGGTTCGTTGGCAAGTTCTTCCAAATCGAAGGGATAGCCGTAGAAAACAGGGAAGACGCCAGCCAAATTTGTTAGCAAATTGGAATTTTCGTAGCCAAAAGTTCCAACCTGCACATCGGTCTGAACATGCGACACAGCAGGGAAACGGACAAAATCCTCACCATTGCTGCTTACCTCGACAAATGCCAGTTCGTAGAAAACAATGGAATCCTGGTTAGGCACAGCATCGGGAATCAATGCGTTCTCGAATACTGCAAAATCATATCCAGCGCCATTTACAATAGGGCTATCAAACTGCAAAGTTATGCTTCCTCCATCGCCGAGACTGATGAACTGACCATTAGCCTTTCCCAGACAATTTGAAATGGTTCCGTAAAACGCATGGTTCGAAGTTACACCAGAATAATTATCGGTATACGTGAATGTAGTGTCCGAAATCTTAACATAACCTCGTACTATTTCGGCCGACGTTGCCCACCCTATAAAAGCAGACGAATCCTTATGCATTGCAATTGGATTCGAAAGTTGTTGAGCCGAAACGGCAACCGAGAGTACAATAAAAAAAACGAATAAAATATGTTTCATACCTATTGCATTTTGATTTTATGTGGCGGACATTTCTGCCCGCCACCATAAAACCTTCTGTACAAACATTACCTATTATTAATAATCTTGCAAACTGCCATGCCCTTTTCGGTACGAGCCGAAACGATGAGCATTCCGCGGTTTTCAACCGACATCGAAACCGAATTGTCGTTTGCCGAAACATTCTTTACAAGGCGGCCTGCCATATCGTAAACGCAAACGTCAAGTATGCGGCATTCGCAGTTGAGGTTGAGAATTCCAGCAGCGTCGAAGTATGCGTCAATCGAAAGAGCTTCTGCAAAGTTAGTGTCAACATAAACAGGACCTGGATTCAGTGCGCCGAAATCGTCCATGCAGAAATATGTTGGAGTATTTAAGCCCCAGCCACCAGCAGTATCATTACCAACAGCCTCGAAGTACAAGCTGTCTGCATTTGCAATCCACGAAAGGTCAACAAAAGTCCATTCGTCCATCTTATAAGTTCTATCTTCGCGGAAATCAGCCATAACGATTTCGCGGTTAGCAATTTCGTTTTCACCTGCGAATGCAGTAACCTTTACCGAATAGTAGAAGTGATTTTCAGCGAATGAAACATTTGCATCGTCAACATACTTTGAAACGTATGTAGGCAAGCAGAAATAAGCACCGCGGTTTGTAAAATCAACCGAATGTTCGGTGTCAATCTTTACGCCAGATGTACCATACCAACCCATATAACATGTTGCATAGTTATCGGAGTCGTCGTTGCCGCTACCTGCGATTGCCGAAAGGTTGCTGTAGCCGTATGTATCGGCATCAGTTCCATTGGTATAAGCAAAACCTTCCCAGTAAGCCCAATCTTCATCATAATAGCTGTATAATGTCAAATATGAACTGCTGAATGAGCCGTATTCATCGGTGCTGTACCAATATGAATTTGGTTCGAGCTCTAATTCTTCGAAATCAACAATTTCAGTATAGTTTATTACTGGATTTGGATTTTCTGCACCAAAGTTATCCATGCAGAAATACAATGGAGTATTTATTCCGTAACCACCAGCTGTATCATTACTCATAGCAGTAAAATACAAGCTGTCGGCATTTGCTATCCACGAAAAGTCAACGTATGTCCAGTCGTCCATCATATAAGAATGTCCTTCAGTGAAGTCAGCCATCATTATTTCGCGTTCATCTACCAATGTTCCGTTTGCGTATGCACTAGCTTTCACCTTGAAATAGAACTGATGCGAAGCATAGTAATATTCGGATGCGTTTCCTACAACATACTTTTTCAGGAGAACTGGCATACAGAAATATGCACCACGGTTTTCAAAATTTCCACAATGTTCCCTGTCAATTTTCACACCGCTCATATTGTACCAACCCATGTATGAAGTTACATAATTCTCAGAATTGTCAGCGCCATGACCAACACAACTTGAAAGATTGCTCGAACTATTAGTTTCCGTATCAGTACCATTTGTGTAAGCGAAACCTTCCCAATAACCCCAGTCAGCCATATAATAGTTGTATAATGTCATATACGAGCTCTGGAAAGTGCTTCCATCCTCAGCATCGGCATCACCAATCCACGATGAATTTGGACTCAAAGTCAAATCTTCGAAATCAACAATTTCAGTATAGTTTATTATACTAGGATCCTGAGCGCCGAAATCGTCCATACAGAAATAATATGGAGTTCCATTATCGTCGGTAAGCGGTTCGAAGTACAAACTGTCAGCATCTTCAATCCACGAAAGGTCTACGTATGTCCAATCGTCCATCTTATAAGTTCTGTCTTCGCGGAAATCAGCCATTACGATTTCATGGTTTGCGACTTCCGTACCATCTGCGTATGCAGTAATCTTTACAGAAAAATAAGAGTGATTTGCTATAAAGCTAGAATATGCACCTTCCACATTATCAACATACCCTGATACGTATGTAGGCAAGCAGAAATAAGCACCACGGTTCTCAAAACTACCGGAATTCGCAGTATTTATCTTTATACCTGCCTTATCATACCAACCCATATAACAGGTTACATAATTTGCAGAGTTAGCATTTCCGTGTCCAGCAACAGCTGAATTATTGGTATACCCGTAAGTCTCGGAATCAGTTCCGTTTGTATATGCGAAACCTTCCCAGTAGTTCCATTCAGAAATGTTAATGTTGTATAGTGTCAAATAAGAACTGGTAAAGCTGCTTCCGTCACCATCTTCAGGTCCCGGAACACCAGTCCACGCAGAATTAGGAGCAAGTTCCAACTCCTCGAAATCAACAACTTGCGCAAAGCAAGAAAAAGCGCACATAAGTGCAACGACCATTAGTACAGTCTTCTTCATAAACTTAAAAATTTAAAAATTAATAAATAAAGAACATTGACTGTCAAAACGCATAGTTACGGGAAAACAAGTGTTTTTGTCAGGCTCTATCTCCCGAAAGCCATTAATTTTGACTGCAACAGGCAGGTCTTCTGACTCGTTCCGAACTGTGCGCCTTCCCATAACCGTGAGGGTTACAGTGACATGTTGCGCAGTCCATAAAAGGAACATACAGCAGCGGGTACTGTGCGTGAATCTCACACGCTTCCCTTAACCGTTTGCGGGTGCAAAGGTAGTAAATTTATTTCGGACGGCAAATTACAATTTAGATGTTTTTTTGGTAAGTAAACATTCGTGTGTAGAATTTTAGCTGAGTGAATTTTGCCCCGACAATATTGGTTGTGGTTTTATGCAAATCATAAAGTGTGATTTTATGAATTGCATAAAAATCGAGGTAATTTTATGTAAATCGTAAAGTGGTGTATTGTCGGAATAGCAGGCACAAAAGTGTATATTGTCCATGCCCATCAGAGCATTAGATATTTTAGATGTAAAATTTCTAATTTGTCAGTCGTCGTAACAATCATTTATTTTTCTTAAGTAATATTGTGCTTGTTGGGCATTAACATAATTTTTCTCTGCTACTATTTTAAGCCATTTTTTTGCTTCAGTATATGATTGCTCAACGCCTTTGCCTTCTGCGTAGCATACGCCCAAAGCATATTGCGCAAAATCATTTCCTTGTTCCGCCGCCTTTAGGTACCAATGAGCTGCTTTTGTGTATGATTGTTCTACACCATTGCCATTTGCATAGCATGTGCCTAATTTGTATTGAGCCAAATCGTTTCCTTGTTCTGCCGACCTTAGATACCATTGCGTAGCATCAGTGTATGACTTTTCCAACCCTAAACCATCGTAGTAACATGATCCAAGTGCACATTGAGCTTCTTTGTCTCCTTGTTTTGCTGCTTTTCTAAACCATCGAGCTGCCTCTGTGTATGATTTTTCCACACCTTCTCCAAATTCGTAACAATATCCAACGCAACGTTGTGCTATTATGTCACCTTGTTCTGCAGCTTTTAAATACCAGCCAAATCCCTCTATATATGATTGTTTTATCCCTATGCCATAAAAGTAACAGTCCCCTAATTGGCATTCACCTTCAGCATTTCCGCTTTCTGCAATTTTGAGTATTTCAGGATAGGCTTTTTCTTCCCAATAGAATGCAGAGTCTTGGTTTTTCTCAATTCCAGAACCATATCGAAATGCTAAACTTAACTCCTTTTGTGCGTATGGATGCCCTTGATTGGCCGCTTGCCTATACAAGCGCACTGCTGTTTCTTCGTTTTTCTTTTCTCCTTCTCCATAATTGTACATTCTTCCTAAGCGGTATTGTCCTTCGGCATTCACTTGTTCGGCTGCCATACGGAACCAGTGTGCCGCTTCGGCAAAATCCTTGGTTACTTCATCTGTCCCATTGTAATAGCGCATACCTGCTTCAATTTGTGCTTCTACATTACCTTTTTCTGCTTTCTTTAGCACATCTTCAATCTTGGCTGTTTTTATGTTGTCGTTACATGAGAATAACAAAAACAATGGCATTATGAGTAATAACGAAAAGTATTTCATATATGTTTGCATTTAGTATTATTGAGGTGCCAAAAGTAATAGAATTTGCAGAATTATGCAATAAAAATGAATGTTATCCCGACTTCAAGCCTTTTAGCCTGTCAGCCTTCAAGCCTGTTAGCCTTTTTTTTTACCAATTCTTCTCCAGCGGACGTTTTTGTGCTTGCTGTGCCTTCTGGACCTTGTCTTGGGTTTCTTTTTCCTTCTGGCTTAGCGATTCCAGGTAGCGTTCCATTTCTTCGCGCGACATGTTCTGGTCGTTGTTCTGCTGCTGTTGCTGCTGTTGGTCTTGCTTGTCCTGCTGGTCCTTGTTCTGGTCTTGGTTCTGCTGTTGCTGGTCCTTGTTTTGATCCTGATTCTGCTGTTGTTGCTGGTTGTTGTCACCGTTCTGCTGTTGATTTTGCTGCTGTTGCTGCATAATCTTGGTGGCGACTGCCATATTGTGACGGCTGCGGTCGTGGGTGGGGTCGAGTTTGAGGGCGTTGCGGTACGACTCTACGCTTTCCTTGTACTTGTTGGCTTGCATGTAGGTGTTGCCGAGGTTGTAGTAGGCTTCGGCTTTCTGCTTGTCGGTGAGGTCGGTGCGCAGGTATTCGTTGTAGGCGTTAACCGACTTTTCGAACTGGTCGTTGCGATAGTTGGCTGCGCCCGAATTACCATATACGCTGACCTCGGCGGGATTGGTTTTCAATGCCTTGTCGTACTGGTCGGCGGCCTTGCCGAAGTTGCCTTCCTCGTATGCCTTGTTGCCCTTGCGGATGAGCGAACGCTCTTCCTGTGCAAAGGATGTGGATGCGGCTAATATAAGTACTGCGATTATTGCGATTGTCGTTTTCATTGGTTTTGTCCTTTCTTTGTGACACTAGACCGAGACGCAAAATTTTGCGTCTTTACAATGTGTCTGTATCTATATCTGTGACTTGTTTTCGTTTTCTTCTTTTTTGAACAACTTAATCTTGCTTAGAATCGGGTTCTTGCGTTCGAGCAGGAATACCTCGAGGACAAGCAGTATCAGTGCTGCAAAGACAAAGTACTGGAACCTCTCGTCGTACTCGGAATATATCTGCTTGGTGGTTTCGCTCTGCTGCAGGTTGTTGAGTTCGCTGAGGATGGCATCCGATGAACTTGAACTATTTGTTGCGCGGACATATATGCCTCCGGTAATCTTTGCAATTTCGACAAGTGTCTGCTCGTCGAGCTTGGTCATCACGGTGTTGCCGTCGCGGTCCTTCATATAGCCGCTGCCGTTCTTGTTGGGAATCGGCACTCCGCTTGGCGAACCGAAACCGACAGTCATAACGATAATTCCCTGTTCCTTGAGCGACTTGGCAACTTCTATTGCATCTTCCTCGTGGTTTTCGCCATCTGTCATAAGGATGATGACCTTCGAGGCGTCGTCGCTGCTGGAGAACGAGCGTGCGGCGAGCGTCATAGCCTTGGCGATGTCGGTTCCCTGCACCGAAATGTCGTTCGTGCTGGTTGACGACAGGTAGAGCCTTGCCGATCGCACATCGGTGGTAATTGGCATCTGCACGAAGGCATCGCCGGCAAAGATTACCATTCCGAGCCTGTTGCCGTTGAGCTTGCCGAGAATTCTCTCGATGAACATCTTTGCATTGCCCAGACGGTTTGGCTTGACATCTTCGGCAAGCATCGAGTTTGAGACATCGAGAGCGGTAACAATTTCTACGCCCTTGAGCGTGACTTCGCTAAGCTTCGAGCCGAACTGCGGGCGGGCAAGTCCGATAATTATGCAGGCTATTGCGAGGCAAACCATTATCAGCTTGGCAATTTTCCTGCCTAGGCTGGCTTCGGGGATTAGCAATCCCACAAGGTTGTCATCGCCTATCTTTTTCAGCCGTCTGCGCCTGATTATTTCGGTGACGGCAAAAATCACTGCTAATGCTGCAATTATCAGCATTAACCATAAATATTGTGGATTCTGAAACCTGAACATAGCCTAAAAAGTATTTTTTAATACCGTTAAACCTAAAATTTGTTCTATCAGCAGAAGTATGAACGCCCATACGAGTATAGGCATATATTCTTCGCGTGGCTTTGAGAACGACTTGACATCGAGCTGTGTCTTTTCCATCTTGTCGATTTCGGCGTAGATGTTGCGCAGGCTTTCGTTGTCGGTGGCGCGGAAGTATTTTCCGTCTGTCATCTCGGCAATCTGCGTGAGGCTTTCCTCGTCAATCTTTACATCAATGTCTTGATATACAGTTGTTCCGAATGCAGTCTTGAAAGGGTAGGGGGCTTTACCGTTCTTGCCGATGCCGATGGTATAGACGCGGATGCCGTATTCCTTGGCAAATTCGGCTGCCGTGGTTGGCGAAATGTTTCCCATGTTGTTTTCGCCGTCGGTAAGCAGGATGATGACCTTGCTCACGGCCTTGCTGTCGCGCAGACGGTTGACTGCGGTTGCAAGACCAAGTCCGATGGCTGTTCCGTCGTCGATAAGACCGCTCTTGATGCTTCCGAAAAGGTTGAGCAGTACGGCATGGTCGATTGTAAGCGGGCATTGCGTGTAGCTTTCGCCTGCAAATACCACCAGACCGATGTTGTCGTCGGGACGCGACGAAACGAACTCCATACCGATGTTCTTTGCCGCTTCGATGCGGTTAGGACGAAAATCCTCGGCCAGCATACTACCGCTTATATCTAGTGCGATGGCAATGTCGATGCCTTCAGTCTTTTGCTCCTCCCAGCTGTCGGTGCTCTGCGGACGGGCAATGACGACAATTATCAGTGCAACGCAAGCCAGACGCACGGCAAACAGCACATGCCGCAAAATGTAGCGCCACGGCGGACGCTTTCCGCTAAAAGCTTCGAGCGAACTAACATTCATCGAGGCTACCGATTTCTTTCGGCGCCACACATACCATGCTATCATCGGGATAAGCACGGTGAGGAACCATAAATATTCGGGGTTTGCAAATTCAATGTTACTCATAGTTTATGCCTCTTTGTCGTCATTTTCTAATTTTTCAACCTTATCCGCCTCGATTTCGGCCTGGACATTTATTGCCTTGGGGTCGTTTATGATGATTTCCTTGGTGTGCTCAACAAAGTCGAAGGCGTTGCGCAGCGAAAGGTCGTTGTCGCCCTGCAGCGGCTGGTATTTTGCGAACTTCACGCTGTCGGCAAGTTCGAGCATCTGGCGCAGACGCATCTTGTCCTCGTTGTCAATCGGAATGACAGCATTGAATATATCAAGGATTTCGGATGTTGTCATCTGCTCGGCGTCGATTCCGTAGCGGTCGGCAATGTAAGTCCTTACGGCGTCGGTCAATTGCACATGGTATTCCTTAACCTGACCGCGGCTCCAAATCTTCTCGTTGCGGATGCGTTCAAGTTCTTCGAGAGCGGTTTCGTGTGCTGGGCGTTTCGGCTTGACCTTTATCATCGGTATCGGCGACTTGCCGTGCTTCTTGCGGTAGATGACATAGAATATTATCGCACCGGCAACCAGCACAATGAGTATCAGCCACCAGAACTTCGAGAAAAATGCCTTCACATCGTACCAGAATTCCTCCCAGTTGAAAGGCGTGTTGTAAAGTTCGTCGTTGATGTCCTCGATTTCGAACAGGGTGAACAGAATGTCGCCTTTTGCAACCTGCAGACCTTCCTGTACGAATACAGAATCGACACTTCCATATACATAGTGCGTTTCCATTATGTCCTTGTCAACAACGAACATACGGTGCGAGTCGGCGTTGGCGATGGAATCAATCTGCTCTTGGTTCGTGAAGCCTGTCTGCATCACCTGCGAAGCGTACTGCTGTATCATCTGGCGCTTTATTTCCTCGCGGAGCATCTGCAGTGTGTCGGCGCTCATCGACTGCTTGATGGAGTCGGGGATGTACTGCTCGATTTCCTTGCTGAAGCCGTCCTTTCCAAACAGCACAGTACCTGTATTTTCGGCAAAAACCGTGTCGCGCGGGATAGTATCGATGAGGATGTATGGATTGACTTTCAGGTATAGCTGCTCGGTGCAGATTTCGTTGGTGTCGGTGCCCGAAACTATCTGTAAGCGAATGGGCGAGATTACATTTATGCCTGTGTCGAAGGAAGTTATGAGGTAGTCCTTGCTGAACTTCGTGCCATCAATCTTTGCCTCGTTGTCCTTGATGAGGAATATCTTGTCGCAGATGGTGTCGGCAAACTGTTGTGTAAGTACCTGCGACTGCGGGGGAACATCGGCGCTTATCGAGATTAGTGTCTGTTCTCCTACGATAATGCTGTCGTTCTGCAGTTTTGCCGAGATGTTGAAACTCTGTGCCGAGGCTGCAAAAGCGACTACAATTAATAATAAGGTAACAACTGACTTTTTCACGGTTATCTGTTTTTAAATAGTGCAATCAACGGTTTCACATAGTCGCCGTCGGTACGTATTACAGCCTTGTCGACCTTTGCCTTGGTGAGGATGAGGTCGGCGGCTTCGTTCTTTTCTTTCCACCACTTGCTGTACTCGTTGCGTGTCGAGGCCGATGCGGTGTCTATCCAACGCATTTCACCGCTTTCCATGTCGCGGAAGTAGGCAAGTCCAACATTTGGCAACTTTTCTTCGAACGGGTCGTAAACCTTCAGTGCGGCAATGTCGTGCTTCGATGCGGCAATCTTTAGCGATTCGGAAAAGTCGGGTGACATAAAGTCGGAAATTATGAAGGCAGCGCTACGCTTCTTGATGGCGTTGGTGAGGAATTTCAGGGCTTCGTTGATGTTGGTCTGCGAACTTTCGGGCTTGAAGTCGAGCAGTTCACGGATGATGCGCAGTATGTGCTTCTTGCCTTTCTGCGGCGGAATGAACTTTTCGACTTTGTCGGAAAAGAAGATTACGCCAATCTTGTCGTTGTTTTCGATTGCCGAGAACGACAGCACAGCGGCGATTTCAGCAATAAGGTCCTTCTTCTGCTTTGCGCGTGTGCCGAAGTCTTCCGAACCGCTCACATCTATGAGCAGCATCACGGTAAGTTCGCGCTCTTCCTCGAAAACCTTTATGTACGGCTGGTTGAAGCGGGCGGTCACATGCCAGTCGATGTCCTTTATCGGGTCGCCGTACTGGTATCCGCGCACTTCGCTGAAAGTCATACCCTTGCCCTTGAATGCCGAGTGGTATTCGCCTGCAAAGATATGGTTGGAGAGCATGCGGCTCTTTATTTCAATCTTGCGAACTTTCTTCAGTAGTTCCGATGAATCCATAATTTATTCCTTTACATTTTTATTGATGATGTTCCTCGTTTTTGAGATGTTGCGCGCAACATCTCTACTACGGAACATCAACTCTGTTGAGGATTTCGCTGATGATTTCCTCGGTCGAGATGTTTTCGGCTTCGGCTTCGTAGGTGAGTCCGATACGGTGGTTGAGGATGTCGTGGCAAACGGCGCGGACATCTTCGGGAATCACATAACCTCTGCGCTTGATGAAAGCGTATGCCTTTGCTGCCTTTGCAAGGTTTATTGATGCACGCGGTGAACCTCCGTAGGCAATCATATTCTTCAGTTTGTCGAGCTGGTAGCGCTCTGGAAAACGGGTTGCAAATACGATGTCGAGTATGTAGCGTTCAATCTTTTCGTCCAAGTAAACATCGGCAACGACTTCGCGGGCCTTTACTATGTCTTCGGGCTTAAGTACCGGTTTAACTTCAATTTTCTGCTTTGCAAGGTTGTTGCGGATGACAAGTCTTTCCTCCTCGAATTCGGGGTAGTCGATTTTCACCTTCAGCATAAAACGGTCAACCTGAGCTTCGGGCAGAGGGTAGGTGCCTTCCTGCTCAATCGGGTTCTGTGTAGCCATTACGAGGAAAGGATTGTCCATCTTGTATGTTTTGTCGCCGATGGTAACCTGGCGTTCCTGCATTGCCTCGAGCAGAGCCGACTGAACCTTTGCCGGTGCACGGTTAATTTCGTCGGCGAGGATGAAGTTTGCGAAAACAGGACCTTTCTTCACGATGAAGTCCTCGTTCTTCTGACTGTAAATCATAGTACCGATGAGGTCGGCAGGCAGAAGGTCGGGGGTGAACTGCACACGCGAGAACTTGGCGTCGATGGCGGTTGCAAGCGTGTTGATTGCCAATGTCTTTGCCAGACCGGGAACACCTTCGAGCAGGATATGTCCGTCGGAAAGCAATCCGATGAGCAGACCTTCAACCAAGTGTTTCTGTCCCACGATGGTCTTCGACATCTCCATGTTTACGATGTCGATGAATGAACTTTCTCTCTGAACTCTTTCGTTCAGTTCTCTTATGTCAATTTCCATAATCTGAAACTTTTATTCGTTATTATTCCTTGTTTCTTATCATTACCGAGGCCGACAAGCATACTATTGCCGACGACATCATCATAATTATGTCCTTCATTGTGCCTTTCGACAAAATGCCTAATACAACGCAGGCAACACCCAGTCCGAGTGCTACGCAGTTGAGTATGAGTGCCGGTAGATTTTGTTTCTTTTTGTCCATATTCCTTTTTTAGTTTTTGCAGTTGCAAATTTATGTTATTATGCAATTATATAAAACTAAAATTGAATTAGATAAATGTTTAAATAGTGTTAAAAGGGTTCAACGTTTAAGGGTTCAAAAGGTTCAAAGTTTAGGGTTTGTAGCGACGCAATGATTTGCGTCGGTGTTCAGAATTTTGGGGTCAATGGCGTCGCTGTTTAATGTTGAGTCGTGGCGCGCCGCGACAGTACAATAGTTGATAATTTAGTATTGTAGAGCTAAATATTGAAGATTTAAGGATTCCGCTTTATTGAAAAAATCTCGTTGCGGGGAAAATGTTTAGAGAATCTTCTCTATCTTCTGCTCATCTGATATTTCAATAAATGTTGGAACACCCTTTACGCCGTATAGTTTGGCGGTTATGCTTTCCCACGACTTGAAGTCGCAGATGTTGATGGTATTGTCGAGACGATGGAATTTTATTGCCTGTAGCCATTGTTCGCGGTTGCTGTCGAGCGAAATGAGGATTATCTGTCGGTCGGTGTTTTCAGTTAGGTATTCTTGTACTGTCTTTACCGATTTTTTGTCCCACGATGCCCAGAAGCACAAGGTAATTTCTTTGCCTTTGAAGTCGGAGAGCCTTATTGTGTCGCCGTTTTGGTCTGGAATGGAAAATTCTGGTGCTGTTGAACCTTCCGAAAGAGTTACATAATCGCGGTTGCGCTGTTCTTGTTGCAACTCAAATTTCCTGACCATTGATTCCAAATGTCTTGTTTCTTCAAGGTCTGGATTGTGCGTTTTCATCTCATCTAGGACATATTTGTAGATGTCGTAGTCGTTGGGAAGTTGCATTATTTGCGTTGTGGAAACATATTGGTGCAGGGCAAGGTATATTATTGGCGATGTATGGTTTTGCTTGATGAAATCCCAGATAAACTCCTTGTCGGATTGGTATAGGCTGTCGGCTATGCGGTTGCTTTCCTCGAGGCTTGCTTTGTCGATATTGAACTGCTGGCTGACTTTGCTACGCAGTTCTTCGACTTTTTGAGTGCTTTCTGTCATACGGTCGTTTAGACGTTTAAGTTCCTTGCAATCGTTTGAGCCTGAAATTTCGTAGTTGTTTGCATTTATTGTGATTTCAATGCTTTCGCCATTGACAAGACAAAGATGTATAGGCGGTCTATTTTCCAATTTTAGACGGTAAAGTCGTCGAAGGCTGTCGTTGTGACTGAATTTGAAACTACCATCCATTCCTGTACTAATAGTTGCAAGTGTATCGACTTTTATAGGGGAGAGACGTTCAAGCTGAATTTTACTGCCTTTACAGTCGGCTATTTTGCCATTTATTGAAATTTCGTTGTTATCCTTGCATGAATAAAACGACAAAGCGCTTATTATCAAGACGATAATAATTATGGCAGGTTTTATTTTCATTGGATTACTTCAGTTTAAATTCAACAGTGACGATACCGGTCTGTGTTCCGCTTCCAGGCTTTGCCTCGTATTTCCACTGCTTTACAGCTTTTATTGCGAAGGGTACACATTCGCTGCAAGTGGTTCCTGCTGCTGGTTCAGCAGTCTCGACAATACCTTTTTCGTTGACTGTTATTTTCAGTTTGACCGTACCGGTCATATTGTCCTTATTTTCTGGTAAAACCTTAGTTACCTTTCTGTTACCAATACTTCCACCGATGCCGCCAGGACCTGTACCGCTGCCTCCACCCGAGCCAGATCCGCCACCCCAACCAGGGTTGCCGCTGCCGGAGCCGCTGCCGCTATTGCCAGAACCGTTTCCACCTGAAAGTCCGCCAAAGTTGACGCGACCCTCAGTTCTTGAAGTCGGTGTTGGTTCTACGGTTTCTTTTGTTTCACCTTTACTATCATTACCTGATGGGAGGGGCGCAGCATCCTCGAAGGCCTGAGATTCGACGCTGGGATTTGAGTTTGAGTTTGAATTTGAGTTTTGTGTAGAGGTATTTTGATTGCTTGTAGTTGCATTAGCGGTCGATGCTCCTGCGTTGGGATTTCCGCCGCCACCTCTTGTATCAAGTAATGTTGACTCCTCTGAAGGAGTTGTAAAGTCTAATAGTATGCATTCTTCCACCAGTGGTGGGTCTGGCATCTTAAGCCCGCACAACAATAGGAAAAGCAGTACCGCAATAACAAATATTGCAGAACCTATAAATGCTTCCTTATGTTGCATGAAGTAATTCATTATTCTCCGGGTTGTGTTGCCAGTATTAATTTATATTCGTGCTTTTTAGCGATATTCATAATTTTTACCACTTCTTCCATTGGAACTGATTTGTCAACGTGAAGCGAAACGTATGCTTCATCGCTCTTTTCTGCCATTTCCTTTACAAGTGCAGTTTCCAAGTTCTCGAAAGGCATAATGGTTGTCCCTATGGCGTAGGTGTATGTGCCGTTCTGATTGTCCTTGATTGATACCGATGCCAGCGGGCTGGCCTGAGTCTGGTTGTTGCTCGATGGAAGCAACAGTTTCAGTGCGTTCGGGGCAATCATTGTTGATGTCACCATGAAGAAGATGAGCAGCAGGAACACGATGTCGGTCATTGACGACATACTGAATTCCGAACTTATTTTATTTCTCGATCTTAGGCTCATGATTTTGTGCGTTTATACGGGTTCGTTCAATACATCCATGAATTCGGTAGTCTTGGATTCGAGGTCGTTAACCAAGTTGTTGACCTTTGCAACCAAGATGTTGTAGGCGAAATATGCGATGATACCGACAAACAGACCGCCGACTGTTGTTACAAGAGCAGTTTCGATACCACCTGCCAAATCGGTAATTTCAAGTGCGTTTCCTGCGGCAGCCATTGATGAGAACGACTGAACCATACCGGTTACTGTTCCGAAGAAACCAATCATCGGGGCACCACCGGCTATCGTTGCAAGAAGAGCAAGACCTTTTTCCAACTTAGCAATTTCCTGCTTACCTACGTTTTCAATTGCTGTGTTTACATCGTTGAGCGGACGACCAATGCGCTGGATACCTTTTTCAATCATCCTTGAAATAGGGCTGTTGTTGCTGCGGCAGTTGTCAATAGCCTGGTCAATTTTACCTTCCTTGATGTAATTCTTGATGTTCTGCATGAATCCATCCTGATTCTTGCTAGCCTTTCTCATTGCAAGGTACTTGTCGATAAATATGTATATTGCAAGTACCGACAAAACTGCGAGAACTATCATTATCCATCCGCCCTGTACTGCCAAGTCCCAGTACGACTGGCTTGCTTCAGCTGTTTTTTCTGCTGCGCTTGCCACTGTGTCGCTTACTGCTGGCGTAATCAATGTATCATCCAATAATAACATATTCTTTGCCTTTAATTTAATTTGACGATTGCAAAAGTATTGCCAATATCCATACAAATCCAGTTGCAAGTTGATTTTTATCAACACATTTCTGTTAAATCAACGCACTAATAATTTTATTATTGTGTTGATGCTTAATAAATTATATGTTTGGGGAATAAAATATTGCTATATGGCTGATAATTAAGGCTTTTGCTATTTATTAAGCATTTCCTTTGCAAAGTGGTATGCACCGATGTTTATCATCATGCTGGTATCGAATGATGAGAAAACATAACCGCACTTAGGCATATATGAGTATTCCACGGTCTTGTCCGACAGAGGCACTTTCAAAGTCTTGCTTTCTGGCTTCACAAATTCGGCTAGCTGCTCGGGTTTGTTGAGACAATAAACGTTCTGTGTTATTCGGGATAGTGAAAGGAAATTGTGTTTCAGTTCCTTTTCTACACCAGGAATTATGAGTTCGCGAGCACCTGAAACACCCCCGCCGATTACTACAATACCATCAAATAGGGTTATCATGTTTGCTACTGCATCGCCAAGGCATTCGCCCATGCGGAAGAAAGCTTTTTTTGCAGCAGTCTTGTTGCCCTTTTCCTTACCCATGCCGATGAGGTATATTTCGCGTGGCATTGGAGTGTCGTCGAACGGAATCTTTGCATATTCGGAGTAGAATCTTCGTAGCGAACGTATAGCTATCAGTTCCTCGCAGTTGCGGTCGGGGTCGAGGCGGTTCGACATTTTCCATATTTCGCAGGCAGTAACGTTGTCGCCGGTAATCAATACCTTGTCGTGTACAAAGCCACCGCCGAAGCCCGAGCCAATGGTAAGACCGACGACGTTGTGGTATTGCATCTTGTTGCCAGCCTTCTGCAGCTGTGCATTGATGAGTGGAAGCGAGCCGGCAAGCGATTCGCCGTATGTATAGAGGTCGCCGTCGTTATTGATGAATACTGGCACCTTGAAGATATTTTCGAGCATGGCCTTCAATGGAACACCGCCACGGAATCCCTTGAGATTCTCTGTATTGCCTATGATGCCTTCGCGGTAGTTGGCAGGACCGGGAAATGCGAAACTAATAGCATCTATCGGTTCGCCAACGGCTTTCTGCTGCTGCTTGAAGCCGTCAATTATTCCAAGCAGACATTTGTCCAAATCGTGTCCGTTTGATGGAATTTTTTTCGATTCACCTATGAATTTTCCGTCCTTTATTGCAGAAAATACGAATTTGCTTCCGCCTGCATCAAGTGTCAGTACTATCATTGTCGTGTTGTTTTAAATTCTGTCGGACAAAGATAGTTGCTTGGAGTGTTTTATGCAATAGTTTTTTTTATGTGATTTTTTTGTATTTTTGCAATATCAATAATGAATAATAGTGTTAGAAATAATCAAATATCCGATAAATATTAGAGCATCTTGGCACGAATATAATGGAGGAATGTATTTTGTAACTATCTGTACCAAAGATAAGGAACATTATTTTGGAGAAATTGCTGATGAAAAAATGAATCTGACAGATATTGGTTTGTTTGCAGATGTGCAATTCAGAAATGTTACAGCACATTATCCATATTCGGAAATTCCTGTTTGGGTTGTAATGCCAAATCATATTCATGCAATTGTGACAATTAATAACGAATTTGGATTAAATGATGAAAAATATTCAAAATCTCGTAGAGTCGTTGCGCGCAACGACGCTACAAATGAAAAAAATGAATATATGTCATCATTGTCGCCAAAACAAAATACCTTGTCTGTTGTTATTCGCGGTTTAAAATCAGCCATAACAAAATTTGCAAACGAACATTCAATACCATTCGCATGGCAACCACGATTTTATGATCATATTGTTCGTAATTCTACAGAAATGAATGCAATTGCAGAATATATTGAAAACAATGTGGTAAAATGGGATTTAGATGAATTGCTAGATTAATATGAAATATCTCCCAAATCAACAGGTTTTTCGCCAACAAGCATATCTGTTTCCATTCTTATACCGAAACCTTCTTCGGGAATATAAATGGCTGGTTCGCAACTCATTACCATACCGCTTTTCAATATTGTGTGTCGATTTCCGACATCGTGTACGTCAAGTCCTATGAAATGCGAGCAGAGGTGCGGTGAATATCGCTTTACGGTTGTGTGTACCGATTCCTGATGCGCTATTTCGTCTTTCGTGACCAGATTGAGTTTTTGCAGTGCTTCGAGCATCAGTTTTTCAAATTCGGAATGTATGCGGTCAATGGATGAGCCCGGGACGTAATATTGCTTTATTTGCCGTTGAATCGACATTATTTCGTCGTAAACCTGTTGCTGTCGTGGCGAAAATTTGCCGTTTATTGGAATTGTGCGTGTAATGTCAGCGGCATAGCCCTTGTATTCGGCACCAACGTCCATAATCAGCAGGTCGCCATCGTGGCAAATGCCTTGATTGTTTATGCTTTGCAAAATGCAGTTGTTGCTTCCCGACGAAATAACAGGCTGGTATGCAAAACCATCGCATCCGCATCCGCGGATTTGCTTGTAGAATTCGGCTTCGATTTCGTATTCGTGGATGCCTGGGCGGATAATCTTGCTAACTTCGGCGAATGCATTTTTTGTAATCCTTATCGCTTCGCGTATGCAACCTATTTCGTATTCGGATTTTTGCAGTCGCAAAGTCGTTGTTATAGGGTCAATGTCGTAGAAATCCAGATTGCTGTGCAGTTTCTTCCATGCTTCTTGCCGGAAATTTATGTATTCTGCCTTGCGGATGTTGTTGCCGAACGATAGAAATACTCTGCCTTGGCCCGAATTTATGATTTCATCGGCAATGCTGTCGAACTTGTCGAGATATTCCACATTGGCTATGCCCGAAACATTGGTGATTTCGGCTTTGGTAAGTTTTATGCCTGTCCACACGTTTATGTGTTCGGTTGGCTCGATAATGAAGGCATATTCTTCGGCTTCGGTCGTGTTTTTCTTGTGTAGAAGAAGTATAGTTTCTTCCTGCTGTATTCCGCTGTAATACAATATGTCTGAGTTTTGGCGGTAGCGGAAAAACTGGTTTGCGTTGCGCGACTGCGGATTTGCCGAAAATAATATCACGGTATCGCCGTTGCCGATTTGGTCAAGCAATTTGTGGCGGTTTTGTGTGTGAAATTCGCGTTCCAATGAGTTCATCTTACTTTTCCTTCCAGTCGCCATTGTCGGCAATGACTTTCCTTAGCATCTCGACGGCATCGTCCTGCGGAACGTCGCGGATAATAGGCGTTTGTCCTTTGTAAATTATCACATGGTCCTTAGTGCTGCCAACGCATCCGTAGTCGGCATCGGCCATTTCGCCAGGACCGTTAACAACGCAACCCATGGTAGCGATTTTCAGTCCTTTTAGGTGCGAAAATTCGCGTTTCACTGCTTCCGAAATGCGTTCCAAGTCGTAGTTGGTACGTCCGCAACCAGGGCACGAAATGAATTCGGCTTTGCTGACGGCGATTCCTGCTGCCTGCATGATGTCGGCAACGAAATCCTTGTTGTCGATTCCTGCTATGTTGCCATTTATTTGCAAGTTGGTTATCTTTCTGTCGATTAGGCCGTTGGCTAGCGAAATGCAGGTTTCGGAAATGGCGGTTTCGGGATCGGTTGACTTTGGTGTGAAATTTACAGAGCCAACATAGTTGGTGGCGGTATTTTGTTCCGAGTAAGCCTTCTTTTCACCGAATTCGGTCATGAATTTCTTGGCAAAAGTTATCTCGTTTACGGGATTTTCGGTCAGCGAAATCCTTATTGTGTCGCCAATGCCTTTGTTGAGCAGGTAGGCAATTCCGAGGCACGACTTTATTCTTGCGTCTGTGCCGGCACCAGCTTCTGTAACGCCAAGGTGCTGAGGGTAAACATGTCCGGTTTCAATCATCCGTTTGTTTAGCAATTCGCACGATTCGGTCATGACCTTTACGTTGCTGGCCTTCATCGAAATGACAAGGTTGTGGAAATTTTCGGCTTCGAAAATACTGATGAATTCCATTGCTGCTTCGACCATTCCGCGAGCCGTGTTGCCGTAGCGCGACAAAATCCTGTCGGACAGAGAACCGTGGTTCGAGCCGATTCTTATTGCGGTGCCGTGTTCTCGGCATACTTTGATGAGCGGAACCAGTCTGTCGTGGATTTTTTCAAGTTCAAGGTTGTATTCGAGGTTGCTGAGATTCAGCTCCTTGAAGATAGCTCGCTTGTCGATGTAGTTGCCTGGGTTTATCCTTACTTTTTCGACTATTCTGGCACATTCTTCGGCAATCTGAGCACTGAAATGCACGTCGGCAACCAAGGGCTTCTTGTATCCGTCGGATTCGAGTTGTTTTTTGACTTGTTTCAGGCTGTCGATGTCGGGTGTGCGAGGTACAGAGAGCCTTATAAGGTCGGCACCTGCGTCGAAAAGCTGTTTGCATTGGTTTACAGATGCTTGAATGTCACCAACAGGCACATTGGTCATGCTCTGGATGGCAATCTTGTTTTCGCCTCCAATCGGAACGTTGCCGACTCTAACTTCATGTGCAAAAACCTTGTTTTCCATTTTGTTACATATTTAATGCTTTCAAAAGCGGAGCGATTATTTCTTCGTTGTAGGTAGGCAGGTTTCCGTTGATTCCAGTTCCGAGTTTCACATCCTTTTTTACTTCTGGTCCGTGGAAGTCGCTGCCGCACGAAATCATTAGTCCAAGTTCATTCGCCATTTTTACGTATGCGTTGCTTTGTGTTTGCGAAAAACTGCTGTGGTAGGCTTCAATGCCTGCAAGTCCGTATCGTTGCAGCTCCTTTATTTTTGCGAAAGTCTTTTCTCTTGACAGTTTCAGCGAATTAGGATGGGCTAGGAAGGCAATTCCACCAGCTTTGTTTATCAGTTCGATGCAAGTTCTTGGTGGGAGTTTTTTCCTGTTAATACCATCCAGGCACTTCTTGCCTAATATTTTTTTGAAAACGGTTTCGATGTCGCTGCAATAGCCTTTCTCAACGATTGCTGCTGCAATGTGAGGCTTACCAACAGATTCTCCTTTTGCATGCTTTTCAACATCTTCAAGGCTGATTTCAATCTTGAACAAGCACTTGAGGGCTTCGATTATATTTTTATTCCTTTCTTCCCTTGCTTCGCGAAGCATTTTCATCACAATGTTGAACTCATTGTTGTTGGGGTCGATGCCATATCCAAGAATGTGCATTTTCCCACTATCAACTTCTGCGCTCAGTTCAACGCCTGCAATTATGCGAATACCCTGTTTTTTGCCTTCTTCTATGCATTTCTCAACATTTCCTATTGTGTCATGGTCGGTGATTGCCATTGTAGTCAGACCAATATGTTTTGCTTCTGCTACAATTTGTTGAGCATCCAAACTGCCATCGGAAGCAGTGGTGTGTACGTGCAAGTCGAATTTCGGCGATTTCATGATATTTTCGTTTCCTATACTATTCGATTCCATCTGTTTTTCCTTCAAATACTTTTACAGCTGGCCCTTCGAGCCATATATTTTCATATCCGTTCTCTTTTTTTTCAAAGTAAACCTTTAGCAAGCCACCTTTTGCGTTCAGTGCGATAGGGGATGGCGTTCCTTTTTTCGTATTGATACACAATGCTGTAGCCACTGTTCCTGTTCCGCAAGCCAAGGTTTCGCCTTCAACGCCTCGCTCGTAAGTCCTTAATCTGAACCCGTTTGCATTGTCGGTGAAATTTACGTTTGTCCTGTCTGGTGCGAAACGCTTGTCGTCGGCAAGTTTGCGGCCTTCGGTGGCAATGTCAACCTTGTCAATATCATCAACAAACTTTACAAAGTGAGGAACGCCGGTGTTTGTCCACATTCCATCGTCGAAGACATTTACGTTTCCTACATTTATCATCTTGATTCTTACGTTTTCACTGTCGATGATTTCGGCTTCGTGTAGGCCATCTTCGGCTGCAAATTTCATTGTTTTGGCTGCGATTCCGTTGTCGAAGGCATATCTTGCAATGCAGCGTCCTCCGTTTCCGCACATGCTGGCGGTTTTGCCGTCGGAATTGTAGAATTTCATTGCAAAGTCGGCATCGTTGCTTTTTTCGACAAGGATAAGTCCGTCGGCACCAATGCCAAAACGCCTGTCGCAAAGCCGTGCTATCTGTTCGCCCGACAAGTCGTGCTTTCCGTCGAGGTTGTTGACGATGACGAAATCGTTGCCTGCACCTTGATATTTATCGAATTTCAAAGTCATGATTCAATGTTTTCGGTTGTTTTTTGCGCCGTATCTTTTTTATAATGTATATTGTGCACAAAAATGCAATCATAGTTAATGTCAATATGTTACAAATCAGCGAAACCATTCCTCCGATTTTAGCGGTCTTTGGCATATAGCTGAATTCTATTTCGTGTTCGCCTGCCGGGATTATCATTCCGCGCAGTATGTAGTTGCATCTGAAGAACGATGCTTTTTCCCCGTCAATCCTTGCTTTCCAGCCTTTGGGGTAGAAGGTTTCGGAAAAAACAGCCAGACGGTTGCCTTTGCACGACGACTTGTATTTTATGGTATCGCCTTTGCGGTAGGTCATTTCAATGAGGTCGGTACTGTCGATAGAAAATTCCACATCGGCAAATTCCGACTTGTACTTTTCGTTTACGATAGCAGTCTTTTTTGTATCGATGTGCTGTAACTTGGCGAGCTCCAACGTTTCTGAAACGGCAATCCTGATGCTGTCGACGAACCAGACATTACCCGAAGCATGTTTGTTTTCAAGAGGTTCTGCTTTTTCCGAGAGTATAATGTACTTTACGTTGAGCATATCGAGAATAGGCGACTTGTACTTGTTGGTGAAAATTTCCTGAATTTCTTCCAGCGACATACCATCCCTTTGCGCCCACGACAGAATGTTGTATCGCGTAAGGGCAAGCTCCTTGTTTAGAATTGAGTCGCATAGAGTCGCATAACGTTTGGTGTAGTAGCTGTCACCACCGCCAAGCGAATTGAATTTTAGGTGAGTTGTATTGTCGCTTTGTACGGCATCGTAGCTGATGTCAAGGACCCGGAATGTTCCTTTGTCAGACATAATGGTTTTGTCTGCAATGTTTTGTGTTGGTTGTGCAGTTTCTGTCTTGTCTGTGCCGAGGTCTCGCAAATTAACAAATGTGGAGTCTGCCAGTACCAGTACGGCGAGGGTGCCTGCTACGATTTTTCCGTTTAGCTTTTTCCGTATGGCAAAAAATGCAATTGATGCTCCGATTAGAATGAAAACCAACGATTTGGCTGCATCGCGACGGACCAGAGAAACCCTGTCGCTGCGTATGGCTGTTATGTAGTCGTTCTTAAATTCCGCAACGGCTTCGGCGTATTCTATGTCCTGAGGCATATACGATGCCAGCATTTCCGAAACGCCAATTTCTGCCATGTTGTTCCGGTCTGAACTATGGTCTCCGGCGATTGACGGGATGATGACAAAAATAAGAAGAATGACTGACAAAATTCCTGTCGATATGTAGAGAGAGATGATTTTCTTTTTTTCACTTATTTCGGAATTGTGATTTATGATTTCATCTGTTCCGAGAGCTGCCAGAACCGATATGCCAATTGCAGAAATTATTAAAATATTTGAGAAATGGCTAAAATTATAGAATAACGGAATATTTTTAGTGATAAAATATTCGATATTGCCACATGAAAGTATTATTGACAATATGGATATTGTAATAAATGCCCATTTGATTTTTCTGTGGCTACATATACTTCCGAATAGTGCTAAAAGTATTGCCAATGCGCCGATGTATGTCGTGCCGTTGCTGAAGTGCCGTTTGCCAAAATATACAGGTGATTTTTCAGTCAACTTTGTCGCATTTTCCTGTCCGAAAAGTGGTTCGAGCAACTGCTGTGTTTCAGAACTGTTGGAAAGTTTTGATGCTGATTTCCCGCCTTTTATGTTCGGTATTAGAAGCGACATTGATTCACCAGCATCGTCGAAGTATGGATTTTCGATATTGTAGTCTGGCAATGGGCTTTCGGCGTATTTTGAATATTCGTATTCGTAGAAAAGTGTTTCGCTGTTTGTGAATATTCCGCCAACAAGTACGGCAATTGTAATTGCGAGAGACACAAGATTTTGCTTTGCTTTTTTCTCTTTCGTGACAAGTGCGTATATTATGTATGCGACGGCGCAAAGTAGTGTGTAGTACAAAATTTGATAGTGACAAGTGGCTGTCAGCAAAGCTGTGGCTATCAGTGTTATGATTGTGCCAATGATTTTTCTGCCGTTGAATGTAAGCACGATTCCTGCAAGTATGTATGGAATGATGCTTATGGCAATCATTTCGGTAAATTCTCCAGTTTGTAGTTCGGCTATGCTGTATGAGAAGAATCCAAATGTTAGAGAACCCAATATTGCGCTTGCTGGACTTGTTTTCAAACAGTTGAGTAGTATGTATATTCCAATCAGCGATGCAAGTATGATTATGAATGGCAGGATGTTGCCTGTATGTTTAATTCCTGAAATTATTTTTGTAAATAGGTTGTTGTCAGTGGGTTGTGCTTCGGGAGTAATCTGTGGCCGTCCTAAATAGGAAGCATCGTCCCAATGGGCTTTCTGTTGTAAAATTTGATTTGCGGTTTGATTTTCTACGAAATTAATATTATTATCTACTACAAACATTTTCGAGAAAATTGCAGAGAAGACAATAAAAACCACTAACGCTATCGTATGGGATAGTATTGCTACATAGTTTCTTTTGCCCGCAGAGACATTCATTTTTCGAAAATTTTTTCTTCGATTTCGGTCGCGAAATTAGAAATAATGCATCTTATTTTTGTTTTTTTATTGTTTAAAAGATGTTAACGAATTGTTGTCATTTTTGTTTTATATCTATTTGTTGAGAAAGTTTGTGAATTATTTTATTGATTATCAGTGTTTTCGTAAAATGTGGTATTATTTTGTTTGTGCGATGGCAACCTTCTGAAAAAAAAACGTTTTTATAGGTGTAGTTAAAAAAATAAATAGTATCTTTACGCGGTTAAATTTAAGTATGAAATTTTATATGAACAAGGTTATTGTCAGTGTGTTGCTAATTGTGATGACGGCGGTGTCTGCTTTCTCGCAGGAGCTTGAGCAGCAGCAAAATAGCCAGTCGTCGCAGGCTGTAGGGATGGGTTCCGTGATAAACGGTCTTACTACGGTGAGCGATAATTTTGTTTACGACGAGAGCAAAATGGTTGCAATCCCGAACACAAACATCAGGATTCAGCCCCCCGAATATTTCCAGTATTCCGATTCGATACCCGGATTTGTGCATGTGGGTACTATGAGCAGCATTCAGGTCGAGGAGGTTGTCGGAACATCATTTCTTTTGATTTCGAGAGCTATGGATTCGGCTTATTTTGCAACTCAGGGCATGACGTTGATTTCGGTAGAGCCGGTTGTAATGCACGATGGCAGCGACGGTTTGCTCTTTACAGCCGAGATGAAGCTGAAAGGCTTTGTGTTCGAGAGACTTGTACTAATGTCAGGTGATTATCATTTTACAATGTGGATAAATGCAGGTTATATTAAGTTGATGAGCAATAAGTTGAAACCTATTATCCTGCAAAGTATGTTGACTTCTAAAATTTACGAATGATTATGAAGAAACTATATATAGCATTTTCTGTTCTGCTTGCTCTGCTGGTCGCACGGGATGTGGCGGCGCAGGACAATTCGAACATATTGCGGCACAATATAAACTATCATGTCGATTCGGTTGACATGTGGGGCGGTGGTGACGCTACATTCATTGATTTCGATTACAACCTTATAGACCTTTGTCTGGGTGCCGGTTGTGCCGAAGACCCGAGCATACATCAAGTTATTGGAAGCGATGCCGTTGGCATACATTTCGATATGGACTTGTTTATGTATCTGAACTCTACGTTTAGTATGCACGGATTTTCAAGCGGTTACATTGGCGTTGATTATCCTGTGCAGATAACTCTTGATTTTCCCGACCATTATGGTTTCGATCATGGCGAAACTACTCCAATACATTCTACCTATACCGTTCAGAACGGCTGGGCGCTTGATACGCATTTCCCAACTGCTGGAACTATTGCGCTTGACCTTGAATATGGTGTAGGTCTCGATTTGTCGCTTTCCGTAGAGGCGTTGGGAATGCAGGTCGTTGACCCGATTCATCTGATTGGCCCGATTAGTTTACCAACCAATCCTGAATTTACCACTCCCGTTCCGCACGATTCTATTGCCGTACTTTATCTGAATGCGCAGACTGGCGAATACGCTTATCCGTGGATAGACGAGGATACTGGTATTCCTTACATTAATACCGGATTTTTTGGCACAGGAGACTCTTTGGTTATCCATATTCCCGATGCTTTCGGAATCGGTATAACCGCTGACATAACAATCCCTTACGTTGAAACCGAGGACCGCATACAGGGTCAATGCCTGTATGCCGAAGGTCAGGATGACTGGTTGTATATGAACTGGAACATATTGCAGTTCATCAGGTTTATTGGAAATGCAATTGGTCAGCCGGAAGTCGGACAGATAGTTGATATTCTCGAAGGTCAGACAATAACATACCCGATATACGAGGATTATGTCATTACAATCGAGTATTATATATTGCACCTGAACCTTGAGATGACCATGGCTCTGGTTCAGGAGTTCTCATTCTGTCCCGAGATATTGGCGACTTTGCGCTTTGCTACTCCGTTGCCTTTCTACGAGGTTTCCGGCGGAGATATGCTTGTGCAGCAAGGCGAGTCGGATGTAGTAACATTTACCGTCAACAACGACCTTTACATAACTTATCCTTGCTACAACTGGGATTCATTGCAGGTTTACGATGTTACATACAATATTCGTAGCGGTTTTAGAAACCATACCTATAATAATCTCCGTTTTGCATTGAACCTTCAGGTATTGCACGTTCACATTAGCGTTCCTGGACTCGACAACCTATTTAGCTTTGCAACTATGCCCGAGTTCCAGCTACCGGAAATAGAAGGCGGATATGAGAATGCCGATGATGCAATAGCTCACTCATACGAGATTGCAGGAATTGATGTTCAGCGTTACAATGATGATACGCCACCGCCTACAACGCGAGAGGGAGCTATTCGTGATATAGATATATGTATTCCAACCGACTGTAATACGGCATTGATTGACCAGTCGATACCTCTTGGCGATTTGGACCTAGGCTTCTTGGGAATAGACCGTGAATGGGACTTGCAATTCCCAGCTAACCAGTATAATGTGGTATTCCCGGGAACTTGGTTGCATCCGCGTCCGGAACTTGATATTGAGGTCAACTCCTCTAATGTAATATGCTATGGTGACAATTCTGGTGTTATTGAAGTTACTGCAATCAATAGTTCGCCTGACTACACTTGGGCATATTCGGAAGGTACAGTAAATACCCATGCAGGACCAACCGATGAGATAAATGTATTTTCAGGTTATTATTATGTAACACTTACAGATGTTTATGGCTGTACGGTAATGGGAGAGGCAAACATTCTTGAAGCCAATGCTCCTCTCGAAAGCATTACTCGTGGCGACAATGTGCTTTGCCATGGTGACTCGACGGGTAACCTTTATGTGACTGTTTACGGCGGTTTGCCACCATATAGGTTCCTATGGTCAAACGGAAGCACAGAACAGAATCCCCACGGAGTTCCTGCTGGTACATATACCGTTACGATAACGGATGCTGTGGGATGCGAACACGAGGACCAAGTTGTTATAACCGAACCCGAGGCTCCGTTGGAGATTTCTTCTGTGACCATACAGAATGTAAGTTGCAATGGTATGAGTGATGGCTCGATAGACATAACTGTGGAGGGAGGTACTCTTGCCTATACCTATTATTGGTCTAATGACCGTATGGTTCAGGACTTGCATAATATACCGGCAGGTTCATATACGGTGACCATTACCGATGCTCATGGCTGTTTCATAATTTCAACCTACGAAGTTGAGCAGCCAGAGCCGCTTGTGCTTACTATTGATGCTCGCGATGTGAGATGCTATGCCGAAAATACAGGTAGCGTTGACTTGACTGTTACTGGAGGAACAGAGCCTTACACCTACCAGTGGAGCAATGGGGAAACAACCGAGGATTTGGCAAACTTATATGCAGGCTTCTATATTGTGACTGTTACTGATGCTCATGGTTGTGTAGAATATGCTATGGCTGAGATTCGTCAGCCGGCTTTGCCACTGCATGGCGACATTACTCCTACAAACATCAGATGCTATGGCGAAGCTAATGGTATTTGCGACTTGAATGTGTTCGGCGGAACTCCACCTTATTATTATACATGGAACACCGGTGCTATATCCGAGGACATCGACAACCTTGTTCCTGGCGAATACTGGGTTCATATAAACGATGAAAACGGATGCGAGGCTTCCGATACTGTATATATTTATCAGTCCGAATTCCCATTGTCGGGTTATATTTCGGGTACGGATGCTACTTGCAATGGTTTCTCGGATGGTAATGTTGTCTTTACAGCGAATGGCGGTTACGAACCATATCATTACGAATGGTCTAATGGCTTGTGGCAGCAGAATCTTGTAAATGTTCCTGCTGGTACTTATACCGTAACGCTGACCGATGCTAATTTCTGTCATCAGGAATATTCGTACGTGGTTGGTGAACCCGAACCGTTCTACATACAGATGATGGACGACTTCACCATTTGCTCTGGAATGACAACACAGATTGGCGTCGGCATTGTATCGGGTGGCGTACCACCTTATACTATATTATGGAGCAATGGCGAAAGCGGAATGTCAACAAATGTTACGCCGGTAGAAACGACAACATACTATGCTTCCGTGGTTGATGCAACTAACTGCTCGAGTGCAGAGATGTCAGTTACTGTTTCAGTACTTGACCCGATATCGATGGAAGTAAATCTATTGTCCGATACGCTTGTTTGTCCGGGCGACAGGGCTTCTTTCGATGTTAGGGTTTCTGGCGGAGGTTTGGCCCCCGATGAGGTTTATGTAAATGGCGAGCTGATTAAGTTGCCATTCGAACCAGTTGTCAACGTTGATACCTTGTTCAACTTTGTGGCTTACGATAGTTGCCGTTACGATAGTGTGGTTGTTCCGATTTATGTACGTACATTCGAAGAAGTACCTATTAATATAGGTGCAGATATCGTTGAAGGTTGTGCTCCTCTGAATGTTTCGTTTACTGAGGGAACACCGGATTTGGGACAGTCATATCTGTGGAATTTCGATGACGGCGATTTCGAGAATATGTCGTTCGCAAAGAATCCTAAGCATACATTCCACAATTCAGGATTTTTCAATGTACAGCTAGAAGTTACATCATATCAGGGATGTCGTCGCGATACTACAATTTCGATTACAGTATATTCGATTCCAGAGGCCGATTTCAGGGTTGACAGGGCTAACATATCAATGTCGAGTCCAATTGTAAACTTCACCAACTATTCGCATGGCGGATTCTGGAATATGTGGGATTTTGGCGACCAGACAACTTCTACATCGTCGAGTCCTGTACATGCTTACACTATGCCTGGAACTTACCATGTGATACTGACAACTACTTCGTTGTACGGCTGTACCGATACTGCAGGTGTTGATATTCAGGTAACTAGCGAGTACAATATTTTCGCGCCTACGGCATTTACACCGAACAACGATGAAATTAACGAAACTTTCCGTCTTTTCGGTACGTCAATAGACCCCAATAGTTATATGTTGGTTATCTATGACCGCTGGGGTGCTATACAGTTCAAGTCAACTAACTTGGAGGAAGAATGGGATGGAACGGATGGAACCCGTCCTTGCCCCGAAGGAGTTTATACTTGGCGAGCCTACTTTAAGGATATGTTTGGAATTGACTATGAAAAGATTGGAACGGTGATGTTGCTCCGATAATTAAAAAAAAGCGATGCAAGATGATTTTTGTATCGCTTTTTTGTTTATATTTATGCCATCAAACTTTTAAAATAAATTTATAATATGGATAACAGACTCCCTTTGATTCAAGAAGCCGACCTTAAAGGCAAAATCGTACTCGTAAGAGTTGACCACAACGTAGTTAAGTCGGGCGTAATTCACGACCCATACAGAATAGATGCAACTTTCGGAACATTGTTCTACATTCTTTCCAAAGGAGGAAAGATAATCCTTATGACCCACGTTGGTCGTCCAAAGGACAAGAAGACTGGCAAGATTACCATCGATGCCAAGACATCCGTACAACCAATCGTAGATTATCTTGAGGACAAGTTGCACATTAAAATAGAAGTTCCCGATTTCTATTCGCACGAAGATAATGGTTATCTCAGTATTGAAACCAATGTAAACCACAGCATACGCCGTTTGCGCAACCACGATGTGGATATGATATATTTGCCGAATACCCGTTGGTTTACCGGCGAGGAGGCAAAAGGCGAGGAGCAGGATAGATTTGCAAATCAACTCGCTGGCTTAGCCGACATTTATGTAAACGATGCATTCGGTAGCTGGCAGGCTCATGCTTCAACGGTTGGCGTTACAAAGTATTTGCCGTCGTATGCAGGTTTCCTGATGCAGCGCGAAATCGAGAACTTGAACCGTATTTTTGAGGCAGAAAGTCCATTTGTCGCAGTCGTTGCAGGTAGTAAGTTCGATACAAAGATTGATTCCTTGTATGCACTGTTGAAGAAGGCTGACAAGTTGGTTCTTGGTGGTGTCATTTATAATGCGTACCTGTGTGCAAAATATGGCTTCAAGATTAAGGGCGTAGAGGATGACGATGTGAAACTGGCAAAGGAATTTGTTGATTTTGCGCAGCAGTACCCAGGTAAGGTTGTTGAAATGCCAATTATTTGTGAATCGGATGTTTTCGGCGAGAGGATAGAGGGTAAGTACCGTATCCACGACATCCGCAAGATGGCTCCTGGCACTGAACTCAATTGGGTTATGGATGTTGACCCGCGTTGCTACGATGAGCCAGAAATCATAGATGTTTTTCACTCGGCAAAGACTATCTTCGTAAATGCTGTTATGGGCTTTGTTCCGCATTTCAACGAAGGTACAATCGCTCTCGATACCATTATCGACCAGAATCCGCAGGCAGTTAAGTTGTATGGTGGCGGTGATACCATGCAGGAACTCAAGCGTTTGTTACCAGGTTTGTACATTATGGCACTCGACAGCAAGGACTACTACATTTTTACAGGCGGTGGTGCCGTATTGAAGGCTATCGAACAGAATTCACATCTGGGTATTGCTCCTATAAAGGCACTGATAGAGAGCAGGCAAAAAGGAAACGAATAAGTTTTTATATGATAAAGAAAAAGCCCGAATGTTCGGGCTTTTTTTGTGCGTTGTCGTTTCCTTATTTCAATCCTCTGTTTTTCAGCAGCGGTTCGATTGATGGTTCCTGACCGCGGAAACGCTTGTAGAGAACCATTGCATCTTCGGTGTTGCCGTTCTGCAGGACATTGTAGCGGAAAGCATCAGCGGTCTTCTTGTCGAAAACGCCGTTTTCCTTGAAAGCCTCGAAAGCATCGTTGTCGAGGACAGCTGCCCAAGTGTAGCCGTAGTAGCCTGCGCTGTAGCCGCCAGAGAATACGTGCTGGAAGTATGTGCTTCTGTAGCGCGAAATGATTTCGGGAATCAAGCCGATTTTCTGCATTTCGGCATCCTCGAAGTCCGGAAGCTTGATTTCGGTCGGCTCGCTGATGTTGGCGTATGCCATGTCAAGCAGCGAAGCAGCAATGAGTTCGGTGTTGATGAAGCCCTGTCCGTATGTCGAAGCGGCTTCAATCTTGTTGATGAGCGAATCGGGAATAACTTCACCTGTCTTGAAGTGTTTAGCATACATCTTCATAACTTCTGGATAGCCAGCCCACTGCTCCATAACCTGCGACGGCAGTTCAACAAAGTCGCGCGATACGTTTGTTCCCGACAGCGACTCGTAGCGGCAGTCGGTAAGTATGCTGTGAAGTGCGTGTCCGAATTCGTGGAATAGGGTAGAAGTCTCGTCGAAGTTGAGCAATGAAGGCTTGTCGCCAGATGGCTTTGTGAAGTTGAGAACCAATGATACTAAAGGTATGATTTTCTTGCCGTCCTTGGTGTACGACTGTTCACGGAAATTGGTCATCCAAGCACCGCTACGCTTGCTCTCGCGTGGGAAGAAGTCCATGTAGAGTATTGCGATAACATTGTTGTTTTCAATTACTTCGTAAACAACAGCATCGGGATGGTAAACTGGAATATTCTTGTTTTCGCGGAACTCGATGCCATAGAGCTTGTTGGCAACCATAAACATTCCGTCGCGAACATTGTCGAGCGAGAAATATGGACGAATAACATCGTCATCGAGGTCGTATTTCTGCTTACGTAAAGTTTCGCAATAGTAGCGCCAGTCGTAAGGTTCGAGCTTGAAGTTTCCGCCTTCAGCGTCAATCATCTTCTGGTATTCGGCAGCTTCTTCCTTTGCCTTTGCAAGTGCCGGAGTCCAAACCTGCATCAAAAGTTCGTCAACAGCTTCGGGAGTCTTTGCCATGTTGTCGTCGAGGACGTATGCAGCGTGCGACTTGTAACCGAGAATGTTAGCCTTTTCCAAGCGAAGGTTTACAATTTCGTTGATGATTTCCCTGTTGTCGGTTTCGCCAGATGTACAACGGGTCGAGTATGCAGTCCAGAGTTCCTTGCGCAGTTCACGGTCCTTGCAGTTCATGAGGAAAGGTTCCATGCTTGGCAGGTGGATTGTGAAGACGTATTTGCCCTTGGTTTCGTCTGATTCATTGCCTAATTCAAGAGCTGCTGCAAGCTGACCTTCGGTGCAACCTTCGAGGCGAGCAACATCGTCAACAACAAGCTTGTAGTCGTTTGTAGCCTTAAGTACATTGTTGCCAAACTTCATTGTGAGCAACGAAAGTTTCTCGTTTATTTCGCGGAAACGAGCCTGCTTTTCGGCTGGAACGTTGGCTCCACCACGGACAAAGCCTTTATAGGTTTCTTCGAGCAGACGCATCTGTACTGGCTCGAGGTTGAGTGATTCGCGCTGGTCGTAAACGGCCTTGATACGTTCAAATAATTTGGCATTGAGGCTGATGTCGTCACCATGCTGCGAAAGTTTCGGAAGGATTTCTTCGGAAATCTGTTCCATTTCTGGTGAATTTATGCATTCGGCAAGGTTGAAGAAGAGGTTTTCGACTCTTCTCAGCAAAGCACCGCTTTCTTCAAGAGCCTCTATTGTATTCTCGAAGGTTGGAGCATCTGGATTGTTGACAATTGCATCGATTTCTTCCTTGTTTACCTTCATTGCTTCCTCGAATGCGGGGATGTAATGCTCGGTCTTGATTTTGTCGAATGGCGGAACGCCATATTCGGTTGTCCATTCCTGCAGAAGCGGATTGTCCTGCTTGTTTTCTGTCTCTGTTTTCTTGTTGCACGAACTTACCATAATCAATAGTGTTAATGCTGTTAAAGTTAAGATGTTCTTCTTCATTTGTGTAAACAATTTAATAGAAGACAAAGATATTATTTTTTGTGTTATGTAAATTTCTTTTTTGGTTAGTATTTCCTTAATGACTATTTTTGCAAGTATAATTAAAAGGTAAAATAATGAAAGCAAGAACATTTTTTAGCGTTTCTATTTTGTTGATGTTGTGCGGATTAATGTTTTCGTGCAAGAACAATGAGAAGAATAGTGCAGTAGAAGAAAATAAGGAAAAAGAAGCTGTTGTTGAAGATGTCAATGCAGGAAACACTGCTGACACTACCGTTTCGGAAGCATCTAAGGCTGGTTTTGTAGTCGTTACAGATGTGGTTCCAGATGCAATTCTTGAGATCCGCTATTTCAGCACCTTTAATTTTATGGGTGTGCGTGTTGACGGTTATAATGCTCCGATAGCATACCTTACAAAGGAGGCTGCCGACAGTCTAAAGGCTGTTAGCGACGATGTCAAGGCTATGGGCTACCGCCTGAAGATTTTCGATGCATATCGTCCTCAATGTGCTGTTGACCATTTTGTACGTTGGTCGCAAGAAGCTTCCGATACGCTTATGAAACGCTATTTCTATCCGGACATTGATAAGCCTCGTCTGTTCGAGGAAGGTTACATTGCAAAGAAAAGCAGACATACCTGTGGTTCGACAATCGACCTTACGCTTTTTGACATGAACACAGAAAAGGAGGTTGACATGGGCTCTCCGTTCGATTGGTTAGGTGAGGAAAGCCATCCAGACTATGCTGGTGTAACTCCCGAACAGCATAAGAACCGTATGATTCTTCGCGATGCAATGGTTCGTCATGGTTTCAGAGGCATTAGTACCGAGTGGTGGCATTTCGTTCTGAAGAACGAGCCGTACCCCAATACATATTTTACATTTGTGATTGAATAAACTTATACAAGCATCTGTTCTTCAGATGCTTTTTTTAGTTTTTCATTAAATCCAATATTTTTCCAACTTTTTCTTCCATACTCATATTTCCGTCGAGCCAGTGTATTTTGATGCCGTCGCGTTCCATCTTGCGGAACCATGTCATTTGGCGTTTTGCGAAGCGATGGATGGAAGTGTTGAGTTGCTCAAACATTTCGTCGTAACTTATTTTGCCTTGCAGGTACCACGCTAGATATTTGTATTCTAGTCCGTAATATTCAAGGTTTTCGTACGAAATGCCATTATTGACAAGCCGTTCAACTTCTTCGACCATTCCGTTTTCGAGGCGTTGTTTTAGTCTGGCAGTTATGCGCTGTCGGCGTTGCTCGCGGTCGAAGATAATGCCTATGTTTAGCGAGTTGAGGTTTCGGTTACTAGTCGTGCTGAGAGGATTGCGTTTTGTGTATTCTGCAATCTCGATTGCTCTGATTGCCCGCTTGGCGGTGTCGTAGTCGCTGTTGTTGTTCAATGGCTTGTATGTGCGAAGTATAATTTCGAGTTCTTCTATTGTTTTGTTCTCCAATGATTTTCGTAGATTCTGGTTTTCGGGAACATTGG
Source organism: Bacteroidales bacterium (assembly GCA_017620015.1). Lineage (GTDB taxonomy): Bacteria > Bacteroidota > Bacteroidia > Bacteroidales > ML635J-15 > Bact-19. The sequence goes on along the minus strand of JAFZRE010000001.1, from coordinate 98,199 downwards.
GAAGATTGTAGTTTTTTAGAACCGATTCGATGTAAAGTCCTGTACCTCCGCACAAAATAGGAATCATTCCGCGTGAGCGTATGTCATCGTAAGCTTTGAAAAAGTCGCTCTGGTACTCGAAGACATTGTATTTTTCGCCTGCATCAAGTATGTCGATGAGGTGGTAGGGTATAAGTTGCCCATCAATTGTGTATTCGTCGAGGTCTTTGCCGGTTCCGATATCCATTCCGCGATAAACCTGACGGCTGTCGGCGCTGATGATTTCCGAGCCGAGTTCTTTTGCAAGGTGTACGGCAACGCCAGTTTTTCCGCCTGCCGTTGCGCCCATTATGCTGATGAGGTTGTATTTAGTTTCCACGCGTTGAATTTTTGCGCAAGATAATGCTTTTTTGCGTATGTCGGAGCGATGATGGCATATTTTCCATTCTTTGTTCAACAACTCCGCGTTAAAATCTTTGTGCGCTATTTGTTGGTAGTGCAGCGCTCTGTCTGTAATTTTGCAGTCGATGAGAATTAGACTGATATTTCTGCTTTTATGCCTTTGCATTGCTTCGGCGTTGTCGGCGCAGAACGATTCGGCGCGCACGGTTGTTGCCAAGCAAGGCGACGGAATCTACAAGATTCTTCGCGAAAACGGCTACGAAGCAAAAGATTACTATCATAAGTTTTTGGAAATCAACAAGGACAAAATCCAGCTAGAAGACCAATTAATTCTTGGTGAAACCTATCTTTTGCCCGAAAAGCACGATACCATAAAGCCCGAACATATTGTCGTCATTGATACCGTTCCTGCATTGTGCGTAAAGCCCGATTCGATGTCGGATTCTGATTCGGATCCTGTTTGCATTCCTGCGCCAACCCAGGGAAAAATGCCGCAGACAAAAATGGATTTGCGCATTGCAGATACGATTAAGGGAACGGCACTCAAAGGTGCGATTTTCTATCTCATTGCAGGTCATGGCGGTCCCGACCCTGGCGCGACTTCATATGTCGATGGCGTGATGATTTCGGAGGACGAGTATGCATACGACATTACCCTGAGGCTTGCACGTTGCATCGAGGAACAGTCTGGCAAGGTGTATATGATTATCGATGATCCCGACGATGGCATTCGCAGTGGAAAAATCCTGAAAATAGACTATGATGAGTACTATTATCCCGGATTGGGAATCAGTCGCGACAAAACTCAGCGTCTTGTGGAACGTGCCGATGCTGTAAATAAACTCTATTATGAGAATAAGACTGCCAAGTACCAGCGTGTCGTGGAAATTCATCTCGATTCGCGAAGCAGCAGTCAGCGTGTTGATGCCTTTTTCTATTATTGCCACGGCAGCAGCAAAGGAAAGGCTCTTGCCGAGCGAATGTACAATGTTTTTCGACAGAAATATGCCAAGTTCCAGCCAAACAGAGGATATTTCGGTACGGTTGAGGAACGGAATCTGTTAGTTATAAAGCGCGTGATTCCGCCGGCGGCATTTATGGAGGCTGGAAATATCAACAACGAGCGTGATCGCAAGCGTCTTCTTGATGCAAACAACCGTCAGGCCTTGGCAAAATGGCTTTGCGAGGCTTTGGTGAAGGATTACGAGGCAAATAAGTGAATTGTGTAGTATGAGCAAGTTTGTGGAATACTTGTCCGATTTCTGGTTTCTTCTTTTTCCGAAGAATTGTGAAGCTTGTGGTCGAGCCTTGTCGCGTGGCGAGGAAGTGCTGTGTTTTGATTGTTTGTTCGAACTTCCGCGTACGCATTTCTGCAAGGAACTTGACAATCCAGTAATGCAACTCTTTGATGGTCGCATAAGGCTAGAACGAGCGACGGCTTTGTTTTCTTTCCAGAAAGGCAGTCGTTTCAGAAAATTGCTTCATTCGCTAAAGTATCATCATAAACCCGAAATAGGTGTGTTACTAGGGAAGGAACTGGGTGCCGAGATGCTTTCGTCGGGAAATTTTTCCGACATCGACTATATAATTCCAGTGCCTTTGCATCCAAACCGCGAGAAAAAACGTGGTTACAACCAGAGCGAACGGATTGCTTCGGGTATTTCGGCTGTAACTAAGATACCAGTGCTTACGGGTGTGCTTGTCAGGAATACCGATACAAAGACGCAGACCAAGATGAACAAGGACGAGCGCTGGCAGAATGTGTCGGGAAAATTCGTGCTGACTGATAGTGAGATTCTAAAAGGAAAGCATGTGCTTCTTGTCGATGATGTAGTGACTACGGGGGCTACTACCGAATCGTGTGGAACAGTCTTGCTGTCGGTCGAAGGCTTGCGCTTGAGCATTGCCGTGCTGGCTAAGGCATAAAAAAGCGGCTCGCAAATGCAAGCCGCCATTTATCATGAAAAACATTTAGTCTCTTCTTAGGTACGACAGCAGTCTCAGTATTTCGATGTAGAGCCATACCAATGTAACCATAAGTCCGAAACCGGCATACCATTCCATATATTTGGGAGCACCTGAATTGGCACCGTTTTCTATCGTGCTGAAGTCGAGAATAAGGTTAAGGGCAGCAACAACAACTATGACGATACTGATTCCAATTCCGATTAGCGGGTTGGCAAAAAGGAATTCGTTAAATGCAGGGGTGAACAGTCCGACAATGAAACTTACAAGGTAGAAAATGCCGATTGCGGCTGTTGCGATGAATACGCCTTTGATAAATTTTCCCGAAGCCTTGAGTATGCCTGTCTTGTACATGAAAAGCATAAGCCCGAAGACAAGCAATGTAAGCGATACTGCCTGAAATACGATTCCGCTGTATGCAGCTTCGAACAACGACGATATTGAACCGAGAACAACACCTTCGAATGCAGCGTAAATAGGTGCTGTAATGGGTGCCGCTTTCTTTGCAAAACTTGTTATGAGTGCAAATATCAATCCGCCTATTGTTCCGCCAATAAGTAATATCTGGGGAGAAATCTGTCCCGACCAAGTCATTTTCCAAGAAGCGATGCCGGCAATCAGCAGTATAGCAAAAAGTATTATGGTCTTGTTTATTGCACCTTTCAAAGTCATTACCTTTCCGTCGGCTGTTGCCGATTCGGTTGCGGCGTTGTTTAGGCCGAAAGTTGAGCCTGTTGCGTTAGCCATTCTCTGGCTGTTCGCTTCGTCTGTGAAGGCGTTTTTTCCCAGTGTCGGGTTCGATGTCCTTGTGATATTCATTTTTATGTTTTTTTAATTAGTGCAAAGGTAATAACTTTATGTTATGCAAGCGGAATTTTAAGAAATTTTTATGTGTAATCATTGGTTGCATTGCCAATTTTGCCATCTTTTATTCTTTTGTAAAAAAATACAAAAAAACTCGTGAGATATAAAAAGTTTTTTATTATCTTTGTTGGGTAACTTTTTGATTTATGGGATATATTAGTTTTGACAAGAACCAGCTGGTGAATCTTGAGTATTCGCTCAAACGCGAACTTATTCGTACCAGCCGAAGCGGTGCGTATGCAAGTTCTACGATAATAAACTGTAACACAAGAAAATACCATGGTTTGTTCATCTGTCCTATGGAAGACATTGATGGCGACAACCATGTGCTTATTTCGTCGCTCGACCTGTCGGTTGTGCAGCACGATGAGGTATTCCACTTTGGCGTTCACAAGTACCCCGATGGCGTGTATTACCCCAAAGGACACAAGTATTTGCGCGATTTCCAGATTGAAACCATTCCGTATTTCATATATCGTGTTGGCGGTGTGCTGCTGAAGATGGAACGAATCCTTAGCGACGACGACCGCATTATGCTGAAATACACTTTGCTTGAGGCTCATTCCGATACAAAACTGCGTTTCCAGCCTTTCCTTGCTTTCCGCAATGTGCATAAGTTGAGCAAGGCGAATTTCTTCGTCAACACGAAATATATTCCTGTAGAAAACGGCATTAAGTTGAGAATGTACGATTCGTACAAGTATCTCTATATGCAGTTGTCGAAGAAGTGCGAGTATGTACATGTTCCCGACTGGTACTACAATAACGAGTACATTGAGGAACAGGAGCGTGGCTACGACTACCGCGAGGATTTGTATGTGCCAGGATATTTCGAAGTGCCGATTAAGAAAGGCGAATCGGTGATTTTTACGGCTGCATTGAACGAAATGTCGCCTGCTAGCATATCGCGTAAGTTTAATACCGAACTTGCAAAGCGTTCGCCACGCAACAACTACGAGGAATGTCTGCGCAGTGCTGCCCAGCAGTTTATCTGCAAGCGCAACGGCAAGACCGAAATCGTGGCTGGTTATCCGTGGTTCGGTCGCTGGGGACGCGATACTTTTATCTCGCTGCCTGGTTTGACACTTCACGCTGGCAATGCAAAGGCTTGCCGCGAAGTGCTCGACACGATGTCGTCGGAAATGAAGAACGGTCTGTTCCCGAATATCGGTGCTGGCGACGATGCCGCGCTCAATTCGGTTGATGCACCGCTGTGGTATTTCTGGGCATTGCAGGAATATTCCAATGTGCTTCCCGACAGACGGCAGATTTGGCAGATTTACGGCAAGAAGATGAAAGCGGTGCTTGATGCTTATCGCAACGGCACAAGTTTCAACATAAAGATGCACGACAACGGCCTTGTATGGCAGGGAACTCAGGGCAAGGCTCTCACTTGGATGGATGCCGTGGTGAACGGACGGCCTGTAACTCCGCGAATGGGATTTGCCGTTGAGATAAATGCTCTGTGGTACAATGCGATAATGTTCTCGCTGGAATTGGCATCTGCTTGTGGCGATGCCGAATTCATCGAAAGGTGGAAAGATATTCCCGAAAGGACAAAGAATTCGTTCCTGCAGACATTCTGGAATGCCGACCTTGGCTATTTTGCCGATGTTGCAACATACGAGACTGCCGACTTTTCGGTGCGTCCGAATCAGATTTTCGCATGCTCGTTGCCATACACAATGGTTACAACCGATATGGCTGCTTCGGCATTGGAAAAGGTAAAGTCGATGTTGCTTACGCCTAAGGGGTTGCGTACTTTGTCACCAGATTCGCTTGAATATAAGGGCGTTTACTTCGGCAATCAGGAACAGCGCGATTCGGCTTACCATCAGGGAACTGTGTGGCCGTGGCTGTTAGGTCATTTCTGCGAGGGTTTGCTCCGCGTTTACGACAAGCAGGCTTTGCCTTTGGTAAAGAAGATTGCATACGGCTTCGAGGAAGATATGACAATCGCAGGAATCGGTAGCATTTCGGAAATTTATGATGGTGACCCGCCATACAATCCGCGTGGTGCAATAGCACAGGCGTGGAGCGTTGCCGAGGTGCTGAGAATTTTGTCGCTGATAAAGAAGTATGACAAATAAAAAATATTGAAAATGGTGAATGTGACTAATAATATTAGAAAATATATCTTCCCGTTTGCTGTAACATGTATATTGTTATTGTTAATGTGTGGGTGTAAAAAGAATGAAACATTCACCGTAACATTTGATGCAAATGGCGGAACGGGAACAATGGAGCCGCAAACCGTCAAGTATGGAGAGACATTTACATTGACGAAAAATGCGTTCACAAGAGAAAATTATGTTTTCGTTAGTTGGAATACAGTGCCAGATGGTAATGGAATTTCCTACGATGACGGGCATACATTTATTGCTGTATCCGATATGACTTTGTATGCACAGTGGGCAAGCAATGGCACAAATCCGACACCTGGACCAGACCCTACACCAACGCCTACCACAGGTACATTAAATGGACACGACTGGGTTGACCTTGGTTTGCCAAGTGGAACAAAATGGGCAACTTGCAATGTTGGAGCAGATACACCAGAAGGTTATGGGAACTATTATGCTTGGGGCGAAACGACAACAAAGGAAACATACAGCAGTAGCACCTACTCATATAGTAATGACGGCAAACTCACAAAATATTGCAACAATGCAGAATGCGGCAACGATGGCTTTACTGATGCGTTGACAATTTTGGAAGCTTCAGATGACGCAGCCATAGCCAACTGGGGTGCAGGCTGGCGAATGCCGACCTATGATGAAATGGTTGAACTGATAAATAATTGTACGGTAACTTGGACTATTCAGAACGGAGTAAATGGAGGTTTGTTCTCTGGACCAAACGGTAACTCTATTTTCATGCCCGCTGCGGGTTACTCCAATGGTAGCAGTCCATATGCCACTGGTCCCTTCGGTAGTTACTGGTCAAGTTCGCTATATACTGATTTCCCGTACCACGCGTTGATACTATACTTTACTGCGGATGGTTGCTGTGTTAGCGACCGATATCGCTTTTGGGGTTTTTCTGTACGTCCAGTGTTAATTGAAAATAATTAGAATTAAGAATATAATTGATTAAGTAAAAAATATACGCCAATGAAAGTTTTGATGTTCGGCTGGGAGTTTCCCCCACATATTACGGGTGGTCTTGGAACAGCCTGCTATGGCTTGACCAAGGGTCTTTCGCATTTCGGCACCGAAATAATATTTGTTGTCCCGAAGGCTTACGGCGACGAGGATCAGAACTATGTGTCGATACGCAATGCCAGCGATGCTGTAATTACCGAAAAGGATGTCAAGGAAACCAAGGTGTGGAAGAATTTCCGCTACATCGAGGTTGGTTCGCGCCTTGTGCCTTACATGGACCCCGAAGATTTTGCAAGGATGTACGAATCTAACATTCCTGGGGTTAAGATTTCCGAGAGTTTCCTCAATACCAAATACACCTTCTCCGGTTCTTACGGTCCAAATCTGTACGATGAGGTTTCGCGTTACGCGCTTATTGCCGGACACATAGCGGCACATAACGATTTTGATGTCATTCACGCGCACGACTGGCTGACATATTTTGCCGGTGTTGCAGCAAAGAAGGTTTCGGGAAAGCCCTTGGTGGTGCATATCCACGCTACCGAATTCGACCGCAGCGGCGAACATGTCAACCAGCATGTTTACGACATCGAGCGTGCAGGCATGGAGGCTGCCGACAGGGTTATTGCCGTCAGCAATCTGACAAGGAATATCGTCATCAACCGCTACGGCATTAGTCCCGACAAGGTTGTGACGGTGCATAATTCGGTGGAGCCGATGTCGTTGCCCGAATTTACCTTGCACAAGGGCTTCCGCGAGAAGGTTGTCACTTTCCTTGGCCGTGTTACTTTCCAGAAAGGTCCCGACTATTTCATCGAAGCGGCAAAAAAGGTCATCGACCGCGACCCCAATGTGCGCTTCGTGATGGCTGGCAGTGGCGATATGCTCAACAAGATGGTGCGCCGTGTGGCTCAGCTCGGAATTGCTACCAAGTTTCATTTCGCAGGTTTCCTTAAAGGCAACGAGGTTTACGAAATGTTTGGCATGAGCGATGTGTATGTGATGCCGTCGGTAAGCGAGCCGTTCGGAATTTCGCCGCTAGAGGCAATGATGTCCGATGTACCGGTAATTATTTCAAAGCAATCGGGTGTGGCAGAGGTGCTTAAGCATGCCATCAAGGTCGATTTCTGGGATGTTGACGAACTGGCTGATTCCATTTACGGAATGTTGCACTACGATGCGTTGTCGCAGATGTTTAAGAAATATGGTAAGCAGGAAGTTGAAAATCTCAGATGGGAAAATTCGGCTTATTATGTTAACGAGGTTTATAAAAGTGTTTGTGGATATTAAAAAATAAGATATGCGTTCAATTTGTTTCTATTTTCAAGTACATCAGCCATTTAGGTTGAAAAAATATAGGTTCTTCGACATTGGCAACGACCATAGCTACTACAACGACTACGAGAACCGCACTATCATGCGCAAGGTGGCCGAAAAGTGCTATTTGCCTGCCAACCAGTTGATGCTCGACTTGGTAAACGAGTACGGTGACAACTTCAAGATTGCATATTCGCTCTCGGGTACTGTAATCGACCAGTTTGAGTTGTATGCTCCCGATGTCCTCGAAAGTTTCCAGAAACTTTTCGCAACGGGCAGGGTAGAGTTGCTCGACGAAACCTATTCGCACTCGTTGTCGGCGTTGCGTCCCGAGGATGTGTTTGATTATCAGGTTAATCGTCATAAAAGGAAAGTGAAGGAACTTTTTGGCTTGCAGCCTAAGATTTTCCGCAACACCGAGCTCATATATTCTGATGAAATAGGCGAGAAGGTGGCAAAACTCGGCTACGAGGGAATGCTTACCGAAGGCGCACGCCACATTATGGGTTGGAAGAGTCCGAACTATCTGTACTGCAATGCGATAAATCCAAAGTTGAAACTTTTGCTCAAGAACTTCAAGTTGTCAGACGACATTGCATTCCGCTTCTCGAATCAGGCATGGGACGAATATCCGCTTACAGCAGAAAAGTATGTTTCGTGGCTCAATGCCATAGATCCGAACGAGGAAGTTGTAAACCTTTTCATGGACTACGAAACCTTTGGCGAGCACCAGTGGAAGGAAACAGGAATCTTCGATTTTATGCGAGCATTGCCAGAGAAGGTTTTCAAGTATTCCGACTACCAGTTCCATACTCCGAGCGAGGTTGTGGCAAAGCACAATCCTGTTGGTGTGCTTAATGTTCCGTATCCTATTTCTTGGGCCGACGAGGAACGCGACCTTACGGCATGGCTTGGAAACGAACTGCAGAACGAGGCTTTCGAGAACCTGTATAAACTTTTTGAACGCGTGAAGGAACTTGACGACCCCGAACTGTGGCGCGACTGGCTCTACCTGCAGACGAGCGACCACTTCTACTACATGTGTACCAAGTGGTTCTCCGACGGCGATGTCCACAAGTACTTCAATCCGTATAGCTCGCCCTACGAGGCATTTATCAACTACATGAACATTTTGAGCGATTTCAGAATTAGGTTGGGATTGTAATGGATTCCAAAGGAAATAGAAAAGGCTTGCAGAGGCAAGCCTTTTTTGTGTCAATTATCAGAACTTTATTTCTATTGTCTTATCAGCATCTCGCAGAACTCCTTCAGTTCGTCATCCGAAGTGCGTTTTTGCATGATGAATAATTGACCATTATTAATTTCGCACTGGACGTACCATTCCTGAACTACGACCCCATCAATTACAAGCGCTGCATTATGACCTGCTATCTCTCTGGTAAATTGCGACCAAAGTTGGCTTGCATCGGGTGTCAACCGAACAATAATTGGAACATAGTCTTCTTCATTCTGATTGAAACCAGATGTTTCTACACTTTGTATTATCGGCTTGCCTCCCATAACATCGGAACTGATAGCCGGACCTTGTGATGTTGCCTTTTTCAAGGCAAAAATTCTTGAGTTTTGCTGATTCTCATCTGCAGGCAACTCGCTTTTCATAACAACTATTGAATCACTTTGCATCCATTGTTCCATAACGATTTTGGTGCTATCGGGAGAAACAAGCGTGTCGGCATAGACTTCCCAAAATTCCAGTTTGCCTTCGGTGGTGAGGTTGTTTTCTGCGCGGACAAATGTGGTAGGGCGCAAAGCAAAGGTGACAAGTAAAATTACGATGCCAAAGGCAACAATCATACTGCCGAGGAAAAGCAGAAATGTACGCTGGCTCTTTGGCTGCGGTTTGCCGTCGTAGGACTCGATTTGACGGATTACATCGTTGCAATGGCCGACGAAATTGCGATAAGCCACAATGCCAAAAACCAGCAACAGCAACCCCATAAATACCAAAGCCCATATCACATTCGTGAAACTTGCACCATCAAGACCTTGACGGGTAACATATTGGAATGTAAATGCGGCGCCGAATACGAAACATACGAACAGCCATATAGCCACGTAAATTGAATATCCGGTCTTGAGTTTCTGAATGTTTCGTGAAAGAGTGAGCAAGTCGGAGTTGTCAACCACATTCTGGCGGGTGTTGCGGGTGAGCCAGAGCTCAACAAATGTGCATATCGCAATCAAAACTACCAATATGATTCCGAAAGCACGAAATCCCATAACTTCAAAGTAAATGTACATCAGTACCGCTAGGATTGGATATACTATCATCGCCACTTTTCTGTTTCTTGTGAAGAAATTGATGTCGGTTTGGATAGCCGTTTTCATCAGACGGTCGTTGACGATTTCCTGCTGTTCGAAACGCTGTTTCAGTTCTTCGTACTGCACTTTCAGCAGGTCGAGTTCGTTCTGATTATTGTTTTCTTTATTTTTCATGATGATTCCCTTTCATTTTTTACGACATTTTTACCAGTTTTTCCTTGATACGGGCCAGTTTTACGCCAACATTGTTGGGAGAGATGCCGATTATTGCTCCAATTTCATCGTAGCTGATGCCTTCGAGCCAAAGCAGGATAAGGCTTCGGTCGATAAGGTCGAGGCGCGAAATGCGGTCGTAGAGGATGCGGATCTGCTGAGTTTGAGGATTGTCGGCCTCGTAGGGGTCGATGTTCACTGTCAGCGGAACGGTCTCGGGACGACGGCGCTCCTTCTTGTCCTGATTGATGGCTGTGTTGAGCGCCACGCGGTAAATCCACGTCTCTGCGCTGCTACGGCCTTCGTACTGGTCGAAGCCGTTCCAAAGCCGGATAAGGATTTCCTGGAACAAGTCGTCGATTTCGTCCTTGTTGGTCGAAAACATATAGCACACCGTGTAGATGGTTCGCTTGTGCTGCCGTACCAGAAGTTCAAACTTATGTTCTTTGTCGTTGTTCATGATTCTTTTAATTTATTCGTTTTCGTTGCAACGTTCATCATGTTAGACAACAAAGGGTCGGGATTTATTACAGGGAATTTGTATTTTTTTGCATTATTTCTTTTTCTTCACCAGTTTGGCTGTTTCCTTTATGGTTTCAAAATAGGCTTCTTCCACTGGCGAAAGGGTGTTGTTCTGGTATTTGCGGTATTCGGCAGTCGCCTTTTCCATTGCTTGAGCGTGGCTGATTTTTCCTGCACCTTCAAGTAGCGGGCGGTTGCCCGACGTGAGTACAGAATCCAACTGTCGTACATAATCGCTCATATACATAGGCTTGTGTTCCAAAGCATTGATTTCTGCCAAATCGAAGTAACCGGAAACAAGGTTGTTAAGAATTTTCAATTCGTTTTCGTTCAGATAGTTCTTGGCGATACCAATATCTTTTAGAGCAGGAAGTTCACCTGAAAATGAAGTCAAGCCCATAAAAGGCTTCTCCGCATCGGCACGCTCGTAGATGACTTCGGCGGCAGTGTGTCCGTGTGCTGCATAATGCAGTTTGTTTTGCACCATTTTGAAAAACATAATGGAGTCTTCGCTCTTTGGATTGTAATCTACACTTGTAGCATATAGGTCAAGCACTTGACGATACAGCACCTTTTCCGATGAACGGATGTCGCGTATGCGGTCGAGCAGTTCTTTCCAATAGTTGCCACCGCCGTTACCTTTAAGTCGCTCGTCATCCATCGTGAAACCTTTTATCATATACTCCTTTAAGCGCTGCGTAGCCCAGATGCGGAAACGGGTGGCAATGGCTGATTTTATGCGGTAGCCGAGTGAAATAATCATATCGAGGTTGTAATACGGTAGCTCTCTGCTAACCTCTCTGTTTCCTTCCAATCGAACCTGTCGGAATTTCCGACAAGTTGAATCTTCGCTTAGTTCTCCTTCTTCGTAAATGTGTTTGATGTGCTCAACAACATTGGTTCTCGAACTTTGGTATAGTTCTGCCATCTGCTGCTGGTTAAGCCATACGGTATCATTGTCCAATTTTACATTTATCTTCGTCAAGCCGTCTTCGGTCTGGTAGATGATAATGTCGCCAGTGTTTTCAATTTTATCCATAGAATATGGTATGCTTAATTGTTAATTCTGATTGCAAATTTACAAAAATATTCGTATGTAAATGGCATTCCGCAATAATAAGTCTATATGGAAATGCTTAGAAAATAGATGTGCTTGAACATTCATTTTTTTGTTATTTTTGTTCCCCGAAAATTACGCTTATGGACTCAAAGGATGTGAATCTTGAATTGTTTCCTCAGTACGACAACTTGGAATTTCTTGCAAGTCAGGTTGTTGAAGGGTTTATTACGGGTTTGCACAAGAGTCCGTTCCACGGTTTTTCCGTAGAGTTCGCCGAGCATAGGCTCTACAACAAGGGCGAAAGCACCAAGCATATCGACTGGAAACTCTACGCTCGCACCGATAAGCTTTTTGTGAAGCGCTACGAGGAGGAGACCAACCTGCGCGGACAGATAATAATAGATGTGTCGTCATCAATGTTGTTCCCGTACAAGGAAAAGCGTATGAACAAGTTGCAGTTTTCCATATATGCTGCGGCTTCGTTGGTGTATCTGCTTCACAGGCAGCGCGATGCTGTAGGACTTACACTTTTCGACGATGATGTGAAGTTTCATCTTGATGCCAAGTCGTCGCAGGTGCATCTGTTGATAATGTACAACGAAATGCGCAAGTTCCTGAATCCCGAAAGCATACAGTTGCAGCAGCGTACCGACACGGCTGGAACCTTGCACAAGATTGCCGAGATGATACACAAGCGTTCATTGGTGATACTTTTTAGCGATATGTTCATTGACGGCGACACCGAGGCGTTGTTTTCGGCATTGCAGCACTTGAAGTACAGCAAGCACGAGATTATAATTTTCCACGTGGTTGACAAGAAAATGGAGGAGGAGTTCGCCTTTGCAAACCGTCCGTACAAGTTTGTCGATTTGGAAAGCGGCAATACGATAATCTTGAATCCCGCCGAGGTGCGCGACAGTTATGTAAAGCGGGTTAATTCCCTTACGTCCGAACTGAAATACAAGTGTGGTCTGTTTGGAATAGATTTCGTCGAAGCTGATATCAATAAGCCTGTTGATGAGGTTCTGAAGCCATATCTGATAAAGAGGGCGAAATTTTTCTAATTTTCAAATCATCAACCTTTAGCTCAGCGTAAGCTAAATTTTCAAATCTTTGAACCTTGAACTTTTTGAACCTTAAACTTTGAACCCACTACAATCTTTCCTCACCTCTATAAATTTCCTCGTTGTTTTCCCTGATTATAAATGTATAGTCGGCATTGCGCTTGTAGAAATTCTCGAAAGTGTATGAAACATTGATTTCGCACTTACATTCCAAATCCGCTTGCACCACAATCGGGTCAACATCTATCTCAATTATTTTGTTCTCCTCATCTATTGTTGGTGATACAAGAACGCCTTGGAAGTTGCAATTGACAGGGAGGTACTCATGCAAAATTGAAATGGTATTGTTGTAATATGTAATTGTGGTTTTTAGGTTTTTGGGACGCTCAAGGCAGTCGGTGTATTCAAGATTTGTGACAACCAATTTGTTTTCATCCTTTTCGCAGGAAGCAAAAAGCAATACGCCAAAAACTGCAATCAAAAAGAGCCAAATATTTCTCATAATTTCTTATTTTTCAACAATTTCAATTTCATCGAGGAAAAGATGCGTTTCGCCACCGGCACCGAGATGCCATTCGGGAAGCATACCGTAATATTTTGCAAAAACCTTCACATAACGCGCCTTGCAGTTCTGCGGTTCGCAGCGGAAATTGTAAATCTGCTGGCGGTAGTCGTTGTCGGCAACATTATGGTTTACAGTGGCAACCTTCTTGAAGTTCACACCATCGGTAGAAGTGTAATACTCAACATATTTCGGGAAAAGAATCCACGATTTCACATCCTGAATGAAACCAGTCTCAACCGACTTGATTTCCTTCACCTCTCCCAAATCGACAACTGCCTCAAAGTCCTGACCTTGATAGCCCTGCCATTCGCCAGTACGGAAGTCGTTGCCACCACGCAGATGGTCAACCAAAGCATCGTTGCCACCAGCACTGTATGCTGGCGTATATTTGCTGTGCAATTTTATACGGCGGTCGCGGTCTATCTTTATGTACTTGGCTTCCACTGGTTTTGACGATTCGTAGCCATCGCGCTCGGAATGGAAAGTCAAAGTGGTAGTCTCGTTGATGGTTAACGGTTCGGAATAAATTTTTTCACCGCCATTATTTATCGAATAATAGATTTTTGCGCTGTCGTCGATACATGCAAGTTCCACCTTGAGCGAATCGTGGAATGTGCGAACGCCAGTTTTTGCATACGGAGCCGGTACAACCTTGAACTCCTCGATGCGCGACTGGTAAATGTCTTCGGGTTTGCTGCCAAAGGTAATGTTTTCGTCGGAAGTCATATAGAAGTCGATACGTGCCCCGTCGGCAATGTCGGAGTGCAAAATGTAAGACTTTGTGTATGGTTTTCCGTTAATTTCCATCTTGGCTACATAAATGTTTTCGGGGCTATTGTCGTGAGCCACAATCAGGCATTTCTTGCCGTTTTCGAGGTTAATCTGCACGGTGTCGAAAATCGGACTGCCGATGTCGTAAACGCCATTGGCAGGATTTACCGGGTAGAATCCCATCGCACTGAGCACATACCATGCCGACATCTGTCCGCAGTCCTCGTTACCACAGTTGCCCGAAGGAGTTGAATTGTACATTTCGGACATTATCTGTCGTGCGAGCTTCTGCGTCTTGGCTGGTTTTCCGCAATAATTGTACATATAAGCAATATGATGGCTTGGCTCGTTGCCGTGTGCGTACTGGCCTATCATACCCGAAATGTCCTTCAGATCCTTGCCGAAAGTTTCGCTACCAGTAGTGAAAAGTTCGTCTAGTTTAGCCTCGAAAGCCTCGTTGCCGCCCATAAGGTCGATAAAAGTGAGAATGTCGTGCGGAACATAGAACGAATACTGCCACGAATTTGCCTCGGTGAAATTAAAGTCAATCTCCTTGGGGTCGAACTTTTCTTTCCATGCACCGTTCTGACGCGGACACATAAAGCCGCAGCTCTTGTCGAAAATATGTTTGTAAGCCTGGCTTCTAATCATGTATTCGCGATATTTTTCCTTGTCGCCCTGCGATTTTGCAAACTGTGCTATACACCAGTCGTCAAATCCGTATTCAAGGTTTTTCGAAACCGATTCGTGTTCCTCGTTCACCGACATGAAGCCGTGGCGGGCAAAATCGCGCTTGCCAAGTTCGTCGGCGGTTGCGGAAGCGACCATAGCCTCGAGTGCAAGGCTTTCAAGATTTTTGAACTTTATGCCTTTGAAGTAGGCATCAACCATTGGCGGAACAGAGTGATAGCCAATCATACAGCCCGTGTAGTTCGACGAAAGTTCCCACATTGGCAACCTTCCGCCCTGCGAGTATTCGGCAATGAAAGTCTTGATGAAATCGACCGAGCGAGCCTGCTGTGTTATGGTATAAAGCGGATGAGCTGCGCGATAAGTGTCCCACAGCGAGAAAACCGTATATGCGGTAAAGTCGTCGCTCGAGTGAACCTGCAGGTCGGTGCCGCGATAGCGACGGTCAACATCCTGAGCCAAAGTCGGTTGTATGAACGAATGATACATTGCGGTGTAGAAAACCTTGCGCTGTTCCTCGCTTCCGCCCTTAACGACAATCTTGTTGAGTTCGCGGTTCCAAGCGTCGGAAGCATCTTTGCGCAGAGCATCGAAATCCCAGTTTGGAACTTCCTGCTCCATATTCTTCAGCGCACCTTCCTCGTCAACCTGCGAAATGGAAACCTTTACAAGCACCTCTTTTACAGCATTGTCGGCAACCTCAAAGACATAAACGGCCTTGTCGGGACGGCAGAGCGAATCGCTTTCCCAGTCGAAATCGGCAGGTTCCACAATGCTGACATCGGTCGAAAATTGCATTGCAAAGTACAGGTGCTGGTTGTCTGCCCATGCGTGCGAACGGCGGACACCAGTATAGCAGTTGTCGGAATGCTTGCGCAGACCAGCCTCAAGAACCACATCGCGGTGTTCGAGGTCGAGGACAATGTAGCGCTTGCCCTCGCGGTTGAACTTGTAGCGGTGCATACCAACACGCGGAGAAACAGTAAGTTCTACATCAATGTCATCGTCGGAAAGTTTCACGGCGTAGTAGCCAGGCTCTGCGATTTCGGTATCGTGCGAGAAATGCGACGAATATTCCTTGTTGTCGGTCGAGAACTTTCCGCACATAGGCATCAGCAGTACATCGCCGTAGTCGGAGCAACCTGTTCCGCTGAGGTGGGTATGCGTGAAACCGTAAATTTCGGAATCGGTGTAATGGTATCCGCTGCAACCGTCCCAGCCATCGAGGCGAGTATCGGGACTAAGCTGAACCATTCCGAAAGGCATTACCGCACCCGGAAATGTATGTCCGTGTACATCGGTTCCAACCATCGGGTTGACATATCCAACAAGATTTTCGTCCTGCAGTTCGAAGCGCTCAGCCTTCTTGCTGCACGAAACCATAAGGCTTCCCATAAGAAGCACTACGACAAAAAATTTTAATTTCTCCATTTCTCAAAATACAATTTAAACTCGGTGCCAATGCCCACTTCGGTATCAAAGTCGATTTCGACACCATTGCCAAACAATATATTCTTTACCATACTTAATCCAAGTCCCATTCCCGACGATTTTGTCGTGAAGTTGGGCTGGAAAATCTTTGCTTTTATTTCATCGGCAATGCCGCATCCGTTGTCGCGCACCGACACAAAATAACGGTCGCCATCGTCGGAAATTGAAATCACAACTTCGCCCTTGCGATCTTCCGGAATTGCCTGTATGCTGTTCTTTACCAAGTTGGTAAACACGCGCAGAATCTGGTCGCGGTCAACCATAACAAGAGCCTCGCCATCGACATTGCAGACCTTGCGAACCTCAACGCCGTTGGTTCCGTTGTGCAAATCGACAATGTTCTCAATCACCTCGCACAGATTGACTTTCTTCTTGTGCGGTGCCTGCATCTTGGCGAACTCGGAGAACTGCGAAGCGGTTGCGTCAAGCACATCTATCTGTTCGATAAGCATTTGTGGAAGTTGCTCAAGCATCTTTTCCCAGCCGGGAGCATTCTCCTGATATGCGCGTTCGAGATACTGGATGCGTAACTTCATAGGTGTAAGCGGATTGCGGATTTCGTGGGCAATCTGACGGGCCATTTCGCGCCAAGCCGACTCGCGTTCCGAAGCCGCAAGCTTTTGTGCCGACTCTGCCAGCTCGTCAACCTTGCGGTTGTACTCGTCAATCAGAAGGCCTATCTCGTCGTTGCGGTCGTAGGTAAGTTTCTTGGCACTGTTTATCTCCATTCCACGGATGGAGTTCTGAAGTCGTGAAAGTGGTATTGTCACCTGCCGCGATACAAGAAGTCCGATTATCAAGGCTACCAATATGAGCAACAAGAAGATAGATGCAAACACCGCAATGTAGTTCGACATTTCCTCCTCGATGCCAGCCTCAGCGGCAAAGTACGGCAGATTTAAGTATGCGACCACCTTGTTGCTATTGTTCTTCAACGGCAGATACACCGACAGATACTCAACCTTGTCGATGCGCTCCTTGTGCGAGAACAGCTCGTCCTTGTTCATAATAAGGTGCCTGTACGAACTCGGATCCATAAACATTCCCTTCAGTCCCTTGTCGAAAAGTTCGTGCCGTGACGATGACATCAGCACGCCGTGAACATCGTAGATGTTTATGTCAACATACAGAATATTAGACAGATATACAAGAATATCGTCAACATATTGAGGACTTTCGCTCTTAAGGTTGTCGAGGTTTATCGAATGCCCGAGTTCCACCGCAACCGAGTGAACCTTGTCGAGCACGAGTTCGTTCTGTCGTTTTTCGTAAGTATCAACGATGAACACCACCGAGACGACCATTGTCAGGAAAAGGCTGACTACCAGCACACCGATGAACGATGCCCTGATTCGCTGTCCGAGGCTTGCGGTTTCAATCTTCTTGCCACGACCAATGCCAACGATGGCAAAACGGCACATATAAACCAGGAAAGTGCCGAACAGAACGAAGAAGAATATTATGAACACATTGGAGAATCCCGAATCGCGCTTGCTGAGAATCACTGTGTTTTCGCTGTCGGGACAATATCTGAAATGCTTGTAGCCGTTGCTTGTGCTTACCGAATATTCGCTGAAATCGCTTTCGGGAGCAAGCGAGAACAAGTACTTGTACGAGCCGCGGCTTGCCACCAGAATACCCTTGCTGTAACGCGCAAAGTCGTATTTCTTGTCGCTGTGCTTCAAAGCCATGCGTTTGTCGAGAAGCAAATCGGGATAGCCAAGTCCTTCGCTGAAAATCTTACTGTTAAGTTCGATGTAAATCTTCACAATCACAGTCGGCTCGACCATAACGCTGAAGATGCCAAGATAGGACTGGCGGCCATTATTATTATCAAGGTAATAGAAATTGGTGTTTGGAATCACAATGCCACATTCGAGCAGCAAGGTTCTGAAATATTCGAAGCAACCAACCGACACGCCTTCGTCCTCGAGCATAAGACTGTCGGTATCAGCACAAATCGTCACCTGAGCATCGTAACGCTTGAGGTATTTCTTTGATGAGATTATCCCATTGATTACGCTGTCGGCAGAATCGAAGTCGTACTGCTTGACAAACTCTGTAATTTCCTTGTTGCCACGCATTTCGTTGTCGAACTCGATAAAATTGAACTCAACATCGAAGTCGCGCTCGGCCGACATGTTGTATGCCAGCACCTTGAAAGCCTCGGCTTCCTTCTGCTGAACTCGGCTCGAAATGGAGTACGACACCAGAAGCGAAACCATTATGGCAAGAATTGTCCTGTAGAGTAAAGTGCGTTTGCCCTTGAGCATACAATACAGCAAGTACGACCACATCAGCCACAGCAGGCAAGTCTGCACGATGACATTGTTGTCGTTGAACCAGCAAACCGTTGTGTATGCGGCAAGTATCAGCAAGACGAGCGGGAGTATAAGACGGATTTCAAGGAGCTTGTCGCAGATTTGTATTATTTTTCTGACGATGAAAATAGCGATGAAAATCACTGTTACCACTGCCACAAGCGCCATATAGCCATAGCCATCGGGACTGGAAAGGTTTGCAAAATTGAACGGAATCGACGAGTCGGCGACGATTTCAACAAGAAAATCGACCAGCAGCATCGAAAGCACCGACACTAAAACCGAAAAAAATATGCTTGTCAATGTTTTGGAGAACCGTCTGTTTTCCAGGACATTAAGGTTTACATTGAAATGTCGGCAGAAAAATATGCACACCAGACCAACAATGACAACCTTCAGAAGCATATCGCCGAACGAAGCCTGCAAGGTAGATGTTGACAGCAATTCGGGCGAGAACATCTTCAGGTTGCTAAGGTCGTCGAAGAAGCCTACGGCAAGTAGCGAGAACCTGACGGCAAGCATCACCAGCACGAATGCGACAACCCAAATCCACGACTTGGAGCTGTATTTCCGCGCCAAAGCTTCAAAAATGGAATATAGGAGCAAAAGTCCGATGAGCAGGAAGCAAATCCGCATTGCCTGAGGCAGAGAAAGCCTGTCCTGCATGTAGTTATCGTCGGTAATGCCGAAATAAATGTTCTTGTCGCTTGCCGGAAGTCGTACCGAAAGCGAATTGTCACTGCTGTCGGCAGAAACCACGACCTTTTTCGGCAGGTCGATGTCCTTGCCGTACGAAGTCACCAGCATGTCGTTCTCGTAGGAATACTCCTTTCGAATCTGGTAAAGTCCGACCACGGCGTTGTTGTCTTCGAGCTTCATGCCGCAGAGGTAGAGGCCGTTGTCAAGTTTCACAAGCCTGTCGCCAAACGACGACTTGAATTCCACCGGCACGGGAATGTCGTTGGTTGACCAGTGCTGCAAGCGTCCGCGTTCGTAGTGGAAAAATCCAATGCCCTTTTCGGAAAAGTCGCCGGCCAGCGAATCGAAAAACTCGACATTCACGCTGTCGGACTTGGTGGATGCAATTTTCAGTGCATCGTCGCTCTTTTCGCTTATGTACAGATATTTTTCCTGCAATAAGGTTTCAAGGCTCTGCTTGTCAACGAGTTCCTCGACATCGACAATGCCATCGCCGTGAGGCATAATCGCAAATACCGCCGCCACGACAGCAAGTATCGAGAGCAACGAAAAGTATAATATGCGTACAACCTTGGTTTTCATTTATTCGTGGTGATAAGGGTCGTTGTTGAGGATACTTAGTGCGCGGTAAAGCTGCTCGGCGAAGATTGCACGTACCAGTTGGTGCGAGAATGTCATACGCGACAGCGAAAGCTTGTAGTTGGCGCGGGCGTAAACATCTTCGGAAAATCCGTAAGGTCCGCCTATTACGAACACGAGGTTCTTCAGTCCCGACAGCGACTGCTTCTCGATGAAGGCAGCGAACTCCTTCGACGACGGATTTTTTCCGTTTTCGTCGAGCAGAACCACAAAGTCTGACGGCGAAAGTTCATCGAGAATCTTCTCGCCCTCGAGTTTATTCTGCACGGCAGTAGTCACGCTCTTCGCATTCTTTATGTCCTTTACCACCTTGAATTCGAAGTTCATATAGCGTTTTATACGTTTGAAATATTCCTCAACCGCCGCGTTTATATAGTCCTTGTCGGTCTTCCCGACCACAAGCAAAGTAATGTTCATAATTACTGAATAAAAAGCGTGTAAAAATAGGGGAAAGTTTTGAAAGAAAGGACATGATGTGGGAAAAATTTAATCATGGTGGAGATTGCATGAAGAAAATTATTATTTTTGCAAAAATTAAAAACGAATGGAAAAGCCATATAAAATAACAGAATCGACTGCTTCAGAAGCGAACGAACCGGTTGTTGCATACAAAACAACGCAACAATCTACACAAAGTATGGCTAATGATATTCCTGAAGGCTATATGTCATTAGATGCATTCGGAGAAATATTCCACAGAAAACTTGATGAATGTTATGCAAATCTACAAAGTAATTGTAAGCAATAAAGCATCATCAGACCTTGACGACATTGCCAAATACATAGCAAGCATATACCGACCAGATAGCGGGCACAAATTTGTCAATAAGATTCTTGGACAGTTAGCCTCGTTAAGTTACACTGCTGGCATATATAAGCATAGCAATTATACTATTGCAAAACAGATTCATCCTAATGCGAAGACTTTATCAATTGTCAATCACAGGTGGACTGTGATATTTCACACATTCGACAATTTTGCAATTATTGACCGCATTATGCCATCAAAAATGATAAAAGAATAAAAACTATATTCATGAAAAACATACTCACATTTTTACTCGTTACCCTTTCTGCACTTACAGTTACGGCGCAAAATTATGTTACAATCGATCAGATTAGCGACGGTTGGGAAAAGAAAACAATCACAGGCGTTAAGGATGGCAGCATTCTTTCGCTCGTAAAAGCATTCAACAATGTTTGGCATAACCGCCCGACTACCGACCTGCTGAAAAAACCGGTAAGCAACGACGGCGAAGGCGACTACGATATAGTTGTCGACAGCCCCAACGGTTACGTTTCGGCTTTTGAACTTGGCGACGACGGCGAATCGTTCTCGGCTTGCGTATGGAAACGAAACAACGGACATAGGCTTTTCGCGTTCGTGTTCCAGAAAATGCACGGACTGAGCATAAGCCAGATAATCCTGTTCTACGATTACGACCCTGACGAAGGCACACTCACGCCCGAGTACAACGAACTGTCAAAATTCACCCCTTCATTCAACGACAGCTACCATCCAATAACCTATCTGTTACCACGAAAAGGCAAGGATATCGTTGTAAACGAATACTTTATGAACTGGTATTCTTCCATCAGACATATTTACAAATGGGACGGGATGGAACTTTATTATCATTCTGTTGAGATTGAGAAATTTGACGTTATTCGCAAAGAGTACGACGAAATGTACGATGCTTTTGAAGACTCAGATTTTACAAAATATATCCTTTACGACTTCGACGAGGACGGCAATCCAGAATTATGGCTTTCGTCGCAAAACGAAGAATATAAGGCGATTTATTCAATAGTCGCAGGCGAAATACGGATGATTTCGTCAACATATTTCAAGACAAATTTCGCATTTTACAGCAATAGTGCCATAGCTACGGCTGGCGGATGCGGAACAGGATGCTTCTATACGCGATGCGTAATGCTCAAGGACAGCAAAATTTACCGTACCTGCGAAGAATTCCAGACGTACAATTTCGAAAAGGACAAATTAGAAAGTTCGTACACAATTGACGGGCAAGAAGTATCAAATAAAGCAGGCGAAAATATGTTCAAGTCGCTTGGCGAACCTATAGAAATCAAGCCGAAGTTCAGGCAGTTATTTTAATTTTTGTAAAAAATCCTAGTAGGGGTCAACGTCAATTTCTGCGTTTGTCTGCGAAAGGTCGGGGATGGACTTTATCATTTGCACCTTTTCCATGATGAAGGCTTTTACTTTTGTTGCCGAAATTGTCTTTTCGAAACGCACGTGCACGTTTACGATAAAGTAGTTGCTGATGCGGTTTACTGCAGGTTCTTCGGGGCCACGTACGCGGTTGTTTAGTGCTTGTCGCAATTCCTTTGCAAGTATGGATGCCGCTTGATAAGCCTTGCGGTAGTCCTTGTGTTTCAAGTGTATGATAACAAAACTGCAAGATGGCGGATAGTGGAAAAAGTTGCGTTCTTGCATCTGTTTCGCGAACATCGACTTATAGTCGTTGGCAAGCACCTGCCGTATTATCTCGTGGTCGGGACTGAAAGTCTGTATGATGACGCGTCCGCGTTTCTGTCTGCGCCCTGCACGACCGCTTACTTGTGACATTAGCTGGAACGACCGTTCGAAGGCTCGGAAGTCGGGGAAGTTGAGCATGTTGTCGGCATTGAGTATTCCTACAAGACTTACGTTCGGAAAGTCCAAGCCTTTTGTAATCATTTGTGTGCCGATGAGGATGTCGATGTCTCCGTTAGAGAATTCGTCAATTATGCGCTCGTAGTTCTTGCGCGATTGAGCGGTGTCGTAGTCGAGACGGGCGATACGTGCCGTAGGAAATAACGTTGCCACCTGCTCTTCAATTTTTTCTGTGCCAAGTCCCTTGCTTGTAAGGTTTTCGCTTCCACAGTTGCCACATTTGGTTGGCACGTTGAATTTTTCGCCGCAGTAGTGGCAGACAAGTTTGTTGTCGTACTTGTGAAGTGTTAGGCTTACGTTGCAGTTGCTGCAGTGAGGCACCCATCCACAGTCCTTGCATTCCATCATCGACGAATATCCACGGCGGTTTTGGAACAAAATCACTTGTTCGCCAGCGGCTATTGCTGCGTTTATTGCCGCAATGAGAGTTGGATGGAAATGACCTTTGTTGGTTTTTCGGAAATAGGCATCCTTCATATCGGCAATTTCGATGGCCGGCAACTGCACATCCCCGTAGCGTTGCATAAGTTCCACCAGTCGATAGCGACCTTGCACTGCGTTGTTGTAAGACTCTACAGATGGCGTAGCCGAGCCTAGGATTACGTTTGCATTGTGAATCTTGCCAAGTACAAGCGCCATGTCGCGGGCATTATAGCGCGGGTCGGGGTCGAACTGCTTGTATGAGTTCTCGTGTTCTTCGTCAACGATTATCAGTCCAAGATTGTCGTAGGGCAGGAAAATTGCCGAGCGTACGCCTAGAAGTATTTCGTATTTGTTGTCGAGGACTGCGTTGTAAACGCTTGCCCTTGCCGATGCGGTGTGTCGGCTGTGGTAAACTTTCACCGAGGTGCCGAAATATTTTTCCAGTCGGGCAATTATCTGTGCGGTTATGGCAATTTCGGGCAAAAGATAAAGGACTTTTTTGCCTTGAGCCAATGTATCCTGAATCAGTTTAATATAAATTTCAGTCTTGCCGCTTGAGGTAACTCCGTGAAGCAAAACCGGCTGCTTTTCGGCAAAGGCGGAACTTATTTCAGCAAAGGCTTTTTGCTGCGGTTCTGAGAGTTCCACTTGGGCAGAATTGGTTTCAGAGTCGAAATTTGTTTCACGCACCTTGCGATAAAGTTGTAGCAGACCATATTTCTGTAAACTTTGCAGACTTGACTTCGAAGCTTCGCAGCCTTCAAGGATTTCTCGTTCTTCGACTTCGATGCAGTCGGTGTTGCGTGATTGACAAATGCCGACAAGTTGTTCTATTATTTGTTTCTGCTTGCCGTTTTTGGACATTATCTTGTCAAGTGCGGTCTGATTCTTTTCGGCTTCAATGGTCGAAAACAGCACATAGTTTCGTTCTGTGGGCTTGTATTGCTTTGCTATTACCTGCTCGTCGGTTACAAGTCCGCGGGCGACAAGCCGTTGCAACACAGGCAGAGGATTTCGTATATTGGTGCAGTCGATGATTTCGTTCAATGTAGATACATGGCTAAGTGCCAGTGCGTTATATACAGCAAGGTCGTTTTTGACTAGTATTTCGTCGCTTGTGGGACTTGCTACTATCGAATATCTGCTTTCGCTTGTGGGCAGAAGTATTGATGGTATTGCGGCTGCAAGCACTTCTCCTATTGTGCAGCAATAGTACGACGCCATCCAGTTCCAAAGTTTTAACTGTGATTCGGTGATGAATGGAGTGCTGTCGAGAAGTGCATAGATGGGTTTTATGTTGTATTCAGCATTCGTTTTTTCCTGCTCGTCGATTCCGACAATTATTCCAGTGTAAATCTTTTTCTTGCCGAAATTTACAAGCACACGCATTCCGCATTGTGCCGATGATGAAAATTCATCGGGAATCTCGTAGGTGAAGGTTCCTGGCAGGGCGAGCGGTAGTATTACGGAAGCGAAACGCATGTTGTATTTTTAGAATTTTAGCGGTGTAAAGGTAATAATAAAAGTCCAATTTGGTAGTTGCGTTTTTTTGAGAAAGAAGAGAGTGATGATTAAGTTTTTGATTATTAGACTATAATAAATCCATTTTTAATTTTGTTTTTGGGTGTGAAAAATCTTTCCATAAAACTAAAAATTTGAAATAATCTTACTAACTTGCATATCTTTTTTGTAAAGCAGTTGAGGAGAATATTGTACATATTGTTCTTGTTGATTGTCAGTGTGTTATACTTTTGCATGATGACAAAGGCACAGACTGTTGGCCTTGTCCTTAGTGGAGGAGGTGCGAAAGGCTATGCTCACGTCGGGGTGATAAAGGCATTGGAGGAGCACGGGATTCCTATCGACTATGTTACGGGGACTTCGATGGGTGCTATCGTTGGAGGCTTGTATGCCGCAGGCTATTCGCCGGATGAAATGGTGAAAATATTCGCTAGTGAAAGTTTCCGAAACTATTACAAGGGTAGTATTCCTCCAAAGTATATTGACTTTTTCAAGTTTGAGCAGCCCGACGCTTCTCTGCTTCGTGTCGATTTGCGTCGCAAGAGCAAAAAGGTAGCCTTGGCTTTGCCTAACAATATTATTGCTCCGCAACCTATGGATTTGGGGCTTATCGACCTTTTTGCAAGAAGTTCGGCTGGTGCGGGAAACGATTTCGACAAGTTGTTCGTACCGTTTAGATGCGTTGCTGCCGATGTCTATCACAATCACGAAAAAGTGTTCGCCGATGGCGATTTGGGTACGGCAATCCGTGCTTCGATGGCTATTCCGATAATGTTCAAGCCTGTGGACCTTGATGGCACTTTATATTATGATGGTGGAATTTACAACAATTTCCCGATGGAAACTATGCGTGAGGTGTTCCATCCCGATATAATAATAGGAGTCTATGTTTCGGCCTTTGGCAAGGCAAATCCGCCCGACTCCGACGACCTTTTGGCGCAAATAGAAAGCCTTGTCATGGGAGAGCAGAAAAGTGTTGAACTGGAGGAGAAGAAAGGAATTGTCATTAGTTTCGCATTCAAGGACGTGGGCGTAATGGATTTCCAGAAGCTCGACTATGTTGTAAATATTGGCTATGAGCATTGCAACGAGATGATTGACAGCATTAAGACTATGGTTGACCGTAGAAAGAATGCCGATGAGTTGTCGGAAGAGCGTAGGATATACAAGGAAAAGTTGCCAGAATTGAAGTTCGACAGCATTATTGTTGACGGGAAATTAAAGAAAGATGAGAAATTTTATGTGGAGAAGGCGTTGAATCTTAGGAGGATAAAGAAACACTTGAAGGATTCTGTAATGGATTTCAATGCTGTTGAGTCAAATTATTACAAGTTGATTTCCGATTATCAGTTTAAACTGGCAACTCCGCTTGCAGAGTACAACGATTCCACAGGTACTTTTGATGTGCATTTCAAGGTAAAAAAGGATAACAGGACTTCGCTGGGACTCGGAGCGGTCGTGTCAAACGGTTCGTCAAGTATGGTTTATATTGGTGGGTCGTACAAGTTGCTCGGCAAGGTGTCGGGACTTTTCAGGGCAAACTTCTATTACGGACGATTTTATGCATCGGCTATGCTGGGTGCGCGTATGGATGTACCTACATATCAGCCATTTGCCCTTGATTTTTCGGCAACGTTGAACCGCTACGATTTCTTCAAGGGAAGTTCTCGTGTTTTGTCGATGAGTTTCCAGCCGCCCTATATAATCGACTACGAATCAAATCTCAGGTTGGATGCGATAACGCCATTGTCGCGGCATTCTATTGCCAAGGTCGGATTTGCTACTGGGGAGCAGAAGTATTCTTACTTCCAGGTGTCGTCGTACCAACCGTCGGATACTGCCGACATTACGAGCTTTAAGTATATGACCGAGCACGTTGCGTTCAACTACAACACTTTGAACTATACGATGTATCCAACCGATGGTCGCGAATTTGTTGTGGATTTGAGACATGTAATCGGTTCGGAACGTAACAATCCGGGTTCTACAACTGCACTTGATGACATATACATAAAGCGGCACAGCTGGTTCCAGATGAATCTCATCGCCGACTATTATTCGCGTATATTCAAACATCTGACAATCGGAGCATACGCACAGTTGTTTATGAGTAACCGTCCTTTGTTCCGCAACTACTCGTCGAGTGTGCTTGCCGCTCCTGCCTTTGCACCTGTGATGAACTCGAAGACGCTTTTGCTGACAAATTATCGTGCCAATAATTATGCAGCAATCGGTGTGAAGCCAATATTTAATATTACCGACAGGTTGAATCTTAGGACTGAATTTTATTTCTATATGCCTTTCCGCAAGATACTAAAGGAGGAATTGACATCTAACATATACACGCCGATTTATTCGGAAAGATTTTCATACTATTATTATATGGCCTCGGCCGCATTGGTTTACAATACTCGTTTCGGACCTTTGGGTGTGAGTATAAACTACCTTGATGACGATGTGGTAAATTGGTATTTTATGTTCCATCTCGGATTTATGATGTTCAACAAGAAGGGGATGGACTATTGATTGCATTAGGATTACATTCTAAAATATCTAATGCCATAATGATAAAAATTGTAATTTTGCACCCCCAAAAATTATACGCAGTTGGAACAAATAGATAAAACTAAAGAATTAGAAACCAAAGATATACGACAGTTGCTGTGGAAGTATGCGCTTCCTGCTGTCATAAGCCAGATTATAGCATCTCTATACAATATTGCCGACAGAATTTTCATAGGGCAGGGGGTTGGACCGTTAGCTATTGCAGGACTTGCCATTACTATGCCGATAATGAACTTGATTCACGCTTTCGGTTCGCTAGTCGGTGTCGGTTCATCGGCACGAATGTCAATTGTGTTGGGAAAGAAGGACATAAACTGGGCAGAAAAGATTCTTGGAAACAGCACGATTTTTACTTTTGTACTTGGGGCATTGTTTCTGTCATTCAGCTACATATTTATGAATGACATACTTATGCTATTCGGAGCAACCGATGATACCGTGTCGTATGCAAAAGAATATATGTATATAGTGCTTCCCGGAATGTTCTGCACAACCTTGACTTTCAATCTCACGGGCCTAATCCGTGCTTCGGGCTATCCGATAAAGTCGATGTTGATACTCGCTGGTGGGGCTGTGCTGAATGTCATTCTCGACCCAATCTTCATTTTCGGTTTGAAGTGGGGCATCGCTGGTGCGGCATGGGCTACCACAATCTCGATGGCGACGACGGGAATAATTTCTGTGATACATTTTGTAAAACCAAGTTCGTTTATTCGCTATAAGCTTCATTGCTGGACGGTTAAGGGTTATATAATAAGAAATATCACTATGATAGGCATGAGCCCTTTCCTTATGAACATTGCCGCTGCTGGTGTTGTTGCGTTGCTTAATGCGCAGTTATTGCGCTATGGCGGCGACTATGCAGTCGGGGCATACGGAATTGTGAATACTTTCGCTATGTTGACGGTGTTGCTGATACTTGGTGTCTGTCAGGGAATGCAACCGATTGCAGGCTACAACTATGGCGCAGGACATCCCGACAGGCTCAAGGCCGTGTATGTGCTGACGATGAAAGTTTGTGTGTTGGTCGGTATTGTCGGCAGTGTGTTGGGAGTTGCCATTCCGCGCTATTTGGTGCGAGCCTTCACCGATGATGCCGAACTTATGGAAATTGCGATTACGGCTACGCGATATATAATGGTTATGTTCCCACTCATTGCATTTACTATCGTGAATTCTAATTTCTTCCAGTCGATTGACAAGCCGTGGATTGCCATAATTACAAGTCTTTCGCGACAACTTATATTCTTACTGCCAATGTGCTACATTGTGCCGCTAATTTTTGAAAGTATGGGTGGCGACGGACTTCACGGAATCTGGGCGTCATGTACGATTTCGGATGTTATGGGTGCTGCTCTTGCTGCGGTATTTCTATATTCGCAAAGAAAGATTTTTAGGAAAGCAATGGACAATGAACAATGAATAATTGACAATGCACAATTGATAATGGAATAATTTGTAGTGTCGTTGCGCGCAACGACTACTCACAAATTAAAACAACCATAAACCATTTCGAACCATTTCGTCCCATTTATCTCCTTCTCAGAATTCGTTTTAGGACTGTCAGTCCGTGCAATTCGTTAATTATCAGGATGCCGAACGCAATTGCCACCGTGTTTTTAACTGCCATAAAACCGCTGCTCATTGCTGCTGGAATATGGTTTGCAACGATGTTGTAGGTTGTCCAGAATACGCCAGCACCAGGTACAAGCGGGAAAATTCCGCAGATAAGGAATACTGCGATTGGGCATTTCCGCAGAATTGACATCAGTATCGAAACGAATGTTACAAGTGCTGTAGATAGGAAAACTATGATTGTGGGTGAAATCTCGGTGTTCCACATAAGCAGAAGGTAAAGTAGCCAGCCCACCATTCCTGCAAGTCCGCAATATATGTAGTGACGGCGAGGCACTCCGAAGAGTATCGAAAACGCCAATGTGCCTATGAATGCCGAAGCCAGTTGCACGACCATTCCCGATGTGTCGGGGTCGGCGGTAAGTTCATGTAGCGGTTGCATTTGGCCGTTAATTCCCGCGTCAATCATAAAGGCGATGGCTACGCCAAGCGAAATGCAGAAGAATGCCAGCAGTGCATCGAGCAGACGGGTGACACCGGCAATGTAGTCTTCGTTGGCAAGGTCGCGGATACCATTGGTGAACGGCACTCCGGGGATAAGCGGTATTATTGCGCCGATAATCATATTGCTAAGGTGTGTGCCTAGTCCCAAGTCGTACATTATGATGCAAAGTCCGGCTGCAAACAGTCCGCCGATAACGTTGCCCATGATTCTCGACATATATCTGAAACCGACAAAATACATAAATGTCCACAAAAGCGTGCCAGATATGAATGCAGCTATACTGTCGAATATTCCGCCACCGAATATTATGCAGAATGCCGAACTTCCTGCAGCCGAACCTAAAATCTGTTCGATTGCTGGCTTTGCCTTCATGTCGCGTATTTGTTTCAGTCTGCGTTCTACTTCGTCGATGTTGCATTTGCCGTTTACAACGTCGCGCGACAACTGGTTGACTTCCACGACTTTTTCCAGACAGGTGCCAAGTATTGGAATATATTTGGAGCGGGCATAGTTCTTTTCGGTAGCCATAATGCCGTTGCTCAGCACGAAGAAACTTTCGTCTTCCATGCCGAAATGTGATGCCATGCGCGACATTGTTTCTTCGACGTTGGAAATTTCCGCTCCATTTTCAAGCAGGATGGTTCCAGCTTCGTAGGCGGCATCCATTACACGTTTCTTTTCTGATTCAGATAGCTGTCTATCAGTGTTTTCCATTTTTCTTAGCAAATCAGATTTGTGGGTGCAAATATAGTTGTTTTTGTGTTTTGTCGTAGAAAGCAGTTCTCCTTTCTTTATGACTGCAATTTTGTCATATTTTGTCGTGTGGCAGAATTTTTGAAATCAAGCAGTGTCATTTTATTTAATACGATATGGAAAACGATAACATACAAGAAGAAAAGAAAATGGAAGAAGCAACAGAAAATGTTGAAAATAAAGATGTTGAAGTAGAAGAAACTGCGGAGACAAAAGTTGAAGAGACTGTTGCCGAAGAAAAGAAAACCGAGGCAGAACCAGAACACGGCAAGAAGAAAAAGTCGCGTTTCGGATTTTCTGACAGAAAATTGAAGGACGAATTGGCAGAGTCGAACCGCAAGCTCGAAGAACTTCAGGACAAGTATATGCGTCAGGTGGCAGAGTTCAGCAATTTCAAGAAGCGAACTGCCAAGGAAAAACTCGAACTCCGCGAGAGCGTAAAGGCTTCGATGCTTCACGATTTCCTACCGGTAATCGATGACATTGACCGCGCTATGGAACATCTTGAAACTGCCGATGTCGAAGCCACCAAGGAAGGTGTAAAACTTATATACCAGAAGTTTATGGATTATTTAAGGTCGCAGGAGTTGACTGAAATTCAGGCTATGGGCGAGGATTTCAACACCGATTTTCACGAGGCTGTGACGCAGTTCCCTGTTGAGGACGAGTCGAAGAAGGGAAAGGTTATTGATGTGATTCAGAAAGGCTACAAGATTAACGACAAAGTAGTTCGCTATTCGAAGGTTGTCGTTGGTCAGTAGGAGGTTTTTATATGGAAAAGAGAGATTATTACGAAGTGCTTGAGGTCGCCAAGAATGCGACCCCAGAAGAAATAAAAAAGGCATACAGGAAGAAAGCTATCCAGTATCACCCCGATAAGAATCCTGGCGACAAGGAGGCCGAGGAGAAATTCAAGGAGGCTGCCGAAGCTTACGAGGTGCTTAGCAATCCCGACAAGCGTGCCCGTTATGACCAGTTTGGTCATGCAGGTATGGGTGGTGCTAGTGGATTTGGCGGTGCAGGTGGCTTCTCTATGGAAGACATATTCTCACGTTTCGGCGATGTGTTCGAAGGTGCTTTCGGCGGTGGTTTCAGCAGTTTCTTCGGTGGCGGTGGAAACCGTGGCGGAGGAAGACGTCCCGTCAATCGTGGCACTAACTTGCGCGTTACTGTAAAATTGACGCTCGAGGAGATTGCTAATGGCACTACCAAGAAAATTAAGGTCAAGAAATATGTGCCTTGTTCGGCTTGCCATGGTACTGGCGAGAAGGATGGCAATTCTAGTTCTACCTGTCCGACATGCAACGGTCGTGGCGTACAGACGCGAGTTATGCATACCATGCTCGGCCAGATGCAGACAAGCTCAACTTGTTCGACCTGCGGTGGTTCTGGTAAAGTAATAAAGGATAAGTGTACTTCGTGCTATGGCGAGGGAATTGTTTCTGGTGAGGAAACGATTGAACTTAAGATTCCTGCAGGTGTTTACGAAGGAATGCAGCTTTCGATGGACGGCAAGGGTAATGCTGCCCGTCATGGTGGCGTAAACGGTGATTTGCTGATAGCAATCCAGGAAGTAGAGCATCCGGAACTCAAGCGTGACGGAATCGACCTTATTTATAATTTATATATAGGTATTCCCGATGCAATTTTGGGGTGCAGTGCCGAAATTCCTACCATTGGTAGCAAGGTTAAGATAAAAGTTGAACCGGGAACGCAGTCTGGCAAGATTTTGCGTCTTAAAGGCAAGGGGTTGCCCGACATCAATGGCTACGGACATGGTGATTTGCTGGTAAGAATTAACGTTTTCATACCAAACGATGTGTCAAAAGATGACAAGAAATTGCTCGAACAGATGCGAGAATCCGAGTCCTTCAACCCGCAAAGCAAGCGAAACGAGTCATTTTTCACCAAATTGAAAAATATGTTTCGTGGAATGAATTAGTAAATTTGTATAATATAATTACTATTTGGTCTTATATTTGTTAAAAACTCTCATAGCGTTGCAATAAAAAAAACATTGTTGCGTTTTATGAGAGTTTTAATTTTATGTATTTTTGCAGCCAAAATATTTTAACATGACAAAAAGAATTTCATTTGTAATCGCAATACTTTTATTTGCAAGTATATGTGGATATTCACAGTCAAATAGTGGAATAAATCCTGAAGATGATGTTATTGGTCGTGATGCTCCGAATACGATTTCAACAGCAGTATCGTTTTTGACTATTGCTCCAGACACAAGGGCTGGCGCATTGGGTGATGCAGGTGTTGCAACAACTCCCGATGGAAACTCACAGCATTGGAATCCTTCGAAATATGTTTTTATAGACAACGATTTCGGTGTATCCATATCATATACGCCTTGGTTGCGTAAGTTGGTTTCCGATATGAATCTTGCGTATCTGTCGGGCTACTATAAGTTCAATGCTCAGAATGCAATAGGTGCATCATTGCTGTATTTCGACTTGGGTGGCATGACTTTCAGGGATGAATTCAATAATGTAATTATGAATTTCCGTCCGCGTGAGTTTTCTTTGGACATATCGTATGCACGTTTGCTTGCAAAGAACTTCTCTGGTTCGGTTGCCATGAGGTTTATATATAGCAACCTTACTGGTGGACAGAGCGTAGGCAATGGCGTTACATCCAAGGCTGGTACTTCGGTAGCTGCCGATGTTTCATTCTACTACAAGAACGATGAAATTATGACAGGAAACATGAAGTCGTCTGTTATGTGGGGCTTGAACATCTCGAACATCGGTTCTAAGATTTCGTACACATCGAACGAAAAACGCGACTTTATCCCGACAAATTTCCGTACTGGCGTCGGCTATATGCTTAGCTTCGACGAGCATAACGACTTGCTTTTCACATGCGATTTCAACAAGTTGCTTGTTCCATCGTCACCTACATATTATCAGGTTGGCGAAGTTTTGCCTAGCGGCGATACTGTAACAGCAGGAAATCAGTCGATAAAGTACGGTAGGGATCCGAACGTCTCTGTTCCAGCAGCTTTGTTCACTTCATGGTGGGATGCTCCGGGCGATGCAACACCTTTTGTACATAATGGAAAGCCATCGCGTTTCCGTGAGGAACTGGCAGAAATTACTTTGTCGCTCGGTTTGGAATATTGTTATTCGAAGCAATTCGCAGTTAGAATGGGATATTTCCACGAACATGCATACAAGGGCAACCGCAAGTATTTTACCGTTGGAGCTGGTTTGAGACTCAATGTTTTCGGACTTGATTTCGCATATTTGATTCCAACAGGTGGAAGGCAAAGTCCATTGATGAATACCTTAAGATTCACGCTTACATTCGACTTTGGCGGAATGGCAAAGGAACAGCGTGATGCAAAGAAGGCTGAAAGAGAAGCAAGAAAAGCATAATGTACAGGATAGGAATAGGTTACGATGTACATAAATTAAAGGATGGTTTGGATTTCTTTCTTGGAGGAATCCAAATTCCTTGTAATAGGGGATGTGTGGCGCATTCCGACGGCGATGTGCTCATACATGCCATTTGCGATGCTCTGCTCGGTGCTGCAAACTTGCGCGACATAGGATATCATTTTCCCGACAGCGACCCGAAATACAAGGGTATCGACAGCAAGAAATTGTTAAAGGAAACATACAATCTTGTAAAGGAAAAAGGTTACGAGATAGTGAATATTGATTCGGTGATTTCATTGCAGAAGCCAAAGGTGAAGGATTATATACCAGAAATGCAAAAAACTCTTGCTTTGGTTCTCGGAATTGATGATTCACAGGTTTCAGTAAAGGCAACTACGACCGAAGGACTTGGATTCGAAGGTAGGGAAGAGGGAATAAGCGCACAGGCGGTAGCGATGATAAGAAGGCTGACAGTCTAGAAGGCCAAAAGGCTAACAGGCTTGAAGGCTAAAAGTCTCACAGTCTAGCAGTCTAACGGTCTTGCAGACTGACTGCTAGTAGTCATCAAATCATCTAAAATTCAACGCATACATATAATTATTTGTTTGTACAGCAGCAAAATTTTGCGGCTTCTACAAAATGTGCGAAGCATACAACCCCTAGAACTTTAAACTGTTGAACATTGAACTTATAAACGGCGACAGCCATTGAAACCATATAAAAACTTTTTTCTATATAAAAACGTGCCAATCAATTTTTTTGATTACCTTTGCATTTTGTATAATATAGTAAAGTATGAGAGATTTTATCGGAAACTCATTTAGAATTATGGCGATAAGCCTTTTAATAGGCTGTGTATCAGTATTTGTCGCCAAAGCACAGAATATAGGTGGGTTGGTTGTATACCCAGAAAATGTGGAAACTTTGCAGGATAATCCTACAAATTATGACGACCCGTTGGTTAACGGAAACGGTATCAACGTTCCTGGTAATGCCGAAACGGACAACAATTTTACTCCGTCTGATAAGGATTTCCAGTATGGAATTTCGGCAGAAGTAGGATTTAGCTCGATGAGCAAGTATTTGAATGTGCCGCTGTCAGTTGGTTATAAAGGTTTTAGTTTTTCTGTCGCAATTCCTTTCTATATCCAGAAGAAGGCAAAGTATTCGCCAACACCTGCATTCCCTAAGGGATATGTGGCAGCATATGGTGGTCTTGGTGACATCACAGCCGAGGTGTCGTACAAGTTCCAGTATCCGCAAATATACGATTGCATATCTTTTACCACATCGTTCCCGACAGGAAACAAGAACCGTACGGTAAAGGGATATATTGTTCCTATGGGTACCGGTAGTTTCGACTACATTTTCTCGAATTCGTTCCAGTACAGACACGCATATTTCAGAATATACAACAACATTTCGTACCGTCTGAGTGGAAAATGCAAGCGTGACCTTACAATGTCGGTTCCTTATTACGACGAAGCCAATGTGTTGCAGACCGGACAGGAAAACATTAATTATGTTACTTCTAACGGAAACTTCCTTTCGTGCAATACTTCGTTCGACTATCCTGTGATGAGCTGGATGTCATTGCACGCTGGTTTTGCAGTAATGAACAGTTCTGCTGGTACTATATACCATAAGCATACCTATTCTTGGAATGATGGTGTCAACGAGTTTCCGACTTCAAAGTCGAACCAGGCATATACATCAATTGATGTCAGGGCTGCTATAGCATTCTCGTACTGGGGTATCGACCTTATGTGCGTGGTTGCTCAGCCGGTGTATGTTAAGACTGAAAATCAGAACATTAAGGATAGTCAGAAGTTTAATTTTTATATAAAGTTGTCAAAGAAAATATTCTAAGATATGAAGAGGAGTTTATTTCTAATAATTGTATTCGTTTTGTCGTTGGCATTCATCAATGGATGTCATAAGGATCCCCTGGATTTGGGAAATGTGGGATTTTTGAGACTTGAACTTAAGAAAGGATACAAGACCCAGAACAAGGGAGCCGTAGATTCATTTTATGCTACGGTTAAGGTGGTTTATGGAGAAGAGGAGGTAGTTTATAATTGCCTGTTTTCCGATCCTAATGACAGCGGTTTTTATACCAATGATATATCCGATGGCGACATTATCTATGTGCGCAAGGATATGGAGTTCCGTATTATAATTGAAGCTGAAATTGACGGCTTTATAGTTACTGGTGAATCGGCTCCGATGATGTATTCGGACGATATGGAAATGCTTTCTGTCGAAATAGTATTGAGGGCAGGAAGTTCCAGAATTGCAATATACAAGCCCCGCGAGGATGAAATTTTTGGCAATTATGTAGTTGCATACGGCGAAGTTCTTGAGAATGTTGGAACTATGCCGATTCGTGAAGCTGGCGTTATGCTTGTCAGGAAGTCGGTTTACGATACATATCAGTCGGCAGACAACTTTATGTTTGAAAATGAAACTGGTAGCGAAGACTGGATTATCGAGTATTACTATGGTGGCGATAACGATAATGGTGATGCTGAAATATCAAAGTTCTCGGTAGTTTTGAGAGGACTTGAACAGAATACCGCATACTGCATGAGGGCATTCGCTTTCACGGAGTCTGATTCTTCGATGAACTGGTGTTACAGTCGCGTTGTTGAGTTCTCTACTAACAATAATGTTGCACATGACATTAGTGTTGTTACCAACGATGCCGACAATGTTACAATGGATGGCGTTGACGTTGCTGGCCGTGTTGTTCTGCTCGACGGTAATTCGCCAGACAGCGTAACCGAGATGGGGTTTGTATTCGATACATATAATAATTATGTTGCAAATTCTTCAAAACTTGATTACTATCGCAACAATTCGTTCACTTATCCGGCATCCGAAGTTTCACCAAACGATAATAATATTATAGTATTCTCGTCTAGTGTTTATGGCTTGCAGGAAGGCGAAACCTATGTATTCCGTGCATACGCTACATTCCGCGAACAGCCTTACTATGGTGCTGTCAGAATGTTTGCTATTCCGCAGAATCCTGAGAACATCAGGCTTCAGTCGGAGCAGATTTCTGAAACATTGACCAGTGCGTACATTGATTTGCAGGGTAGCATTATCAATGATGCTGGATACGAGTTCTCCGAAGTTGGCTTTGTTTACGGATTCTATGATAGAGGCCAGGCTCCATCGAGCGTATCTGAACTTAATGGTAAGTCAACTGGTGCGCAGATGTCTGGACGATTCTCTTCGAGGGTGAACCTGCCGATAGTTGAAAAGACTATGTATTATGCAGCATACGCTCTTACAACTACAGGTTACGAGGCTTACGGTGAACTTTCGACTGGTGTATCAGTTGTTCCAGAAAATGTACCTAGTGTATCATCGTTGCAGCTCGACGAGTCGGCTAAAACTACACATTCGTTGACTATTTCGTGCTATGTTGATGCAAACGGCAGAAGCGATTGCGAATGTGGTATTATATATTCTGTAGTTGGCGATAACAATCCGACATACGATACTGTAAAGAAGTATTCATCGTCAAGTGGAACCGAGGAGTTTGTCCTTAATAATTTGCGTAAGGGAACAAATTATAGGTACTGGGCTTATATAAAGGTTGTTGATGAGTATATCAGTACTGAAGAAATGACTGCCGAGACACTTAATTTGGGAGACTTTGGTCCTGGCGGCGGTAAAATATTCTATGCCGACGATGAAAATGGATTTGCCCTTGAATATTTCATACCAGGAGAAGCTGGTGCAGATCAGGAGGAAGGTGATTCCGCAATCTGGGGGTCAACAAGCGGTTTGGCATTGAATACCGATGCTCCAAGTTCAATTACTGTTTCGGGTAGGACAAATACCGAGGCAATTGTTAGCTACCACAATAGCATCGGATTCTCTGAAGAGTATGCTGCTTTGAAATGCTATCAGTCAACTCAGGGCGGAAAGAACGATTGGTATTTGCCTACAAGTGTAGAAATGCAGCAAATTATAACCTATGATGAAGATTTATATTCTTCACGGGATGGTTTCTGGACTTCCGATGAGCAGGATGCAGGAAATGCAATCGCCTTCATAGTTTCGTATGGTACAGGCTCGTCGTATAACCGTCAGGCAACAGCGAAGACTGCTCTGTTGAATTATGTTTTAGTACGTAGATTCTAAGTTTAATAGATAATTATTATGAAAGGTCGCCATTAAGCGACCTTTTTTATTGTAGTCGTATCTTGTAAATTATTGGCATTTGCTCCACAACGTAGTCATTATTTGTTTCGCTTAGTGAACTAAGGGTTGATGATGCAAGTCCTAACACACGATACGAAGCAGAGAAGCATCGTGCGTTGTGAATCCCCTCAGTTGTTTTGCTTTGTAAAATGACACTATAATGGTGTTCTTAGCGTAAACTAGTAATTTATTTGCTGACCATTCATTTTTATAAGGATTGTGTAAGGGTACAAAAAAAGCCGCACGAGGCGGCTTTGAATTATTAAAACAGTTAGATTAAATTCCATAGAATGTAATGTCTTCAAAGTAAGCTTCACCTTCCCTAATTGTAATTGTGTAAGCACTCGATGAGAATACCTTTTCCTTAACAGCTCCAGTTGCATCCTGAATCTGGTTAGCCTTGAAGTCAACAGGAACGATATCAACGTTTACTGCCTTGAAATTAACAGATGGTAATTCTACCGAATATTTACCGCCCGATACTTCAACTTCATACTGGAGGGTGTTGTAATCGTAACCTGCTTCTGGAGTCTGGCAGAGGTCTGCTGCATCGATTCTGAAGATAATCTTTGTTCCGTTAGGAGCATCACCAGGATTTGCTGCAGTAAGGTCGAGGTTTGCCTTAACAGTTCCCGATATTGTTATGGTCTTCAAAGGTTCAGTTTCATACTTCTTTTCACATGATGACAAAACGAATGCTCCAATGAGAGCGATTGCGATAATTGAAAATATTTTCTTCATAATTTTAATTTTTTTATTGTTAAACTTTATTTTCGTTGATTAAAAATGGAACATCATAAATATTGAACCAGTTGATGCGTTTTTGAGTGATATTCTGTTGTCGTTTGCTCGTTTTGGCAAAACTTCAACTTCTCTTTCTGTACCAGTCCAACGTTCTACTGTTTCCTTGCCATAGGTGTCGATTCCAGTGTAAAGTCCAAGTCTGAATTCACCACCTATTGAAATCTTAGGTGCTACGAAATATTCGATACCGACAACACCGCCAAGTACGATTCCGTATGAACGGTCGTCACTCTTGGAAAGTGTACGTGTTCCACCAGAAGTTGTTGCGCCAGCAGCAAAGTCGTACCAGTAAGGTGAAGAGAATTCGGTAGTGATGAGGTTCCCATAATTATAGGAATCCTTTGACTTGCTGTAAACAAAAGAAAGTCCACCACCATAGAATCCCTGAAGTCTTCCCTTGCCTCTGTACATAAGGTAGTCGCCGCCGATACCAAGAGTTGTTCCTGTGTGACTCCATACATCGGTAACAGTAACCTTTGGATCTGGAATCTGCTGGTTCATCATTACATTCATCCTTTGAACCCTGTTGTCAATGTTGATGGTCAAACCAGCACGGATAGCCGTCTTGTCGGAAAGATAGTACTTGCCCATAAGGACTGGGGAGTTTACCAAACCTGTCCACCAATCCATAGCATCGAAACTTGCTGAGTTGTTTGTTTTACCATTAAATAGGTTACCAAAGTAATTGACTAACGGAATAGCATTGATACCGAGAGCGAAGTCGCCTTCAACAGGTAGAATGTATTCACCACGCTTCGACATCATGTTGACTTCTCCGTTTTTGTCATTTTCCTGGGCAAAAATGTTTACTGTAAACATAAGTGCCACTAACAAAATTGAAAATTTCCTCATAGTGTGTAAAATTTAATTAAATCTGTGCAAAAGTACTGACAAATATTTAGACGAATGGGTCAAAGGATAATATTTATTAACATTAGAGTGTTTAGAGACGCAAGCTAAAAGGCTCGCAGTCTTACGGTCTAACAGGCTTGCAGTCTTATAGTCTTGCGGTCAAACAGACTAACAGCCTTAATGTCTGGTATTTATGTAATATTGGGATGCAATTAATTGCGTCTTAGCAAGCTGTTCGCCTTCTTGCCTGCTAGCCTTTGGGCCTGTTGGCCATTTACGCTAGATTGGTTCCTACTCTCACTGGGGAATTGAGCGGAAACTTTATGTTTGCAAGTCTTTCGTCGTCCATGAATAGGATAACGCT
Organism: Bacteroidales bacterium; assembly: GCA_017620015.1. GTDB lineage: Bacteria > Bacteroidota > Bacteroidia > Bacteroidales > ML635J-15 > Bact-19. The sequence continues at coordinate 58,598 of JAFZRE010000001.1, read as the reverse complement.
CGAACCCATTTCGAAATAGCCGACTTCATCTCCCTTTTTTATTTTAATAGGTGTATCGTAGATACGCTTCGATGCTACGCCTTTCTTGATGTTTGTTTGCAGACCGCTGTCGAACGACAGTTTTGTCTTGCCGACGAACAATGCTCCGACTAGAATCATGTAGAATTTGCCGTATTCCGACTTGCCGTGAATTACAATGCGCTCGTTGCGGCAATAAACTCGGTCTTTTTTGTAAACTACTTTGGGCTTTACGGGACGCAATGTGCCTGGCAGATAGCTTATGTCGGTGATTTCCATATCGAAAGCAGCGTGAACGCGATGGTAGTTGGCGGGGGAGAGGTAAAGCACGGCATACGACGACATGTTTTCGTACTCGTCGCAGATGAGATCGTCAACGTAGTAGTGTTTGAACTTGACGTAAATCTTGTTGTCGCCTGTAATCTTGCCGAAATCGAAGATAAATCCGTCAACTGGCGAAACTAATCCTTCGCTTATCGGGCGTGTGCCAGATTTTAGGTTGCGAGTGAAAAACGAGTTGAAGGTCTTGAATCCGTTTTGCGGGACAACGTACTCCGACAGGTCAATCTTGTATTTCTTTTTCCATAGTTTTATAACACCTTTGATAAACCACTGTGGCTTCTTTGAATTGGAAAGTTTGCCCGCCATACGCGAGAAAAAATTCCTATAGTTCTGTTTTTGTGGTTTTGGTGCTGGCATTGGTTACTTGTTGTTGTACGCGTTCATTGTCTTTTCTATGCCTATCAGCGGAAAACTTTTTATGGCTTCGATGGCTACATCTACTCGTTCCTTAAGTTTTTCGCTTTCCTCCTTTGTCCACTCGCCAAGCACGAAGTCGATTTGTCCGCCGCGCGAGAATTCGTTTCCTATGCCGAACCTTAGACGGGCGTATTCGCTCGTTCCGATGGTGTCCTGTATGTTCTGCAGTCCATTGTGACCGCCGCTGCTTCCCTTCGGCTTTATTCGGATTGTGCCAAATGGCAGTGCAAGGTCGTCGACAATGACAAAAACGTTTTCTAAGGGAATTTTCTCCTGATTCATGTAGTACCTGACGGCGTTTCCGCTGAGGTTCATGTAGGTTGTGGGCTTTATGAGGATGAGAGTTCGTCCTTTTATGCTCGTTTCTGCGCGATAGGCATAGCGCTTATCAAAAAAAGCGATGCCCGCGCCTTCTACGAAAGCGTCGAGCACCGTATATCCAATATTGTGCCTTGTATTCTTGTATTCTGCTCCGGGATTTCCTAACCCGACAATGAGATACTTCACAATTCAGATATTGAAATTTGTGGCTTATTCAGCAGCTGGAGTTTCAGCAGCTTCGCCACCTTCTTCAGAACCTTCGTCGCTAGATGCACCACGGGCAATCATAACTGATGCTATCAATGTGCTGCCGTTTTCGGTGAACTGGAGCTTATCAGACTTCAAGTCCTTGATTCTGATTGATTCGCCAAGTTTCAGGTCTTCGATGTTTACTTCGTAAACGTTAGGAATATCTTCCATCATACCCTTGATAGCGATTTTCTTGAGGCTGTGTTTCAACTTACCACCGGCCTTTACACCAGCAGAGTTACCAACGAGCTTCAGAGGAATGCGAACCTTTACAGGCTTTGATGGGTCAACTTCGTAGAAGTCGATGTGGATAACCTGGTCTGAAATCGGGTCGAACTGGATTTCCTTCAGCAAGGTCGGTCTTACCTTACCATCGATGTTGAGGTCTGCGAACATTACATCAGGAGTGAAGATAAGGTTGCGGACATCAGCACTTGCAACTGTGAAGTGAGTTGTCTGGTCGATACCATAAACTACACATGGAATGTTGTTGCTTCTCTTGATTTGCTTTGCGGCCTTCTTGCCGAATTCGGTACGAACTGTACCCTTTACTTCAAAATGTTTCATTACTTTTATAAAATTATTTATGTACTACTCAGCCACGCACTCGCGGCCCCATCGCACAGTTAAACAAAATCGGGTACAAAATTACAACAATTATTTTGAATGGCAAAGGGATTTGTGAAGTTTATGGGGGCAGAAGCCGTTTCTATGGCTGACGCTGTTTCTAAGTTGCAATGCCTTCGGCGTTTCTATGTTTCATGGTTTAAAGAGTGATAATCAGTAAATTATAATTATTAAATTTTAATTACCAAAAAAAAATTACCGAAAAAAAATAATTTGATGGGGTGTTGATTATAAAAATTAACACATACATAGGCATGCGTATTTGTAAAAAAAGTGGCGTTATGCAGCGGATTTAGATAAAATTTTTAAAATCTCGCTGGCTAAAGCGGTTTTTATGCGGTTAAAGGTTGATAAGGCTATTATTAGTCGCTTGCTGTTGGTTTTTGTATTGCGACATTGAAACATTATGGCTTTGCTATGCTTTTTTCAAGGCATCGCTTTGTTGTTTCGTACAAACAGGACCCTATGTGCCGTCATGCACTCTATAAAAAAATGAGCATTATGTTATTTGTATCTAAAAAAAAATTATCTTTGCATTGAATTGTAAAAATATGAATGTATTTATGTTGAGTTTTACGAATATTAAACAGGAGGATTTTAAAAATGAAAAAGTTATTATATTCCATAATTCTGTTGTTGTCAGTGTTATGCTTTTCTGTGGATATGCATTCACAAGAAATTGTGGAGATTGGAGATGGTGCCCGTACATCTTATGATTTGCCTATACGCATGGACTACAATTACTCGTTCACACAGCAGATTTTTAATGTTGAAGATATTGGAATTGCAGGAACAATTTCATCTGTCGGTTTCTATTATGATTATACATCGCCATTCTCTATGTCGGGGATTCTGATGTATATGATGCATACCGCAAAAAGTGAGTTTGTAGATGGTCGCGATGTTATTGCCCTTGACTCCGCCACATTGGTTTATGATGGAGATTTCGCTGCTACCGAACCGGGTTGGTTTACTCTCAGTCTTGATACCCCGTTTGAATACAATGGAATAGACAACCTTTTGATTTGTATGTATGATACAACAAATGGGCACTATGATAACAATTATAAATTTAGGTGTTCTTATGTTACGAATAAAACGGTTTCTCTTATAATTTATGGTAGTTCTCAAATTCCAGACATCAGCAACATCGGTATTTTTAATTATGCAGTTACTTGGCAAAATGACATTCAACTTGGCATTACTCCCGCTACAGGACATTGTTTTAGGCCTTCATCTGTTTCGGTAAGTGATGTAACAGCTCACGGAGCTTATGTTTCGTGGACTGCAGAAGACGGTGAATCCGCTTGGCAGATTTGTCTGAATGATGACGAAAACAACCTAATTGATGTAAATTCAAATGCATACGAATTGACAGGCTTAACTTCAGAAACCTTGTATAATGTAAAGGTTCGGGTAAGTTGTGGAAACGGTTCATATAGCAATTGGACTAGAAATATTTCTTTCACAACTCTTATTTCTTGTTTTAGACCAACAAACTTGGCAGTATCGAACATAGGTGCTACAACGGCAAGCTTATCGTGGTCAGAGGGTTCGAACGAGACGGCTTGGCAGATTTGTATTAACAACGATGAAGACAGCTTGATTGATATAAATGCGAATTCGTATGATTTGGCAGAATTGACTCCAGAAACCACTTATAATGTTAAGGTACGTGCAAATTGTGCAGAAGAAGGGTATAGCAACTGGACTAGCAATGTGTCCTTTACAACTATTCCGCTTTGTCCTGTTCCAACTGGACTGTCTGTAACTAGAGGTAAGACTACTGCATTTGTAACTTGGGAGGCTGGTGGAAATGAAACCGAATGGCAGATTTGCCTTAACGATGACGAAGAAAATATTATTGATGTTGATTCTAATGAATACACTTTTACCGGTCTTTCGTTAAGTACCAACTATAGGGTAAAGGTTCGCGCAAACTGCGATGCAGATGGATACAGCAATTGGACAAGCAATTGGTATTTTGCTACTCTTTCCAATTGTCCGCCACCAGAAAATTTTACATGTTCACCTTCCGTATATTCGGCAACATTATCGTGGACTCCCGCTTATGACGAAACTATGTGGAATATACAATACAAGGCAACTTCGGCTGACCATTATACATGTGTAAACGGGATAACTTCTACTACATACACACTTACAGGGCTTAATAGTGGTACGGATTATTTTGTAGAGATTCAATCCAACTGTGATTCTGACTGGACAGCAGCGTGGAGAACATTAGAATTTTCCACAAAATATGGGATTCCATTCGTCGAGGATTTTGCAACATCTATTCCCGACTGGTCAAAACGTCAGGGTCTTCTTTCTAGTGTAATGGACGGGGGCTATTTCACTTCCACGTCTAGCAGCGGATGGGGATTGTCGTCATCTAATGGAGTGTTCGATAAGCATGCCATTGTTAATCTATGGGGAAATTCTCGCAAAGAATGGCTGATAACTCCCAATATTGTTATGGATGATTGTGTACAGCTTTCTTTTGATTTGGCTCTGACGCAATTTTCAGGGACTTTGCAGCCAGTTAACACAACTCAGCAGATGGATGATAAATTTGCTGTCCTTATCAGTACCGACAATGGTGCAACTTGGACGATTCTCCGCCAGTACGACAATGCTGGTTCCGAGTATGTGTATAATAACATTGCTACCGCAGGCGAAACGGTTATAATCGGTCTGACGGACTATAGTTCAGACTATGTTAAGATTGCGTTTTATGGAGAGTCAACTGTGGCAGGTGGTGATGTTAATGTTCATATCGACAATGTAAGGCTCGATTATATAAAGCCTTTAAACTTGACAGCCTCGAACATTACTGCTACAGCTGCCGATGTAACTTGGACAGGTCGGCAAGATGTCGAATGGGAACTGAAATATGGTATTTCTGGATTTGATGTCGAATCCGAAGGGACTTCGGTGGAGAATATTGCCCAAACTTCATATTCAATCACTGGTCTTTTGGCAAATACAAGCTACGATGTTTATGTAAAGGCTGTTTGCCGTGGAGGAGGTGATGACGAATGGGTGATGGTTTCGTTTGTCTCTGGATGTGGTATCCAAGCCATTCCATATACAGAAAACTTAGATGGCATAACACTCTATAATTCGAGTAGGATTATTCCTCGTTGTTGGGAGCGTATTGTAAGTAATGATCTATATCCGTATATTGTCGGTCAAAGTTTGTCCACCACCACCTCACATAGCGGTTTGCAAGCTATATGTATGCATACATCAAGAACCAACCAGCAAAATGTATTAGCCTTGCCACAGATGTCGGATATTAATACCTTGATGATTTCGTTCTGGGCAAGGTATAACGATTCTGTTCCTGAGAACTTTCAGGTTGGATATGTCGCGAATGGCGAGTTTACTCCTTTGGAATCGTTTGCGCTTACAACAAACTATCGGCAATATATTGTGCTTTTGAATGATGTTTCTGCTGATGCAGAAAGAATTGCTATATGTCTGAACGACCCTGCTGGTGGTTCGTTTGTGTATGTTGATGACGTTGAGGTAGTTCCCATTGTGTCGTGTCCGAGTCCGATTAATGTGGAGGTATCAAATATTACTAACAATTCCGCTGTTATCTCGTGGACTCCTGTAGGAGACGAAACTGCTTGGCAATATACAATGGATGATGGCATAACTTGGAACGACTTTGCAACTGCTCCCGTAGGAACGACAACAAAGTCATACACATTTACAGGACTTGATGCCGCTACTGGCTACACTATAAAAATCCGCGCCTACTGTAGCGACAGCGAGCAAAGTGAAGCAAGTTCCGAAGTCGCATTCTATACTGATATATGCGGTGATGATGAAATGTGCGAAATAAGTTATTCCCTGTCCGACCGTTTTGGCGACAGTTGGAACGATGCAGCTATCAATGTGGTAGATGTTGAGACGGGAAGAGTTTTAACCGCCTTGACTATGGAAATAGGTATTAGCAACATAACTGGCACACTTCAGGTTTGCAACGGCAGGGAAATCAGTTTTGTATGGTCTTCCGGCTCATTTGATAACGAATGCTCGTATGCTGTATATGATGTGAATGGCGATGAAATTTTATCTGGCACTGGTGCTATGGCAACAGTTAACTATATGGTTGATTGCCATTGTATGCGTCCTTCTGCATTGAACGTTTCTAGTATTACTACTAATTCAGCAACAATTATATGGACTGCAGGCGCGGACGAAACTGCTTGGCAGATTTGCGTCAACGATAATGAAGATGAAATTATTAATGTCGAATACACTACATATACATTAACTGACCTTTCTCAAGATTCGGATTATACAGTCAAGGTGCGCGCAAATTGTGGTGAAAGCAATGGTGTTAGCGATTGGACTGCGAATGTAGCATTTACTACTGCTGCAGTATGCCCCGTTCCTACTAATCTTAGAGTATCCATTATTGATGCAAATTCTGTAGATTTGACTTGGAATGGATGGATAGGACAAAATTCCTGGCAGATTTGTATCAACGATAATGAAGATGAAATTATTAATGTCGAATACACTACATATACATTAACTGACCTTTCTCCAGAATTGAACTACACTGTTAAAGTGCGTACAAACTGCGAAGAAGACGGATTCAGCAGATGGTCTCCAGATTTGTCGTTTACAATTTTTGATGCATGTACAGCTCCGAATAATCTTTCTTTTTCTAATATCGGCATGAATTCAGCAACAGTTTCTTGGAATGCAATAGGAAATGAAAACATGTGGCAAATTGCCTTAAATGGCAACCTGGACAATATTATTGATGTATATGATAACGAATACACTTTTACAGGACTTGAACGTGACACACGTTATAGTGTTGTTGTGAGGTCATTGTGTGACGAAAACAGATATAGTTATTGGAAAGCAGGGTCATTTAGCACTCTAGCGAGATGTCCATCTCCTGCTAATCTTACAGCTTCAATCGTTGACACTACTTATGCAATAATCACATGGTCTGCCAATGTGGATGTTACATCTTGGTTGGTCTATATAAATTACGATTTTGATAATGCCATTGAAGTAGATAATCCTACATATACACTTACAAATCTTACAGAAGGAACGGAATACGAAGTGTGGGTACGTTCAAATTGCGGTTCGGAACAAGGTGGGTTTAGTGTGGTAACATTTACTACTCTTGCTGATTGCTATGCTCCGAATGATATTTATGTAGAGGCAAATGCCAATTCCGCAAATGTAAGTTGGGAGGGCACCAGCGACAGTTATATATTAAGATATAGAGCAGCGGAAATAAACGGCTCATATTATAGAGATTTCGAGGATTTGCATAATAGTGATGGGTGGTCAACAATTGATAATGATGGAGATGGATATTGTTGGACATCATTTATAAACGGAATGATGGATAGCCATTCGGGAACGGGTTGTGTGTCATCATTGAGTTATCCACCTTATGAAATCTCACCAGTTGTACAAGACAATTGGTTAGTGTCTCCACGACTTGCTTTAAATGGAAGTTTAAAAATATGGGTAAAGTCTCAAAATAATTCTTCTTCTGATGAGCATTTTGGCATATATGTCTCAACAACGGGCAGGTGGTCGGTATCGGATTTTAATACGCAGGTATTGCCCGAAACTATTGCTACTGATGAATATATGGAATATAGTGTAGATTTGAGTTCATATAACTGGCATTTGGGTTATATTGCAATCCGCCATTATAATAGTTCAGGTACAGGGCATTTAAATATAGATGATTTTGAGATAGAAGGAGAAAATGTTCCTGCTGGAGAATGGGTGGAAGTTGAGACTACGGAGACATCGTATGAAATAACTGGCTTGGAGCAGGGTGTTGAATATGATGTACAGATTATGGGGATTTGTGGAGATAAGCATAGTATATGGAGTCGCAACATTACGCTACAAACACTCTCAATATCTGCGACGGCAGGGGCGCATGGGGCAATTAATCCTAGTGGCATAATTACCTTTAATAGGGGTGAAGACCAGACTTTCAGTATTATTCCTGACGAAGGCTACCGCATTGAAAATGTAATGGTTGATGGTGTATCGGTAATGGCTGACCTTGAAAACAATACTTATACTTTTACCAATGTGACCGAAGACCATACTATTCACGCCACATTTGAATCGGTTGTTTCGGTTGATATGACAGAAGAACCTTCAATGTCAATCCATCCGAACCCGAACAACGGTATGTTCAGTATAGTTTTCTATGGTATCGAAGGCAATGTAACCTACCAACTCATCAATGTTAATGGCGCAGTTGTTGAAACTCGCGATATAAATGTTATGGATGGTGCAACAATGAATTTCAACCACAATCTTACCGCAGGTACTTACTTTTTAAGAATTATCAGTGGCGAAAAGGTGTATGTTGAGCAGATAGTGGTTGAATAGTCCGCTGTTTTGACAACATTCCATTGTTGACAACTAAATAACCATATTCGCTATACATATAAATAAAAGGTTTACCTTTGTCTTTTATTGTAAATTAGGAATACTATGAAAATTATAATACCAATGGCAGGTATGGGTACGCGCATGCGTCCGCATACGCTTACCGTTCCGAAGCCGCTTATCGTGCTGGCAGGCAAGACAATAGTACAACGTTTGGTTGAAGGAATCGCTCAGATTTGCGAGGAACCAATTGACGAAATCGCTTTTGTAATCGGAAATTTCGGCAAGAAAGTCGAGGATGAACTTTGCAATATCGCACGCGGTGTCGGTGCTGAACCGAAGATTTACTACCAGAAGGAAGCTTTGGGTACGGCTCATGCAATATGGTGCGCAGCTCCTTCGCTAAACGACAAGGTGGTGGTGGCTTTTGCCGACACTCTGTTCTTCGCAGACTTCAAGATTTCAGCCGATGCCGACAGCATTATCTGGGTACAGAAGGTTGAACACCCAGAGGCTTACGGCGTTGTAACAACCGATGCCAATGGCGTTATTTCGGGCTTCGAGGAAAAGCCAAAGACTTTCGTTTCCGACCTTGCCATTATTGGCATTTACTATTTCAAGTCGGGCGAAACTTTGCGTGGCGAACTTCAGTACCTTATCGACAATAATATCCGCAAGAGCGGTGAATACCAACTCACTACCGCATTGGAAAACATGCGTGCAAAAGGCTTGAAGTTCGTGCCTGCACAGGTTGAGGAATGGCTCGACTGCGGAAACAAGAACATTACCGTGGCAACCCACCAGCGCGTACTTGCCCGCGACAAGAAGTCGGAATTGCTTGCAAAATCGGCAGAAGTAGAAAACTCGACCATCATTCCGCCCTGCCATATCGAGGACGACGTGAAAATCAAGAATTCGGTTGTTGGTCCGTATGTTTCGGTAGGAAAAGGCACAACAATCTGTGGAAGCGTAATCTGCAATTCTGTGATTCAGGAAGCTACGGCAATCGAAAACATGAATATCCACGACTCGATGGTTGGCAGTCACGTAAAATTGTCGGGCAAGCAGTACGACCTGAGCGTTGGCGACTACAACACCTTAGAACTCAAGTAGGATGATGAATTTCCGCAAGATATTGCTATTATCGGTGTTGCTGTTGTTGCTAACTGCTGGCTATTCGCAGAAGAAAGCACAGAAATCGGACAAGAAGCCCGCAACAGAAAAGGGCTTCGACTTCAATTTCAGCTTTTATTTCCTTGAAGGCAACAAGAACAAGAACCTTGGCGACTACGAAAATGCCATAAAGAACTATACTAGGGCTTTGACCATCGACAATACCCAGCCGTCGGCTTACTACGAGATCGCTTCGATTCTGTTTGCCACCGGCGACTACTCGTCGGCAGAGACCTACGCCGAGAAAGCCGTGCAGTACGACAAGACTGGCAATGTGGCTTACATCGATTTGCTAATTTACGCATACGAGTACAATAATCACCATGAAAAAACCGTGCCGCTGTACCGAAAGCTTATTGCTCAGAATCCAAACAATGTTGAAAACTACTATGAACTTTCGAACGTATATGTGAAAATCGGAAAGCCGAAGGATGCCATCAAGGTGCTCGATGAAGCCGAAAAGCAGTTCGGAATTACCGATGTGGTAAGCATACAGAAGGAACTGATATACGAGAAGATGGGCAACCTGAACAAGTCGTTCGAGGAGATGAAGCGTCTGCGCGATGCCTATCCGACTAACCTGCGCTACAAGGCTATGCTTGCCGAGGCGTATTTCCAGAACAAGAAAATAGATTTGGCAAGAACGGAATTCGCCGAGCTTGAGAAGATGAATATCGACGAAGGTCTTGTGTATCTGTCGCTTGCTGAATACCATAGGGCTGTTGATGCGCAGTACTACAACTATTTTGCGATGCTGGAAAAGGCGTTCTCCTGTGATGACGAGAGCCTTACGTACGAACTGAAAATGCAGATTCTCAATCAGTTGCTTCCAATTGCAAGAACTGACGACTACATAAAGGTTCAGATAAAAAGGCTTGCTTCCATAGTCGAAAAGCAATACCCAAGCGACCTTGCACTTAGTGCGCTCAAGGCCGACATTGCAATGATGAACAACGACTACAAGTCGGTGCAGCAAAACCTTATCGACATTGTCGCCGAGGACAAGTCGTCGTATGAGATCTGGGAACACCTGATGAACATTGACTATCATTTGCAGGACTACGACAACCTTTATGCACATAGCAAGGAAGCTTCCGAACTTTTCCCCAATATGCTTACGGTTTACCAGTACTATGTGGTGGCAGCATATTTGAAGAAGGAATTCCGCGAAGTTGTCGAGGCTGTTGATTATGCATCAATGCTTTCGGTTGACAATCAGCAGGTTATGATTGATTTGCTGAGCATGCAAGGCGATGCATATCACGCACTCAAGGAATACCACAAGGCCGATTCCGTATATGAGTACATTCTGTTCAAGGATGCCGATTTCGAGTCGGTGCTGAACAATTACAGTTATAACCTTGCCGTGCGTGGCGAAAATCTTGCAAAGGCGTTGGAAATGAGCACACATCTTGTCGAACTCAACCCGTCAAGTCCGACTTTTATTGACACTCACGCGTGGGTGCTGTATAAGAACGGAAAGTTGGACGAGGCGTTGAAATATATGGACGATGCGATAGCAAAAGACAATTCGAATGCCGTTTACTACGACCATCGCGGTGATATAAAGTTTAGCCTTGGTAAGAAAGACGAGGCTTTGAAGGATTGGGAGAAGGCTTTTGAGCTAGACCCCGAGAATAGTGAAATAGAAGAAAAAGTAAAGAAAAAATCGTTGAAATAAATTGGCAAGAAGAAATTTGATATTGGTGTTGGTGCTGTCGGTCTGCCTGTGGGCATGTCGGACGGCTAATGTTGGCTCAAACGAAAAGAAAGAGAATTTGCGTTCTGCCAAGATAGTGGAGAATGTTATGGCAAAAACTCCGACGTATGCAAAGGCGTCGTACAAGTTTTCGTGCGAGTATTCGGTGAATGGCGGTTCTCCCGATTCGTTCAGCGGTAATCTGCGCGTATGCCGCGACAGTTTGATGTGGATTAGCCTGCGGTCTTTCAATATCGAAGGTTTCCGCGTGCTCGTGTCGAACGATTCTGTAAGGGTGATAAACCGCCTTAAGAACGAGTATTATGCCGAGGACATTTCCGCACTCGAGAACTTTGCAAAGGTTGACCTTTCGTACAACGACTTGCAGTCGATTTTGCTCAACGAGTTTTTCCGCTATCAGTCCGACAACGATACCGACAGGGAGGACGACTACAATTCTTGCATCGATTCTGTATATTATTGTGTTTCGACTGTCTCGCCCAAAAAACAGAAACGTCCCAATGGCAATTATGCGGAGATACGAGGTTCTGTAATCCAGACAATGAAGGTTATTCCGGGCACGTTCAAGGTTAAGAATTTGTATCTCGAAGACTTGGAGGACGGACGAAACGCCTTTGTGGAATATGACAAGTTCGCCAAATACGGAGACCTGTTGTTCCCGCAGACTATGAACATATATGTTGAGTATGGCAATGTGGAAGCGACTATGAAATTTACAATAAGCGACTTTGCAATTGACGACGAACTGACATTTCCGTTTAAGATACCAGCCAAATACACTAAAATAAACCTTAATGAAGATAACCGCTAAAATATTGTTCCTTTTCATTGCTTTTATGCTGCCGTTGTGTTCGGTGGCACAGACAAAGGCCGACCTTGAAAAGAAAAAGAAGAAGACTATAAACGAAATCAACTATACCAATAAGCTTCTAGAGGAGACGCGCAAGAACCAGAAGGAGTCGGAAAATAATCTTGCCTTGCTTGGAAGCCAGATTTCTTCACGAAAGGAACTTATCTCCGACATTAACAACGAAATAGAGTTTGTTTCGGGGCGTATAAAGGAGACAGAGTCAGTCATAGCAATGATGACGGAGGATTTGGAGAACTTGAAGCAGTCGTATGCGCGTATGTTGCAGATTGCTTGGAAAAACCAGAACAAGAACAATGAAATTATGTTTCTGCTGTCGTCAAAGGATTTCAACCAGTCGTATTTGCGTCTGAAGTATATGCAGCAGATGGCCGATTACCGCAAACGCCAACTTATCGCAATAAATGCAATTAAAGCCTTTCTCGAACGGCAGAAGGAAAAACTTTTGGCACAAAAGGCTGAACACCAAAAACTGCTAGACGAGGAAAAGGTAGAAGCCAAAAATCTTGAAAACGCCAAGAAACAGCAGGAAAATACGCTTGCCAAACTGAAGGGCAAGGAAGCCGACCTGAAGAAGCAACTCGCCGAAAAGAACAAACAGAAGCAGCAGTTGCAGGCGGCTATCGAAAAGTTGATTGCCGAGGAAGTTAAGAAGTCGTCGGCATCGAAGGGCAAGGCAAACACTGGCAAGTACGAACTTACGCCCGAGGAAAAGATTGTCAGCGACAACTTTGGAAGCAATGTGGGCAAGTTGCCGTGGCCTGTACAGCGCGGTGTTATTGTGTCGCGGTTCGGAAAGCAGCCGCATCCGGTGATTTCGGGCGTGGAAATTGACAATAAGGGCATCGACATTTCTACGACTACTGGCTCCGACGCACGTGCGGTGTTCGATGGCGAGGTTCGCAAGGTATTTTCGATTCCTGGAACGCAGAATGCTGTGATTATCAGGCATGGTGAATATTTGAGTGTATATACTCACATCGACAAGGTTTATGTCTCGGTAGGCGACAAGGTGAAGGCAAAGCAGGCAATCGGCAAGATTTATACCGACGATGCAGAAAACAAGACTGTGCTCCATCTCGAAATCTGGAAGGGAAGTGCAACTTTGAATCCAGCAAACTGGCTGGCGAAGTAGCAACGCGCCATGGCGCGTTGCTACACCGCCAGTCCAGACCGTTAGCCTGTTAGCCTGTTCGCCCAAACATATAAACGTAAAACATTCAAACTTAGAAACCCAGAAACATAGAAACTCAGAAACGGCGATAGCCACAGAAACTCAGAAACTTAGAAACCCAGAAACACATAAACATCCATTTATGGCAAACGAATCAAGCTTGTACAATATTGGTTTCGAGGAAGCTATAGGCGAGGAATCCGTAGGACGGGAGATGTATAGTAACATTCATGTGTATTCAAAAAAGGATGATTCCGAATGCATGGTTTTGCCGTTCTATTTCATTATGGGCAAGCACGATTATCTGTGGAACGAAGACGGTGACTGTCTGCTCTTGTCGGCTTGCTACGGATTCTATGAGTATGATGCCGAAATTCTGCCAGAGAAATATACGCAATGGCATCCGTTAATGGTTGTGGTTGACGTGGCCGAAAAGCAAATCGTCAAGGTTTACGAGGGCGATGCCGCTTTGCGCTGGAATGGCGACGAGTCGGATATAATGGATAAGTCGGGGCTGAAGGAATTGTCCTTCGATGAATGGTCGGCAAAGTATGAGGCTGAGCGCGAGGAGGTAGAAAAACTCGCTGAGAAACTTGCGTCCGACTATACAATGTCATTTTTTGCAACACATAATTATTCCGATAGGCATCATGTTATTGGTGATGTTGGAAATGAACTTATTGAGGAGAAAGTTAGAAGAGAATATCCTGAAGAAGTGGTTGGTTCCGAGGAGTTTGAAAAGAAGTTGAATAGAGCGAAAATGAAACATTACATTATTGTGATTGTAGTGTTGGGGGCGTTAATGCTCTTATTGTGGCTGATTAAAGGTCATTGAAAAAAGGAAATGTCATTCCGTAAAACAAAGCGAACCGACTAAGGAACGTGTCGTGTGAGCCTGTTTGTACGGTACCTTCAGCTCGGCGTAGCCAATCTCCCATTAGTAATCAAAGGAGATTGCGGATAGCAGTCTTCACAACGCTCCACTACCGTATCGCGCGTTCCGACTAGCTTCCGTACCTTTAGCTCACGCAGCGAAGCAAGTAAATGACGATGGTGTGGATTTGGTAGATTAGTGTTATTTTTGCAGTGCTAAATTTTTTTAGTATGGATTCTCAACGTAACGAACTGCTTGAACGTATTGCCGAAGGCGAGGGCTTGCACCTTGACTTCAAGCACTGCATAAGCGATTCTGGGAAAATCGCCCGTTCGCTTGCTGCGTATGCCAACACCGACGGTGGTTCGCTGCTGATAGGTGTGCGTGACAATGGCTCGATTGCTGGCGTAAGTTCCGAGGAGGAATGCTATATGATCGAGACCGCCGCAATGCTATATACTTATCCCGTAGTGGAATACACGACAATCAGCCATCGGGTAGAGGGTAAGACCGTGCTTGAGGTGGTGGTCGAAAAAAGCGACAAGCTTCCGCATTATGCTCCCGACGTGCGTGGCGACATGGTGGCTTTTGTCCGTTGCGACGACAAGAATGTGCTTGCTCCGCCCGAACTTGTCCGCTACTGGCGGCAGTCGAAGAGTTTTGTGCCGTCAGAATTGTTCTACGACGACGTAATGAAACTTATTGTCGATGAGATTCGCATCAGCGGATTTGTGACCAAGGAATTTATCGTGCATTTTACTGGAATGCCAGTGCGCAAGGTCGAGGATGTGCTTGTAAACCTAATGCTTATGCGTGTGGTGGAGATTGAGATGGACGAAAAGTCTGTCCGTTTTGTTTTTACTGAGGAATATAAAAATCAATAGGATATGAAAAATATACTGACAATTTTGCTTTCGCTTGTTTCTGTGGCTGTTTTCGGTCAGTTCGACAAGTATTTCGAGAATAGGACTATGC
This sequence comes from Bacteroidales bacterium, assembly GCA_017620015.1. Lineage (GTDB taxonomy): Bacteria > Bacteroidota > Bacteroidia > Bacteroidales > ML635J-15 > Bact-19. Next base: position 43,429 of record JAFZRE010000001.1, on the reverse strand, counting down.
GTGTGGATTATTATCACGCCGGTGACAGCAAGAACGACTACTATTATATTGATGAGGTCATTGCCGAGCCGTACTGGGGAGGTTCCTTGGTGAATCTTATTGACGATACAAACTTTGGCAAGTATCTGGTAAAGGTTCTCGACAAGGCTTCGGGAACGTTGATTTACAGCCGTTCGTATTCGACGCTTTTCGGTGAGTGGCAGACTGTTGACGAGGCTCGCACGGTGCAGAAAAGTTTCTCCGAGTCGGTTGTGTTTCCTTATCCTAAGGCTGAGGTAACGGTTGTGTTCTGCACAAAGGCTTTCGAGACTGGAAAATATGTCGAAAAATACCGCTACGACATCAATCCTGCCGATGTTTGCCTGATAAAACACGATAATCGCAACAAGTTTCCCGTGTACGAGGTTCACAAGGGAGGTGATGCCAACCGCAAGGTCGATATTGTGATTGTCCCAGATGGCTATACGGCTTCGCAGATGTCGTTGTTCAAGAAGGACTGCGAGAAGTTCAAGAACGAATTTTTCAAGTACGAGCCTTACACCTCGCATAAGGACGACTTCAATATCCACGCAGTTTTGGCGCCTTCGCAGGAGTCGGGTGTTGACGAGCCTTGCAAGGGTGTGTGGAAGAATACCATTGTCAGTTGTTCGTACTGGTCGCTCGGTAGCGAACGCTACCTTATGACCACCGACAACAAGACTTTGCGCGACGTGGCCGCCAATGCACCTTACGACCAGATTTACATTCTTGTAAACAGCACCAAATATGGCGGTGGCGGAATTTTCAACTGGTATTGTACAGGAGTTAATTCGAACAAGATGGCAGGTAAAATCATTGTTCACGAGTTTGGCCACGGCTTTGCCGGACTTGGTGACGAGTATGTAGGAGGTTCGGAGTACAACGATTTCTACAACTTGAAGTTGGAGCCAGCCGACCCGAATGTTACGACTTTGGTCGATTTCGACTCCAAGTGGAAGGATATGGTGGAGCAGGGGACGCCCGTTCCAACGCCGGAAACCTCGGAATACAATGACAAGGTTGGTGTTTACGAAGGTGCAGGTTATCTGCGAAAAGGTTTATATCGTCCTATGCAGGATTGCCTTATGAACCATTTCGGTTGCGATGCGTTCTGTCCAGTGTGCCAGCGGGCAATTGTTAAGATGATTGAGTTTTATTGCAAGTAAACGTCTGCCAATGAACTCTTAAACTCTTGAACTTTGAACTTTAAACTTTGAACATTGAACTTTTGAACCTTGAACCAATAAACGTGCGAATCCCTAAATCATTCCTTCTATGTCCTTCTCTATTTTCTTTGGTGCTTTGGTCGGTGGATAGCGTTTGATTTTTGTGCCATCGCGTGAGATGAGGAACTTGGTGAAATTCCATTTTATCTTTTTGCCTAGGAATCCCCTTGTTTCACTAGTAAGGTATTTGAAGATAGGGTGGGCGTTCTCGCCGTTGACATCGACTTTTTTCATCATCTGGAATGTCACGCCGTAGTTGAGCTGACAGAAACTTGAAATTTCGCTGTCGGTACCCGGGTCCTGATGTGCAAACTGGTTGCATGGAAATCCGATGACTACAAGCCCTTTGTCCTTGTATTTCTGGTTTAGTTCTTCCAGTCCTGCGAATTGTGGGGTAAAACCGCATTTGCTTGCTGTGTTGACAATCAGCAATACTTTGCCTCTGAATTGGGAAAAATCGAGCACTTGTCCGTTGCTCATTATGGCCTTGTAGTCGTATATTCGTGACATAATAATACCTATTTGGGGCAAAAATAACAATATTTGTGGAATACAATTGTTTTGTGAGAAAAATAAAAGGGAGAACTTCCGCTCTCCCTTTATCTAATGATGTGAAAATTCTTTAGAATTTCAGCTTTTCGATGAGTTCAGCAACGCGGTTTGAATAACCCCATTCGTTGTCGTACCATGTCAAGGTCTTCAAGAGACGGCCCTTGAGCATTGTTGACTGAGCGTCGAAAATTGACGAATGTGAGTTGTGAACGATGTCGATTGATACGAGAGGTTCTTCCGAGTATTCGATGATACCCTTCATTGGACCTTCTGCTGCTTTCTTTATTGCTGCGTTAACTTCTTCGATAGTTACGTCCTTCTTCAATAAGCAAACGAGGTCAACTGATGAACCAGTTGGGGTTGGTACGCGAACTGCCATACCATCGAGTTTGCCATTGAGAGCTGGGAGAACCTTACCTACAGCCTTTGCAGCACCAGTAGTGGTAGGAATCTGCGAAACAGCGCACGAACGAGCTCTTCTGAGGTCTTTGTGTGGACCATCGAGAACAATCTGGTCGTTGGTGTACGAGTGGATTGTAGTCATAAGACCGTATTCGATGCCGAAGTTGTCGTTGAGAACCTTTGCGATAGGAGCGAGGCAGTTGGTTGTGCAGGAAGCGTTTGAAACGCACTGTACGTCCTTTGTGAGAACTTCTTCGTTAACACCAAGAACAACCATTGCATCGATGTCGTCCTTTGCAGGAACGGTAAGGATAACCTTCTTTGCACCGTTCTTCAGGTGGTCGCGGTAACCGCCCTTAGGACTTTCCTTGCTGGTGAAAAGACCAGTCGATTCGATAACTACGTCAGGAGTTTCCGGCCATGGAATGTTAGCAGGATTTCTTTCTGCACTAACCTTAATTTCCTTGCCGTTTACGATGATAGCGCTGTCGTTGTAGGAAACTTCCTTGTCGAACTTGCCCTGAGTCGAGTCGTACTTCAGCAGGTGTGCCAATGTTTTGGTATCAGTAAGGTCGTTGATACCGATAATTTCTATATTGTCGCGTCCGAATGCAATCTTAAATACATTACGACCGATGCGACCAAAACCGTTAATTGCTACTTTTATTTTAGCCATAATATTTATTGTTTTTAAATTTCTGCAAAGTTATTAAATAAAGTATTCGCTGTATCAATTTTTTGAAGATATTTTACAACATAAAATTCCTGTATCCGATTAGATGTTTTCAAGTATTGTAATCCATCCGAACGGGTCTGGAATATCGCCGTACTGGATGCCTACAAGAGTTTCGTACATCTTGGTTGACCACTTGCCTGGCTTGCCGTCGGGGCAGTAAACGTAGTGCTTGTTTTCGTCGATGTCAACGATTTCGCCGATTGGAGAAATTACTGCTGCTGTTCCGCAAGCGCCTGCTTCCTCGAAAGTAGGAAGTTCGGCAACGTCAACTGGACGTCTTTCAACCTTCAAGCCAATGTACTTGGCAACCTCTTCGAGGCTCTTGTTGGTGATTGACGGAAGGATTGATGTTGACTTAGGTGTAATATAGGTGTTGTCCTTGATTGCGAAGAAGTTTGCGGCACCGATTTCGTCGATGTACTTCTTTTCGCGGCAATCCAAGTACATTGGAGAGCCATAACCTGCTTCGTGAGCCTTTTCGAGACCACGGAAGCTTGCTGCATAGTTTCCGCCAACCTTCATTGTTCCTGTTCCGAGTGGAGCAGCACGGTCCGAATCCCTGATGATAGCGATCTTTACAGGGTTGAAACCTTCCTTGAAGTAAGGACCAACCGGAGTTACAAAGATGAGGAATGTGTATTCGTCGGCAGGATGAACACCAACCTTTGCGCCCGAACCGTAGAGCAACGGACGGATATACAACGAAGCGCCAGTTCCGTATGGAGGAATGAAGTCGGCATTGAGTTCCACAACCTTCTTTACCATATCGAAGAACAGCTTGTCGTCAACCTGTGCCATATAGATGCCGGCTGCCGAGTCCTTGAGTCGCTTGCAGTTTTCTTCCCAGCGGAACAAACGAACCTTGCCGTCCTTGCCACGGTATGCCTTCATACCTTCGAAAGCTTCCTGTCCGTAGTGCAATGCGGTGGAGGCGATGTGGATGTTGATGTATTCCGAATCACTAACTTCGATTTCTCCCCATTTGCCGTTTTTCCAAACGCAACGTACATTGTAGTTCGTCTTTACGTATCCGAACGGGAGTTTTGACCATTCTAAATTCTGCATATCGAAAAAATTTATTTGTTGTTATATTATTTTTCAATGAATGACTTTATCACACCGAAAATCTCCGTATTGTCGAGAATTGGGGTGGTAGTTCCAACGGCATAAACCGGAACTTTTGCGCATGTGTGAGCATTTGTCGAGAAGCCAACGGAAGCCCTTCTGTTCATAATTTGGCAGAAAGCGTAAGCCATAGGGTTGTTGCCGTTGTATTTCGATTTGGCTTCGTCCTTTGCACGGTTGGATTTCGCATTTACGGCGGCGTATGCTTCGTTCAGGATTGCTTGTTCGTCTGCCGAGAAATCCATTTCTACTCCCATAAAGTATTTGGAAGCCAAGTCTGTATAATCTTTCATAGAAACGTTTTCGTCGTTTTTGGTCTGCTTCTTTATGATTGTTCCGAACTTCGACATCGACATTTTTTGTTTGCTAAGTATTCCAAAGTCCGATTCGTAACCATTTTCAGCGATTCCGAGCGAAACACCGCCAGTCTCGTGGTCGGCAGTGATGATAATCATTGTTTCGTCCTTGTGTTGCATATAGAATTTGTATGCTTCGGCGATTGCATTGTCGAAATCTTCCATTTCGCCGATGATTGAACCTGCATCGTTGTCGTGTGCGGCATAGTCTATTTTCCCACCTTCCACCATCATGAAGAAGCCTTTGGGATTGTCCAGGTGTACGATTGCGGTTTCAACGATTTCGGCGAGCGAGTTGTTTGGCGAATCTTCCCTGTCGATCTTGTACGGTATGCTCGCGTCGCGGTCAAGAGTCTCGTTTGTAAAGATTACCTTATTATTATGGCTTTTCATTGAGGCGATTGCCTTGAGTGATGTGAAAGTCAGATAGCCTTCTTCCTGGTATATTGTCATAAGGTCTTTCTCGTCCTTTTTGTTGCCGGTTTGCTTAAGCAATCCGCCACCACCGAAGAAGTCGAAGTTGCTTTCGGAAAGCTGAAGACCTATTTGATAGTAGTTTTTGCGTGTCGGCTGGTTTGCATAGAAAGCGGCTGGTGTGGCGTGATTCATCGGTGCGGTGCTAATAATGCCCACCTTCATGCCTTTTTCCTTGGCGACCTTTGCTATCGACTTGGGTTGGTTTCCTGTTTCGGAGTATGCGATTTCGCCAACGTTGAACTTTTGTCCGCAGGCAATAGCCGAACCTGCTGCGCCCGAATCGGTGATTCTGCGGTTCTTGCAATGGGTACTGCACATCGACAGAAATGGAATTTTGCTGATGTTCGACTGGACGAATCCGCTTTTTCCGTCCTTCTCGGCCAGGTAGGCTTCGTAAAGGTCGATGTCGGCTTGTCCCATACCGTCGCCAATGAACAGGAACACATATTTCTGTGCATTGACAAATGTAGTGACTGCCAATAATATGGCTATTATGATGAGCTTCTTCATATCAATCTGTTTTACGTTGCAAATATGTACAAAAAAAATGAAAATCCCTTGTCTTTTTACAAATAGATACTAACCAATTAACAATGGATAATTAACAATGGATAATTAACAATGGATAATTAACAATGGATAATGGATAATTAACAATGGATAATGGGCTAATCTGTGGCGACGCTATAGTAAACGTTGCACGCAACGTTTCTACAATTTGGAAACTATAAAACCATCAAACGGCGCAGCCATTGAAACCTTGAAACGGCGTTGGCCATAGAAACTTAGAAACGGCTTTAGCCATAGAAACGTGAAACATTCAAACATAGTAGACGTTGCACGCAACGTTTCTACAATTTGGAAACTATAAACACTTCAAACGGCGCAGCCATTGAAACATTGAAACGGCGTTAGCCATAGAAACTTAGAAACGGCTTTAGCCATAGAAACGTGAACGGCGTACTTCGACTGCGCTCAGCACAAGTAGCCCTCAACGAAGTTAAACACTCAAACGGCGTTAGCCATCAAACCTAGAAACGGGCGAAGCCCATCAAACGGTGCAGCCTTTACATTGAAAACTTCAATCCGAAGAATACACTTCTCGGCAAACTAGGACCATAAATGTATCCCGCATCGCGAAGTTCGCCCTGGTCAAAGTCGCGCTGGTAGCTGTTGAAAATGTTTTTCATCCCTGCACTTACTTCAAGGCTCAAGTCGTCCTTTAGCTTGAAAGAGTACGAAAGTTTTAAGTTCGTGTCGAAGAATGGCTTTGTTGTTGTTTCGGCATCTTCGGCTATGTAGCCTGCGAAATGCTGCACGAGCATAGAGCCTGTATATGTTCCCGAAAGTGAAATGTCAAAATCCTTCAGCGGTGAATAGTAAACGGTTAGGAAGCCGTATGTGTCGGGCGTGCGGAACATCCGCCTTTGTGCTTCGATGGTTTCGCTCCACACTTCGGGTTGCTTGTAACGGCTTTGCTGATAGGTGAATCCTGCCTGTATTTCAAGCTTCTTGGTAGGAATGTATTTAAGTTCGAAATTTACGCCAGCGACAGTCGCTCCGCTTCCGTTGGTTCTGGTTAACAATAGGTTGCCAGCCGCATCATGTCCGTTTTCTTCAAGGATGAACACGTCGTTAAGCACTGTGTAGAAACCTTCGACTAGGAAATCAATAGCGGAACTCGACCATTTTGTATTGAAATCGATAGATGCGTTTGCCGAATGCGACTTCTCAGGCTTCAGTGCAGGGTCGATGCTGATAAGTGACACTTCGCCACCAACGGCTGCAATGTGAAGGTCTTCGTTGAACGCCTGTGGCGCACGGAATCCCATTGCATAACCGGCACGCAACGACATCCATTTCAGCGGTGAGTACCTGATGTTACCACGCGGACTTATGATTGGATTCTTTACCATATTGTGCTTGTCGATACGTCCGCCGATGAGGAAAGATAGTTTTTCCTTGTGCCACTCGTTCTGTATGAATGCGCTGTAGATGTTGATTTTCTGTTCGATAATCCTGTTGTAACCAATCGATTCGTCGTACAGCGAGTTGTAGTTGTATTCGATTCCAGAAGTCAAGGTCGCTGGCATGAAAAGGAATTTGTCCATATAGAATACATACTGGAATCCGCTCACAGATGCAAAATCCTTTGTGTTTCCGTAGGCGTTGGGGTCTTTGCCTGTGCCGTAGTAGCTGTTGCGGTCGATGTTTTGTAGCGACGAGTAGATTTGGAACCAATGCTTGCTGTTTTTACTGAAAATATCGTATTTCAGTCCTGCGCAGTGTATCTTGTGTTCGGTCTGTTCGGTAATGTCGGCTTCGTGGGCTGGTAGTGTGAGGTTGTTTCCCCCGCGCCTGAATTCGTCAAGCGTGTGGTATTCAACCGACAACTTTGTGTAGTCGCTTGTTTTCAGATAGCCACGGAAACCTATGTTCTTGGCGTTTATCTTGCCGATTTCGGTAAAGCCGTCGTTGTCGTAGTCGAACGGACTGCGCTGTCGTGCCGAGGCGAAGATTGTTATGCCGGCCTTGTTGTTCAGCGATACTACCGAGGCGTTGAGCGTTGTGTTGACATCGGCTTTTTTCATGCCGATGAGAGTGGTGTTGTTGCCAAGCGATATGCTGTTGAACTGCGGTTCGCGCGTGAGGATGTTTATTGTTCCCGCAACGGCGTTGGAGCCGAAAATTGCCGAGCCGCCTCCGCGTATGACTTCCACTTTTTCAATCATGTTGACAGGAATCTGCTCCAGTCCGTAAACTTGTGACAATGCGCTGCTTACGGCTCTTCCATCGATAAGTATCTGCGAGTACGAACCTTCAAGTCCGTTTATTCTAACCTGCTGGAATCCACAGTTTTGACAGTTGGTCTCCAATCTGAGTCCTGGCTGAAAGTTCAATCCTTCGGCGAGGCATACCGAGTTGGTGTTCTCAAAGGTCTTGGGCGATATTACCCCAACGACGACAGGAGCTTCCTTGCGGCTAGTTTCGTTTTTGTTTGCCGAAACAACCACATCGTTGAGCATTATGGCATCTTCTTCTATTTCGAAGTTCAGTTCTATGATTTTTCCACTGGCAGTCTCTATTGTTTTTTCTTCGGGCATATAGCCGATGTTCTGTGCTACAATGGTAAGCTTGCCGATTGGCAGGTTGTTGAGGTGGAAGTGTCCGCTGGCGTCGGTGGCGGTGCCTATAGATGTGCCTTTCACCATTATGTTTATATATGGCAGATGCTCGCCGCTCTGCTTGTCAACCACATGACCGAAAACGTTTGCATCGGTTTTGTTTGTCTGCGCCATTATGCACAGACACAATGTCAGCATAAATGCCAACAGTATGTATTTTTTCATCTTGTTTTTTGTTAAATTTCCTATTGTATTTCCTTGTAGGGCTTTGTTAACCGCTGATTATGAGAAGATAGCGGCAATAGGAGGGTCGCGGGGTCGTGAGAATAGGATTGCACTGCTTTGTACGCGACTAGGAACGTATTCTTTTAGTATGAATTCTGTCGGTGAAAGAAAAACAGGTGGAATTTCCTGCGTTTCTGTTTCGATTAGAGCGACATTTGCAAGGTAGGCGATGAGGATTATCTCGTCGTCGCTATGCTGGTGCTCATTTTCTGAAAATGGATTGTAAGGATGGGAATGTGCCACAATCATTCCCCTAACTATATGGCTATGAGGGAATAATGTGTTGCTTAGAAACATCCCGACAAAAAGTATCAGGAATATGGCACATAATATTTTCCGCAGTTTATCCATCTTTGAAAATTGCGGTGCAAATATCGTTTTTTTGCTGTTTCAATGCAATAGAGCAAAGGCGTTTTTGTGTTAAAATAAAAATAAAAATTATTCTTCTGAAAGTTTAGGCGCTGATTATTAGTTAGTTGTGCTATAATGCAAAATATTGAAAAAATGTTTTGTCGGTTTGTAATAAAGCATTACCTTTGCACTCGCAAAATCAGACGAGCGGTCCGTAGCTCAGCTGGTAGAGCACCTGACTCTTAATCAGGGTGTCGAGGGTTCGAGCCCCTCCGGACCGACAAAATCCCGCAACAGCGGGATTTTTTGTTATATGACCATCTGTGTTTAAAATCTCATTATCTTTGTGCAAAAATTGAATTGTTATGGCTACATTTCTTTTCGATAATATAATTTTTGGGCCTGTAAAGTCCAGAAGACTAGGCAATTCGTTGGGCGTAAACCTATTGCCAGTGAATGCAAAGTTCTGCTCGTTCAACTGTGTATATTGTGAATGCGGTTGGAACAGCAAAGGCGTAAAGATTGAACTTCCGCGTCTTGGCGACATTGTCCCTGTGATGGAAAAATATTTTTCTGAAAACAAGCAGCCGCTTGATGTCATAACCTTTGCTGGCAATGGAGAGCCGACAATTAATCCCGACTTCCCCGAAATAGTTGCCGAAACGGTTCGCTTGAGGGACAAATATCTGCCCAATGTTAAAATATCGGTTCTGACAAATGCTTCGAACCTTGGAAACGAGAAAGTTGTATCTGCGTTGAAAATGATTGACGAACCGATACTCAAGGTTGATACTTTCATACAGTCCGATTTCGAACTGATAAACCAGCCTGCTTCTGGTTTGTCGATTGCCACGATTGTGGACAATATTGCCGGCAACTTTGAGCACCCAATCATACAGACAATGTTTTTGCGTGGAAACATCAACGGAACATTCTTCGACAACACAACCGACGAGTCGCTTCGCGTATATTTCGAAACGTTGAAACGGCTTAATCCTTCGCAGGTTATGGTTTATTCCATTGCCCGTGAAACTCCGCTGTCAGGATTGCAGCCGGTCGCTCCTGATGCACTCGAAAATATTGGTGCGAAAATTCGTTCCTTGGGTTTCAATGTGCTTGTAACTCCATAACTTGAAAGCAGGAAGCAAGATATTGGTTGCGCCCCTTGACTGGGGACTTGGTCATGCATCACGGTGTGTACCCATAGTCCGTTTTTTCATCGCTAACGGTTTTGAAGTCGTGCTTGGCGGTGGGGGAGACTCGCTGCGCTATCTTTGTACCCGATTTCCCGAACTGACATACGTTGAACTTCCTTCCGCAAGAATGACGTATGGCAGGCGAGGAATGGTTTCGCTACCGTTTTTGTTTTCAATGTTTCGCTTTGCTTCGAACATTCGTAGGGAACATCGTGCTTTGGAGAAGATAATATCCGACTATTCAATTGATTATGTGTTTTCTGACAATCGGTTAGGGTTGTATTCCGAAGCCGTGCCGTCGTTTTATATGACGCATCAGCTCAATTTTGACAATGGTTTCCTAAATCGGTCTGCGGCGCGGATGATGAAACGTTTGCATTTGCGCTATATAAATAAATATAGGTATTGCCTAGTGCCTGATGTTGACGGCGAGATGTCGCTGTCGGGAAAAATGTCGAATACTGACTTGTCGGTCAAGCATATTGGTCCATTGTCGAGGTTTTATGGGATGAAAGTCGCCAAGGTGGATGAAGAATTTGACCTGTTGCTTTTGTCTGGCGTTGAGCCACAGAGGACTGTGCTAGAAAATATCTTCATCAAGAAGTATTCGTCAATGCCGAATGCACGGTTGCATATAATAAGGGGTGTGCCTAGCGGAGATGAAATTTCGTTGCCAGCGAACATTACTTCCGAAAACAATCCTTCTGACGAAAGGATTGCATCGCTTATAGTGTCGGCACATCGGGTATTTTGTCGTAGCGGTTACAGTTCGTTGTGTGATCTTGCTGCTCTTGGTCGGCGTGCGGTGCTTGTCCCTACGCCAAGGCAGCCGGAACAGGAATATCTTGCAGAGCATTTCAAAGGCAAGTTTGGATTTGTGGCATATAGTCAGGATGAATTGCAGAATCTTGATTTGCAAGAGATACACTACGAATCGGAATGGAATTACAGTTATCTGTGCAAGATTGATGAAATTATGAATTTGGTCAATATGGGGGCATAAATGCCTATCCCTCTCTCGTTATCTCCTCGGCAATCCTTTCGGCTTGCTTTATTACTGTTTCGGTAGCAAGCAACCGCATATCGGGCGGATAACCGTATTTGCGCAACAATCGTCTGACTGCAACTTTCATCTTTGAACGAACATTCTCCTTGATAGTCCAGTCGATAGAAGCATTCTTGCGTATTGTTTCTGTCAATACAACAGCCAGTTCGCGAAGCTTGTCCTTGCCCATCAATTCCTTGGCACTTTCGTTGTCGGCTACGGCAGAATAAAAGGCATATTCGTAAGTTGTCAAGCCCATATTTTCTGCCTCCTTGTCTTTGCCGACCATTATTTTGCTCAATTCAATAAGGTCGTCGATGACTTCGACTGCCGTAATTATCTTATTGTGATAGCGCTTGATAGAATTGTCTAGCATCTCCATCAATGTGCGGCCTTCCACCAGATTGAACTTTGAGCGAGCCTTTATTTCATCTTCCAATAATTTCCGCAAAACTTCCAAGGCAATATTCTTGTGCTCCATGCCTTTCAGTTCCATCAGGAATTCTTCCGAAAGAATTGAAATGTCGGGCTTTTTTATACCTGCTGCATCGAAAATGTCAATGACTTTTTCCGAAACAAGCGCTTTGTCGATTACCTGACGGATAGTAGTTTCAATCTCCTCGTCGGTCTTGCCTGTATTGGTCTGGTCAAACTTACAAAGTCTTGCCTTCACAGCCTGGAAAAAGGCGACTTCGTCCTTTACAAGCATAGCTGCATCCTGCGGAATTGCCAGTGCGAACGCCTTGCCCAAGGCTGTAACCTCGTTGACAAAGCGTTTCTTGCCATCGTCCAAGCCCAGAATGAAATCTTCGGCTTTCAGAATCCACGAAAGTTTTCCCGAGGTGTCGGCTGTGAAATACTGCTTGTAGTCGAAGCCGAAGAACATCTGCTGCACCACTTCCAGCTTCTCCTGCATAAGCGACACTGCCTGTTCCTGCTGCTGTGTCGGGTCGCCCTTGCCTCCCGAATCGGAATAGAACGCCAGTGCTTTCTTCAGGTCGGATGCAATACCTAGATAATCAACGACCAATCCACCGGGCTTATCCTTATATACGCGGTTGACGCGGGCTATTGCCTGCATAAGGTTGTGCCCCTGCATAGGCTTGTCGATATAGAGCGTGTGAAGGCAAGGTACATCGAAACCTGTGAGCCACATGTCGCGCACAATGACGAGCTTCAACTCGTCGTCAGGGTCTTTCATGCGTTCCGCCAACGCCCTACGCTGCTCTTTTGTGGTGTGATGCTTTGAAATATTGGAACCGTCCGATGCGGAAGATGTCATAACAACCTTGATTGCGCCCTTTGCCAAATCGTCGGAATGCCATTCGGGACGCAACTTTACGATTTCGTCGTACAACTCGGCGGCAATTCGGCGGCTCATAGCCACAACCATCGCCTTGCCCTCAAACACTTTCTGCCGCTCCTCGAAGTGAGTGACAATATCTTTCGCTATGTTTTTCAGACGGTTCGGACTACCTATCAAGGCTTCGAGCTGTGTCCATTTCGCCTTTGCCTTCTGGACATCGTTCATATTGTCAGTTTCCAGTTCCTTATCAAGGTCCTCGACAAGCTGACGGCCTTCGTCGCTGAGTTCAACCTTGGCGAGACGGCTTTCGTAGAAGATGCGCACGGTAGCACCATCCTCAACTGCCTGTGCAATGTCGTAAACATCGATGTAGTTGCCGAACACCGCTGGCGTATTCTTGTCGGTTGCCTCGATGGGCGTTCCCGTGAAACCAAGATAAGTGGCGTTTGGTAGTGCATCGCGAAGATATTTAGCAAAGCCATACTTGATTTCCGAACCGATGACTTCGTCGGCTTCGTTCTTCACATCCACATTCTTGGCTTTGAAACCATATTGCGTGCGGTGAGCCTCGTCTGCCATGACAATTACATTGCTGCGGTCGGTAAGGGTGTCGTAAACATTACCGGTTTCGGGCTGAAATTTCTGTATTGTGGTAAAAATCACGCCTCCCGACTGCACCGACAGCAGTTTTTTCAAGTGCTCGCGGTTTTCGGCCTGCACTGGCGTCTGCCTGAGCAGTTGCTTTGCACCGGTGAAAGTATCGAAAAGCTGGTCGTCAAGGTCGTTGCGGTCGGTGATGACCACGATGGTAGGATTGTTGAGCCTCTGCACGATTTTTCCTGTGTAGAATACCATTGTGAGTGATTTCCCGCTACCCTGCGTGTGCCATACCACGCCGGCACGATGGTCGCCGGGATGCTGTTCCTGCACTGTCTTGAAGCCATAGTTGGCTGGCGATTCCGCCACGGCGGAAAGCTTGTTGATGCCAGTGGCTCGCAAGGTCGATTCAACAGCCTTGTTCACGGCGTAGTACTGATGGTAGGCGGCAATTTTCTTAACCGTCCTTATTGTTGTGAGCCCAGTCTTCAAGTCCTCCTGCTTCTGCTTCTCGAACACGGTGAACGACTGTACAAGGTCGAGCAAAGTCTCCTTGCTCATCATTCCGTTGACAAGCACCTCGAGTTCGCCTACAAGGTGCGAAGCTATATTTTCGCCATCCTCGCTTTTCCAAGCGGAGAAACGGCTGAAACCTGCCGAAAGCGAACCAGCCCGCGCTTCCAATCCGTCTGAAATGACAATCAGGGCGTTGTAGGTGAACAGCGACGGAATCTGCTGCTCGTAGGTTTCAATCTGGCGGTATGCACTTTGTATAGTGGCATTCTCATCTGCTGCGTTCTTCAACTCGAAGATGACCAAGGGCAGACCGTTAACGAACAGCAATACATCGGGGCGGCGGTTGTGTCCGTTCTCGATGATAGTAAACTGGTTTACAACTGTAAATTCGTTATTGTTCGGGTCGTTAAAGTCGATAAGCCAGATGCGTTCGCCTCGCTCTGCACCATCCTTGTGCACCGATACGGGTATGCCTTCGGTAAGCAGACGGTGGAATTCCTCGTTGTTTGCCAGAATGTCGGGTGAACTGATACGCAGCACGGTTTTCACCGCTTCGTCCTGCACCGAATAGGGCAGAGAAGGATTGAGCCGCTTTACAGCATTTTCAAGTTTGTCGCGCAGTACAACTTCCTCGAAGCTGGCACGCATAGGCGTTTCGCTGTCGGGCGCAATGTCGGGACCATAAAGATATTCGTATCCCTTGCCTTTCAGCTGGTCGATGAGCATCTGCTCTATATCGGATTCGTGGAGCGTATTCATAAGTTTATTATTCTAATAACCAGTCTAACACATTTTGCTGCTTAATGCCATCATGATACGACACAGGGTCGGTATCCAAGGTAAGAATTGTTTTTGGGAAATTATCCTTCACTGCCTTTAACGGCTGCAGTTCCCTTTCGAGTGTAGCTTGGTCGCGCACTGTTGCAGCAACCTGATAATAAGCCACATTCTGCATATTAACTGTTATGAAGTCGATCTCAAGCGCATCTGTCTTGCCGATATACACATTGTTGTTACGCCTCAGCAGTTCCAAAAAAACAACATTTTCAAGTATATGTCCCCAGTCTGTGCTTTTTGCACCCAGAAGCGTGTTCCTAAGTGCCACATCAACCAGATAATATTTCTCCATTGTTTTCAGCAGCTGGCGACCTTTTATATTATATCTTTTTGCTGGATACAGGATGAAACTCTGGCAAAGCGCTGACAAGTACTTTTCAATGGTTTTAACATCTACTTTTCTGCCCATCGATGTCAGGGTGTCGGCAATTTTCTTGACCGACAATGTGTTGCCTATATTGTCCGCCAGAAAAGCCATTACATTCTCAAGCATCATAGTGTCGCTTATGCTATTGCGCTGCATTACATCCTTAAGGACTATGGTGCTGTATATACCTCTAAGGTAATCGTTCGCCAGTTGTTCGTCTCCCCCAAACGCCTTGGCATACGGGAACGACGAAAAAGTAATGTATTCTGCATACTTTTTTTCAAGGTCATGCATATTGCCGCTTGCTACAACATATTCCTTGAACGACAGGGGCAACAGCTTTATTTCCACATACCTGCCCGACAGCAGCGTGGCTATTTCGCTTGAAAGCAGATAGGCGTTTGAGCCGGTAATGTACAAATCGACATTATCCTTTACAAACAACGCATCCACAACATCGGCATAATTGCCGACATGCTGTATTTCGTCTAGAAACACATAATGCTGTATGCTACCAGCAAGGCGAACATTTATGTACTGATACAGGGCTTTGGCATCGCGCAATTCAATAAAATCATAATTCTCAAAATTTATGTTTATGATTTGCTCCTCGTTAACTCCTGTATTGAGCAATTCCTGCTGAAACAATTGCATAAGGGTGCTCTTGCCACAGCGCCGCACACCAGTTATAACCTTTATTATTTTCTTGTTACTCAGGGATTTGAGTTTTTCTATATATTGCTCTCGCTGTATTAGTTTCATATTTTTGCGTTTGACAATTCAGCGCAAAGGTACAAAAGTTTTTGGAATACAATCCAAAAACTTTGCAATTTTACTACTTTTTTGGAATTGATTCCAAATCTTCAGCGATTCATATATCAACCGAAGGGATATAACTTGCGATGTCAAATTGTGGCAAATGGCTACCCTTTGAAGTTACATCGGAGACAAACTGCCTGCATTCCGCTTCGGTGATTTTGCCTCTCATGTAAGCATAATACAGGAAATCAAGAGTTGTAAGATAGGTTATCTGCTCCTTGGCGCAGTAGTCCTTTATGTCCTTCAGGTTGCTGCTGCCAATCACATTATTTGTAAATTTGCAATATGCCATGCAGGCACTTTCGCCCTTGCCAAAACTGCTGGTGAGTACGGCATATTCCCTCATCATCTCACCTTGGGGATTGAAATCTTCCAAGGAAATATTTTTCAAAAGGTTAATCTGGTTGTCAACCTGGCTTCTGATTGTTTTTATCTCATCGTAAACAGGCTTCAGAATGATATGCTCAAATTCAGGCAATATGCTTGGCAAAACACTAAGCATACCACCTTTTGCAAAGTGAATGAGCACATCAGCATCCAGCACAACCTTGGTTTTCGCCATAACCGATAAGATTAAGCAGTTCTATGTAGTGCCCTTCGGAAATGCGTTCTTCCTCAAAAAGCTTGCGGGCTTTTGCTCCGAAGTCGCCGATTACAAGTCTTTTTCCATCGCCTTTCTGGTACAGTTCGCTGCCAAAACCGCGCAAGGCAGCCTCCCTGGTGACAACAAGACTGGCAAGCATATCGGCGTAGTCGGGCTTGATAATGTGCAATTCCTTCAGCCTAACCACCATGGTACTGTGCGAAATGCCGTAGAGATGTTCCAGCCTGATTACCGTATCGATGCCGACCTCCTTATTCTTCAGTTCTTCTGCCGGAATGTTCATCAGAATGCCGTCCTTGGGCATCAGCAAGGCCGAAGCGAACATGTTGGCCGAACGCTCTGCCGGGTCGGTGAAGGGCTGACTGCAGAAATGGGGCTGCGGATTATCGTCGAAATACAGGTGGTATAGTTCGTGGGCGACGGTAAAATGCTGTGCGCCGCGGGTTATGTTGCTATTGACGAGCATAAACCTGTTTTTTCTGTCGGGCGAAACTATCGACAGTCCGAAAATGTTGTCGGACATTGGGCTGAAAACAGCCATTATGTTCAGCTGGCGCAAGGCAGTCTTTGTGTTTAGCGGTTCGGTGCCCGATATGCGCAGATATTCGCTACGCATCTTTGCAGCAAGCATTTCGGCGGTTTCTAAATCTATCTTTTTCATTTTTCCAGCAGCCTTTCCATTTTCATGTAATTCAAAACTATGTTCTTGAAATCGGCCACCTCCTTCATGTCGGCAGGCGAGAGATTGTCGGCGCGGAAAGCGCAGGCAAGGGCACCATGAAGGGCTTTTTCTTCCTCCTCGAACAAAAGGCTGAGCTCGCATCCGAACAAAGCCGCCGCTTTTTCGAGCACATTTACAGGCGCTTCGCGGCTGCCGCTTTCGTAGTTTGCGTATGCCGAGCGGTTGACGCCCAAAAACTCCGCAACGGTTTCCTGCTTGTAGCCGTTTGCGTCGCGCAAAAGCTTTAAGTTTCTTCCGACAACTGATTCCATTGGTTTTGTTTTATTGTTTGTTATCAATCTTTTGTCTTATCCATTCCCGTGGCAAAGTTACAAACAATTATCAAAACCAAAAGTTTTGTCACAGATTTTATTATATGTTTTTCAACAGCTATCCGTATTATAGATATCTTGTTTGATGAATACTACAATTATTAATGCATTGTAAATATTTGCGTTATTCATAAAGGCATTTGAATTCTGAACACGCGTGTTCACAATTTCACCTCCCCGCTCATCAACCTCGGCAGCAACCCATCTCTTGTTTCTGTGAGTGTTATGATTTGTTTATTATTTTGTTCTTTTTTGTTATACAATGACACAACTGCATTTTCAAATTTATCAAAAACCTCTTGCGGTGGGATATCTATTGGAATATTATTTAGCACTTCTGTGGTCATACTTGGAACAGCCGAACCAACATTCATATTTGCCAAATCTTGACCTTTCATAAGGTGATATACAAATTTAGCAATGTTAGGACGCCGCATTTCTGTATAAAACATAGTATCCACGGTCCAAAAAGGTTCATTTATATACATTACATTATTCAAAGACCCTTTTCTTGGTATCAATACAGATTCTTTGCTATACAATGCAGTATCAGCATAACGCATGACACCGCCCGATCCAATTACAGGAATCTTTCCGTCTAATAATTTCTTATGGTCTTTTCCGTATTTGACATCTATTAAATCCCCCAATTTTCCTTCCTCCCACTCTTCCTTCCTCTCCACCACAAACCACTGCCTAAACATCGTCTCCGCCATCTGCTCCAAGGTGGCGTTCTCGCGGTGCAGAAGGTCTATCTTGTCGTCAAGAGAAGAAAGGATGAAAACGATTTTATCTTGCACTTTTCTTTCTGGCAACGAAACGGGCATTGAAGCAAATGTTTGAGCATTTATATTGCCTCTTGTCGCTCCATTATCTACAGCTGTTATCCAATCATAATATGCTTGAGAATGGGTATAGAATTTTAAAATTTTTGGATTGACTTTTAATGGGTCAATGCTATATTTAATCAAGAATCCAGCATAGACAAGTTCTCCATCTCGTCCATCGTAAAAATAACTTCGACCAACACTTGCACCCGTTCTCGCAAAAACAATATCATTCTGCTGCAATAAATATTTTGATGCATTCTTATCATCAACGGATTTCAATCCATTTTTGTTTAATGTGCCATCATCATTTACATCTGTAATCCTCAAATAGGTATATTTGTTCGCATCATAGTCAACGGCAGGCGCAGCTATTCCATAACTGCCTTTACCATCAACCGTCAAATCTCCCAACTTATATTCTTTCCACTCGGTCATAGTTATTTTAATTTCTTTTTTTTATCTCTTCTTCCAACTGCTTCAGTTCCTCTGCTTCTTCGGCATCGGCTTCTTGTGCTGCAAATGCTTTACGCCGTTGGTCAAACTCTGCATAAACGGCTTCTACCTTGTCTTCCATTTGTTTTGTCGAAATCTTTCCTGCTCCCTGCAACACGGCTTTGTTTTGGAATCCCAAAAGCGAATCAACACTACCCCGCCAATAGCCAAGTGTCAAATCCTGCCTTTCTTTTACCCGCAGTTCTGCAGAGTCGAGAAACAGTACAGTCAGACGGTTCAAAGTATCAATTTCATCCGAGGTTAGATAATTCTTGGCAATATAAATATCCTGCTTGCGAACCACGTTGCCCTTCCACGAAGTGAGATCCATATTGGGCTTGGAAGCATCGGCACGGCTAACTATGATTTCGGACGCGGTCTTGTTGGTTACGGCATATAGCAATTTGTTCTGTGTCTCTGCAAAAAACATCTGCGTTGCCTTGTCGGTTTTGTCGTAATCGCTACTAAGCATCATAAGGTCACGAATTTTCTGATAGAACCGCTTTTCGCTAGCTCGAATATCGCGTATGCGCTCAAGTAGTTCGTCAAAATAATCGGGACGACCATCTGGATTCTTCAGTCTCTCAGTATCAATAACAAAACCTTTTACAATGAATTCTTTGAGATTCTTGTTAGCCCAAATGCGGAATTGCGTGCCACGCTTGCTACGCACACGGAATCCAATCGCCAAAATCATTTCAAGCGAATAGAACTGTGTGTTATAATTTTTGCCATCAGAAGCAGTTATTAAGTATTCCTTAATAACTGAATTTGCATCCAATTCATTATCTTTCAGAATGTTAGTTATGTGAATGTTGATATTTGGCACAGAGGTGTCAAAAAGTTCTGCCAACTGTTTCTGATTCATCCAAACCGAACCATCCTTGGCGTATAGCGTAACACTAACTTTACCGTCTTCGGTATTATAAATTATGATTCCATTCTTTTCCATAATTCTATCTATCCATTAATCTTTATCTTCCCCAAATTCTCCAAAATCACCTTGTTCAGCCGTTCTTCCTCCTTCAGCTGCTGCTCAAACTCGGCTTTCAAGGCTGTGAAACGCTCGGCAAAGTCGAAGTCGTCTTCCTCCTCGGGCAAACCCACATAACGGCCAGGCGTAAGCACATAGTCGAGTTCGGCAACACGGCTCACTGGCACGGAAGCACAATAGCCGGCAACATCCTGATAGTCTGCCGACTCATCGCGCCACAAATGATAGGTGCGTGCAATTTTCAGAATATCGTCTTCCGAAAGTTCTCGCGTACGGCGATTTATGAGATGCCCCTCGTTGCGGGCATCAATAAACAATATTTCACCGGCACGCTTGGTGCGGTTGCGGGTAACAAACCACAGGCAAGCCGGAATCTGGGTATTAAGGAACAACTTGGCGGGCAAGTTCACTATGCAGGCAATCATACCCTTGTCAATAAGCGCCTTGCGGATTTCACCCTCGCCACCCGTCTTGGAGGTGAGAGAACCTTTGGCAAGCACAAAGCCTGCCTGTCCCTGCGGTGCCAAATGATAAATGAAATGCTGAATCCAAGCAAAGTTGGCATTGCCTGCAGGCGGCACTCCGTACTGCCATCTGGCATCGTTGCGCAACTGGTCGCCGCTCCAGTCGCTGTCGTTGAACGGCGGATTTGCCATCACGAAGTCGGCCTTAACATCGCGGTGCGCATCGTTTAGGAACGAACCTTCGGTGTTCCACTTCACCTGCGAAGCATCGATGCCGCGTATGGCAAGGTTCATCTTGCACAGTCGCCAGGTGGTCTGGTTGCTTTCCTGCCCGTAAACCGATATGTTCTCTATCCGTCCCTGATGCTCCTTCACAAACTTTTCGCTCTGCACAAACATTCCACCCGAACCGCAGCACGGGTCGAGCACACGACCCTTGTATGGCTCCAGCATATTCACAAGCAGTTCCACGACACTTCGCGGTGTGTAGAATTGTCCGCCCTTCTTGCCCTCCGCCAAGGCAAATTCGCCAAGGAAATACTCGAACACATGACCAAGCAGGTCGGCGCTCTTTGTACTGGTGTTCTGCAAGGTGGAATTGCCAACAAGGTCAATAAGTTCGCCCAGACCGGTGGGGTCGAGTTCCGAACGCGAAAACACTTTCGGCAGAATGCCCTTCAAGGTTCTGTTCTCCCGCTCAATGGCATCCATGGCATCATCAATGTATTTTCCGATTAGCGGATGCTTTGCCTTCGATACCAGATACGACCATCTTGCGTCTGCCGGAACATAGAAAACATTCTCGGCTGCATACTCGTCGCGGTCTTCGGGGTCTGCACCATCAGACTGCTGTTCCACGAGCTGTGCGTACAGCTGTTCAAACGAAACGGAAATATATCTCAGGAAAATCAATCCAAGTACAACATCCTTGTATTTTGCCGCATCAATGTTCTTGCGCAGTTTGTCAGCCGCTTTCCAAAGCTGTTTTTCAAGCGGTTCTTCTGTCTGTTCCTTATTTTTAGCCATCTTTACGAAAGTATTCTAGTATTTATGGTTACAAAGATACTAATATTTCGTAAGAAATAAAAGCGCGGAGCAAATAAAATAATGGGGGAGAAGATCGGTATTTGTTGTGCCGCTGCAAATCAGCATTACGGTAGCATTATTATGGTTATATGTTGACGACAGAGATAATCTTTTCGCTTCCTTTAAGAAATCTGGTGCCAGGATAATTCCCTGTATAATCCATATTAAGCCAAATCGCATTATCATCAATATGGTAGTGTAGCTTTAAGTTTCGAATTTTATATAAACTTTTGATTAAAAATTCAATATCGTTTAGTTCTTTTTTTTGAACTCTAATTTCTGGATATGCGTGACCATCAGCCAAAACTATACGACTTTCTCCTCCAATAGCCTTTATAAGTGAAGCTAATAGTATTGAATGGTCATCACAGTCGCCATAAAAACTTTTTCCTTTTGTGCTTTGTAGAGTCTCACTTGCTTTTGCAAAATATTCCTCATTTTTTGGATCATTTACATAATTCCAATTTTCGTTTACATATTTGCATATGGCACATGATTGTATAAAAGTGCGATATTGATAATAGTCGTCTGCTTTGTCTTTAAATTCTTTATTCTCATCAATAATCTTTAAAGCGCAACTTCTGACATTGGTGTAGTCGCATGCCTCTCTAATTTTTTTCTCGTTTTCATTTACTAAAAAGTCTAATACATAAACACCCTGATCATCGTCTCTGTTAAGAGAGTTTATTAATGAGGCATAGTCAAAAACAGCATTTTTCCACCCATAATGGTCTCCTGAAGCAAGACTTCCGTATGTCAGAAAACCTATTCCTGCGAACAATCCTATAGTTGTTATGAATTTGAAAGAATGGGCAACAAAATATATCACAATAAAAGTTAATATGAATAGCAATATTCTATCAAGATTAATAACCCAGTCCGGGTCTGGAAGCACTTTTGATAATAATAGAAAAAGCGGAAGTGCAACTAAAATGCTGACATATTCTAAAATGACACCAATCCAACCTTCATCATTTTCTTCTGGTTTTGGCTCTGTTGCAGATTCATAATTTGACGGTTCTACGTAATTCATTTGGTTATCATTATATGCCATTTGTACTTATTTGTTATATATGATTAAGATTTGCAAAGATAATGATTTATGGATTGTTGTAATATATGGCACAAAATTTTTTACTCCGTTGGAGATAATGATGAATACTATTTACTTTTCTTTTTCACTATAAACCTATCAAAAGCACCAAGCAGTCCTGGCAGTACGAAGATAATCAGCATTACGGCTGCGAATGCGCCTATGGCGATGCACTGCAGAATCATTATTGTTGTCGGGTCGTCCATCATGAACGACATGGCAAGCGGAGCGATTGTCATTATGGTACCGGAGGTTACAATGGTGTGGGTGGACGACTTGTAGGCTTCCCATATTGCATTCTTTACGCTTAGCGATGCGCGCGCTTCCCGGTAGTTGTTGGCGAAAAGTATGCCGTAGTCTATAGTCGCACCCATAAGTATGCTTTGCATTATGAGGTAGGCCAAGTAGAGCAGATTGCCGATTTGACCGCTGACAAAGACATTTATATATACCGCCGACATCACTGTCATCACTAGGATGGCTGGTACGGCAAGCGAACGGAAGGTGATTGCAACAATTAGGAATATCGAAAGTATGGTGATGAGCGTTACGAGTAGCATTTCGCTGCCCCACTGGTTGCGCATCTCGTTCATCATTACCGATTCGCCGATAAGGTAGTGTTTTCCCTTGAGCTGTGATTTGCATTGCGTTGTCAGCGATTCGACAAACTCGTTGGTTTCGGGGGCTTCCTTCGGGTAGTCGCTGAAAATGATTGCCTGCGAGAAGTTTTTGCCACGTAGTTTGCCAAGATTGCTGTCAACCATATCGTTTGCTTCCTGAATGCTCGATTTGATATTGTCGGTTATCATCGGGGCAAACTTCTTGTTGTCGATGATTGAATCGGTTACAATATCAAGTATTTCTTCTGCCGACATAAGAAGGCTGTCGTTGTCGAAGTTGCTGGTTCCGTAGTACAGGTATGCCAGTTCGAGTACCGAAGTGTCAATCTCTGTGCCTAACGAATCAAGTATTTCGTGCATTTTCAAGACACCGAATTTTTCGCCTTCGTCGGCAATCTTGATGAGCAGTTCTGCCTTATCGAGCATTGCTAGCATTTCCTTGTCGACTTTTGGCGTAGGTGCTGAAATTTTATGTTCGTGCTTTTTTTCTGTATGTTCGGCAATATTCTTTGCCGTGTCGACTTCTGTCTGAACGATAGTTGGTGTTATCGTCTCTGAGTCTTGCTTGTTTGCTGTAAGTGTTGTCGCCATCAGGCTTTCGGCGTGACTTAGCCATTCGCGGCTTTCATCGTCGAACTGCGATGCAAATAGCTTGCGCTTAGATATGTCGTGGTTGAGGAAATATATGAATTCGTACAGCGACATCGTCTTTACTTTCTTGTCGATGGTGCGACCGTAAAGATTGAAGATTATTGATGCATGCTTTTCCTTCATGCCGATAATTTCGGCAATTTCGGCAGGCGTGTACTGGCTGTGGACTTTTGTGGAGTCGGTGTAGATGTTGTCGCTGTCGTTTGTATGCGTGGCTTCGACAATGTCTTGCATGTCGGTGCTATCGCTTGGCGTGGTGCTTTCGTATGTGTTCTCAACCGGATTTTCCTTAGACTTTTCGGTACGATGGTGCACACGAATCGGTTGCATGTAGCTGTTGGCTAGATATTTGGCAGTGCTAATGGTTTCCTTTATTGTCATTTTTGTCCCGGGAGGACAAATTATAGATATTAGTTCCTTGTCGATGCCAATAATTTCTGATATTTCGTCGCATGTTAGCTTTTCAGATATGAAACTGGTGTCGGTAAGCGAGGCAAGCAGCTTCAGGCTTTGCTCGACATCCATTGTAGTGTCGGGTGCGCTGATGGGGATGTCGATGTTGGTGGTGTAGGTGGTGTCGGTCGCAAAGTCCAGCAGTAGCAAGGCAAAGTCGTGGAGGCTGATCTTTTCGTTGGCAAGTTCGCCAGACTTTATGTAGTATATAATATTGACGATTTGTTCGGAGCTAATTTCGTTTATGTCAAGATCGCCAGTCATTGAGGTCATTTCGTCGAGCAGTCCCTTAGTTTCCTGTGCCGAATATTTCTTTTGCATCAGCGAAGGGTAGGAGACGAACGACTTTATGTGTGGATTCTCGGAAATACTGTCGGCTAACTTGATGATTTCTAGCGAGTCGTAATTTTCGTACAGAAGAGCAGTGATGTTCCTTTGTGGGAAAGTTTTGGCAATTTCTGATTTCTGTTCGATTGAAAACGAAATTTCAGTCTTTTTATGCAGCCAGTATGAGCCTGCGAATATAATGACGAAAAATATTGCCAGCGGAATGCGGAATTTCATGCTGAAGCCTGCCAGTCTCTCCGTGTGGAACTTCAGTACGCGCTTCTTCGACTTTTCGATTGCGCCATCGAGCAGGATGATGAGTGTAGGTAGCACTGTGAATATTGCGACAAGGCTGCAAAGCACGCCTTTTGCCAGCACAATACCCATGTCGGCACCAATTTTCAGTTTCATGAATACGAGTGCCAGCAGTCCGACTATGGTTGTGAATGCGCTGCTTACGATTGACGACGAGGCTTTGTTGAGCGCGGCCGACATTGCTTCAATCTTGTCTTTCCCCGATGTTTTTTCCTGACGGTAGCGGTTCATCAGGATTATGGAGTAGTCGATTGATAGCACGAGTTGTAGCATGGCTGCGATGGAGTTAGTTGTTGCCGACACGCTCTCGAGCAGGGCGCTGGTTCCCATATTTATTGCAATCGCCACACCTATGGCTGCTAGAAAAATCGGTGGCTCTAGCCACGATTCGCACATTATGACCAGTACGACAAGCAGTAGGGCAAAGGCTATCAGCATCACGCCGAGCGGTGCGGTGCTGTCCTGTTCACTAGTTTCAACAATGACAAGGTCCCCGTATTTGGAATTTATGTCGTCGGCAAGCTCGTGCTGACTGCGTTTGCTGTTGCCAAGCAGTTCGTACAGAACCATTTCGCCATGGTTGTATTCGTCGCTGCCTTCGATGTAGATTACGTTTGCCACGCCATCGATGTCCGAAAGATCATCCTTTATGGCTATCCTAGCGCTATCGGGCAACGACTTGAACATAACCCTAACCATTCCCGATCCTAGACCTGCATCGCCAAATTCTTCCGACATCTTGTCGATTCCTTGTTTCATCTGCGAGTCGTCGGGCAGGTAGCGTGACATATCGGAGTTTATGTTGGTGTGCGGAATCATGAATATGCAGGCAATAGCAATCGCTACGGCAGCAAGCATGAAAATTACTCGCTTCCTGACCAAAAAATCCGATAGTTTGAATTTTGCCATACGTTTACCTTGTTTATGCCAGAATGTTGTAAATGGTTGTTATAGAGCAGAATGAACTGTTCTCGTTGATTTTCGATATGTAACTTTCACGTATGGACATACTATGTCAATTTCGGGGTGCAAAATTATAAAATAGCGATATTTTGGCGATTTCTCATCTTTCGTTATAAATGTTCAATTTTTCGCTTTTAGGCGTGTTGATATTTAAAAAGTCACTATCTTTGCGAAAAATAGTACATTGGTATGCAATCGCCTGTAAATCAAATATTGCTCAGATTTTTCAACCGAGTTAACGAAGGTATGGTTGTCGGTGAGTCGATATTTATTGATGACAATCTGGACATTGAGCAAAATTTTCTTGATTTTGAAGTGTCGTATTCGCGGCCATATTCCTATCCGTTCAAATTGACGTTTACCTCGGCGATTCTTTGTTGCAAAGGTTCGATTAGGACGACGGTGAACCGGCACGAGTATGTTGTCGGAAGCAACGATGCTCTTATTGTCCAAAGCGGTTCTATAGTGGAATTTCTTTCGTGTAGCGACGACCTGAAAATAATAGCGATGGCTTTTGAGGACAATGGAAACGACGAGTTGTTCAATAGTTCCACTATGAATGCCAATTCATACATAATGCACCGTTCTGTTCCCGTACTTATGCATCTCGATGAGGCGGAAATGCAGCAGCAAAAACGTTTGTACAAGGAGATTCGACAGTTTTATTCCTCGGTGGATGTTGCGTATCGTAGCGAGGTGGTGAAGGGTTATCTTTTTGTGTCGGCGGCATCATTCCTTTCAAAATTAGGAGAAGGTGGCGGTCAGGAAGATGTTTTGTACGAAGGAAGCCGTGAAAATGAACTGTACTTGCAGTTTATGGACGACTTGCAAGTGTATGGCAGCAAGGAACGTATGGTGTCTTTTTATGCCGACCGTTGCTGTGTTTCTCCCAAATATTTTTCCAGGATGATTCATTTGGCTTCGGGAAAAACGCCGATACAACTTATAAAGGAAAGGGTGATTGTGGAGGCAAAAGTTCTGCTTAATTCTACCGATATGAGCATACAGCAGATTGCCGAAGCCTTGAATTTCCCAAACGATTCGTTTTTCTGCCGCTATTTCAAGCAGGAGGTAAAGGTTTCTCCGATGAAATATAGGGAGATGGGAAAATAGATGTCATCCGTTAATTATTTATTTCTTATCTTCGCATCAATAAAATTCAATAAATTTATACCATGAAGAACCATTCATTGTTATTCTCCCTTTTGTTTGTTGCAATCATCTCGGCAATGCTAACCGCTTGCGGAACCAAAATTGAAATATGCAACCTTACCGTCGAACAACAGGACGGCTCGAGGGCACTAGCAACAAACCAGCCACGTTTCAGCTGGCAGTACGAAAGCCAGTACGAAAATGTAAAGCAGGTCAACTACCGCATCGTGGTCGCCACTACCGAGCAAAATGCCCGGAAAGGAATCGGCGACCTGTGGGATTCTGAAGTCATCGAATCGAACCAGATGCTCTACATTGCATACCAAGGTCGGGAACTGAAAAGCCGCGACAAGGCATACTGGAAAGTATATACCACTGTGACATACGGAGAAAAGGAAAAGAAAGCCAGTCTGGAGAGTTCCGTAAAATCATTTGAGATAAGCCTGCTGAACCAGGACGACTGGCAAGCAAAATGGATCGGGCACGAATTCGACGAGGATGTCCTGTATGACAAAACTCGCATTACCGCACGCTATCTCCGCAAAACTTTCAACCTGAACAACGACATAAGCAAAGCACGCCTATACATCAGCGGATTGGGACAATACAGCGCATATATCAACGGAACCGAAGTCGCCGCCGATGAACTGCTGAAGCCCGCCATTTCCGACTACACTAAACGAGTGTATTTCAATGCTTACGATGTAACTTCACTGCTCAATAAAGGCGACAATGCAATCGGTGTCACACTTGAAGGCGGTCGCTTCACAACTATCCGATACGACTCGCTTTATCTCGAATGGGGCGGAATAAAACATGCTATTCACTATGGATTGCCACAACTCCTTTTGCAACTTGAAGTTACCTACAAAGACGGCAGCTCTGCAACGATATGTAGCGACGAAAGTTGGAAAATAACCAACAAAGGTCCTATCCGTACCGCAAACGAGTTTGACGGAGAAACTTACGATGCAAACATGGAGTTGGGCGAATGGACAAGAATCGGATACGACGATAGCAACTGGCTGCCAGTAGAATTAGTAGAGGCTCCCAAAGGAAAACTCGTTGCACAGCCCAATCCCAACATCACGGTGCAGGACAAGATTCGTCCAGTGGCGATATTCAAAAAGAACGACTGCTGGATAGTTGATATGGGACAGAATATGGTTGGAGTGCTCGACATAAAAATGCACAACCAGAAGGCAGGAGATACTATCACCTTGCGTTTCGCAGAAACTCTAACTTCCGACAGCCTTATATATATCGACAACCTACGCAGTGCCGAAGCCACCGACCATTATATCATGAGCGGCAGCGATGCGCAGTGGCATCCAATGTTTACCTACCATGGATTCCGCTATGTAGAAGTGAAAGGTCTGCGCGAAAAGCCTGTGGCTGACGACTTTGAAGGACTTGTTTTCTACGATGCAATGCCAACGACAGGCTCATTCGAGACGTCCAACGAAATTATAAATGCGGTTTATCGCAACGCATACTGGGGAATTAGAGGAAATTACCGTAGTATGCCAACCGACTGTCCGCAACGCGACGAGCGCATGGGCTGGACTGGCGACCGCACAACAGGATGCTACGGAGAATCGTACATATTTGGAAATCACGAACTGTACTCAAAATGGCTCAGTGACCTTGACGATTCTCAATGGCCATCAGGTTCGGTATCGGATGTCGCACCTGCCTACTGGCGCAGATATACCGACAACATGACCTGGCCCGGTGCATTTATCACAGCTGCCGATATGGTTTACACACGCTTTGGCGACAGCGAACCAATACGCCAGCACTATGCTGCAATGAAACGCTGGATAGTCCACATGAAAGAAAGCTATTCGGAAGATGGCATAATCACCCGCGACTGCTATGGCGACTGGTGCATGCCACCCGAATCTCCCGAAATGATACATTCGAAAGACACAAGTCGAATTACATCGGCAGCCGTAATATCAACACCTTTCTACTGCTACCTTGCTGGTAAAATGGCAAAATTCGCTGAGTTGCTTGGAATTCAAGAAGATGTTGCATATTTCAACAATGAGATTGCAGCAACAACCGCCTCTTACAACGAAAAATACCTGAACAAGGAAACTGGTCGATACAGCAACAACACTGTGACCGCCAACATTTTGCCTCTATGGTTCGGAATGGTGCCAGCCGATATGGAAGACAAAGTCTTCGCCAATATCATCGACAAGACCGAAAAGGACTTTGGTGGGCATGTCTCTACCGGAGTAGTTGGCATACAGCAACTTATGCGTACCCTTACCGAACGAGGCCGTGGCGACTTGGCATTGCGTCTGGCTACCATCGACAGCTATCCAAGCTGGGGCTACATGTATCGAAACGAAGCCACCACAATCTGGGAACTTTGGAACGGAAACACCGCCGACCCATCAATGAATTCTGGCAACCATGTAATGCTTCTGGGCGACCTTATACTTTGGGAATACGAATATCTCGGAGGCATCCGCGCTTTGGAGCCGGGATATAGCAAAATCCAACTGAAGCCATATCCAATCAAAGGTTTGGAATACGTGAACTGCTCCTACAAATCTGTATCAGGACTAATCGAAAGCAATTGGAAAGTCAGTGGAAATCAGTTTGAATGGGACATTGTCATACCAGCAAACACGAGTGCCGAAGTTTGGCTTCCAACATCCAATGGTTATGAAAAGCAGAACCTAGGTAGCGGAAAACATCACCTGACGTCCAATATCAACTAGGTATTTTATTATTGTTGTTCGCTAAAATTTCAATAAAACCATATAAGTTTAAGTGTATCATATTATTACGCCAATAGCAAAAATAGGCAGGCTTGATTTTGGAAAGAATGTATCAACCTCGGAGAGGTTGCATATATATAGAAAAACGTATGTGTTTTGAAGCGTTGGCGCATATTTTTGCTGCGGAATGAAATGGAGCAACGCAAAAATTGTGACAACGCATAATTTAGCGGACAACAATGGTATTTTTAGTGCCAACTAATAAAATATTTCTTATCTTCGCATCAGTAAAAAATTCTACTATGAAAAAGCATTTATTGATAGCGGCACTTTTGTGCGCAGTGATGGTACTGCCAAACAAAATTTTCGCAACCGACTATATCGTAACAAATACTGCCGACAGCGGCGAAGGTTCCCTGCGTCAGGCAATGACATCGGCAACAAGCAACTACATGGGCAGTTCGAACATATATTTCAACATTCCCACAACCGATGCAAACTACAATGCAGAGACAGGCACGTTTACAATCAATGTCCTCAGCGAATTGCCATACTTGATAATGGCTGGCAATATTAACATCGATGCCACAACGCAAACAAGCAACATCGGAGATACAAATCCATACGGTCCGGAAATAGTGCTCGACGGAGGAAGCCTCAATCTTCAGTCGTGCTTTCGCATTGCCAGTGCCAACAACAGCATAAAAGGCTTTGCCATAGGCGGTTTCCAGTACGCGATTTTATTTTTCGGTGCAAACGGAGGTCTTGTCAGCAATTGCAACATAGGAATTAACGCTATAGGGACAGAGGCTTTCCAGAACCCAAACACCTACGGAATTGGTATTTCGGGCGGGAGTTATGGAAATTTTGACCTTGGATATGCGAAAAACATAAACATTACCGACAATATCATTTCAGGAAACACCATCGCGGGAATTGCACTTATTGGCGTTGGAAACAACACAATAACCAGCAATAGAATCGGAACCGACATAACTGGCACTATTTCTGTTCCCAACAACCAGGGAATATATATTTCGTCGGCATCACACGACAATACTATTGGCGGAACTACCGAAAACATGCGAAACATATTGTCTGGCAACACAAATGCAGCCATAGTAATCGAAAGCAGCGGAAGCAGAAACAACATAGTGTCGGGCAACTACATCGGAACCGACATAACAGGTTCAAATCCACTTAGTAACCACTACGGAATAATTGTGATGACAAACGCCAACGCCAATCGTATAGGCGGAACCACACCTGCCGAACGCAACATAATCTCGGCAAACACCGAAATTGGCATTTACATCGAATCGGCCGACAGCAACGTTGTATGCGGAAACTATATCGGCATGGACGCAACGGGAACGCAAGCATTCATGTTCGAAGGAACCGATTCCCTAATCCAAGCCAACGGAGTGGAAGTCAACACGACGGGGAACAACAACATCATAGGCGGACACACACCAGAAGAACGCAACATAATTTCTGGAAACCGCGTTTACGGATGCATCTACTACGGCAACTGCCACCACAACAACATCTGCGGCAACTACATCGGTACCGATGTAACCGGCGAAATCGCCATGCCGAATGCAACGGGAATATGCGTTGACGGCTCCTCTCACCAGAACATAATGGAAAACAATGTTTTATCGGGTAATCGAAGCTACGGACTTTTCATTGTAACACGTGGCACCGACGAAAATATTTTTAGGGGCAATCTAGTCGGTACAAATGCCCAAGGGACATCGTCCCTACCCAACGATGTAGGACTTATGCTTGCAGCCGACGCTAAAGGCAATATTATTGGTGGTGACACCGAATCCGACAGAAATATTTTCTCTGGAAACAGATACGCAGGAATCGAAGTCACCGATCTCGGAACCGAAAACAACATTATCAAGGGCAACTACATCGGTGTTGACATAAGCGGCAATTCGGCGTTGCCAAACGAAAACGGCATAATCGTCAGCGCTCTTGTCAAACATTTGGAAATAAACGGAAACATTATTTCTGCCAATAGTGATTTCGGCCTTGTGATTACCGACCACGCCGACAGCATTTCTGTTATCGCCAACAAGATTGGCACTGGCAATGATATTTCGGTTGACCTAGGCAACGGAGCAAGCGGAATCCTTATAGCTGGCGGTGCTACAAACAATTTCATCGGGATGCCAGACTATGGCAATATCATTGCCAACAACGACTCGGCAGGCATTGTCATGATGGACGAAACAACCATCAACAACCGCATTTCACAGAATTCGATTTTCAACAACCAATATGCAGGAATCGAGATTTTCCCGCAGGGCACCAACGAAAACGACAGCGGTGATACCGACAGCGGCTGCAACAACCTCATGAACCATCCCGTAATAACATCGGTAATACGGGACGTAAACAGCGGTCAGATCTGGATAAACGGAACTCTCGACACACAGAATCCGCAGGGCGCAACGGTTGAATTTTTCGTCGCACACCAGCCAACTGGCATAGGAATCCCGCGTGAAGGACGCACCTACATCGGCAAAGCCACTCCACATGACAACGGCACATGGCTGGCTGTAATTGACGGAGAAATTGCATCCGACGAACACATCATTTCTACTGCTACCGATGCTGCTGGAAACACCTCGGAATTTTCCGAATCGCAAGGCATAGTCACCGAAATTACATTTGCCCAGAACGATGAAATAGCAATTTATCCAAATCCTACAAACGGCATCTGCAAAATAAATGCAGACGGATTCGACACACTGCAAGTTTACGACACCAACGGACGGATGGTTACGCATACAGTCAACAGGAATGGAACATTGGACCTGTCTGAGTTCGCAAATGGAACATATTTTGTTGTTCTTCATAACAAACAGAATGAAAGCAGATGCATAAAACTTGAAAAACGTTAGAAACATGAAAAACATTATACTTGCAATATTATTGATTTTCAGTGTAGTTGTCGCAAATTCTGCCACATATACAGTCACTACGACCGGTGACTCGGGTACTAACACTTTACGCTATGCATTGCAAATGTGTATGAGTTCGGCTGGTCCTCACACCATAAATTTCAACATCCCGACAACCGATGCCAACTATAACCCAAGCACCGGAGTATGGGTTATTATGCCAGCAAGCGACCTGCCAATGATAATACAATCAAACGTTACAATTGACGGCACTACGCAAACCTCTTTTGCTGGCGATACTAATCCATACGGTCCCGAAATCGTAATCGACGGCAGCAATGCCCGTGACTATGGTTTCCGCTTCATGAATGCGCCGAATGCAACGTTGAAGGGACTCAACATTCGTCGTTTCTCCAAGGGCGCTCAATTTTACGGCTCAGCCAACTCTATTGTTTCGGGATGCTACGTCGGCACCAACGAAACTGGCGACAGCATAATGGGCAACGACATCGGTCTTGAATTCATTTCCAACAGCGACTACTGCACAATCGGAGGAACAACAACTGCTGACAGAAATATAATTTCTGGCAACCTGCATATTGGAATCCGCCTACTCGACGTAAAATACTGTGCTGTTAAAGGAAACTATATTGGCACCAACCGAGAAGGAACAGGTTCGCTGCCAAACTACGACGGCATGAGCATGGAAGGTGCTGTGCAGTTCTGCACCATAGGAGGAACCACCCCAGCCGGACGCAACATTATTTCGGGAAATACCGACTATGGTCTGCCACTATTTGGCGCTGGAGCAACACAGAATGTAATCATCGGGAACTACATAGGCACAGACGTAACAGGAACGTTGCCATTAGGCAATACCTATGGCGTTCTTTTCGATGACGGTTCGTTCAGCAACCGCGTAGGCGGAGATACCGACTCTGAGCGCAACATTATTTCGGGAAATGTAGGCTACGGGGTATTCTTCTACAACAACGGCACAAATAACAATCTCCTGAAGAACAACTTTATCGGCACCGACTATACTGGTCGTTATGCTGTTGCCAATACTGCCGGAATCATTATTGACGGCATATCGTACAAGAACATTATGGATGGCAACATAATATCTGGCAACGAACAGGTAGGAATTGGCATAAACATCACGGCATCCGACAGCAACGTAATTGTACGCAACTACATAGGCACCGATGTTGACGGCAATCCACTGCCCAACGGACTCGACGGCATCCGAATTTCGCAAGGTGTACAGAAAACCATAATCGGTGGTTCGCCCGAAGAGGCAAACATAATAGCAAACAACGGTGGATGTGGCGTTTACATTACCAACGACAACAGCAAATATAACCTTATAAGTTGTAATTCTTTCTACAACAACGGAGGTCTTGCTATCGACCTATTCGAGCCAGGCGTAAATCTTAACGACGACCTTGACGAAGACGAGGGGGCTAACAATAAGCTGAACTTCCCAACTATCGATGAAATTACTTTCACCGACACAGCCATACGCATCAATGGAAATCTGGATGTCCTGCGACCTCAAACCTACAAGGTAGAAATATACAAGGCATCTCCCGACCACAGCGGATTTGGCGAAGGTATGCAATATATTTGTACAGTAAATCCGTGTGTCAGAGGAGCTTGGTCGGCATACATAACTGGATTTAACGAAAACGACTTTTTCACGACTTTGGCTATCGACCCCGAAAACAACACATCTGAATTTTCACCGACATATGGAATCGGAGGTTTTGTTTCTAAGGAAGACTTTAATGTCAACGACTTCAGCATATATCCCAATCCAACAGACGGCAAGATAAAAATTGACCTTCTGTCAGGTCAAAGCTCAAAAGTCGAGATTTTTGACATAAATGGTCGTAGGCTACAAATAATGGATGTCACTGGCAATAGCACAATCGACCTGTCGAACTACAAAGCTGGAACTTATATTGTCAGGGCAAACGGCAGAAACAAAGCCGTTGTAAAGGAATAGCCTACTTCTGATATTTTCCGATATGCTTCATCGTTACGAAGAGCATCCAGTCGGGAGTATGCCTCAGCAAAGGCGTTGCAAGCCAGTTGATGAAGCCCGGAGTCGAAGCTTTCTTGCCTCGGAACATCTTGCGCAAAGCCTTCTTAACCAGCTTTTCGGGTGTGATGCTTACTGTTAGGGCGACAGCCAGCTTGCGCAATTTCGGCGCAAGTCCGAACAAGGCCGTATCAACAGCACCCGGAGCCATAGCAATTATGTTAACATCATGAGGCTTAAGCTCGTACCAGATTGATTTTGTAAAATTGTAGATGAACGCCTTGGTGGAATTGTAGGTCTGAATGCCTGGCATAGCCATCCAGGCCGACATCGACGACATGTTAAGGATATAACCTTTCTTGCGTCTTTTTCTACAAATTTTCTGGGCTTTCTCCTCTTCGGTCAACTGCCTGTTAATCATTGCTTCACCAAACAGACGGCACATTTTTGCGACCGTCATCACATGCAGGTTGAGCATCAGCTCGATACGCTTCATATTGGTTTCGCAGTATTGGTTGAAGAAGAAAACGCCAGCATCGTTTATCAGAATGTCAACCACCAAGTTGTTGTCCTGGCAGTATTTGAAAATATTTTCGGCTGCATCGGTCTGACTGAGGTCGGCATAATGTGCGATAGTCTTCACACCGTATTCCTTTGCCAGATTGTCGGCTACCTCCTGCAACTCCTTTTCCTGATTGCTTACCAGCAGAAGGTCGGTATGGTAGTCGCGAGCCAACTGCGTTGCATATTGCAATCCTATTCCTGAACTTGCACCTGTTACGAGAGAGAGCATGATTCCGTTAATCCTCCTATCTATTTCTTACTTTCTTCAACCGATTTCTTAGCCTTGGCTTCGAGTTTCTTGATTTCCTTCTGGATTCTCTCAGGAATCTTCTCGCCGTCGCGCATAACGCACTCGTGACACTTCATATCGAGAGTGTACATACGGGCAACGCAGTAGTTAGAACGGCAGCAACCAGCGTGATAGTTAGGATTTTCCTGAACATGCTTTACGAAATCGGGGTCCTTGATGAGCACATGCGCTATCTGGAAAAGTTCGAAGCCTTCGTCCATGATACGCTGGCAGTTTGCTCCCGACTGAACGCCACCGACATAAATCAGCGGAACATCCTTTATTTCCTTCTGGAAAATCTTGGCTTTCTCCATGAAATACAATTCCTTGAACGGAGATGTAGGCATAACCATAGCGGCAGCACCAGGGATATTGAGGGCAGCCTTGAGCCACCAGAACGACTTCGGCATATAATAGGCCAATGTCTTATGCGGCATAGCACCGCCAAGAATCGTCATCGGTGAAGCACTTACAGTACCGCCCGACAACACTATTCCGTGAACCTTGTGCTTTGCAATTTCCTTCGCAACCTTTATTCCTTCCTCGATGCTTACGCCACGCCAGCAGTCATCCCACATGTTGGTCTTGACAACAACTGCCATATCATCCTTTGCGTGAAGCATAACCTCGTCGAGAATTTCATTCAAGAAACGAACACGGTTCTCGAACGAACCTCCATACTCATCGTGGCGACGGTTGGTGCGCTTGCCAATGAACTGCGAAATAAGGTAGGAATGTCCTGCGTGAATCTCAACGCAGTCGAAGCCAGCCTCGCGGCAGAAGTCAACAGCCTTGCCGAAGTTCTTTACCAATTGTTTGATTTCCTCCACCTTCAGACGGCGGTGGAAAGTCGGCGAATACAAGTTGAAGCCGTTGGATGCGCTTACAGGCATACAGTGGCAGGTTGCACGGTGAGTCATATTTCCGCAGTGACCGAGCTGGATGCTGGCCTTTGCGCCTTCAGCGTGGATAGCGGCAGTAAGTTCGCGCAATGCAGGAAGGCTTTCCTCGCGCACATATATTTGTCCGTTGAACGAAACGCCGGTAATATCGACAGCGCAGTAAGCCACGGTTGTCATTCCGACGCCACCGCGTGCTACGCTAACGTGGTAGTCCATCAATTCTTTTGTCGGCATGTTGTCGCGTGCCATGTTCTCGAAAGCCGCCGAGCGGATGAAGCGGTTACGGAGAGTAATGGGTCCCAATTGGTAAGGGGTGAATAATTTATTCATATTAAATATTTAATGTTCAACGTTTAACGTTTAAAGTTCAACGTTTAAAGTTCAACGTTGAGGTTATTCATATCTTTATTGTTTGTACTTAGTTCCTTTTAAATCACTATTTTTCAAATATTTTATTAAACTAGAAATTCCAGATGAAATCTTTAACGCATCATCCTTTAATTTATTGTATTCATCCTCTGTAATGTAATTACAGTCATTTGCTCTGATTAACTGACTTCTCAATTCGCCACAAGAGCCTTTAGCTATAAACAAGAAGTTTACAAATTCTTTGTTTCCTTCTCTTTCAAATCCTTCTGCAATATTGTCCATAATAGAACCTGATGAAGCTCTAATTTGAGAACAAAATCTATAATCGTTAGCGAACACCGTGTGATTCGTTATTTCATACACACGTTTACACATTTCTCGTGCTTGCTTCCAAATATCCAAATCTTCAAAACACGTTACACTTGCCATAATTCTTAAACTTTGAACCCTTGAACTTTAAACCCTTGAACTTTGAACTTTAAACTTTAAACTTTGAACCCTTGAACCTCTCACATTCTCGCAAACTGTCCTGTCATTCCCATTGCCACATAGTATCCGATGTAAAGCAGCAGTAGCATTATGCCTTCGATTCTGACGATTTCGGTTCTGCCTTTGATTGGAAAAATGGTAATTCCAAGGAGTAGGAGAGAGGCAAGCAGGAACCAGACATCAAAGCTAAGGATGTTGGGTTCGGCTTCGAGAGGTGTGATGCAAGATGTAATACCTATAATCATGCAGATGTTGAATATGTTGGAACCGATGATGTTTCCTACGGAAATGTCGAGTTCCTTCTTTATGGCAGCGATTATCGAGGTGGTAAGTTCGGGAAGGCTGGTGCCGATGGCGACTACGGTGACGGCAATTACCCTGTCGCTGACTCCCAACGATAAAGCAATGTTTTTGGCTCCGTAAACCAGAAGTTCAGAACCGGCAATAAGTCCTGCGCAGCTGACAACTACCAACAGCAGCGAAATCCAGATGTTGTGCGACTTGTCGGGTTTTGTTTCGGAGTCTTCAGCTTTTGATTCCTTTTTTGCAGTGTTGAATGTCAAGTACATATAAAGAGCCATCAGAAGCAACATGAAGATGCCTTCAAGCATATTTATCTCGTTGTCAATCAACGAGAACGCAAATAATAATGTAGCTGCCAGAAGTATCATCAGGTCGCGCCGAATCACCGACCGCGAAATGGGCAAGGTGATTATGATTGCTGTGATTCCAAGTATCAGGCATACGTTTGCGATGTTGCTGCCGACTACGTTTCCAATGGCTATGTTGGCCGAACCTTCGAGTGCTGCGCTTATGCTGACGCACAATTCCGGTAGCGAAGTTCCCATCGAAACTATTGTGACACCGATGATTAGCTTTGATACGTTGAAATATTCGGCTACGCGAGTGCTACTTTCTACCACCCAGTCGCCTGCATACACCAAAAGTGCAATGCCCGCAACCAATGCTACATAGAAAAACGGTTCTGACGATAATATTCCAATTATACTATCCATAACAAATTTGGCGCAAAGGTAATCAATAATTCATAATTAGATGGTTTTAAGAATTAAAAGTTTGAAGGGCTTCGCCCGTTTCTATGCCTGCGGCGTTTCTGTGGCTGACGCCGTTTCTATGGCTTCGCCGTTCTATGCCTGCGGCGTTTATGTGTTTCACGTTTGATGGGCTATGCCCGTTTGAATGGCTAAAGCCGTTTAAACGTTAATAACTTCAAACCACTTCAAACAATTTCAACCCATCTCAAACAACTTGAAACCACCTCAAACAACCTTTAGCTCGCGCTAGCAATCTCAAACCACTTCAAACCATTTAAAACAATCTAAAATCGTAATTCGTCAACCTTTAGCTCGGCTTTGCCAATCGTAAATAATATTGTATTTTTGCGTTTGAAATCTTGTGTATATGACAACAGTTGTATTTATGCAGACTGTCCATGCCGCCGATGATGAGCGCGTGTGGTATCATCAGGTATCGAGCCTGCGAAAGTGGGATTGCCGTGTGCTGGTAGTGGCACCTTT
Source organism: Bacteroidales bacterium (assembly GCA_017620015.1). GTDB lineage: Bacteria > Bacteroidota > Bacteroidia > Bacteroidales > ML635J-15 > Bact-19. Next base: position 5,142 of record JAFZRE010000001.1, on the reverse strand, counting down.
TGCTACGCACGTGTCTGATTCTGACGTTATTCTGTATTCTCCGCAAGATTTTTCCCGGATTCAACTGATGCGTCATTTGTCCGATATTCTGTCTCAACTTCATCCTGATGTGGTAGTTTGCGACACTCCGATGGCCTTGCGCGGTGCCAGAATCTATTGTCGGAAACATAAAGGGAACTGCCGTGTCCTTTATGATGTAACCGAATGGTATCCGTCAAAGAAAAATCTTTGCGGTCTTTCTGGTCTCCGAAAATTTTTCAAGAGGTTGATACTTAATGTGTTCAATTCCTATATGTGTCGTTATTCGGATGGATTCATTTTTGGCGAGATAGACAAGGCATTGCCGATTATGAAACGGTTTCGTGAAAAGAAATATGTTTTCGTGTCGTACTATCCTGACTTGCAATATGTTCAGATGACTAAGCCATCTGCTATCAATCAGGAGGTTCGCTTGTTTTATAGTGGCAATCTTACTGCCGAGAAGGGTTTCCCTCGTGTTGTGGAAGTGGCTAAGCGCCTTGCTATTCAGAATCCTGCACAAAGGATTGTCTTGAATGTGGTTTCAAATGATGAGTTTGAGTGTGGACTTCCTGAAAATATGACGTTTAACCTGATGCCATTTTTACCATTCAAGCAGTTCTGCGAAGTGGCTGCGCAAAATGACATATTTTTGGATCTTCGCGATGATGACGAAGAAAATACACGTTGTTTGCCAATCAAACTTTTTTATTACATGGCTATGGGTCGTCCTGTAATCTATTCCAATCTGGCCGCTATTCGGAAAGGTTGTCCGGAAATTGATAAGTTTGGACTGTTGGTTTCTCCGGATGATATAGATGCTGTTGTGGACAGGGTGGTTGAATATCTGCACGATGGAAATATGTATCTGAGGCATTGCGCACAGGCGCGTGAACTATCCGAGCAAAAATATAATTGGAAGGCAATAGAAGGCGATTTTGTCCGTTTTATCTTGCAAAATGAGTTCGATTAATCTGAAAACAAATATTATTGAAACAATATTGAGCAAATCTCTGATTTTGTTGCTCAATTTTGCAGTGATAGTACTTACCACGCAGTTGTGGGGCGCTGATGGACGTGGTGCGGTAGCTCTTTTTGTGGCTGACCTAGGTTTGATTTCCATTTTTGCCAATGTGTTTACAGGCAGCAGTGTCTCGTACTTTTTTTCGCGCTTAGGTACTTCAAAATTGGCTACGGCGGCGTATTTGTGGTCGTTCCTTGTCGCGGCGGTAGGTGCTGTTGTGCTGTTGTTAACTGGTCAGACAAGCACTGCTCCGTTTGTCTTTGCGGCTGCTTCTCTGATGGGACTGATAGCCTTTCACAACTCGCTTTTTGTCGGTGGACAGAAAATCGGACATTATAACCTTGTGACGGTTCTGCAACCCGCATTGTTGCTACTTTGCATGTTCGTAATATATTTGATTTGGCCGCAGATAGGTTTTTATGCCTATTTCTTCGGGCAGGTGGTGTCGTTGCTGCTAATGCTATTGGTGTGCCGTGTGTTGCGTAAGAAAAATGGCGTGGCGTTGAAATGGGACTTCGACCGCAACTGTAACCGTCAGATGCTTTCCTTTGGATGGAAAACCGAACTTAGCAGTCTTTTGCAGTTTTTCAATTATAGGCTTACCTATTATATGCTAGACTACATCATCGGTCGCGGTTCCGTGGGCGTTTTTTCTATCGGGGTTACAGCAGCTGAGGCAATATGGATTGTAAGCCGTAGTATGTCTATGGTGCAGTTTTCCAATGTGTTAAAGCAAGGCGATACTCAGCAGTCGAGACGTGAGACCATGACATTGGCTTTAATCAGCCTTGGTGTGTCTGCCTTATGTGTGGGGGCAGTCCTGTTGGTGCCGCAATCCGTTTTCCAGTGGGTATTCGGTTCCGAATTTGGTGGGGTGAAACAAGTTTTGCTGTTGCTTGCACCAGGAATCCTTGCTATTGCATTCTCAAATGTCATTGGCAATTATTTTTCCGCAATCCGTAATCTGAACATATTGATTATAAAGTCGGCCGCAGGATTGGTCGTAACATTCGCGCTCGCATTTTGGCTTATTCCAGCAATGGATATTAGCGGAGCTTGCATAGTGAACTCGTGCTCGTATTTGGTTTCGTCGGCGGTGCTGCTGGTGTTCTATATGATGAAGGGTCGTAAATAGAATTGTTAATACCTATTAATTATTATAGAATCCTCAACCTTTAGCTCGGCGTAAGCCAAACTCATAAACGGCGACAGCCATTCAAACTTAGAAACGCCGCAGGCATAGAAACGGCGAAGCCATCTAGTTTTTCTCCGTCAAATATTTCCAGAACCTTCTTGGCATATCCTGTACTTGTTTCCTCGGATTCTTTCTTTCCTTTATTGCAATTGCCTTGAAGTAAGTTTTCCACAAGTTTTGGAACATTTTCTCGTCATCGGCCATAATGGATTCTTGTATGCCATTGTGTGTTAGCATATTGTTTTCGTCAAATGTAATTTGCACGACTTCTTTCATGTCGTAGTAGTAGCCATAGTTGCGTTTTGTGTCATAAACAATCCATTTCTGAGAGGCAAACCTGTCCTTAAAGTGGTCAATAGACAATGAAATCACGTTGTGCAGCGGTTCTATGGCAGCAAAATATATGTTGTCCTTGGTTTTCTGGAAACGCACGAATTGTTTTACGCGGAGGTTCTCGTATGAAATCTGATGGTATATTTTCGACAATTCAAGCACATCGGGGTCGCCAAAGTTGGTTTCGATGCTTTCTTTCGACTTGAAGCACTTATATATGTATCTGAAAATCACTTCATCTGCTTTGGAATAAGAATCTGCAAGCCAGCAGCATGCTACACAATGTAGCGCAGATGTAGAAATGCGTTTTTTCAGTCCGTTCCACACACGTTCCGACTTTTCCGTGTTGGTTTCGATAGCGATGATTTCATCGTAAAATAGTGGAGTTGTCTCTTCTTTGTCCAACAGCATATCAGGGTACTTCTTTTGGTTGTATGCTTCGAACACACAGCACAAAAGCCCATCAAAAGTCTTATCGTATCGGAAGATTATCATTTTGTTTTCATTTGTATAGACGCATATTTGTAGAGACGTTGCGCGCAACGTCTCCTATCCTCCGAAATCAAACGTCAACTGTCCTTCCATCTTGTCCTTTTTAGGATTGGCAGTCAGTAGCTTCTTTACCGTCTCTGGTTTTAGCTCGTTTATGGTGTGCATTGGCAGTTCCTTGTTCACAATGAAGTACTGCGCTTTTTTCATCACAACGCCAATCTTCTTTAGGTGGAATGAGTTCAGTTTTCCATATCGGCGCGATGCAACAATCTGTGCCGCAGACTTGGTTCCAATGCCAGGAATGCGTAGTATCATCTCGTATGGAGCGGTGTTAACGTCCATCGGGAAAAATTCAGGATGCCTAAGTGCCCACGAAAGTTTAGGGTCAACTTCGAGGTCAAGGTTTGGGAAACTATCGTCAACAATCTCATCCACCTTGAATTGGTAGAATCGCAGTAGCCAGTCGGCCTGATACAGACGGTTTTCGCGGACAAGTGGCGGTTGCTTAAGTGCAGGCAGACGTTTGTCGTATTCGTTTACCGAAACATATCCAGAATAATACACTCGGCGCATCGACGGTTGGCTGTATAGTGCCGACGAAAGGTGCAGTATGTCGTTGTCCGTCTCGGGCGACACGCCTACAATCATCTGTGTGCTTTGTCCTGCAGGGACGAATCGTGGTGCGTTGCGGAATTTCTGACGGTTCTCCTTGCTTTCGAGCAGACCCTGTCCAATGAATTTCATCGGGGTGAATATGCTCTTGAAGTCTTTTTCGGGCGCCAGAAGTTTCAGGCTTTGTTCTTTTGGAATTTCAACGTTCACGCTCATACGGTCGGCATAGAGACCAGCTTCGTTTACAAGAAGTTGGCTTGCTCCTGGAATGCTTTTAAGGTGAATGTATCCGTTGAAACCTTGTGCGCGCAGGTCCTTGGCAACTTTTACGAGGCGTTCCATAGTGTAGTCGGCATTTCGTACCACACCTGAGCTGAGGAATAGTCCTTCGATGTAGTTGCGGCGGTAGAATTCCATCGTAATCTCCACAAGTTCCGACACTGCTAGTGTTGCTCGGCGGATGTCGTTGCTATGACGGTTTATGCAGTAGGCACAGTCGAAGATGCAGTAGTTTGTCAGCATTACTTTCAGCAATGAGATGCAGCGCCCGTCATCGGCAAAGCTGTGGCAGATGCCAACACCACCGACGGTGTTCCCCAGTCCGCCCTTCTTGTTGTTGCGCACAGTTCCGCTCGACGAACACGACACGTCGTATTTCGCCGATTCTGCCAGAATCTTCAGTTTGTCAAGTACTTGCGAGTCCATTGATGGATGTGATTTCTTTTTGCAAAGGTAAGGATTATTTACGATTTTAGAATTACGATTTTCGATTGATGATTTTTCTGACTCTCAGTCATGCTGAATTTATTTCAGCATCTGTTGCTATTACTCTGTTAATTTCGTCTTGCACTCTCTTTTCAGATCCTGAAACAAGTTCAGGATGACAAAAGGGAGTGCTGTTTGTCGTCTTGCTACTCTACATTGTCATGCTGAATTTATTTCAGCATCCGTTAACGTTATTCACAAAAGGTATGATACATAATTTTAGCCTTCTAGCCTTTTCGTCTTCAAGCTTGTTTGCCTTCTGGACTTTTTGCCTGTCCGACTGTTAGCCTTTTGGCCAGTCAGCCTTTTCTCCCTTGTATATAATAAATAGGTATACCTTCTCAATTCACTAAAATTGTAAATTTTCGGTTCTTTTTGTGTATGGCTAAAAAATGGGGGTAATGTCTAAAACTGCGATTTTTGCGAAGATTGAAAAGAAAAAATGACGTTCAAATGGAGTGCAAAAATGTTTTTTGAGTGCATTTTTGTGTTAAAAATGGTTCTTAAATGACAAAAATTGCCTTTGTAATACATTTATAGTCAATGCATTATAAAATTCACATAACTTTTTTGAAAAAAAAGTGAAAAAAGTTTTGGTGGTAATGAAAAATGCTATACTTTTGCAATCCCAAACGATGAGGGACGGAGGTCATCCGGAAGACATCGGGCGGGGGAAAAAGTTCTTTGAAAGATTGACAAGTAG
>JAFZRE010000027.1 GCA_017620015.1 Bacteroidales bacterium | reverse complement strand
GACAAAAATACCCTGTGCTGTTTCTGGACGCAGATAGATGGTGTTAGCACCTTCTGCAACCGAACCCAGCTTGGTGTCGAACATAAGGTTGAACTGACGGACTTCTGTCCAGTTCTTGGTTCCAGAAATCGGGCAAACAATACCTTCGTCGATGATTATCTGGCGGATTCCGTCAAGGTCGTTGTCTTCCAAAGCCTTTACGAAGCGAGCCTTTACAGCGTCCATCTTTGCCTGATAGTCGAGTACGCGCTGGTTGGTGCTGCGGAACTGTTCCTCGTTGAAGGCCTCGCCGAAACGCTTGCGGGCTTTCTCTACTTCCTTGTTTATCTTGTCGTTGAACTTTTCGATATGGTCTTCGATAAGGACATCGGCACGATAGCGTTTCTTCGAGTCCTTGTTGTCGATTAGCGGGTCGTTGAAAGCATCTACGTGTCCCGAAGCCTTCCAGATAGTCGGGTGCATGAAAATTGCCGAGTCGAGACCAACAACTTCCTCGTTAAGCTGAACCATTGCCTTCCACCAGTATTCCTTGATGTTGTTCTTGAGTTCAACGCCATTCTGTCCATAGTCGTAAACTGCGCTCAGTCCGTCGTACAGTTCCGACGACTGGAATATGAATCCGTATTCTTTGCAATGCGATACGATTTTTTTGAATAAATCTTCCTGTGTCATGTTATGTTGTTTTTAATAGTTTCTGGGTTTCTATGTTTCTAATAGTTTCTATGTTTCACGTTTCTAATTGTTTCTAAGTTTCTAGGTTTCTAATTGTTTCTGGGTTTCTAATTGTTTTTTAGGTTGGTTATTTTTTGAATTTTAGACCTTTTATTTCTGTGCCCTTCAGATACTTGATAAAGTTATAAATTGATTGTGCTTCGTCTATGCACCTCTGCCTATACTGATTATAAGTTTCTTCGTCTATATACTCAATATCAAAAGCTCTTGCCAATTGACTTCTAACTTCTGCGCACGATGCTTTAGCTATATACAAGAACTGTAAAAATTCCTTACTTCCATCTCTTTCAAAGCCTTCGGCAATGTTGTCCATAATAGAACCTGCTGCCGACCGGATTTGAGAACAAAATCTATAATCCACTTTAAACTTATCTGTATTGGTTATAGAATATATGTCCTTTGACAAAATGCGAGCATCCTGCCAAATTCTCAAATCTTCAAAATCCTTTATCGTCATAACACTAATTTTAAGTGTGCAAAATTAAAAAAAACTTTATAACCAACATCTATGAAACTTTGAAACGGATGCAGAAACTCAGAAACGGGCTCAAGCCCATTGAAACGGCGAAGCCATTGAAACCGCGATAGCGAGAACGCCGCAGCCTTGCCATCCTCTCCCTCTTTGCATAAATGGTAGTGGAAATTCTGGTGTGAAAATTTTGGTTGGCCAGTTTGTTTAATTTTCAAGAAAGAGAGTGGTATGGTATTATGAAATACATTGTGTGACGAATCAGCCTAAATACCCAAACACGGACTGCAAAGCTTCATAATATTGTTTGTTTTTTTCTAAAACATCACATCCTAAATGATAAACTTGATTTTTAATTTTAGATTCTATTATAGGGTCATATTGTGTATATTTATAATTAATCTTCCAATAATTGTCAATTACCCTATCAAATTCACTGCCTGCCAAATAGCAACAAAAAACATTCAAACTTTCATTTAATTCCCTTATTCTGTTTTCTAATAAATTATTCCTATAATGATTAGCTATTTGACCATTGAAAGCATCATGAAAGCGACTTAAAAGATCATAATCATTTGTGTAGTATGCACAATTTGTTATGATTTTATCTACTATATCGTCAAGTTTTTGTGGAGAAATCATATTATTCCAATACTGAAATACATTGTAATCAATATCAGCATTTTTCTGTTCTAATAAGATTTGATCATATTGTTCAATTTTTTTCTTAAGGATGCCATAAAAGTCAATATCGTTGCTACTAGTACTATTATAAGTTATGATTGAACGATTTCTGATATCAAACGGAGCCTGATTCAAGTCCCCATATTTTGTATTCCAAACCAATAAACACCTTGACCAACCAATGGCTTTAGCAGCATATCCTAATTCAAGCATTACATTAGGATTGGGAATAGGTTTTCCCTTATCGTCTTTAGCAACTGGAGTTATATCACCCACAAAAAAATCACAATTGGGAATTTTTTGAAGTATAATATAGTCAATCGAATCCTCTCTTGTAGTATTCCTTGAATCCTCATCTATAATGATTTCAAATTCATCATTTTTCAACTTGCCTACAGCATTCTCAAGACAATTTAATATTTTCTGTTTGTTTTCTTTTGGCAGAGTTGACTTTTGCCAACTATAAAATATTATAAATGATTTTTTCATATTATTCTAATGAAAAGAATTTTTACTTCAAAAAATTTCCAACATCATATACCTCATTGTCTTCTCCAAATTATTGTGTCTGGGGACACTAAACTTTTTAGTTGTTCAATTTGTTCATTTGTTATGTTTTTACCACAAATTATTTCAGAAACTTTTAGTTTAAATAATTTGTTACAAAAAGGGACTTTAATAAAATATCTATCTAATGTATTGTCGTATTGTATTTGGAAGAATTTCTCAAGATTGATTTCATCTGGAAATGTCATTCCCAAATTTTTATAAAATTCTGCGTAGTCTTCATTTGCTTGATAGTCAAAACAAAGTCTAGTTTCTCTTTCCCATGCATATTTAGATCTTTTATAAAACTTAGAAAGATTTGAAAGACCACTAAACAACAATTGCCTACCAAACTTCTTTTTCAGCCTAAATTGTATTTCGTTTATAAAGTCAAAATCATAACCACTATCATATACCACATCTTTTAATTGATAAAGGTCAGTATAATTCTGGTCAAACTCAACAAAGCGAAATGCTAAGGCAACACCTATCTCATTTTGTCCATATAATTTCCACGCTTCCTCTGATCTAAAACTATCGCTAAAACAAAAAATAAATACTTTGTTTTTAATTTCTTCAATTTTGTCATCTACAATATTTTTCAAAAAACCATGCCGTCTAAGAAATTCCGTTTGCTCTGCTGGGTCATTTTCCCATAAATAGCTAAGCGCAGATATTTGAATTTCTTTATTTTGAAGTGTTTTTATTGCATAATCAAATTTGAGCATATGATAGAATTGTCCATAGTCAAACTTTCTACTAGGAGCAACTTCCTCAAAATAACTTTTGAATTTATCATTAGCATTAAGTTTTAATTCTACCGAATTACCTTGCTCTGTTCTATCTTCTCTCCAATAAATAAGTTTACCAGTGCCATCTTTATATGAAAAATCTTCATGTTGAACACTAATTTTTCCTTTTAAATTAGGGGTAGCATCAATTACTTTATTTATAATATCTGCGACTTCTTTTAAATCTTTAATTGTCATATTTAAATCTGTTTTTTAATCAATGCAAATATAATGAGAAGAATTGGGAATTTGTAGATTTTTATTGTACTAAATTTTATCAATCATTAATTGATTCAAAACTATTTATCAGATTTATGAAAAACGGCGTAAGCTTTTGCCTACGCCGCACTTTATTTCTTTTGTTTACTCATCATTTATATATTTCAGTGCCATTTACTTTTACACTGGCATCGGACGAGTTTTTAAGAGCATCAAGCATAGCGCCCATAAATTGACGTCTTTTTTCTTTCTTTTCTATGTTGTCCGCTGTCTTTTTGACTTCACTTACACTACTGATTACTGATTTTATACCTGACCCATCCAATCTGAATGTGACAAATCCATTCAACGAATTTTTCTCAATATCAGCCATATTTTCTGGAGAAAGCACTTTATTAATAGTCATGATACATTTATTTCCACGATACTCCTTAAATTTCAAAGAGCAAAGGTCAACAGTAGAATAAGAAACTTCTGAATTTGTTGGATTTGTCACTGCTTTTGTCAAACTCAAAATGCAATTGTCACCATTCCTTAAACTTAACATTGATGTTAATTCAATTAACCCTTTTCCACTATTAAAATAATTTACCGTACAAGGGAATACTGCTCTTTCGCATATTTGTTTGTACATTTCATTCTCAATGTTATCAATAGAGCTATTGACATCTACCGTCCTTATTATTTTATTCTGTTCAATAGATATTAATGATAGTTTAAACGATACAGATGTACCCTTTCTATTATATTGCTCTAATTTCAATAGATATTCTGCGCCAATAGCTTTCATCTGCTTAACGACATGACCATTTATAAAATCCTCGCTCTTTTGAAGTTCACGCTCCTTCTTCAAATCTGCAAGATGGTCGTGTTCTATCAATTGCAATCCCGGATGACGAGTTATGGCGCTATTTACAGCATTGTTGATTCTATTCTTTATAAGACCATCATAACTATTCAAATCAAAGTTCAAACCGAAAAATGTCATTCTCATTTGATTTGTTCCTTGAAATAGCATTTCTGGCTGATTGCGGAGCAAGACAATACCTGAATAATCTTGTAGTTTTGTGTTTGATTCTACTTTGCAATAACCATCACTGCCGGTCGGATTTCCACATACAGCCACAAGTTCCAATACCTGAATAGGTGCTGTTTTTTGAGCAATAGTCCAATTTTCCTTATTAAATTTGAAAGCATAAAATTTATCGGTTTGCAATATCTTTCCATTTGGCTGATATGCGCCAAGATACAAGGCTTTGCCGTTGCTTTTTGCCACATAATATTGTTCTGGCAATATGTCTAATAGCAAGTCTTCAAGACACTCATCCAAGCAGTCAATCATATTGCTAACCACATTCCTTATTTTCTGTTCACCACCTTCCATATTAATAACTTCAGACCTATAATAAGAATGATAACCTAAATTGTTTTCTACATTTATCAATCTAGTTGAGAAATCATATTGTATCGTTTTGTTATTTTCAGAATAGGAAGAAATATCAATGCAAAACAAATAATCTGCACCTTGATTCTTTGCTGTAACAGAAATCCCATCAAGATAATCTTCAAGCTTATTTTCTTCAATGAGTTTCATCACCTGCCGATATGCCTTGTCATCTCTGTTTACAACGCCAAAACCATAGTCAAGAAACTTTTGTATGCAAAGTGCTCGCATAGAAGTGTTAAACTGGGCAATTGTTTCGTCATTTACAGACTTTATTGCCTTCCCGTTCATAAAAGAGAAATGACATCCATTGACAATAATGGCAACATTACCTTTTAATTTTAAAGTACCATCTGCATTTACAGATTTTTGAGAAAAAACATTCGACAACAAAAATGTCAAAAATAAAAATACTATTATCCTTTTCATATACACAATTTATTAGTTATTAATTATTTACCATTTTGCTTTTCATATATTCTAATGCAACTGCTTTTACAGCTTGAACCATTTCCTTCTGATTGTCAGCTTTTTTGTTTTCCAATTCAAGTTGCCGATTCATATAGTTCATCTTATCTGCATATTCTTGCCTACTATCCGCATAATCGCGTTCTTCTTTTAATCTGCGCTCTTCGTATTCCTGTTGCTCTTTTGCCAGCAACGCTTGTTCTTCAGAAGTAATTATTGCCTCCGCTTTCGTTAGAAGATTATAGTATTCATTGTCTTGCTCAGTTCCGCTCATACTATATGCCCACAAAACTTTCATTGCACCAGTAGCATCGTGACACGACAAAAAACTTCTTGCCTTCACCAGAACAGCATTATTGTCTTCCCTTTTTTTTATTGCTCGTTGTTCTGCAATATATTCATCCCGCTCCTGATAGATTTGACAAGCTTTTGAAAATGCTTTTTCATAAAGGTCAAACAAATCTTCTGGTATTGACAAAAGACAAGATATTGCTGCATCAAAATCTTTGTTCTTAACCAACATATCTGCATTTGCAAATATTTTATCCTGCATAGCTGAATAATAATCCAAGATTTTGCTTTTTGCCTCATCAAAAAAAGGTTTCATATTACCGTAACTTATATTTTGTATCCCATTTTTCAATGCTGCCTCTTTAGAAACACCTGAACCTCTAAATGAAAACGATTCGCTTGAAAAAACAGTTCCTGCATCATTTTCCTGTATTGTCAAATATAATTCTCCGTTGATAACATAAATGTTTTTCATACCGCCCTCGGCATTTTGAATGTCATGGACTGATATGGCCGGAACCATTAAGAATGTGCTATTGCCATACGAAGAAAAACCTGCCTGTGTTGCAAGGTTTATGAGTTTGTTCTTTAGGAAATCTTTGTTATTTTTTGTTTCAACCGAACTATTGGGAAGCACTTTAACCCCAACTACTATTTTGCCAATGTCATCCAATGTTTGTGAAAACAAACACGAAGAAAACGACAATAATATAAAACACAAAACTAATCTCATATTCTTATGCTATTTAATTGTTACATAAAGGCTATTGCCTTTTACACTTCTCGAAATAGTTAAACCAAGTGAACGGAAAAATTTAAGCACTCCCATACTATACTTATTTAGAGTATATGGAGCACCAGTCTCATCAGAGAAAGGCAATTTTATATCATCAAATATCATATTTAAGGGAGAAACGCCCTGTAAATGGTAGTAATTGTTGTAACTTGTTGATTCTACCCATAATTCAATTTCATCCTGCAAGGTCAAACCATTAGACCCAATTTCCGACTCCATTGTATATGCGGAATTTGCATCAAAGGAAATAAACAACATCACCGACCTTCCTTGTTCGGCTATTATAGTAAACTTGTTCTGCATCACACGCAGAAAATCGTCAGCTATAGACGATACTGCATTCATTGATAATTTCGCAATGTCTTCTGTGTAAAACGGACCACATTCACCTACTTTATTGGCTAAAGACGCTCCAGTCGCTACATCATAGGCAGTAATATTAATCTTAACACGACTTTCGCGTTTACTTTGCCCTGATACCTTGGTTTGCTGGCAAATTATTTCTGCTTCAACATAAATATCCGCTCCTGACATATCAATAATGGCCGTTTTTACATCCGCCTGATTATCCATATTCATTACGCTTGTAGTATTTGCCGCCTTTAACCTTGCTATAAAGTCAATAGTAGAAACACCTCTTTCATCAAAAGCCTCCTTAATTTTTGTAAGAGCAATTCGTTTATTGGCATCTTTCTCTAATATTGTTCTAATATCCTCATTCTCCTTTGTATATGGGATAACCATAATTTTAGGCTGAACTATAGTCTGACCTTGCAAACAGATAGCAACTAGAAGCACAAACAAAATTAAACAACTAAACTTTTTCATATTCCGAATCCTTCTTTTATTTTATTCTTTTCTAAATCTTTGCGCAAATCGAAAGCCCTTATGGTAACTTGAAATAATGTTGATTTTTCCAATCCAGACTTCTTGAATTTTGAAAGCATAATACATTCTTTTACAAAGTCTTGATACCTAATATTATATAAGTCATCAAAAAACATTGGATTTTTTTGCCTAAGTGTCATTTCTCCCTCTGACAGAAGCGGTTTGTTGAATTTTGTTCCAGGTATGCCATTGAACATAACACACCGAATCCCAGAAAGATATGCAGATGCAGACAAATTTTTCTCAGAATCACAAAATACATAAACATTAAAGGTTATTTCTCCTTGGCTTTCTGAAATTGTCTCGGCATATTTGTAGTGACATAATTGAGCATTTGCCACTAATGATGTTAGCACGATAAAAATAGCAATTAATAATTTTCTATTCATATACTTAAATCCTATTATAATTTTCGTTTGCAAAGATAAATCCTTAATACACACTCGGTTCGTTCAAGTTGTACCAAAATGGTTCAAGTTGTGTCAAGATTATTTTTGTTGTATCAAGAGCCATCTGCGGACGGTTTTGTTAGTTATTTTTGCACCCGACAGCTCAGCAAATGCGGATTATACAAAAAGAAAGTGGAGCCGTTATTTCTTCATGCTCCTTGCAGTAGGGCTTCGACTCCCAGTTAAGAAGAACAAGGAAGAATACGCTCCACTTGGCTGTATTTCGTGCAGATACGAATACGCACCAAGCAAGCATCTTCACTTTATCCCGCCTTAACCTTGTGAGTTGTCGAAGTTCACTGCAACGGAACAAGCGAAATCGCTTTCTATATGTCTGCCAAAGGCATACAACTGCCATTTGACGGTACAAATATAGGTAATTTTTAAACACCTATATATAAATAAGAAGAAAATGTTGGGGGGAAATCTTTGCATATTTAGCAAACAAAAGAAAGGATAGCAGTTTGTTGATTCACATGTATATTTTTATAAACCATATTTTACAAACTTGTTACAAATACTATTTTTATTAACTATACTTAATAAACAATGTATTTTTTGTAATTTTGTTAATTATACTTAACAAATTTTGTTTATCTTTGTGCCCAGATACAATAATGATTTTTTATGGAAATAATTGAGAGAGAACGGTATTTGAATATTATCCGTCAATGGATGGGAAAAGACCTTATTATTGTACTTACTGGTCAGCGACGTGTTGGTAAAAGCTGTCTGCTAAAGCAGTGGGGCGAAAAAATGTCGAATGAAGGAAATGTAATATATATCGACAAGGAAAAACATGAATTTGACAGTCTTTCGAGCTACAAAGAATTGAATGAATACATTGATAATAAATTGCAAAAAGGGCAGAAAAACTTTATACTGATTGACGAAGTTCAGGACATCGCCGGATTTGAACGTTCGTTGCGCAGCTATTATTCCACCCCGGATACGGAAGTCATTGTTACAGGAAGCAATGCAAAAATGTTAAGCAGCGAGCTCACCACACTGATAGGCGGACGCTACAAGGAAATTTATGTCCAGCCACTTGACTATTCCGAGTTCCTTAAATTCCATCAGTTAGCCGACAACGATGAGTCGCTGGCAAGCTATATCGAATACGGTGGAATGCCAGGACTGGTGAACATTGGTCTTGACGCAAACAATACTCCGCAGTACCTTAAAGACATTTACAGCACAACCTTGCTGAAGGATGTTGTAATGCGCAACCAAATACGAAATGTAAATTTTCTTGACAAATTAGTTAAATTTACAGCTGATAACATAGGCAAGCTAATTTCTGCCACCAATATCAGCAAATATATGAAATCGGTTGGTGAATCAATATCGCCATCCGTTATTATCAACTATCTGGATATGCTTGCTGAAGCCTACTTGCTGCACAAAGTTAACCGTTACGACCTGCACGGAAAACGCATATTTGAAAACACCGAAAAATATTACTTCGAGGACAATGGAATACGCAACGCCATTATTGGAGGCTCACGCAGCAGCGACATAGAAAAGGTACTTGAAAATATAGTATATCAGCAGCTTGTACGTATGGGATATAGTGTGTATGTCGGGCAGTTGCAAGCAGGAGAAATTGATTTTGTCTGTTCAAAACCAAACGGAGAACGAGCTTATGTTCAGGTTGCATATCTCATTGCTAACGAGGAAACACGACAGCGAGAATTCGGCAATCTCAAGGCAATCCGCGACAATTATCCCAAATATGTAATTTCGATGTCACCGCTTGTAAGGTACAACGACGAGGATGGAATTGCACATCTGCATCTGCGACATTTTCTAAAACACGGTTTTGAACGAGGTTAATCTCTGATTTCTTATCAAGTTGTTTCAAGTTGGTTCATTTTGTACCAAACTAAACAGATTGTAGCCAACAATACGATTTTTAATTATTTTTGCGCCACAAAACCATATTTATATGCAGGATATTGAATCGTATTACGACAAATTGCGCAACGAAGTAACCGAAAAGGTAAACCGTACAATGGAGTCGCCAACCGACTTCAACTACCTGTCGGCACAAGTAAAAATCGAGACAGATGAGGACCTCAGTTCAAGCACACTGAAACGCTTTTTCGGATATATTCCTAAAAACGGAACGCCAAGCAGAACGACACTATGTATTTTGTCACGCTACCTTGGATACAAGGGCTGGAATGACTTCTGCCAGGATATGTCCGAATCGGGTTTCATTGCCGATGACTGCATAATAACATCGGACCTCTCGAAAGACGACATTGTTCACTTTGAATGGGCTCCCGACAGGGTATATGAAGCAAAATATTTAGGCAACGGACGATATGAAGTGACAGTAGCCCAGAACGGTACTCTCGGCGTTGGCGACAAATTCTCGGCATCAGGATTTACGCTTAATCATCCGCTGTATATGAACAAAATAGAAAGAGTCAGCAATGGAGGAAGCAGTGCGCAGTCGAACTATGTTGCAGGGTACAAGTCAGGACTGACAAATATCGAACTGGTTAAGAAAAAGTCTGACAGTCGCGCAGAAGACCAGTCTTGATGCAGGATTGTCTAGCAGAAGACCAGACTGGCTGGCTGTAAGCCTGCAAGCCTGTCAGCCAATTACACCCCTTCAATCGTAAATCGTACATCAAAAATCGTAAATATCCCTTATCTTTGTCCCAAATATTCACCCAATGTTTGACAGCGACAAGAATTCAGGCTTCTTCTCAGACGACAGCAACATAAATGTGTCGGAAAAATTTTCCGAGATACAGTTGCTTCACGCCTCGAAAAACGGCTACACCGAAGTATATAAGGCAAAACGCTATGGTCGCTGGCACATACTGAAACGCCTTACTGAAAAAGAAAGCGAAAACCAGAAGTTCAAGAATCTAATCCAAAAGGAATTTGAAGTGTCGTATCTGCTTTCGCACCAAAACATTGCAAGGACTTACGGCATCGAAGATGTTCCCGGATTGGGTATTTGCATAGTGCAGGAATACATAGATGGTTGGAACTGGAAAGAATTTTTCGAGCAGCAAGACATCACCAAGGCAGAAACCGAAACGCTTGTCTGCGAACTCTGCGATGCGCTGCAATACATTCACGAACAGCAGATTATCCACCGCGACATAAAGCCTGCAAACATTCTCGTCACACGCAACGGGCATCATATCAAACTGATAGATTTCGGCCTTGCCGACCGCGACGACTACGCCATACTCAAAGACCCAGCAGGTACTTCCGGCTACGCTTCGCCCGAACAACAGAAAACAGGCCTAATCGACAATCGTGCCGACATATACGCGCTTGGAATACTTATCGGCAATCTGCCAAACTGCTCACGCAAACTTAAACGCATAGCAAAGC
Source organism: Bacteroidales bacterium (assembly GCA_017620015.1). Lineage (GTDB taxonomy): Bacteria > Bacteroidota > Bacteroidia > Bacteroidales > ML635J-15 > Bact-19. The sequence goes on along the minus strand of JAFZRE010000027.1, from coordinate 36,399 downwards.
GGTGCAGCGAAGTACAGACAAGCAAACGATACATTTCGGCAAATGATGTGAAACTCAGCATACAAAGCAAAAAGTCGCGCAGTATTGCTATTGCCATATTGGTATTAATCATCGTTGCATTGTCAACCATTCTTTTCGTAAGATTGCCACAGCGAATCAGCCAAGAAATTGTCATTCAACAGGATACGGTAACGATGCAGATGGTAGAGCAACAGTCTGCCGAAATAGATTCCTTGAAACATCTTGCCGATACCTACGCACACGAAATCGACTCGATGAAACAAATCGGAAATGCCGAAGCCGAGTCTGCAAACCAAATGCTTGAATTGCAGGATGCTGTCCGTGCATACGCCAAGTCGGTTTGTGCAAAAATTGACAAGTTCCTCGCTGACAGAACCCAACTTACATCCGATGACTGGCAGACATACCAGAATATGCAAACCGAGATGATGATGCATCGTGGCGAATATCCGCTAAAACTATTGTTGTCAAGAATTCCAAAATCAGACAGGAATTTCGCAAGCAAACTCGAAACGCTCAAGGCTGTGGAAGAAAAGGTTTACGAAGAATATTTGCGCGCGAATTATATGAAAGTGGAGATGGTACACGAATAGATTTACCTTATTTTCTTAAACCTTTTCCCATTCCATACAAACGCACCGTCCTCAAAAGTCAATGGTGCTACATTGAACAGCCTATTGTACTCGCTAGGACTCTTTACCGCCCTACACGAACCAAAACCTATATATGTCCCGTTGATGAGTGTGAAATTACCTTGTGCAACAACATTTCGTCCTTTCTCTATTGTCATATAAGTCTTTTGCACAGTTACACGCAAAATCCCATCCGACAACTTCAACTCCCATACTCCCTGCAAAGCTGCATATTCATCAGCACTTTCAACTGCCACTATTCCGAAATCGGTATTTTGTTCAATTTGCAAGCCGGTTACAGAAAACGACCCCAACAATAATGTAATCGCAAATAACAAATTCATATCTATTATTTTATTCAAACTAATTTACTATTTTGTACTTATCTATCAACATTATTCAACACAGAAACCTTCAAACGGCGCAGCCATTAACCTAATTCAACGAGCGCTTTTGAACTCTTGAACCTGAAACTTAGAAACGCCGAAGGCATTCAAACGGGCGTAGCCCAACAAACCTAGGAACCTTCAAACGGCGCTAGCCATAGAAACCTAGAAACTTTCTATCGGTATCCTCCGCTTCTCGTGTTCTGCTGATTTCCCTGCCCCGCCTTCTGCTTGTTCTGCGGCAGATTCGGGTTGTCGTCGACGATGATCTCAACCTGACGGTTGCCGAGGAACTTCGACTGGAAAGTTATGTTGCCACGCTGGTCGTAGCGGGTGAACTTGCCTTCCTTCATGCCATCGCGATAGGTGGTTTCGGTCTGCAGGCCTCCGAAGTCGTAAAACTCCTGCCACTTGCCATCGGGCTTGTCGTTTTTGTAATATTCAACCTTTATTACACCGCCGTTGGCGTTGCGGTAGGTGAATTTTCCATTGCGCTTGCCCATGTTGTAGGTTCCGCTAATCATCTCGACGCCACGGATGTTGTAGTTTTTATAGGTGCCATTCAGTACCGAGGTCTTTCCTTCGCCATTCTTCGAATCGGTAATCTTGTATGTCTCCTCAAACTGCGGTCTTCCGTTCTCGAACCAGAAGTCGTTTCGCCCGCAAAGCAGACCGTTGCTGTATTCAACCACCGACTTCTTGTTGCCGTTGTCGTGCCAAGCCTCCCACTTGCCTTCCATTATGCCGTTCTTGTAGTTGCCACGGAGAACCATCACACCGTCCTCGTTCCATTCGGTCCACAGACCAGTCTCCTCATCGTTTTCGTACTGACCTACACGGAATTTCTGTCCGTTCTCGAAGTAGATGTTCCACGCACCGCTACGGTTTCCTGCGGTATAGTCAACTTCCTTCCACACCTGACCGTTCGAGTACCAGTATGTCCAACGACCATCCATCTTGCCTTTCGAGTAGTTTCCCTCGTTGCCCTTCTTGCCGTCCTTGCGCCAGTAAGTCCAAAGACCTTCCTGCAGGTCGTCCTTGAAGTTGCCGTCGATGTCGGGCTGACCGTTTTCGAGCCAGAAGTGTGCTTCGCCATTGAGCTTGCCATTGACGTATGTCATTTCAGATTCTTTCTGTCCGTTCTCAAAATATTTGGTCTGCAGTCCGTCGCGCACATCCATCTTGTAGTTGTTGATGCTGCGCACCTTGCCAGAGCGATACCAGTAAGTCCATGTCTTGTCGCGCTTGCCGTCTGACATTATGCCCTCCATTTCCTTTGTGCCGGTGCGAGTCCAGAAAGTGTTGAGACCGTTCTCGTAGTTTATTTCGGTCTTTAGCTGACCGTTGTCGTACCATTCCTTCCATTCGCCTACACGTTCGCCCGAAGCAAAGTTTCCTTCCGATTTCTTCTTGCCGTTTTCGTGGTAGTAAGTCCATTTCCCGTCCTCTACGCCGTTCTTTATGTTACCTTCCGAGTTCTTTGCTCCACTGTCGTAGTAATTTATCATCGAACCGTTTCCAGCGGTTACAGTCTGCTTACCATCACGGGTATAGAACTTGTTAATACTTATTATTTTGCCATCCTTGTATGTGATTTCAGACTGCTGGTTGCCATTGTCGTAGAACAGCTGCCATACGCTGTCGCGGACGTTGGTCTTGTAGTAGCCCTTCAGTTTCGGCTTGCCGTTCTCGTAGTATTCCTCGCAAGCTCCGTGACGACTATTGGCGCGGTAGTTGTACATCTCGTGCTTGTTGCCATTGTCGTAGAAAGTAGTATTCTCGCCGTGAAGCATATCCTTGTAAAAATCGGTCTTCGCAGCAACCTTCCCGTCAGGAGTGTAGAATGTCCATGTTCCGAAACGCAGTCCAAGGTAAAGAGAGCCTTCTTCCTTGGTGTTGCCGTTCTTGTAGAGTATCTTCTCCTGTGTATATTCCTGTGCCGTAGCTGCGATTGTTGCTGTCAGCGCGACGAGTGCAAATAGAAATCGTATCTTCATTTTAGGTGCCAATTTACAAACCAACAAATTTACCCCTTATATATAATATTAAGGTGTAAAAACATCGTTTTTTTTCAACAGATGACAGTTGAGCCTAATCGTGACAATTATATGTACTTATCATTCTGATTTGCAAAAAATATGAAGCCTAAAAATTTGTCCAATACGAAAAAACAATGTACTTTTGTTGATAACTTATTTTTACAGAACCAGTATGCGCTTCATTGGATTAAAAAAGATTTTAGTAGTTGTAATCGCTTGTTTATCATTTAGTAGCTTATTCTCTGCAGAATTGGAATTCAGCGGAATGTTTTTAGAGCAGAACATGTATATTAAGAATCCAACGATGAAATCAGGCTTCTGCATAAAGGGGATTTCCGTAAACGGCATATCTGCAAATACTAACATAAACACAGGGCTTGTTGTTGTAAGATTTTCGGAGCTAGGACTGAAGTCAGGAGATAAGTTTACCATGGTAATAAACCATGATGAAGCGGAACTGCCAATCATACTCAACAAGAATGCATTTACTGCAAAATCAACGTTTACGCTTGTTTCGGCAAAGATGGAAACCGAAGGCAAGGACAGCAAACTTTACCTTACGATTAAGGACGAATCATCACCGATGCCATTTTACATCGACCATTTCCGTGCCAACAAATGGGTACGACTTGGCGCTATTATCGGCAAGGGCGACATGGATGAAAAGACATACGAACTTCCTATTTCAAACCTTTCCGGCGAAAACCAGTTGAAAATTTACCAGATAAACGACGACGAGACCATAAGGTCGTTCGACTTTACAATGGAAACCTCTGACGAAGAAAAGATTGAGCTTGAAAAGATTGTACAGAAAAAATCGGTGAAGGAAATACGGTTTACCGGCTCGACCGAATACATGATAGTTGACAAGGAATACGGAAATATCAAGCAGCGCGGCATCAACAAGGACGTGGATATTTCAAAATTGCCAAAGGCAAAATATTTCGTCAGCTACGATGATAAATTCAAGAAGTTCAAGAAGAAAAAATAATTGCGACGGTGAATTTCGACATTAAAAGATATTGTGCAGAAATAGAATCAGATTCTGTGTCCGAAAAGTTTGAAGGCTTGGCTATGCAAGCCTTCTATTTTCAGTATATGCAGAATCCTGTGTATCATAGCTATTGCGACTTGCTCGGCATAGATGTCGGTGCGGTGAACTACATCGAAGGCGTACCTTTTATGCCTGTGGAGTTCTTTAAGTCACACAAAGTTATCTGCGACGGCAGGGATTCTGAAATTGTTTTTACCTCTAGCAGTACTACTGGCGCCGTGCCGTCTTCACATTATGTGGCTGACGTTGAAATATACAACAAAGCCTTTTTGTCGGGATTCAAGCAGTTTTACGGTGAACCGTCCGATTTCTGCATACTTGGACTGCTCCCAGCCTACCTCGAACGCACAGGTTCGAGCCTCGTGTATATGGTTGATGGACTTATAAAACTGTCGGACAACGAGTTGAGCGGATTTTTCCTGCACAACCACAAAGAACTCTACAACACAATCTGCCGTCTTGAGACAACACGCCAGAAATATATTCTTATAGGTGTAAGTTTCGCCCTGCTCGACTTCGCCGAAAAGTACAAGCTGAATATGAAGCACGGAATAGTGATGGAAACCGGCGGAATGAAAGGTCGCAGGAAAGAGATGGTGCGTTCCGAACTTCACTCGGTGCTGAAGGAATCGTTTGGCGTACCGAGCATACATTCCGAATACGGCATGACCGAACTTTTGTCGCAGGCATATTCGTTCGGCAATGGCATATACAGGTGCAGCAGGACAATGAAAGTCCTTGTGCGCGAAACCAACGATCCGCTGTCTGTCCACAGGGTAGGAAGCGGTGCCATAAATGTGGTTGACCTCGCAAACATCTACTCGTGCAGCTTCCTTCAGACATCCGATTTGGGAGAAGTTTCCGACGACGGTTCGTTCTCCATTTCGGGGCGTTTCGACAGTGCCGATGTGCGTGGATGCAACCTTATGGTCATATAACTACCTTGAACATAATATATTTAGCATATTTTTGACCTTATTCTGCACGATTAAGGCTACATAAAGCATGTTTTTCAGCATAAAATCTTGTAACACTCCCATTATTAACTGATTAGTTTGTTAATAACACTTTTTTAAGAGTGCAACATATTATAAATAAACAATATGACACCCATTTGGTTAATTTTTGATTTAAGTTGATAAGTTTACATTTTTGATAATGTCCCCCTTGAAAAAAAGCTGTAAAAAAGGCAAAAAAATCATGAAAAATGTTTGGTCGGAGCAAAAGATTTGAGTACTTTTATGGGCTGCAAAAATGATGCAGGAGATTGAATTTTGAATTTTGGGTTTTAGCCCGCTAACAAACAGAAACACAACAAGTTGCCAAAATGGCTTTGGACTTGTGCAAAGTGTTCAGAATTGAAAGATTTTTTGAAAAAAACATTTTTTCAAGAAGTTTTCACAATCTCTCGCCGACTTGTGGCAAATGTAAATGTTTAATGTTTAAAGAAAATTAAGGGATACGGTCTTATGACAACAAAAACTTGCGAAGAGGTATGGGCAAAATGCTTGGGGATAATTCAGGAGAATCTGACAAAGTCAGCGTTCAACACTTGGTTTGAGCCGATAGTTCCTGTCGAACTGAAGGACAATCAGCTCACAATACAGGTGCCGAGCACATTCTTCTACGAATACCTCGAAGAACATTATATCGAACTTATGGCAATGACACTTCATAGGGTTATTGGTCCAGATGCAAAGCTCGACTACAGGGTAGTAGTAAGCAACGAGCAGAACTTTGGACGTCAGCCTGTTACCATTAAGATTCCGTCGAACGACTCTCCTAAGAAGATTCCAAACACCCCCAAAAGACCTCGCCTTGGAGACGGTGAATCGCCTAATCCCTACGCATATCCCGGCTACACACCAATACAAATAGACCCGCACCTTAATTCGGAATACACTTTCGACAACTTCGTCGAAGGCGAATGCAACCGCCTCGCACGCGCTGCTGGTTTCGCCGTAGCAGGAAATCCAGCAGGCACATCATTCAACCCGTTGTTCATCTACGGTGGTTCGGGCCTTGGAAAAACCCATCTCGCAAATGCAATCGGACTCGAAGTTAAAAAGAATTTCCCCGACAAGGTTGTCCTTTACGTCGATGCCAACAAGTTCCTGACCCAGTACATGCAGGCAACTCGCGACAACAACCAGACCGACTTCATACACTTCTATCAGATGATAGACGTGCTCATCCTTGATGATGTCCAGTATTTCGCCGACAAGGAAGGTACACAGAAAGTCTTCTTCCAGATTTTCAACTACTTGCATCAGCATCAGAAACAGTTGATCCTTACTTCCGACAAGGCTCCGGTAGATTTGAACGGAATGGAAGAAAGACTGCTCTCAAGATTCAAATGGGGACTCGCAGCCGACCTTCAGGAACCAGACTTCGAGACAAGAATCAAGATACTGAAGAGAAAAACCTACAAGGACGGAATCGAAATCAAGGAAGAAATCCTCGAATACATTGCATCGCACGTTACAAACAATGTACGCGAACTCGAAGGCACACTCATTTCACTGCTTGCTCAGGCAACACTCAACAAGAAGGAAATTACCCTCGAACTTGCCAAGGGCATGATTGACAAGCTTGTAAAGAACACACAGCGCGAAATATCAATCGACTACATACAGAAGGTTGTTTGCAACTACTTCTCAATGTCGGTGGATGTACTCAGCAGCAAGACCCGTAAGCGCGAAATCGTACAGGCTCGCCAGATTGCAATGTACTTCGCAAAGAATATGACAAAATGCTCGCTTGCTGTAATCGGTAACGCAATAGGCAATAAGGACCACGCAACCGTACTGCATGCATGCAAGACTGTAAACAATCTTATCGATACCGACAAGGCTTTCAAACAGGACCTTGAAGAGATTGAAAAGAGACTGAAAATGTAGTAATTTTTCATGTATATTGACTGGGGCTTTGCCCCATTTTTTTTATGGTCTGGATAATACTCTGCGCAATATCATACATTGGTATCTTCGTGATATTCAAACTGATTGACGTAAAAAATGCTCCTCTTTTAAATTGTATTGTTGTAAATTATCTCACCGCTACGGTACTGGGATTTGCCATCTTCGGCTCGCTGCCTGTCGCTCATATAGTTGAAGCAAACTGGTTCCCGATAGGCATTCTGCTAGGGTTCCTTTTCATAATTACATTCCTGCTCGTAGGCATATCGTCGAGCAAAACTGGAATAGTAATAACCACTGTCGCCAGCAAAATGTCGCTGGTAGTACCTATGCTGTTCTATATCATAATGTACAACGAACCCGTATCGGCAGTCAAGATTGCAGCCATTTTGCTGGCAGTAGCCTCGGTAATCCTTTGTACCTACAAGCCATCGAAAGAGAAAACGAAGGGCGACATCTGGAAATTCCTTCTCCCCGCAATAATCTTCGTAGCAATGGGAGCAAACGACTCATTGGTAATTTATTCGCGCGAACGATTCGGCATTTCCGACGACGCCGCACTATTTACGGCAACACTTTTCGGAATATCGCTGCTTTGCGGAATCTTGTACTCCATCGTAAAAAAAGGAACCTTGCGTAACTTCTTGACTTTCAAAGCTTGGCTATTTGGAATACTGCTCGGTTCATTCAATTTTGGCTCTATATATTTCGTGATAAAATCAATGGAAACCAACCTGATTTCGACATCATCGCTTTACGGCATCTGCAATACATCTACAATTCTGCTTTCCATCATTATCGGCGGAATATTCTTCAAGGAAAAACTAACCAAGTTGAATATTGTTGGAGGAATATGTGCCATTGCAACAATTTTGCTGATGGCTTATTCGAGCATTTAGAGTTTAAACTTGCACATTTTTTTTGTCATATCGGAAAAATAATATATTTTTGCGCAAATTTAGAACTGACAGGGGGATAGATTTCCCCCGTTTTATTTTCTGACGTTGATAAGGAAGGAAGATATAGAAGTTTTAAGCAAACGGTTTCTTTCTGAAACACAGTTTGTTGTGGATATTGCTATAAGTGTATCCAACGATATTTCCATATACGTTGACGACATGAACGGCATCACAATAGACGAGTGCCGCCGCATCAGCCAGGCCATCGAAGAGTGCCTCGACCGCGAAAAGGAAGACTATTCGCTCGAAGTAAGCTCACCGGGCCTTACAAATCCTTTCCGCGTAAAGGAGCAGTACCTTAAAAATATCGGCAAGCAGGTGGAAATCGTTTACGTTGACGGTGAGAAAATCGTCGCCACGCTTAAGGCATATAACGACAACGCTATAACCGTCGAGACGGCTACAGTAAAGAAGGAAGCCAACAAAAAGGTGGTTGTGACAGAACAATTTGATATTGAACTAATTAATATAAAAACAGTTAAAAGCGTAATTGACTTTAAATAAAGATTACCATGGGAGTACAGGAAAACTTAATTGACACCTTTGCCGAATTTAAGGAATTAAAAAACATCGACAGGTCAACGATGATTGGCGTGATGAAGGACGTATTTTCATCAACATTGGTAAAATTGTATGGCGAAGACAGCAAGTTCAACGTGATTGTAAACGACAAGACCGGTGACCTTGAAATCTGGCGTACAAGAACAGTTGTCGAGGACGACGACTACGATGATATTGAGGACAAATACACTAAGATTCCTCTGTCGGAAGCACAGAAAATCGACGAGGACTACGAAGTTGGCGAAGAATATTCCGACGAAATACGCCTCCAGGATTTCGGACGCCGTGCAATCCTCGCACTGAAGCAGAACCTTCAGGCAAAGATTATGGAACGTGAAAAGGACAATATCTACCTCAAATATAAGGACAAAATCGGTGACCTTATCACAGCAGAAGTTTATCAGGTATGGAAACGCGAAATCCTTGTTCGCGACGAAGAAGGAACAGAACTCCTCCTCTCGAAGCAAGACCAGATTCCTAGCGACAAGTATCGCAAGGGCGACACCCTCAAGGCTGTCATCTCCAGCGTAGAACTTAAGAACGGAAGCCCAATCATAAAGATTTCGCGTACTTCGGAAAAGTTCCTCGAAAGACTTTTCGAACAGGAAATCCCCGAAATCGGCGATTCAGGACTTATCACTATCAAGAAAATCGTCCGCATCCCTGGCGAAAGAGCTAAGGTTGCTGTTGAATCATACGATGAGCGCGTCGACCCGGTTGGAGCATGCGTAGGTATGAAGGGTAGCCGTATCCACGGTATCGTTCGCGAACTTCACAACGAAAACATCGACATCGTCAACTACACAACCAACATGCCGTTGTATATCCAGCGAATACTTAGCCCAGCAAAGATTTCTTCGCTCAAGATTATAAACGAAGAAAAGCGCGTTGAAGTTTATCTGAACCCAGACCAGGTATCGTTAGCTATCGGTAAGGGCGGCCTCAACATCAAGCTCGCCTGCCAGTTGCTCGGCTACACAATCGACGTTTTCAGGGTATCGCAGGAAGAAGATATCGACCTCGAGGAATTCGACGACGAAATCGAACAGTGGGTAATCGACCAGCTCAAGGCTGTTGGCTGCGACACCGCACTTAGCGTACTCGAACTCAGCAAGGACGAACTTGTTCGCCGTACCGACCTCGAAGAGGAAACAATAGACGATGTAATAAGAATTCTGAAAACCGAATTTAACAATTAAACCCGCAAAAGAGAACGAAAAGTTTATTTAGGAGAAAAATATGACTTCGGAAACGAAACCAAAAAGATTAAGTGCCGTAGTTGCTATCTACAACGTAGCGACATCAACCATCGTGGAATATCTTGCAAGCAAGGGTATCGAAATCGAGAACAACCCTAACGCCAAGGTACAGCCCGAATGGTTGGCTCTGCTTGACGAAAAGTTCAAGGACTCGAAAGTTATGAACGAAACTGCCATCAAGGATACCGAGAAGGCAAAGGAAAACAAGGAACTGAACATTTCAATCGAAAAGCAGCAGAACCTCGAAAAGCAAAAAATCGAAGCAGAAAAGGCTAAGGAAGCAAAGGAAAAGGAACGCCTTCAGAAAGAGGTCGAAGAGGCTAAACCTCAGGAGAAACCTGCCGAAGTTGCAGTTAAGGAAGAAACTAAACCTACTCCTAAACCACACGAAATCCAGCCTATCGAAGGCAACATCGATACCGATGAAAACGGGCCAAAGGTTCTCGGCAAGATTAATCTTGACCAGATAAACCAGAATACCCGTCCTAAACGCAAGACTGCGGCAGAAAAGGAAGCTCAGAAAAAAGCTAAGAAGCCTGCTAAGGCAGAAGAGCCGAAGAAGGAAAAAACTGTTGCTGCTCCCAAACCGGCAGAGCCAGAAAAGCTAGCAAAACCAACACAACCCGAAGTCGAAACCAAACCCGAAGTCGAAGCAAAGCCCGAAAAGGTTGCTCCTCCTGAACCAGAATTTATAAAGACTCATGTCGAAAAACTCCAAGGACCTAACATCATTGGTAAAATCGACATCAGCGAATATGAGCGCAAGCAGGAAGCAGCAGAACGCGCCCGCAAGGAAGCCAAGGAAGAACGTCAGAAAAACCGCGAAAAGGAAAAGGCAGAGCGCAAGGAAAAACGCAAACGTATCAAACGCGACAACGTAAAGGTTGATATTAATAAGGTAAGCGGCAACAACGACTTCTCGAAGAAAGGTCAGGCTGGCGAAGGCGGAAAGAAGAAGAAAGGCGGAAAGCCCACTCCAAAGAAACCTGAAATAAACGAGGAGGACATACAGGAAAAAGTAAAGGAAACTCTTGCTAAGCTCACAGCCAACAAGACCAAAGGCAACAAGGCAGCTAAGTTCCGTAAGGAAAAACGTGAATTGTTCTCTATGCGTCGCGCCGAGGAAAACGAAAGGCTCGAAGCTGAAAAGAAAATCATAAAGGTTACCGAATTCGTTTCGGCAAACGAACTTGCAACGATGATGGGCGTTCCCGTAACGAAAATCATTGCAACTTGCATGAGCCTCGGTCTGTTCGTTTCTATCAACCAACGCCTCGATGCCGAAACAATGTCAATCGTGGCAGAAGAATTCGGTTTCCAGGTCGAATTTGTTGCTGCTGAAATTCTTGACGAAATCAAGCAGGCAGAAGACAAAGATGAAGACTTGCTTCCACGTCCGCCAATCGTTACCGTTATGGGTCACGTCGACCATGGTAAGACAAAGTTGCTCGACTACATCCGTCATACCAACGTGGTTGCTGGCGAAGCCGGCGGTATCACACAGCACATCGGTGCATACAGCGTACAGCTCAACGACAAGAGGATAACCTTCCTCGATACTCCTGGTCACGAGGCATTTACCGCAATGCGTGCCCGTGGTGCCCAGATTACCGACGTGGCAATCATCGTCATCGCTGCCGACGACGACATAATGCCACAGACAAAGGAAGCTATCAACCACGCTTCAGCAGCAAATGTCCCTATCGTATTTGCTATCAACAAGATAGATAAACCAACCGCTAATCCGGACAAGATTAAGGAATCGTTGGCAAATATGAACTATTTGGTTGAAGAATGGGGCGGTAAGTACCAGTCGCAAGACATCTCAGCAAAGGCAGGCCTCAACATCGAAGAACTTCTCGAAAAGGTTCTTCTCGAAGCCGAAATGCTCGACTTGAAGGCAAATCCAAACAAGAACGCCAACGGTACAGTAATCGAATCGTCGCTCGACAAGGGACGCGGTTACGTTGCTACACTCATAGTTCAGTCGGGAACCCTGCACGTGGGCGACATTCTGCTCGCAGGATGTGCAACAGGACGTGTAAAGGCTATGTACAACGAACGCAACCAGAAAGTTACCGAGGCAGGTCCATCAACTCCAGTTCTTGTTCTTGGTCTCAACGGTGCTCCGCAGGCTGGCGACAAGTTCAACGTGCTCGACTCCGAACAGGAAGCCAAGAGTCTTGCCAACAAGCGTTTGCAGTTGCAGCGTGAACTTAGCATCAGAACACAGAAACATATCACTCTCGGTGAAATCGGCCGCCGTATGGCTCTCGGCGATTTCCACCAGATAAACATCATCGTAAAGGGCGACGTGGACGGATCTATCGAAGCTCTGTCGGACGAATTGATAAAGCTCTCGACCGAATCGTTCGAGGTGAACATCATACACAAGGCTGTCGGTCAGATTTCCGAATCGGATGTTATGCTGGCTGCCGCTTCGAATGCTATCATCGTAGGTTTCCAGGTTCGTCCTTCGACTTACGCACGCAAGACCGCCGAGAAGGAAGGCATCGAAATTCGCCTCTACTCCATAATCTACGATGCTATCAACGAAATCAAGGATGCTATGGAAGGTATGTTGAAGCCGGTTGTAAAGGAAACTATCACCGGTTCGGCCGAAATACGCGAAGTATTCAAGATTTCGAAGGTTGGTTCGGTTGCCGGATGTCTCGTTACCGACGGCAAGATTTCACGCAAGTCGAAAGTCAGAATCATCCGCGACGGTATCGTCATCTACACTGGCGAACTAGGCAGTTTGAAGCGTTTCAAGGACGATGCCAAGGAAGTCATTGCCGGTCAGGAATGCGGTCTTAACATCGACAAGTTCAACGACATAAAGGTCGGCGATATTGTTGAGGCATTCGACGAAACCGAAGTAAAGGCAACATTGGGATAAAAGCAAATGTTTAAAATCGGTAAGACCGAATTTAACGACAGGCCTGTATTCCTCGCACCTATGGAGGATGTTACAGACCCGTCGTTTCGTTATATGTGCAAGAAGTTCGGTGCCGACCTAATGTTCACCGAGTTCATCTCTGCCGACGGACTTATCCGCGAAGCACAAAAGACAGTAAAGAAACTCGACATCTTCGACTACGAACGACCAGTAGGAACACAAATATACGGACATATTCCCGATGCCATGGAAGAAGCCGCCCGCTATATCAACAATGCCGACCCCGACATCTTGGACATAAATTACGGATGCCCTGTAAAGAAGATTGCAGGTCGTGGCGCAGGCTCTGGAATGATGCGTAACTTACCGTTGATGAAGGAAATAACCGAGCGTGTTGTGAAGGTATCGCGGTTTCCAGTAACGGCAAAAACTCGTCTCGGATGGGACAGCGAATCGCTCAACGTGGAGGAAGTTGCACTTATGTTGCAGGACTGCGGCATTCAGGCGCTCACAATACACGGACGCACACGCGCACAGATGTACAAGGGCGAAGCCGACTGGACGCTCATAGGCAAGGTCAAGAACAATCCCAACATACACATACCAATCATTGGCAACGGAGACATTACAAGCGGAAAAATCGCTGCCGAACGCTTTAATACTTACGGAGTTGATGCCATAATGATAGGTCGTGCCGCCATCGGCAGACCATGGATTTTCCGCGAAGTAAAACATTACCTTGAAACCGGCGAGGAACTGCCAATCCCGACAGTCCTCGAGCGCGTTGACTACGCACGCGAGCATTTGCACAAGTCGGTTGACTACAAGGAAGGAATGCGTGGTATTTACGAGATGCGCCGCCATTTCACAATGTACTTCAAGGCAATACCAAATTTCAAGGAAACAAGACTTAAACTGCTCACCGCCAACACCGTGGAAGAAATTGAAAGCCTGCTCGACCTCATCGCCGATAAGTTCGGAAATGTAGAGTTGAACAAGGACGTTGCAAATCGAGGGATATACGAATAATCAATTGACAATTAACAATTAGCTACGCTGAGCTGAAGGTTGATAATGGACAATGAACGTAGAATGTCATGCTGAATTTATTTAAGCATCCATTATTAAGATCCTGAAACAAGTTCAGGATGACCGAACGCTGAAACAAGTTCAGGATGACCGAACGCTGAAACAAGTTCAGGGTGACTTGGGGAGAAATAAGTCCAGAATGAATACTCTAATGGTTCCGAAATGTCATGCTGAATTTATTTCAGCATCTGTTATACGTTTAGATCCTGAAACAAGTTCAGGATGACTACTAGGAAGAGTCTGAAATGTCATGTCAACACCAAAATGTCATGTCAACACCAAAATGTCATGCTGAATTGCCCCCTGAGCTTCGCTTGCTGAGCCGTCGCACTGAGTGAAATCGAAGTGTTGTCGAAGTATCGAATGGCAGCATCTAATATTCCCCATTGCACTCCCCCAATCATATTCCACTATAAACCAATCAATTATAAAAAATATTAACAAAACTTAAAAATAATTAACAGATATTCGGATTTTTTAATTTACTTTGCAATCTTATATTGCGTAATTTATTATAAATGTTGAACTTAAAAAAAAATTGAAAAAAAATTGAAAAATTTTTAAAATCCCAGGCAACGAAATCGCCTTTTCAGTTGTCATAGGGGTAGAAGAAAAATTATTAATTTGTAAAAAATAAGGAATATGACTATGAATAAGAAGTTTGTTATTTTGCTGATTGCCTTGATATTATCGGGCATAGGCTATGCACAGACAGTGCAGATTGACCCGCGCTTGGAAAAGGCTTACAGCCTTGAACATTTGCAGCGCATGCAGAAGGAAACTCCTATAATCCTTGAGCTTCTGAACTATGAACTCGACCATTCGTGGTACATTGAATCTCCAGAATTGGTTCAGAAGATTGACGATTTTGAGTATCTTTACTACAAGGATCCCGAAACTGGTGAAAAAGCCGGTATGGTTGAATCAATAGAAATCGGCAAGGTAAACATCGCCGAATTCTACTACGAAAGACCGTACGACCACCGCAATTTCTATCGCGTTGGCAAGACAAACACCATCATTGGGTTCTACTCCAACAAGGAAATTTCAGAAATGTTTAACGCAATGAAAGGGTACAGCAATGAATAAGTCATTATTTATAAGTGTATTGGCCGTACTTTTTGCGGCTAGCACATCGGTCTTCGCTCAGACGAGCTATAATATTTCCGATACCAATGCCCCTGGTCAGGTGGACAACACTTTCCAGATTACCTGCCAAAATGGTACTGGTAGCGAAAATAACTTCGCCGCTTACCTCTACGATAGCGGTGGCGCAAGCGGACAGTATCAGACAAACGAAAGCTACATAAGGGATATAGCATCAACCAACTCGGGTGCTATCAGCCTTAAGTTTACGCAGTTCAACCTTGCATCAGGAACTGTGATGACCATTAAGGATGGTATATCACAGGAAATATTGGTTTCAAATGCAACAGGAACTTCGCTTAACGGACTGACTTTCACATCTAACCGTGGTTCGTTGCAGATTATCTGGACTTCGGGTTCTACCCGCGGTGCAGGTTTTACTGCAAAAATTTGGTGCGGCGACATGTGCCAGACTTTCAGAACTACCTTTACTCCTAGTGTAAGTCCTACAACGGAATACAATCCTGCTACTGGTCTTAACGACACATACTACGACGTATGCAACGGCACAGCAGTAAGTTTCACAGCTTCCACAGTATTCGACAACAACCACGCTGTATATGACCAGGACGAAGGATCGTTGTTATACCACTGGGGCATTATCGATGCAAACAACGATACAATTACCCCTGACGGTAACGCATTAGGAATGCAGACTCTCACCTACACTTTTACCGAAAGTGGTGGTTATAGGGTTATCTGTACTACCGAAGACGATCGTCACTGCTTGAACAGGAATGTCAACGCACGTCTGGTTCGCGTTTCTCTACGTCCAACATGGCCAGCCGTAAGTTTCGGTCCCGACTCTATATGCCCGGGAGAAACTGTTTCGCTGCACGGTGAACCGCATGTAGAACCTTGGGTGGCAATCCGTCCTCCTGTAATTGCCGGTGCAACCTTCCTCCCCGATGGTAACAGCACTTGCTACAACACAAGCCTCGAATTCGACTTCTTCGGCGACGACCAGAGAATTACATCGGCTAACGACTTCGAACGTATCTACCTCAACATGGAACACTCATACTTGGGTGACCTTTCTATGGTACTCCAGTGCCCGAACGGACAGATGTGCTTGCTTCACGCTTATGGAAGTGGAACAATGTCTTCACTTGGCTGGTCACTCCACGGTGGAACTAATATTACAGGTTCAAGCGGCGGTGGAAACATCCACCTCGGACACGCTCCAGACCCAGGTACATATAGCGACTGCTACTATATCCAAGGCGAAGGTTATTCGTATAACTTCACTCCTACATCAACAACTCCTTTCGGCCCCAACGGACCAACAACACGCGAATCATATACCGACCCATGTGGTAACACCGAATCAAACGACGTACTTAACGAAGGCGACTACGGTACTTACGAAAACCTTTCTTCTCTCGTAGGATGTCCTCTCAACGGTACTTGGACAATATATGTATGCGACCACTTGAGCGCAGATAACGGATGGATATTCGAATGGGGTTTGTACTTCAACAACTCCCTCTATCCTGATGACACTTGGAGATTTACCAACACATACACAACCAGCGGATACTCATGGAGCGGCGTTGGTGTAACAACAGGACAGAACGGCAGCGCTAATGCTACTGCTACAGTCCAGAACCCTGACCCAGACAACTGGTCGGAAATACCTTATACTTTCTCGGCAACCGACAACTTCGGATGTTCTTACGACACTACAGTATTAGTACACGTAAAGCCAGCTCACCATTCCGACTGCTGTATAGAGCCAACACCAACTGTAACTGCCTCATCAACTACACCTTGTGGCAACACAATTACTCTTAGTGCAGGCAGCTTCGCTTATCCAAGCAACACTGGCCAATGGACTTACACTGGTCCTGGTACAGCAACATTCACTGCACCTACACAGCCACAAACTGATGTTACCGTCAATGTTTATGGCGACTACACCTTCACATGGCACGAATACTACATGGGCAACGAAACTTGTACCGGTGATGCAAGCGTAAACGTAAACTTCGCACGTAGAATGAATGCGACACTTGCTTCTGTTGGCAACTGCTGCCGCTCTGGAGCTCTGATACAGCTGTCTGCTCAGGACTTCGGTACACTTTCTTGCAATCCGTCCTCCGCAGCGCTCAACCTCGACGCACGCACATTCCAGCCAAGCCTTGCCAACCCTGGTAGATATACCATAACAAATACAATTACTGGCGAACGCTGTGCAGACCCTGCAACAAGTTCAGTTACTTTCGATATCTATGACGAAATTGTAATTTCAAATAGAACTGAAACTTGCGATGATTCGGATGATGCTCATCCTAGAGTAGAGGTTACATTTAGCGTAAATGGTCTGAACCCAGGCTCTAATCCTCCAGTATATAATGTAACTGGTCGATACAGAGAAAACGATGATGCTATGTGGGGTACACCTGCCAATGGAAATATAACAGCTAATGACCAGACAAGCAACACCTTCAGCTTCTCGCAATTAAGTGCACTTGACTATGCGCTTACAGTAAGCGACACTAGCGGTTGTAGCAGTGTAAGTGTAGCAGGATATTTTGCTTGCAACTGTCCGTACAACGCAGGTACATTTGCAAGTTACGCACCACATATCATGTGTACAGGCGAAACATATAATGTAGGACAAGAGCATAGTGGAGGCTCACACCTACAAGGAACAGGTACATTATCTTATATTATATGCACCAATCCGAACTATATAAACACAGATACTTCTTATATATGCACGCTATCTGGTAACACTACTTCAGTATCATTGGCAAATATTCCTAACGGTCGCGAAGGTCGCCAATATTATCTTGTCGCAGTATGTGGCAACGGCGAAGGCTTGGCTGTTTGGGGCACAGGCTGCCGTTCGGTTACTCAGGCCGTACCTCTGATGTGGAAGGCTTCACCAACACCTACTGTAACAGGTGCAGAAACTTGCGGTCTTGTTATCCAGCTCAACGGTTCTGAGGTTCCAGAAGGCATGAACGGCTACTGGACAGCAACTCCTCCTGATGGCGTTACCGGATACAACTACACTACTATTGAAAACACTACCAACATCATGAACAACCCGAGAATACTCTCGAGCCACTACGGAAACGTAACATTCACATGGCATATTGTAAATGCTGAATGTACCGGAGACGCCTCGGCAATTTATAACTTCCGTCAGATTCCATCGCCGGAAGCTGGTCCAGATATTACTGTCTGCGGTGTATCCGCCGATATTACTGGCGCTAATCCTACAATTCCAGAAATTGATGGTTCATCGCTTCAATGGACTGGTTCGGGTGTTGTAATGAGCGATCCTAGCAGCATTCAGCCAACTGCCAATGCAAATGCCGGCGGTACTTATGTACTGACACTTACCGAACGTAATGGCGAATGTGCCGGAAGCGACAACGTAACAATTACATTCATTAATCCTCCTGCACCCGCAACAACAGCTAACGTTGACACCGTTTGCGGTCACACAGCAGAACTTCAGGTTTACAACACAAATCCTGCTAACGAAGGTAGGTGGACAGCATACAACCTAAACGGACAAGTACTTCCTTCTGTTATCTACCACAACTACAACAATCCATTGTCGCCAAGTAGCGACCGCTACCCGCACTGCTTAGTAACAGTTCCTATTCCAGACGACGTTTCTGAAGTTGAATACGAATTCAGATGGTCGGAACCTATTAACGACCCGCGTCTCACCGATGGCAACTGCGCAGGTGAAGCTGTAAAGCATGTAGTATTCAGAAAAGTTCCTGTTGCAAGCGTACACCAGTGCGGTTCTACAGGTAACCATGTGGCAGTCTGCGGTAGAGAAGTTGAACTTTGTGCAGATGCTTCCGCATCAGAAGGCTACGTAGAAACAGTATGGATGGTAAAGGCCGATGACATTGCAGGTCGCTTTGCTGACTCGTCACAAATCAACACAACCTTTACTCTTGATACTTCAATCCATGTTACAAGATACCAGGATGTTGACATATACTTTGTTGCTCGCAACGCAACTTGTGTAACAATTGATACAATGCACGTACGCTTCCTCGAAAAACCAACAGCTAATGCAGGTAACGACCATGCAGCCTGCGGCAATAGCTACCTACTTAATGGTTCTTGGAGCTTACAGCCGGAAGATGGCATTTACACACCAACTTGCCAGTGGACAGTAGGTCAGAAGCCAAATCCAGCAGCTCAGGTAACTTGGACTAACACTCCGCACGACAGCATTGTCGAAGGCGTTCAGGTCAGCGACTACGGTGTATATACCTTTATAGTAAGAGAAATCAACACTATGGGTGATGCTGCAACTTGCTTCGACCGCGATACTGTTACCGTAGAATTTATGGAAGTACCTAATGTTCAGGTACCACGCGATACTCTCCCAGTCTGCGGTCTCGACTTCCAGTTGCATGTAACATCATCACATCAGGAAGGTGACAACATCGAAGGAACATGGACTAGCGAAACTGGTGGTGCTGCAACATTTACCGACCGCCACGACCCCAACACAACAGGTCACTACTCAGCATACGGATTGGCAGGTTTCAGATGGACAGAAACCAACCACCCGACTATCCAAAGCGACAACGAGGAGACCTGCTCCGACTCGAAGGTAAGATGGGTTCACTTCTACGAAATTCCATCGGCTGTAATAAGCATGAACGAAGGCGATACGGCAGTGTGCGGACTTACATACGCATACCTGCGTGCTGAAAATCCTGGAGACGAAATAAGAGGTTTCTGGTACGAAGTAAATCCTTCAACTCAGTTCGGTCCTAACAACCAGACTGTTGATCAGACAATAACCGACGTTACCGTATCAAGCTATGGTCGTCACGACTTCTACTGGATTGAATACACTGGTCCACAAGACAACCAGCGTTTCTGCAAGGATACAGCAGGTCCTTGGACAATAGAGTTCTTGCAGCAGCCAAGCGCACAAATTACAGATACTTCAATCACATTCTGCGACACCGTAGGTCGTCTGCACGTTGATTTCAATGGTGTCGGTGTAGGCCGCTGGTCATCAAATGCTGCATCAAGCACAGTTACATTCGACGACCGTTCAGATCCGAATACCTTGATACATTCAAGAGTTTGGAATAGCGACAACTACCAGGACCCATACTTCGAAGTTTACTGGACTGTACAGAATACTGAATATTGTACCGACAAGGATACTGTTAAGGTTGTATTCGCAGTAGTTCCAGATGATTCAATCGTAGTAATACCTCCTAAGTGCTTCGGCGGACCAGCAATACTTACTGCAAACGACAGAAGCCTTGATGTATATGACTGGGAATTTGGCAATGGTAACATTGATACCACCTATACAGATCCAGAAAACATTGGCTCACGTGCATTTGTTTACTGGGACGACAAGCAAACCAGCCACGTTGTAGGTCTTACCACAACCAACAGATGGGGTTGCGTATCGAACATCGGCAGGGCAATTATCGAAGAACCTTACTTGCCAGAATACAGCTACCGTATCATTGGTGATACCTGCGCACTTGGCAGAGGTGGTATCGAATTCCTTGACACTACTGGAACATTCTCATTCTTCTGGATTGACACCACTGTTGGTCCAACAATAACCAACCCGAATACAGGCTATGCAATCACCGACTTCCATGTTTACAACCTGCCAGCCGGCACATATACCTATCGTTCGGATTACCGTACATTCAACGACGAATTCATATCGAGCTACCAGACATATTTCAACAACGACATCTGGTGCCACGACTTCCCAGAAGTTGAAGTTGGAACAATCGGTATGATTGAGGCTGATATCGCAGTATCGGCAGATATCGCACTCAACAGCCTTGTTGCTCCGGAAGCAAGGGTAACATTTGTAAACTCGACCAACTACGACAATGTAAACATCAGAGTATGCGAATGGCACTTCGGTGACGGCACAATCGAAAAGAACTGCGACGAACTTGTAGAGCACATCTACACCGAACCGACCGAACCGGGCAAGTGCTATGAACCGTTCTTGATTGTAATGAACAGAGACATTCAGGAATGCCGCGATACAGCATTCGTTGACCCGATATGCGTTGACAAGGAAAGTTCGCTCGAAGTTCCGAACATCTTCTCACCTAACGGCGACGGTATCAACGACTACTTCCAGGTAAAGGCCGAATCTTTGGATACATTCCACGGAAAGATTCTCAACCGCTACGGCCGCGTAGTATATGAGTGGACCGACTGGGAGAACGAAGATGCTGGTTGGGACGGACGTTTGAACGGCTCGACAAAGGCTACTCCGGGTGTTTACTACTACATTATCGATGCAGTAGGTCTTGACGGACATCCATACAATCCAGAAGGTGCTTTGCATCTTGTAAGATAGCACATAAGTTATCAAAATAAAAGATGGCCGCAGTTTTGCGACCATCTTTTTATTTTAAATCAAGATTTAACTTCGTTGAGCTAAGGTTGATAATTTGAAGATTCAATAGTAGAGACGTTGCGTGCAACGTCAGCAATAAATTAAAATGATTCAAAAATATGTAGAGACGTTGCGTGCAACGTCTATTGTAAATAAAAAACAACGAAAAATTTTCATTCGTAAATCTTTATCATTCAATCAACTAAAAAATTTTTTAATTTTTTTTGATTTTCCAGGCAACGAAATCGCATTTTAAATTGTCATATAGTCGAAATGGGCGATAACGAGAAACTGATAAGGAAGTGTCAGCAGAAGTCGCGGAAGGCTTTTGAAGAGCTTTACAGAAAGTTCTCGCCGTTCGTTTATGGGATTTGCTTGCGTTATGCAAAGAACAGGGACGAAGCCCAGGACATACTTCAGGATTGCTTCATAAAGGTTATGGACAAGATTGGAGACTATAGGTTCGAAGGTTCTTTTGAAGGCTGGTTGCAAAGAATGGCAGTGAACGAGTCGCTGAACTATCTGAGGCTTGGCAGAAGTTCGTTTTCGGAACTTGACGAAGACGATTCCGATGCCAAAGACGAAAGCCCCGATATAGTTTCAAATATGTCGGCTAAGGATTTGCTGGATGCAATATCGAAGATGCCAGATGGCTACAGGACGATTTTCAACATGTATGTCATCGAAGGTTATCAGCACAACGAAATTGCCGAGAAACTAAACATCACCGAGTCCACAAGCCGTTCGCAACTGAAGAAAGCGAGAGAATACTTGATTGAAATAATTAAAAACGATTTTAAACGATGAACGATTTTGACAAGATATTGAAACAAAAACTCGAAGGCTACACGGAAGTGCCGCCAGAGTCGGTATTTGAAAATGTCTGCAAGAATATTCCAAAGCGAACATTCTCTGACGTGTTGTCGGCACACAAATACCTATTTATTTCTGCTGTTGCGGCTGTTGCTGTCGTTACCGCAGTGCTCGTCGTATATCTTCCAAAAGACGAAACATCAACCCCAATATCAAATACCATAACAGAAAACCTTACTCCTGATGCACCTGTGACAAATCAACCGACAGATTTGCTTGTTGCCGCCAACGGTGAAACGTCCATACCGGAACCTTCCAATCCAAAGATTACTGAACTTATATCACAACCCGAAAACAAGGTTGATGCACTTAACTTGAATGATACAATAATTTGTGGCGACGAACTTACTATTGAAGGCATTGACGCTTCGAAAGTAAAGGCTTCGAAAGGATTGAATTTGACAAAGGCTGCATCGGGAGTTAAAATTAGCAGCACTACCTACGGCACACACACAATCGATTTATCAAATGGCAATACTGTGAAGATTACATTCGTAGAGCCCGAAAAGCTGGTCGTAAAAGCTTCAAAGACCGACTTGTGCTATGGAGAAAAACTCACAGTAGATGTTACTTCTGCCTCCCCTATTTCGTGGAATGACGAAGGCTACTCGGTAAAAAAGCTGAATGCCAACAAATACGAACTTAGCGGATTGAATTCGGGCAGAAACACCATATTGCTGACTGCTGACGGCAGGTGCTCATCGAAAGTCGCATTCGACGTAAATGTTGCCGAAAAGATGAACCATTCGGTAAGCACGAAGGCTAACTACTGCTCTGGAAATAATGGTCAGATTGAGATAAAGTCGCAGTCGGCAATAAGCTATTGCAAGATTAACGGCAAGGAAATTTCACGCAGCGGAATCTTCTCAGGACTGAATGCCGGCACATATACCGTTGAAATAAATTACACAAATTCGTGCATCGCATACGATACAGTTGTTGTAATAGACAAGACTAAACTGAATGCTACTTTTGAAAGCACAAAGGACGCTTTCAACGACAAGGCATACAATTTCCG
The DNA here is from genome assembly GCA_017620015.1 of Bacteroidales bacterium. Classification (GTDB taxonomy): domain Bacteria; phylum Bacteroidota; class Bacteroidia; order Bacteroidales; family ML635J-15; genus Bact-19. The sequence continues at coordinate 13,160 of JAFZRE010000027.1, read as the reverse complement.
CAACTACACAAGGCTTGATGATTCTGGAAATGTTCAGAACGTTGATTTCGAGTGGCTTGTAAACGGTATAGTAATATCAACCGATTACAATTTTGACTATGAGTTCAAGAGCAACGGCAAATATACTGTGGAACTTGTTGCCCGTACAGGCGACTGCGAAAGCAGATACTCGAAAACCATCGATGTCGTATCGAGCGACTTTAGGATTCCGAACGTATTTACACCAAACGGCGACGGTATCGGCGATGAGTTTACAATATACTATGACGGTACTTTGCTCGACTACGACTTGTCAATATACACTAAGTCCGGTCAATTGGTTTTCCACAGCCAGCAACTCGACAAGTACTGGGACGGAAAGATTAGTGGCAACAACGAAGCCTCGGAAGGTGTGTATTTCTATGTGATTACTGCAACCAGCGACAAGAACGAAAAGTTAAGTCACAAGGGTACGGTGCAGTTGATTAGACGATAATTCTAATTCCGTATTTTGTGAGCATTTATGAAAAAGGCTGTCGTATGACAGCCTTTTCTTTATGTTTTTATCCTAGTCATCCTGAACTTGTTTCAGCATTTGGTCATCCTGAACTTGTTTCAGCATTTGGTCATCCTGAACTTGTTTCAGCATTTGGTCATCCTGAACTTGTTTCAGGATTTGGTCATCCTGAACTTGTTTCAGGATCTATAGTAATAGATGCTGAAATAAATTCAGCATGACATTTCATTGTTTGCATGACATTTTGGAGTCAGCATGACATTTCTGGGACAGCATACCTGTTTGCTATAGGCTCCAGTATGTCAAGTCTTTAATCTTGCCACGCATTACACCCTTGACATCAACAAGGATTCCGTTTTCGGCAGAAATGCCCTTGAAATAATCTTCGGTGAGTTCCATGTATGGACGGTGGTTTACGGCAACGATAATTGCATCGTACTTGCCTGTCGGTTCCTTCGACATATCAACACCGTATTCCTTCATAACCTCGTCGTGGTCAGCAAATGCATCTACAACGTCACAGTTTACACGGAAATATTTCAACTCGTTGATAATATCAATTATACGTGAATTTCTGATGTCGGTAACGTTCTCCTTGAAGGTCATACCCATGATGAGAACCCTTGACTTTGTGATTTCCTTGCCTGCATTGATAATCATCTTTACAACCTTGTCGGCTATGCGTGTACCCATACTATCGTTGAGAGCACGACCAGAATTAATCATACTTGCGTGATAACCAAGCTGTTTTGCCTTGTGAAGCAGATAGTACGGGTCAACTCCGATGCAATGTCCGCCAACAAGACCCGGCGAGAACTTCAGGAAGTTCCACTTTGTTCCTGCTGCTTCCAAAACCTCGTAAGTGTTGATTCCCATGATGTCGAATATGATTGACAATTCGTTCATAAGGGCAATGTTGATGTCGCGCTGTGTATTTTCAATAATCTTTGCAGCTTCAGCAACCTTTATTGCACTTGCACGGTGAACACCAGCCTTGATTATTATTTCGTAAACCTTTGCGATGTTCTCAGCAGCCTCAGGATCACAACCCGATGTGATTTTCTTTATCTGGGTAAGCGAGTGAGCCTTGTCGCCCGGGTTAATTCTTTCTGGCGAGAATCCTACCTTGAAGTCCTGCATAAACTTAAGTCCAGACATCTTTTCAAGAATCGGAACACAATCTTCTTCGGTGCATCCAGGGTAAACGGTTGATTCATAAACTACATAGTCGCCTTTCTTCAAAGCCTTGCCAACCGATTCCGATGCCTTGATTACTGGAGTAAGGTCGGGAAGCTTGTGCTCGTCGATTGGAGTAGGAACAGCAACGATGAAGAAGTTGCACTGCTTGAGGTCGTCAGCATTGGAAGTGAAAGTAATGTTGCATCCGTCGAATGCCGACTTGTCGAGTTCGTTGCTCGGGTCGATATGGTTGTTCATCATTGCAACTCTTTCTGGCTTCACATCAAAGCCCACTACGTTGATATGCTTCGAAAATTCCAAAGCGATAGGCAGACCTACGTATCCAAGTCCGATTACGGATAATTTTGCCTGCTTGTTTATTAATGCTTCGTAGATATTATTCATACGCCTAACTTTTAATTATTTTATTCTTGAAATAAATGGATGTTCACAATCTTTCATAGTGGTTACAACTTCGGCATTCCTGATGAAATGAACCATTTCGATGCTCGGTTTAGCCTGGTCGAGACCAAAGCCTTTGCCAGCAAGGATATTCTTGTAGCTTTCGGTGTGCAAGTCGGTAAAACCGCCAGTAAATTCGAGTTCATCACCAGCAATCTGGATAGAGCGGTATGTCGTCTGGCCCTTTGCCTTGATTTCGTCGGGAAGATATTCGCTGTCAACACTCAAGAACCAGCGCACGCGTGCCTTTTCCAGTTCAAGATAACCTGATACCACGTGGTTGTCGCGGTGGTGAACCACGAGCATTTTCTTTTTGCCGAAAATGTACTGAAGCATATCGAAGAAATGTATGCCGATGTTTGTTGCAAGTCCGCCCGACTTTGCAATGTCGCCCTTCCACGAATAGTGGAACCATTTTCCGCGTGATGTTATGTAGGTTAGGTCAACATCATAAATCTTGTTGGGGTCGCCAGCTTCGATTTTCTTTTTCAGTTCTATAATTGCCGGATGCAAACGGAGCTGAAGGATATTGTAAATCTTATGTCCCGTTTCCTTTTCCAGTTCGGAAAGTGCATCGATGTTCCATGGATTGAGCACGAGCGGTTTTTCGCAGATAGCGTCGGCTCCGTTGAGCAATGCCATTCTTATGTGTGCATCGTGCAGATAGTTTGGCGTACAGATGCTGAAAATGTCCAGTTTCTCGCTCGAACCGTGCTGCAATTTATAAACGTGACGCTCGAAGCGTTCTGGTTCTGTAAAAAAGTCGGCTTTCGGGAAATATGAATCCATAATTCCGACGCTGTCGCTCTTGTCGAGAGCTACAAGAAGGTTATTACCTGTTTCCTTTATTGCTTTCAAATGGCGCGGTGCTATATAGCCGCCAACACCTATTATTGCAAAATTCTTCATCCTATTCTTGTTACTTTTCCGTTTTCCAATTTATATTTTTGACCGCTTTCGGGACAAGTTGCAAATCCTTCGTTGTCGAACTTGAGCTTGCATCCGTATTCGCTCACCCAACCCATCTGCCGTGCAGGATTGCCAACAACGAGGGCGTAGTCGGGAATGTTTTTCGTGACCACAGCACCAGCACCGATAAGTGCGTAACGGCCGATGTCGTGTCCGCAAACCACTGTTGCATTTGCACCTATGCTTGCGCCTTGCATTACCAAGGTGCGACGATAGCAATCCTTACGGCTTACTGCGCTACGCGGGTTGATTACATTTGTGAAAACCATCGACGGGCCGAGGAAAACATCGTCTTCGCAAATTACGCCCGTGTATATTGACACATTATTCTGAACCTTTACGTTCCGTCCCAAAGTTACATCCGGCGATACAACAACATTCTGACCAATGTTGCAACTTTCACCAATGGTACAACCCGACATTACATGGGAAAAATGCCAAATCTTAGTACCGTTTCCTATCTTACAGCCTTCGTCAATGACTGCGGTCTCGTGTGCAAAATATTCGTTCATACAAAAGTGCAAAAATAATTTTTTTATTAATAGGTGTAGGATTTTTTTTACATTGACGACAATTTTCTTATTCTCCCGTTATCAGGGCATATTTCTGCAAGTTGCTGCATCGTTTTACCATTTTGCGGATGAACGAAATCGGCAGCAATTTCTGCCATCGGCAGCAATACGAACTTGCGCTGGCAAATGTGCGGATGTGGAACGACAAGTCTTTCTGTATTAACGATTTCGTTATTGAAGAAAAGTATGTCAATGTCCATTGTGCGGCCTTCGTAGCCATTGCCCGAACGGGTACGCTTGAGTTTGGCCTCTATTTCAAAAACTTTTGTAAGAACTTCATCAACCGAGAATGATGTGTAAACCTCCGCAACAATGTTTGTAAAGTATTTTGCATGAGTGAATCCCCACGGCTCCGAAAGATAAACCGATGAAACCTTTTCGATTCTGCCAATGTGTAAGCCTATTAGTTCGACGGCACGGCGCAGATTTCCAAGTCGGTCGCCAAGGTTTCCGCCAATGCCGAGGAAAACACGGTTAAGGTTATTCGGTGCAGTTGTTGCAGATGCTGATTTCATTGCGATTTGAGAAAACTTTGTTTACAAAATCAATATATTTTTTCGAATTTCGAATTTCGTACAGGCTTTGGCTTGCGATATTGCCAAGTTCGTAGTCGGCATCCTTGTCGAAGCAACACGGCACAACACGACCGTCGAAACATACTACAGTCCCGAAAATCAAACGTTTGCATTGGTTTTTTAATCCATTCTTCAGTTTGAAATTACCATTTTCGGATACTTCGTAACGTGAGAACTTTTGGTTTTCGGGCAAAAAATCGACTTGCGATTTTTCGTAAATCTGTGCCGACTTGAGTGTAATCTTGTCGATACGGTATTTCTTTTTCAGATTCTTCAGTTCGGGAATTTCGTGCTCGTTATGCGAAAAGACAAGAAATTGCAACTCGATGTAAGGTCGTTCTTTTGCATGTAGTTGCGACAGTTTTTCTAGACCGTCAAACACATTTTGCAGATTTCCGCTTACACGGTATTTGGTGTAGGTTTCGTCGGTAAGTCCGTCAAGCGAAACTATTATGCGGTCAGGACGGGCATTGCGTATGAGGTCGATGTTTTGTGCGAGAAGTTGTCCGTTTGTCGAGAACATTGTGTAGATCCGGTTTTGTCTTGCAAAAGCAATCATTTCACCAAATTGCTGACACACAAGCGGTTCGCCCTGAAAATGCAAGATGATGTTTGTTAAAGTTTTGCGGTTTTCGAGGATAAATTTTCGGTATAGCTCCATGTCGGCGGTTCCGCGAGAACGTTTCAGCAGTCCTTTGCCCGAAGGACACATTTCACATGAGAGATTGCAGATGTTTGTCGGCTCGTAGCTTGCAAAACTTGGAAGCGGCACCTCCCCTATCAGCTTTCCATTCTTTGCCTTACGATAGAATTTATGCAAGCGACAAAGATTCCATATCTTTCGCAACGAAATGTACCTTATGTTTCTAAAAAAACTCATGGGTGCAATAAACAGAAAGCCATTGGAGCTACCTATGATTTATTGCTTATTTATGTATATTTCAAGTAGTTCGCTGTATTTCATCGGGATAAGCACAACCTCATCGATGCAAGCAGGAATAAGGATGGTTTCGCCTTCATTGAGTACTTCGTCGCCACCTTCGGTCTTTACTGTTATCTGTCCGTGTATGCAGTGGTAAATCACAAACGAATCCATATTGCTGTAGTCCTTCAGCAGCGAGTTCATTACTGGCAAATAGTTGGCTGTAAAATACTTACAATCAACAATCTGGTTCGAGTGGTCGGGTGTGCGAGCAAACCTAATCGAGTTCTTGTCGTTCTTCTTGTAGTCGATGACATCAACGGCATATTGCGTATGCAGTTCGCGGTTACCACGATTATAGTCGTAGATGCGGTAAGTGATATCGGAAGTTTCCTGAATTTCGACCACGGCAGTACCGGCGCACATTCCGTGTACGCGCCCAGCAGGGATGAAGTAAAAGTCGCCAGCTTTCACGTTGTGATACTTGAGAAGATTTTCAAGGTTCCCGTCCTGTATCGACTGAAGCAGCTCGCGTTCGGTGGTGTCGCGGTTGAAGCCGTCAATTATTTTTGCATCTGAGTCTGCATCAAGGATATACCATGCTTCTGTCTTGCCACGGGCATTGTGCAGTTCGGCGGCTGTCTCGTCGTCGGGGTGGACCTGCACCGAAAGGTTATCCTTGGCATCTATGATTTTGAGCAATATAGGAAATTCGTAACCATATTCCTCCAGAACCTTCTCGCCGACAATCTCATCAAGGTAAACCTCGATTACTTCCTGCAGCGTATTGCCTTTCAGGAAGCCGTTTGCAACAACCGAAACATCGTCCTGCACACCCGAGATTTCCCAGCTTTCGCCACAATTTTCAGGAATGCTGTCGTCGTTCTTTATTCTGCGTATTTTGTCGCCGCCCCAGACTTTGGTCTTGTATATCGGCTTGAATTTCAATGGATAAAGCATGTCAAAAATATTTTTGTGTTTAGAAAACAAAGGTAAGGAAAATTTACGATTTGGCAAAGCCGAGCTAAAGGTTGGGGTACGGTTCTTTCATTTGGACGTGTTATTACGTGTGATACAAACAGTTAGTGTTTGGACAAATCCGCTGGCTGAGCTTGTCGAAGTCAAGGTAACGAAGTGCATATAATGCGAATTAACCTTACCCTTCGACAGGCTCAGGGGGCGGTTAAATGAAAGAGCCGTGAGGTTGGGGTCGAAAAAAATCTCCCACCATTAAAAAAGATTTTGTATCTTTGAAGCCACAAAAATTTTACACGATATGCTAGTTGTAGGAATTGCAGGCGGTTCGGGCGCAGGAAAGACGACTGTTGTCAACAAGATTACCGCACAGCTACCAAAGGATATGGTAACATTGGTGCCACAGGATTCGTACTATTGGGACAGCAGTCATCTGCCTATGGAAGAACGGAAGAAAATCAACTTCGACCACCCGAATGCCATCGAATGGGAGTTGCTGATTCGTCACATCAAGGAACTGAAGGAAGGGAAAACAGTAGAACAGCCAATTTATGCATACATAACGAGTTCGCGCGCACAGGAAACGCTTACAGTAAAGCCGAGCAATGTAATAATCGTTGAAGGCATAATGGTGCTAACACAGCCAGAACTACGTGATTTAATGGATGTTAAGGTTTATGTCGATGCCGATGCCGATGACCGTCTTGCCAGAATTCTCCGCCGCGATACGGTTGAGCGCGGACGCTCCGTGAACGATGTGCTTGAACACTACTACGATACCGTAAAGCCGATGCACTTGCAGTTCATAGAGCCAACAAAGCGCTATGCCGACATCATTGTGCCCAACATTGGCGACAACGATGCTGCGGTAAACCTTTTGGCAAAATTCATTCATCAGCATATTAACAATTAAAAAAAGACCGCCCCTTCGACTACGCTCAGGGGGCGGGATACAGAATTTTGTAATATAGTAAATATTAGAAATTTATGCAAGATATAGACCTTAAGAACGTAATGTTCATCGACATTGAGACGGTGCCAATGTGTGCCTCGTTTGATGAAATGCCCGAAGCCTTCAAGAAGCACTGGGACAAGAAATCGAAGAATTTCAGAGCCGAAACCGAAACTGCATCCGACGTTTACCAGCGCGCCGGAATATATTCCGAATTTGGAAAGATTGTGTGCATATCGGTAGGTTTGGTTGCTGGAGAGAAATTCCGCGTTAAGTCATTTTATGGCGATGATGAAAAGGTAATCCTTTCGGGTTTTGCCGAAATGCTTTCGAAGTGGGATCCATTTGGCAACAAGATGCTTTGTGGACACAACATCAAGGAGTTCGATGTGCCATACATTGCACGCCGTATGCTCGTCAACCGTCTGTACAACTTGCCAAAGGCACTCGACCTGTCGGGAAAGAAACCGTGGGAAATAAAGCACATTGATACGCTTGAATTGTGGAAATTCGGTGATTACAAAAACTTTACATCGCTCGCACTTATGGCCGACCTTTTCGACATACCAACACCCAAGGACGACATCGACGGCAGCGAAGTAGCTGGTGTTTACTACGGCGAACACGATGTGGAGCGTATTGCAATCTATTGCGAAAAGGACGTTTTGTGCGTAGCTAACCTAATGCTCAGGTTGCAAGGCAAGGACATCTATATGTACGACCAGATGGAAAGGGCAAACGGATAGACAAAAACCTTATCTTACTTCTATCTTCCTGCTGAATATCATCAATCCTACAAAAGTCAACAGACCGTTTACTATAAGTATCTCGAAACCAAACTTGTAACCGAAGAAAAGTTCCTCGGAGTAGATGTTTAGCAGGTAACTTATCACAGGCGAAAGTATTGCAATAAATGGTACCGCCTTGTCGTTGGGATTGCGACGTTTCACGAGCAGCCCGAAGCAGAATAAGCCCAATAGCGGTCCGTAGGTGTAACCGGCAATATCGAAAAGCGTCTTAATGAGCGAATCGGTATGGAACGGCTTGAATACTATTATAATAATGAAATAGATTGCAGCAAAAGCAAGATGTGTACGCTTGCGGATTTTTGTCTTTTTGGCTTCGTCGTAGTCCTTCTTCTCGAACTGCAAAATGTCGAAGCAGAAGGTGGTTGTAAGCGAAGTCAGCGTTCCATCGGCACTTGAGTAGCCCGCAGCAACCAGACCTATAATAAATATTATCCACGTTACCGAACCCAGATTCTGCGAAACGGCTGCGAATATGCTGTCGGACTTTTCGGGCAGTGCAAAGCCTGTCTGCGACGAGTAAGTCATAAGAGCAACGCCGAGAACAAGGAACAATATATTGACAATCACTATACAAACACTGAACGACAGCATATTCTTCCGAGCCTCCTTCAGCGACTTGCAAGTAAGGTTTTTCTGCATCATGTCCTGGTCGAGACCTGTCATCGCAATTGTTATGAATGCCCCGCTGATGATTTGCTTGAGGAAGAAATTATTTGACCTCCAGTCGGTTTCAAACATTCTTGTATATCCTTCATCGGCAGCCTGCGACATCATATCGAAGAAAGAAATGTCCATCTCCTTGAGCAGGAACACAATGGTTATCACTGTAGAAAGTAGCATAAAGGTCGTCTGCAGCGTATCGGTCCAGATGATGGTCTTTATTCCGCCCTTGAAGGTGTAAATAAGTATCAGCACAATGAAAAACAGAGCCAAAGCCCAGAACGGAACGCCTATTGCCTTGAATACAAATTCGTGAAGTACAAACACTACCAAGTACATCCTAAGCGCCGAACCCATCAGTCGCGACACAATAAAAAAGAACGAACCGGTCCGTTGCGAATTGCTGCCGAAACGCTTGTCCAAGTAGGTATATATCGATGTTAGGTTCAGCTTGTAGTAAAGAGGCAGAAGTATGTATGCTATCGCAATGTAACCTATTGTGTATCCGAGCACTACACCAAAATAAGTAAACTGGCTGCTCTGCACATAGCCTGGCACCGACATAAATGTCACACCCGACAGCGATGCGCCAATCATACCGTATGCCACCACAAACCAAGGCGACTTGCGGTTGCCTGTAAAAAAAGTATCGTTGGTTGCCTTCTTTGAGGTAAGGTACGAGATAAGAATCAACAATGCGAAATATCCTACGACAATGCTGGCTATTATGTACGGACTCATCTCGTTACCTATTTTCTATTAGGTTATTTCAAGTTCTTAGGCTGAATATTTTCCGGCAGCTGTATAACATATATGTCGGAGTTACCCTTCTTGCCTTTTGCTGCATTCGACTTCGAGAAATATGCCTTTGTACCGTCGGTAGAAACCTTGAAGCCCATATCGTCTGAAGCGGTATTTATTTCCTTGCCTAGGTTTACAGGTTCGCTCCAGCAGTCCCAGCAGTCGTCGCTGAGACGTGTAGAAACGTACATATCAAGTCCGCCAAGACCTCCGTGTCCGTCGGATGCAAAATATAAGTGCTTGCCATCGGAATGCAGGAAAGGGGTGCGTTCGGTATAGAGCGTGTTGATAGTAGCCCCGAGATTTATCGGCTTGCCCCATTCTCCGTTTTCGTCAACTGTGCATACATAGATGTCGGTCTGGTTTTCATCTACCTTTCCGTGATATACAAGTCCATCGAAATCAGCATCGTTGAAGAAGTTGAGCATGTCGCTACGCTTTGCGGCAAAGAACAGAGCCTTGCCGTCCCTGCTGATGAAGGCATCGCCCTGCCAGTTGCTCGAGTTTACGTTGCCCGACATCTTCTGCGGCTTGCCCCAGGTGGCACCGGCCTTCTTCGAGAAGTAGAGACGTCCGTTCCTGAATATGTACATCGCATTGCCCGAAGCATTGATGCTCTGCGGATAGTCGTTGCCTTTCGACGAAACCTCGCTGATAAGCTGAGCCTCACTCCATCCGTCATCGGTTTTCACCGACACGAAGATGTCTTCTCCGCTCTTGCTGTTACTACGCCCTTCTCCACAGAAATACAAGGTGTTGCCATCGGCTGAAAGTATCGGATTGTACTCGTTGCCGTTGGTGTTTACTGTTTCGGGCAAGACTTCAGCGACGATTCCCTGATTCTTCTGCTCAAGAATATCGAGCAACTTGTTTATTTTCTGAGGATTGTCCTTCCAGTAGTCCTTGTACTTAAGCACCGTGACCGTTGCATTTGACCAATTTTTGTTTTCAACATCAGCCTTTATCATCTTCTGCAGAGCAACGAAAGCCTTTTCCCTTGGTGCAGCAGACTTTATATATTCGTCGTATGCGGCAGCCGACTTCTTGGCATTGTATCCGTTTTGAATCTTCAGTTCGTCACCCTTTACCGCCAGTGCCGAATCGGCAGCATATTTTTCGCGGATAAGGTTGCGCTGGCTTTCATTGAGTTCGCTATAGAACGACTTTAACGAAACCAGTTCTCCGTCTGATGCAACAAGGTCGTAGTACAACTTTATCGCCTGATTCTTCTTGTCGCCATCGAGGTTCTTGTAGCAGTACTTTACGATTTCGGCATTGCTGGCGCCACATTGCATAGCCGACGATATTGCCATGTTTTTCCACTTGCTATTAGGATGCCTCTTTACGAAACGAATGTAGGAGTAGCATTCCCCGTCGGCAGTTTCCTCGTTGAACAACTTTTCGTCGTACAGCATTTCCGCCTTGTAGTATTGCGAGCTCTTAGGATATTTTTCCATATATTGCTTCAAGGCTGCCGACGTATTTTCCTTTTCGGCATCGGCAAGTGCAATGGTATAGACTTTTTCCTGTGCATCGGCGGCAAGGAAAGATGTCGGATATTTTTTCAGAAATTCCTCGTATGCTGCAGCAGTGTTTTCAGACTGCGCCTTTTCGTATCCCTTTTCGTCACGACGTTTTGTGGCATCGGGAATCTGCTGTGCATCGGGATAGGTCTTAATGAACGAATCGTATGCCTCCTCGGTATTCTTTGCGACGGTCATCTTGTACGCCTCAATGTTGCGGTACATACGTGCTTCCGACTTGTATTCCTCCGATGCCTTGCGATAGAAGAACAGGTAGTTCTGGTATGATTCGAACGTATTGGCTCTTATGGCATCCTTGAGCGCGTATTTGCATACGGTATCGATATAATTGTTAAAAATGTCGGGATTCATAGGCACAAAGCTCAGCTTGTCCTTTGTCTTGTCGTCGAGCTGCGGATAGTAGTCGAGACAGGTTTGCAGGCACTTGTACGACTGAACCGGGTCGTATCCCTCATATTCCCTCTGGAACAACAGATAGGCCTTGTAGAAGTTGAACTCCACATCGTCAACGTTTTTTGACAAGCCCTTTTCTATTGCCTTTACCGCATTGTCGTACTTGCCCTTCCAGATGAGCTCCAATGCTTTGGTTTGCTGTGAAAAGGCTGATACAGAAAGCATTACTGCCAATAAAACAAGTAAAATTTTCCTATTCATGCAATATACATTTTGAGGTCGTAAATTTAATGTAAATTATCGTATTGCGGAAAAATTATTGCGCATTATTTATTCATAATTGCCTGTGCATATTTCAAATCATTATTGTTGGCAAAATACCTTCATTTGTCATTCCGGAAAGTAGAACGAACAGCAAAAGGAACGTTGCTCGTGAGTTCACTTGTCCGGAATCTATTGAGTAATAATTATCTAACAGATTACGGACAGCAGTCTTCACAACGCTCCCCATTCTGTATCGCGTGTTACGACTAGCTTCCGAAATGACAATTTTTTAGTTTAACCAATTCATAATTTTCAAATTATCAATGTGTTCCTTTTTTAGCATACATCATATAAGTCCAAACACATCCGCACTCAAAATAAATGCTTACTTTTGCCACGTCAAAATAAAAGTTTTCGTCATGGTAAAGGATTTTGAACTTAAAGATTGCAAATACACTATACACGACGTTGTTTCGTGCTTCGATGTTGACTCCAACATCCGCATGAAGCCTGTTGCATTTATGAACATTGCGCAGGAAATGGCGACACGTGCCGCCGACCCGCTTGGATTCGGCTACAACGAGATGCTGAAGAAGAATATGGCGTGGGTGCTTTCGCGCATGCACTTCGTGTTTATGGATACTCCGCTGTGGAACGATGAAATCAAGGTTACTACCTGGCACAAGGGCATTGGCGGTCCGTTTTTCCTCAGGGACTTTCTGATTGGCGGAGCCGACGGTTCGCAGAAGGTTGTAGGTACAAGTTCGTGGGTGGTTCTCGACTTGGAAAAGCGTGCGATGGTAAGGATGAGCGATATTCTGGATATGATTCCCGACGATTCGGCCTGCCACGAAAACGCAATAGAAACGCCAGCGCCTAAGGTGATGATGCCGCGCAGTGCGGAGCCTCGCCTTGTGCGCAGCGAAGTGCTCGGCTATTCCGACACCGACATGAACGCTCATACCAACAATGCCCGTTACATGCAACACGCAATGAACTGCTTCGACTATGCCGAAGTGCAGAAGCTGTCGGTTGCCGAAGTTTTCATAACATTTGCCCACGAAACCCGTCCCGGCGAAACCCTCGACCTTTACATGTACGACGAGCCACTTGCCGAACCAAAGCTTTCGATGAACGGCAAGACGATTGTGCGTAGCACGTTGATAGAAGGCAAGGTAGGCGACAGGCAGGCGTTCTGCACGAGAATACTTTTCAATTGATAATTAATAATGGATAATTGATAATTAGCGAGAACAGCGATTTTTTAGTCTCCTACGGAGAGAACGGCAAAGCCCTCAACGAAGTTAAATTGAACAAATCTAAACAAATTTTACAAATCTATTTGTTTAATTTGATTCCAATTTGTTTTATTTCTGCCGTCAGGCACTCAAAACATTTCATCTAGCGAGAGCAAAGCATTGCGCTACAAAAGAACCTTTACTTGTTGCCTTCTCTTTTCTTTATTAGAAATGTCGCTGCTATTGCACCGGCAAAACTGCCGATAATGGCGGCAATATGACTTTTGAGCAATTCATTTACCGTAAGTTCATATACGCTTTCTGATGAAAATACTTGAACTGCCTGCAT
>JAFZRE010000026.1 GCA_017620015.1 Bacteroidales bacterium | reverse complement strand
TCCCAACGGAAACGATTGTTTAATTGTAGCAGATTATAGTCAATTATATTTCCGTCAAGGTCAAGTTCCATTATATATGTATAATCGGAATATGGAATCCAAGGAAAAGTAAGGCTGTCTGGATAATATGCGTAGTAGTATTCTAGGAGACTGCCATAAACCGTTGTGTCAAGAAAATAGGTGTTATAATAGTTGTCAATATGCACGGTTCCCTGTAGGAAAAGGCGATTATTCTTTAGTATCATATATTGGGCGCGGCAGTTATGTTGTCCAGAACGCGCAATAGCCTTGTACCATACAACATTGCCACCACAGTCGAATTTTGTTATGAATGCACCGCAATTATTATCAGCAAACAATGGCAAGTCTTCTCCGTTGAATTGTGTTCCTCCTCCGTATGTGCCATATATGTACGAATTCCCTTCTGCGTCAAGTACAAGATTGTGTGGTTGGTTATTTATTCTTGATTGATTACAAGAACCTCCGAACCCTTTTGCCCATTGCCATTCCTGGGCGGAAGCGAAGGAAATTGTTGCAAACAGCAGAGAAAGAACGAGGAAAGACTTCTTCATACCTATAAAATTTAAAATTAGACACAAAGCTAACGAAAAAAATGGAAAAGGTTGCCTAGGAAAAGGTGAAAAAATAAAAAAAATGTGGGAATAGTTGCGTAACTATTCCCACATTTTGAATTTTATATGCTTTTATTATTTCCTGATGTCCAATTCGTTGATGAGGTTCTTTGCTCCGTAGAGTTCATCGATTACCCAAAGTACATAGCGGGCATCAACGTTGATTGTTCTCTGCATTTCGGGGCTGAAGATGAGGTTCGAGCAGAGCCATTCCCAGTTGCCGTCGAATGCAAGACCAATGAGTTCGCCCTTGCCGTTGATGATTGGTGAACCTGAGTTACCACCGGTGATATCGTTGTCGCTGAGGAAGCAAACAGGAAGATTGCCAGTTTCGTCGGCATAGCGGCCATACTGCTTCTTGTTGTAAAGTTCCTTGAGTTCCTTCGGAACAACAAATTCCGGATTTGTCGGGTCTTCCTTTTCGATGATACCGTCGATGTAGGTCAAATATTTGTACTTTACACCGTCGCGTGGAACATAGCTCTGTACTGTTCCGTAGGTGAGACGGAGTGTCGAGTTTGCATCCGGATAGAAAACTCTGTCCTTTTCAAATTCGCGAAGTCCCTGTGTGTAAACTCTTTCGAGAGTTTCAATCTTGTTCATAGGACCTACAAATGCGCCCTGCAACGGCATAATTCCGCTGTAAACGCTCTTTGCAAAACCAAACATCGGGTCGCTGTCGAGAGCCTTCTTGGTAGGCTTGTCGAGGAATGCAACGAGACGAGCCTTGTCGGTGAAAATCGACTTGGTGTAAACTGCATTTATGAACTTCGAAATTGATTCGGCTTCGGTTTTGCCCTTGAAGTTCTTGAACAGATAGTCGCTGAAAGCAGAAACTCTTCTTTCGGCAGGAATAGTGTTTACATAGTGGTTCAACATTCTTTCGAATGACTTTCTATCGGTGTTTACATAGTAGTTCTGGTACATTTCGTCAACACCTTCCTTGAATTCTGCGCAGAAATCCTTAATCTGGTCGGCATTGCCCTTTTCGTCTTCGAGGAGGCGAGCAAGCATGAACATCTGCAACGAGTTCATTGTCATGTCGCTACCCTGGCTGAGAAGCAACGAAACGAGGAGCATTTCCTGAGTTGCCTGTCCGTACGATTCGTAAGTGCTCTTGAGTTCGTCGAGAACTGTTCCGTAGAGTTTCTTGCGGCTGTCGTTTGCATTAGCCCATTTCTGGAAAGCAGCTTCTTCCTCTTCCTTGAGCTGTATTGCGTTGGTGGTCTTCAAGGTTTCGATTTCACCGCCCCAAAGCTTGTAGCCGTTTGCGAGCGATGCGTAGGTGTCGGCCATTGCGAGGCGAATGTTGTCGTCAACATCCATATCTTCCTTCATTGCGCCGAGCTTTACGCCGAGAGCGTTAACTGCGCTCGGGTTGTACCAGTCGCGTTTGTACTTCATACCGTAGGAGCAGAGGAAACGTTCGGTGCTGCCCGGGTAACCCATAATCATTGTGAAGTCGCCTTCCTTTACGCCCTTTATTGAAACTGGGAGGTAGTGAAGAGGCTTGTAAGGTACATTGTTCTTGTCGTAGCTCTTGGTAGGCTTGCCGTCGGGCGACATATAAACGCGGAAAATCGAGAAGTCGCCAGTGTGACGCGGCCACATCCAGTTGTCGGTATCGCCACCGAACTTACCAATTGATGAAGGAGGAGCACCTACAAAACGAACATCACCGAAGATTTCGTAAACAAAGAGGTAGTATTCGCCACCCTTGTACATTTCTTCAACCGATGCTTCGTATTCGTTGTCCTTTGTAGCTTCGGCAACGATTTCCTTCATTGCTTCGCCAACCTTCTTTGCTCTTTCGGCTTCGGGAGTTTCGTTAGTTATACCCTTGAGTACGCGGTCGGTAACATCGTCGATGCGAACAACACGGCTAACTCTAAGCCACGGACACGAAAGTTCTTCGCCCTTGCTCTTTGCCCAGTAACCATTGTCGAGGTAGTTGTGCTCGGTGGTGCTGAGCTTGGTTATTGATTCGTAACCGCAGTGATGGTTGGTGAAAAGCAAACCTTCCCTGCTTACGATTTCGCCAGTGCAGAAACCACTTCCTTCAGCAGACTGCAATTGGAATATTGCGTCCTTAAGGCAAGAATGGTTGATGCTGTAGATTTCCTCGGCGGTGAGCTTGCAGCCGAGTTTCTGCATCTGTCCGTAGTTCAACTGTGCAATCTTGTTCGGCAACCACATACCCTCGTCGGGATTGGGCGTTGCGTTCAGCCATAGTGCGCCTGCAAAGAGGCAAAGTAATAGAGTGCTGATTCTCTTCATAATTATTATGTTTTTTATTTTTAAATTAATTTTTGTGCAAAGTTATGCTTTTTGGTCTTAACGCTGAATTTATGAATAGTTAAAGTTTTATAAATTTGTATTCGCAGCTGCCGTTTTCAAAAAATATCCGTGCGATATAATTCCCTGATTTCATAAACGAAGTGCTAACTTCCGTCATCCCAAATGTTTTCTTGTTCGATTTCAGTACTACAATCCCGCTTGCATTTACAAATTCAAAGGTATATGGTTCGTTGAAACTTAAAAATATTGTTTCCGATACAGGATTTGGATAGATGTTTGTGCTATTGCTTTTATTCTCGGCAATATCGTTAACAACAATCGCGTTTGTAACGGAGTAAGTGTCTGAACTCACAGGATTCGAAGCGGTTAGGCTTATAGAATACGTACCTTCGCGGGAATACGTAACCTGAGGATTCTCATCTGTTGATGTCTCTGGATTGCCCCCATCGAAAGTCCATTGCAATGTGGTTGCGCTTGTGCTTGTGCTTGTAAAATTCACCGAATTGTTTTCGTTTATGGTATCGTGGTCGAATGTAAAGCCAGCATGAACTGGCGCATATACTGATATATAGCCACTGAATGTCCGGGATGTCCTGCTGGTGCTATTTTCGGCCGTGAGGGTTACGCTATAGTTGCCTGCAGTGTTGTAAACGACCTGCGGATTCTGTTCGTTGGAAGATTCTGGATTTCCGCCTTCAAATGTCCATTGCCATGAAGTAGGACTTTGAGTTGACATATCCAGAAACGAAATAGTATCACCCTCAAGGATTGTCTGGCTATCTTCATCTGTATCAATGATAATTTCTATCGGATCAGGTTCTTCGGGAAAAGTAGGTTCCAATGCAGGGTCATTTACCGACAGCGGACTGGTTATCCTGAATTCGCGAAGATGTGGCGGAATACGAAGTGTTAATAATGAGACCGACTTTTCAACCCTTTCGTTAGTGACCCATAGTCTGCCAGAATCACGGAACACAATGCCTTCAACCTGGTTGTACGTTATTCCTCCCGATTGGTTCATAATGCTTGACGGCTGTGTAAATTCCTGATTTGTATGCTCTCCAGAGAAAAACTTATTGCCTTCGAATCCTGTAAGCAGTGTAATGTGCGGCTTTGAATCGAACGTCGAATATGTGTAGCCGACAAGTGCAACTGTATTGGAGACATAGTCGTAATCTGCGCCGCAAACAAGATAATCGAGTTCAAGCGTATCGACAGGAATTACAGTATGTTCAAAGTTGGCCTTGTTTGGAATAGCATATAGGTAGGTCTTGTGGTCAATCCAGTTTTTGGAGAACAAGAAAATTGTGTCGTCCTTTGCAATCATCGCCTCGCAGTCGAATCGGGTACTAGTTGCTGAAAAATCTGGCTCAGGATAATCGCTGTTGCCGTAGGTAAAATTGATGATTCGAGGCACAAGCGTGTCCAAGTCGGGATTTTCAAGGTCTTCAATCTTGATGCGCAGGATTTGCTTGTTGTTGCTTGTAGAACCGAAATTACCTATATATAAGTGCGTCCTGTCCTTCGCCAAGTCTTCCCAATCATCGTTTGTTACATCTGCAATAACTTTTGTTTCAATCACTTGACCGCTAACGGTATCGATGCAGTAGATTTTTGCTTCGCCGCCAGAATCGTTGTGAGTCCACAATTTGCCATTAATAAATATCAGCCCCGAGGTTTCGTCAACCAAGGTGTCAAGTTCCTGCACGACCATTGTCGGCTGTTCCACTTGTGCAGATGCAAAAAAGGCAACCGTGACCAAAGTCGCAGTTGCCAATATTTTATGAATGATGCTCATAATTAGTCGCCGTATTCAGCCATGAATTCTTCAACCTTTTCAACCATTTTCTTCGAACCGACAACGAATGGGGTTCTCTGATGGATTTCCTTTGGTTCGATGTCGAGGATACGGTGTCCGTAGCCGTCGGTAGCCTTGCCACCAGCCTGTTCGGCCAGGAACGCAATCGGGTTGCACTCATAGAGCAGACGGATTTTTCCGTTTGGCGACGATGCCGTACGCGGATAGATGTAAACGCCACCCTTAAGCAAATTCCTGTGGAAGTCAGCGACTAGCGAACCGATGTAACGCGAAGTATATGGACGGTTGGTTGGCTTGTCGATTTCCTGTACGTACTTTATGTATCTCTTGATTCCTTCCGGGAATTTCAGATAGTTGCCCTCATTTATCGAGTAAATCTTACCGCTTTCGGGAGTTACCATCAATTCGTTCGACATGCAGAATTCACCGATTGACGGTTCATAGGTGAAACCTGTGGTTCCGAGACCAGTAGTGTAAACAAGCATTGTCGATGAACCATAGATTACATATCCTGCTGCCACCTGCTTGTTGCCGGGTTGGAGGAAGTCTTCCTTTACTACCTTTGTTCCTGGTTTTGAAATTCTACGGTAGATTGAGAATATTGTACCAACCGATACGTTTACATCGATGTTTGAACTTCCGTCGAGCGGGTCCATGCAGATGACGTAGTTGCTGTTGATTGAAAGGTCATCGTCGAAAATAATGATGTCGTCCTCTTCTTCCGAGGCGATACCTGCCACCATGCCCGATGCTTGCAGAGCCTTGGTGAACATTTCTTCAGCGAAGACATCAAGTTTCTGCTGGGTTTCTCCTTGAACATTGATATTGTCGGTAGCACCGAGAATGTTGGTCTCTAGACCAGCGCGGTTGATGCTGTTGTTTACGATTTTTGCTGCAAGACCAATGTTACTTAAAAGCCTTGATAATTCACCCTTTGCATATTTGAATGCCGATTGTCTTTGAATTATAACCTCGTCAAGGGTTATGAATCTGTTTACTGCCATAATATTTTATTGTTTTTGTTCTGTTTGTAATCAATAATTTGAAAGCACGAAGTTAGGGAATTATTTTAAATATGAACAAAAATAAATTTTTTATTTTTTTCAATCTTCAAATTTTCAAACAACCATAAACAACATCAAACCATTTCAAATACAGGAGACGTTGCGCGCAACGTCTCTACAGATTTCAAAAAAATAATACAAATCTGTCAAATTTTCAAATCAATTAAATCATAAATCGTACCTCGTAAATCGTAAATAATATTGTATCTTTGCCCTCACAAATTTAAGGTAAACTATGAACTACGAACAGTTATTCAACCAGATTAGGGAAAAGAAAAGTTTCCTCTGCACAGGACTCGACTCCGACATACAAAAACTTCCGAAGCACTTGCTTGGCTCCGATTCGCCAATATTCGAATTCAACAGGCAGATAGTCGATGCAACGGCAAAATATTCGGTGGCATACAAGCCAAACCTTGCTTTCTACGAAAGCGAAGGCACCACAGGACTTAAAGCATTGGAAGATACCGTTGACTACATCCGCAGCAAGTATCCCGAAATTTTCATAATAGCCGATGCAAAGCGTGGCGACATAGGCAATACCTCTAAATTATATGCACGTGCGTTTTTTGAGAAGATGAACTTCGACGCTGTTACTGTTGCTCCATACATGGGCGAGGATTCGGTATCGCCCTTCCTGCCCTACGACGACAAATGGGTGATTCTTCTCGCTTTGACAAGCAACAAGGGCTCCGACGACTTCCAAAATTTCAGCAACGGCAACAAGCGTTTGTTCGAGGAAGTGCTGACAAAGTCACAGCAGTGGGCTGGCAAGGAAAAGATGATGTACGTTGTCGGTGCTACCAAGGCCGATATGCTTGCCGACATAAGAAAGATTGTTCCCGAACATTTTCTGCTGGTGCCGGGCGTAGGTGCTCAGGGCGGTTCCCTAGAAGAAGTTGCCCGCTACGGAATGAACGACCACTGCGGTCTGCTGGTTAACTCGTCGCGTGGAATAATTTTCGCCGACAACACCGAAAACTTTGCAAATGTAGCCGGACAAAAAGCAGAAGAGTTGCAGAAGCAGATGGAAAAGTTGCTAAAGGACAAGGGTATAATATAGGTAATTAGCAAATAACTGATGAAAAAGCATTATCACCTATACAACGAAACCCTTCCCATCGAAGCCGACACCGACGACCTGAAGGAACTGCTGGCACAAAAGAAGCAACTTCTTGAGAACTACGAGGAAATCAGTTGCGACCTCGACAACGAAATGTACATTTCGCGTGGCAACGGTTTCTGCACTACCAAGTGGGCTCCCGATGTTATCGACGACAAGATTGAGGAGCTTACAAGGCAAATTGCAGAAATAGAAGGATGGCTCAAAGAATAACTAAAAAATTTTTTAGTTATTAAATCATTGTAAATCAATACAATATCTACCCAATGGTTATTTTTTTAACAATATAACTAAAAAAATAGTTGTATGTTTAAATTTTTATTTATATTTGCAATGTCGAAAGACATAAAAAGAAGACACAAAATAGTAACGAATAAAATTCTATTGCGATGAAAGAGTTGACCAAAGGAGAAGAACAGGTGATGCAGGTAATCTGGAGCATCGGGCAGGGATTCGCCAACGAGATAATTGCGGCATTCCCCGAACCAAAACCGGCTTACAATACAGTGCTTACCGTAATAAAAATATTGGAGAACAAAGGTTTTGTAACTCACGAGACCTTCTGCCGTGCCAACCGTTACCGCGCTTTAATAAGCAAGGACGAATATTCCAAGCGTTATCTTGGAAGTATTGTGGAGCGCTATTTCAACAATTCGTATCTCGATTTAGTGTCTTCGTTCGCAAGAAAGGAAAACTTCAGCATCGAGGAGTTGGAAGCTCTCAAAAAAGTAATTGATGAAGCAATTGAAACCGAAAAACAATAAATTATGAATGCACAAGAACTCATATTAGGCCGTGTGTTGCCAATCGCTGCTGCCATTGCAGTTTTCTGGATTGTATATCGTTTGTTGTTCACCAATAGCAATAGGCTAAAATTCAACAGATTGTACATATTATTATCAATAATATTCGCCTTGTCGCTGCCTATGCTCGGACTGCTGCTGGGTAATGGCTCGCCACAGATTGTAAATTTCAAGCAAGACCTGTTCAGCGGAATAATGCTTCCGGAAATAATAATTTCACCCGACGGAAATGTTGCCGTTGCAGATGCAACTACGGTAGTCAAAGCCCAAACCGCAACTTCTGCATACAACCTCTGGAAGATAATTGCCATATTGTATTTTATAGGCTTGGGTGTATCGTTATTGCTATTGGTATTCAAGTTATTAAGGATATTTTTCGTAATTATCAGGTCACCGAAAGAGAAATGCAATGGATATACTGCTGTATATACCGGAAAGAACCAAGGTTCGTTCTCCTTCCTCAACTATGCATTCTTCCCCGAGAAATCGGTCGACTCCGACATAGTTAGACACGAACTAAGTCACATCGCACATCGCCATTCATGGGATATAATATTTATTGAAGTAATGATGGTATTGCAATGGTTCAATCCTTTCATCTATCTGTTCAAGAGGGACTTGCAATGCATTCACGAGTATCAGGCCGACCGCGATGTGGTAAATGCTGGAACTAATAAGAGGGACTATATGATGCTGATTTTGCAGCAGTGCACGGCTGTCGATTTTAGCAGAATGAGTAATAATTTCAGTTTAATACTAACTAAAAAACGAATCAAGATGATCACAAAGAATGAAAAGGTCAAAGGTCTCTGGTGGAGGCTTTTGGTCACGCTACCTGTGTTGGCAGTCATGGTGGTAGCCAATACAAATGCGACAGCTAAGGAACAAAATGTTGGTGATTTGCTCGTAAATGCTTTCGAGGGAATCGCAGAAGTCTATGAAGCCAATGGTGAAAGCAATCCGTTGTCGAACATTGACACGCTTATGCAACACCAAGATGGAACTTATTCAATTTACAAAACAATCGAAACGCCGGATCCAGTTTCTGGCGACACTCACAAAAATTTAATTGTCACTTCCTACAATGCCGATGGCAAAGAACTAAGCAATCTCCAGATTAATGGAATTGAAGTTAACGAAACGCAAGAAGACGCACAGATTGCGAATGCCGAAGAAGTCAATTTAGAGGTTCCAGAAAGCAATGACAGCATTTACGAAGCAGGAGATGTCGAAGTGATGCCAGAATTTCCTGGTGGCAACGAAGCCATGATGAAGTTTATTCAAGAAAATACCGTATATCCCGAAAATGCCAAGAAAAATGGCATTGGTGGAAGGACTTTTGTCTCGTTCACCATCGAGAAGGACGGCAGCATCGTTGATGTAAAAGTGTTGAGAGGTTGCGACAAGGAATGCGATGCGGAGGCAGTTCGCGTGGTAAAGGCCATGCCGAAATGGAAACCTGGCAAAGTAAAGGGACAACCTGTACGCGTACATTTCATGATGCCATTCGTCTTCAAGGTACCACAAAACTAATAATCAGCATTATTTTACAAGTTGCAGTCTGTGGGCTGCAACTTTTTTTTGCGACTTCATTATACATTTTGTGAAACACATTTTGTAAAATTAGTATAATTATTTTATTATCAACCATTTAACTAGTCATTCCGTAAGACAAAGCGAACAGCAAAAGGAACGTTGCTTGTGAGCCTGTTTGTACGGAATCTCCTTGTTTACAATATAATGGGAGATTACGGACAGCAGTCTTCACAACGCTCCCCATTCTGTATCGCGTGTTTCGACTAGCTTCCGAAATGACGGTAAAATGAGAATCAAAACATTCAAATATTAGATCTAGCGAAAAATAGAACAAACTATTATATTCGAAAAAAACTCTTATTTTCGCAATGAATATATTCAGTATGAAAATTATGGACTTGAGTGCAGAAGAACAGAAAATTATTGAAAAATACAGAAAAAGAAAGGCTAATAACCTTGAAACCATCGAAAAAATTAAAGATTTAGCAGTTTCTGTATTTGAAGGAACGGCTGGTTCGAAACTTATACTTTTCGGTTCTCGTGCCCGTGGCGATTTCAATGAGGATTCCGACTGGGATTTGCTTGTACTTTTAAAGGAAAAGAATTCCTTTAACGAAGCTTTTGATAAATATGCCTTTCCATTTGTTGAATTAGGTTATCGCAATGGACTTGATGTGCAACCACAGATATTTTCGTATGAGGAGTGGACTAAGCAATCGATTACTCCTTTCTACAAAAATGTGGAAGAGGACGGAATAGTGCTATTTGAAAATTAATAGAGTGCGAAAACTCCAAAAATAAATTTTGCTGTTCAATTTCATTTTCCTATAATTTCATTGGTTTGTGTGAACTTCAAAATATTGTACCTATATTACCATAAAGCAACATGGCATTTTCATTACATATTTTGTGAAACACATTTTGTGAAATCAAAGCAAAAATCACTTCATAATATTGTACTTATATTCCCATAAAATGACATTTTATTGGAATATATTCCCGTAGAATGCAAGAAAAAAAAAGAAATATAAAAATCATACTGCTCTTATAATCAAATGTTTATTAATTCACAAAAAGGAACACACCATTCTTGATGTATTCCTTTGTGGTTTGCTGATTTATGCAAGGCTAAACTTTTTTAGAAGCTTATTTTGCAGCTTTCTTCTTTTCTTTTAAATCCGACTTATAGTTTTCACCGACATAGCTATTGAAGAAATCCTTTGTATTACTGAAATATGAGCCATTGCTTTCAAATTCCTTTTTCATCTTGGCATCGCCATTAATGACTTTTTCCATTGTAGAAACAATGCCGTGGTCATAATTATATTTTGCAGCGGTTACTAATGTTTTATAATCTTTTTCATTTAGCTTTCTAATATTATAATTGTATTTCGATATATATTTTCTAGCATCTAAGTCATTATGAAAACATGTCTTGCCAGCCATAAATATTTCATTAAATTCACTTTCACTACTATATAAATTTTTGTTTGTTTTATACCAAGATCTTCTGGCTACTTCTATATCAAACGGATTTTTGCCTCCACCTTTTACATAATATTTCACAAAAGTTGAATATAAATCATTAACTTTATTGTCAAATATTTTAACTAAGTATTTATCTTTGACTTCTTTATAATATTCAACACACGCATCAATTTTTTTACAATCCTTATTATATGAAGATAAGTCCTCATATAAGTTTGCATTTGCAGGAAATATTTTCTTTATTTCTATACACTTTTTGCGATAATTTACTTCATCGTTAAAGGCTTGTTCTCCCTGGTCATAGAACAATGAAAAATCATCGTAATTTTTGAAATACGCATAGGGTTTATATATATTATATTGTTCTCTTTTATTTGTTTCATATTTAAATACTTGATCTCCCTGGTCATAAAACGATGAATATTCATTGTAATCTTTGAAAAGTTCCTTATATTTTTCATATTTTATTCTCTTGTTTACTTCTTTAAAAAAATCAGTTTCACCTTTGTTGTAGAACGAAAAAAATTCATCTTGATCTTTAAAGTATTTATTATACAGCGCATATAGTTTTCTTTCTTTCACCTCACTATTAAGAATTTGTGAGCCTTTATTATAGAATGAAATGTATTCGGAGTAACTTTTAAAGTACTGTTTGCATTTTTCCCATTCACAGCCACTTTCATATTTTGTGTAATTGAAAGAATACCCCTTAAGATATTGAGTGTTTAATGTCATTTTATCTGCATAAATAATGATGTCGGTACAATTGTATAACGGCAAAAACATAGGACCATAAACATACCCATTATAGCCATCTTCCAGCCTTACTTTTCTAAATGCAATATTATCATCATAAAATGCCACTTGATCTTCATAATAAATTTGGCGTAGATCTGATAAATTCTTTGCCTCGTTTATTGGAACTTTCAAATCGAAACTCAAATCGAAATATGAATATTTTTTACTGCCTCCTATGTAACCATCAAACTGAGTATTACTATAATAAGCAGCGCTTCTGTCTGTCCATAATTCATATTTAATAGGAAACTGTTCGTTTTCTGCATCATAAGTGCCTTTGGTTATTCTTATTCGTTTATTGTTAATAACCAAACTTATGTTTTCTCTACAAATAGAATCAAATATATATGCGGATAGTGTTTGAAGCCTAGTATCATGTTCGCTAGTCTTTTCATACTCCCCTTTTGTGCACCATTTGTTAAAGTCCCGTGCGATAATAGCATATAGGTATCCTTTATCTGTTTCTGTTTCTTTCGCTCGTTTTTCTTTTTCCTTTTTCTTTTGTTGCTCTTCTTTTTCGCGCTGAATATCAACACTAGTCTTAAGTTTTGCAGCCGCTTTCAGGTCATTGTCCATGCGCTTTTTTAGACTTTCCATCTGACTTGTTGACATTACATTTACCTTGGTCAATATAAGCATACCCGCAAAGTTGTTAAATGATTCTTCGTCATATACCTTACCTGTGAATATTGCCATAGTATATTGGTCGGTAAAGTTGAGATTTTTAGGATTTTCTGTATTATGGTTTACAATACAGTAGTACTTTTCAGCCAGTTCGTGAACCTTTTTCTGATAGGCGGTCTTATCTTTGCTCTGAGCAAATGTGTTAATGCTAAATAGGGTCAGCGTCAAACTTACAAATACACCAATGACAATAAACTTTTTCATACTTTATTCTCCTATAATTATTTAGAAAACACAGCACGCACGGTTCTACCTGATTCTCGACTGTCATCATCAACGTAGCCCTCGTCAACATCAAATCCTTCTTTATATACCCTATGGACAAACGCACTAAATGGAGATCCAGATATAATTGTACTCGTCCAATACTCACCGCAATAGCCTTCATTATAATGGCTATCGCCCAAAAAGGTTCCTGCTGCAGGGAGGAAAATGCTGTTTCCATTGGGACCTGTAAGCATAATACCATTTACGCCATTAAGTTTTGTCCACTTGTTTGTGCAATTATCTATCAACTCAACCATTTCATCCTCAGTTGGTATGCGCCAGCCTTTACCCCAGTTCATGGTAGCTGCATCATCTTTTGGTTCAAGAACGGTTCTAGTGTCTGTAAAATCATTGTAACCCCAAAACTTTTCATCACAGTATTTGGAAACCTTACCATCTTCTTTGCCCCAAAGATAATTACTCCACTCATAATTATTCTTAGTAGTGGTTTCGCCCCAAGCGAAGTAAC
The DNA here is from genome assembly GCA_017620015.1 of Bacteroidales bacterium. GTDB lineage: Bacteria > Bacteroidota > Bacteroidia > Bacteroidales > ML635J-15 > Bact-19. The sequence continues at coordinate 165,596 of JAFZRE010000026.1, read as the reverse complement.
TGCCGTAGCCTTCGGGAGAATCGGCATCGACATTGTAGGTCGCCCATAAAGTGCCACTTGGCAACCCTAAATCAACATATTCATGGTTTTGAGTTTCAGGCAATTGATTGTTTTCTTCATTGCTAGCAGATTCGTTCTCCGTATTGCTACTGCTATTTCCACACGAAAAGCAGAATACCCCCATGACTGATAAAGCCATAATAAATCCTAAAAATTTAAAAGTTCTCATCATTTTACTAATTTTAAAATTATACAATATATTTCTGCAAAGAAAACACTCCAAAATGCCAAAGTATGGCATTACCAGTTTTTTATGACAAAAATTTGATTGCAAAGTAAATTTATACAAAAGAAACCTTACTATTTTCCATGTTGCACATTTTACCTCGAATTTGTGGCAAATTTTACCACAAGGGGAATTACAAATTACGATTTACGATTTGTTTTTTTCAATTCAAGAAAAATATTTATCTTTGTCCCAAAATTATATTCGAATATGCCAGCAACCGCAACAATAACAAATAATAAAATAGCAATAAAGTCCATGCAATCTACACGAAAAGCAGAAGAGTGCTCTGATATGCCAGCCAATTGCAGGCCATTCGAAGATTTTGCAGTCGCTTTGAAAAATGCAGTAAAGCAGCACTATGAAAAGATATAGGCTTGTTGTTACTGACAATGTTTGGAATAACTTGGCTGAAATCACCCAATATATAACTTCGGTAGCGTCAGAAAATCTGGCTATGAAATATACCGACCAATTGCTTGATGAAATAAGAGAACTCTCAAATCCTTTGCTTGCTGATGCTATGCAGTTTTCGCAGTGGCAAACAGCAAAGCAACTTCATCCTCAAGCAAAACGCCTGATTACAAAAAATAGAAAATGGAATATTATCTTCCATATCGATGGTCAATTTGTTGTGATTGATGGGATTATAGCCACATCTAATTTGCATTAGTTTTATTTTGTCCTGTTTTCGGTTTGCAGAGAAATTGTCAATTTCTTCGAGCATTCCATCAAGAAATCATGTCCAAGCAGTTCAGAGATTTTTATCAGCAAGGCAAGGTCTATGCTCGGCTTTTTCAGCATCTTGTAGGTGTTGCTGCGGTCGGAATGTATGGCGGCGGCAAACCAGGTGACCGTCCGTCCCTGTCGTTTCAATTCCTGCCTTATCATATTTCCGATGTGAATTTCTTCCATAAAAAATGTCGTGAGCAAATTTTATCTTCTTGGAAGGCCTGGAAAACCTGAAAAATCAATAAAAAAACTCACGACATAAGTCGCGAGCGTTTCACTTCTATTGATTTTTCTTTTTCAAAGTTCCAGCTTTACCAAGAAAAATAGTCAGTTAAACGCTATCTTGCTGTATGTTAAATGTTATATTCTTCTTCCTGTTTCGTAAAATTTATGGTTAACGGGACAAAAGTAAGGAAAAATACAAAATGTGTGTTGCTGAGAGAAGAAAATTTATTTGAATTTATTCCGCTATAAGTTTTATTTTTGCAAAAATTTTACATCGATGTTAGACCGTATTAGAAAAATAAGCGAAGAGGTTGCAAATTTCGCACCCAAGGCAATTGAAGAAGTTGAAGATTTCAGATTAAAATACTTGTCGAAGAAAGGCTTGATACCCGCATTGTTCGACGATTTCAGAAATGTTCCTGCCGAACAGAAAAAGGAAGTCGGCCAGCGCATAAACGAACTTAAGCAGACGGCTCTTGCCAAGTTGGAAGAACTGAAGGCTTCGTTGCAGGTAAGCAACGACGGCAAAGTAGAACTCGACCTTAGCCGTCCCGGCGACCCGATGAACCTCGGTGCACGCCATCCGCTGTCGATAGTAAGGAACGAAATCGTAAACATCTTCACCAAAATAGGTTTCAGCGTAAACGAAAGCCAGGAAATCGAGGACGATGCCCACTGCTTCGAGAAAATGAACTTCCCGCCCGATCATCCGGCACGCGACATGCAAGACACTTTCTTCATCTCTTCGGATATGAATGTTCTGCTCCGCACCCACACCTCGTCGGGACAGTCGCGCGAAATGGAAACAATGGCTCCGCCAATCCGCAGTCTTTCACCAGGACGAGTTTTCCGCAACGAGGCCATCTCGGCACGCGCACACTGCCAGTTCCATCAGATTGAAGGTCTGTACGTTGACAAGAATGTCTCCTTCGCCGACCTCAAGCAGACACTCGACTACTTTGCAAAGGAATTCTTCGGCGAGAAGTCGCAGATTCGTATGCGTCCGTCGTATTTCCCGTTCACCGAGCCGTCGGCAGAGGTCGATGTAAGCTGTTCGCTCTGCGGAGGCAAGGGCTGCAATGTGTGCAAGGGTAGCGGCTGGCTCGAGATTCTCGGTTGCGGTATGGTTCACCCCAATGTCTTCAAGGCTGCCGGCATCGACCCGAAGGTTTATTCAGGTTTCGCATTCGGCATGGGCATCGAGCGTATCGCCATGTTGCGCTTCGGCGTCAAGGACTTAAGGTTGTTCTTCGAGAACGATATTAGGTTCTTGGAGCAGTTCGTAGCGGCGTATTAAATGTATTAAAGGCTAACAGGCTTGCAGGCTAACAGGCTAACCGCCAATTGTCCGCGAGCCTATTCCTTGTGTATTAAACCATAATAAATATGAGCAACTTTGAAGACCTAAAAATATGGACTAATTCCAGGGTCATTGTGAATCAAATATATAGGATGATGGAGAATCACAAAGATTTCGGTTTTAGGGACCAAATTCAAAGGGCTGCTGTATCAATAATGAATAATATTGCGGAAGGAAAAGAAAGTGGTTCAGACAAAATATTTATTCGTTATCTTGTAATTGCAAAAGGCAGTTGCGCGGAAGTAAAAAGTATGCTTTATTTATGTGAAGATTTGGGAATATGTAATACAGAAGAAGCCGACAAATTACGAGAATTGATTGAGAATCAAATCCATGCAATCCAAAAATTTATATCATACCTCAAAGGGTAACCAGCAAACAGGAGAAGACCAGGACAACAGACAGACTGAGCGACTGTCAGCCTGTCAGCCTGTTCGCCTGCTAGCCCATCCGCCCATTTTCATTCTCCACGGCCTCTTCGACTGCACCCTCTCCTGGAACCCCATCGCCGACCTGCTTTCGTCCTCCTTCTCCGTCCACCTTCTTCCTCTCCGCAATCACCGCGATGCAAAACGCTGCCCTACGATGTCGTTTGATGAAATGGCAGACGATGTGAAGGTATACGCAGACGAGCACAACATTGAGAAATTCACCTTTGTAGGACATTCATTGGGCGGAAAGACAGCCATGCAGTTTGCGCTGAAATATCCGCAGATGCTTGAAAAGGCGGTTGTCATCGACATTTCGCCCTGCAGGATGAACTCGCTTTTGGAAAGCAATGCGCTTGTAACCAATCTTATGAATCAAGTTCTGGCGGTAAAAAACCTTCCGCTTTCCGACTTTCATTCATTTGCCGAATTTGCCAACGGAATCTCCTCTTTCGACGACGATACCAAGCGCGCAATCATTGGTAACATAAGATACGACGGCAAGGCATTTTCGTGGCAAATTGACATTGATGCCGTATTCAACAATTTCGACAAACTGACCGACGGTTTCGATGCGGATGATTTTATTGATAAAAAGATTGAAGTTCCAACCTTGTTTATCAGGGCGTTAGATTCAGAGTTTTTGCCTTCATCCGACTACAAGACCACAAAATACATATTTCCAAACAGTGAAATCGTTGAAATTCCTGATTGCACTCATAGGATACATTTCGAGAAGCCAAAATTGTTAGCCGACGAAATCTCAAAATATCTGCTTCGCTAATTTTTTCTTCCACATTTCAATAATAAAGCATACTTTTGCGGAAATAATTGAAACTTACAATGGACAGAACTTACGCAGGAATTCCAGAAGAATATGCTGGCTACGAAAACGCCAAAGTTGTGGTGTTACCAGTGCCTTACGACGAGACATCCACTTGGGTGAAAGGTGCCGACCAAGGTCCCGAAGCCTTCCTCGAAGCATCGGAAAACATGGAAATCTACGACCTCGAATCCGACAGCGAGGTTTACAAACAAGGCGTTTGGCTTGATGACATAATGGACTGTAACAAGGACCCCGAACAAATGGCTATGCAGGTGAAAGCAAAAGCCGACAAATTCTACAATGACGGCAAGCTTTTCACCATGATTGGTGGTGAACATTCGGTTTCAATCGGCGCAATAATGTCAACTGTTGAGCATTTTGACAACCTGAGCGTGTTGCACCTTGACGCACATTCAGACCTTCGCAGCGAGTACGAAGGCACTCCGTTCAGCCACGCTTGCGCAATGCACTGGGCATCAAAGCATACCAATCTTATACAGGTTGGAATTCGCAGCATGGACATTTCGGAAAAGCAATACTCGAAGCGCGAAAATGTTTTCCGCGCCGAAGACATTGCCGAACGTACCGACGACTGGCAGCAGGAAGTCATCGACAAGCTTACCGACAATGTTTACCTATCCATCGACCTCGACTATTTCGACCCGTCGGTGCTGCCATCAACAGGAACACCCGAACCGGGAGGAATGACCTGGTATCCTACACTCAAACTGCTCAAGAAATTGGCAAAGCAGAAAAAAATCGTCGGTTTCGACATAGTTGAACTCGCTCCGAATCCGGCCGACAAGTCATCGGATTTCCTCGCAGCAAAACTGTATTTCAAGATTTTAACTTATATATTCGAAGAACTTTAAAAACTAAAGAAATGGAAAAAGGACCTATTTCACAATTCATTACACACCACTACCGTCATTTCAATTCGGCAGTAATAGTAGATGCTGCAAAGGCATACGACGAACACATCAAAGCAGGCGGAAAGATGATGCTTGCTATGGCAGGTGCTATGAGTACCGCCGAAATCGGACTTTCGCTCGCTGAAATGATCCGTCAGGACAAGATTAGCATTGTCTGCTGCTCGGCAAACAACCTCGAAGAGGACATCATGAACCTCGTGGCTCACAACCACTACTACCGCGTTCCTAACTACCGTGACCTTACTCCGGAACAGGAACACGAACTCCTCAACAACCACTACAACCGTGTTACCGACACCTGCATCCCCGAAGAGGAAGCATTCCGTCGTCTCGAACACCATTTGGTTGACATTTGGAAGGACATGAAGGCTAAGGGCGAACGTCTTTTCGCATGGGAAGTTATTTACAGACTTCTCCGCAGCGGCGTTCTCGAACAGTACTACGAAATCGACCCGAAGGACAGCTGGGTTCTTGCAGCTTGCGAAAAGAATATTCCTATCATAGTTCCCGCTTGGGAAGACTGCACCACAGCAAACATCTACACCGCACACTGCATCCGCGGCGAATTCGATCCGTCGATCTCGATGATTAAGAACGGTATCGAAACCATGATATTCCTCACCGAATGGTACAAGAAGAACAGCGGCGGCAAGGGCGTTGGCTTCTTCCAGATTGGTGGCGGTACAGCAGGCGACTTCCCGATTTGCGTAGTTCCTATGATGGAACAGGACCTCGAATGGCACGGCACTCCGTTGTGGGCTTACTTCTGCCAGATTAGCGACTGTACAACATCATACGGCTCGTACTCGGGCGCAGTTCCGAACGAAAAGATTACCTGGGGTAAACTCTCGAAGGACACTCCACGTTTCATCATCGAATCGGACGCAACAATCGTAGCACCTTTGCTTTTCAGCTATGTTTTAGGTTGGTAACATTACCTAAAATCAATATAAAATGCCCATCGGAAAGGTGGGCATTTTTATAAACCATTTAAAAACAAAATGGTTTTTCAACCTCGTAGAGGTTGCATACCAATAAATAAGAAATCAATTACAAACCAACCCCATAGGGGTTTCACACAACAATCAAATGGCTAATACATATTGTCAGATTTATGTTCATTTCGTTTTTGCGGTACAGAATCGCATGGGACTAATCAAGCAAGCATGGAAGGATGATTTGTACAAATACATTACAGGAATAATCAGCAACAAAGGTCACAAACTTATGGCAATTGGCGGAGTATCAGACCACATTCATATCCTTGTCAGCATGTCACCTACTCAGTCCATTTCCGATCTAATGGCCGATGTGAAACGAAGTTCATCGCTATGGATTAACGAATGAAAACTTGTCCCCGGAAAATTCTCATGGCAGTCTGGATACGGAGCATTCACATACGCGAAATCACAAATTTCGAATGTTGCCAATTATATTGACAATCAGGAAGAACATCATAAAGTTAAAAAATTTAGGGAGGAATATGAAGAATTGCTCAAAGATTTCGGAATTGAATACGATGAACGTTACATTTTTCATGAAATACAATGAAATGTGAAACCCCTACGGGGTAACTGAAAAAAATGATTTTTTCTATTGTTATGTATGCCCTAACGGGCATAGTTATATGGTTAATCTAGAACATAAATAGGTGGGATTTAAAAAAATGTTTTTCCATAACTCATGTTATTTTCTCGAAGGGCACTCCGTATCCGATTCGATAAAAAAATTCAACAATTGTGGGCATTTTTTGTTTATGAGAATGGCCCTGATGAAATAAACTTATTTCAAATAGAATTATTTCAAATAAAACTATTTCAAAAATTTCAAATAAGCTTATTACAAGTACTGAAAGATTTGAGATAATTTTGCTATCTTCACAACCGAAAATTTAAAAACAAAATGATAACCGAAAACACTAATATAGAAGCCTTTGCAATACATATTGTAGGTAGCAAGGCCGAAGATGAGGGCTACAGCCTGTCGAAATCGGTGATGGAAGTTGATGACGAAATGAAGGAAATCTTGCGCGACTACTTCCTTTTGTCGTTCAAGTCGGACGAACTATACAACTTCTATCACGACAGCGAATTGTCCTACAACGAGGTTTGCGACTATGTAGCCAAGATTTTTGATGACAGTTCGCAGCTTTTCGAGCAGTCGGTAAACCTAACCAAGCATCTGTACGAAAAAAGTTCGCATCCCAACATCAAGTCGGGCGAATTTTATGTGGTGCTCTTCCGCGACTGCGAGGTCGATGGCGAGATTGTTGATGCCGTAGGTTTATTCAAGTCCGAAAACAAGGACACATTCCTCAAGGTCAAGCGCGACGGCGAAAACTTCTGCGTCGAGTGCGACCGTGGCATCAACCCGCGAAAGATGGACAAAGGCTGCATCGTGTTCAACCACGAGCGCGAAAACGGCTTTGTGGTCAAGGTTATCGACAATACCAACCGCACCGAGGCGCACTACTGGACCGATGATTTTTTGCATATCAAGCAGCGTCAGGACAAGTACTACAATACACACAATGTGATGTCGATGTACAAGAACTTTGTCACCAAGGAAATGCCGCAACAGTTTGAGATGTCGAAAGCCGACCAGGCCGATTTGCTCAACCGTTCGGTGAAGTTTTTCAAGGAAAACGAAAACTTCGAGATGCAGAACTTCGAGGATTCGGTAATCCAGCAGCCCGAAGTCATCCAGCAGTTCCAAACTTTCAAGGATACTTTTTCGCGCGAAAACGACTTCGAGATTCCCGAAAGTTTCGACATTTCCGATTCGGCGGTAAAGAAGCAGAGCCGTGCCTTCAAGAGTGTCATCAAGCTGGACAAGAATTTCCACATTTATGTCCACGGCAACCGCAACCTCATTGAGCAGGGCGAGGACGAAAAGGGAAAGTTCTACAAGGTGTATTACAAGGAGGAGGAATAATAAATGGTCATTTCGGAAGCCAGTCGTAGCACGCGATACGGAACGAGGAGCGTTGTGAAGACGGCTATCCGTAATCTACCAATTTCAGACAATGATAGTTTTTTCATAACTTTGCACAAAATTCTTTTCAGTTTTGCCAGACATTATCGACACATATAAGACCATAGTTTCCAACTCGGAAGGCTTTTATTCTGAGAAGGGCAGCAAGTTTATCTCGCTGGCGTTTCCGGTGCGAACCGAAGACGAGGTTAGGGAAAACCTGCAGGCTGTGAAGAAGAAATACTACGATGCCCGTCATCATGTGTATGCGTTTGTGCTTGGCGACAGAGGCGAGACTTTCCGTTGCAGCGATGATGGCGAGCCTTCCAATAGTTCGGGAATGCCTGTGCTAGGACAGTTGCGCTCGTTTGGGCTTACCTATACCATGATTGTGGTTGTGAGGTATTTCGGAGGAACAAAACTTGGCATTCCGGGACTTATAAACGCATACCGTACAGCTGCCACCGATGCGCTGAACAATGCAACAATTGTTGAGGAAACGATTGATGCATCGTATTCGCTGTCGTTCACTTACGACGAGGTAAATTTTGTAATGAAATGCTTGAAGGATTTCGATGCAAAGATTGTTGCACAATATTTTACCGAGGATTGCCGTTTGGAATTTATGGTAAAACTTTCGGCTGAGGCTCCGCTGGTCAAGGCACTGTCGAAGAATTACAAGGTTGGAATTAATAAAATGGACAATGAATAATTGACAATGGACAATTTGTAGCGGCGCAATGCATTGCGTCGCTACGGATTATCAAATAAAAACAAAAGGAAAATGGGAAGAAAATTTTCACGGTTCTTTATTCGCGGGTGGAACGTGGTGGAAGCCCCCGAAATGACCAAGGCCTTGGTTGTTATGGCTCCACACACCAGCATGATTGATTTCATTCATGGAAAGTTGTACTTTTCAAGCTGCGGCTACAAGCCGAAATTCCTGATGAAAGCCGAAATGTTCAAGTGGCCGCTGTCGCCGATTTTGCGTGCTTTGGGCGCTGTGCCTATCGACCGTAGCAAGAAGGTTGGACAGATTCGTCAGGTTGTAGAAGCATACGAGAAAAACGACAACTTTATTCTCGTAATGTGCCCCGAAGGCACGCGCAAAAAGGTGAAGAACTGGAAGCGTGGATTCATAAAGATGGCCAAGAACGCTAATGTGCCTGTGTATTGTGGATTTATCGACTACAAGACACATTCGATGGGCATTAAGTGCGAACTCGATATGTCGGGCGACGACAAGGAGATTATGAACCGAGCGAAAGCCGTTTACGCCGATATGGAAGGTCGTAACAAAGGTTGTTTTGATGCTACACCAGATGAAAATTAGTCTGTTCCAATTAGATACGCTCTGGAAGGACAAGCACGCCAACCTTGAGACCATCGCACACAGAATCGACGAGAACCAAGGATCCGACATCTATGTGCTTCCCGAAATGTTTGCCACCGGCTTCTGCAACGAAGTTGACGAACTTGGCGAAACCATTTATGGACAAATCGTTGATGCAATGAAGTCGCTGGCAGCAAAATACCATGCTGCAATTTGCGGGTCACTTATCCTGCGAGATGGTGGAAAATATTACAATTCTTTCCTTTTCGTAAAGCCCGATGGCGGAATTTTGCGCTACGACAAGCGACACCTGTTCCGCTTTGGCGGCGAAGCCGATATGTTTTCGCAAGGAGAAAATCGCGTGATAGTCGAGTACAAAGGATATAGAATTTTGCTCCAGGTATGCTACGACCTTCGTTTCCCAGTGTGGAGCCGCAACCGCAACGACTACGATGTGATTTTCTATGTTGCAAACTGGCCCGACAGCCGTCGCAAGGTTTTCGACACTTTGCTCAAGGCAAGGGCTATTGAGAATCAGTCGTATGTAATTGGCGTGAACCGCGTTGGCGATGATGGCAACGGCTTGCACTACGACGGTGGAAGCTGCATAATCGATTTCAAGGGCGAGTATGTAGGGCGCTGTCCCGACAACGAGGAGTTTGTCCTTACGGAAAAACTTGATATTGAGGCTTTACGGCAGTTCCGTGAGAAATTCCCCGCATGGAGCGATGCCGATGAGTTCTCTGTTTAGAAGTAAAATTATGAGGGACTTGTATATGATTTTCAAAAAAATATTGCTCTCCTTTATAATAGTTATTACAGCTATTAATTTATATTCCCAGGAAGCAAAAAAATCAAGTTTTGGCATTCAATACACGCTTTCCTACGATTTCTATGTATATAACAAAAATAGAAAACCCGATTACATTATTGATGTTTTGCATCACGCACCTGCATTTTCTTATCGAATAAATAATCATAACTTATATATAGGTCCGTTGCTCTCTCACGTTTTTCAACCCGCGCCTATAGGAAATGATAAATATGATAATAAGGCTTTCGGTTTGCAATTTGGGTACAGATATTATTCAAAGGAACTTCTTCACAACTTCAGGATTTTTGGACAGTTCCATTTCTCAATCTTTTGGGTTGAATACCGTCATCGTCAACTTGGATTGCCTGGTGGCGTAACGAAAACCGAAATCATGGTAAACAATACGGCATCATTCGGCGTTGATTACGAAGCTATTCCTAACTTGCATATATATGCAGGAACTGGATTCGGGTCGTATGGGGGCTTCTTTCTTATATTGGAAAGGGTTAATTTAAGCGAATACATTGGTATCAAATATGAATTTTAAGAAAGGGAGAGATGCCGACGAAATCATGCTATAAAACACTATTGGCATTTGATAAAAAAAGTATAGTTTTGCAGTTTCAATTAAAAAAAGCGAAACAATATGTTGAACAAGAAATTGGCAGTTGTAGCCTTTGGCGGAAATGCTCTACTTAGAGCCGGCCAGAAAGGCACAATAGAAGAACAGGAATCAAACGTTTACAAGACTTGCGAGAGTCTTCTCGACCTCGTAAAGCGCGACTACAATATAGTTATAGGTCATGGCAACGGTCCGCAGGTTGGAAACATCCTTCTGCAGAACAACGCTGGCGAGAAGGTTTACGGCCTTCCCGAAATGCCGCTTGCTGTGTGCGGTGCATACTCTCAAGGATTCATCGGATACGTCATCGAACAGCAGTTCAAGAACGTACTCACAAGCCACAAGCTTAACAAGAATATCGTAACTTTGGTTACTCAGGTTGTCGTTGACAAAAACGACAAGGGCTTTGCAAATCCGACCAAACCTATCGGTCCTTACTACACCGAAGAGGAAATGAATGCTCTGAAGGCAAAGAATCCACAGGATTCGTACGCAAAGGACCCGAAGGGCAAAGGATGGAGAAAGGTTGTCGCATCGCCTAAGCCTATCGAAATCAACAACAAGGACATAGTAAAGGACCTTGCTGAAAAAGGAAACATCGTTGTTACCGTTGGCGGTGGTGGTATCCCGGTTTACGTAAACGACAAGGGCGAATACCACGGAATAGACGCAGTTATTGACAAGGATTTGGCTTCATCGCTGCTTGCAATACAGATTGGTGCCGACGAATTTTATATTCTTACCGATGTTCCAAAGGTTTGCCTTAATTTCCACACTCCGGAAGAGAAGCAGTTGGACACCATTACCGTTGATGAAGCAAAGAAATACCTCGCCGAAGGTCACTTTACCGAAGGTAGCATGGCTCCGAAGATTCGTGCTGCATTGTATTTCGTTGAAAACGGTGGTAAGTCGTGCATCATAACCGAAGCTGGTCAACTAGGAAATCCTGATGCTGGAACAAGAATAGTGAAATAAATTTTTAAAGTACTTTAAATAAAATTAGTTATGGCTTTTAATTTAAGAAACAGAAGTTTCCTGAAGTTATTGGACTTCACACCAAAAGAGATTCAGTATATGCTTGATTTGGCTCGCGACCTTAAGAGAGCAAAATATGCTGGAACAGAACAACCGACCATGAAGGGCAAGAACATCGCCCTCATATTCGAAAAGACCTCAACTCGTACTCGCTGCGCATTCGAAACTGCAGCTTACGACCAGGGTGCACACGTAACCTACCTCGGACCTACAGGTTCGCAGATTGGCGTTAAGGAATCGATGAAGGACACAGCTCGCGTTCTCGGTAGAATGTATGATGGTATCGAATACCGTGGTTTCAAGCAGGAAACCGTTGAAGAACTTGCTAAGTACGCTGGCGTACCAGTATGGAACGGCTTGACCAACGAATTCCACCCGACACAGATACTTGCCGACTTCCTCACTATGAGCGAACACGTTGACAAGCCTCTCAACCAGGTTACTTACGCTTACCTCGGCGATGCTCGTTTCAACATGGGTAACTCGTTGATGGTTGGTGGTGCAAAGATGGGTATGGACGTTCGTATCGTTGCTCCTAAGAAATTACAGCCGAGCAAGGAACTCATCGACACCTGCAAGAAGATTGCAAAGGAAACCGGTGCTAAGGTAACTGTTACCGACGACGTTGCAAAGGGTGTTAAGGGTTGCGACTTCCTCTATACCGATGTTTGGGTATCGATGGGAGAACCAGTAGAAGTTTGGAAAGAACGTATCAAACTCTTGAAGCCTTACCAGGTTAACAAGGAAATGATGAAGATGACAGGCAACCCGAAGTGCAAGTTCATGCACTGCTTGCCAGCATACCACAACCTCGAAACTCAGGTTGGACGCGACGTTAACAAGCAGTTCGGTCTCGACGGAATCGAAGTTACCGAAGATGTATTCGAATCAGAAGCATCAATCGTATTCGACGAAGCTGAAAACCGTATGCACACCATCAAGGCTGTCATGGTTGCAACCTTGGGTGACTAATTAGCCCTCCTTTTTATTATTATAGTGGTCATGCTCTCGGGTGTGACCATTTTTTGTTGTGTTTCAATGGCTACGCCGTTTGAGGCTGACGCTGTTTGAATGGCTGCGCCGTTCTATGGCTGACGCCGTTTCTAGGTTTCACGTTTCTGGGTTTATATGGCTGACGCCGTTTCTGAGTTTAATGTTGTTTATAACAATTTCAAACAACTTTAAACTACTTCAAACCATTTCAAACAACCAGAAACATAGAAACTCAGAAACCGCGAAGCGAGAAACTTTGAAACATTTCTAAGCGTCTCCCCTACTCCAAATACAAATCTATCAGTCCTTCGGGAGCATCAATATAAACTTCCTGCTTATCGTCGTCGATGCCAACGACTATGTCTTCGGTATATGGGATAATTATTGTCTTGCCGTTGAAGTCGGTTTCGAAGACTGGATTTCCAGGAATTAGGTTAAAATCGGCAATCTCACCGACAAATCCGCGATGCGCATCGAAAACCTTGTAGCCCACCAGTTCAAGTTCCTCGTCAAATTCCTCTTCGTCCTGCACATCTTCGGCAAACACCAGCACCTTACAGCCTACATATTTTTCAGCAGCTTCGGCACTATCGATATATTTGAATTTTGTGGCGACATAGCCACCAGAATTTTTATAGTCCTCTACAAAAAAAGGAACCGGTAAACCTTCGATAAGAAGGAATACCGGTATTTCTTCGTCAAGCAAGTCGTCGGAGAAACTGTTGTCGAACTTTAGGCTGAGATGGCCATTGAGTCCGTAGGTCTTTGCAACCTGAGCAATTTCAACCAACTCCTTGTTGTCAAACAGCATAGCTTATTCTGCTGGAGTTTCAGCTGGAGCTTCTTCTGCAGTTTCTTCTGCATTTGCTTCAGCAGCTGCTTCCTTTGCTGCCTCTTCGAGAGCAGCCATAGCTTCTGCACGCTTCTTAGCGATAGCTTCAGCACGCTGTTCCTTGACCTTGGTTTCTGCTTCAAGTCTAGCCTTTTCGTCAGCCTTCTTAGCTGCTGCGAGTTCGCTCTTCTTGTTGCTAACCTTGATGTTCTTTTCGTCCAACCATGCATTGAAACGTCTTTCTGCTTCTGCCTCGTTGAAAGCACCCTTCTTTACGCCTTCGAGAAGGTGTTTCTTCATAAGAACGCCCTTGTACGACAAAATGCGTCTTACGGTTTCGGTTGGCTGAGCACCCTTCTGGAGCCATGCCAATGCAGAATCGAAATTCAAATCGATTGTTGCAGGGTTTGTCATCGGATTGTAAGTTCCGAGTTTTTCAATAAATCTACCATCACGTGGTGATCTGCTGTCGGCAACGACGATGTGGTAGAAAGCTCTTGCCTTACGTCCGTGCCTTGAAAGTCTTAATTTTACTGACATAAAATAAATTTTAAAAAATTAAATAACTTAAACTCGCAGTTACCCGAACTGCGGGCGCAAAAGTACAACATTTTTTCAAAATGGCACCAACTAAGAAACTTTTTTGGAAAAAAATCTTCTATTCGCTCTGCTCCTTGATTGATTCCTTGTGTATTTCGGAAAACAAGGTTGCAACCATTTCTCGCGAAAGTCCTTGTTCCTCAGCATATTCACTCCTCGATTCAAGAACTTTTTTCCAGCGGTCGATTTGTAAAACTGCTACGTTGCGCAACTTCTTTATTTCACCAATTTCATTTGTAATGGCAAAACGCTGCTTTAAAATATCAATCAATTGGTAATCAAGAACATCTATCTTACTTCGTAAAGTTTCAAGCTCCATCTCGAAATTACGGTCGTCAATTACCGAATGCTTTATCTTCAGCCCATCCATGAGCGACTTAAGCTCCTTAGGCGTAAGTTGCTGATTTCTATCACTCAGTGCATTAGATGGACAGCAGTGCGATTCCATCATCAGTCCTACCATATTTAGGTTTATCGCCTGCTGTGCGATTTCAGCAATGTATCTGGTATCACCAGCAATATGGCTCGGGTCGCAGATGATTTTCAGATCTGGCATACGACGGGCAAGTTCAATGGGGATCTCCCAACATGGCAGATTACGAAGCTTAGTCTCGGCAAACGGATAGAACCCACGACTTACGGCAACTATGTCCTCAAATCCAAGCTTTTGGAAACGTTCTATCGCACCGCACCATAAGTCGATATCGGGGTTTGTGGGATTCTTTACAAAAACCTTGAAACCGTAGCCCTTGGCAGCTTCGGCAATTTCCTGTACCGAAAACGGATTGGCAACAGTCCGCGCACCTATCCAGAACGCCTTGAAGCCGTATTCAGCAATTCTCTCAACATGACTGGCATTGGCTACTTCTGTGATTACAGGAACTTTAAGTTCGTCCTGCACACGCTTCATCCAAGCAAGCCCTTTTTCTCCCACGCCCTCAAACGAGTCGGGACGAGTACGCGGCTTCCATATTCCCGCACGAAAATAGTCTGGGTCGACAAGATTTTTTAGTTCTCTTGCCGTTTCAAGCACCTGCTCTTCGCTTTCGGCACTGCATGGACCACATATCAGCATAAGTCGTTCCGCCATCAGTTTTTAATTTCGCGCAAAAATAATTCATTTTGAATAAAATTAATTCGCTTTTTGTTCGTTATATGTTCTGTCGGCAGTTAAAATTTATGTTTGCCGACACAATGCTGTTGATTCGATAAAAAGTATTATCTTTACGGCTTGATTTTTTGTATAGACATGAAGAAGTTTTTTAATTTTATATTCAGCAAGGCTTTTTGGTTCAACATATTGGGAATCATATTGCTTTTTGTCATCGCGGTAGTCATTCTAATGTTAAGCCTGAAGTCGTGTACACGCCACGGAGATTCGGTGACAGTGCCGACAGTCGTTGGTTTGGATGCCGACGAAGCCATCAAGTTGCTAGATGACGAAGATTTCGGTTGTGAAGTCGTCGATACCCTATTCATCGATTCTTTACCAAAGGGAGTTGTCGTTGAACAGAATCCACCAAAGGAATCGCTCGTGAAGCACGGACGTACAGTTTACATCAAGGTAAACACAAGAGATGAAATCCTTGTCAGAATGCCATCGTTCGTAGGCGAACAATACAAGGTGCTTGATGCCCGCCTGAAACATTCCAAGTTGAGAAAAGGTTCTGTAAAATGGCAGAAAGATGGTGAAGTTGTAAACATTGTGCTGAAGCAGATGTACAACGGACGTCCGATTGAGCCGGGAACAGAAATCAAGCAAGGTTCTCGAATCGACTTTGTCGTTGCTGGTCGCGACCCGAACTCAAAAGAGGAGGATGAAGATGAGGAAGAAGAAAAAACTTCAACCCTCGAAGAAATGAGCAAGTTGGACGAAACTCCAGCAGAGACCAATGGCACCAATTTTGATGAATAATCTAAACGTCGCTGTATGAAAAGGTTAGTGTCAATATTAATTTTTGCCATCTGCACGATTTGCCTCTATTCGCAGGAGGTTGTAATCGACTGTGGAAATCCAGCACTTAGCGACTATAGTGCACGCTATTTTGCTAAATACGGCTGCAAGGTGGCAACATCCGACACACTGGAACTGCCGTTCTTCGACGACTTTTCCGCTTCGCACATGTATCCAGATTCATCGAAGTGGGATGATAGATATGCCTACATAAACAATTCGGTCGGAAAGAATCCTATTTCGATAGGTGTTGCAACACTAGATGCACTTGACGAGTACGGAAGAGTTTACGCTACCTTGCCAATAGGAATGTCGGATATAGCCGACTATCTTACTTCAAAACCGATAAACTTGCAGCGCAATGCTTCAGATTCCATTTATTTAAGCTTTTTCTACCAATGCGGCGGAAATGGCAATATGCCTGAATTGAGAGATTCGCTCGTGCTACAGTTCTATTCTGTTGCCGACGATGAATGGCGTAGCGTTTGGAGGGTTGGCGGTGGTGCTGCCATGAGCAATTTCGAACAAGTGCTGATTCCTGTACGCGATTCCATTTGGCTGCAGAAAGGTTTCCGCTTCCGCTTCCTCAACTATGTGAGCATCAGTTCAAACTACGAACCGAGCTGGCAGAGTAACGTTGACCAGTGGAACTTGGATTTTATCATTCTCGACACAAACCGTACCTACGACGACACCATCATCGAGGACGTTGCAATGATAAAGAATGTTGGCCCGTTCCTGAAAGATTACAGGCAGGTGCCATGGAGCCATTTCTTGCATAAAGGCAGAACGGCTGTTTACGATTCAATAACATTCTCGTATGCCAATCTGCAGAACGCCACACACAACATCAACCGCCAGTACGACGTGTACGACAAGGACGAAACCTCATCGCTGATACCGGCACGAACATATATCGACTATCATTGTGGCGACGATAGTGAAAACATCAATGGCAACGAAGAAATAAGCTACACCAAGAAATTCTGTTATTTCTTCAACGATGAAAGCTATCAGGCTGAGGATTCTGCTAAATTCCTTATCAGAGCCAATCTCAAGACCGATGTTGCACAAGTACGCGAATATTATCGCTGGAACGACACCGTAAGGTTCTATCAGGATTTCAAGAACTTCTATGCCTACGACGATGGAACAGCCGAAAAAGGCTATGGTATTTCGGGACAAGGAACGGCAAATGCAAGCCTGGCATACAAGTTCGAACCTTACATGACAGATACGCTCTACGGAGTTTACATCTATTTCAACCGTACACAAGGCGACGGCAATGTAAAATATTTTTACCTCACCGTATGGGAAAACAATAACGGAGTTCCTGGCGATACGATTGTAAGCCGTCTAGGAGTGCGTCCGTCATTCGCAAACGAACTTAACGGATATGTCTATTATCCGCTCGACACAGCTGTAGTTATCAATGGTCCTTTTTATGTAGGCTGGATAAAGACAACCAACGATATGCTCAACTGCGGTCTCGATACCGAAAACGATGCCCACGACAAGATTTTCTACAACGTTTCGGGAACTTGGCAGAACTCAATAATTTCGGGCGCACTTATGATTCGTCCCGTTTTCGGCTACGAATTAAGACAGGACGCTTCTGCTCCGATAGAACATATTGCTCCGCAATGCAGCATTTATCCCAATCCTGCAACAACGGAGATATACATCGAAAGCAATTATGATTTCAGCGGAGTGATGATTTACGACAATCTTGGTAGATTGGTTATGCAGTCGGGAAGCGAAACCATAATAAATGTAAGCGGTCTGCCCGAAGGCACATATTTCGTTCGTCCATATTCCGACAAGGAAGTTTTTGAGACGGTAAAAATACTTATAATGCGTTAGTCTGCAGAAAGATGAAGGATTTTGACGAACTTGAGGAACTCGAAGATATAGACGAACTTGAACTCGGCGACGATGTTGACGTTGTTGAGGAAGGTGGCGAAATGTACGAGCATAAGCATCTGGAAGTTGAACCGGGGCAAAAGTCGATGCGTATCGACAAGTATCTGTCAATTCGTCTTCCAAGCACCTCGCGCAACCGCATACAGACTGCCGCCGAAGGCGGGTGCGTATATGTAAACGGCAAGCCTGTGCGGAGTAGCTACAAGATTAAGCCCAACGACGACATCAAGATAATGCTGTCGTTCCCCAAGCGCGAAACTGGCATTGTGCCACAGGACTTGCCTCTCGATGTGGTTTACGAAGACGATGACCTCATAGTTGTCAACAAGGCAGCGGGAATGGTTGTGCATCCTAGCTTCGGACATTTCGAAGGAACACTTGTAAATGCTCTGGCATACCGATTCAAGGACTTGCCTATGTTCAACGCCGAGACTTTCCGTCCAGGATTGGTGCATCGTATCGACATGAATACCTCGGGACTGCTTGTCGTGGCCAAGTCGGAAGTTGCCCGTGAAGGACTTGCAAGCCAATTCTTCTACCACACCTGCAAGCGTGCCTACAATGCGCTCGTGTGGGGCAATATGCCCGAGGACGAGGGGACAATCATCGGCAACGTGGGACGCAACCTCAAGAACCGCAAGATTATGGATGTCTTCCCCGATGGCGACTACGGCAAAGAGGCTATAACTCATTGGCGCGTACTCGAGAGACTTGGATATGTAAACCTTGTGGAATGCCGTCTAGAGACAGGACGTACTCATCAGATTAGGGTTCATTTCAAGCATATCGGACATCCGTTGTTCAACGACTGGGAGTATGGAGGCGACCAGATTCTGAAAGGTACAACATTTACAAAATACAAGCAGTTTGTTGAAAATTGCTTCAAGATTCTTCCTCGTCAGGCACTGCACGCCAAGTCGCTTGGTTTCATACACCCCGTAACAAAAAAGGAACTCTACTTCGAGTCGGAACTTCCCGACGACATGACAAAGTGCATCGAGAAGTGGCGTGGCTACGTGGCAGGAAGAGAAGAATAGTAAAAATATAGAATAGTTAATGATGTTGTCATTCAAGGAGTTGGCTTTGAATCGCCAAAGTACCAGAAGCTTTTCCGACAGGGAAGTGGAACTCGAAAAGATAAAAAGAATATGCGAGGTGGCAGCTATGTCGCCTTCGTCGTGCAATTCGCAGCCGTGGAAAATGCATATAGTAAGACCTACTTATGCAAAAATCGCCGATTTACGCAAGGCATGCCAGGCTGTCGGACTGAATCCTTTTCTCGACAATGTCACCAATTTCATTGTAATTGAACAGACTTTCGGAAATATGAAGTCAAAGGCAGGCGGTTTTTTCTCGAACAACGACTTGAATTCAATCGACTTGGGCATTCTGGCTGCACATATATGCTTGGCTGCCGAAGAAGAAGGTCTTGGAACTTGTCTTATTGGGTCGTTCCGAAACAAGAATGTCAATAAGGCTCTGAATTTCAGTTCTTTACGAAGGATAAGACTTGTCGTGGCAATAGGCTATGCTACCGACGGCTACGAAATCCGCAAGAAGACAAGGAAAAACACCGAAGACATAATTGATGTAATTGAATAACATGGCAAAGGCAAATTGGAGCGGAAAGACTGGTGGTGGCAGTTTTGGGCAGAAAGCCTTGTTCAAGATTCTGCGTTCTGTAGATGTCCGGTTTGCCTATATAGTATTGTATTTGGTTATACCTTTTAGCATAGCGTTCCGTCCGAAACAATTTCGAGCCATATACTACATGCAGAGGAAGCGCTTGCATAGAAATCCAATAATGGCTTTTGTTCAAACTATCCGAAACTTCTTGTTGTTTGGCAAGGTGGTACTCGACAAGTTCGCAATGTTCGCGGGCAACACGGCTCAATTCAAGGTCAATGTCAGCGGACAAGATTTGTTTTCGCAAATGCTCAATAGGGAATGTGGTTTCATAACGGCAGGCGCACATGTGGGTAACTTCGAGATTGCAGGATGTACATTGCAGCAGTACAGCAAAAAATTTAACTTTATCTCTTGGGGTGGCGAAAGCAAAGAGATGATAAGCCATCGCCTTGAGGCTTTCAAGAAAGTGAATCCAGATGCAAATCTAATAACTATAGGAGACGATATCTCTTATCTTTTCGACATAAAATCGGCAATTGACAAAGGAGAGACTATTATTACCTCTTGTGATAGGCTTTGTGGCAGCCCAAAGCATTACGATGTTGATTTCCTTGGCGAGAAAGCCCCATTCCCTCTTGGTCTATTCTTAATCGCTACAAAACTTAAAGTTCCTGTATTGGTTGTGCATATATTCAAGTACAGAGGCTTGAGATATGAAGGTTTTGTCAAGGAGCTAAAATACGACCCGTCAATAAAATCGGATGCCGAGCAAGCCAAGTCGTTGGTTAGGCAATATGTTGAAATTCTTGAGGATTCAGTTGTCAAGCATCCGCTTCAATGGTTCAACTACTACAACTTCTGGCAACCGGTTGTGTAATAACTGTACAAATCATAAAAATAGCATTAACTTTGTAAAATACAATTTTTTTACACGATGGAAAAGACTTTAAAGGAATTTCAGAGATTAATAGAAATACTTGACGAACTTCGCGAGAAATGCCCGTGGGACCGCAAGCAGACCAACGAAAGCCTACGCATACAGACGATAGAGGAAGTGTACGAACTATCGGATGCTCTTTTGAACAACGATGCCGACGAGGTAAAGAAGGAACTTGGCGATGTGCTTCTGCATGTTGCTTTTTATGCCAAGATAGGCAAGGAAAACGGTCAGTTCGACTTGTACGATGTGATTCATGGCATCTGCGAAAAGCTGATTTTCCGCCACCCGCATATCTTTGGCGATGTGAAGGCAGAGACAGCCGAACAGGTAAAGGAAAACTGGGAGCGCATAAAGCTGAAGGAAGCACCGAAAAAGACAGTCCTTGGCGGTGTTCCCGAGTCGTTGCCATCGATAATAAAGGCCTATCGTATGCAGGATAAGGCCCGTGGCGTTGGTTTCGACTGGGACAAGCGCGAGCAAGTGTGGGACAAGCTTAACGAGGAATATAACGAGGTGCTTCTCGAGACTGCAATTTCCGACAATCAAGATAAGATAGAAGCTGAATTTGGCGATTTGCTTTTCTCGGTAATAAATGCCGCCCGTCTCTACGGAGTAAACCCAGACACGGCCCTTGAACGTACCAACCGCAAGTTTAAGAACCGTTTCGGCTACCTCGAGGAAAAGACCATACAGCAAGGTCGCGACCTCAAGGACATGACATTGGCAGAGATGGATGAAATATGGGAAGAGTCGAAGAAGTTATATAAGTAGGGATTAAAAAACAACGGCGGGAATATTTTCAATTCTCGCCGTTATTTTTAGATGACAATGTCGTTCCTACTTACGGATAACAGGAGCATTATACAAGTCAAATTCTTTCATTACTGTATTGTAGTCGGTGTTTTCGATTTCGTTCATCGACTTTGATGCTATGACAGTTCTTGGTATCTGGATAACCCTGTACTTCAATGAGAAATCAGTTGTCCATACATTACCTTCTCCAGCATCGGCATTAAAAATAAATATACCGCTATCAGTATAAGCATATTCGTACGAAGTTGCGTCAACAGTTGTTGGCAATGGCATCCATATATCTTCGCCAGACGCATTTCCAAAATAACAATATACTAGTATTGCATCAGAAGAAGAGACAACACCCTTTAGCTCCGCATAACCTTCTGTCACCGTCTGTTTGTTGGCTACATTGCTGAAGTTGATAGTGAATTCATGAACTTTACTTTGTGTGACGATAACATCCTTTGAACATCCAGATGCAAATACCAATGCAATCATTACTCCAATAACAAAAAATACACATCTTTTCATTTTACATCGTGCCGAGTTATATACCATTCGGCCCCGTCGGTTTTAAATTAATATTGTTTTTACGATGCAAATGTGGTGTAATTACATCAATGCAAAGTACATCTTGCAATCTAAGTCATCAAATATGACATTTGCAACCTGCAATTTGTAATTTGCAATTTACGGGTAGCAAAGTGTTAGTTGATTTTTCCAATCCTTACATCAAACTCATCCTTGCGGTTTTCCGACACGAAAAATGGCTTTGATGTTCCAGCAAGATAAATTTCACTGCCCTGTACCTTGTGTATCTTGTCGAGGTTTACAATCTGGTTCTTGTTGATTTGCATAAAGTTGCCAGAAAGCTGTTCGAGTATCGCATCGAAAGTGCTATATACCGAATCGGTCTTGTTTGTGCCAGTGTAATGTATAACCTTTATTCTTGAATCACCGCCTTCCGACATTTCAAACACTTGCGACGATATGTATGATATAGATGCAGCCTTTATTTTCAAGTTGTTAAGATTAAGCAACTGCTTCGATTGCTCTTCTTTTTCGTTAACGACAATATGCATTTCCTTTGAGGCGTAAAGTTGCTGTTCCAGCGAAGCGATACGCCCTTCCATTTCCGCCATGCGCCTTGCAATGTTGTCGGGATTTTCATCATCGTTTTTCTTTCCCCTTACAAAATTCCTTATTGTCGGGAATGTCACTGCTATGAGAAATATTGAAAGTGTAAAAAACAGCAGTACAAGCGAAATGTTTAGTATGACATCGAACATAGCTTTTTTGTTTGCAAAATTAACTGTTGTATTTAACTAATTGGTATTCAGGTATAAAATCATTGTCAACGCTTTGAAGGGTAACAAACGGGTAACAAAATGTACCGATTAAACTATTTTTTCCGAACATTATCAACGGATTTTTTATGACACAAAAATACAAAAAATACAATGAACAGATAAAAAACTTTTTGCCTCCTGCCGACTACACCGTACCTCGCCCGACAAAGACCTATTTGTTAATTAGGGTTTTATGCCCCCCTTGTCGTTCTTCTTTGATATACGATTTAATGTCGCATCCGCCTCCAACTCGTCATCGGTTTTTACCCGAACCGCCAAAAGCCAAGCCTCTATTTCCGACTTCTTAAATCGTAATGCTTTCCTGTCGTCGCTCTTGTAGTATGGTATTTGATGCTTGCTAGTCAACCGATATATCTTGTCCTTTTTCAAGCCTGTAAGAAGGCAAACCTCATCAATGTTCAGAACCTCTTTCCCCTGTAACAATGTAGCATCCTGCAACTTTTTTATGTCTTTTGCTATTTCCTTTATCTCAGATTTCAACTCATTGTATTCGCTGGATTGGACTGGTTGCGTGGATTTATGCTCTCGTATATATAACGACGAGTGGTCAACATTTGACATCCTAGCCAACTCTTCTGCCAAATCCACCGCTTGCCTAGGAGTTAAAGTTAGGTCTTCATCAAGCGTGTCCCATATTGACTGTGCCTTTTCTTTTTTTTCCATCTCTATTGCCTTATATAAATCGTTCTACTTCCCGTTCCTGAACCGCAAGTACATCGCCTCCGCCATTTCTTTCATTACACGCTCATAGAACTGCTGGTCTTCAAACAGTTTGGCGAATGAGTCCATTGATTCCATATAGCACTTCTGCGCTATTTCCTGAAACGCCTTCGGGAAGATTGCGGTTGCGAACATAGCGGCATCCGTGTTCTTCGCCTGCTTCTTCAAAGCGGCACTGCCCTTGCTCATCTTATCGTATATGGTCTCCACAATCACGCGGTCAGCCTCCGTGAACTTGCCAGCATACATTATGTTGATTTTGTCGATAATGTTCGCAAGCAGGTCGCGGTTGGTCTCCTTGTATGCACCTTCGCCTCCTGTCTCTGCCTTGACCCTGTTCTTGCCGTGTTCAAGTTGTATGCTACCGCTGAAGGTTTCGGTCAGTTTGTTGTTGATTAGAGCCAGTTTGTTCGTGAGGTCAACCTTCTCGTGTGGGTTCTTCGGCAGGAGTTTGAACAGATACTCCGTGAAGATGTAGGTCTTGTACAGTTCCTTGTCGAAGGTACGGACAACCTGCGCCATATATGCGTAGAAGCGGTTGAAACTGCGCACGAGGAAGCGTACCTTGAACTTGTCCTCTACTGGCAATGTCTCGTATGCCGCCATTGTTGATTTGAACGCGCTCGCCAACTTGCCCATATCGGTACTGCTCTGCTTCGTGGCGGAGTATATCTTATATACCTTCTCCTCATCGTCTATGTTCCAGAGGTGGAATTGCTGAATGTCGTTCAGATACTTGTAAACCATATTAATGTCCACGCCTTCCTCCAGCAAAGTGTCCTCGAAGAACGGCTGGAACGACTGCTTGATACTGTCAACATCATTGACGAAATCTAGCACATAGGTGTCCACCTTGTTCTCGCAACTGCGGTTCAGTCGGGAGAGGGTCTGCACGGCTTTTACGCCACGCAGTTTCTTGTTCACGAACATAGTGTGGAGCAATGGCTCATCAAATCCAGTCTGGTACTTGTCGGCAACGATAAGCATATTGTACATATCGCTTGCGAAGAACAGAGGCAGTTTGCCCTCCGTTATCTTCTGCCCGTCCGCAGAGTTGATTTGGCTCTCGGTGTACTCGACTTCGTTGTATTTGACCGTTCCGCTGAACGCCACCAACGGCTTCACCTCGTCATATCCTTTCTTCTTGCAGTAGTCCTTCATTGCGAAGTAGAAGCGGACTGCGTGAGCGCGGGAAGGAGATACGACCATAGCCTTCGCCTTGCCTCCAATCTTGTTCAGGGTGATTTCGCGGAATTTCTCGACCATCACCTCGACAATCTGGTTGACCACGAACTCGTGATTGTCGTGGTACGCCTTTACCGCTCTTGTGGCGGGCGGCTCTTCATATTCGGGGTTGTCCTCAACAGCCTTTGCTATCTCGTATGAAGTTTCCAATGTGGTATAGAATTGGAGAACATCAAGTATGAACCCTTCGTCGATTGCCTGTCGCATACTATAATGGTGGAAGGCATCGTAGCCCTTGGGGGTCTTGTCGCCAAAGGTTTCCAAAGTCTTGGGCTTCGGGGTGGCGGTGAAGGCGTAGAAGTATAGGTTCTTATGCTGACCTTGCGTGAGCAGGGTTTCCATCATCACATCCATTTCGTCCTTGAGTTCTGCTTCGGTCTTTTCTTCGATTTCTGCCATCTCCCTTAACGCCTCGTCGGTGTCTGCCAATGCTGCCTTCAGTTTCTCTGCACTCTTGCCCGACTGCGAACTATGAGCCTCGTCAACTATAATGGCGAAGTTCTTTCCTATGTGCGCATCCAGTTCCTTGTATATGATTGGGAAGCGGTGCAGAGTGGTTATTATGATACGCTTCTTGTCGTTGATAGCATCCTTGAGTTTGGACGAGTTGTCCTTGTCGGTTATGGTCTCAATCTGCCCCTCCAAATGCTCGAAGCCGAGTATGGTGGCTTGGAGTTGGGCGTTAAGCACACGCCTGTCCGTAACTACAAAAACGGTTTGAAACATCTCCTTGTCGAGGTCGTTGTGCAATGAGGCGAGACGGTATGTAAGCCACGCGATAGAGTTGGATTTGCCACTGCCTGCCGAGTGTTGAAGAAGGTAGTTCCTGCCTTCTGTCCTCGCTTTGGTGTCGGCAATGAGTTTCTCCACTACATCCAACTGGTGATAGCGTGGGAATATGAGGTATGTGCTTTTCGTCTTTACCTGCTTGCCCTTGTCAAGAGAGATTTTCTCCTCGGTAATCTTCGATATGTAGCGTTGGAGCAACGACAACAGCATCTCCCGTTTCAGCACGCGCTCCCAAAGATATGAGGTCGGATAGCCGTTGGGGTTTTCGGGGTTGCCACCGTCACCGATATTGCCAGCCCCGTTGCTTCCCTGATTGAACGGCAGGAAGCGCGTCTTGCCACAGTGAAGTTGGGTAGCCATCTCGACTTCGTACAGGTCAACGGCAAAGTATGTAAGGATTCGAGTATTAAAGTTGAATATGAGTTCCTTCGGGTCGCGGTCGTACATCCACTGGTGCTTGCCGTTGGCTACGCTTTGCCCCGTGAGTTGGTTCTTCAGTTCCAGTGCGACTACGGGAATGCCGTTCACCGAAAGCACCATATCAATGGTGTTGTGGTTGTCGGTTGAGTATGAGAACTGGCGGGTGCATTGAAGGATGTTGGCGTTGTACCTTTCGACCAACTCCTGATTGAGGTTGCTGCTCGGCTGGAAGTAGCAGAACTTGATTGCCACGCCTCTGTCCTTTACGCCATTGCGAAGCACGTGGACAAGCCCGTAGTTAGCGACATCCGACTGGAACACTTTGTATAGTTGGTCGCTCGACTTGTCGCCGTACAGGTTTACATACCGCTGCCACACCTTTGGCTGTGTTGTCTGTATGAACTGCAACAGCACGGGCATATCAATAGCCCTTTTCTTGTCGTAGGTGCTTTGGTCTCCCTTGATATAGCCGCCCTCGGTGAGGAGGAAGGTCTCAATGTCCTGCTCGAAGTTCTTTTCCTTGGTCTGCATAGTTTCTTCAATTACTTATTGCTCTTCATTTCGGCAATGGTTTCATCCATCAACTCGATTATCTGTTTTATCTCGGCAGAGCCGTATATGTCGTGTAAGAATCCGCGTTGTTCCTCATCACTCATTGTGGCAAATGTCTTTCCTTTGAGAGAGTATTCCTTGCTGAAATATGTCGTAGATTTATATTTTCTCAAGTGTTTGATATTTTTCCCCTCTGCTTTCTCCAACAAAATCTTTCCACATTTATCTTTTTTCGCAGAATCGCCTTCTATGTGTAGGACGAGTTTCAAAACATTGCTTTCAAACAGCCTTGTATATGTCATAGGAACCCATTCCAAATGAGGATACAAATCCTTAATGCCATACCACTGCTTGTTGAAAATCTGGTAATATCCACTGTCATACTTAATCTGGTTCTTGTCTATCCAAACTATATCATCACAAAAATACTCTCTGGTCAACTGCTGGAATTTATCGGCAGCCAGTTTGCCCAATTCGTTTACCCTGTTCTCCAAAGCGGTTGCCAACTCTTGAACCTCTTTGTATTTCTTTCTTATTTCCGTATAGTTTTCTGGCGCATCCATTTCTTTAAGTATTTGGTTAATCGCACTTTTCTGTGCTTGCTTCTGATAATCCAACTGACCGAACAACCCTTTCAAATAGTCTATATACTGATACAATGCCGTTTCCAAGCACCGCTCTTTCAACTTGCAATTAGGCAGGACATCATTTTCCAGCCAAGGCAGGATGTCGTACTGAAAACTCATTGGGATAAAACGATTTCCCAGAATGCTTTTGGTTTCCTTGGACAAACTGTCATCCGAAACGACCTTGCTGCCATTAAGGGTAAGATAAACGACATAGATATTATCGTTCGGAACACTATGCTGTCTGTTTACATATTTCACATACTTGTCAATCTGCTTGTACTGGTCTCCTGCATACCATATCTTATTCTCAATGATAATGGCGTACTTGCCATCCTCAATTACAAGACCGTCAATCCTTCCGTTTCCTGTCGAATGTTCAGTGTCTATGATTGGTCTTGCAACCTCTATGTTAGCCTCGCCATCGCATAGGTCGTTCAACCGATTTACAAATGAAAGCAACCAAGTGTACTCGCCATTCTCCTTGTATTGCAGGAGGCGGACAAGTATCCTCGAATGGGCATTTTCGTCGTCGTGGAGTTCCTTAATCACATTCAGGCGATAAGGAAATCTGTCCTTCTCTTTCCGATACAATGCCGAATATCGTTGGGCGACATCAAGCAGGTCTTTGAACTTTTCTTCTATCTCGTGCAAAGTCATTCCGCCACCTCCTTCTTCCCCGTCACATACTCGAATATGACGGATTTCTTGTATTCCTTCAACGCCTCTATCTTCTGCTGCTTTATGGCTATCAGTTCGTCAATCTCGGCGCACTTGCGGTCAAGGTAGTCGGCTATCTGCTGTTGCTCGGTTAATGGTGGAATTGGCAACTCCATTATAGAATATTTGTCTGCACCAATATTTTGGATTGTTGCTTGAATGAAAATTCTTCTTTTCCACTCATCATAGCAGTGGGTCTGTGTGTAATAATACACATATTGAGCATTCTCGTTTTTGATAGCCGCTTTTATCAAGTAGCCAGCAAAGGCGCAGCGTCCATAAGCCTGCTTGTAAATGAATGCCTTTCCAACAGTACCACCACTTCGTGCAAATAGAATATCATTATTTTTCAAAATATATCCCTTTGCCTGTTCTTCTGTTAAGGATTGTTTTGCCAAATCTTCTCGAAGTGAATTATCTAAAATATCAGTAATTCTAACATATCGAGGAAGATTCTCATTGAAAGGAATCCCGCTTTCATTTGCTCCGTATTGAAGCGGTTGTTTCAAAATATCCTTCAATCTTTTTACTTCCCATCCTTCTGGTATCTCCCCAATCCATTCCACGCCGCTGGGTTTCATTTTGGCGTTCTTATCGAGACCTTTGGTGACGGCTTCGGTTATGACGGACTGCTTGTAGCGTTTCAGTTCTTCAATCATCGTTTCCTGCAAGGCGGCGAGTTCGTCAATCTCGGCGCACTTGCGGTCGAGGAAGTCGGCAATGCGCTGCTGGGTAGGGAGAGGGGGAATTGGCAGCATTGATTCCGCAAAATCTTTGTACTGAATGTTCTTTCCTTCGCGGATACCCACAACCAAAGAATTCATTTTGCTTATAAATCCATAAGACTTGAACAAATATTTGTAGTATTTGTGAAAGATACTTTGTGTGTTGTAGAACACTTGGTAAGCAGGAGAACACACGCCTTCATAATCGGACATTTCAAAACCACCTTGAAAACTTCTTAAACTAATAACGAAATCTCCAATATGAACGGTTTTAAAGGTTTGTAAATCGGTATCCAACTTAACTTGCACAACACCTTCAAGCAGTGATTGTGGTATCATTCCACTTTTTTGTGTTGCTGCTAACAGTACGGGGGATTCATTCCCTTTGGTATTTCTTTGGACAAAGATATGTTTTCCCTTTTCAACGCACCAATCATTGGGGATAATTCCTATCCAATCCACACCGCTGTCTTTGTAAGCCTTACTCATTGTCATCCTCCTGTTCCTTTATGGCAAAGATTTCCTTCTGCATCTCTATCTCGCGGCGCAGTTCCTCCTGCGTAGGCATATAGGTAAGGTACTTGGCGGCATACAACTGCGGATTGGTTGCCAAGGTCGAGAACCGTGCTACATCGGCGTTAGTTTCGGTGCAGAGTATAATTCCAATGCTGGGGTTGTCGCCTTCGGGACGATTGTAGGTGTCGTACAGTTTCAGGTACATATCCATCTGCCCCACATCCTGATAACTTATCTTGGTGGTCTTGAGGTCTATAAGTACAAAGCATTTAAGCAGGTAGTTGTAGAACACCAAGTCGATGTAATAGTCGTCGTCTTCGGTGTGTATGTGCTGTTGCCGAGCAACGAAGGCATAACCTTTGCCCATTTCGATAAGGAACTTCTGTAGGTGGCTTATTATAGCACCCTCGAGCCGTTTCTCGGTATAGGCGGCATCTTGGTTCAGTCCAAGGAACTCGACAAGCATAGGGTTCTTCAAAAACAACGGACGCGCCTTCTCGTAGTCAGCCGTCAGTTTCTTCATTTCGCTCTCCACCTCATTGCGGTGGACTTCGGGGGTCTGCAACATTCGGTAGTAGTATTGCGTGTCAATGTTGCGCATCAGTGTTCGGTAGTCCCACTGCTGCGAGGCTGCCTCGTACATATACCACGAGCGAGCCTTCAGGTCGGGAACACGCATAAGGCGTTCGTAGTGCATCCACGAAAGTTGCGGAAGAAGTTGTATGCCAGCCGTTTCCGAGCCGTCTTGAGATTTAGCCACCATTGGTGGCTGAATTGCTGTTTGGGGCGTTTCGGATTTAGCCAGCAGTGGTGGCTGAATCTTGGATATACGCTCAATGAACTGCGCGGGCAATGCCTGCAATATCTGCAAATCTTTGAACTCCAAGTAGAACATACGGTATCTGCGAATGGCTGTCTCCGAATATCCCTTGCCAAACTCGGCGGTCAGAACCTCCGAAGCCTGCTTGATAATCTGCTTGCCGTAGTCGGCTCTGTGCTTGCCGTGCTGTTCCTGCTCCACAATGCGCCATCCCACAAGCCAGTTGCTTACCAGTTGCATAGTGTTTGCTGCACGGTAACTGTACTCGCGTGCCGACCGCACAATGGTTTTAAGTTCTGATAAAAATATGCTGTTGTCGTTTTCCATAATCCTATCCCAATATCTTGTTCATAAGTTCGGATTCCCTTGCTTCCAATTCCTTCAAATGTGCAAAGATTTTGTCGCTCGATTCCAACGGCACATACTTGTAAAACTCTCGCGTAAACGGGATTTCGTAGCCAACCTTTGTCTGCTTTTCCACTATCTTCGCCTTCGGCTGGAACGGCAGGACATTCTTCGCCATATACTCCTGCTCATCATCCTTCCAAGGTATGATTTCGGTGTCCTTTTCGGGCTTCGGCTTTGCCGTTTTCTTTGATTTCGGCTTGTCGTCGGGCGAAGGTTCAGCGGCAACCATACAGGCAGAAGTTTCGGGTATTTCGTAGCCTCGCAGTGTGTTGCCCTGTGCTGTCTCAACGGCAGGGAACTCAACGGTAATTTTTCGATACTTGAAATCCTCGTTGTCCTTTACCTTGCTCTCTACCACCAAATCGCCATCGGTGTAGGTATCATCGGAGAAGGCGTTGTAGGCTCTCATAATAAGTGCAATGCAAGTCTCGTCGAACTCGTTGCGCTTGTTGCCCAATGGCTTCCTTCGCTTCACACAGCACTTGCTCGCATCAATCAACTGAACCTTACCAGCACGCTCTGCACTCTTGTCCTTCGTGATAATCCAAATGTAAGTGGCAATGCCCGTGTTGTAAAACATATCATTAGGTATCTGCACAATCGCCTCCAGCCAATCGTTCTCCAACAGGTAGCCACGAATGTTGCTCTCTCCGCTGCCCGCATCACCCTTGAACAAGGGAGAGCCGTTCTGTATAATTGCCATCCTTCCGTTGTCCTTCAACTTGGCAACACCGTTCAGCACGAACAGTTGCTGGCTGTCGCCAATGGCAGGAAGCCCAGCCCCGAAGCGTCCGTATTCTCCTTTGCGGTGTTCGTCCTCGACCTTCGCCTTCTCGTTCTTCCACTCAATGCCAAAAGGCGGATTGGAGATAATGTAGTCGAAGGTGAAGCCCTCGAACATATCGTTGGAGAGGGTGTTGCCGTGCTTCATATTCTCGGCATCACCACCCTTGATAAGCATATTCGCCTTTGCTATTGCGAAGGTCTGCTCGTTGAGTTCCTGACCAAACTCGGTAAGGTTTGCGTTGGGGTCTATCTCGTGTAGTTTCTCGGACAGGCAGTCGAGCATCTGGCTTGTTCCCATTGCCATATCGTACATCGTGGCGGTGATACCCTCGTCTTGGAGGTCGGCTCTCTTGGGTGCTACCAGCAGTTCCGCCATCAAGTATATAATGTCGCGAGCGGTGAAGTGCGCACCAGCCTGCTCGTCATAACTTTCAGAGAACTTGCGCACCAACTCCTCGAATATGTAGCCCATATCTACGGCTGTGATAGCATCCAGCCCCATATAAGCCTTCTTGGAACAGAATTCCTGTATCACATTGTAGAGGATTCCGTTGTTGTCGAGTTTGGTGATTTCCTTATCGAAGTCGAACTTTTCGAGAATGTCGATTACATTGTTCGAGAAATGGTTGAGATACGAGCGGAAGTTGTCGGCGATGTTCTCTGCATCCGACAGCAGTCCGTCCAGAGTGAACGGCGAGAGGTTATAGAAGTCGAAGCCCGACGCTTGGGTTAGGAAGCCAGCCTTGACGGTAAGCCCGCGCTTGTCGAGTTGGGCGTTGGTGTCAAGTACCTTCTGCTTGGTCGGCGCAAGCACATCGCTGAAACGCTTGATGACGCACATAGGTAGCACCACATTGCCGTACTCGTGAGGCTTGTAAGTGCCTACCAACTTGTCGGCTATCGCCCAAATGAGGTTCGCCTTCTCCTGTATGTTGACGGTGGTTCGCTTGGAAAGTTCTTCAGTTGACATAAGTGTGTTTGTTTTGGAGACAAAGGTAATAAAAATCTTTGGTGCCCAATTACCCAATGAAAATTAATCGGCTTGATAGTAAGGCGGAGATAGGGGTTGGCTTGGCACAAGCAAAGCCGAGACCATAAAATATTATACTAATATTATATATTCATTATATATAAAATCATATAGACTGTATGTAATTTGAATAATTACAAAAACTATTTAAGATTTCTAATAAGTACATTCTTGTTGTATTATATGACTATAATATGATAGTATATGATACTATATAACTATAATGCTATGTAGTCATCACCTACGATACTCCTCAATTTGTCGGCATCCGCGAAAGGCACAGATATAAATAATCTGGTGGGCGGCTTTTTTCCCCTATAGTTTTTGCCGTCCACCATTCATTAAAAACATAGGGAATGATTTGATTACAAAACATATAGGGAAATGATATACTACGACATCAACATCGACAAACTTGAGGTCACATTCGAGCGAAACGATAGGCTCATCAATCAACTTGCAAAAATAAAGGTCGGGGACAGCCTGTGGGCAACCGACAAGCAAACTGGGACAGTGTTCCTGCTACATCGGATAACGGCAAGTGGCAAATACCCATACCTATTCTCTGTGTTCTTTGATTGCGAGGGTATAAAGACACAGTTAGGTATGCTGTACTGTGGCTTCGACAACCCCAACAGAAACAAAATATACCTCAATATAGACAATGAAATGCTATACATAGGGAACTTCAAGGGGCTGACGGAGAGCCTACAACGGGCATTAAACCTTAAGTACTATCAAGTGAGTAAGTTAGATTTAGCACTTGATTGCGAAAAGGATTTAACAAAAGAACTATACCGAGTCATAAGGCACGACTGCCTTGTCATAAAAGGTAAGCCGTTCAAATACGACGTCGTTGTTAACGGGAAAAAAATTGGTATGAAGGATAAGCTTGAGGGACTGTCTTTCCTTTGTACAGGAACGAGGGCGAAACCGACAACGGACAAAACGCTATACATCCAAAACAAAAAAAAATCCATCGGGGTGCGAGGATACGATAAGGGCAAGGAAATAGAGGAGGCTAGCCACAAGGAATATCAGCGAAGGTGGTGGAAGAACGGCAAAGTGTACCGAATAGAGGTAAGCCTTTCCAACGCCACCGAAATAAACCAGACAATAAATGATTGCGGCGTTTTCGACGACCTGTACACGTACACTATGCGTAGGGAACAAATTTGGGAAAGTTTATATGATAACCTAGTTCTTGAGGCTATGTTCTTTCATACACTTAACCGCCTTATATATTTTACGAGTTCTGCACATCGCGCAAAGGAAAAAATAAGTGCCGTGGAATTCGCAATCGAAACACTGGAGTGGAGTGCACATCCTATACGCAAAGGGTGCAAAGCACATACTGCCGAACCGACCACCGAGCAAACCATTAACAAGCAGAGCGGCACCGAGCAGACCACAGCCGAGCCGCCCGCCCAGCCAAAGAGCATTAACCAACTACCTCCGTACAGACCGCTACCGAGCCAGTACCGACAGCCCAGATACATTCCGAACCGATACAGCGCAACACCGAGCCGACCTCTACCGAGCCAGAACAGACCGTCTATGCACATCCCCAACCGCTACCGACCGACACCTAACCGCTACCGAGCGTAGCAATGCGCCTGTAATGCACCTACCGCCAGTCCCCGAACACCTGCTAATCCAATAACCAACCATAATAATTATTCTATGCTCCTACAAAGGATATAGAAATGGTATGCCATACCGATTGAGTACACCACCGAGCATACCAATGCCGAGCCGTTAACGATACAGCCAACGGGTTTACCTTTTACGCATACAGTTCCCGTTTCCTATCCTAAATCTTTTTTTTCTAATCCGTTGTGCTATGCCAAGCCAAAGACAAAAAGGGGGCTTGTCAGGGTTGATTACTATTATTACTTTTTGCGCCCACCTTATGGTATCGGTCATACACATCCATATCTACATCCGTAACCTTGCACTTGATATAAGATGCAAAACATTTCCCTCTATAGTCCTACGGACGAGAACGCCTATGCGAACAACTTTCCAAGTCTATCAACTGCATCGCGTTTGTGTTCGTCAATGATTTTCGCGTATATTTGAGTATTGATTATGCTTGAATGCCCCAACAGTTTGCTAACGGTGTAAATGTCTGCCCCGCCTTGCAGTGATAGTGTTGCAAAAGTGTGCCTTGCTATATGAAATGTTACGTGCTTGGTGATTCCTGCCATCTCTGTCCACTTCTTTAGGTTGGCTTCAACTGCTACCAGAGAGGGAAGCCCATCAAATACCAAGCCGTCTGCCTCCCCAACCTGCTTTGTCAAAAAACTAATGGCTTGCTCGCTCAACGGAATGTAAACGCTCTTCTTGGTCTTCTTCTGCTGTTTTTCAACCTGCGTGATTTTTCCATTAGTGCAAATGTCGCACCATCGCAGTTGCTCCACATCCGAAAAACGCAACCCACAGAAACAAGCAAACAGAAATGCTCGCTTTATTAGGTCGTTGCTATATTCGGTGTTGATTAGGCTTTTCACCTCGTCAATGGTAAGATAAGCCCTTTGTGTTTCGGTGTCGCGTATTTTTTCGCTGTGTGCCAACTCGTAAAACGGATTCTTTTCTATCACACCGTCGCGAACCGCGCCGTTCAATATCGCC
Organism: Bacteroidales bacterium; assembly: GCA_017620015.1. GTDB lineage: Bacteria > Bacteroidota > Bacteroidia > Bacteroidales > ML635J-15 > Bact-19. The sequence continues at coordinate 131,003 of JAFZRE010000026.1, read as the reverse complement.
TTAAAAGTTGTACTGTAATTTCGAGCAGACTTTTGTTTTAGGGGCATACCATTCGCTTTCTTGAACTTGGTTAAAAGGAACTCGTTGTACCCCTTGCAGAAATCTTTGTCAAGGTCAGACATATATATATTATTGCCTTTATAAGCGACGAGAGTGTTTAGGATTACCTGAATATGGAGTTCCCAGTTTTCGCTCTTGCCGTTCTTGTTCTGCCTTATGTAAGTGTTGATGTAATCTGTAAGCAGGATACTGTTTCGTTTGCTCGCCTTTAATCCAGCACCTTCAGCCAACAGCGCACTGATACGGTCTGCCTTTATTTTTTCTGCGGCACGCATTACTTGTGCATTATGCTCCTTTGCATTCGGAGCGGTAGTCGGAACTAAATACAGCCTCAAAAATTCATACTCGTAACGGTTCCCGTTCCACCGTGCAAGGAAAACACTTTGGTTTCCATTCGCCAAATTCTTGAAGCGAATTTTAATAGGCTCTTTTGCCTTCATTACTGACCTTTTCATCAAGAACACTTTTTGGGTTTCCGACTGCAAAAGTAACAAAAAAAATTAACAAGTAACAAACGAGTAACAAAAATATTCAGAAAAAACTACAACAAAAACACAATATCCTTTTGTTTTTTTATTACTAAACTATTGGCTATCTGTATTTTACTTGTAGTTTATTTGTAGTTTGTTTGTAGTTTGATTGTATAATTAACTTTTTTGTTTGCAAAAATAAGCAAAAAGAACAGACTGCAATTGTCAAAAATTACAACCGCAATTACAAATAAAGCATATTTCGTGACAAATTATCGACGGGGTACAAAAGTACATGGCAGGAATATTGTTTAAAAACATAATAGTCCTGCCATGCTATTTATTCTTTGAGTTAAAAAGTAACTATTTGCGTATAACAGGAGTGTTGTACAAGTCGTACGCCTTCATTACTTCATTGTAATTGTTGTGGTCAACACCTTCTGCCTTCTTTTCGGTATAAGCATAATGTGGAATCCTAATAATGCGGTAATCCTGTTTAAAATTGCCAGTCCAAACATATCCATTAGTGGGAAAAGCGTCAAATCTAAAATATCCATCATCGTCAAATGCATAAATATAAGATTCTCCATCATAAAATGCTGGCATTGGTTGCCATGCATCATCCAAAAGTACATAGGCAAGTACTGCGTCTGTAGATTTAATTTCCCCTGCCAACTCTTTATAAACAGCAGAAGCAACACTTCCATCTGCATTGGTTATCATCTCTACAGAAATCTCATAGACTTTGCTTTGTTCCACAGTTTTTTCACAACTTGAAGCAGTAAACAGCATTACGATTGCACCAATCAAAATAATAAAATTTCTTTTCATTTCCTTTTTTGCCGGTTATATCCCATCGGCCCGTCGGTTTCTAAATAAATTCTTGAAATATATTTTGCTTAATTACTTGCTTAACTCATCGTATTTTTTCTCGACAGTTCTGCCTCCTTCTATTTCGACCAGACAAGTCTTATCGTCCTTGAGCGATTTTATTGTACCCGACTTGAATCCTGTTAATTTATTACCCCAACTTACCTTATCGCCAGTCTTAAATCCACGATAAGATCTTTCGGCACCGCCATTTGCCGACTTCTGACCATATACATCACCTTCTATGGCGAAAAATGCTTTGCCCGAAATCCTATGATAAACCAAATTGATTTTTGCATTCATTATAAATTCTCCTCCAGGAACTTTCCGTATAGTTTGGTCAACTGCCTCTTCAATATTAATTGCCTTTGATTTTTTCAAATCAGATTTTGAACCGCCTGAATACGATGCAACTAACGCATAATCAGTCTTCAATGAGACATTCTTTGTAGAAATAATGCTTAACTTTCCTACTTCCTTCACACTGATACACGAAGGCAAAACAAATGCTATCAATACCACTGCTGTTAAAAGTAATGCTTTCTTTTTCATTTTCTTTCATGCCGGTTATATCCCATCGGCCCGTCGGTTTTTATTACAAACAAAAATTACGGACGCAAAAGTCGGCAAATTAGGCACATAGAAATTCATTGCCGAAAACATTACGGCAATTTGTGTAAAAATCACGGGAAAATATGTAGATAAGGTGTGTGAAAGATTGTTTATACACAAATTTTTGTTCGCCTGTAATAGCATCAATAATCACAAAGACATTTTTTGTGCGATCTCTCCGAGGTCGTTTCCCCTCGTATCGTTGTGTTCTATAAATATGTAACCTCTCCGAGGTTATTAATGTTGTAAAAAGCTAAACCTTCTTATGCATTGATGTAAGAGCTTTATGTTTAGTGGTTTGTGAAAAAAATAGTGGTGCTAGTTGCATTTTAAACATTTAACCTTTCCAGTTTTTTGTTTCATAACGACCTCAGCGAGGTCGGATGTGTATAGAAAATTTGTAAGACAATAACAGCGACCTCGGAGAGGTCGAATATTTCTTTTGATGCAATGTGTAGATAATCAATGCCTTACCTTTGCTTTCCAATCCTCATGTCAAATTCAGCTTTCCGTCCCTCCGAAACATAAAACGGCTTTGAAACGGTTTTCAAATATATTTCTTCGCCCTGAACCTTATGTATATAGTCGAGGTTAATGATTTGGTTCTTATTGATTTGCAAGAAGTTGCCTGCAAGCTGTTCAAGTATGGCATCGAAACTGCTATATACCGAATCGGTCTTCTGCTGGTCGGCATAATGTATAATCTTCACGCGCGAATCGCCAGAACCCGACTGCTCGAACGTCTGCGACGATATATGCGTTATGGATGTTGCATTTACTTTCAAATTGCTGACATTCAGGAGTTGCCGACCATTGGAGTCCTTGTCGTTCAGAATTATATGCGTTTCCTTCTGTTGCAATGCTACAAGCTGCTGCTCAAGCGTTTCGACCTTTGCCTCCAGTTCGGCAACACGGATTTTCATTGTCTTTTCCTCTTCTCGCGCCTTGCGGCTGAACATCCGTCTCAAGTCGGGTATGCAAACACTAAGCAGGCATATTATAACAATGGTGCCAATAACGCTGAAAAGTACAGTCAGAAAGATTTCCATAGTTCAATTTTTGCTTGCAAATGTAAGCAAAAAACAAGCAGGTTATTTACAAAAAATGTAGAGTTTTCTACGAGTTAGTAACTGTTATTTACATTGTAGTTCTTTACAAATGCAAACAAAAACGGCTTACTTTGTTGTCGCTGCAATCCTGAATCCAACCCAAGGCGAGGGCATTGCGGGCTCCTTGTCTGCCCAGTTGTTGCCCGATGCAGAGCCGTCAGATGTCATTTCCGAAACATTGCCGACAGTGTTGGCGGAAATTCCTTTGGGCCCCAAAAAGTCAGCTCGTGGTTCTAATATGGTGCAGGGCGATGCAAAAGTTTTCCATTCTGCTTCGGTTGGCAGACGGAACTCAATATTTTGATACTTGCGTTTTTTCTCGCTGTTATACTTTTCTGTCAGCCATTTGCAAAATTCTTCTGCCGATTTCTTGTCGATGTTTACCACTGGATAGGAAAAGTAGGCAGGATGAACGTGATACAATTCTACAAATGGTTCGTTGTAGGCATATTTTGTGTGCCACTTTGCTGTATCGGGGTAGCATTTTGCATACAAGTCTTTCTTTTCGCTGTTTTTCAGGTCAGAAATAAATTGCATGTACATTTCGTTGCTCACATCATACTTCGACACATAAACATTGTCGGAAATTTTCACAAGCGACTTTTCAATGTCCTTTACCTTGACATTCTGGGCGGAAATAGCCATTGTCGCAAAAAACAAAACGGTTAAAACTAATGTCCTCATTGTTCTTTATATTATATTAGACAAAACGATGAATGTTGGATATTATTGTGTGTGGTGAAAAATATTTAATAGGTTGAATTGAACATTTGGGCAAAAGCAGAAAAATTCCAATTAAAACGCAATGTTCATAATAAAAAAATTATTTTTGCGCCTCATTTTTGCTAATATGAAACGTAATTATTCAAAATCGTGCAGCATTGCGCTTATCGCTGCAATTTACATTCTCGCCACAGTTGCTAGCATAATCCTGTTTGTAAAACTTAACAGTGTGCTCAATTCGCCAATATGGTCGCTTTTCTGCGCCGATGTGCTGGCAACAATAATTGTTTGGGGGTTCGGACTGCTATACGAAAACGTATCGGTTTACGACCCGTACTGGAGTGTTTTTCCGCCAGTTGCGTTTCTTCTATGGTGCTTTTTCACAAATACTTGGTCGTTGCCGGTGATTCTCATTCTTGTAGCATCGTGGTACTGGGGCATTCGTCTTACGCGCAACTGGGCAATAACCTTCCACGGAATTGCACACGAGGATTGGCGCTACACGAAATACCGTGAGTCTCAGCATCCTGTAGTTTTTCACCTCATAAATTTCTTCGGACTGAACATGGTTCCAACGCTTGTTGTATTTGCCGCCATGCTACCAGGACTTATGCTTTACGAGGCTACCGAAACCGCCAATGTTATAACTTGGATTGGACTTATAGTGTGCCTTGCATCGGCCACCATACAACTTATCGCCGACAAGCAGATTCATGACTTCCGCGACGCTCATCCTGGTCAATATTGCACCGTAGGCTTGTGGAAACACGGCCGTCATCCGAATTATTTCGGCGAGGTGCAGTTCTGGTGGGGAATATGGATAATGTATGCTTCGCTAAACGGCTTCAACTGGTTCATTCTCTGTCCAATAGCAATGACAGCACTATTCCTTGGAATCAGCATCCCTCTAATGGAAAAACGTCAGCTGAAGAACAAACCCGGCTACGCCGAATATAGGAAGAAAACAAGGATACTTATCTAAATTGCATAGTCTTGAGTATTAGGCTTCAGCCTATGTCATAATACATACAAGGCTCTGACTTGTGTATTCCTTAACTTTTTAACTCTCAACTTTTGCTACCTCGCATTAAAATTATAAATTTGCCAACAAAAATATAGCATACAATGAAAGGCATAATTTTGGCAGGTGGCGCAGGTACGCGCCTACACCCGATGACAATAAGCATCTCGAAGCAGATAATTCCGGTTTACGACAAGCCGATGATTTACTATCCTCTTTCAACCCTTATGCTGGCTGGAATCCGCGAAGTGCTGATAATCTCGACACCACAGGACATTGGTCTATACGAAAAGCTTTTCGGCGACGGTTCGCAACTCGGAATGGACATCCACTACAAGATTCAGCCTTCGCCCGATGGACTTGCGCAGGCTTTCATTCTCGGCGAGGAATTTATTGGTAATGACAAGGTTTGCCTCGTTCTCGGCGACAATATTTTCTACGGACAGAGTTTCGGTCAGCAGTTGACCGATGCTGCAAAAATAGAGGATGGCGCAATCATTTTCGGATACTATGTAAACGACCCCGAACGCTATGGTGTTGCTGAGTTCGACAAGGACGGAAAGGTAATTTCCATCGAGGAAAAGCCAGAACATCCAAAGTCAAACTACGCTGTAACAGGACTTTACTTCTACTCGAATGATGTCGTTGAAAAGGCAAAAAGTCTGAAACCATCGAAGCGCGGCGAACTCGAAATTACCGACCTCAACAACCTGTACCTCAAGGAAGACCGTCTGCAAATAAAACTTCTCGGTCGTGGTTTCGCTTGGCTCGACACAGGTACCCCCGACAGCCTTTTGCAGGCTTCAAACTTCATCGAGACTATCGAGCATCGTCAAGGCTTGAAGGCTTCGTGCATCGAAGAAATTGCTTACCGCAAAGGTTTCATTAACAAAGAACAGCTTGCTGTTCTCGCCGAAAAACTCGCAAAGAGCAACTACGGAAAATATTTGTTGAGGATTGTAAACGAAAAATAACAGAAATGACTGTAACAGATACCTTTATAAAGGATTTGAAGATTATCGAACCGAAAGTTTTCGGCGACCAGAGAGGTTATTTTTTCGAGACTTGGAATAAATCCGTCTTTGATGCAGCAGAAATCAACTTTGTTCCCGTTCAGCAGAACGAATCGAGTTCGACCTACGGCGTTGTGCGTGGATTGCATTTCCAACTGAACCCGTATTCACAGGCAAAACTTGTGCGCTGCGTGGTTGGCAAGGTTCTCGATGTGGCTGTCGATGTGCGCAAAGGTTCTCCAACTTTCGGCAAGCATCTTTCGGTTGAACTTTCCGAGGAAAACAAGCGTCAGTTCCTTATTCCGCGCGGATTTGCACACGGATTTTCGGTTTTGTCCGACTATGCCGTGTTTGCATATCTCTGCGACAATGCCTACAACAAGGAAAGCGAAGGCGGAATCATTTTCAACGACCCCGAACTTGGCATCGACTGGAAAATTCCGCAGGACAAGATGATTCTTTCCGACAAGGATACCAAGCACCCCACTTTGAAAAATGCAATTCTAAACTTCTAACAATGAAAAGAATACTCGTCATAGGATGCAACGGACAACTCGGCAACAAGATTCGCGACAACCACGAAATGCTTGCCAATGCTGAATTTGAATACGTTGACATTGACAAACTTGACATATCAAATCTTGAGGCGACAACCGCCTTTTTTGCAAACAGCAAGTTCGACGTCGTAATAAACTGCGCTGCTTATACTGCAGTTGAAAAAGCAGAGGACGACCTCGAAAATGCGACCCTGGCAAATGCCGTTGCTCCGCGTAATCTTGCAAAATGCGCCAACAAGTTCGGTTTCAAGCTGATACACGTTTCTACCGACTATGTTTTCGACGGTAAGGCAAACACACCTTATTGCGAGGATGCACCGACAAATCCGCAGTCGGCATACGGCAGGACCAAGCTTGAAGGCGAGAAGAACATTGCAACTGAAAACTGCGATGCTGTGATTGTTCGTACGGCTTGGCTCTACAGCGAATACGGCAACAACTATGTGAAAACAATGATTCGCCTTGGTAGCGAAGGCAAGATAAAAGGCGTTGTGTTTGACCAGGTTGGCACGCCTACCTACGCTGGCGACCTCGCAAAAGCCTTGCTGAAAATCACGGACTTGTACCTCAATGCTGGCGAATGGCACGGCGGAATCTATCATTTTACCAATCGCGGAGTTTGCTCGTGGTACGACTTCACAATGCACATTTTCAGGCTGACGAAGATTGATGCCGAGGTAAAACCCTTGCTTACAAGCGAATATCCCACCAAGGCAACCCGTCCCACATATAGTGTGCTGAACACAAGAAAGATTTCGGATACTTTTGGCATCAACATACCGTACTGGACAGATTCGCTGAGAGAAATGATTGACAGGTATTCAAAGTTATGATTCCCTTATTTTGTCATTCTGGATGGTATAACAGTTCTCTGTGCATTTCGCTTCCAGAGACGCCCCCTGAGCGTAAGTCGAAGGGAAGTCGAAGGGTCGATGATTGTAGGGCTTATTGTACACAAAGGAGATTCCGTACAAATGAACTCACAAGGCTCGTTCCTGCGCCTGTTCGTTCTATTTTACGGAATGACTGTTGGGTTAAGTCATATTGCTTTTTGTTGCTTATTGCGTTGGCTTTCTCTTCCTGCAGCAATGGTATCCACTACAAGCAGGTAAACGAGGATTTTTCCAACGTCGAATCCACCGCTGACAAAAGCCATATCGACAGCATCCTGAACCAGTTGCCCAAGTACTCCGAAATCTGCAAGAACATACGCCTCAACAAGGTAAAGTTCGACAATGACTTGCTGCTCGATGTGCGTACAGCCGACCTCTACCAAAACTCGAAGGAAACCGCCATGGCAATGGGAATGCTCGTCGCCGACCTCGGATATGCACGCTATTTTGAACGAGTGCAAGTTTGCACAGACATTCTGGATGCAACCAAGATGATGGCCGAAAAATTGGCTGTCGATAACGATATTTTCGAGGAATATGTGCCAAAGGTCGAAGAAAACCTCAACGACGAGCAGGTGATTTTTGCCACAATCGACAGCCTTCTCGATACAAATACCATCGTGCCCGCCGAGAATGAAAAATACGGAATTACCGCCATGTTCATCTGCGGTTTCTGGGTTGAAACCACACATCTGGGACTTGCACAGGAATCGGAATCTAGCGAGGCGAATGTAAATTCGCTCGAAAGCCATTTCTGCGTGCTGCATTCCAACAACGAACTGCTGTCGCAACTTTCCGACAACGATATGATTGCAAGCATAAAAACCGACTTTAAGAAATTAGAAAAGACTGGTTTCCAATCAGAAACATTGCAGAACGATATCGAAACAATAAGGAATAATTTTATCAAGACAATTTAAAAATACAAATATGTTAAGCGAAACCGAAATATCACGTCAGAAAAGCCTGCTCGAGAGCGAAGGCAACTTTGTTGACATTGCAGCACCAGCAACTCCCGAAAAGGGCATAACCATAATCGGCGACCAGCAGCACTACATCGACTGCTACGACGAAAAAAGCAAGAACTATTCCATCGAGAAGTTTGTCCCTGCATCGGGAGCAGCAACCCGAATGTTCAAGCGACTCATCGCCTTCAACAACGAGCCAAACCTGAAAAATCTGCACGATGGCGGCGACTATTCGGTAAAGGCTACAATTGATGCTTTGCCACGTTTCGCTTTCTTCGATACGTTGAAGGACAGCATCAAGGATGTGGAAAACCTTGAGGAAGTTTCCGACAAGATTCTGCACGAACCGCTAAACTATGCAGGATTGCCAAAGGGTTTGGTCGAATTTCACAAGTACAACGGTTTTTCACGCACTGCTTTCGAGGAACAGATTTTCGAAGGTGTTGCAATGAACAACTCCGACCAGCCTGCAAAACTCGAATTCACAGTATCGGAAGAGCATTACGAAATGTTCAAGTCGCTGCTGGATAAGATTTTGCAGAAGAACAAACTAAATGTTGACGTGAAATTCTCGTTTCAGGAAAAATCGACAAATACGGTTGCAATATACAACGACGGCACTCTCGTGACCACCGATTCGGGCGAACTTTTCACCCGTCCGGGCGGACATGGCTCGCTGTTGCAGAACCTAAATCAGATAGACGCCGACATTATCTTTATCAAGAACATCGATAATATTGTGCATCAGGACTATATGGCCGAAACTTTGCCTTACAAGAAGTTGCTTGGCGGTGTGCTTATTGAAACTGCCGAAAACATAAAGTCGTACATGCAGAGCCTCGAAAACGACAAGTCGGCAGGCAACTGCAACCGCATTGCCGACAGCCTAGAAAAGACTTTCTGCACCACTTTCGAGCGCGACGAAAACCTTTGCAATACGCTTGTCCGCTTCATGAACCGTCCAATCCGCGTGTGCGGAATGGTAAAGAACACTGGCGAACCCGGTGGCGGTCCGTTCCTTGTAAGAAAGGATGGAAGCATTTCGCTGCAAATTGTAGAAAAAGCCCAGATAAACCTTGCCGACGAAAGCCAGAAGGTGCATTTCAACAATTCGACGCATTTCAATCCTGTCGATTTGGTATGCTACACAAAGGACAGCAAGGGCAACAAGTTCGACCTCAACAAGTTCGTTGATTCGTCAACCTGCTTCATTTCCGAGAAAACCTACAACGGCAAGCCAATAAAGGTTCTGGAACATCCTGGACTTTGGAACGGCTCTATGGCCGACTGGCTGACAATTTTCGTCGAAGTTCCGCTGATTACATTCAATCCCGTAAAGGAACTGAACGACCTGCTGAGAAAGGAACATCAGCCGAAAAATTAGTCAGAAAACATTATCGTGTACTCAAAAAATGTATTTTTGCAAATTGTTTTTTGAAAGACTATAAAAAGATGGATTCTCTATTATTGAACAACATAGAAAAGGTTCTGTTTGAAAATGAACCAATTAATATTTCAGATGAAACTATAAGCAACATTGATAGCTGCTACCAGTTTCTGAAAAAGTTTTCGGAAGACAAGGTAATATACGGCATAAATACAGGTTTCGGTCCTATGGCGCAGTGGCGCGTTGACGACAAGTACCTTACCGACCTGCAGTACAACATAATCAGAAGCCACGCCACCGGCGCAGGCGAACCCTTGGAAGACATCTACGTCAAGGCGGCAATGATAGCAAGGCTTGGCACAATAATGCAGTGCAAATCAGGAATTCATGCCGATGTAGCCCTGCTTCTGAAAGAATTCATCAACAAAGGCATATATCCTTTCATACCGCAGCACGGAAGCGTAGGCGCAAGCGGAGACCTCGTACAACTTGCTCATATCGCACTTACCCTCATCGGTGAAGGAAAGGTCCACTACAACGGAGAATGGCATCCTACGGCTGAAATAATGAAGAAATTCGGCCTTACTCCACTGAAGATATACATCCGCGAAGGCTTGTCAATCACAAACGGCACTTCGGTAATGACTGGCATTTCGATAGTCAACCAGCATTTTGCAGAAATTCTTCTCGAATTGTCGGTAATCGCTTCGGTATGGATGAACGAAATAGCCTCATCGTTCGACGACCTTATGTCGGAACCTCTAAACGAATGCCGCCGCCACAACGGACAGCAGGTTATTGCCCGCCAGATGAGAGAGTTTGCCAAAGGAAGCAAATGCCTTGTAAAGCGTGAACACGAACTTTACAACAACGGACATAAGGAAGAAAAAGTATTTGAACACAAGGTACAGCCCTACTACTCATTGCGTTGCACTCCGCAAATACTTGGTCCTATATACGAAACTCTAGAAAATTCGCGGCGCATCATACAGGAAGAAGTGCGCTCAGCCTGCGACAACCCCATAGTTGACCCTGTAACTAAGAACGTTTACCACGGTGGCAACTTCCACGGCGACTACATTTCGCTTGAAGAGGACAAGGTAAAGATAGCGATGGTACGCATAGCAATGACTGCCGAACGTCAGCTCAACTACCTATTCCACGACCGCATAAACGGCATTCTGCCACCATTCCTAAACCTCGGCACTCTTGGACTAAACTACGGAATGCAGGCCTGCCAGTTTACAGCGACATCGACTACTGCCGAATGCCAGACGCTTGCAATGCCAAACTACGTACACAGCATTCCAAACAACAACGACAACCAGGACATTGTAAGCATGGGAACCAACACGGCACTGCTTTGCAAGCGCGTAATCGACAATTGCTTCCAAGTGATGGCAATCCACTACATAGCACTTGCCCAGGCAACCGACTGCCTCGAAATTGCCGGCAAGCTAAGTCCCGTAACCCATGCACAATACGATGCAATACGCAACTTAGTACCAAAATTCATCGAAGACACACCTTTCTACGACGATATTGCTAACGTAGAAAAGTACCTGAAGGGATATAAGAAGACGATGAAGATATAATTTTCACTTAAAAGTGATCATTATCTACTTATTGTCGCCATTTCTTCTGCAAAATTATTAAGCATCACGCATTCTTCTCGAGTTATGTGTTTCATATCCTTATTATATGGACATAGGCTTAGTATCAACAACCTTCCCGTAGCCACAGCATTGAATATGCCGTCAGCCGGCTTATAGTATTCACCAAAGCCATTATTGATAAGATAGATAACAAAAAGTTCCTCGTTTATGAGAATAGATAATATCTCCTTCTCTAATGGGCTGATAAATGGTGATACCATTACAGTCCCTTTACGAGCAGCAATAATACAACCATTCATATAATCACGTAGCGACTCATTGTCACTTTGTTTCGCTGCCTCCATCATTACACGACGTACATGTACTGGCATACGCTTCTCTTCCATCAAAATGGCTATGTTGCCAACTGCATCACACTTTCTACCATTTATTTCGACGTCATGTTGCACCCGAAAGAAACTAGGTTTTAGTCGCTTAGTAGCGAGCCGTTGCGGATTCATCTGAACATAACGAATCATTGCTTGTAGTTGTCCGCGATGAGAAAGTGGTCGAATGAAAGGCATCTCTGTAAATATCGGAAAAGAATATGCATTAGCTTTAATTGAATCTTTGCCTTCGTCTGTTATACCCGAATTAAATTCGGGTATAACAGACGAAGTATATTCACGACCAAGCTTTTTTGCACCTTGCCAGAAACCGCGAACAACAATCCTAATACTTTTTGTCATCTGACGTGTGACATATATAATTGCATGTAAATGGTCTGGCATAAGACAGAATTGCAAAATTCGTATTTCTGGATAATAAGTTGGAATGTGTAGCAATTCCTCTACTATGCTATTTCCTAATTTTGTTCGTTCCACTTTTGCTTGTGCCGGATCATCTTGTGGAATGACAAGCATACCAAATAATGGTTCACGCGACGGAATAGTAAGCGTTATATGATAAATGCCAACCCCTCGCCACGCACTATTTGGCTCTTGCCAATGCCATCTGTCATGATCTTCATCCATAGTTATATTTTCACACAAAGACACAATTCTCCACCGGGTTTGCATAAATATCGATAAACTGCTTCTTGAGCACTTCGCTGTCAATATCGTCAACCTTTGGCAAATTGTTTATCTTTTCAAGTAGCATTGCCTTACATTCTAGCGTATAGTGCGACGAATATTCATCGGAAGCATTGCGAATGTCGTAGGCTGCATAATTGCTTGGCATAAGCTTGTAGCCACCAAGAATGCGGCTGTCCAAAAGTTCGGCAAGAGCCTCGTTGAAATCACCAGCAGAACTCAAGTCTGCAAGTTCTTCGCGCGTAATAGGCTTGTTTATAGAAAGATGCACCAGTCCCTTCTGCGAATTTATGCCAGTGAAAATGCTATTGAAATCCTCGTCGGGAGTTTTTTCGTAGTGCCCAAACTTTGCTGTACGGCAAAGTTCCAAAGCCTTCAGCACATCGCAAGGCTCCCACTCGTATGATATTGAAAGCGGTACAATATTCAGGCTGTCGAAGGATTCTGCCTTGTCCTTGCCTCCGCTAAGTCCAAGCATTTTCACAAGGGCAACCTCGGTTTTATCCATTCCGTCCTTGGTACGACCGTTCCGCTGTGCTATCCAGACCGAATCGTGTGTTTCGCAGATTGTGCGCCTTATATATTGCGAAAGCCTAGAAAGTGCCATATAGAATTCGCGCGGTGTCGGTCCACCGCGCTCAACCTTGAACATCCTATTGCACTTGCCAGCATCACGGATAATCGGATTGCGCATAAGATTGGCACCGAAAGTTACCTGCGTAAGCGGAATGTCGTACATAACAAACAGACACTGAAGCAGATACGCATCAAGTACTATGTCACGATGGTTCGAGATGAACAGATAGCTCTTCGTCGGGTCGAGGTATTCCACACCCGAATATGTGAAATCCGTCATGCTTTTCTGCTTGATAACCTCGTATATTCCGAACATTATCTTGTGCTGAAGTTCATATACTGTCCTGATTGACAGGAAAAAGTCGCGAACTTCAGTCAACGGCTTGCCTGGAAACATAAATCCAGCCAGCTTGACAAACTCCGGGGTTTCAACAAACCGAGAAACAGCCGACACCATTTCGGCATCGCTGTAGGGCCGCATATCATCAAAACTTTCTGCCATGACCTTATTTGTTTGAACGCAAATCAATAAACTTTATGGGCTTCCTGCTCTTCGGCGGGAAAACAATCTGGCGTATTTCGTCAACCGAAAGTATCTCTATCTGAGGAGCCACGCGGATACGCGAACGGAAACTATCCTTCAGTTCCTTCACGACATCGAAGTCGGGTTCGTGATTCAAGGCGATCTTTACTAGAACATCGTCGGTGCCGGCATCGTTGGTGCTGACAACAATCACATAGTTCTCAACGTAGTCGGTATTGTCAAGCACATCGTTTATTGCTGGCGGATAAAGCGTTGTCCCCTTGAACTTTATCATATTGTTCTTTCGTCCGAGCAACGGGGTAAGACGGTACGAATTTCGTCCGCACTTGCACTGCTCAACGCGCTTCGAAGCGATGTCGCCTGTGCGGAACCTCAGCAAAGGCATTCCTTCCACTCCCAAGGTGGTCACAACGATTTCTCCGGCCTCGCCATCGGCAACAGGCATATTGTCGTCGCCAATAATCTCAACAATAATCAGTTCGGGATGAATATGACCACCGCAACCATACTCACATTCCGAGAAAGTTGCTCCCATTTCGGTGGAAGAATAAGTGGCAAAAAGCTGAACATCCCATTTTTCCTTTATGCGACGTCCGAGCAGGTTAAGTCCGAAATCCTGTTCGCGAAGGCCTTCGCCAATGCCGATAATTCGGCGGACACTGCTGTTCTTGTAGTCGATTCCGTGTTCCTCGGCGTATTGTATCAGTTTCAGGATAAACGACGGCACGCACATTATAGTGTCGGGCTTGATGCGCATAATGGTGTCCCACTGCAATTCGGGTATTCCGTTTCCCACTCGGATAACCGATGCTCCGAGTTCCCTGATTCCCAAGAAATAAGCCAATCCGGCCATAAAGCGCTTATCAAGTGTTGTCATCAGCTGCACAATGTTGCCAGGGTGCAAGCCAGCACAGGCAAACGACTTTTTCTCGTTGTATGCAAGCCTCTGCAAGTCCTTTTCGGTACAGCCGAAAGTAACGGGGTCACCAAGTGTACCGGAAGTCGTTATGTAGTCGATAATCTTTTCTTTTGGGCAGCAAAGAAACTCATCGTTAAAAAGCTGCAAGTCTTTTTTCTCCGTAAAAGGAATTTTCACAAGGTCCTCAAGATGGCGAGTCTTCTTTATGTCGATGTTATAGCTCTTGAACATCCTCTTGTAGTACGGGGAATATTCCTGTAGATAAGCCAACGCCTCGGTCAGTTTCTTTTCCTGAAAAGCCTTTATTTCTTCGGGCGAACAATATTCAATGTCCTTCTGCATAATTGAATTAATAATTTTTGCAAAAATAAATGATTATCTGAAATCTCCAAAGTTTATATGCCTGCAGCATTTGAAAGTTTCAATGGGCTAAAGCCCGTTTCAAGTTTCTATGACTTCGCCGTTTTTGGTTTTTACGTGTTTTGCCGTTCTGCCAATAGGCACTCCACCTAAAAGATTTTTATCTCCTTCAGCCACACAAGAAATTCATCTCGCCAAACTCTTGCCTCGTCAGAGCCTTTTACTTCGCTCACGGCAAATCCGTGTCCACCAGTTTTGTACTGCAAATACTTGTGCGAAATACCATGCTGAGTAAGCGCAGAGTCAAGCAATTCGGAATTATGGTAATGAACGACGGGGTCGTCCTTGCAATTGACGATAAACACTGGCGGACAGTCGGCTGGAATGTGCTTTTCGAGCGATAACGAATCGCGCATCTCCTTGTTAAAGCGCTTGTACTCACCCAGCAAGCCACGGCGCGAACGCTTATGCACGCACTTGTCCGACATTGTAACAACGGGATAAATCGGAGCAACAAAAGCAGGGCGGTACTTACCTCGGAAACAAGCCTCCGACATCACAAGGTGCCCACCTGCCGAAAAGCCAATCATTCCGATTTTGTTTCTGGCGATTCCATACTCGTCGGCGTGTTCGTGTACCCACTGCAATGCCATCTGCCCGTCGTTGTACATATCGGGGTGCTGTTTGCCTCTGACGATGTAACGGTAATGGAAAAACCACGCCCACCAACTTGGAACCCTGTACTTTAGTACAAATGCCGATATGCCATGCTGCTGCATCCAGCGACCAACTTCTTCGCCCTCGTTACCGTAGTCGAGCCAGAAGTATGAACCACCCGGACATACGATGATGGCAACGTCCGACGATTCGGCAATATAGGGCTTTACGGTTACTTTTCGGGCTTTCCGTGGCGAATTTTCGGGCCATATAGGTATGGGTTCCTGCGACGATAAAGATAACGATACCGAAAAGAATAAAAGCAAAAAGTAAACGAACTTCATAAAAGACTATTTTGGAGATTCCGCATAAACGAACTCACAAGCAACGTGCCTTTTGCTGTTCGTTCTGTTTTGTGGAATGACGTTAAAAATCCGCTAGGCTTTCAGTATTGCGGCAACCTCGTCGGCAGGGAGAAGCCTATACATATTCTGCCTGTCGGCATTGAAGTTAACCTCGAAATACTCCTCGTCGTAGAACGACAATTTTGAGTTTGTATTCGGGTTACATTCCAGATAAACTATGTTGTTGAGGTCAAGCGACTTCTGCTCGCAAATCTGCTCGGCAAGCGACCTACCTGCGTAGGTTACAGAAGTGCCGGGATTGTCCTGATACAATTCAGTCACAATCACGTATGTCTTGCCGTTTACATTCCTTATTTTCAGTCCGCACGACGACGGCATATCCCATTGTCCCTTGAACTGGAAGATTTCGTCGTAATATTCTTCTGAAACTTTCATTTCTGCTAATTTAAGAGTGAAATTTATTCGGGTCTAAGGTTTACATTTCTCTTGCTTCTATCGACATCACGGCCAAACGACTTGTTTGCCAGCTTCCTGTTACGCGGACGGTAAGTACCTTCTTCCATCTCGCGAAGCGCAACGTTGCAGAACAGCCTGAACATCTTCGATTCCTGGGTTTCGGCTGCATAGAAACTCTTCCAAGCGTAATCATAAACGTCTTGCAACTGCTCGGGAGTCATCAGCTTGGGTTGGAAAACAACCTGACCGGCATTGTAGTGGTTCCAGTCGAAATCGAAGATACGTCCCTGACGCAACAGGTCGTCGTAGGCCTTTGTGTGCGGGAAAGGCGTCATTACTGTAAATTCTGCCAAATCCAAGTCGATTTCACCAAGGAAGTCAATCAGTCGCTTGCAATCGTCAACAGTTTGGTTATCAAGACCGAGCAGAATTGTACCTTCGACGCCGATTCCATAGTCGTGGTATCTCTTTACGCGCTCCTTGATATATTCTGAAGTATCGTAAACAGCCTGATATACATACCATGCACCGGCCTTTGCTGCAAGGTCGAGCACTTCGGGGTCATCCTCGATGGTATGGCTTATCCATTTTTTCTTCAGCGGTGCGATGGCCTTGAAAAGTTCCATTTCCCACTGCTTGTCCTGCGCCAGCGAGTTATCGACGATAAACAGGCGGTTGTTGTCGATGCTAGCCATATCTTCCACAACCTTGTCAACTGGACGCGGACGGAACTTACGACCACCAAGATACGACACAGCACAGGGATAGCAACTGAAACGGCATCCGCGCGAAGCGTGGAACAGGTCAACCATCTGCACACCCTTGTGGTTGTACAATTCGCGCTTGTAAAGGTCGCGACGGCAAGGACCTACTGATTCTATTGGCGGCTGGTTGCCCATATAGTTGTAAATCTTTTTTAGGCAGCCGTTTTTCCAGTCGATAATAACCTGCTCGGAACGACCTTCCGATTCGCCAAGGAATACGCTGTCAACGTGGTTTACCATCTCCTCTGCGTGAAGCATTGTGGAAATACCTCCGGCGATAACCTTTTTGCCACGCTTGTGATATTCGTCGGCAATCGCCCATCCGCGCTTTACCTGTGTGGTAAGCATCATCGACAATGCCACAAGATCGCATTCCTCGTCAAAATCGATAGCCTCAACGTTTTCGTCGGTAAACGAAATGTCAACGTATTCGGGCAAAGTTGCGGCAAATGCCACCGGTCCGTGGGGCGGCAGGTTGAATGTTGTCTGTCCGGGCAGCTTGTTCCATTTCGGGTAAATCAGTTTCAGTTTTACTTTATCCATATTATGATGTCGTTTTCTTTGAATTACAAATTTATATGTTATTTTTAATAGTGCAATGTTCGTTGATTTTTTTTACTATCACATTGTGTCCGACAAGAGCCTCGGCAGTTTCAATTGCAGTAAGCGACACTCCGCAGAATCCGTGAATGTTCACGTTCTGTCCCGTCAGGAACAAATTCTTTACCTTTGTAGCGACCGCCATCTGCGAAAGCATCAGATTGCGGCTATCCTTCTGGAATCCATATATCGAGCCTTCCTTGTTGCCAAGAAAATCGCGGATTGTAAGCGGCGACGAGGCAAACGAAAATTCAATGCAGTCGCGGAAATCAGGATATATTTTCTCCATCACATCGAATACCTTTTCTGTGGTTTCTCTCTTCCACTGCTCGTATTCCTCACCACGATGACCAGTTTGTGTATTCTCCCATCTCTTTACCTCGCTGAAGTCCATAAGACTGATTATTGCCATAGTTTCGGCAAATTCGCCTTGGTTTTCGACTGGCGGAGTAACATACATTATGCCATTCGGATATTCTATGCTACTGTTATAGTAATAGTTAGCGTGGTTTAGGAATGGGAAGGCATTTTTCTTGAACTTAATGTAAACCTTGAAGCTCGAAGTCGATTCGGGAATCAGTTTCAATCGTTTACGGAAAGCAGCAGGGAAGGCGTCGCCACTAATGATTTTCATCAGTACATCGGGGTGAACATCGGAAATATAACTGTCCGCTACGTATGAATTGCCATTCTTTGTCACAACCTTTGTAACCGCGTGGTCTTCGACCTCTATTTTAGTAACCTCCTCGCTTGAAACGACTTCACCACCTGCCTCTTCGATGATTTTTTTCAGCATATCTACCATCTGCTGACCACTGCCGACAAACTGGAATGTACCTCCAATATGCAGAACGCTTAGCAGTGCATTGAAAAACGCAGGCGTCGTATCTTCCTCGCCACCGAAAAGCGGTTTCAGGTAACAAAGCACTCTTTTTAACTTTGGATTGTGTATGTATTTGTCAATTAGTTGGTTATATGGATTTTTAAAATCTTCGCTCAAAGATGTAAAATTCGGTTCCATCGACCTTTCGCGAATATAGAAAAGGTCTTCCTCCTGCGAAAGTTCAAACAGTTTGTCGATGTACTGCCTAATGTTTTCGGCTTCGTCGGGGAAGATTCCAGAAAGGTAATTCACAAGGTTTTCCTTGCCTTTGGGAAGATAATATGTAGCATTGTCGTCGGCAATTGTAACAATGTCGCAGGCTTTTTCGTCGGTAGGCATAAGGTTCAGTTTGTCTGCAATGCCAAGGTAGTCAAATAGTTTGTAAAGGTTGCCATCCTTGTTGAAACCGCCGAAAATATGCATTCCAGTTGCAAAATCCACTCCTTTGCGCCTTATTGTCTGCAAACCGCCACCGATTATGGCATTTTTCTCCAGAACGGTCACCTTGTAGTCCTCCTTGGCGAGCAACGCGCCAGTAACAAGACCGCCAAGACCGCCACCGATAATAAGCACCGTCTTTTGTTCAGCGGATTTAAGCGAATTATTTGCCTCCAACATCTGTTTCTTAACTACATCCTCGCCAAGCAGTGCCGAACAAACGTTCAAAGTTCCGACCAGTACGCCAAGTATTCCGTGTGCGTTTATGTTCTGTCCCACCAAATAGAAATTCGGCAACTTAGTCTTGTACGACACACGACCAGCCAAGCCCAAAGTCAGGTCCTTTGCCATACCGTACATCGAACCGCCCGGCGACAAGGTATAGTCGCGGTAAGTAAGCGGTGTTGCCGTGTAATATTCTTCTATTTGCGACCTTATCCCGGGAAAATCCTTTTCGACGGCATCAAGCAGTTTTTCTGCCTTTGCACGTTTAAACTCCTCGTACGATTCGCCTCGGTTTCCTACCTTGGTCTGCGACCATTCAGACAGTTCATCGGCAAGCATATAGGCCAAGATTACACCACTGCGAGCATACTTCTGCTCTTTCTCGTGGCAATGGTGCATATACAGATAACCACGTGGCCAAGTTGTATCGTCGTAGTTTTCCATATCCCACGGAGACTTGCATGAGTAGCCGTAGAAATTGGTATTCATATATGGTACTTCCGACTTGAACTTCAGGAAGAGTGAAAATACCGACGGGGTGTTCTTTATCGACTCAATACGCGAATAGAACGACGGGCGCAACTCCTTGCCTGTAAACATACTGCTCAACTGCATCGGATGCACGTCGGAAATAAATACGTTTCCATCGAACGACTCTCCGCTTTCCAATTCCACGCGCGTCACCGAACCATTGTCGCAATGCGCCCTTACAACACGGCAACCAGTATATATCTTGCCTCCGTTCGACTTTATCACTTCGGCAAGAGCCTTTGCTATGTTGTCGCTTCCGCCCACAATCCTGAAAGCACTTCGGTTGTAGAAGTTCGACACAAAGGCGTATGTAGAAAACGGTGTGCGGTCGCGTTGCGCAGCATAAAGCGACATATCGCCCACCAGCACATTGCGCAAAGTCGGGTCTGTTATCACCTCGTCGACTACCTCGTTGATGCTTGTGGTAAAAAGACGTAAGTCGAGCTGCGGATTTCTGTCGATACGGCCCAAGTCGTAATATGGAGATTCCTGTGCAACAGTATCCACAAGGTTCCAGAAACGGCGGAGATTGTCCTTTTCGTTGTGAAAGCGTTGCGCCAGACTTTCAATCATCTGCTCGTGACCGTTTGCTATGGAAAAGCGTTCTCCGTCGAGCGAAATGGTATTGTAGGCGCTGGTATCCATCCGCGAAACTTCAACCTTGTCCTTGATTCCAAGGAAGTTGAAATAGTTGGAAAGCACCTCGCCGTCGTCGAGACTGCCAACGAAATGCATTCCAGTCTCAAACTTAACGCCATTGCGCCAGAAGCACTGCAAGCAACCGCCAATCTGATTGGCTTGCTCGAATATGGTTACATCGTAGCCGTTTTTCGACAGCACCGCACCAGCCGACAAAGCACCAAGCCCGCTTCCGATTATTATGCAACGACGTGTCATCTGCTTTCTCCTTTCAACGAATAATGCAAGTTGGACGGTAACGCCGTGCAATTTTGAGCAACAAGGTAATCGTCCTCGTTTTCGAACTCGTAATAATAGTCCTTATCCTTATGCGACAAAGCCAGCAACAAAGGTATTTCGCCCTGACCGACAGCATTGTACGACTTGTCGGCCTGCCATTGCTTCAAAGCACGACGGCAACGCATTTCGATGTCGCGACCCTTGTACATATACTGGTACTTCACAAGCGGAATAAAGAACTGCTCGTCTTCGATACGGGTGCACATCTCGGCATAATGCTGCTGATAATAAGCACGCATTTCCGATGCCACAGCACGTGCTTCCTTGCCGGCAAACTTGTCCACACCAATGCGCGGACAAATTTCCAAGGTAATCGCACCTTCGCGCAACACTATGTCGTCCTTTGGCATAACTTCGTATGCTCCGTGAATAAACAATGGCAAAATGTCAACTCCAAGTTGCTGAGCCAGCAAGAAGGCACCGTTGCGGAAACGCCCTATCTTGCCATCGGGCGAGCGTGTACCTTCGGGGAATACCACTATCGAATATCCACGTTCGACCAGATTTTTGAGTTTTGGAAGATTCTCGTCGAAGCCATTGCTTACGGGATAAAACTCTGCGTATCTGATAATCAAGCCGTAAAACGGGTCTTTCCACACCCAGTCGTTTGTGAGCACCACAATTTTACGCGACAGCATAAGGAGGCACACCAAATCGAGATGCGACTGGTGGTTTGCAATAATCACAGCAGGCTTGTCAAATGTCTCGTTCTGCGGATTCTCTATGGTGTATTTCACCCCCGGCAGATAATGTATTGCAAAACTATTGAACCTGCGTATAATATCGTGGTAATGCAAGCGTTTCTTTTCGGTATTACGACCTATCAATCTATATATCAGCGTGTAAGGAGTAACCAGCACAAATGCGGAAACAAAGAACACCAAGAGCGAGATAAATGTATAAAACAAGCGTTTCAAGGTAACTGGCACTTGTCTGAGTTTGCCGTGCTTATAAGTAATCCACCTGAAAATTACCGGCGGCAAATAGCAAGCCATCAATATTACCGATGCCATACCGATTATTGCCACTTCGGCCAGCGAACGCATTGCAGGATGCTTTGCAAATATCAGTACGCCGATACCAACAAACATCAGTGCCGCCGAAATGACGACGCTCCGCTGGTAACTGCGCAAGCGCTTGCGACCGTAGGCGTACTCGTACATCAGACCTTCGGTAATGAAAATGGTGTAGTCGTCACCCTGACCGAATATGAATGTTGCAAGTATAATATTGATAATGTTGAACTTGACAGCGGCAATGTCCATCAAGCCAAGTATCCACAGCCAACCTACTGTGAGCGGTAGGAACGAAAGCAATGCCAGTTCGAGCCTTCCGAACGAAAGCCACAAGAAGAAGAACACAACAAAACTGCACACGTACAATATGTAGTTGAAGTCGTCACTCAACGCCGACACAAGGTTTGAACCTACATCCTTGCTATCGAAGGCGAAGACATTTCCGTCCTGCGGATATTTTTCCCTGAAATCGTGCTTTACGCTGTCGGCAATAGCATTGGGAATATGTGCGATATTTATAATGTTAATCGTACTGTCGGTCTTGACCATATAGCTGCTGCACAAATCTACAAGCACGTCCATTTCCGTAATGGGCATAGTCGAATATTCGGCATCGAGATGCTTTACAAACGAACCGAACGCCCCAGCAACAAAACCATACTTGGCGGCAGATTTTTCAAGTTCGGCAGAAAGTCCCGAATGTGCTTCACGGAATTGTTTCCACCTTTCAAGCGACTTGCCTTGACGTTCGACCGACGGCAGCAATCCTACCAGACCGCCATTCAAATAACGACCAGCCATTACAACGGTATCACCTAGCAATTTTTCACCAGCGACCACCGCCTCATCGACAGTCTTACCTTCGGTGACAACATACAGAAGCGACTCCTTGGCCTCATCGCCAAGCGATCCCGACAGCAATTTCAAATCTTCCTTCTGCTGGTCGGTCATATAGT
This sequence comes from Bacteroidales bacterium, assembly GCA_017620015.1. Lineage (GTDB taxonomy): Bacteria > Bacteroidota > Bacteroidia > Bacteroidales > ML635J-15 > Bact-19. The sequence goes on along the minus strand of JAFZRE010000026.1, from coordinate 108,363 downwards.
TTATGTTGTGCAGGTCGGAATCGAATTCGGTATTTGTACTATAATAACCGAGCAATATGGTTATCAGCAAAACCGGTATCAAGGCATACGACGAGATTTTTCTCCAACGACCATTTTTATTCTTTTCGACAAGCTGTTCCTGCGCAACCGCAGCTTTTCTTCTTCTGCCCGGCTTAGCAAACAAGGGCAGGAAAATCATCACAAATAAAATCGTACCCACAAGCATCAAGGCACCGAACAGTCCAAGGTCGCGCATAGCCTCAGCCCTTACAAAAACGAGGCAGGCAAAAGCACTTACAGTAGTTATGTTGCCAGTTACCAGCGGGTCAATCATATCCTTCAAAGCCGAACGACGGTCGGTATGGTCGCGTATATGGTCGAGGAAGTGCAATGGATAATTTACCGCGATTCCCACCAGCACCGAGCCTATTCCGATTACAATAATCGAAATTGCGGGCTTGAATATTGCGATTACAGCCAAAGCAAACAGCCAGCCAGCCACAATTGTAAAACCTAGCCACAGGATATTGCGCCAGTGTCCCATTGCAAACAGCAATATGGCCATAATCAAGAAAATAGCTATTGAAATTGAGAAAATGCTGTCGCGCTTTATCTGGCTTGCATTCGTAACAGCAATAATCGGAGCGCCTACAGCCGAAACACGCACATCGCGAACCTGCGCCATAGTTGCCGAAATCGCAGAGTCAATAGCTTCGGACAAGGCGGCATTGGCCTTGGTGTCGGACGAAGCGTATGGCGAACTCATAAACGCAAAAGCATTGCCCTCATCGTCGAACAAATATCCATCGGCAACCTGATACTTGCCCGAAACATCAAGCACCGACAGACGTTGAAGCACTGGCGAGAACAAGTTGAGCGGGTCGGCAGTTATCGCCTCCACCGCAACCGACGACATCGGGAACGACAGCATCCGTTTAACATTTTGAATACAGGTGTCAACATAACCGTCAATCGACAGCAACGAATCAATCCTGTCGTAATCGTCGTCGGTAAGAAATATAGCGACATTGTCACGTAGGAAGTCGATAGCATCGAACACAGCAGATTCGTCGGTATGGCACTGCAAATTTACGTCAAACGTATCCTGAGTATATTTGGACCAGTTTTCCTCGAATGCATCTACGGCATCCATAAGGCTATACCTCTTGTCATCAGGATCTGCGAGCGAACTGTCGGCTCTGAATATCAAAGTAATGCGTCCCTGGTCGCCAATGCCTTCGTAAACCGAAGTATATTTCGCATTTTCCTTGCTCTTAGGCAGAAAATCTGAAATATTCTCCTCGTAATGCAACAGCAAGCTGAGCCATACGCTCAATCCGACACATACCACAAGAATAGCAGCCGCCAAAATCTTGTGTCTGCTTAGATAATCGTATATGGCAAGGAAAAACTTCGACATTACTTTTTAATTATTATCAGCATTTTTCATCGATAGTAGATTCCGCATAAGCGAACTCACAAGGCTCGTTCCTACGCCTGTTCGTTCAGCTTTGTGGAATGACACCTTACCGTCATTTCGGAAGTTATGATGAACCAGCAATACGGAACGGGGAGCTGTGTGAATCAAACTATCCGAAATCTCCTGCGGGTTCTTTATTATATGAATATTGCAGATAATCATTTTACTTTCTAATTAAACTTCTGATTAACATTGATGGATAGCCATATAGCAACGCAGCAAAACAAAGGAATGTATTGAGAATTGATATGCGGGTAAAATCGGCAAACGGACGAAAATGCGATACGCGCTCCTCCTTTGGCGGATAATATACCCTAACCTGCGTAGGTATCAGTTTCACATTGCGCCAAGCCGAGAACACAAGCAATTCGAGTTCGGTCTCGTAACGGCGGGTAAGAATCTTCAGGTTTGGAAGATTGTGAAGCGAATAAAGGCGGAATCCGGTCTGCGTATCGGGCAACTTCTTAAATGTCTGAACCTTGAACCAGAAGTTAGAGAAATTGTTTGCAAATGTATTTTTCTCTGGCATACCTTCTGCTTTCAGATTTCGGCTGCCAACAACCAAAATTCTGCTCTCATTGGCATTTTTTGCCGCTTCGAGCAGCAGCGGAATATCCTCGGGGAAATGTTGTCCATCGGAATCGACAGTAACAGCATAATCGAAACCTAGTTCGCGTGCCTTCTGCAAACCGAGGCGCAAAGCGTAGCCCTTGCCCTTGTTCTTTGGATAGCTTACTACCGTGATATTTTTGTTTTCGGAAAAAGAGCCGAGTACATCGGCTGTATTGTCTGTACTTCCGTCATTCACTACGACAATATTGCTGCATACGGTCAAAGTACGCTCGATTATGTTGCCCAAAGTCTTGCCGTTGTTATATGTCGGTATCAGAGTACAGAAATTCATTTCGAACTATATTGCAATGACATTTTAGTAAATACCGAAGACTCGTCGCGCACTACAGCCTGCACCTTCAGTTGGGAATCGACCTTGACATCGACAAAAAGCTTCATATTTTCGGCAGGAATCACTACGTTCAGGAACTTGACGTTCTTTATCGCACTTAGAACCACATCGTATCCAACGTGCCGTCCAACAAGTTCGCCTACGATACGTATAAGGCAGGCTCCGGGGGTTATTGGAAAGCCAGGAAAATGAGCCTTGTATATGCAACTATCCATAATCGGCGAAATTTCGGTTGAAAAGCCATCGTCGGTCGATTTGGTTTCGTGTATCTTAAACAGGCTGTCAATAAGTTTCATAGTGCAAACTACCTTTTAATCGTTACGTTCTCGAAATTTATGGTTGTCGCATCGCCCGACTTTTCGGTCAGCACTACCGAACGTACCGTATAATCGTCACTACCAAACAAAAACGTAATATTCTGGAACATACGCTGCATATCCTTCCGCTTGGGGTTCATCTTCACCCTGTAGCAACCGGTCTCCTCATATATGTTTATGGAAAAGGTCCTTTCGTCGAACAGCCTATCACCGTTTATGCTTCCTATTATAAGCGACGACATTTCCTTCATCATCCTGTTGGCGTTCTGGTTGGGCTTCTTGCTGCCTTCGGCACCAGTCATCGACAGCGAATCGCCCTCGACAACAAGCGCATAACTGTATGGCGAAGTGTATTCCCAACGCATGGACTTTGGTCGCGAATAACTCATTTCCCCTTTCGACACCGCATTATCAACAAGCAAAGACGACTGTTTTGTCTGCGTAAACTGGCACGACAGCGACTGTATTCCAACTGTGTTCTTTGTTATCTCGCTGATGACCTTCACACGTTGGTCGCCGACCAATTCCTTACCATTCTGTCCGAAGGCAGAAACAATGGTCAGCAGACAAATTATGTACAACAAAACCTTTTTCATCGCAAAACGCTTTTATTTCATAATCAACATACAGCCACCTACTACAAGAACCACGCCAATCCACCGATACACAGGAACGTGCTCGCCGAAAATTAAGATTGCCGCAATCATACCGAAGACGTAACCCAGTGCCGTAAGCGGATATGCCTGATTGAACTGGAAATGCTTCAAAATGTAAAGCCAAAGGACTGTAGCAATACCAAAACTTACACCGCAAGCCAATAGCCACCAGTTTGTTAGCAACACTTTGAAATAACTCCATGTCCAACTAAACGACGGCATCTTATCCATAGCGAGTTTAAGCAGTACCTGTCCTCCCGAAAGGAAAATCGTCTGTATCAGCACAAATATCAGCAACCTTACCATAATTCTTGCGTTTAAATTGTAACTAGCATAAGCGAACAGCACTTTTCGTCGGTAGTGTTGAGCATAAGCAACGCTTTTGGTTTAAGCGACTTACAAGCATTTGCATCAACATAAAGCGAGTCTGGAATACGCCCTTTCGACAAGCAGGTTGCTGCCACATAAAGACCAAGTCCCGAAGCAGTATAGCTTTCACCGAACAAGTGCTTGTAGCGCAAAAGTGGAATGTCAGAAAACAAATTTCCACACAACTTGGAAATATATGCATCATGTCCGGCATTGCCGTTCATGCTTGTGAGTACACCCGAAACATCGTCCATTGGAATGTTGGCAGAATCCAGCAATTCGTGCAACTGCCTGCTAATCTCTTCCTTGTCGGGACAATACATCATCCTAATGCCACCAAACCTACACAAATGCTTGTCCTTTGGTTTCGAGCCAATTACAAACGAAACAGCAGTCTCTCCAGCCAGTTCAGATTGTTGTCCCAGGTAGCCTGCCTTTTCAAGCAACTTGAAATACGACGGTGTCATCTCGTCGTGACCGCCGACCAGAGCCGAATCAATCATTCCGAGACGAAGTTGCAGCCACGCATCGTACAAAGCCGAATCGAACGACAGTTCCTTGTGTGCGTAGGTAATGTTGTAGCCGTTGCATTTCATCTTTATGCCAACCAGCGAACTAATTGTGTTGTGAGTCGACTGCATGAAGTATGTCGGCTTGAGCAACTGCTCGCCATCGCGGCTGAGCGCGTCAAGGAAAAATTCGGTATTCTCAATACAGCCTAGCCCAGTACCAGTGACTATTGCATCAACCTTCTCACAACCAGAATTTTCCAGTGCCGACATAGAAGTAACAATAGCACGCTTCAAGATTTTACCCATCCTGCGTGCCTCCAACGGTGGAATGTAAGTTTTGAAATCGGGATCAACAGAACGTCGATAAGGTTCGTCGATAGCGACTGGCGAATCGAACCACTCGTCGGTCAAAGCACTTTGTACCGAAATCTGGCTTGCCGAATAGATGTATGGCAACTGCACGTCGTTCCCTGCAAATGCAAACTTAAAATCCGACTCGGGTGAAGAAATGACTATTGAAGTGTCGTTTCCGCCAAATCCGAACGAATTGCACAATACATTATTGAGTTTCACGTTGCGGATAGTCTTCTCCACCGGGCGAATACATTGAGCATCTTCGGTGCTGAAATTCAGGTTTGCAGGTATAAATCCGTTCTGAATAGCCAGCAGGCAGATTACAGTCTCGATAGAACCCGATGCGCTTGTAGTATGCCCAGTAAACGACTTGGTTGATGACATTCGCGGAACGACATCGCCCCAGATTCTGCGAATTGCAGAACTTTCGCTTGCATCGTTGTTAGGTGTGCCAGTGCCGTGAGCATTGATGTAGTCAATCTTAGTGTGGTCAATTCCAGCCATCTGCAAGGCGGCAGTCATCGACCTGAAAGCACCTTCGCCATCGGGTGACGAAGCCGTCTGATGGAAAGCATCACAGGCATTTGCATAGCCAGCAAGCACAGCCTTTGCCTTGCAGTTGCGACGACGTGCGTGCGATTCAGATTCAAGCACTATGAAAGCAGCACCTTCGCCAAGGTTCAATCCTGCACGTGTAGCATCGAACGGACGGCAATGCTCCTTGTCGAGAATCATCAGCGAGTTGAACCCATTGAGATGAAACTTGGTAATGCATTCGCTACCGCCAACTATCACACATTCGGCATCGCCGTTCCTTATCATGTCGGCACCAAGCACTATCGCATTGGCAGCCGAAGAACAAGCCGTAGATATGGTTGTGGCGAATGCAAAACGGCCAAAGTGGTCGGCAATCATTTCGGTGCATGCACCGCAGTCGTGAGTGCGGATATATTCGTTTCGTGTATCGTTCTCGAGAAAGTCGAGATAATACAATTCGCTCTTATCCATTCCACCCACCGTAGTACCCGACACTATGCCGACATTCTTCAGGTCGTCCTTCTTCAGACCGGCATCGGCGATAGCCTCCTGCAAGGCAAGCATACCCATAAGGGCAGTACGCGTCATTGGAACCGACTTGTCGATATTCAGCCGCTGGCACATTTCGTCGTCGGTAAGTTTTACTTCACCGACAGGAAACTCGTGATGCTCGGTCTTCAAGTATTTCAGCTGTCCGATACCCGAACGTTCCTCCAGCAGCGAACGGCAAGTTTCTTCCTTTCCGATACCTATCGAGGATATTATTCCTGCGCCTGTAATCCAGATTTGCTCCATTCCTACTTGGTACGGTTCTTTGAAATGTAGTCAGCCATTACAGCTACCGACTTGAAAATTTCCTTTCCCTGGTTGGGGTCGCTAAGCTTAATACCGTAATTCTTTTCCATCAACACTATGAGTTCCAATGCATCGATAGAGTCCAATCCCAATCCGTCGCCAAACAAAGATGCGTTTTCATCAATGTCTTCCGGTTTAACATCTTCAAGGTTCAATGCCTCGATGATTTCTTGCTTCAGCTTTAAAATTAATTCTTCCATCTTTTATTGTTTAATTTTATTTAGTTCGTTCAATATATCTTCGTTTCTATTGATAATCAACATACGAGCCTCGAAATGATTTTCGTCGTAACAGTCAACCCAGCCGGTAAGCACCGATTCGGTTTCGCTGTCCTGAAATGCGTTTGCTATTTGCTCGGCTATCGTATGCAAGTCCATGCAGTCAAGGACGATAAAGTTGGTTTCGCCATAATAAAGATTGCGAATCGCTATTTCGCCAGTAACAATATTGGGCAAAGTATAGACGAAAATCGCAGGGCTTGGGAAAAAGTTGTCGGCCTCCTGTATTGTCGCCTGATATTTTGTGTCGGCATTGAGAGAACCGCTCCTATTGAACAGCAAAACAGCACGGCTCGAAGTCCCGTGAGCCTTGCGCTGACTAATTTCGCCATCGGTTTCAGCCTTCAGAAGCAACTCGGATGCGACAAAGCCGACCTTGCACAGGGCATCCATCTTGAAAAACTTTGGATAGTCGCCTATTTTGCTTCTATAGACATCGTTAAGCATTGCCATACCTTGATTTTCAAGTTGCATCGGCACACCGTCAACCATCACCGACTTGTCGTTCAAAACTACAATATGCTTCATTTCAGTTCCTCCTTTCTGAAAAGCAGTGCCGCATTGCAACCGCCAAAACCAGACAACAACTTTATAAACGACTTTTTCTCGGTATGTCCTATTGTATTGCTAACCTTAACGTTATGAGTTACGCCAAGGTTTTCGAAGCCTCGTGTAGGCAATATTGTATTGTCGTCGATGGCGCGCATCGAGAGTATCGACTCGAGAACGCCAGCCGCGCCCATAGTATGTCCGAAATAACCTTTCAGGCTATTTACCGGAACCTCGAGCAGACCAGCACGTTCGACGGCTATTGATTCCATCTCGTCGTTATACATTGTTGCTGTACCATGGGCATTTACAAAAGCAATCTCGTCGGCAGAGCAATCGCCAAGGACGTATTTCAGTGCACGATACGAACCTTCGCCAACACGCGACGGACCCGAAATATGGTTTGCGTCATTGCGGATAGCACCACGCACCAATTTCCAGCAGTCATCAGTTTCCTTTGTGCCAAGCACCATAGTTGCTGCGGCTTCGCCAAGGTTAAGACCACGGCGCGAAGCATCGAAAGGCTTGCACTGTTCGGGCGACAAAGCCTTGAACGACTGGAATCCAGAAACAATGAAAGGCGACTGCATATCGGCACCAACAACCACTGCATAATCGTATGCACCACGTTCCAACAGCCTCATCGCCACTATTTGTGCACAAACTCCTGATATGCAAGCGTTTGACACCACAACAGGTTTGTTCGGATTGCCGAAATGCCTTGCTACCACATCGGCAGTAACGCCAAGAAGTACGCGATCCTCGGGAAAATCGGTGATTCGCTTGTCGAGCAGATATACATTGCCCTTGGTGGTTGAAAGCACGAATATTACACGAGGCGAAGCAGGATCGATTCCTGCCTCGGCAATAGCAGCCGAAGCCGACTTGATGACTATCTGCTCGAAGAAAGTATAATGCCCGTCAACTTGTATCTTATCCCTGTCAATCAGCGATGCGACAAACGGCTCGGGCAAATTCCATTTCCCTTCGTAGTACGACAACCGCGACTGTCCCGCCTTCACTGCGGAATAGTTTTCCTCGGATGTCAAGCCCAAGGGCGATACGATATTATCCGAAATCTTTACAACCATTTTTTCTTCCATTCTTCGTAAAATTCGGGATTCAGCAGAACCAAATTGTACTGCAAATCCATAAATACCTGCACCGAACGTCCTGTTGCCAACAAACTTCCATCCTCGGGATTCTTGATTTCGTAGTCGAAAACTATCTTGGCAGCATCGGTAGGACGGTAATGTATTGTTATGCTAGGCTTCATTCCGTAAATTATCGGTCGCTTGTACTTGAACGAAATATCAACCAGCGGTGCGTAATACCCGTTGTGGTAAATCGTCAAATAGTCGAGTCCGAACTTACGTCCGAACTCCTCACGTGCATCCTCGAAGTACAGCATATAACTGCCGTGCCATACGATGTTCATCGAATCGACCTCGCTAAATCTGACTTCTATATTTTTTGTAGCACTAAGTTCTTTCATTTCAATTTGCTGCTTCAATGTCTGTTAATGCAATTTTCATATTTGCGGTAGCCACAACATCATCGCCAACAACCACACTGGCACTTACAAGCGTCATCTGGAAAACTTCTTCCAGCAGGTCGATTCGTGTAGTGAGTTTTGCTCCGCATTGCGGCAGAAAATTTATTGCCATATTGCTAATAGCACCGATTACACCGACTTTCACAGGAGTGTTCGACATCAGGCTGATGTAGCCCATACGGGCAGCACAGGTCTGCGCAATGTTTTCCACAATGCCTTCCGACGACAACTTTCCGTCATCGATGAAAATGTTGTCGGCACGAACCTCAAATTCGGTGATTGTCGTCTGCGTATCGAAATGCAACAGACGGTCAACCATCACAAACGGCGGCCGCTGCGGAATAAGCGTTAATATGTCAATCTCTTCTTCTTTCATCCTTGATTCCAAAAATCAAAGTAATTGTACCACTGCTTAGGATACTTTCTCACAATCTGTTCCAGTTCGGTGGCGAAACCATTCGCGTCGGCAACTTCCCTGACGTATGCGTGATACCTTTTCGCCTTTTCCTTCATTACGAAAACGGCAAGCATCTTTACGTCCTTTGCCTTTGCCAGAGCGTAGGCACCTTTTGGGAACTTTGCATCCTCGCCAAAGAACTTGCAGGTCACCGATTTGCTTGAACCGAAAAGCCTGTCGGCAGGCATACTGAGAATCTCGTTGTTGTCCAAGGCCGCATTTATGGCAAACAGATGGCTCATATCGCCCATTACCGGAATCATCCGCATATTGTGTTCGCGCAGTATCCTGTCGCGGTTCTTCATTATTGCCTGTGACTCGCCGGCATAAACAATGGCATTGAATGTCTTGTGCTTCGACACCAGCGAATAACCAGCCAACTCGTAGCAACCGACGTGCGAACTAAGCATTATGAAACCCTTTTCAGAACACTCAAGGTTGTCGAACAGTTCCTGTCCATCAACCGTAACGCTAAACTTTTTGCCTGCATAAACAGCAAACCGGTCAAGGATTACCATCCCGAAATTGTAGTGGTTGCCATAGACCGAAAAGAACGACTTGAACGGTCCATAACCCATACGTTTTCTGAAGAAAGAATACATCGCCTTGTAGCCTCTCCTGTTGAAAATCATATAGAACGGTACCACAAGAGCCATCACCCCGTATAGCAAGCGCAAAGGCATGTAACGATACATGCCTATGAGAGCGTTTTGCATCCAGGGTGTTCCGTCTGTCTTTCCGGACCACTGGCTATGGGACGGTTCCTGCATAAATCAGGCGTTAATCTTTTTCTCTATATAGTCGCAGAACTGGCTGAACAACTTAACGTTTGTCAATTCTTCGGGCTTAATCTTGAAACCGAATTTCTTCTCAACGATTACAACTATGTCAACAAAGTCGAGGCTGTCGATGCCAATGTCTTCCTTCAGTCTTGCTTCGGGCTTTATCTTCGACTCGTCGAGTTCCAAATCCTCAACCAAAAAGTTCTTTACTATTTCTTCAATTTCCTGTCTGTTCATATTTTTTTACTTACATTTTTTACAAATCATAATACTATGTCCATGACCTAGGTTGTCATGAATCTTCTCTACTTCCATTCCTGCTTCGCGCACAAGCCTTGCCATATCCTCTGAATGATACATCTTGCTGTTTCCGTTGGCTATTGCCGTGAAATAAAGGCTTGTCATCGTAAGGCAGAATGCAGCAGGCTCATATTTCTGCCTGTCCCAGAATGTTTCCATAATATAGACACGGCTTTCGCTATCCATAATCTTTGCTGCACGCGACAATATGCTGAGAATTTCCTTTTCGCTGAAACAGTCGAGAAACTGGCTCATCCATATAGCATCGTAGTGCTTGTCGGTCGGGAACGGGGCATTGTCGTCGAGCAGATTTATGCCGTAACCATTGATTCTGTCGGCACCTTTCTGACCAGACGTGAACTTGCGCATCATCTCCAACTGCTGCGGCAAATCCATTATCGTAACGTTTACATCATCGTCGTGACCTACGCACTGCAACGCCCAGCGACCTGTATTTCCACCGACATCGAGCAAAGTCTTCGTCTTGTTTGAAAATACAATTTCCAAAGCCTGCGCAAACGAATTGTCGGAATAGAAATGGTCAAAACCAAACCAACTTTTCTGTACCTGCTCTGGCAACTGCGACAAGCCTTCGTAAACTGTTGGCCAGTCGCCGAAATGCTTCAGCCCTGCTGGCTTGCCTTCGAGAAGCGACTCCTCGAGCTTGAACCAGCCTTCGTAATTCACATCGTGGTTGAAATCCATATTTACGCGTACAAGCTTGTCTGTAAGCAGGAACCAGCCAGTCTTCGAAATGCTGAACCTATCGGTGTCCTTGTCAACCAACACAGTACCTATGCACAATGATGCTTCCATCAGCACCTTTACGGCGTATGGCGACAAACCAGTAGCCTTTACGATTTCTTCCTGCGTCATTCCGTCGTTGCTATCACGGAGCAAGTCGAGAATTCCGAACTTCACCATCAGCCTCGATGCCTGGAAAACTATCGGTCCCCAAGCAATCCATTCGGCCTGACGCTGAGCTTCACGTGCAGAAAGTTGTTCTTTCGTGTATTTTTTCTCTAATTCTGGGAATAATTCCATTTTTATTTAGCCTTCTTAATAAGTTTAGCCAAGTTTTCAGCCAATTCACGGTAAGCCTCTACACGGCGGATTTCGTTGCCGAATCCAGCACCCGGAACACCGTCAACATCAAGAACGGCAATCGGTTCCGACTGACCTTTCTTGTAAATCTCCATTGTGCCTGAAAGATGCGAATCGCCAGCACCAAAGCCTATTGCTACCGACAAGCCTGTTATGCCATAGTTGAAATCTTTAACTTTCATAACGATAGTATATTCGGCAGAAGCTTCATCGTTTATTGCCTGAACATCGCCTGACTCATCGTTTAAACGTTCCTTGAAGTTGCTTTCAGCCCTTGCTATTTCGGCATCGTAGTCGCGAACCCAGTCATCGCCACGTTCCTTCAAATAAGCATTAACTTCCTTTCCCTCAATTGTGCTGTTGGTGTAATCCCAACGAACAAACATTTTAGCATTCGATTTTCTCAATTCAACGAGAGAACCCTTGATAACAGTTACATCTGGCTTTGCCGTTGCGATTGTAACGCCTGCTAAAACTGCAAAAATTACCAATACTATATTCTTCATAATTTAAAAATTTAAAATTTACTACATTTTTCGTATTACTAATGCCGAATTTGTACCTCCAAAACCGAACGAGTTGCTCAACAAGGTATTTATCGGCATATTGATGGTTTCGCGAGCTATCTTGAGCGACTTGCTGTATTCGTCGGGATTATGGAAATTGATGTTCGGAGCAACAAAATTGTTCTGCATCATAAGCAACGAATATACTATTTCGCTAGCACCAGCCATCCAGCATTCGTGTCCAGTCATCGACTTGGTAGAGCTTATCCACGCGCGCTTGCCATCGAAAACCTTGCCAAGAGCCATTGCCTCGGCGGCATCTCCCTGCGGAGTGGATGTTGCATGTGCGTTTACATAGTCGATGTCGGCTGCAGCAACCTTAGCATCGTTCATAGCCCTTGTCATAGCCAACAAACTTCCGGCGTCGCTTGCCTGCGAGATGCCAACGCCATTTGATGAAAAGCCATAACCAGCAACCTCACCGAGAATGTTAGCACCACGAGCCTTTGCATGTTCATATTCCTCAAGCACCAAGGCTGCCGCACCGCCCGACGGAATCAGACCATCGCGGTCGCGGTCGAAAGGACGTGAAGCCTCGGTCGGACTGTCCATACGCTTCGAGAAAGCAGCCAGAGCATCGAACGAAGCCATGCTGTAATGGTTGGTCTCCTGCGCACCACCGCACAAAACCATATCCTGCAAACCCTGCTTGATGAACATATACCCAAGTCCTATTGCATGAGAACCGCTTGCGCAAGCAGCACTTACTGTGAAATTTATACCGCGCAAATGGAAAATGGTGCTCATGTTCATATTTACTGTTGAATTCATCGACTGGAATATCCATCCCGAACCCAGCAACGACGAATCCTTTTTCTCTTCCATAATCTTTTCGGACTCGACAACAGCCTTTGCCGATGAATCGTTTCCGAACAATACGCCGATTTCGTTTTCGAGCATGTATTCTTCCGAAATTCCAGCATTTGCAAATGCCTCACGACTTGCCATATATGCGTATTCGGCCTCTTCCGAAAGCCCAACGCGGAGCCTTCTGTCGAGAATGCCCTTCAAAACAGGACGTTCCACAATTCCAGTCAGAGCCGACTGATAACCAATCTCTATTCGTTCCGGCGCGATGCCAATTCCAGAATGTCCTTCATACAACGACTTCTTCACTGCTTCCAAAGAAGTTCCCAAGCACGACCATATTCCAGTTCCAGTAACGACAACTCTACGATTGCTCATAAATTTATTCTTTAAGCTTTAAGTGTAAAGACCTCCATTAATTGAAATAACCTCGCCCGTGATATAGGACGACTCTGCCGAAGCCAAGAACGACACCAGCGAAGCCACTTCCTCGGGCTTTCCGAAGCGTCCTACAGGAATCATCTTCTTGAGGTCGGCCTCGTTCAAGTCCTTTGTCATATCGGTAGCAATGAATCCAGGAGCAACAGCGTTCACGGTAACCTTACGCGGAGCCACTTCCTGAGCGAGAGCCTTGGTAGCACCAATGATGGCAGCCTTGGCAGCCGAATAGTTGGTCTGACCTGGCAATCCCTTCAGTCCCGACAGCGAAGTCACATTAACGATTCGTCCGTACCTGTGCGTCATCATCTGCTTTACAAGACGGCGTGTGACATAGAAAAAGCCGTTCAACGAAGTGTCGATTACCTTGTGCCACTGCTCGTCCTGCATAAAGACCATAAGATTGTCCATGCGGATGCCAGCGTTGTTCACCAGCACCGATATGTAATCGTCGGGGTGAGCGGCAGCCCATTTTTCCAGAGCCTCGTCCATCGATGCCTCGTTACTCACATCGAATGGAAGCAATTCGGCATGTCCGCCTTCGGCTTCTATTTCCGACAAGGTTTCCTGAGCGGCAGCATGGTTCGAGCAGTAATTCAGCAAAACACAGAAACCGTCCTTTGCCAGTCTTTTGGAAATGGACCTTCCTATGCCTCGCGATGCGCCTGTTACTAAAGCGTAATTCATTTTTATGCCATTTACATTAATCGCGCAAAAATATTAATATTATTTCAAACTACAAAACTTAAAAATAAATCGGATTTTTGTCGAATTTTTATATCCTATTTTTCGAGTCGATAATTATAGTCACTGGTCCGTCGTTGAGTAGTTCTATCTTCATGTCGGCTCCGAAGATTCCTGTTGCAGATGGTTTGCCTGTAATTTGGTTTGTGGTTTCGATGAACTTATTGTATAGTGGTTCAGAAATTTCTGGTTTTGCAGCATCGATGTAAGATGGACGGTTACCCTTTTTTGTGCGTGCATGAAGTGTGAATTGGCTTATTATCATAATTTCACCATTAATTTCGAGGCACGATTTGTTCATAACGCCGTCTTCGTCGTTGAAAATACGGAGATTTACCATTTTGTTTACGAGCCATTCGATGTCTTCGGTTGTATCGTCATTTGTTATGCCTACGAAAACGAGCATCCCCTGCCCTATTTTAGAAATTTCTTTGCCATCTACGGTGCATTTTGAATGTTTTACTCGTTGAATCAGAATTTTCATACAATTTTGATGTTTAATATTTTGATTTATAGTTATTTATGAGATGTTTCATGTGAAACAATTGCTTAATAATACTTAATGTTTAAATTGTGGTATTTTTATTGTTAAATTATTGATTTATAATTATTTAGTATTGATCCTTCGTTTCGACAAGCTCAACGGGCGGAATTTTTGCTTCCTTAGTTTGTCATTCTTTCGCTCCCTGAGTCTGTCGAAGGGGCGCATTTGTTATTTCTTAATTTCGTTACCTTCGTTTCGACAAGTTCAACGGGCGGATTATTTTCGCTCCCTGAGCCTGTCGAAGGGGCGTTTTCTACTATCTTTTCGTACTGAGTATAATTTTTTGATAATTCTGGTAGTTTTTCCTTCTTTCCGTTAATTAAAGCCTCTTTCTTTTTCCTCGACCAACCTTGTACTTGCTTCTCCCTATAATAAGCTTCGTCAATTCTGTCGAACTCTTCAAAATAGACTAATTTTACGGGCTTATGTTTTCTGGTATAGTTTGCGCCTTCTCCGTTGAAATGTTCTTCGAGACGTTGCTCTAAATCTTTGGTGCTCCCCGTATAATAGCTACCATCGTTGCAGAGTAGTATGTACAAGTATGCGTTCATAATTATTTTTTGTTATCATTCACTTCGAGAGGCTCAAAGTGTTGACTTTTCTTTTACTCCCTGACTTTGTCGAAAGTGAGTTTATTTAGTTTCTAAATTTCGTTTCCTTCGTTTCGACAGGCTCAACGGGCGGAATTTTTGCTTCCTTAGTCTGTCATTCTTTCGCTCCCTGAGCTTGTCGAAGGGGCGCATTTGTTGTTTCTTAATTTCGCTACCTTCGTTTCGACAGGCTCAACGGGCGAATTATAGAATTTTTTGGCTGAACCCTTCGATGCCGTAATTGTAAAATTATTATTAAATTATTAATTATCAATACATTACACATTGTTTCACATGAAACATTATTTATACAAATAAATCTGTCATCTCAAATTTATCGCCATCGAAAAGTCCCTTGTCGCTAAGTTTTAGACTTGGAATTACAAGAAGCGACATAAACGAAAGTGTCATAAATGGTGATGCAAGTCTGCAGCCATTGCTCTTTACTATATGGTTCATTCGGCTATACATATCGCTGATGCATTCGCAACTTTGCTGAGTCATTAGTCCAGCAAATTCAAGCGGCAAAGTGTAGTAGTCCATACCCTTTACATAGCACATTCCACCTTTGTTGTCGACGATTTCGTTTATTGCCTTTACAATATCTTCGTCGCTGACACCAACTGCAATTATGTTGTGACTGTCGTGTGCTACCGATGTTGCAATTGCTCCAGCGGTAAGACCAAATCCCTTTATGAATTCAATCTGCGGTTTTGCGTTTTTGGAGTAACGATTCAGAACCGCAATTTTAAGGATGTCGTTCTTCGTGTCGGAAACAACGTTGTTATCCTCTACCCTAGCCTTCTCAATAATGCAATTTGTGAGCAGTTCGTTTTCAATGATTTCAATCACCTTTATTTTTTTAGACTTTGGTTTTATTCTGACATCAGCTTCTGAAATTCTTTGTGCATTGAAATTGTTGATAGACTGAATATTTTTTGTACTAAATAAAATTCGACCATTCGAGTAAACTGTGTTGCCATTAATTATTGTCTCTTGAATATTGAAAGATTTCAAGTCGTCAACAATAATCATGTCGGCATAATCTTTTTCGCGAAGAAGTCCGATAGGAAGATCATAATGTTTAACGGGATTCACACATGCGGCAGTAAGTAGGTCAAAGATGTCAATTCCGTATTTTATACCCATTTTCAATATTTTGTTAATGTGTCCAAATTTTAAAAGGTCGTCGGGGTGTGAATCATCCGTTGAAAGCATTACCGATTTATTGAATTTTGAAATTAGAGGGTATAAAGCATCAAAATTCTTTGCTGCCGAACCTTCACGGACGAGAATATTCATACCTAGATTAATTTTTTCTATTGCTTCGTCAATGTCTCGACATTCATGGTCGGTGCTTATCCCTGAGTTGATATATTTTTTCAAGTTGTCGCCACTTACTTGCGGTGAGTGACCATCAATAACAGCACCGTGTTTCTTTGCAACTTCGAGCTTTGCCAAAACTTCCGGATCATCGTATATAACGCCAGGATAATTCATCATTTCACCAAGTACTTTCAAGCCATATTTTGTGAAAATCTTGTCAATTTTTGCGGCATCAAGTGTAGCTCCTGAGGTCTCGAATGTGGTTGCTGGAACACATGACGGAACACAGTAGAATGTCTTCAAAGGTGCTGATTCTGAGTTTTTTATCATAAAATCAATACCTTTTTCTCCAAGCACATTAGCAATTTCGTGTGGATCGGTGACAACTCCAATAGTACCATTCTTAACTGCAACCTTAGCAAATTCGCTAGGTATCATCATTGTGCTTTCGATGTGAATGTGAGAGTCAATCAGACCTGGCAAAATATAGACATCGCTTGTCGTTTCCTTAGGAGAGATTTTTACAATCCTATCATTCTCGATTGTGATTTCACCCTTGAATATTTTTCTGTTGAGAACATCAACAATGTTACCTTCTATTTTTCTCATTATCTTATTGTTATAATTGTTTCACATGAAACATTTGTTGTTTATCAGATTCGCCCCCTGAGCGGAGTTCATTTTTTTTCGCTGGTTGAGCTTGTCGAAACCGAGGTGCAATATATTTAAAATTGTCATTATTGAATTTTAATTTATACTTCTATTTGCCCCTTCGACAGGCTCAGGGAGCAAAATATTATCTTCCCATCAGTACTAATAGCACACTTATGTCTGATGGTGAAACACCGCTAATTCGTGATGCCTGACCAATGGTGTGCGGATTAATTTTCATCAGCTTCTGCCTTGCTTCAGTCGAAAGTGAATTCACTTCTGCATAATTAATCTTGCCTTCGATAACAATATTCTCTAATCGCTTCAACTTGTCGGCAATGAGTTTTTCACGCTCAATGTAGCCGGAGTATTTCAGCAGTATTTCGGCTGCATCAACTATCTCGTCCTTCTTGTCGCCAAAGCCAGAAACAAGTGTGTCAAGTTCATTGTCGAAACGGCATAAATCCTTGATTTTCACTTGCGGACGAGTGATAATATTGTTCATCTTTATGCTTTGTTTTAGCTCAGAACTTCCTAATTCAGAAAGCATTGTATTGATCGTTTCAGGCTTGCAGCTCTGGTTATTGCAGAAGTCGATAAGCTGGTCGCGCTTTGCAATCTTGTTTTTAAAAACTCGTAAGCGTTCATCTGTTGCAAGACCAATATTATGCGAAAGTTCTGTGAGCCTAACATCGCAGTTATCCTGACGGAGAAGTATGCGGAATTCGGCTCGCGAAGTGAACATTCTGTAAGGTTCGTCAACTCCCTTAGTGATGAGGTCGTCGATGAGAACACCAATGTATGCCTGGTCGCGATTTAGTGTAAACTCTGGCTTTTCGTTGATTTTTAGGTGAGCGTTTATGCCAGCGATAATGCCCTGCCCTGCTGCTTCTTCGTAGCCTGTTGTGCCGTTGATTTGGCCTGCAAAATACAGATTTTCAATGAGTTTAGTTTCCAATGTGGCTTTCAGTTGGGTTGGGTGGAAGAAGTCGTACTCGATTGCATAGCCAGGACGGAAAATCTTGGCATTTTCAAGACCTTTGATTTTACGCAAAGCTTCGTACTGCACATCTATCGGTAACGATGACGAGAAGCCATTGAGATAAAATTCTACCGAGGTCTCCCCTTCCGGTTCGAGGAAAAGCTGGTGCTTGTCCTTGTCGGGAAAAGTTACAAGTTTTGTCTCGATGCTCGGGCAATAGCGCGGACCTATGCTTTTTATAGTTCCGTCGTATAGTGGCGAATCCTTAAGTCCTTTACGCAGAGTGTCGTGAACTTCCTCGCTGGTGTATGTAATGTAGCAACTGCGCTGTTTCAGAAAATGCTGGTTGTAATTGTGCATGTACGAGAACGGAATAATGGTTTCGTCGCCGCTTTGTTCCTGAAGCTCAGAGAAATCTATGGTGCGGCCGTCGATTCTTACGGGTGTTCCTGTCTTCATGCGGTCGTAGGTGAAACCAAGTTCAGCGAGGTTCTGTGTAAGTCCAACTGCTGCGGGTTCCGAAATTCGTCCGCCTTCGAAATGGCTATGTCCTATGTGCATCAGGCCGTTAAGGAAAGTGCCGGTGGTGAGGATTACTGCTTTTGCGTAAACTTTTATTCCGAGGTAGGTTTCTATTCCGCAGACGCGATTATTTTTTACAATTACCTTATTTACAGTATCTTGCAGAAACGAAACATTTTTTATCGCTTCGAGCTGGCTACGCCATTCGCCACTGAAGACCATGCGGTCGCACTGTGCGCGAGGGCTCCACATTGCCGGACCTTTCGACATATTGAGCATCCGGAACTGTATCATAGCCTTGTCGGTAACGATTCCCGAAAGTCCGCCCAGTGCATCTATCTCCCTGACAATCTGACCTTTGGCAACTCCACCCATAGCAGGGTTGCACGACATCTGCGCGATTTTGTTCATGTCGATTGTCACGAGTAGCACTTTGCTTCCCATATTTGCCGCCGCTGCTGTCGCTTCGCAGCCTGCATGTCCAGCACCAACTACTATAACATCGTAATTTTCAGTCATTTATTTATCTATTTATATCTGTTTATGCAACGGGCGCTGCCTGATGTTGGATGCTTTTGCCCTTTCAGGGCGTGAAAACTGAGGGTGTCCAATGATGTTGGCTTTTGTCCTTTCTGGACGGATATTAGTAATTGGCGGCCTGAAGGGCCAACGAGCATGCAGTTTGAGGCAACGCCTCGGGCTGATGTGCGTGAATATCCGCGCCCTGAAGGGGCAAAAGCGGTAGTTTCAGTCGGTAAATACATATTTTTCATCATATTCAACATTGTAGAGTTTAAGGAATTGTATGTATTCGGTCTGAAAAGTCTTTTTTGCGTGATGTTGCTTTTGGTTCTGCACATATCGAATTGTTTTGTCAACTACGGATTGACTTATAGAGAATACTCCATATCCTCCTTGCCATGCAAAATTCTTGTATTTAGGCGAGAGCGTTTTTATCCATCTGCTACTGTTACGTTTCATTTCTTCGACTAGGTGTGCGACGTTCTCATTTCGTGATAGCAAGCAGACTGCGTGTATATGGTTAGCAACACCGCCAACTTGAAGTGTCTGACAGCCAGTTGTATTGATTAGTTCTCCTATGTAGCTGTGGACGCGCTCCCAATGTTCTTCATCGATTGTTGGGCTAGTACATTTCACATGGAAGACAATGTGTAGGTATATTTTAGAAAGTGATTGTGCCATAATTTATATGCTTAAAAATGAATTGTTAGATGATGCGTGATTCTGCTTTTGCCCCTTCAGGGCGAGGCAACGTGCGGTGCCCGATGGTGATAGTTTTTGCCCCTTCGGGGTGATGCCAGAGGTTAAACGCTTTTGCCCTTTCAGGGCGGGTGCAGGTGTATTGTGTGAACAATGGGCGTTACCCAATGTTGGGTGCGGTTTTGCCCCTGCGGGGCGGGACAACGGACGGTGTTCGATGATGATGGCTTCTGCCCCTGCGGGGCGGATGTATGCCACAAGTTTTGGCAAAAAATAATTCTCTATGCCTATTATAAATTGCTCCCCAACTTGAGGAGTAAACTTAGTTTGTTGATTATTAATGTAATGTAATGTGTTTGAATGGTTATCACGATTCGCCTTTATCTGGCTTCTTCTATATCGCGAACTTAAATCTTTCAGCCACTGAGAATAGTCTTTGTCTAATATGCTGATTGGCTTTACCATAATGTTGTAAACATCTTAGTTACTTATTGCTTTTATTATCAGTTATTTAGTGTCTATTACAATTTATCTCATTCAAATCGTCAAATGTAGTGAATAATGTCGGGATGTTGATAATTAAGTTTTTAACGCGGAAGTGTTAATTGGGGCGAACGCTCTCAGAGATATGTAGGCTGATAACTTCCTTTTTCTTAATTGTTATAGAATACATAATTACGTAACTTTGTTTCGGCTTTTGAAATTTAACAAAAAAATATCAAACATACGACAAGTTTTGGCGTATGTGGTCTATAGATTTGTCAAAAAAAATAAGTGCCATGGAAGTACATTATAGAGGAAAATTTATCATGGGGAGAATCACAGAATTGTCGCGCAACGAGATTTTTGTGTATGGCACCGATATGCACGGGAATCGTGTTGGGCGTGCCGAAAAGTTAGCTTGCGAGAAATTTTGGGCAGTGCGAAAACTTAAATCGGGGTTGGATGGACGTTGCTATGCCATTCCTGTCAACATCAGCAAACCGCAGGAAATGAAACCATACATTGATGAGTTTATCGAATTTGTGAAAAATAGTCCTAACAATCGATTCCTGATTACGCGTATAGGCTGCGGAAACGGCAATCCCGACTATAGGGACCAAACAATTGCCCCGATGTTCGACGAACTTTTTCCGTTGCCCAATGTGGTTTTTTCTATCGAGTGGGGCGTAATGCTCATCGATAATCATCCTAGTTCTAAAATTGCAACACCCGTTCCCCCAGAAGTGGTTGACGAAAAGGTACTTAAAGACTTGTGCCAGCAGTACCGTTATCAGATTGGAGCAAATTTTCTCAATTCGCTTCCCGAAATCCGCGTTAGGTATGTCATCGACGACAACAAGTTCGGATATACAACATTCGGCAATTTCTTCTTTTTTAGCGACAGGATGTATGTGTTTCCATATACAGATTATAATACCATAGGAACTGCCGAGCCAGAAGACACAGGGATTCCCGTTCCGACTATTACTTACAAAACTAAAAAGCCTGCAGGTTGCTTGCGGTATAATGTTCCAGAGAAATTCACTTTATTGTCAAGAAAGACAGGGCGGATGGTTGACTTTACCAGGGATGGTTTCAGAGAGATGCTTGCCAAGTATGACGATACTAAATTGTTGCATGTGCTTAATACTCACGATTATGCCGAATATGCCCGTCAACTTGCATACGAGGAGGCGATGCACCGTGGCATTCCCGAGGATGACATTGATGTTTCGGGAACTTTGCAGAAACAATGGGACAAGGTGGAATGGGAAGCCAGGGAGAGAAACAGTGCAGAAGGTGTTGTTCTGGATTATTTCAACGACGAATGTTGGAATCGTCCAACTCCGCGCAGGGTGATTTTTGCTGGTGTGCAGACTCCTTTTCGCGATGTAAATGGCGAATGGATATATACTGGTGATGTGGTGAAACAGCATACTGAGAAAGGCGATTTAATATATCCGGTAGGAGCGCATGTTGATTTTGGCATATATGCGTTTGTTATTGACAAGTATTGCATCAAGATAAAGCCTGACGATAAGGTGGAGCGTATTGGAACTGTTTTCTACGGACTTGACTGGGAAGAATATCCGACTACTCTTATTGAACGAAACGAGGAATTTCTTGCAGATGCATACGGCACAGAAGAACAGCAATCCGATTATAAGATGGCAATTACAAAGATTCGTTATACTCCTAACTTTATCAAGAAGAGGCTGGAGTACTTTGTTTTGGAAGGATTGGAAATTGAATATGATTGGAGAAAATAGATTATTTTAAATAACTTTGCAAAAAAAGGAATATGTACAAAATTGATAAAGAAAATAACTGCTTAATAAAAGTAGAAGAAAAAACTTTTAAAGAATTAGGATTTCGTGAACGCAATCATTTACAAGAATGGATAGCAAAATATCCTAAATGTTTAGGAGAAGATCTACTAATTATTGCAAAGGAATTCGATGAATTCAAGGGCACAAACGAACGTTTAGACTTGCTTGCTTTAGACAAGCAAGGTAATCTTGTTATTATAGAGAATAAAAGAGACGATAGTGGGAGTGATGTAACTTGGCAAGCTTTAAAATATGCTTCATATTGTTCTAGTTTAAAGAAAGAAGATGTCATATCTATTTATCAACAATATCTCGGCAATAACGGAAACGCAGAAGATAAGATTTCAGATTTTTATGATGGTAAGGCTATTTCAGAAATTCTATTAAACGAAGGGAATCATTCGCAAAGAATTTTCTTTGTCGCAAAAGAATTTAGAAAAGAAGTCACGTCAACTGTTTTATGGTTGGCAAATTACAATCTGCAGATAACATGCGTAAAGGTTACACCATATGAATATGAAGGAAATGTTTATGTAGATTTTGACCAAATAATTCCGATTAAGGATGCTGAGGAGTATATAATAAAAATGGCATCAAAAACACAATCTGAAAATTTAGCAGCAGAAACAATAACAAAACTTAAAGACGGAAGAGCTGGCTTCTGGAGTGAGTTTATCAACTATGATTGTTCCAATAATCCATATAGTCAATCTAAAGGGACATCAGAAGCATGGTTAAATAAATCTATTGAAAATGGTATTACCGTGAACCTAGGCATACAGAAGAATAGAGTTGTTGTATCCTTATATATATGTCAAGGGGAAAAAGAAAAGAACGAAAACACATTTGCATTTTTTCAAAAACATCGTGCAGATATTGATTCAAAAATACCTGGTCTAAATTGGGAACAGCGAGATGAAAGCAATAATACAAGGAAAATATCAATAAGCAATGATTTATGCTTCACAGAAAGTAAACATAAAGAAGAAATATTTAAGTACTTTATTGAAATGTCTAATCGTTTTATTGATGTTTTTAGTAATGTCATAAAGAAATTAAACGAATAATGCCAGTATACACTTATAAAATCACCTGCCCCTATTGCTCCCACAAATTTGAATGGCGAGATGGTAAAGTCGGCGACAAAATTTATCTGCACTGCGATATTTGTGGCAAGGAGTTGCTGTATCCCGATGATGAAGAATCGCTTTTCCCCGAATATCCATCGTGCGAATGTGGCGGTTGGTTCGATAAAACAGAGAGATGGACTCCGTATGTCTGTCCGAAATGCAAGGAGGAAATAGAACCGCGCGAAGTTAGGGGAACAATAGAGGTGGTGAAAAGTGAGAATGAGTGAAAAAAATCGGCGCTAACCTTTCAAAAAAATGAGTTATTGCTATGTATTTTGAGAAAATATCAGGCGCTAAGTGTCTTAAAAATGCTTTGTCAACAAGATTAAAAACTGCACAACATTTGTTAAGTGGCTAATCTACAAGGATTTCAAATTGCAATAAGAGTATTTTGTCTAAATTTCACAGCAACTTTATTGCGCCAAAAAAGTTGCGCCAATAAAATTGCTCTGCAAAGGCAATAATAATTTTGATTCGATGATTAAAAATTTGATTATTTGATTATTTGCTGATTTGGCTTGTGGAATTAACTTGTACCCCAAAAACTTGTGCAGAAAAGTGTAAACATTAAGCGAAAACTCGTGCATAAAAATGTCAAATGTAGGTGTTAACTAATTGTATAATAAGGAACTATCTAATTTTTGTTTCTGCGAGGAATTTAAGCGTATGCAGGTCATAGAAAATTGATATTTCATGTGATTTGCATCTCATAGTATGCTTTCTTTCCATAATTTTTTACCTTTGCAAAAACAAAATTTTTAAACCTTGAAAAAGACATTTATACTTGCAACTGCTTTTTTGTTTGCTATAGCATCGTGTTTTGCACAGGTAAAGCCTATGAAAATCACAAAGAACGCAAACCTATTCCATTACGAGGTATATGATTACGGTGCGTCAATTGACACATCAGTTATGGAAATTGTTCTTCAAAAGTCTGTATATCTTATTGTTTCGGAAGAGAAGGAGGGCAATATGATTCCAGGATATGCCCATGAGTCAACATTTGTAAACCTAGAGACCGATAGTACTTATGCACGGGCAACTTTCTCGGCTAGCGAATGCTACGAGGTGGCTACGAAGTTCAGTCGCACCGACATTGACTATGATACCACAAAAGACAATGGATTAACTTGTTACACGTGTAACATCAATAGCAATAAGTTGGAATTCTTTGTGCAGGAATATCCTTATGACTTGAACCCAGTGCCGTATTACGGACGTTTCAAAGGTGTGGTTGTGGCATTCCGTCGCAATGGACAGACATATTTGCAACTTAAAGCAACTTCTTACGATAAGAAGTTTGACAAAATAATATCAAACAATACTAATTATCAGCGCGTTACATCGCGACAACTGTCGCAGCTGAAAAAGGAAAAGCTGATAATTACAACACGTATTTTCGACGATGTGCAACTAAGCTGGGGTAAGAAAAACGACCATATCGATGGTGATTACCGAACAAATACTCCTTTCGATAGCGTCTTGTATTATGCTGGCGGAACGCTAGCGCTGAAGCGCATCCGTTTTCCCGAACTGCCAAGTCATTACCAAACTTTCATAGAGTTGCACCAGCATAGCAACGGCGATGCCTACGATCGCACTGGCTCCGTGTTTATAATTCCTGGCGCAAGTCAGCAACTTTGTCCAAACTTTTTCGACGGCATCAACAACCATCCCGATTCGCTCCCGATATTCGTAGGCAAGGATGGTCAGACATATCAGGGAATAATGCCCGGAATAAGCAGTTTGGAACAATATAAAGTTTCGTCGATGGTTTACACTCCGCCAATTGAACTGATGCGTTTCTTTACGCCTTTTGGTGTTGGTCATTTTAACGACCGCGTGCAGATTGACGGTCTCGAATGGGCCGACGAAACATATTACAAGCAGGATGTTACCGACCTTGCTTCGTTGCTTCGAGGCGAAGTGTGGATTGGCGTTTGGATTGGCAACTACGATGGTGGCGGTCACAAGGTTACGCTCGATTTGAAGTCGTACCCAGAAAGCGAACTCTGGGACGATGAGGTGGATGGCAGTAGGTGCATACCGCTGTTCAACACCTGCAATGTGCTTGAAATGGCTGGACAGAATTACGGAAAACTCTTTGCTACAGACAGCCTTACTGTTGATGTTTACATTCCAGAAGCAAAAAGTGTACGTCTGCGCTACATAAGCACCGGACATGGCGGATGGGAGGGTGGCGACGAGTTCAATCCCAAGCCCAATACAATTCTAATCGATGGAAAACCAGCTTATTCGCATACACCATGGCGCGAAGACTGTAGTTGTTATCGCAGGTTTAATCCAGTAAGCGGAAATTTCTGGAATGGTATGTCGAGCAGTGATTATTCGCGCAGCGGCTGGTGTCCAGGAACTGCCACTCAACCTGTTTATTTCGACCTTAGCCATTTGCCGGCAGGCAAGCATACCATTACCGTTGCCATTCCGATGGGCAAACCGCAGGCAGGAAGTTTCAGCCATTGGGCAGTAAGCGGAGTATTGATAGTGGAGTAAGAGATTAATTCTTCCTAATTATATTGTCAAGATTTATTTTCAGTGACACATAGTTTACAGAACCTGAAACGTGATATGAAGAATAAGAATATTCCAGACTGAATTTTTTAAGACACAATCCAAATCCTGCTGAAAAACCAACAATCTTACCCTTGTTGGCAAGTGCAAGTTCCATACGCCAGCGATAGTTGAAACCAAGCGATATATAAAAAACTTTCTTTATGTTCACATCTGCACTTAAAACTAGATGTCGCATAAGTTCATCGCCAGCATGACCAAGCTTATTTAAGAAATTTTCTTTTACTTCTTCACCGCTTTCGTAGTTGGTTCTGAATATACTTTCGTAACGTAGGCGCCAATTTACAAGGTCAATAGCAGTCAATGAAAGTGAAAAAGGTGCATGCTTAAATTTCTTTGTGATTCCTAACTGTACATCTATTGGTAAACATTCGCGAACACCTTTTGTGTATCTTTTAATTTGAAAGCCAAGGTTTTTAATAGCCATACCAGCAGAAAACAACGATGCAGTATCCTTGTATGTAGCACCTAAATCAACTGCAACTCCAAAAGAAGTTGCATCAAAATAATCTGATACAATGGTTTTAAATGTTCCACCAAAGTTAAATTTTTTCAAAGGATATGAGTATGAAACATTTATTGCATAATCTGCAGCATTGAATTTACCGAGTACCTCACCAAACTCGTTGGTGTTGTAAAATCTTCCGTAATTAAAATACTGTATTGCAGCAGAAAATATCCCAGCTTTCTCAAAATTTCTTGCATAAATAGCATATCCGAGATTTATATCTGAAACGTAGTTAGTATAACTAAGCACAAACTGGTTGTTCATGTCGGCCGTAAGCATTGCAGGATTAGAATTTACAAAACTCAAGTCGCCATCAATATGCGAAACGTTGAAACCACCTTGTGCAGAAATACGTGCTGAAGTAGGTATATTGAGAAACTTGTATATCTTTTCGCCACCGTTCTGCGAAAATGCAGTCAGACAGAAAATTACAAATGGCAAAACTAATACAAGCCTTTTCATACATTAAAAATAAAACGCAAACATAAACAAAATTTTACATTTACGTCAAGTTTGAAATAATAATCGTAAAAAATTTAACAATGCGATGCACAAACTATTAAAAATCATCAATCAACTTAATCTCCTTTATGTCGCATTCGCAAAGCTGGCCAGATACTGCCTGTACGACTATCTTTCCTGATGGCTTCACATCAACTATGCTGCCGCTAATCTCATCCTTTATGCCCTGAATCTTCCACATCATAATCTTACCAAAGCAATAAAGATTCAACAGATAGTCGAGACGAAGATCGGCAAACGGAACATCCTTTATTTCGTTGAGCTTCTTTTCCACCATTTCCGATATGCCAGTTATAAATTCCTTGACATCGTAGTCCTGGCCTGTGATGTTCTTCAACGAAATTGGGTTCGGCAACCACTTAGGAAACTTCTCCTGGTTGAGATTCAATCCGACACCTATAACAGATGACTTCACTACATTGCCGTCTAACTTATTTTCGATAAGTATTCCGCCGAGTTTTTTCCCGTCGTAATAAATATCGTTCGGCCACTTAATCTTCGTTGTAATACCCTTTAATTTCAAAAATTCGTATATGGCCATAGAAGTTGCCAAACTTACCTTGAAAATTTCCTCAGTCTTTACTTCGGTAAACAGTGCAATACTGAAAAGAGCGTTCTTATCGTTGTCGCTTACCCAGATGTTCTGTCCCATTCCCTTGCCTTTGTTTTGCGAATGGGTGAATACAGTTGTAGGTTCTGTTATCTCTCCCGACAGAAGTCTTTCGGAAAGGTAGGCATTGGTCGAATCAATCTCGTTGAGTTCTATGTATTTCATAGTTTAAAATCTTTTGTAAAATGTTTAGCAAAGGTAGGGAATAATTGATAATTGACAATGGATGATGCACAATTGATAATCTGTAGCGACGCAACGCATTGCGACGCTACTATTTTTTTAAAATTTTCTTTCGCATCAAATCACATTATCATAATTACAATAAATAAATATTTAATTAAATTTAATTGATGATTATTATTAATACTTGTGAATAGGTTAGTAAATTTGTGAAAATTGTTCTTGCAAGTTACGGATAAAACACTTTTTTACTGCATCGCAAAAGAGCGAAATGTTTATAATTCAGCATTTTTTCACTTGCAGAATTTGACATTTTTCATCACCCCCTTATTGGTTAATTTTAGCTCTCCGATTGTTAAAATCGTTCCGCTTTTCTGTTGAAAAAATTACATTAAAAAATCACAAAAAATTCTTGCCTAAATCCAACTTCCATATAGTCGAGCACCTTACAATTCTGCAAGAAAAATTTAATAATTTTTATTCACAGAAATAACATTTTGAAAACCGATTCTGTTAATTTCGATTTATTTTTTCAATCAACGACTTACGAAAAAACCGATTTTTCAATGATTTTTCATTCAGCAAATTAACCGCATTTTTGCAAAAAGTTGATAAGTTTGCTTGCATATTTCAAAGAGCGTGGAAGTCAATGTACAATGAATAATTGACAATTGATAATGTACAATTATTAGCACTATTTCGCACCCTGAGCTTGTCGAAGGGTAATTCGAAATATTTTTCTTTAACCTTCACTTCGACAGGCTTAGTGGGCGGTTAGTTATTATTCATTTTTATTTGGTCTCTATGCAGTTTATTGTAACAATACCAACACCTCTCCCTTCAACGATTCTATGTCTTGCTTTTTTCTTTTGGCTAATACAGCATCTAACCTTGCAACCATCCATATCTTTAACTTTTCTTGGAAGATTGCCATATACACAACGAATATAAGAGTCATATTCGTTAATATTTTGTTTTTCGGAGTCAGATATAGGTATTTCAGACAAAATTGCAGAAGTAGTAACTGTGCTACCTGAATAACAGTCATACACTTCTTTCTGAATGATATACAAATACCCATCGAAAATATTTTCACACGAACATTCGCTGTACTTAGTGCATCCGCTAAACGCCATTATTCCAATTGCTGTACAGAGAAGAAAAATAGTAATTCTTGATTTTACCATAATAGATTTACAATAAAAAATAGATAAAATTTTCCGCATCCTAAACATTTAGAGGAGAAAACCTTCACTTCGACAGGCTCAGTGGGCGGTTGATTTCAGTTCTAGTTGAAGAACTTTTTCACCTCGTTGGCAAAGTTCTTTTCAACTTCCTTGCCGTCGCGGGTCTTGGCGAGTCCAGCCTTGCCGGTTTCCTTGTAATCGACATTCAGGCGTTCGCCAACTTCGCGCATTGTGAGCACAACTTCGTCAGGCGAAACAAACGATTTCACACCGCTCAAAGCCATCAAGGCTGCACTTATTGCGTGCGACGAATAAATACCGTTACGCTTTACGCACGGAACTTCGACAAGTCCAGCAATCGGGTCGCAGATAAGTCCGAGCGAGTTCTTTATTGCAATGGTGAAACCTTCAATCATCTGTTCCACATCACCGCCTTCGAGGTAAACCAAGGCTGCTGCCGCCATTGCCGCTGCCGAACCAATTTCGGCCTGGCATCCGTAGTCAGCTCCTGCAGTCGAAACATCACCAAAAAGTATCATTCCGAAGAAACCTGCTATCATCAACGATTCGAGAATCCTGTCTTCTTCTGGCTTGTGAATTTCGTTGTATGCCTTCAGTACGCCTGGCAAAATACCGCACGAACCTGCTGTTGGACAAGCGATTATAACACCCGACTTTGCATTTATTTCGTTAACGGCCACTGCGTATGCAACTGCCTTTCCGTAAATATTGTCGAAAATCTTGTTGCCTTCGCGGTACTTGTTGATATTCTTCGAATCTTTGCCAGTAAGTTTGAGCAATGTAAGTTCGTTGCTGCGGATTCCATCGTCAACCGACTTCTGCATAATGTTCCAGTAGCTGCGCATCTTGTCGTAAACCTGTTTGCGGTCAGTGTTCTGCAGTTGCCTTTCAATGTCAAGTATAAGGTCGATAAGATTGATTTTTTCCTCTTTCACATATTCTATAAGTTCCTCAAAAGTATGGAAAGGCATCATTGGAAGTTCAGTAGCCGAATTTTCGTTGTAAATCTTTGCAATTTTTGGCAGATTTGCGTTCTTTTCGTTGATTTTTTCAATTTTTTCACCATTCAGGACAGTATCAATCTTTCCGTCGAGTGCAAAATCGAGCATTCCGTCGTAGAACCTTATCTCAACATTTCCAGCACCGATTGAAAAACCTGTTACACAATGTGTTCCCTTGTCGGTTTTGAAGATAACTTCGGCGATGTTTGCGTTCTTCTGGTCGGCGTATCTTGCATCGTCGTCGGCAGAACCTTTCTTGTATCCGTTGAACTTTGCGGTGCAATTTGCAAACTTGATTCCGTTCTTGCTCAACGACTGTGGGTCTCCTGCTCCAATCATTCGTGGGTCGTCGGTGACATATCCGCAAAGTCCGCCTCCAAGAGCCGATGGAGTCTTGTGGCCAACGCCAGTGTCGCGGAACGAACCAATAAGCTTAACTTCTACGGTTTCAATCTTTTCGCCCGACTGTTCAACAGCGCAGATAATGTTTCGTGCAATCTGTCCGATGCGGTTTGCGCCGGCGGTGTGCGAGCTCGACGGACCAACCATTGCAGGACCAACAAGGTCGAAAATACTCATCGGCTTTATGTAGCACTGTATGTAGCGTTCGAAGTCGTCGCCTATCGAGTCAATTTCTTCCTTCGGAAGCAGCAAACTTATTTCGATGGCTATTTCGTAGTAAACATCAATTTTCTTGTCCGACTTCTTAACCTGCCACAATTCCATGTAGTCGCATCCCAGTTCGTGGCGTTCGATGGTTTCGAATATGTTGGAAATAAGTGTATTGTGCGAAATATTTACGCATTTCAGCAACAAAGTTGTCGATTTTTTTGCATCATCGGTCTTGTAGCTGAAATCAACATATTTTGTAATCTTGTTGTTCTTGTCGATGAATATTTTTCTAAAATCCTCAGTATTTGGGATGTTGAATTCGTTTCGGCGCGAACTGAACTCAAGGTCTTCGTAGAACGAAGCAAGTATGAAATCGTGTTCCTTGCTCGGGAAAACCCTGTACATCAGCACATTGTTCTTTGTACCGGATACGACTTTCAGAATTTTGTTTTTCAGGCGCTTGAGGTCGAAGTTGTAGAAAACGAACTCCTCGATGTCGCCTTTCTGCTTGAATATCTTTGTATGGTTCTCTGGGTCGATTATCTTGTTAAGGTACATTTCGTGTTCTGCGAAATCTTCCTTGTCCATTACCTCGAAG
Organism: Bacteroidales bacterium; assembly: GCA_017620015.1. Lineage (GTDB taxonomy): Bacteria > Bacteroidota > Bacteroidia > Bacteroidales > ML635J-15 > Bact-19. The sequence goes on along the minus strand of JAFZRE010000026.1, from coordinate 77,627 downwards.
TAAATTTCGGGCATCAGTTCCTTTAAGCTTTTCATTGTCGTAAATTTTATTTTGTGCAAAACTACATTCTGCACGGCAAAATACATAAAAATCTTATGCTATTTTTTCAACATTTGGATTAACAAAGGGAGGCTGACAGTCTAAAAGCAGAAAAGTCTTAAAGTCTAAAGTATTATCCAAATAAATCGGAATGTGTTCCTGTTCCTGTGAATAATAAAAGTAGTTCTGTATCGTTTTGTTCCCAAATAAGCAACCAATCACCTTTTAAATGACATTCCCAACATCCTTCATAGTCACCTGATAATTTATGTGGGCGATAGTTTTCTGGCAATTTACCATCGGCTTCAAGAATACGGATAGCTTTTTTAAGTAATTCCATATCATATCCGCGTTTACGACACTTTTCAGTATCCTTGCGGAAAGTTTTAGTCATTCTAATTTCGTACATAAGACTAAATGTCTAAAGATTCGAACATTTCTTCAGACGAAGAAAATTTTTCTATGCGCCCAGCCAATTTGTCTTCTTGCGAACTCAAATAACTACTTTTTTCTTTGGCAGATACTTTATGCATTAAGATTCCCAATGCATTAAGATATTCTATCAATGCTTTGCCACTAGTAGTGCGTTCATTCAATGTAATAGTATATGTTGCCATAATTTTTAAATTAGTATTCATTTGCAAAGATACAATTTTTCTCAATTTCATAAAAATGTACTAAGAAAATTTGTGTTCACACATATTTCTTGCGGTTCAACTACCCCATATTTTTCACAATTTGCGGCTCACGATGAAAGGAAAAATGCCTGATTCAATAATTTTTGAGCCGCAAAACGCTTATTGAAAATTTTTGCGTATATACGCAATTTTTGTCAATAGAAAATTGTATTTAATTGAATATTAATAAATTATAATAAAAGAAAGAAATTTATTCTTCGGTCGATTTTGAATTGACTCCTGTATTAGGAAACGAAACAACATCATGACTTCCGCAACTGACATTTACTTGATAAGTTTCTTCCGTTGGGTAAAATAAATATCCGCTGTTCTGGGTTACTTTTATAGAATATGTGCCAGGCTCATAACTTTTATTTGCATAATGATTTCCGGATATAATAAAACTTCCATATCCAGAAACATCCACAGTATAAGGATTTTTTGAATTATTCACAAATTCAATAGTCCCATTACATATTGGAATGTCTATTCCATATCCATTATTACCTCCGCCACCTATTGGGTATTCTCCGTCATCTCTTTCGCAGGATGTAAATACGCAACTAATTGTTACAATTAGTACTATAATAACATTTTTAAATAAATTTCTCATTTTTATGCTTTTTAATCAATTTTAGTTTTGAAATACATTGGCTTAGACACTATAAAAGCCCAAGCCAAGTTTTAGTAGCAACAAATCATCTATTTCTGTGTTTTTGATGGATTATTGCCACGACCAGAACCTGATTTATTGCCAGTTGTAGATGGACCATTAAGAATCGGTTTTCCGCCTTTGTTTGTTTTTTGTGCCATAATTTATTCCTTTCTTATTTTAAATTAAACATTTTTATTTGTAGCTTACCATCTTAATCCGACAGTGAATTTTGTACCATTTGTTTGTCCTGTCCAAGTATAGGAATTGTTACCTGGAGTCAGATATGAACTAATGAAATTACAACCTGCCATCAAATCGTTGTCATCTATGCCATCGTCACTATCATAAAATCTTATGGTATAATTAGAACTATAGTCCAATGTCAAATTAACGCCATTCCATGTAACAGGCAACGAAGTTTCTGCTGTGTTAGATTTCGTAGAACTGGTATATAGTATGGTACCGTTTGAATCTAAAATTGTGAAAAATATATCTGGGTCGGCTCCATCGAAAAAACCAGTGTCCCATGATGAATTGTCGCTGGCAAGCATTGGTATCTGTTGCAATTTCAAGTATGTTATTGTGTATGTTGATGGTGTAACAAGGGTAATTGTCTGAGAATTGGTAGAAGATACATTATTTGAGTTGTATGCTATAAGTTCCAATGTATATGTTCCAGCTTGGCTACATGTAAAAGATGGATTTTTGAGAGTACTTGTTACTGATGTGTGATCAGGTTTGGTAAGTGTCCATTTGTATGTAATAGCGTTAGTCGATGTGTTATTGCACTGGATAGTTGTAGGTGCATAATTGCCGTTTGAACTATTTATATCGAATGATGCAGTAGGCGAAGCAACAGGATTGTCGGGAGGTGTAACATTGCCACTGTTTTCAGATGCTAAAGTTATTGTAAAATATACATCATAAGTATCAGAATATTTTGAATTTGAAGCCACGAGTAAAAGTCTGTAACTACCTGATTCTCTTACTGTCATATTAGGGCTATAACTATATTCAGATTCATATATGGTTCCGTCTGCTCTATAAAGTCGCCACTCATAAAATTCTGCGTATGATGAATAATTGTAAGTTTCAATTGTAGCTACGGTACTGTCAATATTGTAGGATATGTAATATTCAAAACCAGCATCAATCTTATTGTATCTTTTACAACCACTTATTACTACCATCGTCCACACTACAAAAAAGGCTACAAAACTCCATAATATTTTTCGTTTCATAAATAAAAATTTCTATGTCTATCAGTACCAAACAGACAATTTTACATAAATGAAGCGTGGCACTGATATACCACTTCTTTAGTTGGAGGTCCTGAGAATTTACCTTTGATAGAAAAAGTTGTAAATAGTCCACGCTATATGCGCGACACATTACACTCTCTTGCTATCGTTTAGAATTTCTCAGGTTCCCAACTACAAGACGAGCATAACGCTTCGTTAATCAATATGTACGGCTTGGTTATTCACCAAACCAACGGCAAATGTATGGAATAAAAAGGAAATGGCAAAAAAATTTTTATCCTTTTGATTAAATGTTTATTTTTGCCACGAACAAAATAAATACTAAAAATATGCTTGCAGCAGAGAACATAGCCGAAAAAATATTTCTTAGCTATAGGCTTAACGACCTTAATGCTGAAGTGAAGAAGTGTCTCGCAATTAAATTGCTATGTACTCCTGTTGAATTACATCATTCTGATAAGCCAAGCGACCCCAACTGGCTAGAATGTCTCAGTGGTGCATGGGAAACCGACGGACTTTCTGCCGATGAAGAAGCAGAAATGATAAGAAATGCTAGATTTCATAATGTAACAAGGCAAATAGAAAATTGGGTTGTACGATAGACTTATTTTTTCCAAAAACATTCCTTCATTTGCCCTCCATATTTCCAAAAACCTTACTTTTGCAAAAAATTTTTTTGTATGGACGCAACGGAAAGAAAACAGATTATCGACCTTATTAAGAACGAGGTAGTTCCGGCAATCGGTTGTACCGAACCTGTAGCAGTGGCATTGGCTGTGGCAAAGGCAAAGGAAACACTTGGCTCTGTTCCCGAAAGCATCGAGGTTTACCTGAGCGACAATGTGCTGAAAAATGCAATGGGCGTCGGTATCCCCGGAACGGGAATGATTGGTCTGCCTATTTCTATTGCGCTGGGTGCTTTGGTTGGAAAGTCGGAATACGGACTCGAAGTGCTGAAAGATGTGAACGCCGACGCAATTGCCAACGGCAAGCGGATGATTGACGAAAAGCGTATAAGCATTAAGCGCAAGACCGGAATCACCGAAAAACTCTACATCGAGGCAATTTGCTGTGCTGGAAACGATTCGGCCAAGGCTGTTATTGCTTGCGGACATACCAATTTCATTCACATTTCGCGCAACGATGAGATAATTTTCGAAAAGAAAATTGACTCTTCGGAATGCAAGGACTCGGAATGTTGCCACCTCAGTATGCGCAAGGTTTACGATTTTGCAACTACAGCACCAATCGACGAGATTTCTTTCATACTCGAGGCTGGCAAGATGAACATGTCGATTGCAGAGGAATCGTTCAATAATAATTTTGGTCATACCTTGGGCAAAATGTTGCACGGACATCAGCACGATGCACTTTTCGGGAACGGCATTTTCAAGGATATTGTTTCATATACATCGGCTGCTTGCGATGCTCGTATGGCTGGCTGTCCGAGTCCGGTAATGAGCAACTCCGGCAGTGGAAACCAAGGCATTGCTACCACAGTTCCAGTGTGCATTTATGCCCGCGATACTCAACAGCCAGAGGAAAAACTTATCCGTGCCTTGATACTCAGCAACTTGACATCAATCTACATTAAGCAGAGCCTTGGCCGTCTGTCGGCTTTGTGCGGCTGTGTGGTTGCTTCTACTGGTTCGAGCTGCGGCATAACCTACTTGATGGGTGGAACCTACGAGCAGATTTGCTATTCGGTAAAGAATATGATTGCAAACATTACCGGAATGATTTGCGATGGTGCCAAGCCGAGCTGTTCGCTGAAGATTGCCACTGGAATTTCGTCGGCTGCTTTTTCGTCGATGCTGGCTATGGAAAACCATTGTGTTTCGTGCGTCGAGGGCATTATCGACAACGATGTTGACGACTGCATCCGCAACCTTACTCTCATCGGCACAAGCGGCATGAACGAAACCGACCATTATGTACTGGACATAATGACTTCGAAGAAGTAGGAGAGGGGCTGTACCTATTTACTCTACCGAAATATATTTTGAGATTTTCTCGTATTCGCTATTCGACAAGGCTTTTTGCTTGACAAGTTCGTTGGTTGACTTTATGGTTTTGGCAAATTCGCGGTAGTTGAGTATTGCGTTTGCGATATTTTTGTCGATGTAAGGATGCGAAACCAATGTTTTGAAGTCGGCAGTGTTGATGTTTATTGTCCTAACAGGTTCGCCCTTTATTTCAAGGTTTTTAGAGATGCTATTGTATAGTTCTTCTGTCATACCGTAAACTTCGCGCAACTGTTCCACAGAAACAAATCCGCCAAGTTTCTCGCGGTAGGCGACTATGCGCTTTGAGTATGCTTCTCCAATGCCTTTAAGCATCTGAAAATCACCAGCAGAGGCTGTATTTATGTTTACAAGTATGTCATAACCAGCAATTTGAGACTGAGATTCAATTTTTATATAAGGTATAAGCTTTTCGGCAAAATCGGCATCCACACCATGAATCTTGGTTATGTCAGACGGTTGCTTGAAATGTCCGCCCTTGTTGCGGTATTTCACGATGTTTTCGGCTTGCCACGTTTTGAATCCCAGTCGTTCAAGTTCTTCCTTTGTGGCGGTGTTTGGGTCAAATTCGAAAAGTTCCGTCTGTCCTCCAGCTTCATAGTTGCTGTATTTATAACTGTTATTATCGTGATTGTAATCTTTGCTATATGACTGGCGTTCAATAACTATGTAGTCCTTGATAACTTCGTATTCTTCTGGTTTCAGGGTGCGGACGCGCGTAATGTCTTCGGGCTTGTAGAACTTGTAGCCTTTGTCGCGGTAGTTCATAATTCCGTTCACCGACTTTGGCGAAAGTCCGAGGCGGAGCAAATCTTCGCGTGAAGCCGTATTTGGGTCGAAGGCAAACAATTCGCTGTCATCGAAATGTGTCTGCTGGTAAACAAGGAAATTGTCAATTTCAGTCTCGAAGTCGCTGAAGTCAACCTTCTGGCTTTGCTTTCGCGCCGATACGAAAATATTTGTGCCGATAATTGCTATCAGCAGGACAAACAGCACGATAAGCCCATTCTGCTCACGCTTCGAAAAGTTGAAATATTCCTTGAAAAATTTCTTCATTACAGCAGATAGAAATAATTCTATTTATCCCTGAATACCAGTACAATAGGCACACCCGTAAGATTAAAGTTCTCGCGAAGCTGGTTTTCCAGATAACGCTTGTAAGGCTCCTTGATGTATTGCGGCAGGTTTGCGAAGAAGGCAAATACTGGAGTAGGCGTTGGCAACTGGGTGACATACTTTATCTTGATGTACTTGCCCTTGGTTGATGGCGGCGGGAAGTTTTCGATTGCCTCGAGCATAACCTCGTTGAGCTTGCCAGTCGGGATGCGCTGGATGCGGTTTTCATAAACCTGCATTGCAGTGCTAAGCACATCGCTGATTCGCTGCTTGGTGAGTGCCGAAATGAAAAGAATTGGAATATCATTGAACGGAGCAATCCTTTCCTGTATGAACTCGCGGTATTCCTTGAGCGTATTGCTGTCCTTCTCTATAAGGTCCCACTTGTTGACAAGGATGACGATGCCCTTCTTGTTTCGGCGGATAAGGTTGAGGATGTTCTGGTCCTGCGACTCCCAGCCCTGCTCGGCATCAATCATCAGCAGGCAAACATCGGAATTTTCGATTGCGCGAATCGAACGCATTACCGAGTAGAATTCCAAATCTTCGGAAACCTTGCTCTTGCGACGTACGCCAGCCGTATCGACTAGCATAAAGTCGTAGCCGTACTTGTTGTAGCGGGTGTTTATGGAATCGCGCGTTGTGCCGGCAACATTGGTAACAATGTTCCTCTCCTCGCCTATCAGCACATTGGTAAGCGACGACTTGCCAACATTTGGACGGCCAACGATGGTTATGCGCGGAAGTTCAAGTTCCTCGTCGTTTGGCTTGTCGGGCAATGCCTTTACAACAGCATCAAGCAATTCGCCAGTGCCAGTGCCGGTTATAGCCGAAATGCAATACAATTCGCCAAGTCCGAGATTGTAGAACTCGTAGCTGTTGACAATCTTCTTGTTCGAATCGACCTTGTTCACCACTAGAAAAACAGGCTTCTTGGATGAACGGAGAATGTCAGCAACGGCAACATCAAGGTCAGTAAGACCCATGTCAACATCAACCATAAACATTACTGCATCGGCTTCCTCGATAGCGATAAGCACCTGCTTCGAAATCTCGCGTTCGAACACATCACTCGAATTTTCAACATATCCGCCGGTATCGACAACGGAGAATGTCTTGCCGTTCCAGAAGCAATGTCCATAAAGGCGGTCGCGTGTTACACCGCTCTCATCGTTCACTATCGCCTCGCGGCGTTCTATCAATCTGTTGAAGAATGTCGATTTTCCAACATTCGGTCTTCCTACTATTGCTACAATGTTACCCATAATCTTAATAATTAACAATGAATAATTTACAATTGACAATCTATGCCATCGCAAAGCATTGCGATGCTACTATGAACAAAATCAATCGTAAATTATTTTTTATCTGTTTTCCCATCCCATTCCAATTTCCCAATGCACCGAAATCTTTACTTCTACCTTGCAGTCTTTCAAATCGTACCTATCTACAATAATATCAACGGCTTCGGGATTATCGTTTATCCAACTGCCGACCATTATATAGAATTTATCTTCATCGGGACTATAAAAGACACTTCCGCGTGGTGTTTGCCTATAATCGCCAACATAAAAGCTTCTGTCATTTTGCTGATTCCGTTTCCATACATCCTCGTGAAGCTCCTTGCAGGTAATCAGTCCTCCTCCAGCATTTGGCTTTGAATACGAATCCTTGTCAATTGCGATGACACCGAACAGACTTTTGTTGACTGGCGAATACCAGAAAATGCCTACCTTGGGATTGTTTTGTGTCTCAAGGTTCTGAGCCATTGTTTCCATTGTCCTTTCAGCAAGGTCGTCGTCGGCTTGCGAAATGGTTACTTCCGTAGATTTTTTGCTATATTCGGGCACTGGCTCACACAAAACATGTGCAACTTGCAGTTCTGCCAATGCCTTTTGAACCGCACGCTTCACTATTTCGTTTAATTGTTCGTCTGTTATGTTGTATGTCATTGCTAAAATACAATATTTTAACATCGCAATGCATTGCGATGCTGGTTTCCTATTAATTTCACTCCGTTTTCTCCGATTTTCACCATTCTCTTCCTATACAATGCGCCCAAGGCTTTCTTGAAATTCTTCTTCGAGATGCCGAAGGTCTTGTATATCAGTTGTGGACTGCTATTGTCGCAGATGTTCATCTCGCCCTTGTGCTTCTTGAGGTAGGCTACAATCTTGTCCTCGAAGTTGCCGATGTCCTCGTGGTCGTTGCGGAACATGCGGAGGTCGAGCTTGTTGTCGTCGCGGACTTTCTTCACAATCACATCCACCTCATCGCCTGAATGCAGTTCCGAGAAAACTTCGTTTGCGTACAGGATTCCCAGATACTTGTTTTCGACTATCAGGTTGTAGCCCAAGCTTGTGCGGCGAGTCACCAAGGCGTGAACCTTCTGGTTTTCATCAACTTGCGGGCGCTGGCTCTCGTCAATGTACTTTTCGTACTTGGTGCTTGCAACGGCACGGTTGGTGTCCTCGTCGAGATAAACATACACGATGTAGTCCTCATCGACCTTCAAATCGACCTTCTGCTCCTTGAACGGGCAGAACAGGTCCTTTTCGATTCCCCAGTCGAGAAACGAACCGTACTTGGTGTTGGCTACGCAGGTTAGACTTCCGAATTCGCCTATTCCGACAAACGGACTACCCATGCAACCATGGACCTTGCCGTCGGGACCGTTGTACAGGAAAATGCTTTCGGTTTCGCCAATTTCGTATTTTTTCACGAGGTCGATGTTTTCAACTTCGAGGGTTCCGTGCTCGGCAGCGTCGAACAGCAGTCTTTCGCCTTCGAAGCCCACAACTTTCAACTCGTGTGATTTCCAGATTTCAAGCATAATTACTTTTTGTTTTTTATTTCTTTTTTCAAGAACTTCATATACTGCTTGTACATAAAGCCGTAGAACAAATCCATATCCTCGTTATTTCTCGCACTCTCAAGCGCATCGATGTATTTCAATCTGTCTTGCTTGAAAACCATAAACATAGGCAACCCATAGTATGCAAGTATATAGTTCATAAGCAACCGCGAAACCCGTCCGTTTCCATCTGCGAAAGGATGTATGCTGACAAACTTGAAATGCACATCAAACGAAAGCCTTATCGGGTCAACATCAGCATTTGACATTTCGTCGTTTATATAGGCGACGAACTCAGCCATAAGCGGTTGCACCTTTTTGCAGTCGGGGAAGCGTCTAGTGCCTGCATGAACATTCAGAAGCCTGTATTCTCCTTGTCCACTGTCAAAAGAACCATATACGGTATTATATTCCTTGCCGGTGTTTTTCATCACAAGGGCACTTATCTGCTTTATGAAATCTTCGCTTATCTTTCTCTTTTCCAGTGCGTTTTCGTGAACAAAGAGCATTGCATTGTAGTGGTCGAAAACCATAAGGTTGTCGCGAAAATCCTTGTTTCGTGCAGGTCTGTCGGTATCCAGCAAATTTATTACTTCCGATTCGGTAAGCGAACTGCCCTCGATGGCCGTTGAATGATACGTGATTGCATACATCGATAGTCGTTCCAAATCCAAAACATTCTTGGTTTGGTCGCGGTACTGGTCAATCAGTGTCTGAAGGGCAATATTTTTATCATTCGGAAGCATACCGATAAATTTTTTGCAAAAATACACATTTTCTGGCACATACGGGCAAGAGGGCAAAACTATGTTACGCAAAAAAGGAATTTCTGCGATGTATAATAAGATTGGCAAACATATTCAACTTTTGCTTGGTATCAAAATTCCAGCAACCATTCCGCAACAGGTACTACGCTTATTTCATGTTCTTCCACAACAATATTTTCCCGTTGTTCCTTGGTTATTTTATCTTTTATAATAGATAATTTTTAAAAATTTTATCTGGTATACCAAATAAAATCGATAAATTTTGTGGGGTATAATGAATAAAATCGAAGAAATGTTTTGTTGGATTCGCAGAAAACAAATCCTATTCGAAATTTTTGCGTATATACGCATTTTTGTCGAGTTGAATTAGAGAGATAAACTATCATTCACAGCAAAATCCATTGATTAACAAATATTTACCTTAATTTTAAAGCTATAATCTGCCACAAACTGCAATTTTTAGGCACTCGTGGCAAAATATAAAACAAACACATTAACAATCAATAAGATACGAACAACTAAATCAAAATTGCACTATAGCAGTGCAATTTTTTTAAATTTTTGTACTATTGTAGTGCAAATTATGTATCTTTGCTGCGACGAATTATCAAAACTTATTGCTATGGATATCTTGCTTTCGGCTTATATGGAGACGCAACTACAACAGACAACATCTGTTTTTCATCGTTATATGTACGATAAAGTTAACTGGGAAACACGCATGTTTGGACTTGTAGGACCTAGGGGAATTGGCAAGTCAACAATGATTCTGCAATACATCAAGGAACATAGGGAAGACAAACGCCTATTCTATGTTTCGGCCGACCATTTGTATTTTTCGTCGCATACTCTGGTCGAATTGGTAGATGAATTTGCCAAAGAAGGTGGTGAGCAGGTTTTTATTGACGAAATTCACAAGTACGAAAACTGGTCGCGCGAACTGAAACAGATTTACGATACGCATCCCGATGTAAAAGTCGGATTTACAGGCTCGTCCGTACTCGACATATATAAAGGTTATGCCGACCTGAGCCGACGCGCACCAATCTATATGATGCAAGGCTTATCGTTCCGAGAATACTTGGCTATGTTCCATCAGTTAGAGGTTCCAGTATATTCGTTGGACGATATTATTGCGCAAAAGGTAAAACTGACTATGCTAAACCATCCGCTTCCGCTATTTCGCGACTATTTGAAGCGCGGTTATTATCCGTTTGCCAATGAGAGCGACTTTGAACTGCGACTTAGGCAAGTTGTCAACCAAACTATGGAAGTTGACATTCCACAATACGCAAAAATGAATGTTTCGACTGGCAGAAAACTGAAGAAACTATTGGTTGTAATTGCGCAGAGCGTGCCGTTCAAACCTGTGATGGATTCGATAGCGACTGTTATCGGTGTGAGCAGAAATGTCCTGCCCGACTATTTTCTGTATATGGAGCAGGCAGGTATGATTGGACAGTTGCGTGACGATACCGGCGGTATCAGGGGTGTAGGAAAAGTTGACAAGGTCTATCTCGACAACACAAGCCTTGCCTATATACTGGGCGAAGAAGCAAGCGACATTGGCAATATCCGCGAAACATTCTTCTATAACCAGTTGCGTGTCACTACAAATGTTATCAGCTCTCGAATCAGTGATTTTGACATTGACGGAAAAACCTTTGAAGTTGGCGGAAAGAAGAAAGGCAAGAAGCAAATCTCTGATGCCAAAGAAGGTTACATTGTCAAGGACGACATTGAGTTCGGCTCCGGCAATATCATCCCGATATGGAATTTTGGGCTGATGTATTAGGAGTTTTATAAAGCCAGATTTAATAAAAGATGCATTTTTTATAAAGTTACATTTAACAAAAACAAGAAATATTAATTCTGGACCTTCATTCTTCAAGTAGCCATTTCCAGCATGGAACAACATCTATATCGCCTTTTGAATCTACAATGCTTTCTTCCGAATCGTATGTGATTATAGTCCTCCGACGGCATGGCAGAACTTTTGTAATCTTTTCCAAGGCTGTTGTTTCGCGTTTGTGGGTGTCGATGTCCGAAAGTGAGTACGAAACCTGTATAGCCCATTCTTTTTCGGGAACATAAAAATCAATCTCTACGCCCGAATTGTAAAAATATACGGTATCGTGTTCCGAATCGTGTCCAAAACGCCGGAACAACTCCAAGGCCACCAGATTTTCAAGCAACGATGTTTCTCCGTTTAGCAAAAAGAGATTCAGGAAACCGTTGTCGATGAAATAATACTTGCAGGCACTTTCCTTTTCTGACAGCGAGCCAGTAATATTCCTCAGCCTAAGCAATAGCCAGGCATCTTCGGCATACGATACATAGCTTTGAACAGTAGGAACCGAGATTTTTCCATTGAACGACGACAATATATGGCTCAAGCGGTTATACGACAAGGGCTGTCCCACGCTTTCTGCGATTTTTTTCACCAGCAGTCGCAGAGCATTCATATTGTTGATGCCGTTGCGCGTGGCAATGTCGTTCAGGTATATCTTCTGGTAAGTGCTGCTTAGGTATTCGCGCTTTACATTCATATTGACGGTTTCGGGCATACCTCCATTGGTAAGATATTCGTTGTAATGACGGAAGAATGATGCGCGCGAGTCGGTGTCGAGAAGATTGATATTGCCGTATGGAATGTTCAATGCGTCAAGATATTCCCTGAAACTGAAAGGATATATGTCCTTCTGGAGAAATCTGCCGCCGAGTGTGGTCATTATTTCCTTGCTTAGCATTTTGGCGTTGCTTCCTGTTAGGCATATATGGTATTTGCTGTCGGCCATACGGCGGGCGAATTTTTCCCATCCTTCGATATTCTGCATTTCGTCGAGGAAAATATGTGGACGGCAGGCATAAAGTTCCTGATGGCACTCGAGAAGCAAGTTGAAGTCGGCCATAGTGAAACTGTCGATTCGCTCATCCTCAAAATTCATATATAGAATATCGTTCATACCATATCCTTCCGAAAGCAATTTTTTTATCAACGCATATTGCATATACGATTTTCCAGCCCGACGGACGCCAGTAAATATATAGTTTTTGTCAGTCTCGACATTATATTCCCTTGGCATAACATCAAGTCTGCCAATTAGTTTAGCGTTGTCTGCCAGTACCTGTCTCAAAATATTCTTATCCATCTTACCTATATTATATGGCAATAATTTAAAATTCTAATTTACAAAATTTCATAAATTTATTAAATGCCATTTAATAAATTCTGCGCAAATATATGCAATGTTACCGATGCGACAAAATTATAAAGTGAGTTTTTATAAAAAATATGATTTTTATAAATTACCATTTAATAAAATTGGAATTGCGTCAATATCATCCCGATATGGAATTTTTGGTTGATGGATTGAGAAGAATTCTTCTCCATTTGCCATTACAAATTTACACCGCCAAAATGATATAGGAGTTTTTCACATATCAAATTTTTCTGTTTATGTACGAATTATGGGAGAATAGGATAGTCTTGAATAATTTATTCAATCAGTAATTTTTCAGATTTAAGATTGTCTTTTATTGTTTTTTCAAAACCCTTAAAAAATAATTCCAATTTCTTTATTAAAGAGTCTTTCTCTTTTTCTGAGTACTTATTACTATGTAATGTATATATCTTCCAATCGTTTTCTGCATATTTAATTCCGTTTTTTAAAGATATTTCATCAACGGAGATACGAATGTTTAGATTAAATACCTTGGAAAAAACACATAATAATAACCTTGCCCAAAATGGTTTAAGCCATTGATTTTCTTTTTCTAAATCAGCGATTTGCTTCTTTCTTGTATCGTTTGTATATGTACAATTTATATAATTCATAGTCAAAATGATTTATCTAAAAATATATGCAAATATAATACCAAAACTATACAAACATACAAAAATAATGGCTGGAGTTTAATATATGTAAGAACAAATCATTTTTATATAATAGAACAATTTCTGGAAACCTTCTTTTTTATAGATGTCATGATTTACGTATTGTCCATTAATGTCTTGTTTGTCAATAATGGATTTGTCATTGTGGACAAAACCATTACGCTTTTCAATTAGATATGACAAGTTTCTTACAAGATTATTCCCATCTTGGCAATTCCACATTTGAAAAACTATACCTGCCATTTTTTCCCATTGTGGCAATGTTATTTTCTCCTCTGTTAACTCTTCTGATTGAACAATATATATTTTGTTGCTATTGTCCCATTTATATTCTTTGACATAGTCTCCATTATCAAGTTTCCATTTGTATTGTTTTTTATCATCATCGTTTTCTTGTATGATTTCTTCCTTGGTTATATAATAATCCGTGATGATTTCAATAATTTGGTACAGAGATACATATGAAAATGCATATTGTTCTTTAGTTTCTGCTTTTGAAATCAAATAGAAAGCAAGTTCAAATTGTTTTCCAATTGAAGCGCCAAAATCATTGTCAGGCAGTGTTTTTTTTATGGCATTAATGGAAGAATAAACATTTTGAAGATAGGCATTTTCGAAACATATTTCTATAACATTTTTGAAATTTTCAAATTGCTTTTTAGTTTCTGATATCGGATAATTAAACTCTGGAGATTCCTTTATATAATATCCTTTCGCTCCTATCTTTAATGCAGCATTGACATTCCAAATTTTGTTTGAGGCCGTAGAGACCATTATTTGATACCCGCCATTATTATTCAAAAAATCTTCAATCAACTTATATCCGGAAAATTCTGTTGGCAAAATACTATTGGTCTCCATATCTTCTGTATTAGGATTAAGTCTCAAGTCAATTATTACCAAATCCCAGTATTCCCCAATATAAGACTTACATTCTTCATAAAATCCATCAAAATTGAGAAAACAATCCTTATTTTTGTTTTTGTATTTAGAAGGATTTACATACAAAAAACCGTTTCCCGCTGATTTGAATATATACTGCATCAATTCTCCCCATCCTTCGTCTGCCTTATCATCAATTAAAAGAATACGCTTTCCCGAACACTTAATAGCATTTTTTTGAAGCTCTATGCTGTTATTGTAAGAATTATTTTTACAAATAAGGTATTTTGCATATAGTTGTTTCAAATGTTTAGAAATAAACTCATTTCCAAGTATAACATCTTTTATCCTGAAAGGCTTTCCTATGTCATCTTTATTTTCAATAACTTGTGCTAGTTTATAGCATCCCCATGCATTAGCAATATCATGTCCACCTGTAATTGACTTCCTATTAATGCTTAATCTTTTCAAGAACAAAGGATAATCCTTTATTTCTAACGCATTGGTAGTCTCTAATTTTTCTACTATTTCTTCAATGTCTGTCGAAGATATTGAAACGCCATCTGTCAACAATAAATTTTGTGGATTATTGTCTTCATCAAAAGAACACTTAGTAAGAATATTCTCATAACTCATATTAGAGAGAAATATAATCGGAATCGTTCTCTTTTCAATTGGTAGCTCATAGTTAAGACGAATATGAAGACCCAAAAGGAACCCTTCTGTATCGTTGTTTTGTAGCGATAATGGAATAATTATTTTCCGTATATCATTATTATTGAACTCTCTTGTAAGCCAATCGTGAAATCCTTTTTCGTTTTCATGGGCTTGATATGAGATTTTTTCTATTGATAATTCTTTTTCAAGAATCTCCGTTTGTTTTTGAAAACTTTCGTCATATATTACGAATGTATTTTCCATATTTATAAATTGTCGTTTATATATTGTCTTATTTCTTTTTTCGATAGTCCTTTGGTCATCCATGTATTAATAATGTTAATAGGATTTTGTGCAGGTAAATATTGTTGAAGAGCGAGTTTCAAATTATCGTTATCGTATGGCGGACATTCTACGTTTATTATTGTTATTATTTCATCCAGTAGCTTTTTGCGTCTAGCAATTTTATATAGTGAGCCATCATATAATATGTCTGTTTCTATAATTCCGTTTATCCATTGACTTAAAAACGATTTGAGATTTCTATAAAACAAGTCTTTATCTATGAATTTTTGTTCTCTATTATTGCTCATATCGCGACCGAAGATAACACATCCTATATTCATTTGCTTTACTTTTATCAATAAATTGTTGCGAAGTTTGTCGGAATTATCCACAATCTTCATTTCATTGTTAAAATATTTTGCCGAGCGATGAATGCAAAGTAAATGCTTACCTTCGGTTGAAAACTCAGTAACAATCTCCCTGTTTATTTCGACTGTAGGATATTCAATAATCTTGCAAATATCTTTATATGGATCATTCCACAAGTATTCAATACTCTTTATTCTTTGTGTTATTGTATCGTCAATAATGTAAATCATAATATTCTATTAATAAAATTTCATAATATGCTTGTAGCCATCGATAGAGTCTTTGTCAATAAGATACCGTCCCTTCTTAAAATCCTCGTAATTGTCAGATAAAATAATTTTCCTATATGCTCCATCTGGAAACTCTGCTTGTACTTCATAGTTGCATAATCCAAATAAAGCCGTCTTAATCGTGGTACCATTTCCACCCAAGTAATCCTTATCATCTGATTTCTTGGTTGGTTTAGAGTCTATATGTGTAATTGTTAAAATTTTGAAGTCATTTTCTGTGTAATAGTCTACAATTACCTTGTCACAAAAATTTTGTTCAGAATAATCTTTTATTGTTGAGAAAATTTGGTAAATTGCCTGTCCAAGCCTATCAACATCAGTGTAAAATTGGGCTTCACCTACATTTTGAGTAATTTCCACATTGCAGCATGGATTTTGTCCAAAGGCCATTGTAACTAAGGAACTCAAAAGTCCTATCAGATTTTTATTGTCAGCTCGCACTTGGATGGAATTCTTAAACGGAACAATCATTTCAGCATTGTAGTGCGTATCTTTAGCTGGATGAATCTTATTTGTGCGATACCACTCGACAAATGATGGTTCCGACCATCCATAACGAATGTACTTTTTATCGTTTCCAAGTCTAATATACCAATTGGGCGATTCCTTAAAGGCAAATTCCTCAATCCTTCTCACGACTGATTCTTGAACATTTGGAAACCTCTTCTTGATTTCTTCAAATTCTTTTTTGCACTGGGCAATAAAAACATCATAATCTATATATCCATAATTGAAATCATGCGTCAGATTTTTTAGTCCGCCATCGTTCTGAGAAAAGAAAGAAAGAAATTGATATGTTTGTTTTGGATCCGGATATTCAACGACATTGCTTTTTCCTATTTCCTTTTTATTATGTCCACCATATTTCCTAATTAACTCAATTGCACGTTCCTCTGTAACATACTTTTTTTGTGAAACAATGTTCAAGACTTGTTCTTCTGTAACAAAACATTTACCCATTTTATTTAGTAAAATTTTTGCAATATTTTTTCTGTTTAAATGCTTATGTTTTAAGTAGTTATTAGATTCTAAAGAATCTTTATTAAAATTTATTATTATAATACCCTCTTTAACTGCAGTTCTTATATAGGCTTCTCTTGACTCATTATGTGCATCAATTTGTTCTTTTGCAGTTTTGTTAGAAGTATCAGAAATATCAGCATCCTTTTGTAATCTGTCATATCTAAGTTGCCACTTAACTGCTTCATAACCTTTACCATTCTTTCTTACAACTCTTTCATTTCCTTCAACTTTAGTAATCAAATCCCTTACAATTCTTGCAGTAGTATATTCTGTAAGTTTTGTTGTGTTCTTATGAAATATATTTTCAGCACCCTTTATTGAATTGGCAGCATCTGCAACATTAGTATTTCCTAAAACTATACCTGTCGGAACTACTACATCTTCAAAAGTATTATCATCTAGAACAGTAAATACTATTTCATTATTGTTAGTAAGACCAAGCATTGGTGTAGCACTATCACTTAAATATAAGTGTCTAGATATTCTATTAAGTTCTTTTCTTATAAATGCTTGTGCATCTTCAGTAAACCATACTCTACCATTATTATCTATCCTGAAATTATTTGGGTCCTCACTTAATTTATTTAGCACACTATTAAGAAGAGTATGAACCCCCCTTATTCTGCTATTTTGACCCATTATATTCTTGACAATATTTGGATTGTTAGAATCTTCTGGATTATCACTTAAAGATTTTAATTCATCTATAAAGAGTTTGCCTTCCTGTATTTCATCGTTAATTATTAAAGATGTTTCACCTATTGGTACAGTTAAGACAGCCAAATTAATAGATGGGCTTTTTGTGTCTTTTTTTATTGTAGATACTTCTACTATAACTCTACTTTCTGTTGAAGTGAATCCATTTCGAACACTTATAACATCTATACCTTCCACAAGAGTCTCAGTTGCTTCCTCCAAAGTCATAGGACTATCGAGTTCAGACACTAAAGTATTTATTGACTTGTTTACATAATTTTTACCTTCTTTTTTATTTTCATTTTCGTCAGAAGCGTTTTTGTCCTTATATTCATTAAATCTAGAAGCAATAAGGGTTTCAAATATTTTATCTATATGATTATTTAAAGGCGAATAAGTGTTTCCAAAGAGTAATTTATCAAATCTTTCTTTCAATTTAATATAGGTTCTATCTTTTTCTCCCTTAATCATTTTCAAATAGTCCAACTTACCACAAATGATATTCTCTATATAGTGTATGCCATTTGGATTTTTTATGTTGGTTTCATTGTATTTCTTCTGAAAAATATATTGTGCTTCTATATAACCCTTGGTTTCCCAATTGTGTATCATTGTTCGCAGTTGCTTAATGTATCTGCGTGATACATTAAGTCTTTCGTTTACTGTTATGCCTGTAACTTCTTGACGATTACCACGATGCAGAAGCCTTGTTTTTGATGTGTTTATCTTGAATTTTTCCTCTTCCTCAATTATATGTCTAAGCGATTTGCAAAACTTGCCAGATTCAGCAAAAACATTTGCCATTCCACTAAAAGTTATGTCATCGGCATAACGTGTGTATTTTAAACCGTATGCGTGTGCGAGATTTGTAAGTTTTTGGTCAAGTCTTTCACAAATAAAGTTGGTTATCGTTGGAGATGTAGGGGCTCCTTGTGGTAATACGCTTTTGCCTTCTGCATTTGTGTTACAACAAAGGTCTGTAATAATACTTGCAATTTCTTCGTTAAGACAGAATGGTTTCGACTGTAATCGCTTAAACAAACGCCCAGATGTTATTGAGGGAAAGAAATCTTTCAAATCTATATTATACACAAATTTTTGTTGTAGATGAATTTTTGCTCCATCTACAATAGATTTGTTCTGTACGAAGCCTACTGCCGCAACATTTGGAGCATATATTTCATGAAATAAAACATTAAGACATTGTTGTATGAGTTTTAATCCTTTGCATGGAGCATCTATTATACGATATTCTCCTTTTTTCTTTTTAGGAATCTGAAATGATATATATCGTTTTTTATTATTAGTTGAATAAGAATGATATGTCAGATGACTCATTTCTATCTTTTTTGCATCATCCCCATATAATATGGAAGCAGCTTTATTAAGAATTGACAGCAATTCATTTTTACTGCTCATATTCTGCCATAGAGTTTTTATTCCATTTTTAATATGCAAATCTTCCATTTACAATAATTTTATTAGGTTCTGTCGCGATTACCGCCTATTCTCATCGTTACTTCAGATGCGTTTCTCCCTTCAATTACAATTATCTTATATGATGTGGGAGTTGTAAGTGACAGCCTTTCGACCGGCTATGTGCTGACTTTAAAAGCCATGCTCTATAGCATGTGCCTGCCGATAGCAGCAGGCAAATTCTAATTCAGATAATTTGACGGTAATCGCTTCAAAGAACCTTATGCAAGTCTTTTTGGTTAGAGTTACTTGCGTTTACTCTTGTTTGCAAAGTTAATAATAATTTCACTATCACCTAATAAAACTTTTTCCCTTACGCCACTTTTCTATCTCCAAAACTCATCTCCCCATTTGTAAGGTCTATTATCAGCCTATTGTGGAGAATGAACGGAGTGCCCAATATTCCGTGAAGGCGAAGACCGTGCTGTTTTTCCAGCATCTCGAAGCTGTTCATGCCTTGCGGAAGGGTGAAAAACTTTACCGAAAGTTGCCGGTTGACAATTTTCATAGGGACGGTAACCAGCTTGCCTCGCGGAATTTCATTGCCTTCAACTCCTATTACAAAGCCATCGCCTTCAGTAGCCTCAATGCTCTCCTTGAAATGCTCGTACACGCGTTCGTCAAGGAAGTTGGTGTCGGAACCCGTATCCAAAACAAACAGAAGTCTTTCGCCCTGAAACTCAGCAACAATTATTGGCGTTCCGAGTTCGTGTACACCATATATTCTCATCTGGTCGATTTCATTTTCATTGTTCATAGTCTCGTCGTTTTTCTTCATTTCTTTGTTTTCTTTCTTCATATCCGTTCTGTTTTATTTTCGTTTGCAAAGTTAAACATGCTATGTGCAACCTATTTGCACATAGCGATTTTTTTAGTCAATATTCCAATACATATCTGGATCTCCTTCAAAAGCATCGTAGATAGTATCATCATCGAAACCCATTTCGTCCTGCGCGTAGCTTCCGGCAAAATCACCATAGTGTCCGCCATAACGATCGTCATCATCGTAATCGAAATCGGTTTCGTCATCATATAGGTCTGGATTCAAGTCGCTGAAATACACAGTATCCTGATAGCCGGCCTTTTCGATTGTCGTGGAATTGCGGTTCTTGCCGTAGAAGTTCCATACCGAATCGTATTCGACAGGCAGGACTTCCTCGCCAGACATATTTATCATTCCCCACTTCTTGCCGTCGGGACAAAGCTTGTTCACTCGTGCCAGTCCGTGGTCGAAGCCGTCAATCCAATCGTACTTTCCGAAAGGCACAATTTCGTTTCCTTCCAAATCGACAACACCCCACTGGTAGTTTCGCTTCTGGGCAACCTTTACGCTGTCGAACACTCTCTCGTTCAAGTAGTTGATTTCTGTCATAGCTATCATTTTTTTCAAGTTAGTCATTTTGTTTGTTTTCGTTTGCAAAGTTATTGTATGCCTGTGCAACAAGTTCTTGCACATTGCTGTTTTCGTCGTCGTAGTATCTGTCGGCAAGGAAACCTATGGGTCGGCGTGCCGGCTTTATGGGGAAATCTTCCTTTATTGCCTTGTAGTTGATGTTAAACTCGTGTATGGTTTCGTCGATTTGCTTGCGGGCAAATGCAAATTCCTCTGCAAATTCCTTTGCCGACGATATGAAGGCATCGGCACGGCAGGCAAAATGGTCTTCGAGAAAGAGAGTAGTGGTAAGGTCGTTGTGGTTGTTGCATTCAGAAGTAAGCATTATAAGTCCTTCGGGCTGGACAGAGTCCATATCCTTGAGACCAAACAGACGGAAGAACTGAACTCTGCGCTTGCCGGAGTCCGATGCAGCCCAAATCTGGACATCGTACTGGCAATCGTTGTTGCCGATGACAAGGTGGTTGTCGTCAAAACGACATTTATAGCCCATCTTGTTCATCTTACTGATGACTTCGTCGATAAATCTCTGTTCTTTCATCTTTTTCATTCTTGTGCCGATCTTCATAATTCTTCTTCGGTTTTCGGTTGCAAAATAAACGCACCTATGTGCAAACGATTTGCACGCACGAAAAAAATTTTGTATTTTTGCGGAAAAATATTTTAATCAGCTAAAATCCAGTACTTTATGCCAATTACAAAAGATGCGTTTCTTCGTTATCGGATTCTTGACAAGTGTTTCCGCAATACAAATGTGCTGTATCAAATAGACGACCTTGTTAAAAAATGCAAAGAAGAACTTAATAAAAGTGTAAGTCGCCGCACTATATATTATGATATTGAATATATGAAGCGTCTTGATGGTTGGGACGCTCCAATTGAAATTGTTAAAGAAGGGAACCGTCGTTATTACCGTTATTCGGATCCAAAATTTTCCATTGACAAGATGCCATTGAGCGAAGCACAGCTCAAGCAACTCCAGTCTTCTCTTGATTTGGTAAAGACAGTTGCTGGATTGCCTCAATTTGAAAGCCTGGATGATACCCTCGCCAAAATAGGACTAATTACCTATAATACAAAAGTGGAACCTTGCGTTTCGCTTGACCATAACGAATATGTTGAAGGGCAAAAGCACATTCCCACGCTGTTCAATGCCATACAATACCAGACTGTTGTAAAAATCAAATACAAACCTTTTGATAAAGATGCAGTTGAATACAAGTTTCATCCCCAGTTTCTAAAGCAATACAACAACCGATGGTATATATTAGGCATAACGGATGACAATTCCGACCAAATATGGAACTTTGCCCTCGACCGCATAAAAACAATAAAACAGACCAAGTCGCAATACAAAAAGGTAGATGTTGATTGGAAAACATATTTCGAAGACATAATAGGTGTAACTAACTATGTCGATAAGCCGGTTGAGACGATACACTTTCGTGTTCAAGGCATAACAGCACATTACATCGAGACAAAGCCTATCCACGAGAGCCAAATAGCACATTGGCATGATGAAAATACATTAGATGTCAAAATCAATGTCAAAATCAACCCCGAACTTGAGCATATCCTCCTTTCGTACGCCGATTCAATCACCATCCTATCCCCCCAGTCGCTTATAGATAATCATATCAAGGCGCTGAAAATGGCATTGGGAAGGTATGGGGAAAAATAGTGCCGCAATTTTGCGGTTAGTTGTTCTTGTTAATAAGATTTACAACAACTTTTACCATAATGTCCTTTTCATCTGTCTTGCTTTCGGCAATCATAAGCGTTAGGGCTACAAGGGTATTGTCTGCAATGCGCTTGCTTCCATCAGGATTGTAAAGTATATGGTTGCCATTGAGAAACCATAGGAACAATGTGGCCGCAATACGTTTGTTTCCATCGCTGAACGAATGGTTCTTGGTAACCAAATAAAGTAGCATTGCTGCTTTTTCCTCAACCGACGGATATAAATCTTCGCCATCGAAAGTCTGGTAAATCTGCCCGATGGAACTTTTGAAAGAACCGTCCTTTTCGTTGCCAAACAATGCCGAATGTCCAAATTTCTGCTTCAGCATATTGATTTCTCTCATCGCATTTTCGTATGTGGCATGAAACGGCTCGTCAGTTGTTGTCTTTTCTATATTCAATCGCTGGTAGTCGTAGTTGTCAAGAGTATCGAGAGCGTATGTGTAGTCAACAACCACATTTAACAAGTCTTGATTTTCGACAGTGTCGGCAATCTCTTTGCTCTGTAGGGTTCGTCCTACAACTTGCACCAATTGTCGCAGTTCTGAAATCTGCTCTTGACGAATGTGCTCGTTAACTGCATAGCCTTTAATGAGATACTGCTTCAATACACGATTAGCCCATTGACGGAATTGGACACCACGTTGGCTCTTTACACGATAGCCGACGGAAATGATTACATCAAGTGTGTAGAATGGAACTGGCTTTTTTACGCCATTAACGTGTAAAAATTGCACGTTATTCTCTCGTTCGAGTTCCCCCTCCCTAAATAAATTGATTATATGCCGTCTTATATTTGATTCTTCTCTATCAAATAGCATTGACATTTGATTGGCACTTAGCCATACCGTTTCATTCTCAAATCTGACATCCAATTGTGTCTGTCCGTCGGCTGTTTGATATATTATTATCTTGTCATCCATATAGTTAGCGATTTTAAAAATCGACTATAAAATTACAAAAAAATCCGATTTTGACAAAAATTAATCATTGAAAATTGGTCTATTAGATGAAGAAATATGATAAAAAAAATCATTATTCAATTTGCATTATTCAAAATGAATAATTAGTTTTGCAAAAAAATAATTGTATGATACAGAACCCATTCATAACGAGCGGAGAAATTCCAGAACAGTATTTCTGCGACCGCGATGCCGAAACGAAAAAACTTATTTCTATGCTTACAACTGGCAGCAATGTCTGTCTTGTTGCTCCTCGCCGTATTGGAAAATCCAAGCTTATCAAGCATCTGTTTGCTCAACCTGAAATGGAGAAGTACTACACAATTTATATCGATCTTTTCCACACTAGCAGTCTGCGAGAACTTGTACAAACCTTTGGAACTGCGGTTGTTTCGGTACTGCAAACCAAGGGCGAGAAGACTCTCGCGAAGATTTTGTCTGGACTTCGCTCCATTGGATTCAAATTGTCGTCTGACCCAATCACTGGCGTGCCAACCTTGGGCGTAGAACTGGGCGACATCCAATCGCCAGAACTTTCGGTCAACGAAATTTTTGATATGCTCGAGAAAGCCAATAAGCCATGCATCGTGGCATTCGATGAGTTCCAGCAGATTGTAAATTATCCAGAAAAAAATGTCGAGGCGCTGCTTCGTGGTAGGATTCAACATCTTGCAAATTGTAATTTCATTTTCTGCGGAAGCCAGCGCCATCTGATTGCAGAAATGTTTATGTCGTCGAAACGGCCGTTCTATGCAAGTACTGAAATGATGGGACTGAAGCCAATTCCACAGGACACATATACGGAATTTGTAAAAAGAATGCTAGACCAATTCGGCAAAACTTTGCAGGATGGTACAGTGGAATATGTATATGGGCTTGCTCAAGGTAACACGGCATTTATGCAGAGAATCTTCCATTTTGCTTTCAACAGGATTGGCAAGGGAGAGGAATGTACGCAAATGGTTGTAAAATTGGCTTTTGCCGATATGCTTGATGCCGCCGAAGATGTTTACCAACCACTGTTGTCGCGGCTTCCCGAACATCAGAAGATGCTGTTGTATGCAATTGCGAAAGTCGGCAGGGCGCAAAAGATACTGAGCGGTTCGTTTATCCGTGCCAATTCGCTGAAATCGAGCAGTTCGGTACAGGCGGCATTAAAGAAGCTGCTTGAAATGGATTTGCTGTCGGTCGAAAATGGCGAATATTTTGTTACGGATATGTTGCTCCAGTATTATCTACAACGGATGCTTGGGATGCCAATGGAATAATTATTCAAATTGCATTATTCAAAATGAATAATTTATATATTGTGCTAATTCACAACTTATTACATACACAATCCACATTGAAAATATTTCAAGACGTTGCACGCAACGTCTCTACAATTGAATATTTGAACCCTTGAATCTCGACGCAAAGCATTGCGTCGCTACAATCATTGAACCTTGTACAGTCGCGGCGCGCCACGACCACTACAACATTATATTTGAAACGGGCGCAGCCCCTGAAACCGCGCGTAGAAACGGGCGCAGCCCCTGCCTATCCTTTCTTCTCGTTCAATTTCTTCAGCACTTCGGTCTGTATGTTCGATGGCATTTCCATATACTGGTAGAATTCCATCGAATAGTTGGCGCGGCCAGAGGTTATGTTGCGCAACTGGGTGGCATAGCCGAACATCTCCATAAGCGGCACAAGTCCGACAATCTTCTGCGATCCCTTGCGGTAACGCCTCATCGCCTCAATCTTTCCGCGACGGCGGTTGAGGTTGCCGACAACATCGCCAATGTAGTCGTCGGGAGTGTTGACTTCTATCTTCATCACCGGCTCGAGCAGAATAGGACCTGCCTTCATAAAGCCGCTCTTGAAGCACAATTCGGCACAAAGCTGGAATGCCATATCCGACGAATCTACAGGGTGATACGAACCATCGAGCAACGTAACCTTGACATCCACAACCGGGAATCCCGATAGGATACCGCGTTCCATAATGTTGCATACGCCCTTGTCAACCGACGGGATGTACTCGCCCGGAATGTTACCGCCCTTGACCACATCGACAAATTCGTAGCCCTTGCCCGGATTCGGCTCCATACGCATGATTGTATGTGCGTACTGTCCATGACCGCCAGTCTGCTTGACATGCTTGTACATAGTCTCGACAGGCATTGTAATGGTTTCCCTGAATGCAACTGCAGGCTCGCCAACCTCCACCGGAACCTTGAACTCGGTGCGAAGGCGGTCAACCATAATCTCAAGATGCAACTCGCCCATACCTGAAATTACCGTTTCCTCGGTTTCCTCGTTGTACTTTGCGTGGAACGACGGGTCCTCGTTCACCAGTCGGCCAAGAGCCTCGCTCAGCTTGTCCTTGTCCTTCTGGTTGGCAGGCTGAATCTTGAGCTGGATTACTGGCTCGGGGATATGTATAGATTCAAGGTAAAGCGGGAATTCCTGGTCGCAAAGGGTATCGCCTGTCTTTGTGTATTTCATACCGACCAGAGCAACTATTTCGCCAGCACCAGCCTCGGTAATTTCCTGACGCTCCTTAGCCTTGATGCGGAAAATACGGCCAATGCGTTCAGGCTTGCGCTTCGACGAGTTGTAAACCGACATTCCGCTTGTGAGCTTGCCCGAAAAGATTCGGATAAAGGTCTGCTGACCTACATAGGGGTCGTTTATCAACTTGAAAGCCAGAGCCGAGAACTTTTCGCTGTCGAAAGGCTTGCGGCTGTGTGTCTTTTCACTGTCGTACAGGTCGGTGCCGATAACAGAGCCGACATCAACAGGCGACGGCAAATAATCGACAACTGCGTCGAGCAGAAGCTGGATACCGATATTCTTGTAAGCAGCGCCGCAGAAAACAGGCGTAATCAAAAGTTTCAAAGTCTGCTCACGGATTGCCTTCTTCAGTTTTTCTTCAGGAATTTCCTTGCCGTCGAAATACATTTCCATGATTTCGTTGTCGCCGTCGGCTAGCTTTTCAATCATAAAGGTGCGTGCTTCTTCAACCTGTGTGGCATATTCGGCTGGAATAGGATTCTCGAAGCGCTTGCCATCGGCAAAGGTATAGGCAATGTTGCGCACGATGTCGATAACTCCCACAAAGGAATCTTCGGCACCCATAGGTACTTGCAGCGGCAGGGCGTTGGCATCGAGGTACTTGTTCATCTGCATGACAACTTCGCTGAAGCTTGCACCGGTGCGGTCCATCTTGTTGACGAAAGCGATACGCGGCACACGGTAGCGCTCTGCCTGATTCCATACGGTTTCGCTCTGCGGCTCAACACCGCCGACAGCACAGAAAACGGCTATCATTCCGTCGATTACACGCAACGAACGCTCCACTTCCACAGTAAAGTCAACGTGACCGGGAGTATCGATAAGGTTTATCTGGTGGTTATTCCAAGTGCAGGTGATTGCTGCCGAAGCGATTGTAATACCACGTTCCTGCTCCTGCTTCATGAAGTCCATCGTAGCCTGACCATCGTGAGTTTCACCAAGCTTGCGGTTCACACCAGTGAAATAAAGTATTCGTTCCGATACCGTTGTCTTTCCTGCATCGATATGCGCTGCTATTCCTATGTTTCTTAATTCCATTGCCATATATAACCTATTGATTAAAAGGATTTTAATACAATAAAAATAATTAATTTTCGGGATGCAAAGATAATTAAAATTTGCGAATTACGAAAACGCACTTTCCGTTCTATAAATCAAGACGTTGCACGCAACGTTTCTACAGATTTCAAATCCTAAAATTCTTGATTATTTATGTACAATCGTGCCATGGCGCGATTCTACAATCTACAACCATCAAACAATATCAAACAATCATAAACCATTTTAAACGTTAAATTTTTAAACTTTGAACTCTCAAACTTATTTGTTGAATCCCTTGAATTTTCTATTTTTGCACTATATATTTTTCAGAATGAACAAGACTCCAGGCACAGCGGAACTGCAGATTGACGAACAGAACAGGCAACTTATAAAGAGCCTGATAGAACGCAACAGGATTATCGAAGAGAACAATCTGCCAACCGACAATATGATTCCCGAATACAAACTCGATTCCAACGGGAAATTCTTGAGTGTAAACATAAAGCTGGCCGAACTGCTGGGTTTTTCCAGCACCGACGAACTTATGGCGGCAATAGCCGAAAAAAGATATCTGATACTCAAGTCGGACCTAACTGCTATGCTTGAAAACTCCGACTACATCATCGACAAGCCTTTGTATCTGCGCACAAATACTGGCTCCTACCTTACGCTGATGAAAACGGTAATAAAGCTCAAGGAGGACGGTCGTATCCGCTACTACGGACTAGTAAGGCGTATGGATTCGGACAAGAACATCGTACACGAGGACGCTATATTCTGGAATGCAGTCAAGCAGATGTACGGCGGAATGAAGTCGGGAGTGGTCATTTGCGACAGCGACGGATACATAATTTACGAAAACCCAGCCATAAGGCATTTGCTAGGATATGACAACTTAGCCGAACTGCCAAGTCCATATATCTTTGGTTATGTGACAGATAACTTCCAGAAGAAAATCAAGGAATCTTTAGATAAGGTGTTCGGTACGCAAGTTCAGACACCAAGCATTACCTATTCGCTTATCAAAAACGACGGCAACACCATTGATGTTGAAGCATATTCGTCGATAATTGCAATAGAGGACCGAAAGTTGTGCCTGTCGATAATTTCAAGCATACCCGATGTCGAAAATACGCATAATCAAGAATCTTCGATTCTGAACAACAAGACATTGAACCTGCTTTCGGAACTTTACATATTGGTGACGGAATCGGGTGGAATCTGCGACCTTAACGAATCAGCCGTGAACTTGTGGGGCTGGAACTACGACCGCTATCTTACAAAGTCGATTTTCGAATTGGGCAGTTTCCGTGTCGCCGACACAAAACGACGGCTCGACTACCTGTGCGACGACGGTGCTAGCAGATACACATTTGTTGCAAAGGATACTATTTATGGCGAACTTTTGTTGTCGGCAAGGCTTCATTCGGTTGTGGTCAATGGCAAAAGGCAAATAGCCGTAGTGATGGAAAGCCGTCACGAGGTACAGCAGTTAAAAACCAAACTTGAACAGGAATACCGCAACAACTTCATAATGTTCGAGAACTCAATCTGCGGTATAATCCACTTGAACGGCAAGGAGATAGTAAGTGCAAACGCACAGGCGGGCATTCTGCTGAAATTATCTTACGACATCAGGGGAGAGCTGTTTTCAAGCATTTTCCCCGAAACGCGCCGCAAGAAACGCCACATAATAAGGACAGCCGCAAACCGTATGGAGGAAGTGTTCAACTACGAATTTTCCACCAAGGGAAAGCGCACTTTGCTCGAGGTACACTTGTTCGACGCTGATAACGAAAACACTTTTTGCTATTTCGTTGACATAACCCAGCACAAGTCGGCACCGCTACCGCTCGCAAACTTGTCGTCGCGCTACCGGGCAATAGTGGAGCAGTCGCCCTGCGGTGTGCTTATAGGTGACAAGAACGGCGACATAATAGATGTCAGCGACCGCTTCTGCGAAATGATAATGATGCCGGCCGTGGAAATTCTTGGCAAGAACATATCGGCATTGTTTACCGAAAACAGCATCAAGGGCAAACCACTGGACTATGTTCGCGTAGATGCTGGCGAAATAATAAGCGCGGAACGAGAACTGAAATGTGGCGACGGCACTATCAAGATTGTCGAGATGTATTCGAGTGTTATCTCTGCCGATATGTATCAGGCTGTAATTCTTGATATTACACCGAGAAAAATCTACGAAAACCAGATGCTTGGCTACCGCCGTCAGGTTCACGATATGGATACTGAGAAAGCCCATTTCTTGAAAATGTCGAGGGACATTACAGCAATATTTAGTGCCGATGCCAAAATCAAGGACATTTTTGTTGGCGAAAGTTCTCCGTTCTACAGGTATTTCAACGATGAGAAGCAATTTATTGACCGTTTCCTAACCTACATTTCACGCAAGGACTACGATATGATGTTGAAGCAGGGCATTGCCAACGCCATTGCAGGAAACGAAAACAACGAGCAGAAAGTTGAAATTGTCATCGGTGGAACTTTGCTTGTGCTGGAAGTCAGGTTTATGACAATAGAAAACGATGTGCTGGTGGTGGTCTCCGATGTCACCGAACGCGAACGGATAATAACCGAACTGAACCGCGCCCTGAAAAAGTCGGAGGAGAACGAAAAACTGCAGGCAGCATTCCTAAGCAACCTTTCGCACGAAATTCGCACACCAATGAACGGTGTAATAGGCTTTGCCGACCTTTTGCTCGAAGGCGAGGACAATCCACAAAAGCAGGAATATCTGAGAATAATACTCAACTCGTCGTACCAGTTGCTCAATGTGTTGTCGGATATTATTGAAATGTCGAAACTTGAGGCTGGTGTGGTGCAGGCAAAGTCCGAAATTGTCGGCGTAAAGAAAATTATTGGTGACATCTGTGCATTGATGCGTAACGAACATAGCGTTGCCGAAAACAACGTGCAGATTCTGAATCTTGCACAGGACCACAAGGAAACGCATATCATATCCGACAACGTAAAACTTAAACAGATAATTACCAATCTGATTAGCAATGCAATAAAGTTCACGAAGAACGGCAAGGTGGAAGTCGATTTCAGCGAAACCGACGAAAAGGTCTGCATAACCGTTCGCGACAACGGAGTTGGAATTTCCAAGCAGGACATCGACCACATTTTCGACCGCTTCTTCCAGACCAGCAATGCGAAAGCCGCCACAAAAGGTGCTGGACTTGGACTTGCCATTGTGAAGTCGTATGTTGATATGCTACAAGGTACTATAAGGGTAGAATCGGAGGAAGGCAAGGGAACTTGCTTCTATGTTGAATTGCCAAATAACTATTGATATGGTGAAAAAATTATTTTTAATCGCATTTTTATTGCTGCCGTTTGCTGCTGTCTTTGCTCAGAATTCAGGCTACGGCATTCCACAGATAAGGAACTTCGGAACCGCCGACTACAGGCAGGAAAGCCAGAATTTCAGCGTCGTGCAGGACAAGAACTCGCTCATGTATTTTGGCAATACCAACGGCATAATGGAGTACGACAACGAAAAGTGGACAATCGTGAAAGTTCCTGGCCGTCCGAAACTTGCTGTAAGCGACAAGAACGAAATATACTTTGGCGCCTACAATATGTTCGGCAAGGTAAAATACAAGAACGGGCACATTGATATTGCTGAGTTTGAGAACAATACCGGGACAGAGTTCGGCCAGATAACAAAGCTTGTCGTTTCGGACGACGATGTGTATTTTACATCAAGTGGAAAACTGTTTATGTACTCCGATTCCACCATCAGGAAAATTGCCGACAATGGTTTCTTCCGTCTGCTGAGCCTTGATACTGCCGTGTATGTGCAGAAGAAGTTTGCTCCGCTGAAACGTCTTAACCATGGCAAAATGGAAGACGATGCCTTCTGTTCGGTTGTCGATTCTATCGAAGTTGCAGATATGATATGTGCCAGCGATGGTTGTATAATTTTGCGCGACGAAGTGAGGTCTTGCTTCTACAAATATTCGGTAGCATCCGGACTTTCCCATTTTGTCACCGATCTTGACAGGTACATAAACAAGAATGGCTATTCGTGTATTAAAAGTCTTCGCGATGGTGCATTTGTTGTGGGAACAAACTCTGGAGGTCTGGTTTCGTTTGATAGAAATGGCAAGTACAGGTTTATGCTTAGTTCGTCCAACGGTTTGAAAGACAATACAATAAACGACATTTGCGTTGACAATCAGAACAAGGTTTGGGCTGTTACCGAAAATGGTATTTGTTTGCTCGAAACAAATTCGGAACTGTCGTATTTCAATGCTTACAATGGTCTAAGGGGAACAGTCCTTTCGGTAAGGCGTCACGAGGGACGGCTGTATGTCGGTACCACGTCGGGCTTGTTCCAGTATAGCAGATGGGAAATGCCTGGTGCCGCTATGTACAGTTTTATTGGCATAAGGGGCATAATGAACAATTGCTGGCAGCTTTGCACATACGATGACAAATTGTACGCTGTGACTTTGGACGGACTTTTCCTTGTCGGTGACAGAAAGGCTGAGAAAGTTCTCGACGGTGCGTTCATCTCGATGAAACCTATGACTATCGGTGGTGAAGAACTGCTTTTGATTGGCGGACATTCGGGCTTGACGGTAGCCAGTGTGGCCGATGGGAAATTAAAGGAAATCGGCAACCTGAAAAATATGAGGCATAGGGTGCGTACAATTGCTCCCGACAAGGACGGAAGCCTTTGGCTTGGTACCGACCGCGATGGATTGTTCAGGGTGGAATTTAGCGATTCGCTGGACCTTGATATTATGGTGTCGGGATATGGCACTTCCGACGGACTTCCACCCGATTTCGACTGGGTTGACGTGTATTCTACAAAGAAATTTGGACCTGTGTTTTCCACTTCGTTGGGATTGTATCTGTACGATAGTGCAGAGAAAAAGTTCAAGATGGATTCGGCTTATTTTGGCAACGATGCCATATATGGTATTCTCAGCGAGGATTCGTGCGGAAATATATGGTACAACTGTTCGTATCCTGGTGCATACGAGCGAGAGGTTGGTGTGATAAAATTCGATGCCAATGGTGGAAAACGTATGACTTCGGCGTTCTGCCAGATGAGGGAGTCGGTGGTTGAAACCATCTATCCCGAAGATGCCGGTTTGGTTTGGTTCGGAACTTCCGATGCTCTCATAAAGTACAGTGTAGGTGGAAAATTGCTTCAGTCTGCCGACAGTACATTTAAGTGTATGATTAGAAAGGTAGCTGTGGCTAACGACTCGATAATATATGTCTTCGACAACGACTATTCGCAGGACGTAGGCATTATGCACAAAATCAGGTATCTCGATAGGAAAATAAGGTTCGATGTGGCTGGTTTGGCATACAATACATTTGGAGACACCGAATATCAGTTTAAACTCGAAGGCCTTGATGACGACTGGTCGGAATGGACTACCGATTCGTACAAGGAGTATATAAGCCTTTCGGAAGGCGACTATAAGTTTATGGTGCGTTCGCGCAATGGATACGGACAAATCAGCAATACCGCCGAGTTCAGTTTTGAGGTAACGCCGCCTTATTATCGGTCAATCTTGGCATATATTCTTTATTTCCTAAGCTTTGTCGTGATAATTGTAGTTATAGTTGCATGGAGGAATATTGTGCATACTAAAGAAAGGCTCAAGCTGGAGAGATTGGTGGAAATGCGCACCAACGAACTTGTAATGCAGAAGGAGCAGACCGAAAAACTAGTGAAGAAACTGCTTCCGCAGAATGCTGTGGACGAAATTCAGAAACATGGTAATGCCAAGTCGAGAAAATACGATATGGTTACAGTTTTATTTTCTGATATTCAAGGTTTTACCAAAATTGCAGCGGTTACAAATCCCGAAGAACTGATAAAATATCTCAACGAATTGTTTGTCACTTTCGATAATATCATTGCAAAATATAATATCGAAAAGATAAAGACTATTGGTGATGCCTATATGTGTGCAGGAGGTATGCCTAACAATGATGCTACCAATCCTGTGGAAGTTGTGCTGGCAGGTATGGAGATGCAGAAGGCGTTGGCCGACTTCAACAATAAGCACGATCTGAAAATGAATATGCGTCTTGGAATACATACTGGTCCTGTTGTAGCCGGTGTGGTTGGTGCGCAGAAGATTGAGTACGACATCTGGGGCGACACGGTGAATATTGCAAGTCGTATGGAGTCGCACGGCGAGGTTGGTCGTGTCAACATTTCGGAGGAGACCTACCGTCGCGTAAAGGAATTTTTCAATTGCGAGAACCGAGGTCTTATGAATGTGAAGAACAAGGGTGAAATGGAGATGTACTATGTGAATGGAATTTTGGAGGAGCTTTCCGAAAATGGTGACGGCATCACTCCAAACCATCTGTTCAATGTGCGTAAGCAGAGCCTGAATTTCTCGCTTATTCAGGAAGAAATTCTTGAACAGATGCAGCGCGACCTTCCAAAGAACCTTTATTATCACAACCTTAAGCACACAACCGATGCTATTTACCGCGTTACCGACATTGGCATTAAGGAGAATGTTTCGGAGGAAGACTTGTTGCTTTTGCGTTGTGCAGCCTTGTTCCACGACAGCGGCTTTATGGCAAGCTACGACAACAACGAGGAAATCGGTGCAAGGCTGGCTCACCAGACACTTGCAAGATATAATTTCTCACGCGAGCAGATAGATATCGTAAAGGGCATAATCAATGCTACTAAGGTTCCGCAGAATCCACACACCTTACTCGAGGAAATTATGTGCGATGCCGACCTTGACTATCTTGGTCGTCCCGACTTTATACCTATTTCGCAGAATTTGTTCCGCGAACTTTTCGAGCGTGGAAAGATTGACTCTATCGAGCAGTGGAACAAGATGCAATACAAGTTCATTACCGAGCACCACTATTTTACCGAAACCGCCAAACGCAGTGGTGAACTCGGCAAAAAGCAGGTACTAAAAGATTTGAAGGAGTTGATTTAAAAGTCTTACGGTCTAACAGTCTATCTGTCTTGCAGTCTGTCAGACAGGTCTTCTGCTAGACAATCCGACATCAAGACTGATCTTCTGTCAGACTGTTAGCCCTTCATATACTCCATCATGTCGAGGGTAAGGATAGTATCCAGTTCTGCTTCGTGAGCCTTGTCGGTGCGAGTGAAAGCAGTTGCGGCAACGCCTACGCTTGCTTCCTTCACTTCGCGGATTTCGAGCACGTCGAAGAATGAATCCTTGAACTTCTGGCTGTTGAATACAGAACCTTCTGGTGCATTTGCAGGACGTTCCAATACAAGGAAGCTGTAAGTGTCGTTTTCGCGGCCTTTCCACATTTCTTCCTTGCTGATATGTATGTTTTCGAGGTAAGCCACTACAGGGTGAATTCCAGTGATATGAGTTTGCAGTTCGTTGAGGCAGAAGCCAGCGAAACGCAGTGGATTTATCTCAATAGGAATAGCCTTGCTACCATCGTAACGGAACTCGATGTGCATCGGGAAGTTGCGCAAACCAATCACCTTGTTGGTGTTGACAAGGAAATCGGTGAAGGCCTTTTCGTACGCATCGTACAGAGCCTTGCTCGAGCAATATAGGCGGTCGCTGGTGTCCGATTCCGATGCAAAGCGGTGATGGTAGATATTGAGGATAGCGGGGACACCTTCTGCATCAAAATAGGCATCTACTGCATATTCTTCGCCGTGTATGTATTCTTCGATGAGGAATTTGGCTGTGCCTACGACAAATTCGGGGAATTGCGCACTTGACTTTGCGAAATTCTTCTCAATGTCGGCCATTGCGTTTTTCCATTCGGCATCGTCGTGAACGACATATACGCCAACGCTTAGGAATCCAACCGATGGTTTTAATACGAGCGGGAATTTCAGTCCATCGGTGTTCATCTTCACAAGTTCCTTGATTTCAACTTCCTTGAAGAAGAAATCTGGATACATGTCGCTGCAAATACGACGGAAAGTTGCCTTATTTTTCAATAGTTCAATCTTGTCGATAAGTTCCTTGTCCTTAAGGTGTTCAACAATCCAACCCAGGCCGTTTTCCGACATCGAGTACAGGCGGTGGCGCTTGTGGTATTCGGCTACGAACTCATCGTCGTTGTAGAGGTTCAACTTGTAGCCACGGCTTGCAAGCAATTCCGACATGCTGTTGCGAAGCACTGGCAAATTATTCTTTATCGCTGTCTGTATCAGCGTTTCCGAAACGTATGGTTTTTCTAATATAAGCATTTGTATGTGTTTTTATAGGGCGCAAAGTTAGCAATTTATGGTGACTTGGAAAGAAATAAAATCCGCCGTGCAAAATAACTTTACACGGCGGATTTTCATGTTTTTATGTCGTTCTACATTACAACGAGTTTCTTGACAATTACGTTTGAATTGCTGAAAATCCTTACGAAGTATGTTCCCGACGGGAGGTTTTCGACATTGATGCTAACCGATTCTTCGTTGACTTCGGTTTCTTTCAGAACCTGTCCTGCTGCCGATACGACTTCGATACGAGTAATGTTTTCGTTTGCGCTGATTTCAACCATGTTGGATGCTGGGTTCGGGAAGATTAAGATTTCAGAAGTGCCATTGTCTTCAATACCAACAACATCTGTAAATACAGCTATGTAGGTAACATCGGTCGAAACCACTATTGTACGAGGATTGTCGGTGTTGAAATCGCGCGAAGGATTATCCACATCAACCCAATGGTCGAAACGATAACCTTCGTAAGGTACTGCAGTAATCTCAATTTCAGCACCTTCGGCATACACACCACCACCTATTACATAGCCCATTTCGTTGTCGGAAGACTCTATCGTTACGGTACGAGCCGCGGCAAATATGGCAGTAAATGTTGTATCGCTTTCTACAATTATTGTACGCGGGTTTTCTGTATTGCCATCGTTCCACGAAGCAAATATGTAACCTTCATTTGCTGTAGCCGAAATTACAGCAATTCCATCGGTGCATGACTGATGTATTATTTCCGCTGATCCCAATTGTTGATTTGAGCTTTCTACATTCAGCACATATCCTGACATTTCTAGTATATTATTGAAATTGCCCCAAACGCTTGCAGTGTCGTATGCCATAGCCGTACCACATGGCACCCATAGAGTTGCATTAAAATTAGAAAAACTATTATTCCACTCTCCAAGGTCAATAGTCGGTGGGATAATAGGCTTGACATATATGTCGGTTAAATTCGGACTGCCGTGAAATGCACAGTATCCAATATATTCAACAGAACTGCCTATTGTAATAGAAGTTATGCTATCACAGCTATTAAATGCAGCTCCACCAATGTTTCTCACCGAATTTGGTATTATCAACGCTCCAGTAAGACCAGAACATCCATAAAATGCATAAAAGCCAATGCTATCAACAGAACTTCCTAATGTAATGCTTGATACTCCATTGCAGTAGGCAAAAGCTTCTTTTGAAATAATTTCAACAGAATTTCCTATTACGACAGATGATAGTCCGCGGCACCAACTAAATGCATATCCACCGATTCTGTTTACGGAATTTGGTATTATTAAATCCCCAGACAAGTTTCCGCATCTATAAAATGCATACTCAGGAATATATGTCACATTTTCTCCTATATTCAAACTTGTTAACGACGGACAATCTGAAAACAAAAGTCCGCTCCCACTTATACCCATTGTCGTACAATTTGTTGCATTGAAATTGACCGTTGACAATCCACTGCATCGGTAGAATGCATTCCTCTCAATGGATTCTACAGAATTACCAATAGTAACAGATTCTAGACCGCTGCAACTAGAAAAAGCAAATTCACCAATGCTAATTACTGAATTCGGTATTATTAAATCTCCTGACAAGCTAGAACACCCACTAAATGCATAATTACCAATAGTCTCGAGAGAACTGCCTAATACAACGGACATCATGCCATCACAACCAGCAAACGCCCTATAACCAATATTTATTACTGAATTTGGAATTAGCAAGGATTGCAAGGCGCTACATCCATAAAAAGCATTCTCTCCAATATTCTCAACAAAATTGCCCAATGTAACAGATGTCAACCCACTGCAATTTGCGAATGTCCAATCTCTAATATCTGATACAGAGTTTCCTATTGTTATAGATATAAGTCCGCTGCAGTTATAAAAAGCATTTTCACCAATATTCGTAACAGAATTGGGTATTATCAACATTCCAGTAATACCGCTACAATTACTAAATGCATATTCGCCAATGTCCGAGACAAGATTGCCGATAGTTAAACCACTAAGGTTAGTACAGCCCGCAAAAGCATAACCGCCAATGCTAGTTACCGAATAGGGGATACTTAATTCGCAGTTCAAACCAGAACAATTTTGGAATGCACGCTCGCCAATGCTTGTAATAGAATTTCCCAGAGCTATAGATGACAAGTTGCTGCAGTCTTTGAACGAATAGTTGCCAATATAGGTTACAGAGTTTGGAATTATCAAGGAGCCTATAAGATTATTGCATCCATAAAATGCATTATCACCAATGGTAGTAACCGAATTTCCAATTGTAACCGATGTCAGTCCGCTACAATTTCTAAATGAATTATCCCCAATACTTGTCACAAAATCACCTATGTTAACAGATGTCAACATTGAGCAACCGTAAAATGCTCCATACAACAAACTGCCGCCTATTATTGTAACAGAATTCAAACTGCTTGGTATGTAATATCTAATAGCATCTTCAGATGTATAATATTGGTTTACTGCAGTTCCCCCCGTATAGCTTGTAGTTCCAAATAAATATCCGAAAAGAGTTATTGTATCCGATATATTACCGCCCACAAATGGAATTGTCATTTCTACCAATCCGCTGCAACCGGAAAAAGCTGAACCGCCAATGCTACCTTGGGCATTATTTATAACTGCCGTTAGTCCTATGCAATTCTTGAATGCATTTTCACCAATATTAATAACAGAATTGGAGATTATCAATGTTCCTGTCAAACTGCTACAACCAGAAAATGCAGATGCTCCGATACTTGTAACAGAATTGGGGATGGACAATGTCCCTGTCAGTCCGCTACATCCAGAAAAAGCAGAAGTTCCAATGGTCACAACCGATTCGCCCAAGGACAATCCGGTCAGTCCACTACAATTACCAAAAGCACTATTACCAATGTTTGTAACGAAATTGGGGATAGTTAACGTTCCGGTAAATCCACTGCATCCGTAAAAAGCATTATGTCCAATATAAGTTACTGAATTGGGGATGATTAATTCTCCTGTTATACTGCTAATGTTTCGGAATGCATACGCCGGTATTGTCTCTACACTATCTCCTATATTCAAAGTTGATAATGATGAACAACCGCTGAATGCTGATGTATGAGAACTGCCTATTGAAGTACAATTAGTCGCATTATAATTAAGTGTAGTCAAACTTCGGCAATTGCAAAAAGCATTTTCGGAAATGCTCGCAACTGAATTTCCAATTGTTAATGAAGTCAATCCGCTACAACCATAAAAGGCATTGCCACCAATTCTTGTTACAGAGTTGGGTATTATCAACTCTCCAGTTAAGCTGCTGCATCCAATGAATGCATAATTTGGAATGCAAGTTACGTTATCTCCGATGGTCAATGTTGCCAACTGAGTACAACCGCCAAACACGGTATAACCATAAGTTGATGATGAACTTCCCATAAATGTGCAATTTGTGGCATTAAAGTTTATAGAAGTAAGTCCCGTACATTCCCAAAAAGCGCCATCACCAATGCTTGATACAGAATCACCTATCGTTGCCGATGTAATACAGGATGCTCCGGAAAATGTATATTGTTTGATCTCTGTCATAGTTTCCGGGATAACAACGTTTGTGACAAGCATATCATCAATATATAGGTTATGAGCATAGTAAAGCGGATTTGCCCAGTGAGAATCAAAAGTTATTCTACACCATTGCTCAATATTACCCATATAATAAACAGATGTCAGGTTATTGCAATTGTTAAATGTTCGGGGACCAATGCTTGTGACAGAGCTTGGAATAGACACTGATATCAGCGCACTGCACCCGGAAAATGCCTGATTGTCAATTTCTGTAACAGAATTCGGAATTGATACAGATGTCAGTTCATTGCAATTAAAAAAAGCACCACCAACAATTTTTTGTATTCCGTCTTGGATTTCATATTCTGTAGAATAGCCATTGGGGAAACATACAAAGAGATTTGCATTATAAATAGGTGCAGTCAAACTGCTACAGTTTTCAAAAGCAAAATCTCCAATATTTGTAACCGAGTTAGGCATTGTAGCTGACAAAAGGCTAGTGCATCCGGAAAATGCATAACCGCCTATACTTGCAACCGAACTAGGTATTGTAACAGACTCTAGACTGCTACATCCGGAAAAAGAATAGTAACCAATACTTACAACCGAATTCGGAAACAACAACTCGCTTAGATTGCTGCAATCTTTAAATGCAGAATTACCAATGCTATCAATAGAATTGCCGAATGTAACGGAAGTCAATCCACTACATCTATAAAATGCAGCATTGCCAATGCCAACTACAGAATTACCGATTACAACAGATGCAAGGTCAACGCAATTACAAAACGCGAAAACAGCAATACCAGTAACAGAATAAGTTATTCCATTATACGTAACGGATTCGGGAATTACAAGGTTGCCAATTGGGTTGCTGTCGTAGAAGGGTTCATTAACGTTCTGACGTACTACATCAACCGTATATGGCTCCACATTCGATGTAATTTCATAATACAATGTCTGTCCGCTTTCGCATACTGCGGAAAAATCGTAAGCAAACGTTACTTTTCCAATAAGCAGTGACAAAAGAATAATTATAAGAAATCGTTTCATTGATGGCAAATATTCCAGTTATTCAAAATCAAAATATTAAATGGCAAAGATAATGCTTTCGTATATAAAACTAAAGTTTCTTTTTGGGAACAAGAATCTGCTTTTTGTGGAAGGGTCTGGGATCTTATACTTAGGGGCTTGAAACCTGCCCCTACGTATATTACACAAATATTTTCTTATTCCTTTATGAATTTCTTCTGGACAATAGCCGTACCCTTCGACAGGCTCAGGGTGCGGACTTTTGCTACATAAAATCCAGTTGCCAATCCATTGACATCGCAAACAGCATTGTCGCTGTTCACTTCCGTGCGATAAACAACCTGTCCTAAGGTGTTCACAATTTCAATTTCAGAAATTGTTTCCGAGGATGTAATGTTGAGAATGTCGTTTGTAGGATTCGGGAAGATGTCAATGCTTGTTTCAACTTCACTTATGACTGTAGCTATTGCTGTTGCTGTTTCCGAAGCATCCGAAGTACCACCATTTGCACAGTTGGTAATGATGTAGTATGTGTCGCCTTCGTGACCTTGCAGGTCGATTGAAGATGTGCCAGTTTCTGTTGCAATTCTTTCACCGTTGCGGTAGATGTCGTATGAAACGGCATTCTCGGCAGCATTCCATGTCAAAACAATTCCGTAGGATTCAACCATAGCAGTTAAGTCGGTAACAGCGTTGCAATTAGGCTCTGCAATTGTAGTTATTGTTTCCGAAGCATCGGAAGAGCCACCGTTAGCACAATTGGTGATGATATAGTAGCTGTCGCCTTCGTGTCCCTGCAAGTCGATTGTGGAAGTATTAGTTTCTGTTGCAATTCTTTCGCCATTGCGGTAGATATCGTACGAAATTGCATTTTCAGCAGCGTTCCATGACAAAACTATGCCGTACGATTCGACTTGTGCTGTGAGATTTGTTACAGCATTACATTCTGGTACTACGATTATCTCGGTGAATATAACTTCGATGATATGACCATCTTCGGTGACATTTTCGAATGTGTAGCTTGCGCTTGCACCTATGACAGCATAGCTTGCAATATCATTAATAGCACTTTGTCCGTCAACAATTACATCAGCAATTTCGTAGCCTTCGTTTGCTGTAATGACAAATTCCTTGTTGTCACCGCAGTTAACTTCAACATTTCCCGATGGGGTTATTGTTCCGCCTTCGCTTGCACTTGCCGTAATTATGTACGACAACCGATTGAATGTTACGTTGATGTTTTGCGGTTCGGTTACATTTTCAATTGTATAAGAATTGTTTTCGTCGAGTGTTACTTCGTTTCCGTTGACGGTAACAATGCCTATTTCGTAGCAGTTGTCGGGAGTAACTGTAAATGGGAAGTTGTCACCTTCGGTGATTGTCTGTGTTCCTGTTGGATTTACAGAACCACCTTCTGTGTCGGTATTTACAACTATTACGACTTCGCCAGCAGGAATAAGTTCGAATGATGCCGAAATCGTGTGGTTTGCAATTACATTTGTAAATTGGTAAGAACTTACCGAGCCAATGCTTTGTCCGTCAACGAGGACGTCGGAAATCATATAGTCTTCGTCTGGTGTAATTGTATATGTAATGTAGTCGCCACAATTGACAGTTGTGTTTCCAACATTTGAAATCGTACCGCCATTTCCTGCCGAAGCAGTGATCGTGTACGAAATCTGGCTGAATGTTGCGTTGATGCTTTGTGGTTCAGTTACATTTGAAATTGTGTAGATGTTGTTTGTCGGTGTAACTGGCGTTCCGTTGATTGTTACTGAAGCAATTTCGTAGCAGTCGTTTGGAGTGACGGTGAAAGTTAAGTCTTCGCCGCAGTTAATCATATTTGGAGCACCATTGATTGCACCGCCATTTCCTGCCGAAGCGCTTACTGAATATGAAATCTGGCTGAAAGTTGCATTGATTGTCTGTTCGGCAGTTACGTTTTGTATTGTATATGAGTTGTTTGCATCGAGGGTAACGGCATTTCCGTTCACGGTAACCGTACCGATTTCGTAGCAGTTGTCGGGAACAACTGTAAATGTGTAGTCG
Source organism: Bacteroidales bacterium (assembly GCA_017620015.1). GTDB lineage: Bacteria > Bacteroidota > Bacteroidia > Bacteroidales > ML635J-15 > Bact-19. The sequence continues at coordinate 36,103 of JAFZRE010000026.1, read as the reverse complement.
CTGCCATATTGTACCGAACCGTTTCCGTTTATGCTTCCGTTTTCGACTTCCGGAATGTTAATGCTGATGACTGGAATTGTCGTATTTGAACATTCGCTGGCCGAACATCCGTTTGCATCGGTTGCTGTAACGCAGTAGTTACCGTCTGATGTTATTGATATGCTTTGTGTTGTAGCATCTGTTGACCACAAGTAATTGTAGTTGCCTGTTCCAGATGTTGCATTTGCTGTAAGCACATTGCCGTTTTCTGCTATCGAAACCGATGGAACAGGATTGATTGTAACAGATCTTGATGCTGTCACTTCGCACTGGCCGTTGCTTGCCGTTACGGTGTAAGTGCCGCTTTGGCTGACCGTAATGCTCTGTGTGGTCTGTCCGTTGCTCCAAGTGTAGCTGTTGAATCCGTTTCCTGCATCAATTGTAGCAGAACCACCGCATTGTGTTATAGGTTCGCCAAGGTCGATGCTGCCAGATTCTGTAATTGTTGCAGTTACCGGTGTGCGCTCGCTTGTGCAGACATTTCCGGTCTTTACTACCCAGTTGAAGAAGGTGTAGTAGTACGTATTAGTATTGTATGGTCCCGTTATGCTGATTACATTTTCGACCGAGTATGGGAAACTTCCATTTTGCCTGTATGTATAACGTACACTATTAGCATAGATATTGTATGTTCCAGGCTCCAAGTCAACGTTTAATGTCAAGGTGTTAAGACCAGATGCGAGGGTGTGTGACTGTGAATATACTTGTTGGTTTGAACTATTTGATATGGTTATTGTCTTGGTTTGGTTTGCTTGTGTGCAATAAACATCTACCGAAACCAATGTAAGAGCCTGTGAAACCGTAAATGTAAGGCCTCTGTTTTGACCGGTATTATTAGTATATGCAGTAGCCGAAGTATTATCGGAAATACCTACATTATAGGTTTCTTCGCTTCCGATTTGCGATTCTACATAAATTGTTGTGGTTCCTGCGAATGCATTGGTGTACGAATTGCCTGTCCCAAGTTCGGTTCCGCCTGTCTGTGCATCGAACCAGTGCAATGTGCCGTTGCCTTGTGCCGATAGTGTAAGTGTTGCACTTCCGCATCCGCTTGCATTGGTGACAGATGTTACTTCTGGAATTTCAACTTCGATTTGCTGGGTGGCGGTGCTGCTGCCGTTGGCATTTGAAGCCGTAAGTGTGATGGTGTATGTGCCGTTTTCGGTGTATGTATGCGTAGGCGCAGTTTCGGTTGATGTTGTGCCGTCGCCAAATGCCCAAAGGTACGAAGTTGCGTATTCCGATTCGTTTGTGGTTGCTATGTTGCGTGTGCAATTTTCGGAAATTTCAGCCGTGAATATTGCTTCCGGCTCTGGCATGTAGCAGCTAATTTCGGCTTCCCAACCTGCTGCGTTTGTCGTGTTGTTGGAGGTGAACACTATTGTCAACGCTCCGTCGGCATTTGTTGCAGTTACTGTGCCGGGGTTATTTGTTCCGCATACGCCATTTACAAGAGCTGTAGCCGATGTCGATGTTCCATCGTAGATGTAGAACAAGTCGGAACAAGTTGAGTACCAACCGCTTGCTGCTTGCAAAGAGAATGATGTGAAATTCAGCCTTACATACGCTCCTTCGGTGCTCGGGTAAATTGTCTGTGTATAGTTGGCGTTGTTTGGATAGTTGCTGTCGCCTCCCGGGTCCTTGTATGTTCCGTTGCAGACATAAATTGTTTCGTTGCTCATATTATATACGGCGGCAACGCTGATGTATGCGGTCTTTGTTTCGGTATCGGAACCAAATGCGTTCGATGCAACCAATGTTACCGTATATTCGCCTGGCTCGCTGTAGGTTACGGTCGGGTTCTGTAAGTTGGAAGTCGCTGGTGTTCCGCCTTCGAATGTCCACGACCACGATGTCGGCATATTAGTTGACAAGTCGGTGAAAGTTACCGAGTTTCCTGCCGTAATTTGTGTTTCCGATGCCGAAAAGTCTGCGACTGGAGGTACGGCTTCATAAACGGTTATGTGTTCTGTTGCCGACGATGAACAGCCATTTGTATTAACTATGGTAAGTGTTGCGTCGTAGGTGCCGTGTGTGCTGTATGTCACTGTTGGATTTGTGGCAGTGCTTGTTGCTGGCGAACCGCCATCGAAAGTCCACGATGCTGAAACATAGTTGCCCGAAGTTGTATTGGAGAACTGTACGTTACTACCTTCGTATAATGTCGTTGGGTTTGCGGTAAATGTCGGAACTATTGTGCCTTCGGGGTATAATGTGACATCCAGTCGCTGGCAAGCCATGTTCTGAGTGGTAATTTCGAATGTCTGCGAAGTATAACCTTCCTTAGAGAATGTAACGCTGTAAGTACCAGCGTATATCGGGCGGTGGTAGTCGCCTACAGGATCAGCAGTATATACTTCCGTACCGTCGGCATCGTGGTTGTTTATGAAAACTTGTACTCCGCTTAGCGGTTGGTTTGTACAGCCGTCGGTAACGATTCCGCGGAAACCATAAAGCACTTGCTCGGTGTAGTTAAGAATCGATTTGCGGTAATATCCCCAGTAGGTGTTCAGGTTTTCTGTTCCTAATTTCTTTGTAGTGGTAAATTCAACGGTAGTTTCCTTGATGTGCTTGTAGTAGTTCATATAGTCCTGACGTCCGCCGTCAATTGAGTACCATTCGCTACCTTTGGTTACGCCGTTCGAACCGCTAACATCCGACGGACCTGTGAATCTGCTGGAATTTATTGCATGTACGGTATCGACAAACATCCACGATATATATTCCCACCAGTCGTCGTCGGGGTTCGGGTGTCGTGCGTGTGTCCATCCGTCTTCGTCCCACGGGTAGTTCATACATTCGTCGCCACCGTGGCAGTTTGCCGACATCACGAAGTTGTGCTCATCAGCGTAGGCTGTCATCATTGTGATTTCAGGTTCGTTCGGATATTCTGCCGTGTGGCTTGCAGTATTGGTTACAAACGGGAAGTTTCTGTTAAGGTCTACGCTATTGTAGTTGTACCTGCGGGCACTTTGTATGCTTGTGCCGTCATTCGACTGGTAGAATGTACCATCGGGGTTTGTAAGCGGAGAAATGTATATCTCCACATTGTTCACGAGGTTTGTAATCTGCGGGTCGGTGCCGTATTTTGTCAGCAGGTCATCGACAAGGCGGATAAGGAAGTACCATCCCGATGTTTCATCGCCGTGCATTGTACTGCTCCACCAGAATTCGGGTTCGTCCTCGTCAACGCCTACATTGTCCGAAATGGTCATGTTTATAATTGGACGACCGTAAACCGAATAGCCGATAGTATCCATCTTGCACAATGTCGGATAATCCCGTGCGTAGTTGCGCATCAGCTCCAGATATACGGCGTAGGTTGGGTATCTATCCCAGTTTGCCATTTGAGCGACCGTATTCGCCATATTCAAGGCGCGAGTCTGTGTGTAATACTCGTAAACAGGCTCATATTCAATGTTATAAGTCTTAAACTGCTCGTATTCTCTGGCATTTGCGTATGCTTCAACGTATGTATCGTTCACCTTGTCGATTGACATTATGTGACTAAGTTCGCGGACGAGCTCACGATTTCCATTATGTGGGAATCTAAGCACCACTTCTCCACGATTTTCAAGAGTTTGCTCTATGAATTGAAGGTCGGACTTTGTCTGTCCAAAAACGGCCAATGCTACTAGCAATAAGGCAGTTATAATAGATAACTTTTTCATATAGTCAAAAGTTTAAATTCCAAACTTCAAATTTAATTAAAAAATGTTAATGACAAAATGTGATTTATTATTTTTAGACAAAAACAATAAATCAGTACATAAAATGCTCATATTATGTTTGGAATGGAGTGATTTTCTATGTTTTGTGATGTTTAAGCGGCTTGTGCCCGTTTAACTACGTTGAGGGCTTCGCCGTTCTGGGTTTCATGTTCCGACAAGATGCAAAAAACACAGAATGTCATGCTGAACTTGTTTCAGCATCTGATTCTGTGTTTTGTCAATAAATAATTGGTAATCAATACATTGTAAAACATTACAATGCTACAGCACGATTATTTTCTTTGTAACAATTTTTCCATCCACCACTCGACTTGTCGTAGGCTCATGCCTACGACATTGCACATACAAGGCTCCTGCCTTGGAATCGCACAATGATGCAATTTTACATTATTATGATTTTCTTCGTCACCACCTTTCCATCCGCCATCCTAACCCTTACAAAATAGCTTCCTGCAGGCATATTTTCTGTGGATATTACAATAGTGGCGTCGCGCCGCGGCACGACACTACTATTGTAATAAACCACTTCACCTAACAAATTGCAAACCTGTATTCCAGCAATATTCTCTCCTTCCACTATGATATTCTCCCTTGCGGGATTCGGATAAACCGACAGCACAACATTTTCATTCTCATCCACTTCCACCTCGTGGCAGGGATTTACATAAATGTCCTTGTAGAAGGTCTTGGTGTTGCCGTAGAAATCGGTAAGGGTTATTGTAAGCTGCTGTTCGCCTGGATATGTTGGTGTAGCAATGTTATAATGCTTGGCGATGATGTTTTCTCTTATTGTGTCTTTCAGTGTGGCTTCTGTTATCACTTCGGAATACTGGTACAGCATATTGTCATTTCCGACAATCTCTGTATCTATTCCAATTTCTTTAGGCACAAAAACATCCGGATAATATATACTGTCTATTACTTGCCCTGTACTGAATTCCAGGGTATATGGAGCCGATGGTCCACTAATGTTTACAACACAATCTATTGTGTCAAGATTACATACTGTATCTGGTATGAAAACATCAAAATCAAGTTCTGGTAATTCTGTATAGCATAGTCCGTCCAGCCCCTCGTGGTCTGTCTTTACTATCCACGGCTGCTGATAGTAGCCGTTAAACATTTCATCAATCTCCTCGTTGTAATCCGTATATCCACCCATTACAAAACCGCCATCAGGTGTTGGGCTGATACTGCCGAGATACATGCTTCCTGTTGCATTGCGACCTAGAGGATGATAGTAGCGGCGATACATTATTTCTCCTTTGGGCGACAATTTTGTTAGAGTACCCTTTAGGGATTGTCCTTGTGCCGCTACACCAGTACTTATAGCATATATGTATCCATCTGAATCCACATGTAAATCATAACTACTTTCCTCTGGATGTATCCCAATATATCCAGTCTTGTAAAAATTTTCGATTATTTTTTCCCACACAAGATTGCCATTGTCATCAATCTTACGAAGACAATTGGCATAACTAGGCTCATCCATATATCTGTCTCTGTAGCAAACAGGATATAATCCGGTTATAACATAACAGGAATCAGGGGAAGGGGAGATAAATATATCAATACCATTATTCCAACCTTGTTTGCCATAATCTCTACACCATATAGTATTACCAGAAGTGTCAACTTTGTTTATATGCCAATATTCTCCTGCATTAGAAAGCATTCTTCCAACCAATATTAGATTTCCGTCGTAAGTTTTCTGTACTTGTCCACAATTAAGTTTATTTTCTTCTTCAAACAAATCCTGTTTCCATACAAGATTATTTAAAGAATCTATTTTCCATAAAGTGCTATGGAAGAAATCATTGTTAATAGTATCTCCTCTCTTTTCTCCATATATATATATATATCCATTTATATATGAGAATCTTATAAAGTTTTCATCGGTAAAAGAAGAGTCTGGGGCATAATATAACATATTTGTTTCTTTTATGCCTAATGTATCATTGAATTTGCAGATATATGCGCCTAAATATTCCTTGTTAAAAACATATTTAAAGGTTGCATCGTCTGTCCTTATTATTTCTTGCCCGAAATCACTTTCCCATGTATGTGACAATGAATCCCCAATGAAAGCATTGTACATATAATTCCCTTGGTCATCCAAACTGGCGACAAGAGAACAACGCATATCATTAAACAAGTCGTAATTTCTTGTGCCACATACAATGATATATCCATTATCCACTGGCGTAAGAGACACTAAAATATGCATATAGTCACGGTTAAGGTCTATTATCCTATTAAATATATTCTGCGAAAATGAATTACTTATACCTACTATATATAATATTGCAATCAAAACTATCTTTCTCATATCTTAACAATTTTGCGTACGACAACCTTATCAAAGCAATTCTTTATTTCAATTATGTATGTTCCAGAAATATTATTGCCAATATTAAGAGTTTTCATCATAATGTATTCAAAAATCTTTGCCAAATGTAAAACAATTTCCTTAATCTACAAATGTATTCTGGCGTTTTTGCATTTTATGGATAGAGGATTCTTGCGTGACGACTTAATCATTATTTTTGTAATTTTGCGCTGGCTTTCCATCTGTTAGAAAGGTTAATTTTATGGATTTCAGCGACTTAAAAAAGACTTTCAAGGGTGCTGTCTGCACCGACAACATACACAGGATAATCTATGCCACCGACGCTTCGGCCTATCGCGAACTGCCTTTGGCGGTCTGCGTGCCCGAGGACAACGACGACATTCGCACCGTAATCCGCTTTGCCCGCGAAAACGGACTTAGCATCATTCCACGCGCTTCGGGAACATCAATTGCCGGTCAGGTGGTGGGAAACGGAATAGTGGTTGATGTGTCTAAGAACTTCGGCAAGGTACTGGAACTCAATGAAAAAGAAAAGTGGATTCGCATTCAGCCTTGTATTGTGCTAGATGAACTGAACAAATATCTTGCACCGCATAATCTGTTTTTCGGCCCAGAAACTTCGACGTCAAACCGCTGTATGATTTCGGGAATGGTTGGAAACAATTCCTGCGGTTCGCATTCGTTGATTTACGGCAGCACACGCGACCATTTGTTGGAGGTTAGATGCATATTGTCAGATGGTTCCGATGTTACTTTCGGCGAACTTTCGCGCGATGAATTCAATGCCAAGTGCGAACTTCATTCGCTCGAAGGCGACATTTATCGTCATATCCGCGACTTGTTGTCCGACAAAGATGTAGTTGATGAAATAAAAGCCAACTATCCCGACCCCGAAATTCGTCGCCGTAACACTGGTTATGCGCTCGATTGTCTTCTCGACAACGAGGTTTTTGGCAATTCCGACAAGAAATTCAACTTCTGCAAATTGATTGCAGGTTCGGAAGGCACTTTGGCGTTCATCACCGAAATAAAGTTGAACCTTGTCGATAAGCCTTCGAAAAACAAGGCTTTGATGTGTGTTCACACCGCAACTTTGGACGAAGTTTTCGAGGCTAACCTTGTTGCACTGAAGTATTCGCCGTCGTCTATTGAACTGATGGACAAGAAGGTACTCGACCTTACAAAGGAGAATATCGCCCAGCGGCAAAACCGCTTCTTTGTGGAAGGCGACCCTGAGGGCGTGCTGATTGTGGAATGGGTGAACGACGACGAAAACTGGATTCAGCAGCAGATTTCGGCTCTCGAAGCCGACTTGCGCAGTCACAACTACGGCTATTGCTATCCCATTGTCCGTGGTGCCGATATTCCAAAGGTGTGGGCGTTGCGCAAGGCTGGACTTGGCGTGCTCGGCAATATGCCCGGCGACCGCAAACCTGCACCTGTGATTGAAGATACTGCCGTGAATCCCAAGGATTTGCCAGCATATATGAAGGATTTCCGCGCTATGCTCGAAAGGTTGGGGCTTGAATGTGTGTTCTATGCCCACATCAGCACTGGCGAACTGCATCTGCGTCCGATTCTGAACCTGAAGGACGAGCACGATGTTGAACTTTTTCATACTGTTGCGTTGGAGACTGCAAAACTGGTGAAAAAATATCACGGTTCGCTCAGTGGCGAACACGGCGATGGAAGGTTGCGCGGCGAGTTCATTCCACTTATGCTTGGCGACAGAATTTACGAAATGTTTGTCGAGTTGAAAAAGGTCTGGGACAAGGACAATGTGTTCAACGCCAACAAGATAATCGGTACGCCTAAGATGAACACCCACCTGCGCTACAAGCCCGGACAGCAGACGCGCGAGATTGAAACCTACTTCGACTTTTCGCGTACTGGCGGTTATCTGCGCACGGCCGAAAAGTGCAACGGTGCCGGCGATTGCCGCAAGACGCATATCATTGGCGGAACTCTCTGCCCGAGTTTTCAGGCTACGCGCAACGAGCAGAACTCCACACGCGCCCGAGCAAACATTCTCCGCGAACTGATTACAAATTCCACAAAGCCCGACCCGTTTATGGAAAAGGAGGCCTACGAAGTGCTCGACCAGTGCCTGCTGTGCAAGGCCTGCAAGTCGGAATGTCCGTCGGGTGTGGATGTTGCCAAGCTGAAAATGGAATTTCTGCAGCATTACTACGACCATTATGGAGTTCCGTTGCGCAGTCGTGCTGTGGCTATGCAGCCGCGATTGTACAGGCTGGCGGCAATGGTTCCGCATATCTCGAATTTCTTCTTCAAGAACAAGTTTTTCGCGAAAATAATCCAGAAAACCATAAGTTTCAGCACCGAAAGGAACATTCCGCTGATGAGTACGGTAAATCTGAAGAAGCAGGTGCGCAAAATAGGGGAGATGCGAACCGAAAAACCGAAGAAGACCATTTACCTTTTCATTGACGAGTTTTCGCGCTACTTGGATACGCATATTGCCGTTGATGCGGTGACGATGTTTACAAAGCTTGGCTACGAGGTAAGGCTTGCCAAGTCGAAGGAAAGCGCGCGTACTTGGCTCAGCAAGGGGCTTGTGCGCAAGGCGAAGAAGATTGCAAACGCCAATATTGCCATGCTTGGCGACATTATCAGCGACAAAACTCCGCTTATCGGCATCGAGCCGTCGGCAATTCTTGCTTTCCGCGACGAATATCCCGACCTTGTCACAAATGAAAACCGCGCCAAAGCCGAAAACCTTGCCAAAAATGCGCTTCTGTTCGACGAGTTTATCTGCCGAGAAATCGACTGCGGCAATATAAGTTCGGAAATGTTTACCGATGAGGTTGCAAATGTAATGTTCCACGGTCATTGTCAGCAAAAGGCGTTAATAGGAACTAAATTTACCTTGAAGGCTTTGTCGTTGCCGAAGAATTTCACCGTGAAGGAAATTCCTAGCGGATGCTGTGGTATGGCCGGTTCGTTCGGCTACGAGAAGGAGCACTACGAACTTTCGATGAAAATTGGCGAGCTGGTATTGTTTCCTGCTGTACGCAATGCCGAGCCTAACACGATAATTTCAGCAGTCGGCACAAGTTGCCGTTGCCAAATCAAGGACGGAACGGGGGTAGATGCGTTGCATCCGCTGGAGATATTGAACAGGGCGGTGAAAAATTAGTAGGGGCGCGTTTTAAAAAGCAACCCTACTGGTCAAGGCAAGAGCCTTGTTATATGCCGTCGTAGGCTGGAGCCTACGACGAACGCGTAGGAACGCGAAGCATATTGTTGCAAAAAGCCGAGCAAAATCATTTTTGAAAAAATGTTAAAATTTGTTGAACTTGCGAAAAAATGTATTATACTTGCGAGATATTATGTTAGCATTAAAAAATTGATATTATGAAACGATTTCTGATAATTATGCTGATGTTTGCGAGCGGGTTCTCGTATTCTCAGGGAAATGTTCACGTCGGAGAGATACTTTGTACCGACAATAGCTTTGTTTCGCCCGATGATTTTGCTTCGAGTGGAAAGACTGCGCTTGCCATTGTGTTTTTTGTTGACAATACACAGCAGCATGGCTGGGCGGTGGCGCTTACGGATTCTGGTTCGGAAACTATGGTCTGGGGCGACGAAGGAAGCCTTTGCTATCTTAACAGTTACAACAACAATCCCCAGCAGGTGAATGCCGATACTATCGGTTATGCCCGTTGCGATTCGATTGTGCGCACAGCTCAGGGAATACCTTTTGATTTGTCAAGTTATGCAACTGCTGTGAATGCCGCCATGCAGGCTGGCAATGGTTGGTTTCTCCCGTCAATCGGTCAGTTGGTAATCCTTTATGCCAATATGCCCGAAGTAAACGCTGCGCTCGATGAAATTCAAGGCAGCAGCAAGATGAACGGACGGCAATACTGGTCGTGTACCGAAGAAAACTATGGTGTAATAAGCGCATGGGTGCTTAACTACGATGGTGCTGCTATTGCAACGCCAAAGGGTACGGCCGCAAGCGTGAGGGCAATTAGAAACTTTTAAAACCGAAAATTATGAAAAGGATATTTATAGCATTGTTACTTATTGTGCCAGCATTCGCATTCGCACAAAGATACCATATCGGAGATACCGTTTATTCTCCATCAAACGAAAAGGCTGTTGTTTTCTATGTATTCGACGATGGCAATCATGGTTGGGCAGTGTCGCTCAACGACGAACAGACAACAAGTTTCTGGTCAACCGCAGGAAATTGTATTACCGTAGGTGTGCAGTGGAATCCTGAACAACCAGCTACTGACCCAGTTATTCCGCTATTTTTCCCACGTATTCCTATATCGGGCAATACTGTGTATGGCTATTCGACTTATCTGGAAAATATTGAAGGATGGATGGTCTCGAAGCAGCTGCACGATCATGCTGATGCAAGGTATAATTCTGGGGCATACGGAATGTTTCCCGCTTTTTATGCAGGCGACTTCGACGATGGCTGGTATGTTCCAACCGCAGGACAGATGAGAAAACTCTATTCGTCGGGAATACTTGTCAAAAATACAATTATTGGTCTTGGCGGCAGATGGCTTAAGCCACGTAAGTATTGGACTTCTACGGTTGCAAACGACTCCTGTCCGCTAACTATTAATGGAAATAGCGGACGTATTATGCCAACTCATATCAATTCAAGCAATTATGTGCGTACAATCCGCAATTTTGGATTCGTAAGCGATGTTACAAAGGATAAGTATTACTGCCGTGGCGACAAGGTTGCCGACCTGGGCTACGACTTTTATGCCGAAAACGATACGCTAATTTCACGCACATATAGGTCTTATCAGGGATTCGACAGCATTATGCGTGTCGCCGTCCATGTCCTTGAACCTGAATACGCATTGGCTGGAAATATGCTAGTGTGCATGGGACTGAATACTGAAATAAGTGTAACTCATGGTGCTGGAACATATGCTTATGCTTGGAAAGACGAACTCAATCCCAATGCAACAATCGGTACTGGCAGTTCGCTTACCTTGGAGAATGTTACCGAAGGACATCCGTACTCAGTTACGGTAGGACAATATTTCGAGCAAATAGAAAGGTATTGTTCGTCGAGCCAGTCGTTCGATATTTCTGTGATTGAAACGGATGTTGCAATAAGCGGCGGCGGAATCGTATGCTACAACACTTCGGAAACATTGAGGGTTCCTGATGACGACAATCTGCAATATGTTTGGTATCAGCCGTCTGCTCCCGACAATCATCTTGGCACGGGAAGTACATTCACGACTTCGAACCTTACTGTTCCTGCTACCTACGCCGTAAGCGTAAGCGGAGGGGTATGCACAGGCACAGGAAGCATAACTATTGATGTAGCACCAGAATTTACAGTTTCCATCGGTGGCGACAACTCGGTTTGCTACGGTGAAAATGCCACCCTTGTGGCAACGCCAAGCAGCAGCGATATGGTAACATACGCATGGTACGATGCCGAAAACAACACTATGCTCGGCACTCAGAACAACGTATCGACAGCCAACCTTTACGAAAATACACAGTTTAGCGTAAATGCAGTAAAGACTTCGGGTGTTGCTCCAACCGCCGATAATGTTTTCGTCGGCGACATAGTGACCAGCAACAACATTGTGGTAAGACCTTCGCAATGGATGGATGCCGAAATACAAAATCTTGATGCTATCGGTGTTGTATATGCCAAGAACAACGATTCGGTTCGCGTTGTCGGACTTGACGAATATGCCAACATTCCTTGGGGAGCCTCGCGCTTTACGACAGGTCAATATGCTACCACATATTCCGATGCTAGAACCAGAATGAACGGTAAGGCTATGACTGATGCGCTTGTAGCATACAACAATTCGCAAAGCACTCCTACCGAAGCCAACTATGTTGCTGCATTGAAGGCTCGTGAAAAGGGCGAAAACTGGTACTTGCCTGCCGAAGGTGAACTTTATACGCTCGCCAACAATCTGTCGAATGTAAACTATGCAATATCGGTTGCTGGTGGAACGGAAGTCGATGCCGATTCGTACTACTGGTCGGTAACAGAAAAATCGTCAGATAGGGCATGGGCTTCATTAGGGACTGGAACTCAAGATGATAGCAAGTCAACTTCGCACATTGTACGTCCCGTTACTGCATTCAGGTATTCCGATTTGATTAGCTTCCGCAATTCAGCAACCTGCCGTGCAAGCAGTACTCATACCGTAGCAGTAACACCGCAGCAGATTGGTAGTGCAACTGCAACAATCGAACTTGGTCAGTCGTTCTCCTATCGCGACAGCACCATAACCTTCAACGATGCTGGCGAATTCGACCTGCGCTGGACATTCCACAACAACGTCGGTTGCGACAGCATAATAAACATTGAGGTTGTCGTATTGCCAAGAACAGTTACCGTAACCCCTTTGGCAAACCAGCACAAGAATTGCGGTCAGGCCGACCCGACATTGCAGTACTCACTGTCGGAGAACATCGGCAGTATGAGCGGAGAATTGTCGCGTGAAGCTGGCGAATCGGTTGGAACATATAACTATACGCTTGGTACTCTTGATGCTGGCGACAACTACGAGCTTGTACTCAACCAAAATTCACCGCAGTTTGAAATACTGCCAATATATGCAGAAGAAACAATCTCACAGTGCAACGCCTACGATTGGAATGGCACAACCTACACATCAAGCGGCACCTACACACAGACATTGCAAACCCCAGCTGGGTGCGACAGCATTGTTACTCTTCACCTTACAATACATAGTTCCGATACCATTCACATATATGACACCGCATGCTACACATATACTTGGCAAAACAACATATATGGTACCACAACATACACAGAATCAGGAAGCTATACCCGTAGTTTCTATTCGTATACAACTGGTTGCGATAGTGTTGTGACCTTGCATCTCAGTATAATTGGAAACACCAACATAGATATTTATGAAGAGGCTTGCGGATTTTATGAATACAACGGATATTATTACGAAGAATCTAATGATTATACTTCATGGCACCAATCTCCATACGGATGCTACTATTCGGAAACACTACATCTTACGATATATCCAATAGTTACTGTTCCAGAAGTTGTTACTTCTCCTAATACTAACTGTTCGGGTGGAAGCAATGGTTCAATAATTGTAACGTCTCCTGTTGGTGATGGCTACGAATATTCTATTGATGGCGTTAATTTCCAGGCAAATACAACCTTTACAGGGGTTGATAATGGAATATATACGCTTACTGCTCGTAATGCTATATGCACAAATTCCACTGAGGTAACTGTTGAAACAACGGTTGTTCGTCCCGATGCTGTTGTTGCTGCTTCTACTTCGTCGGTATGCACAGGTGAAACTTTGATTCTCAATTCCGAAGGTTCGTCAACTGGCAGTGCTTATTCGTATTTGTGGACTGGTCCGAATGGCTTTACTTCGACATCAGCCTACGTTGAAATTGCAAATGCAACGTCACTCAATGCTGGCGAATACAGTCTTACAATACGAAACACACAAACAGGTTGCGATAGGACAGCCGAAATATATATCGCTGTAAACGAAGCCACTTACGGTACCGATGTGCAGTCGGCTTGCGATTCGTTCACTTGGATTGACGGTAATACATACACAGAATCGACCAACACACCTACATTCACACTCACCAATGCCAACGGCTGCGATAGTATTGTAACTCTGAACCTGACAATTTCGTATTCGGTATCTTCAACCGATGGGGCAAGCATCTGTCCTGGTGATTTGCCATACGAATACCACGGAGAACAATTTACCGAAGCAGGAACATTTGAGGTTCGTCTTCCTGCCGAAAACGGCTGCGATAGCATTGTTACGTTTACACTGAATGTATATGAAGGATTCCACGAAATTATCAATGTGGATGTCTGCGAATATGAAATGCCATACATTTTTGACGACAGTACCTTGAATGAGGCAGGCACATATACTTTCATCTATCCTTACTCACCTTGCGACAGTGTTGTAACCGTTGTGCTGAATGTCCATGAACGTCCTGAAATTTCTGTCAACCAGACTACTACGGGCAACGAAATTACCATTACTGCCGATGGCGCTTCTTCCTACGAATGGGAAACTGGTGAAACAACACCAAGCATAACGGTGGAAGCAGCCAACGATACAATCTGGGTTATTGGATACAGCGAATACAATTGTGCCGATACTGCGGAAGTTGTCATCAACGACATTTCGTTTGTAGGTGGCATTGAAGTTGCAATAGATGTATATCCCGTACCATCCAGCGGAACAATCTTTGTCGAAGGCGACGGAGTCGTTTCGGTTGAACTTGTTGATTTGAGCGGAAAGCTTCTGCGGAAAATATCGGCAGAGTCAACAATTACCGAAATATCTGTTGACGTTCCTTCTGGCGAATACATTCTAAGAATTGAAACAGAGAGTGGTACTTTGAATCGCAAGATATTGATTGCAAGGTAATTATAATAACAGAACAAAGCCCCAAACTTTTAAAAACTTGGGGCTTTGCTTTTTATAATTATTGTCCGCTAAAAATGGAAAGTCATTCCGGAAAGTAGAACGAACAGCAAAAGGAACGTTGCTTGTAAGTTCACTTGTCCGGAACTCTCTCACGAAACGAAGTGAGTAATCTGCTTAGTAATAATACGTTAACAGATTACGGACAGCAGTCTTCACAACGCTCCCCGTTCCGTATCGCGTGTTACGACTAGCTTCCGTACCTTTAGCTCACGCAGCGAAGCAAGTAAATGACAAGCCCATTTATAATATTATCGTATAAACTCTTGATAATATTGTAATTATATGTTTTATTATGTTTTTAGCTGACACCTATAATAAATTTACAACCACTTTTCCAATTCTTTCAAATCGTCCTTGGTCGTTGACCAGCTTGTGGCGAAACGGACTATAGTGTGAGTGTCGTCATATTTTTCCCAGAAACTGAAGCACACATTTTGTGCAAGTTTGCTCATTTGTTCGTTGTGGAGAATTATAAATTGCTGGTTAGTAGGTGATTCCATATAAAAGCGGTATCCTTTTTCTTTCAGCAGTGATTTTAGCTTTTCTGCCATTTCGATAGCATGACGGCTTATTTCCATATAAAGGTTATCGGTAAAGAGCGTATCGAACTGTATGCCGAGCAGACGTCCTTTTGCAAGCAGTGCGCCGCGTTGTTTCATCTTGGTAATGAAGTGTTTTGGAGCATTGTCGTGAGTAAAGACAACGGCTTCGCCACAAAGCGCACCGACTTTTGTTCCGCCAATGTAGAAAACATCGCATAGTTCGGCAATGTCGGGCAAACTTACATCGGTTTGACGGCTTGCAAGTCCGTATCCGAGGCGTGCTCCGTCCAGAAACAGCGGAATGTTGTGCTTACGGCAAACGTTTGAAATTTCGGTCAGCTCTTTTTTGCTGTAAAGTGTGCCATATTCGGTAGGGTGGGAGATATAAACCATTCCGGGAAATACCATGTGTTCGTGGTTGCCATCGGCGTGGAATGTAGAAATGTAGTTGTCGATGTCGTTGGCATTCAGTTTGCCATTGCTTCCTGCGAGTGCAAGCACCTTGTGCCCAGTAAATTCGATTGCGCCACCTTCGTGTACGCTGATATGTCCGCTTGTCGCTGCGATAACTCCTTCATAGTCCGAAAGTACGCTGCTTATTACAACCTGGTTGGTCTGGGTGCCTCCGACAAGGAAATAGACCTTTGCATTTGGACAATTGCAGGCTTTTCGGATTTTTTCTTCAGCCATCTGGCAATATCTGTCTTCGCCATACCCGGCAAGCGGTTCCATATTGGTTTCTGCCAGTCGCTCAAGCACTTTCGGGTGCGCACCAGCAATATAGTCGCTTTCAAACGAAATCATAGTATGTAACGTAGGATTGTATATGGGAACTCTATTCCATCAGTTTACGTTTCATCTCCTCGAATTCCTTTTCTGTGATGATGCCTTCTTCCTTGAGATTATTCAATTTTAGAAGTTCATCGGATATCGAATTAGAGTTTTGCTTTTCATTTTTCGGATTGCTATATCCACTAATATTAATATTATTGTTGATAGTAGAAATTTGTGTTTGTTTGTTTTTGTTTCTAGACCTTGAAAATATTAAAATAATCAAAATAATTATAGCAATACTACTAAAGGACAAAATTATTATTCTTAACATAGATATTATAGTTTATTAATCAACATATTTATTCCATCAGTTTCTTTTTCATCTCCTCGAATTCCTTCTCTGTAATAATGCCTTCCTCCTTGAGGTTCTGCAATTTTAGAAGTTCGTCGGCAACGGAATAGTTGGTACGCTCCTTAGTCTTTTGTATCGGAGTTTGCCTTTCTTCCTTATTATTGTTGAACTTTATAATCTTAATCAAGCATATAACTATTACAATAACAAGTCCTATTATTATTCCTATAAATACTTTTTGTGCCATGGTTCCTTAAAATTTGAATGCAAAAGTAATATAAATTTCCCGACTAGCAAGTTTTACTATTCTTGATGAGAGAGTATATGTTGTTTTTTCGCTTGCAGACCAAAGTGTTAGGTGTTTTTACTTCTTCTTTTTCTGGTTTTGGTTTTCGATTATCTTGAAAAGATATTTCTCGAAGTTTTCGGCAGGCGAAGGTGCCGGCGACAATGCAAGCATTCCGTATGGGTCGATGAGGTAATATGTTGGGAAAGCTTTCACCTTATAGTCTGACAGTACCTTGTCGTTGACTTCGGCAAATAGGAACGTCCAGTTCAGCGACTTGTCTGATATGAATTTCTGCGCCTTAGCCTTGTCGGTATCGGTAAGTATAGTGACGAATAGGCATAGGCCTTTATAACGGTCATATATGCGTTTCAAAACGTCAAATTCGGCTGCCGACGAATAAGACTGTGTGTTTGCAAATTGCAGGTAGAGGTATTTGCCACGGAAGTCGGCTAGTGACATCATGTTTCCCATTGAGTCGGGCAATTCGAATGGCAAGGCTACAGTTCCTTTTGCCATAGTCAGCGAATTGTCTGCAATATTTTGTGCAATCTGCTGGTGGATAGGATATTCGGTTGTTATGTATAGAGAGTCGAGTGTAAGCAGCAATGGCAGCCACTGCAGATTGTCGTTGGCAAAGGCATCGTTCAGCCCCTTGAGCATTACGAGTTCGCGGAACTGCTTTTTTTTGTGCTTTGGGTTTGAGCCTATCAGTCTGTGCAACAACGAAATGCTATGTCCGTAGGTTATAACCCTGTATAGGTCGGCACCGCCAGCCGAAACTAGGTAGTTGTCAAAATAGTTGTGGTAAATGGAATTGAATAGGTCCATGTAGGCAGGATTGTCGTAGAGTATTTCCTTGTTGGAAAAGTATGAATACACCAATGCCGATTCGTATTCTTGCTTCGTGGCCATATTTTTCAGTGCGGCGATACGATAGCGTCGGTACTGCTGGAAATATGGATTGTCGTACTTTTTATATTTTTCGTTTATATTGTTTATGAATGTATCTACATCGGTCTTCAGTCCGTTGGCATACAATTCTTCAAGCCTAAGGTCGTAATAACGGTTGTAGTAGTAGTCGAAGTCCATTATGAGATAGTTGAGGTCGGTGTTTTTCATGTTCTTTATTCCTAGTTGCATTTCGGTAGGCTCGAAATAGGAATTCAACAGGTCACCTTCTGTCCTTTCTACATATTCAGGAAGTACAAGTTCGTAGTTTCCATCAGGTTCGGCATAGAAATAGACGTAATACACACCAAATTCGGCGAATATGTAAGTTATCTGGTCTATTCCGAAATTAGCTTCAAAGTTCCCGTCCTCATCAACCTTCAGGAGGAAAACCTCTTCCTTCATGTATGTAATACGTTCCTGGTAGCGGTAGAACTTAAGCTCGCTGCCTGCATATTCCTTTGCGGTGCCGAATACCCTAGTTGCTAATGCTTTAGGTGTGGAAAGACATATCATGCAACACACACCCAGCAAAAACGTTTTTACATAACCTGACATAGCGTTTGTGTTTTTCATTCTGCAAATATATTTTTTTAATGTCGATGTAAAAATGATATATTTCTAAACTTATGAAACATTGGATGTTAAACCAAAGCATTTAATGTTTGCATACTGTTCGTTTAGCCTATCCATTAACATTACTGTGTTAAAAAATAACCAATTCAAAACCTTGTTGTAGAACATATTTCAACAAAAATTTACATACATTTGCAAATGTAACGCAGTTACAGTTTTATTATTGTATAACAAACTACAAATAGCTAATAATTAAAACATTACGACTTATGATTTATTCACACGAAGTACAAAACATGTGTTGCGTGAAAAAAGGTCCGAACCATGGTCCGGCACCCATTCCCGAAGAAGGCAAATGGGTAAAGGTGAAGGAAGTTAAAGACATTTCTGGCTTGACTCACGGTATCGGATGGTGCGCACCACAGCAGGGTGCCTGCAAGCTTACGCTTAATGTAAAGGACGGAATTATTGAAGAAGCTTTGGTTGAAACAATAGGATGTTCAGGCATGACACACTCGGCAGCTATGGCTGGGGAAATACTTGTCGGAAAGACATTGCTCGAAGCTCTTAACACCGACCTCGTATGCGATGCCATAAACACGGCAATGCGTGAACTTTTCCTGCAGATTGTATATGGTCGCACCCAGTCGGCATTCTCCGAAGGTGGACTTGTTATTGGTGCTGGTCTCGAAGATCTTGGCAAGGGATTGCGTTCGCAAATAGCTACCATGTTTGCTACCAAGGAAAAAGGTGTTCGATACCTCGAAATGGCAGAAGGCTATGTAACAAAGATTGCTCTCGACGAAGACGATGAAGTTTGCGGTTACGAATTTGTTCGCCTTGGCGTTATGATGGACCTTATAAAGAAAGGTACTGATGCAAACGAAGCACTCAAGAAGGCAACTGCAAGTTATGGTCGTTTCTCGAAGGAACAGGGCGCAGTGAAATTCATCGATCCTAGAATAGAATAGCAATTAACAATGGACAATGTATAATGGACAATTATATTGGTGATAGTCATGCAGAACTTGTTTTGACATCTGCTACTATAATCAAAAAAGAAAGATGAACAACGAGGTAAAAAATAGTTATCAGCGAAAGGAAAATGTAATTCTTAACAAGAGCAAGGCATTTGCTGTCAATATTGTACGTTTATGCCAATTCTTGCAAAGTGAGAAACATGAATACATCCTATCTAAGCAAATATTAAGAAGCGGAACCAGCATAGGAGCAAATGCTAAAGAAGCAATAAATGGCTCAAGCAATAAAGATTTTGGTAACAAGATGATAATTGCATTAAAAGAAGCTGGAGAAACGGAATACTGGCTTGAAATTCTTTTCGAAACAGATTATATTTGTAAAGAACAATTTGATTCAATGATAACCGATTGCCGAGAATTAATAAAAATTCTAACATCAATCATTAATACCATTAAAAAATCAATGAGCAATGATTAGCAAAGTAGAAAAACTTACCATTATTATCCATTGCCAATTATCCATTATCAATTATTAATTATCAATTTAAAAATTATGTTACGAGAAGTAAAATTTGAAAGTCAAGAACGCCGCATGGAGAACATTACCAAAGTTCTCAATTCATACGGCATAGCTTCTATTGAAGAAGCAAACAAGATATGCGACCAGTACGGAATCGACCCATACCTCGAATGCGAACAGACACAAAACATCTGCTTCGAGAATGCAAAGTGGGCTTACGTTGTTGGTGCAGCAATAGCAATCAAGAAAGGCTGCAAGACTGCTGCCGAAGCCGCAGAAGCAATTGGAGAAGGTCTGCAAGCATTCTGCATAAAAGGTTCTGTAGCCGACGACCGTAAAGTTGGCCGCGGACATGGTAACTTGGCAGCTCGTCTGCTGAGCGAAGAAACACAGTGTTTTGCTTTTCTGGCAGGTCACGAATCTTTCGCAGCCGCCGAAGGCGCAATTAAGATTGCCGAAATGGCAAACAAGGTTCGCAAGAACCCGCTCCGCGTTATCCTCAACGGTTTGGGCAAGGACGCTGCTATGATTATTTCGCGTATCAACGGTTTCACATACGTGCAGACCGAGTTCGACTACTACACTGGCGAACTTAAGGAAGTGCGTCGCAAGGCATACTCGAACGGTCCTCGTGCAAAAGTCAACTGCTATGGTGCCGACGATGTTCGCGAAGGCGTTGCAATTATGTGGAAGGAAGATGTTGACGTGTCTATCACTGGCAACTCTACCAACCCGACCCGTTTCCAGCACCCGGTTGCAGGAACATACAAGAAGGAAAGAATACTTGCCGGCAAGAAGTATTTCTCGGTAGCATCGGGCGGTGGAACAGGCCGTACCTTGCATCCCGACAATATGGCTGCTGGTCCTGCATCGTATGGTATGACCGACACAATGGGTCGTATGCACTCCGATGCTCAGTTTGCTGGTTCTTCATCGGTTCCGGCACACGTCGAGATGATGGGATTCCTCGGCATGGGCAACAACCCTATGGTTGGTGCAACAGTAGCTGTAGCTGTGTCGGTTGAAGAAGCAATGAAGAAGTAATAATTGCCGACATATTCATAAAAACACAAAGAGAAACCAAACGGTTTCTCTTTGTGTTTTTAATGTTGAACTTGAAAAGTTTGTTTGCTTATTTGTAAGCGAAATCAGTTGCAAATATATATCCTTTTTTCATTATGGCAAGCGGTAAAAAGCATTTTTTCATGAAAAATATTACGATAATCAATATCAAAATGCATAATGTATAATAAAATGCAATGTTGAAATTTACAATAAAACCATACATTCTGTAAAATTTTAAAAAAATAAAGAAAATAAAAAAAGTGGCCTAATATTTTGTGTTACAAGTGTTTGAATTATATATTGCCAACGACAAGCAAATGGATGATTTTAACGGAATATGAAAAAATAAAAAGAGGCTGCCATTAGGACAGCCTCTTTAAAAGGTTATTTAAATTATTTTTTAGCGTGATTCAAGAACAATAGCGTTCGGATACTTATCCTTCATGGTTTCAAGAATTCTATTTGCCTCTGCATTTGAACTATAATCGCCAATGTAGTATTTGTACATTCCGTTTACTTCCCTAACTTTCAAGTTCGGAATTCCAAAGCTTTCTACTGGTTTGCTCTTTGACAGTGCAAATAGTTGAATCCTATATACCTTTTCGCCGTTTGCATTGTTTGCAGAGGTTGATTTTGCATTGTTGCTGACATTTTCTTCGATTACCTTCAGGTATTTTTCAGAACCTTGCTGGAGAACCTTGAATTCAACACGACGGTTGTATTTTCTTGTGTCGTTGGATCCATTGCTTGCAATAGGACTGCCTTCGCCGTATTTCTTTTCAATAACCTTATCCTGCTTTACACCCTTTGATACCAAGTAATCCTTTACGGCTCTTGCACGACGGCCAGAGAGCAACATATTGTATTCGTCGGTACCTACGTTGTCTGTGTGTCCGCCAACTTCAATCTGGCATCCAGGATTGTCCTTCATGTATTCCGACAACTTATCCAAGTTTTCTTTGTACTTGTCCATGATGTCCGACTTGTCGAAGTCGAAATATACATTGCAGATTTCAACAGTATCCTGTACTTCTGCTATAGGACCAGGGGTAACAGGTGTAGTTTCTGTACCTATCGATACCTTTACATTATATACGTTCTTGTCTGAAGGTGCGTTGTTGTAAGTTATATCATCCGGTTGAATTGCACCCGAAGAAGTCAAGTAATCCACAACGTTTTTCATAGGCTGTGAATCCTTAGGAAGGTCATTTTCGTTATGTTCGATGTTGACAATCATCACTCTATCTTCGTCCTTCATATCCTTTGCGGTCTTGGTTACATTGTTGAGCGATGAGGTTCCCTGTGCTGTAATGTCACCGTTCGGGAGAATTTCAACTTCTGCATTCTTGTTCAACAGAGGAAGAACAACGTCGTCGAGTGCGATTGGAGCACCCAGACGCTTGAAGTTATCTTCGTCATCCTTGCTAGGAGTCTTTTTGCTTTCCTGCAAGGTTTCGCCATTCTTCGAATATGTCAACGAATAGTCGGCACCTGGCTGCAAGTCGCAGAAATATTCACCTGTATTTTCGTCAACATTGAACGAGCCGAGGTCTTCTCCTGTAGTGTTGTTCTTCAGCCATACTGTAGTACCCTTTGGAATGGCATTGTCGGCGTATCTTACCTTGCCTGTATATACGATAATGTTTTCGCCAGCCTTTTTGTCTTCAATCACATATATATCATACTCGCCGTAGGAATCTTCACGTATTCCTGCAACGTAAGCAGTCTTACCATCGCAACTCAACGAGTAGCAAATATCGTTGTCGGGAGTGTTAATAGGGCTGCACATGTTTTCAGCCTTTGAATATGTTCCGTCGTCGCTAATCTTGGAGTAGAAAACATCGTATCCGCCAACGTTTTCGTGACCTTTCGAGTTGAAATAGAGTATTGAGCCGTTCGGATGAACGAATGGATATTCTTCATCGCTTGGTGTGTTGACTTCTTCTGGCAGAAGCTGAGGTTCAGACCACTTGCCGTTCGGAAGTTTCTTAATAACATATATGTCGAGGCCACCGAAACCACCTGGGCGGTCGCTGGTAAAGTACATGCTGTTGCCATCGGGAGATACTGTAACGTGCGACTCCCTGTATTTTGTATTGATGTCGGAGCTAAGTTGCTTTGGCTTGCCCCATCCGCCCTTGTCGTTTTGTTCTACGACATAAAGATTACCCTGCAGCGATGAACCTGAACGGAAGAAATACAATTGTTTCCCGTCGTTAGACACTGCAACAACCGATTCATTCTTTCCCTTTGTATTGATGGGTGATGGCAGAAGGTCAGGTGTTGACCATTCGCCGTTATCTTTTTTGTGGGTTACATAAATTTTCTCGTCATCGTACGAGTTCATTGCATTAGGACGCTTAGATGTGAAGTACAATGTGTTACCATCGCAGGTAATAACCGGCGAATGGTCGGAATATTCCGAATTGATAACATCACCTACATTAGCCACATCATTTTTGGTGCACGACTTCTGATTTACCAAATTCCTTGCATTGGCGGTAACTTCAAGTTCTTCATCAGCTCTTGTCACTAGGTCATCACGACCATTTGATGAAGCTATTTCTTTTGCCTTGTTCAGCATTTCAACGCTTTCGTCATACTTGCCAAGCATACGGAGAGCAGAACCGAGTTCCAAGTAGCAGTCGATAGGAACAGTACGCTCGTTGTGGTCGTTGGTAACATAATTAGGATTTGCGTAATCCAAGGTTTTTGTCAAGTACTCGACAGCAAGTTCCCTGTCCTTGGATGTGTTTTTGTAGCAAACACCCATGTTATACCATACATTTGGATTTTGTGGGTCTTTGTCCTCTGCTTTTTTCCAGTATTCCAACGCTGCACCGTAGTTGTTCTCGTACATAAAGGCCGATGCATCGTAAAATAGTTTCATAAAAGACTTACTGGATTTCTGTGAATAAACTCCGACACAGAAAATCACGCTTAAAATCAACAATAGTAGTTTTTTCATCATTTAAAAATATAATTAACTAAATAACCTTTGTTTTATCCAACCATATACGGAATCGGCATCATAGCCGCATTCCCTTATTAATTCGTCTTGTGTTCCGTGCATTACAAAGTAATCGGGGATACCAAAACGTTTAACTTTCACATCATAATCGTTGTCGGAAACGAATTCAAGTACTTCGCTGCCGAATCCGCCCATCAGGGCATTGTCCTCTATTGTAACTATGTACTTGTGGCTTTCGCAGGCTTCACGGAGCAAATCTTCGTCGAGTGGCTTTACGAATACCATATTATATATAGAAACGCTTATATTGTCGTTGTCATGGAGTCTGTCAGCAACCTTGATTGCAATCTGACCAGAAGTACCTATTGTTACAATTGCAAGCGTATCGCCATGCCTCAAGCATCTGCCTTTGCCTATTTCTATTTCGGAAAATTCGATTTCCGACTTGGGATTGAATGACTTACCTCGTGGGTAACGTATTACAAACGGGAAATCGTTCTTCTCGAGCTGTGCTGTATAAAGCAGGTTACGGAACTCGTATTCGTCAATTGGTGCCGAAATAACAAGGTTTGGGATGCATCTGAGGAAGGAAATGTCGAATGATCCATGGTGGGTTGCTCCATCCTTTCCAACAAGACCAGCCCTGTCGAGGCACATTATCACATGCAGATTTTGCAATGCTACATCGTGGATTATCTGGTCGAAAGCCCTCTGCGAGAATGTGCTGTAAATGCAGCAATAAGGAACCATTCCCTTTGTTGCAAGTCCTGCTGCAAAGGTCACTGCGTGCTGTTCCGAAATGCCGACGTCGAAACATCTGTCGGGGTATTCCTCGAACATCTTGGTCAGACCGCTTCCAGATACCATTGCTGGTGATATTGCAACAATATTCTTGTTGTCGTTAGCCAGTTTTCTCAATGCTTCACCGAATACGTCCTGGAATTTTTGTGCTGACATTGGATTTTCTTCAGCGTCAATAAGTTTTCCTGTCTCGACTTCAAATTTTCCGGGAGCGGCGTGCCATTCGCGCGGATTTTCTTCTGCTGGCTTGAATCCCTTGCCTTTCTGGGTGATAAGGTGCAGGAGCAGAGGTCCGTTGATATCCTTCAAATCGGAGAACAACTTTACAAGCGAAATTACATCGTGACCGTCAACCGGACCAAAATATCTGATGTTCATAGACTCAAAGACATTGCTTTGTCTCATCACTATCGACTTTACAGCATTGTCGATGCGTTGGGTGAAATGTCTTATATCTGGACCTAGTTTGTTGACTTTGCCCAGGAAATTCCAAACGTCGCTCTTTACCTTGTTGTAGGTCTTGGATGTGGATATGTCGGTAAGGTATTCGCGAAGCGAGCCTGGAGTTTCATCTATTGCTATCTTGTTGTCGTTCAGAACTATAAGGAGATTTGGATTGCGTACAGCGGCATTGTTTAAGGCCTCGAAAGCTTCGCCGCCCGAGAGGGCGCCGTCGCCGATTACTGCTATTGTCCGTTCGTTGCTTCCGTGCATTTTGGCGGCAACTGCCATTCCTAATGCTGCGGAAATGCTTGTGGATGAGTGTCCTACGCCAAAACTATCATATTTGCTTTCTGCAGGCGAGGGAAAACCGCTTATGCCTTTGTATGTTCTGTTTGTCTTGAACGAATCGCGACGACCGGTGAGGATTTTATGTCCGTATGCCTGATGTCCAACATCCCAAATCAAGTTGTCGTTGGGTACGTCAAATACATAATGTAAGGCAACTGTAAGTTCAATAACGCCAAGATTTGCTCCAAAATGCGCAGGATTAATGGCTTCCGACTCTATGATGAAGCGTCTTAGCTCATCACAGACTACAGGCAAATCTATAAGATTTACTCGTTTTAAGTCAGTAGGAGAGTTTATTTCGTCTAAAAACTTATACGACATACCATTAATCCAATTCCAATATTTTTATGAAGCGACAAAATTACAAAAAATAATATAATACAACCAAACAAATATTAACATAAAATTGTAAATAAAATTGATAGATTAAGCGGTTGTACTATTTGTTGTGGATGTATATTTGCAATCTAATTGTTATATAATCTTATTTGTATGAAAATCAAAACGTTAATTAGGTCAATGGCTTTGCTAGCCGTGGTATCTGGCTTTTTGTTCTCATGTGTGCCCTCGCGCAAGTTTGAAGACATGAAAGCCGAAAAGGAAAATTGCGAAAAGGAACGTACTGAAATAAAGAAGCAGAACGAAAGTCTTGTTACTGAAAATAATGAGCTTAAGGCGTTGTTGAAGAGGAAAGAGCATGAAGTGGCATCTTTGGAAGCCGACACTGCCATAAAAAGTAATTCGTATAGGATACTAACTCAGCAGTACGACAAGATAAGCATGCTATACAACCAGCTTCTTGAAAATCAGGAGAAACTTCGTGCTAGTGCCGACAGCGAGCAGCAGAAGGCAATGGCTGCGCTGCAAAAGTCTCGCGACGAGCTTCAGACAAAGGAAGACGAACTGAGAAAACTCGAAATGAGTCTTATGCAGGAGAGGGCAAGCCTCGAAGCTATGAAGACCATCACCGAGCAGAAGGAACGCGAACTGAACGAGAAGAATGCTCTCCTCGAGTCGCAACGCAACGAACTTAGCAGCAAGAACTCGGAGCTCGATTCAAAGACAGCCAAAGTTGCTGAACTTCAGTCAATATTGAATGCCAAGGATTCGGCAATGAATGCACTTAAGAGCAAAGTTTCTGAGGCTCTATCCGGATTCGAAGGCAACGGATTGTCGGTTACACAGAAGGAAGGCAAGGTTTACGTTTCGCTCGACGAGAAACTTCTCTTCAAGTCGGGGAAATGGGATGTTGACCCTAAAGGACAGGAAGCCTTGAAGAAACTGGCGACAGTACTCGAAAATAACCAGGATGTCAACATTACAATCGAAGGTCACACCGATGACCTTGCATATAGTGGTAACGGCAACATACAGGACAACTGGGACCTGAGTACAAAGCGTGCAACTTCCATAGTGAAGATAATATTGGCAAATTCGCAAATCAATCCCGCTCGTCTTATCGCTTCTGGACGTAGCTGCTATCTGCCTGTAGATGATGCAAAGACAGCCGAAGCACGTGCAAAGAACCGCAGAACTGAAATTATCCTTACCCCAAAGTTGGATATACTCTACGAAATAACAAAGTAAAAAGCCATGACAGGATATAAGAAAGCCCGGCAAATGTCGGGCTTTTCTTTTGTGTTTCGTCAGTATTTATTCGTGCTTTTTCTCTTTCTTTTCCAACGGCAAAACGCCAGCCATTTCACCAATTACATTAACCAAATCGGAGTCTGACGGGACAACAATCTTGGCGTTGTTCTTGAGAGAGTTCTCCAAAGCCTCTATCTTTCTTAATATCTGAGCGTTACCTATGAAATACTTTTCTGCAGCCTCGTTTACAAGCCTTATCGCTTCGGCTTCACCTTCGGCGTTCAGAATCTTAGCCTGACGGAAACCTTCTGCTTCCTTGATTTTTGCACGCTTAACACCGTCGGCTTCGGTTTCGGCAGCAGTTGCATAGTCAATTGCGGCAATCTTCTCATTTTCAGCCTTTACGACCTTGTTCATGGTTGCCTGAACGTCTTGTGGCGGGTCAATTTGCTTCAGTTCGGCGCGTACAATCGAAATACCCCAGTCGTTGGTTTCTTCTGACAAAATCTGGTGCAACTCGGTGTTAATGCGTCCACGTTCGCTGTTTGCCGACTTAAGTGTAAGAGTACCAATGATGTTACGCAAAGTTGTACGTGCAAGGTTTACAATCTGCACCTGATAGTTGTAAACGTTATACAACGAGTTCTTTACGCTTTGTTCGTCTTCGCGTACGCGGAAATAAATCTGTGCATCGACGGTGGCGTTCAAGTTATCGTTGGTGATAATTTCCTGTGGGTCGGCATCAACCATCTGTTCTGTTACGTTCACGCGGTAGATGCGGTCGATGAATGGAATTATCCAGTGCAGGCCAGGATTTGCAAAATGGTGATACTTACCAAGTCTTTCGACAAGTGCCCTGTGTGTAGGACGTACAACCTTGAAGCCAGCCAAAAACAATATGACTACAACAATTGATACAATAGTAATTATTAATACTTCCATGACAATTTGAGTTTAAAATTTTCATCAAAAGTAATCATTTTTTTGATTTGTAATACACAAAATGCAAAAAAATGTGATAAAGTATAATTCCTATTTATTTTTGGCTTTTGTCTCTTCGTACAGTTTCCTGTATTTTTCGGCAAGTTCCTTTTTGCCACGGCGGTCGTACGATTTGCTGGCGTAGTCGTAGTACGACAGTTCCGCTTCGCTGATGTCTTTCTGCTGTGCGTTATATACACGGACGAGCTGGCGAGCCGCCTGTTCGTCGTAAATGTCGTAGTCAACAAGCGAGAGGACTATGTTTTCGGCTTCGTCGTAACGTTTTTGCAAGGTGTAAACAGTTGAAAGGAACATATACGCAAGACTGAATCGCGGGTTGTAGTCGATAATTTCCTTGCTGATGCGTTCTGCTTCATCGTTGTTGCCTGTAATGTTGTGGTAATAAGCATTATAGTAGTTGCCAACATCGTCGCGAGGAGCAATTTCGAGGAAACGGTCAATCCATTTTTTCATTGCGTCCTTGTTGTTTATGCGCAGGTTGGCATCGATGAGGTTTATCATTGCCGATTCGTTGGTAGGGTCGTTGTAAACTGCTGTTTCGAGCAGTTCTATGGCGTGCTGTACGTCATTGTTTGCAAGGTATCCGCGTCCGTAGAGGTCGCAGGTGTCGGTGCGTTGAAGCACAAGGCAAATCGGAACATTGTCGATGCTTATTGTGTCAACGGTGTTTTTCGGCGGAAAATACTGGCTTGTAAGTATTTCTGGCTCAATTCCTGTGACGGGGAAGATGGCGTAGTCCCAGATGTGGTTTGCACGTTCCGCCCAGCGCGTTTCAACGATGGAAACTTCGTACTTGTACTTGCCAAAATAATGCTTTCCTGCTTTTTCGCTTCGTGCTGCAACAAAAAGTTGGTCGCCAGACAGGTTGTACTTGCCGTTGTCGATTATCCATTGTGCGGCTTCACGGTTGCTTACGCCGTAGTTTTCAAGTTCGTAGCGACCGAAAGCATGGTTTAATCCGCCAGTAAATTCGTTGTAGTAGATGTGGCTGTACGGATGGCTACGGAAAATATGTACCGCCGGCATTATCATCAGCAGTAGGTGTATTGCGATGCCTGCAATCTGTGTGGCTGTTGAGCGTGAAGATTCGGCAAGCATATCGAAGCCAATGGCCGCAACTATGTATAGCGGGATTTCGGCGTAAAGCAGGTGCTGCCAGATGCCGTTTGTGTCGGATTTCAGTGAGAAAATCAGGATTGAAACTGCTGAAATGCAAACAAGAGTGATTATTTCTGCGCGGTTGGACTTCTTTACAAAGCAAAGCCCGAGGGCGAGAAGCATTCCGACGAATACTGCGGCAGGAATTGTCATCACAAGCATTTTGGTGTTGTAGTACCACGGCAGAAGGTCGGTCCATACAAGTTTGCCTTCGAAGAGTATTCTTGTTGGTGAGTTAGGCGAGAACGAGTTGAGCCATTCGCCAATTCCTTGGGGTATAAGCAGTATGACAATTCCGAAAATCACGGCTAACGAGCCTACTGCAAATATTGGATAGCGTATAGCAGCCTTCTTGATTTCATTGTGTTTGCGTTGTGCGACAAGTCCGATAATGCAAAGGATTAGTGCAATTGCTACAATTGTCGAGCAGTCAGGATTTGCCGTGATGCACAATGCTGCTGACAATGCAAAAAATATTACATCAACGATTTTTGGCTTTGGATAGTGGTCGGCAAGGCGTTTCACGAAGTATAAAGATGCCGCGAATGTCGCAAAAACAGGTATATCGTCGAGGTTGAACATTGAATGTCCGAAAATTACTGGTGAAAGTCCGAGCATGAGCATTGTGAAACTTGCCGTGCGCCAGTTGCGGCAACGTCTTGCAAGCAGTGCGGCGAAAACAATTCCCACAAAGCCGAATATTGCGTTAGTGGCATGGCGTACACTGCGGATTTCAAATTTTGCAAAGGCATCGGACAGAGTGACTGTGAGTGCGTTGAACCATCCGCTATACATCGGTCGGGTGTTTTCGAGTATGCTGGTGTCGCTGCCGAAACTTTTGTAGTAGCGGTCGAGCTGGATGGCGTTGTTTATCTGGTATTCGTCTTCGGCGGTGCTGCTACCGTAGTCGCTGACGAGAGAAAACATTGTCAATGCAATTGCTATTGCAATGATTATGAATATTATCCTATGGAATTTTTCGTTCATTTCGTATGTATTTCAAAAGTGGTGCAAAGATAAAGTTTATTTACGATTTACGAATTTAGATTTTGGTTTAACAAGTTAACAGAAAACTAATTGTGAAGAACACTTGACTGTTAGTCTGTGAGCCTGTCCGCCTGCGAGCCTTTTCTTCTTCGGCATCATTTTTGTTTACACCTTGAATTGTTCAAAAGATTAAGTTTTTTTTATTAGTTTTATGGCAGCCGTAAAAATTATAATGACTATCTTTGCGAACATTTTTTTATATAGGTAGGATTTTAATTAAATTAGTAACAACAATAAATTATTTTGAATATGAAGACTATAGTTAAAGTATTATGCGTGGTAATGGCATTGTTGGTGTCGTTCTCGGTTAGCGCACAGAAGAAGGAAAAGACTTTCGCAGGAATTATCAAGTATGCAATCACTTACGAAGATTTGGATCCGCAGTATAAAGGTCAAGTTCCGACCGAAATGATAACATATGTTAAGGACGGAAAGTTTAGAATGGATCAGGTTTCTCCAATGTACACTATGGGTTCAGTAGTACTTGAAGATGGCAGTGCAATCGTTCTTATTGATGTTATGGGTCAGAAGCTTGCTACACAGCAGTCAAAGGAAGACATAGAAAAGGCTAAGGCAGACGCAAAGGAATCGGGCGACTTGAAGGACTCAGAACCGGTAGTTGAGAAAACTGACGAAACCAAGACAATTGCTGGTTACAAGTGCACCAAGTACAATGTTACCACCGATGGTGAAACCATGGAGGTTTTCGTAACAGAAGACATTGCTATGCCGGAAAGCTACTATGAAAATTCGCAGGTTAAGGGTGTAAAGGGCGTTCCGATGCAGTACTCTATGAACACTCAGGGCATGAACATGACCATGACCGCAAAGGAAGTTAAGAAGGGTGGCGTAAACAACTCGATGTTCATGATTACCGATGACTACCAGAAGCTCTCTCCGGAAGATTTTGCTAAGATGCTCGGTGGTGGTATGTAAAAAATATTTTTATAAATAGGAAAAAATCCTCGCAAGGGGATTTTTTTCTTTGATAAATGAAAAAAATGTTTGGAAAAAAAGGTAAAAAACAGGACAAGCAGAAGGAAGATACAAAGTCCAAAAAATCGAACGACACCAAGAAAAAAGGTAGCGAGCCAGTCGTTGACGACGAGTCGAAGGTAAAACGTTCCGACCAGATTAAAATCTGTATCGGATTTTTGCTTTTGGCGTTCGTCATATTGATGATTGTTTCGTTCATTTCCTATTTCTTCACTTGGAAGAGCGACCAGTCGCTGTCGAACTATGGTTTCTTCGAGGCTATGTTTAATTCCGACATACAGGTTGAGAACAAGGCTGGCAAGATTGGTGCGGTTGTGGCTAACTTCTTTATTCGCGACACTTTCGGCATTGCTTCGTTTGCAATTGTGGCTATGCTGGTTGTAATAAGCCTTAGATTGCTGCGGATAAGGAAGATTCGTATATTGTCGTTCATGATAAAGAGTACGGTAATAATGCTGTGGTTCAGCCTTGCATTGGCTTCCATTTTCAAGGATAGCCTGTTTATGCTCGGTGGAAAGCACGGTTATTTTATGTTCACAGGAATGTGCAATTTGGTGGGAGCAGTGGGGGCTTATTCCATAATAATTGTACTTGCTCTGATTATCGTTATTTTCTGCTTCGAGAATTCCATTTTGGGCATAAAGAAGATTTTGGAGAAAATTGCAGCATTCAGGGTTAAGGACATAAAGGAGAAACTTACAACCGAGGAGGATGAAATAGATAATCCTACAGAACCAACGGATGGCGAAACTGGCGATGTTGCTCCTATACTTCCGATTGAGCATAATGGTGAAGATGTAACGGAAACAGACGAGCCAAGCGAACCAGATGAAACAGAAAATCCAACTGTTATCGACCTTTACCAAAATCCAGATGGAAAGAAGGAAGATGATAGTGGAATTGACTTGGAAATAAATCCTGTAAATGTAGAAAATCCCGAGGAGGCATCAGATTCGGAAACACCCCAAGACGAGGAAAGTCAGCCTGTTGATGAAGATCCAAAACAAGAGGTTGAATCAGATGAAGTGATGGACCTTGAGATAAACAAGCCACAGGAGGAAGAGATTATTGATGAAAACGACCCCGACGAATGGCTGAAGAAAGTAGGGCCTTACGACCCGCGTGCGGAACTTGAGGACTACAAGTTCCCGTCGCTTGACTTGTTGAAGACTTACGACAACGAGAACGCGCCTATAATTAATCAAGAAGAGCAACGCGAAAATGCTAACCGTATCGTCACTACACTACGCAACTACGGTGTGGAGATTGACTCCATCAAGGCTACTGTGGGGCCAACAGTGACTCTGTACGAAGTAGTACCGAAGGCTGGCGTACGTATCAGCAAGATACAGAGCCTGGAGAGCGACATTATGCTTTCACTTTCTGCTGCAGGAATACGTATTATTGCCCCGATGCCCGGCAAGGGAACTGTCGGTATAGAGGTGCCTAACGAAAAGCCGCAGATGGTATCGATGCATTCGGTAATCGCTTCCAAGCGTTTCCAGGAGGAGAAAAAAATGCGTCTGCCAATTGCTTACGGACGAACAATTACCAACGAAATCTTTATGTTCGACCTCGCAAAGACTCCGCACTTGCTTGTGGCTGGTGCTACAGGAACTGGTAAGTCGGTAGCTATCAATGCGATTATTACTTCGTTGCTATACAAGAAACATCCGGCAGAACTCAAGCTCGTGATGGTTGACCCGAAGATGGTAGAGTTTGCTCCATACAAGCCACTTATCCGTCATTTTCTTGCAGCGCAACCCGATACCGACCCACAGCAGGTAGTCATTACCGACTGCGACAAGGTCATCAACACACTCAACTCGCTCGTGGTAGAGATGGAAGAACGCTACAAACTGCTGATGGACGCAGGTGTACGTAACTTGGAGGAATACAACGAAAAATTCATCAATCGACGTCTCAATCCCCAGAAAGTTGTGCCGAATACCGCTATGCACCATCAGTTTTTGCCATATATCGTCATAATCATTGACGAGTATGGTGATTTCATTATGCAGGCTGGAAAGCAGGTTGAAACTCCTATAGCGCGAATCACGCAGAAAGCGCGTGCCGTAGGTATGCACATGATTCTTGCTACCCAGCGTCCGTCGGTGAACATCGTAACTGGTGTCATCAAGGCTAACATACCAACTCGTATAGCGCTTCGCACTCAGTCGGTTATTGACTCGCGAACCGTGCTTGATGCCAAGGGAGCAGAGCAGCTTATCGGTCGTGGCGACTCGCTTTATGCCGGCAATGCAAGCGTAACACGTATCCAGTGCGCATTTGTTGACACCCCCGAAGTTGATGCCATTGTTGACCATATCGAGCACCAGCAACATTATATAGGTCCGTACGAACTTCCAGAAGTCAAGACCGAAGGCGGTGAAGATGCTGGCGGTGGCGCCAATCTCGACCCAAATAACCGCGACCCGCTGTTCGAGGAAGCTGCTCGTCTTGTTTGCAGTACACAGCAGGGCTCCACATCGATGTTGCAGCGTAAGTTTGGAATAGGTTACAACAGGGCAGGACGAATTGTTGACCAGCTCGAGGCAATGGGCATTGTCGGACCGTACGAAGGCAGTAAGGCTCGTCAGGTTATGTACGACGAAACATCTTTGGAACGATATTTGGAGTCATTGCGTGAAATTAAATAGTTGAATGTAAAAATTTTTGAATATGAAAAAAGTTATATTGTTGATAATCGCTTCGATAGCATCGTTAATGATGTTGGCACAGGGTTCTGTTCCGCAGATGGAAATCCTCGACCAAGTAGCAGCCAAGACCGAAAAATACGTCGGTCTGAAGATTGATTTTACTATGTATGTAGAAAATTTGCACAATGCAAAGCGCGACTCGTATAAGGGTAATGCTATTTACAAGCAGGGCCTCTATAAGATGGACATCATGGGTCAGGTAGTTTATTCCGATGGAAAGACAAATTGGACCTATCTGAAGGATGCCGACGAAATCAATATTACTAACAACAGCGACAACGAGGCTTTCATGACAAATCCTCAGGCTATCCTCAAGGACTACAAGTCGAAGTTCAAGGTAAACTTTATTTCTGACAAGTTCGAGAAAAACCGTGCTTTGCTTGAGTTTGACTTCTATCCGAAGCAAATCGAGAACAAGAAGTACTCGAAGATTACAATTCGTATCGACAAGACCAAGAAGCAGATTTTCTCGGTTCGCTATGTTGGCAAGGACGGCGTAAACTATCTTGTTGAAATTGACAAGATGCTTGAAAATCCGACAATCACCGATGCCGAAGTCAAGTTCAACAAGGCATCGTATCCAAATGCCGAACTTATTGACATGCGATAGCGATGAGGTTGGATCACATAAACATCAAAGGGTCGCTTTACGACTTTTCAAATCCCCGCATTATGGGGATTTTGAATTTTACGCCTGATTCGTTCAACCCGGCAAGCAGGGTTACCGACAATGGTGAAATCAAGGAGCGCATAGAAAAGATGTTTGCCGATGGAGCCGATATGGTTGACATCGGTGGAATGTCAACCCGTCCTGGAAGCAGAATCATCGATGCTGACGAGGAATGGAGTAGGTTGGAGCCGGCATTGGAGATAGTAGCAAAACATTTTTCCAATCGAATTTTCTCGCTCGATACTTTTCGCGCAGAGATTGCCCGTCGTGCCGTGGCCGACTATGGCGTAGCAATCGTAAACGACATCAGCGGTGGCGATGCCGACCAGTTGATGTTCGAGACAGTTGCCTGTCTGCACGTACCATATATTATTATGCATGGAGCATCCAATCCTCTGACAATGCATAATGGCACGGAATACACATCTTTCCCTGGTGACATACTGAATTTCTTTTCCGAGAAAGTCAATAAGTTGCATAGTCTGGGCGTTTCCGATATCATAATCGACCCGGGCTTTGGCTTTTCGAAGACCGTTGACCAGAACTACGAACTTATGGAGCATCTTGGTGACTTTGGTATGTTTGAACTGCCATTGCTGGTTGGCATTTCGCGCAAGTCGATGCTTTGGAAATATTTGAATATTACCGTCGAAAACGCACTTAACGGCACTACTGTGCTAAATACAATCGCATTGCAAAAGGGTGCGGATATTCTTCGTGTCCACGATGTGAAGGAGGCCGTTGAGGTGGTGAAGATTTGTGGGAAGTTGCGAATATTGTAGAGACGTTGCGAGCAACGTCTAAAAATAATCAAAAAACGATTCCTATATGATTTCCACAAACGTGGAAATTATTGTATAAATACCCAGCAGTATTATTATCGAGCCACCTACGCGGTTGATTGTCAGGAAATGGCGAGGCCTTATCTTCTTGCGGAAGAAACTTAGTGACATTGTGAGGAAGGTCCACCACGAGAACGAACCAAGCACGAAGCCAAGCATTATGAATATGCCTTTTATCAGTTCGTTGCTGTCGGAAACACCATCGCCGACACCAACATTAAACATTGCAAAGAAGGCAAAAATATAAGTCATTGCCCCGATGAAGTTCGAAAGCGTAAGTCCAACAACGGAGATGAAATCCTGCCATAGCGAGTTGCGGTTATCCTTGCTTTGCCTGATATCCTTCAACACGTTTCGCTTGAACATGAACACGCCAAAAATGATGACAATGATTCCGCCTATTACACCAAGTATAGGCTTATATTCCTGAATAGTGTTGAAAATTAGTGAGTAGAGAAAATATGAAAGGGCTGCCATCAGTGTGTCGGCAAACACCACGCCCACACCCGAAATGAACGACGAAATACGCGGACGCGTGAGCGCACGCTGTATGCACAATACCGCTACTGGCCCCACAGTTATGGAAGCCGTCAGTCCTACCATTGCCCCGTCACATAATTCGGAAATCATACTGCAAAGAAACAAACTTTTTTTTAAAGTAGGCGTTTTTTTATTTTATTCGTTTCCATCAAGCATTATGAACGCTGCCCAATACCTTGAATTTTCAAAACCCTTAGTTTTCTTAACCGTGTTTTGTGCTGCAAGGAAGGCTTCTCGTTTCGACATTCCAGATGTTAGGTTGTTGTAGAACTCGGTCATCATCAGCAGTGTGGCATTGTCATCT
>JAFZRE010000025.1 GCA_017620015.1 Bacteroidales bacterium | reverse complement strand
TTCCTGGACTTTCTTTCGTTTG
Source organism: Bacteroidales bacterium (assembly GCA_017620015.1). Classification (GTDB taxonomy): domain Bacteria; phylum Bacteroidota; class Bacteroidia; order Bacteroidales; family ML635J-15; genus Bact-19. Next base: position 142,927 of record JAFZRE010000025.1, on the reverse strand, counting down.
AAGCTTTCGCTGAAGCTTCTTCTTTGTCTTTCTTCTACTGTTAATTTTTCCATCGTTGACCTTTTTTATTTTACTGTTTTAGTGAATAAAAACGGTCAACCTATTTCAGGCATTGACATTGGGCAAACCACACAAAAAGGAAAAGGAAACATTTTTTGGATATTTTAAAGATGATGGTTTTGAGAAAAGAAAGGGTGTCGGCCGTGTGGATGTCCGTGACAAATGGGAATCTATTGAAAAGGAATGGCTTGATTTATACGAACATCGCTCAACCGTAGCAGGGAAATCTATAAACCGCCATGTGGAAGCCGAAGATGAATGGTGCGCTGAAGCATATATGGAAACGGATTATAGCACACTATGTGATGAGGATTTTATCCGTAAGATGAGAGATTATGCAGCATTTTTAGTTCAAAATGAGGAGTTTTGATTATGGAAACTAAGAATTGGAAGTGGTTCTATCTGAAAGAGTTATTTGATATTGATACGGGAAAAGATTTAATTTATTCAGAACTTACAGTTGGCTCATTTCCTGTTATTGGTCATAAGGCAGAAAACAATGGGATAACAGCAATGACATGCAAGCTACCAACACATAAGTTATATGATTATACACAAACCATTTCATTAGCAGATAGAGGAAATTTTTTTGCTACGGTTCAAACTCATGATTTTTATGTAGGTACGAGGGTAAAGGCTCTTGTGTCCAAATTTTCAGTTCCAATAGAGTGCCTTTTGTTTATTTGTGTTCTAATAAACAATGAACAATATAGGTTTTCTTATGGGCGGAATTGCTGCGACAGAATAGATGCTTTTCAAATAAAACTTCCAGTTGACAACAACGGCAATCCCAATTGGCAATGGATTGAAAATTATGTGATGAAAACTCTTGTTCCGAAATTGCCAGATAAGTCAAAGTCTGTATGGGAAAAAGAATTCGATACAAAGCCTTTGACAAACAACAAATTACAATTAAACACAAAAGAGTGGAAATGGTTTAAATACATCGATGTTTTTGAAATCAAAAAAGGCAAACGGCTCACAAAAGCAGATATGGTTGTAGGGAAAATTCCATATATCGGGGCAATTGATTCGAATAATGGTGTTTCTTCATATATTTCTAATAATGAACAATTACATTCTGCTAATACAATAACTGTTTCTTATAACGGTTCTATTGCAGAGGCTTATTATCAAGCAAAAGAATTTTGGGCTACAGATGATGTAAATGTTTTATATCCAAAATTTCTAATGAATGCTTATTCCGCATTATTTCTCACGACTATTATAAATAAAGAAAAATACCGTTTCAATTACGGAAGAAAGTGGGATAAAGAACTTATGGAATCATCGAAAATCAAATTACCTATCGATGAGCAAGGCAATCCCGATTGGCAATGGATGGAAGATTATATCAAAGGACTGCCATATTCGGGATGCCTGTAGATTGAAAAAACGGCAAATGTCATTCTGAACTTGTTTCAGAATCTATTGCCGTTTTATTACTTTTTTCAGTATCCTTTGCCCGCAATATTTACTTGACAAAACCTCCGAAAATCTGCATTCGACACAAAAAATAACCTCCGAAAATCTGCATCTACATCAATAATAACCTCCGAAAATCTGCAAAAGTTTTTAAAATAACCTTTGGAAATCTGCAAATAGGTTTGTAATTTTGCAGCAATCAAATAATTAGATCTATATGTTAAAACGAAAGTTTACAGACTATCTAAAACACTGGAAAAGTACCAAGCAGAAGGAGTGTCTTCTTGTGCGTGGTGCGCGTCAAATTGGCAAGACATATATCATAGAGGATTTTGCCCGAAACAATTACGAATCGTTTGTCGAAATCAATTTCGAGCAGTATCCAGCATTGAAGTCTGCTTTCAATGGAGAATTGACTGTGCCAGAAATGATTAAGGGAATTTCTATATATATTCCAGAAGCCCGCTTTGTTCCTCACAAGACCTTGATTTTCCTTGACGAAATACAAGCTTGTCCACAAGCAAGGGCTTCGCTTAAATTCTGGGCGATAGACGATAATTACGATGTTATTGCATCGGGGTCATTGTTGGGCATTAACTACAAGGCAGTGCCGTCTTTCCCTGTAGGTTACGAACGGCAGGTCGATATGTTTTCGCTTGATTTCGAGGAATATCTGTGGGCAGTCGGATTTTCGCAGGATACAATAAATTCGCTTAAGGAACACTTCGTGAAACAAGAAAAGATAGATGAACCTATTCATCGAAAGATGATAAGCTATCTTCGTGAATATATGGTGGTTGGAGGAATGCCAGCTGTTGTAAACCAGTTCCTTGCCACCAAGAATTTCGGCATTGTCCATCAGGAGCAGGAAAAAATAATTTCTGCCTATCTGAACGACATTGCCAAGTATGCAGAAACGGCAGACCGGCCCAAAGCGCGTAGCTGTTTCCTGTCGATTCCTAAGCAGTTGGCGAAGGAAAACACCAAATTCCAGTATTCGGTAGTTGAACATAACGGAACAGCGCGGAAATTTGCCAACTCCCTTGATTGGCTTCGCGATGCTGGCATTGTGGCGTATTGCTACAATTTGTCCGCCTTGCAGTTCCCGTTGTCGGCGTACGTCAGGGATGATCAATTCCGCATATATATGGGTGATATTGGACTACTGATTTCGATGTATGGCTTTGAAATGAAGGCAGCATTGATAGACGATACGCTTGAAGGCCCTGCGAAAGGTGGTATATATGAGAACCTTATGGCCGACATCTTGCACAAGAAGAAGTATCCGCTTTATTTCTACAAGAAGGACGATTCGTCGGTTGAGATTGAGTTCGTGCTAACACATGGGGCTAGTCCTTTGCCGTTGGAGGTGAAGTCTAAAAAAGGCAGGTCGCAGTCGCTCAATACCGTGCTTATGTGGAAGGGCATTGAAAAAGGCTACAAATTTGGCATGTCTAATGTCGGTGTGGTTGACAATAAGATAACGATGCCGTTGTATCTGGCGATGTTTCTGTAAAAAAGGGCACATTAGTGTTGGGGCAGTTTGGCGAGACAAAAACCTCCGAAAATCTGCATTCGACACAAAAATAACCTCCAAAAATCTGCATTCTGCAACAAAATAACCTCCGAAAACCTGCAAGAAACTATATAAGTTGCAGAATATAAGCCTATTAATTGACTGAGTACATTCTTGCATATTATAAAAGTGAAAACTGTCTTTTGAGTGATACATTCTAATTTTCAGCAACGAATTTGCGCAAATTGGAGTGCAAGGAAATTTTTATTCGCAAAAATTTGACATTGTAGTATTTTTATTCGCAAAAATTTGACACGACCGCAAATCTATTCGCAAAAATTTGACAAAGGAATGCTGGGATAATCAATAATCATCATCTTTCTCGCCAACGAATTTGCGCAGGTTGTAATAGTCCGCCCCTTCGACAAGACGGCATCTGAAAGTCTCTAGAATATTTTTTCACCTAACTTTTTCTATATCAGAAAATAATATTATTTTTGCACAAATCTAAAGTTGAACTTTATTTTTGTACAAATTATGGATTATATATACCGAACTATCTCAGAATCAATAAAAAACGATTTACAATACTACAAAGTAATAGTTATCACGGGGCCACGACAGGTTGGCAAAACTACGCTTTGCAGGATGCTTTTTCCCGATTACGATTATGTAAACCTTGAGAATATTCCGACAAGGGAAATTATTCGTGACGATATGCAAAAGTTTATTGACAACATAAAAGGCGGAGTAATAATTGATGAAGTACACCATTTGCCCGACTTGTTTTCGTATATTCAAGTTGCAGTCGACAAAGGCTCTGACAAGCGTTTTGTACTTACAGGAAGTAACAATTTCGGCATGTTGCAGAATGTTACACAGTCGCTGGCAGGAAGAGCCTCACTTTTTACATTGCCACCATTTAGCATTGGTGAGGTTTTTGGTTCGATTTCAGAAATGACGACAGATGAACTTATATTCAAAGGACTATATCCTGCAGCATACACACTTGAAACTCCACCTACGCGCCTGTATTCAAATTATTACAGCACCTACATTGAACGCGATATGCACCAGCTAATCAAGGTCAAGGACTTGTCTCAATTTCAACTATTCGTCAGACTCTGTGCTGGAAGGGTTGGTTCTGAGTGCAATTTCGCTGCGCTATCAAACGAAACTGGAGTTTCGGCACCGACAATTAAGGAATGGCTCAGTGTATTGGAAGCATCGTACATTGTGTTTAAATTGCCTCCATTTTATGCAAACATCAGCAAAAGGCTGGTAAAATCGCCCAAAATATACTTCTACGACACAGGAATTTTGTGTCTTTTACTCGGAATAGAAAGCCCTAGACAATTAGAAACACACCCATTGCGTGGGGCAATTTTCGAGAATCTTGTTGTAGCAGAATTTATTAAATCAAACCTTAACGCCGGCAAATTGCCCAATTGCTATTTTTACCGCGATAGTCGAGGGACCGAAGTTGACCTCGTCCAACAACAAGGAAACGAATTTGGTTTATATGAAATAAAATCATCAAGGACTTTTAATTCTAATTTCTTTGAGAACCTCAGGGCTGTCAGCAAGATTTTTGGCGGGAATGTGCGTGAATCTGCAGTTTTATACGATGGTGAAGATACTCGTGAATCACAATTGGAAGGAATTTACAACTTCCGTGAATTTACATACTAGATAAATCATTAGATATCAACAATAAAACAACCAACTGAACAAATCTAAAGTTGAACTTTATTTTTGTTCACATTCTCATAAATCCTTCAATAAGCCTTGCATATTCCTCGCCCAACGGCAAATCGTAATTTGCTTGCTGGGATCGGCGAAAAATAAAAAAAATTGGCAGGCTTCGGGGATAGGACATTTGTTCTTAGGCGACACAATTAATCTGCAACGATTTACATAACCAAGATTCAGATATATTTGTTACTTTTGCTTGACGTTTTAAACAAATAAAAATATGGTAATACCAGACAGAATAAAGCAACTGACCGAAATCGCACTGAAGGACAAAGTCCTTACTTTTGTAGAGCGAGAAACTATAATAAACGAGGGCATCAAGGAAGGAATTCCCGCCGAAGAGATAAACGAATACCTCAACAAGTCGCTGGAGGCAAAAATAAGCAGCATGGCAAAGGAAGACCTTGACCACTGCCCCAGCTGCGGTGCGCAGATTCCGCTAATTTCGGACACCTGCCCGTATTGCGGCTACGAGTACGATAAATTCAAACATAGCAGCGGACACGGAAACTCAAGCACAATTACCGGTGACGATGTAAATATCATCGCAAACGAAAACGCGAAAACCTGTCCCGACTGTGGAACGCCATTTCCGCTCATCAGCAACATCTGCCCCACCTGCGGACACATTCTGCACGAGCAAACCGACTCGGACCTGAACATCCGGAACCTTATAAACTCAATGAACGAGTACATCGAAGGAATGAAACTCACACACAAGACTACTTTCAAGGAAGTCCTTTCGTTCCGAAAAGAAATGGTGATGCTTTATGTCGGTGCGCTTGTATTCCTAATGGCCATAATATCGCAATTCGAAGTCAGCGACACAATTACGGGAATCTTTGGAATAATATCAATAGTGCTCTTTGTTCTTGCATTCAGGGGGCTTAAGAACAGAAACATTGAAGAATCGCCTGTTGCAAAAGAGGACTCGCAATTCTACCTATTCCTTAGCTTCTACGAAATGTACACCCGCCATGTAGATTCGCTTTACGGGAAAAACCATGAAGCAAAAGAAGTCCTTGCACAATTCGGAAAAATGATAGACGATGTAAAGGAAAACAAAAGGAAAAACCGCAACAAGCTCGTGCTAATGCTTGTGGCGATTACCTTGGTATCTATACCGATACCATTCCTGTTGCCTCATCATAAATATGAATACGACACTAATTTGCCCAAAGAAGTTCTCACCCAAGATCCTATATTGTACGAAGAAAACAAGACAGAATTCGCGAAATACTATGAACTTAGCAGCCGAACAACCACAATCAAGGCAACCAACGAAATCAACTACCCCACAAGTAGAACCCCATACTTAAAAGCTAATTCTACTGCCAATCTGCATGCCGATATAATATCACGCAACTGGCTTCTTAACGATAGCGCAATCACTCATTTCAAGATTAGGCTCGACAATGTTGAATTGTCGTCAACCGGACGGGCGAACCACAGCGCCGACACGCTATTGCCATTCGGCATAGTATTGTTTACAAAGGACTACGAAGTCATAACAGGCCTACCTCCTATTTTGCTGGATGTGTATGCAGGTGACAGTACCGACTTTTACAACACCAAAGGCATTATCGAAAAAGGCAAGGGCAAATGCCGAGTTAACTTTGTCAGCTACAAAACTACCAACGACTTTGAACTCGTAAAGCAAGCCCTCGACAGCGCATACTATTTTATGATAATGTAATAAGCAACCTTAAAACCGAAGAAAATGGACACAAACAAAAATAATTTCCAGGTATTAATGCAAAGTAACGAAAAAGTACTTACTGGATTCAAAAACAAATATCCGCGCAACATGAGCGATGTAATCGAACATAATGTCCCCAAAATAGTTATAACATTGTCTATCATATTGTTTGCTGGCATTCTGACTTTCAATATAATTATCGGTGCGATGGCGGTATTGATGGGTCCTATGCTTCTCTCGTTCGGATTAAAGCTGAAGAAAAAGGAAAGCGAAAAGAAGGCAGACACACGAGTCGACAAACTCACTGCCAAGGAAATCATAGATATTAATGACAAATTAAAAATTAAATACGGCGACTATCCCGATGTAAAGGAATACATTGAAAAATTCAAAGCGCAGACAAGGCAAGTGGATATGCACAAGAAAAAGCTAATCAGCAGATTCAACACCTGGTATACCATTGTGATTATTGCAATATCAGTGACCTTCTTCTGTATGATGATTGTAAACTTGAAGGATCGCCTTTCACATTTTAGTATTCCACAAAAAGCAGATACATTCTCAAGTATCCTTAAAATAGAAGACAACGAGCCGTTGCTAACACTTACACCTTTCGACTCTAAGATTGCAGATGGCTACGAAATTGAAAATCAAAACCTTGATTTCTACATGACAGACTATCGCTACATAAGCACAAAGGGCGTAAAAATCGATGGTGCTACCCCGGATGACGAATTCATTCTGTGGATTGTTGACAGCACTGGCAACAGTTTCGACAGATGCCCGCAATTCAACTTTAAATGCACAGACGAAACTATCGAAGCACAACCAAGGTACTACAAAAGCGACTTCACGTTGCTGAACGCCTTTGTAAACTTAAAGGACAATGCTAAAAATTTGAAATTCAAGATTGAAAAAGTTGAGGAATAATACCATGAAACGACTTATCTCACTTGCAATCGCAGCAATATTAATTTCTCTTGTCTCCTGCAAGAAAGACAAGGAGCAACATTTCATTACCGACGAGGCATATCGTTCGCAGGTAGAAACCGACTTCGAGGCACGCAAGGAACTTGCCGAAGGTCGCAGCACCGAACTTTTTTCGGTTTTCGACGATAAACTTTCGCTCGAGGAAACCGAAGCCTTGAAATTCCTATACGCCTACATGCCCTACAGCGACCTTGCCGACTACGACGGCGAGTTCTTTCTGAATCAAGTGAAATACGCATTCAAGGCACGCGACTTTTTCTCGTGGGGGAAAACTGTTCCCGAAGATATTTTCCGTCATTTCGTGCTTGTGTACCGTGTCAACAACGAAAATCTTGACACTGCAAGAATGTTCATTTTCAACGAGATAAAAGACCGCATAAAGGACATGAGCATGTACGATGCAGCACTCGAAGTCAACCACTGGTGCCACGAAAAGGTATGCTACAGGGCTTCGGACGCACGTACATCGGCACCATTGGCAAGCATACGCACATCATTCGGCCGCTGCGGCGAGGAATCGACATTCACGGTAACAGCACTCAGAGCCGTAGGCATTCCTGCACGCCAATGCTACACACCGCGCTGGGCGCACACCGACGACAACCACGCCTGGGTGGAAGTGTGGGTCGATGGAAAATGGTATTTCCTCGGTGCCTGCGAACCCGATGCAAAACTTGACATGGGATGGTTTGCAGCACCATCAACCCGTTGCATGATGGTACACTCAAACGCTTTCGGCAAGTACAAGGGCGACGAGGAAATAAACTTCAGCGGAGAATTGTTCGCGAAGATAAACATGCTTCCAAACTACACCGATACCAAGAAGATAACAGTGACTGTCACCAACGAAAGCGGAAATCCGGTAGAAAATGCCAAGGTTAAATTCAAGCTTTACAACTATGCCGAATATTATCCGATTTCGTCTGGCGAAACAGACAGCGAAGGCAAGGCAAGCCTTACAACCGGACTTGGCGACTTGCTCATCTGGGCAAGCAAGGACGGCAAATACGACTATGCCAAGATTGATGTCAGGGAAAGTGATGCTATAACACTGAAACTCAACCACACATCGGGGGAGGAATACGAAGAGGATTTCGACATTGTTCCGCCAGCAGGAAAACCAGTAACTACCAATGTTACCCCCGACGAAGCCGACAAAAACAACAAGCGACTGGCTTTCGAAGATTCGATACGCAACGCCTACCTAAAAACATTCCCTACCGACGATGACATTGCCAAAATTTCGAACGAAAACCTTACGGCAGAGCAGATCCACGAAATTGTAAAGAAAAGCGAAGGCAACTACAAGGAAATCATTGCCTTTATGGATGCACATGCCGAAAAGAACGAAAATCTTTTCCTATACGACTTTATAAAATCATTGTCAGACAAGGACTTGCGCGACTGCGAAGCAGTAACGCTCAACCAACATATTATGGAATACGACGGCAAATATCCAGTTGAAGTTTTCAAGAAAGGTATTTTACCAGCACGCATCGAAGTGGAGATGATTCGTCCGTGGAGACAGTTCCTAAGCGAAAATCTTAGCAAGATTCTTGGAGCAGCACCCTCCTACTCAGCCATTTTGGATTGGACGAAAGCCAACATCCAAACCGACACCGAAGGCAATTACTTCAACTGCCCGATTTCGCCACGCGGAGTATTTGAACTTCGCCATGCCGATAGCCGTTCTCGCGACATTTTCTTCGTCGCAGCCTGCCGTTCGCTTGATATTCCAGCATACCTTGACAATGCGACACACCAAATTTTCGTGTACGACAACAACCATTGGCAGATTGTTGCCATGGAAGATGCAAAACCAGCTGCAAAAACTGGCAAACTTGTCCTTAAATACAATGGCACAACGGAACTTAAACCTCAATACTGGACACACTACACGATAGCTAAGTTTGAAGACGGCGACTTTACAACCTTCGACTACGAAGACGACCCGCGCGTTGCTGAGTTCCCAGTAGAACTTGAACTCGAAGAAGGCTACTATATGCTATCAACAGGCAACCGTTACAGCGACGGTGAAGTTTTGTCACATCTTGTATTTTTCAACTTAAAGCAAGGCGAAACCACAGAGCAGGAACTGACAATCAAGCCATTGGTTCCACGTCAAGCCGAAACTTACGGAACTATCGCCGACGATACCGAAATTGAGATTGATGGCAAGACGATAAATCTGAAATCAATGGCTAAGGAAAAATCTCTGGTTCTCTGCTTCATCGACCCGAACCGCGAACCCACCAAGCACACATTGAAGGAATTTGGCGCAATGCGTGAATCATACGAAAAATGGAACGGCAACATACTGATGGCAATTCCATCGGAGAAACTTACCGAACCATTCTCGGCGGAAAAATGGAATCTGCCCAAACAGACAATGGTAACCACCGATAGCAACGGACTTATGGAAAAGATTTTAAGCGACACAAAGCAGGAATACAACGACAATCCGCCACTAATATTCATTATAAATGCCGAAGGACAAATATCTTTCCGTTCCGACGGCTACAGGATTGGCACTGCGGAACTTATATACACGTTCCTCAACAACTAAAATCATCGTCGTAGGCTGAAGCCTACGACGATGTAATCACAAGGCTCTGCCTTGAATAATATCATGGCAGGAGCCATGATATTGCGATGTCGTAGGCAGGAGCCTACGACATGCGATTGCAAGCGATTCATCGGAATCGCTTTTTATTATTTTTAATCTAACTTCAACACCGCCAAGAATGCCGACTGCGGCACTTCAACCGAGCCAATCTGACGCATACGCTTCTTTCCTTCCTTCTGTTTTTCAAGAAGTTTGCGTTTACGGGTAATATCACCGCCATAACACTTTGCCGTAACATCCTTGCGGACAGCCTTGACAGTTTCGCGGGCAATAATTTTTCCGCCAATAGCAGCCTGAATTGCAACATCGAACTGATGACGCGGAATGAGTTCCTTCAGTTTTTCGCACATCCGACGGCCAAAAGTCTGCGCATTGCTGACGTGAGTCAATGTTGACAGGGCATCAACCATTTCGCCATTCAACAGAATGTCAAGGCGAACAAGTTTCGACAGTTTATATTCCGACTGGTAGTAGTCGAACGAAGCATAACCCTTCGAGATGCTCTTAAGTTTGTCGTAGAAGTCGAAAACGATTTCACCCAAAGGCAAATCAAAATGCAGTTCTACCCTATCGGCACTCAGATAAACCTGATTCAAGAAAGTTCCTCGCTTGTCGATGCACAATTTAATAATTGGGCCAACGTAATCTGCCTTGGTAATGATAGTTCCGCGGATAAACGGCTCCTCAACATGGTCAAGATAGTTTGGTCCTGGCATTCCAGATGGATTGTGAACTTCGACCTTCTCGCCCTTGGTTGTGTATGCAAGATACTGAACGTTAGGCACTGTGGTAATGACATCCATCTTGAACTCGCGGTCTAGGCGCTCCTGAACAATCTCCATGTGAAGCAAGCCAAGGAATCCGCAACGGAAACCGAATCCCAACGCAGCCGATGATTCAAGGTCGTATGTGAGCGAAGCATCGTTGAGCTGCAATTTTTCTATCGAAGCACGAAGTTCCTCGTAGTCGTCGGCATCGACAGGGTAAATACCTGCGTAAAGCATTGGCTTTACCTCCGAGAACCCAGCAATCGCCTCGGCACACGGACGGTCAACCTGTGTGATTGTATCACCAACCTTCACTTCCACGGCCGTCTTTATACCGGAAATTATATAGCCCACATCGCCAGCCGACAAGGTCTTGCGTGGCGAGTAGTCCATCTTCAGAACACCGATTTCCTCAGCATTGTACTCGCGACCTGTATTTACAAACTTTACAAGGTCCTTTGTATTAACCGTGCCGTTGAAAATACGGAAATAAACGACTATTCCACGGAAAGCATTGAAAACCGAGTCGAAAATAAGAGCCTCGAAAGGAGCCTCGGGATCACCCTTTGGCGCAGGAATCCTGTTTACAATCGCTTCAAGCACATCTTCAACGCCTTCGCCAGTCTTTCCACTGGCACGAAGAATATCCTCACGGTCGCAACCAATCAGGTCAATGATTTGGTCTTCTACCAATTCGGGCATCGCAGCATCAAGGTCAATCTTGTTAAGCACAGGAATAATCTCCAAGTCGTGCTCAATTGCCTGATACAGTACCGAAATTGTCTGAGCCTGAACACCTTGTGTAGCATCAACCACCAGCAACGCACCTTCGCAGGCAGCAATAGAACGGCTCACCTCGTACGAAAAATCCACATGCCCTGGAGTATCAATAAGGTTGAGAATGTATTTCTGTCCATCCTTTGCCTCGTATTCCATCTGAATGGCGTGGCTCTTTATGGTAATTCCGCGCTCGCGCTCCAAATCCATGTCGTCGAGAACCTGATTCTGGAAATTACGCTCCGAAACAGTACCCGTATATTGTAGAAGTCGGTCGGCCAAAGTGCTCTTTCCGTGGTCGATATGTGCTATGATGCAAAAGTTGCGTATATTCTTCATTTACTGATGAATTTTCGAAAATCAAGGTGCAAAAATACACAAAAATCGCGACTATAGAAAGTACAGAGCGAACAAAATGGACAAAATACTTTACAACAAATAATTTGTCCTAATTTATCAATTTAATAATCAAAGCATTAGTATTACACAACATTTTTATTGATAATAATCAAAAAAATATGTGGCATTTAAAAATTATTGCTTACCTTTATCTCCGAATTTGGATAAATATTTTCGATTATGAGGAGAACGATAATATTACTAATGGTTGCTGCAATAATGGCACTGCCAGTTGCCGCACAAAACATTACACGCGTTGACGACAATGGCAACACACTTTACTTCGGACTAAGAGCCAACAAAGCAAACAAATACGACAAAGTTAAGACTCCTCCGTCATACGAAGTGATTGCTCCGCTTACGCCAGCTGTCGGCAAGTCGGAAACCGTGAAAAACGCCATCGATACGGCTTGGATTCCATTCGTTTACGAAACAATACAGAAGTATAACAATGCAATCAACGGCATAGTTACTGTTCCGAAACGCATAACCTATCAAGGGGTAAACTACCCGATAACTTGCATAGGCATACAGGCATTCAAGGATTGCAAAAAGTTGAAAAAGGTTCTGTTGCCATTATCGGTGACAGAAATTGGAATCGATGCATTCAGCGGATGCTCGGAACTTGAAGCCATCATACTTCCTCCCGAAATGAAAAAGATAAATTCGGGAGCATTTGAGCACTGCAAAAAACTCAAAACCATTGAGTTATATAGCGAAACACCGCCAGAGTTCGCTCCGCATTCCGATTTCTATCTGTACGGAGTAACCCTCATCGTTCCGCCCAAGACCGCAGACATATATGGCACTAAGGAACCGTGGAGCGATGCGAAGAAAATAGTCGAACGTGATATTGACAAGTCGAGCGCAAACACATTCTGGGTAACAGCCGAAACCGGACAGAAGTTTATCTGCAATGTTACAAATCAGGACGAAGGCACCGCATCAATTATTTCCTACGGGATACAGACCCCATACATCAAGTGCGAAGAATCTTACGATGATGTTAGCGGCGAAATGAAGCTTCCGTATTCGGTAACAAAGGAAAATGTTCCATTCAACATTAATGCAATAGACCAAAATGCATTCAACAGCTGCGACCTTACCAACGTAAGAATCCCATCGACAATCCTAAGAATAGAGAAAGGTGCATTCAAGAACTGCAAGAACTTGACTTATGTCAGAATAGACGGTGGTAAAGTTGAAATTGCCGACGACGCATTCGAAGGGCTTCCAGAAGATGCAATCCTTTCTGTTCCAAAACTTTGCGGAGCATACTATAAGCAGTTGCCAGCTTGCAAACGTTTCAAGGAAATAAAGGAATCGATGTCGAAATAGACTTAGGCTATAATTATATCATTTCCATAGCAATACGTCTTGCCTCCTTATCGGTGGCAAAGCACGACTCTACGGTTATCGCAGATTGAAATGCAACCTTATTGAGAGCATTCTCTATAATTTCTGGTATTTGCATAAAACCAATCTTTCCTTTTAGAAAAGCATCGACAGCAACTTCGTTGGCTGCATTCATTATGCACGGGGCATTTCCGCCATGCGACAAACAATCGTAGGCAATTTGCAAACAGCGGAATGTTTTGGTATCAGGCTTCTCAAACGTGAGATTTACTCCATGTTCAAGAAACGAAAAGCGGTTTTTGGGTGAATATGTCCTGTTGGGATAGTCGAAAGCATACTGGATAGGAATTCGCATACTCGGCGCGCCAATCTGCGCCTTTATGGACGCATCAGCAAACTCGACCATCGAATGCACAACCGACTGTCGATGCACAAGCACCTCGATTCTGTCGGCAGGAATTCCGAAAAGCCAGTGAGCTTCAATCATTTCAAAGCCCTTGTTCATCAGCGATGCCGAATCGATTGTAACCTTGCTTCCCATCTTCCAGTTGGGATGGTTCAAGGCCTGCTCGGCTGTAACATTCTTTAGGAACTCAACGTCTTTTCCAAAAAAAGGTCCGCCCGAGGCTGTAAGAATCAGCTTCTCAACATCGTCGATGTTCTCGCCACGCAGACACTGGAAAATTGCCGAATGTTCCGAATCGACAGGCAAAATGCAGGACGTAGCGCTTTCCTTCAGCTTGTCGCAAATTATCTTACCACCGACCACGAGCGTCTCCTTGTTTGCCAGAGCAACCACTTTTCCTGCCTCGATAGCCTTTATCGTCGGTAAAAGCCCGGCAAATCCAACCATTGCGGCAAGCACCATATCGACACAATCCATCGATACCACATCGAGAATCGCTTCGGAACCGGCATATACCTTTATCGGCAAGTCGGCAAGTGCATCACGCACCTCGGCATACTTGTCCTTATTGGCAATTACCACAAAATTCGGTTCAAACTCACGTGCCTGAGCAATAAGCAATTGAGAATTATTGTTGGCGACAAGAACCTCTGCCGAAAACTTGTCAGGATAATCGCGGATAATATCAAGAGCCTGAGTTCCTATTGAACCAGTAGAACCAAGAATCGCTATATTTTTACGTTTAGTTTCCATTAGAATTCAATATAATCGGTCGGATTCAACGGCTCGCCGTTCTGCCACAATTCAAAATGCAAATGCGGACCGCTGGTATTTTCGCCAGAATTTCCATAAACGGCAATCTGCTCTCCCTGACGCACTTTCTGACCTTCCTTCACAGTCGGCGTCTCGCAATGCTTATACACGGAAAGAATACCTCGCGGATGCTGCAAAATTATGGAATAGCCGTTTTCAATCGTATAATTGCTTTCAATCACAATGCCTTGCAAAACAGCAAACACAGCCACATCCGACGATGGTGCAATATCAATTCCAAAATGCCTGTGCGTTTTGTCAAATCCATTAACAATCATACCTTTAAGCGGAACAAAAAGATTCGGCACAATATCATTCTTGTTCACCACATTCACATTTTCCGACTCATCGTATCGCTGACGAGGCTTTGTCGGGTCGTTGAACTCACGAATCTGCTCTTCGGTAAGATTTCCAACCGGCACAGCAAAATCGGCATCGACAGGCACTTCAGAAAAAATTATGTCGCGAATCATATTCAGATATTCCTCACGGGCAGCAAGTTCCGCAGAAAGGCTGTCAACTCGTTCTGCATTTTCATATATCAATTCCAAAGTCTTGTGGTCGGGATAGCCAGGCACAAGATACTTTAGCGGAGTGTAAACCACAAGCAGTGATATTACCGCGAAGAAAATCACGAACATAGACACAATTACCAACGAAAATGTAATCTTGTTCATACGTATTTTCTTCAGCACCTCGAAATTGCCGTCGCGATATATCACGAACTGGTATGGCCGTGTAAGCCAAGCCCAGAACCTATGTTTTTTCTTTTCCGCCATTGCCAAATCAATTAGATATTTTCCAAACTCCAGTCAATCGGTGCAATGCTGTGAGCTTTCAGGTAATTGTTTGCCTGCGAGAAATGCTTGCAACCAAAAAATCCACTATGTGCGCTTAATGGCGACGGATGAGCCGCAGTCAGGACAAGATGCCTGTTATGGTCTATCAGACTCGACTTCGCCTTTGCGTAGTTGCCCCACAAAAGGAACACCAGATTGTTCTTCTGTTCGTTCAATACAGAAATGACCTTGTCGGTAAACCTCTCCCACCCTTTGTTCTGGTGCGAACCTGCCTGATGAGCACGGACTGTCAGAGTTGCGTTGAGGAGGAATACTCCCTGCTCTGCCCAGCGCGTAAGGTTGCCATGGTTTGGAATCTGGAATCCTATGTCGCTGTTGAGTTCCTTGTAGATGTTCTGCAACGACTTGGGGATTTGAACGCCATACTGCACAGAAAAACACAAACCGTGAGCAAATCCTGGCGTATGATATGGATCCTGCCCAAGAATCACAACTTTTACCTTGTCGAAAGGTGTGGTGTCGAATGCATTGAAAATCTGGCTTCCCGGGGGAAACACAACATACTGCTGCTTTTCGGCGACAAGGAATTTCTTCAGTTCGGCAAAATATTCGCTCGAAAATTCATCCTTGAGCCTCTCGTACCACGAATCTTCTATCTTAACTGTTTTCATCGGAATCAAACATTTTGTCAAGTGCCTCCCTCGACACAAGTTTCTCGTTAGTTATGAATATGCTCTGCATTATAAATCCGCCATACTGGTTCACCTCGTCGATTATGCTCTGAACAAGTTCTACAATGTCCTCGTGCAAAGGAACCAAAGCCGTGCAGATAGCATATTTGCCATCGTATTGTATGTTTTCACTGACAGAATCACTCTTTTCAAGGTAATACTTGACTTCATTTTCCATAACCTTCTTCTCGAAGTCGGAAAACGGTTCCTTCTTTTTCCCTGCCAAGACAAAGATATACCTCAGACGATGGTCTTTTCCGCCAAGCCCCGAAGCTACATATATCTTCGACTCGTCAAGCAGAGACGATTCAAGGAACATCTGGCACTGCTGACAAGCAAGCAACGCCCACTTCTTAATGTCGTCGTCACAAGTTTCCAAATATTTTTCAAGGAAACGGTAGGCTTCGATTTCGCCCGTACTTGCAATGGCGACAAGAAGTTTCTTCCTATGCTGCATATCATCGCAATCGGAAAGTTGCCCGAAAATCTCAGGCAAATCCGTATCATGATACGACTTGTCAACATCTTGCATCATCGAGTAGAACTCCAGTTGCACCTCGGCATCGACATTAGTCTCTACTATCCGAATCTTTTCCGGATGCTTCAGCGCAATCTGGCGCATCTGTGCCAATATTTTCTCGTGACTGCCAGTTAACTTCATTTTGCGTTTCTAACGTCAAGTATCTTACCTATGAAATATAGGTCTTCGCCAGCATATATCGGATTGAAATCCAAAATAACGTGGTCGTCGGTGATTTCATTAACAACAGCGTTCATCACAATGCCGTCCTCGTCTTCCATAGGAACAATGTCGCCTTCCTCGGGCATATCCTCGGCACCAGTCTCGTCAATGAACTCCGATTTCGGGAAACCAATGAACAAATCCTCATCGATGTCGCCGTATGCCTCATCCTTCGGAATCATAAACTTGAACTCCTGTCCAGGCTCCATTCCGACAAGTTTTGCCTCCATAGGCTCCAAAAGTTCACCCTTGCCACATTCAAATTCAATGCAGCCCGAGCCGTCTTCTTCATTCTTCGTAGAGTATGCAAGTTCCTTATTATAACCATCAAGGAACAAGTCGTATGCGACTTTTACCAACTTTCCTTCTGCTACTTTCATATCGAATATTTTAAATTTGTAATTTTAGTAATAATTATTGGAACGGCAAAGACTTATTTTATTTTTCTGAATTTTGAAGTGAAACAGGAAGAAAAAGCAATGCCAAGTTTCAGCCAAAACGGGAAAAATAATTCATTTTGGGCTGAAACTCAGATTATGTACAAGTTGATTTATTGCTTTTCGATATGCCTTTTCCAAAATTCCTTTGTCATAAACATACGAGCGAACTTTTTATCATCCAACTTTTTGGTAATCAACACAAAAGCAAATGTCACGGCAAAGGCAAAAATCGCACGCACAAGTATCACGCCAGTCCAGTGCCCTCCTGCACCTATAATTAATATGGTATCCTCGAAAATGCTATGGAACAAGCCCATAAGCGTCATTGCGAAGAAAATATCCTTTGGCTTCACACCCTCCTTCCTGCCCTCGTCAACAATAAGTCCGCCACCGTAGGCAAGCCCCATTGTCATACCGATTACCGTCAGCGGCAACATACGCTCGCTTATGCCAAGCCAACCAAGCAAAGGCAGGAACATCCGGTTTATAAACTTCATAAAACCAATGACTTCGAGCAAATGCACAAACACCACAAGCGTAAATATCACAGCGATTATAAGTCCGTAGTTTTTCAGTTCGTTCAACGCCCACTCACCCCAACCGAGATGTCCCGGCACAAGAAATTCCGGCATTTCAACAGCGTCCTGCAATGTTCCCGTGAGCGAATATATACCATTTAATATTGCTCCTATCGCAATCGCACCAAGGAAACGAATGAGGAACATTATCCAGAATTTTACGCCAGTTTTTTTTGCAATGCCGACTTCTACGGGAATCGTATGCGCCAAAAGGACCATCGTAAGCAGAATGGTAAGCTGTGAATGCGTAAGTGGTTCACTTAGTGAGGGATAAATCGAAAACAGCGACAAAAGTCCGCCATAAATGTTGACCACCATCGCCGAAAGCCACACTATTGCGGTCTCGGCAGGCAAACCCACAATGCCCATCACAGGTTCGAGCACACCGCTGATATACGGCAGAACGCCAAATTCCTGAATCAGACGAATCACAATGGAAACTGGAATCATCAGCTTGAAAAGAATCCAGCACGATGATGCCGTCCGTTTCAGACAGTACTTGAAAAAATCGGCTATACCAGCAAAACTCACAGCCATCAATGACTTACACCTGTGTAAAATCGCCGTCGCTTAACATTCCGGCAACCTCAGGATTGTTTTTCTTGAGTTCGTCGAGACGCTCCGAAGTTGTCTTTGCCACCTCTGTGTTTTTCTCTACAAGGTTTTCGTCAACTACAAAATTGAAATTGAAACTGCCATTGTCGAGTTTTGTGCGTACAAAGTTCAGAATCACTTCCTTGCGTTCAACCAAACGTATCTGCATGGCAGAATCCTCAACTTTAAGGACGTAAGCTCCAGATTCATCAACTTCGGGAATATGGTTTCTAAAATAACTATTCCAACGCGTTCCTGCTGGACATTTTTCCGCCACGAAAGCCAACCAAGCCTCCGTCACATCGGAACTTGTAAATTCCTTATTGCCCCATTTTGCCGCAGAAGTTGCGACTTGAGTGTTTTTTTCCACATTGGAAGCAGTAGGCGTTCCGCCAAGACCTACAATCTTGTTGAGCAAACCAGCCTTTGTGCCATCATTTTGCGGTTCATTAGTTGGTTGCGGTTTGGGTTGCTCTGGCTGTACTGGTTTTGGAGAAACCGGTGCAGAAGCAGGCTTTTGTTCTGTAACAACAGGCTTTGACACAACTGGTTGTGGCTGTGGCTGTGCAACCGGAGTTTTCGGTGCCTGCTGCTGCGGAAGTGCAAATACCGACGACGATATATTGCAAATCTTAAGCAAGGACAACTCCACCAGAAGCCTCTTGTTCTGCGAAGTCCTGTAGCTCATATCGCAGGAGTTTGCAATCTGTATTGCGTTGAAAAGGAACGGGACAGAACATTTCTGCGCAAACTGAAGGTATTTTTCCTTGGTCTTGTCGCCAACCTCAATCAAATTTATCGTATTGGGGTCCTTGCAAACTAGCAAATCGCGGTAATGCGAAGCAAGACCGTTTATGAAATATCCACCTTCAAAACCTTTCTTCAGCACATCATCGAAGATGTTAAGAGCCTCGGCGTAATTACTAGCCAACAATGCATCTGTAATCTTGAAATACACTTCATAATCAAGCACATTCAAGTTCTTGATTGTATCCTGATAAGTTATATTTCGTCCGCAGAAACTTACAATCTGGTCGAATATTGAAAGTGCATCACGCATAGCACCATCGGCTTTCTGCGCGATAACGTGAAGTGCATCCTGTTCCGCCTCAATACCTTCCTGCTTCGCTACATACTCCAGTTGCTTGCGGATGTCCTCGACGCTAATCCGATTGAAGTCGAAAATCTGGCAACGAGAAAGAATAGTCGGCAAAATCTTGTGTTTTTCTGTTGTTGCAAGAATGAAAATGGCGTGCTTTGGCGGTTCCTCGAGAGTTTTCAGGAATGCGTTGAAAGCAGCCTGTGACAACATGTGAACTTCGTCGATTATATAGACGCTGTACGAACCGAGCTGAGGCGGTATGCGCACCTGGTCAATCAAAGCGCGGATGTCTTCTACCGAGTTGTTTGAAGCAGCATCAAGTTCGTGGATATTGAACGACCGCGACTCGATAAAAGCACGGCACGACTCGCACTCGTTGCATGGCTCGTGGTCGGGCGTAGGATTGCTGCAGTTTATGGTCTTTGCGAAAATTCGCGCACAAGTAGTCTTACCAACGCCACGCGGACCGCAAAAAAGGTAAGCCTGACCGAGCTGGTTGTTCTTTATGGAATTTTTTAGAGTTTGCGTAATAGCATCCTGTCCCACAACCATTTCAAAGGTATCGGGACGGTATTTTCTGGCAGAAACAATGTATTCGTCCATCTTAAAATTTTTAGGCTACAAAGGTAAGGATTATTTACGATTTTAGAATTACGATTTACGATTTATAGGTATTTTTTGTAGCAAAAAAAGGCCGTTCCCGAAGAAACGACCTTTAATTAATATACCAATGAAAAAATTTTAGCAGAACGAAAGTATCGACTTCTTAATCTTTTCGATAGCATCACGCAATTCTTCTTCGCTGATAACCAGAGGAGGAGCGAAGCGGATGATGTGCTGGTGTGTAGGCTTTGCAAGAACACCGTTTTCGGCCATCTTCAAGCAAACATCCCATGCTTCCTTGCCGTTCATAGGCTTTATGATAACTGCGTTCAACAAACCTTTACCACGAACCTTTTCAATCATCGGCGAATTAATCTTCATGATTTCTTCGCGGAAAATCTTACCAAGGTATTCTGCCCTTTCGGTGAGCTTTTCTTCCTTGATAACTTCCAAAGCTGCGATACTTACGCGGGTTGCCAATGGGTTGCCACCGAATGTTGAACCGTGTTCACCTGGCTTTATTGTCAACATGATTTCATCGTCTGCCAATGCTGCCGAAATCGGGAATACGCCACCGCCGAGAGCCTTACCGAGGATAAGAATGTCGGGACGAACGCCTTCGTGGTCGCAAGCAAGCATCTTACCTGTACGAGCAATACCGCACTGTACTTCGTCTGCCATGAACAATACGTTGTACTTCTTGCAGATGTCGTAGCATTTCTTCAGGTAACCTTCGTCTGGTACATAAACACCAGCTTCGCCCTGAATTGGTTCAAGAAGGAAACCAGCAACCTTGTCACCCTTTTCTGCGAGTACCTTTTCCAAAGCAGCAGGATCGTTATAAGGTATGCGGATGAAACCAGGAGTCAAAGGACCGTAGTTTGCGTATGAATCTGGGTCGTTCGACATGGTGATGATAGTGATTGTACGTCCGTGGAAGTTGCCTTCGCAGCATACGATCAAAGTTTCATCGTTTGGAATACCCTTAACAACAGTACCCCAGCGGCGAGCGAGCTTAAGAGCTGTTTCGTCGGCTTCTGCACCCGAGTTCATCGGGAGAACCTTGTCGTATCCGAAATACTTAGTTACATATTCTTCCCATTCGCCAAGGCAGTCGTTGTAGAATGCTCTTGAACTCAATGTGAGCTTCTGTGCCTGATCGGTGAGAGCCTTAACGATTTTCGGGTGGCAGTGACCCTGGTTAACTGCTGAATATGCAGAAAGAAAATCATAATATTCCTTTCCTTCAACGTCCCAAACCTTTGCGCCTTTAGCCTTTGCAAAAACTACTGGTAGCGGATGATAGTTGTGTGCTCCGTACTTTGCTTCCAGTTCGATGTAATCTTTTGAAGTCTTCATTTTACTAATTTGTTTTTAATTTTGGTTATGTTAATAAGTTTATTTTGCTTCCAATAGGTGTTTTGTGTCGTCCTCGACAATGTGCTTGTACCAGTCGTTGCCATATTTTGGCTGCTTAACTTCCGGTGAGTAGTACTTGTAGCCTTCGGGAACTTCGCGTTCGGTCTTGATGTTGCCGTCAACATACTTTACGAACAGGCTAGCAAAGAGGTTCTGCCATGTTTGCATTGTGTTTTCCGAAGCCTTAGCCGAATATTCGGTAAGTTTCTTTGCTACGTTCTGCGGATTGTTGGCTGCTTCTTCGCGAAGGTCGCCTTCAATCTTTGCGGTCTCGTCCTTGAAGCTTCTGTGCAAATCTCTTCTGACGGTTTCAATTTCAGGGTAGATGTCGCAGTAGCGTGTGTAAGCGAAGTTTGATACGAGGTTGAAAATCCAGAAAGCTGCATCCGGTTTGAATTTCATCATCGAGCCGTTGCCTTCGCGGTAAGCGTAAGGAATTTCGGTGATTGATGCGTACATAGGAACATAAACTGTTGTTGCGCAGTCGTCAACGCCAAACCAGTTGATTGCACCGAGTACATCGGGCAAATTGCCACGCAACTGTGCTACAAACGAGAAACCGGTCTGCTGTGTTCCAGTTGCTCTTTCGTGGATGTAGTTCTTTCCGTTGTATTCCCAAGTCATTGGTCTCCAGCGATAAGGGCAGTTGAAAGGACCTGCGCCCATTCCCTTGCTCATATCGAGTTCGGTACCTTCGAGGTGGTTGCCCATATTGTGCATTACAGTTTCGAGAGTTACTGGCTTAGCAGGTTTTACCCACAGAGGCATTCTGTTGGTTGCGTAGCCGTTGGCATCGTATTCAATCTTGGTGCCCTTTGCGTATTCCCAGTACTGGTCCATACCTTCGGCAACATCGTTGAAGAAAGCCCATACGCGGATTTCGCAGAAGCGAGCGCCACTGAAATCAACTGGTGCGTAGGTGTCGGAGAAACTGAAATCGGCATCGTTGCCCTTGAAGTAACCCTTTTCGCGAGCAAAAGTGATAACATCGTCGGAGTAAACGCAGGTGATGTTCTTGTCGGTTAGGAGCTTGTCGATGTTCTTGAAAGTAACGACATCCTTGCTCTTCTTTGTTGCCTGCGGGAAAGTGGTGATTCTTGCCTGGTTAGCGTGAGCCGAAACATATCCGTCGGGAATCATTCTTGCAACCCAAACTGCACCTTTCTGACCTTTGCCCTTGCCGATAACTTCGAGAATCCAAGCCTCGTCCTTGTCAACGATTGAGAACGATTCGCCTTCGCTGACATATCCGTACTTGCTCATAAGTTCGGTCATGACCTTTATGGCTTCGCGGGCGTTCTTTGCGCGCTGCAAAGCAAGGTAAATAAGGCTTCCGTAGTCGATGATACCGTCGCCTTCCCAGAGTTCCTCGCGACCGCCGTAAGTGGTTTCGCCGATTGCAAGCTGGTGTTCGTTAACGTTTCCAACAACATTATAGGTATGGAGTACCTGCGGGATGTCGCCGAGGTATTGTCCCGAATCCCAGTTGTATATTTTCATCATTGTGCCTGGCTGATAGTCGGCAGCAGGACGGTAGTAGAGTTCACCGTAGAGTACGTGGCTGTCGGCGGCGTAGCTGAGGAATGCGGAACCGTCGTTTGATGCGCCCTTGGTAACAATGAAGTTTGTGCAAGCGAAACTTGCACTTGCGCTGAACATAAGCGCGATAGTCAATAGTGCGAATAATTTTCTCATCTCTATGTTTTTTAGTTTGACTGCAAATTTAATATTTATTCCAATACCAAAAGAAAATAATTTGAGGATTTGAAAGATTTGAAAATTTGAGGATTCGAGAGATTTGAAAATTCCCGTGTTGAATCATAGCGCGCCGCGACCATACATTCAGTTGTGGTGTTGATGAAAACTGGCTTTAACCCCAGCCCCCCCCAAAAAAAATCAAAAAAAATTTTTCTCCCTAGGCAACCATTTACAAAATCTTTCGTTTACTTTGTGAACAATTATATTTTTATAGACATGAAAAAGTCTTTTCTCATTGTAACCATGCTGTTTGCGATTTCATTCGGCTTTGCACAAAATAACATGGACTGGCAGTATGCTACACGCTTCGGCGGTCACAACTACGATTCACCTTCTGGCTTTAAAATTCTAAACCATCCCCACAACCTTGAAATTGACAATGAAGGCAACGCTTATATATTTGGCACATACGGCAGTCTTGCCACATTTGGCAACTATCCTAGTGATGAAACATTCCAACTATACGATTGGGGCGACTATAACTTCGGTGCCTTTCTCGCAAAATTCGACTGCAACGGCAATGTAGTGTGGCACAAAGCCATAGCCCGCACAGCAAACAAGGATGACGAGGCCCAATATATGATATTGAAGAACAACCGTATATACTTGCAGGGAACAGTAGCCATCGACTACGACAACCCCATATATTTCCTTGACACTACGGTTCAAGGCAGCACACTCGAATACTATTATGTGTATCATCCCGACAGCCTTGCCTTTCCGTGGATTCCATACAAGAACTACACATACATAATGGAACTTGACCTTGACGGAAATATTGTTGACTACAATATATTCGAGTCGGAACAGAGGGATTCTATAAATCCTAGCATTTCAAAACCTTTATGGGAGACAGGCGGCAACAAGCAATTGCCATTTGCCATTGACAATAGTGGCAACTATTATTTGCTTTTTAGACATACATATAGTTATCGTCCTGAAAATTTTGTAATTAAACACAATGACATACCCGTTACGGACACTATGGTTTCAAATACATACGCAGGATACTACATATTAAAGTTTGATTCCGATTTCAATTTCCAGTACATAAAGCCTATTACCGAATGTGTTCACTCTCCATACTGGGGCTTGAATGTTGATTTCTACGATATGGAATGTGATTCAGAGGACAACATATATTTTTCTGGCTATGTACAAATAAGCGATACTGCTGCTAATCCTATTTATCCCTACGATGTGGAACTTGCTGATGGCAAGCATATATATATTCACAATGATGGCAGACACGGACTGGTTTTGAAGATGAATAGCAATGGTGAAATTTTGTGGGCAAATCAGGCGAGAAACTATGGAATTTACGGGAAAAGCGACTTTCAGAATATGATTCTTGATGAAAATTATGGCAATGTATATATTTCTGGATTTGCTTTTCCAATATCAACGCTTTATTCTGGGAACTATACTGTTATCGGAGATAATGACACCATCATTAATAATTATACTGGTGAATATGCAAATTATAGAGAATTGACATATATAATTGCATGTTATGATACGGAGGGAAATTACAAATGGTATAGTTGTCCTTTAACTTATTATTGCACTATTGGAGATATGGCTATTCATCAAGAAAAACTATATGCAGCAACAAGATGGATTTCTCAAATTACTTGCGGAGATTCCATATATTATCCAAGTACACATGGTGTTAATGGATATTCTATCTACGAATGGGACTTGCAGGGCAATTTAACAGATGTAAAACAAATATATTGTACCGCTACTGCTCCAAATAAAACAGAGCCATACGACACGCGCATAAACGCCTTGGGAGAAATCTATACGGCAGGAAGGTTTGATAATGTTATGGCATTTGGCGAGGATACAATAAGAGAGCAATGGGATACCGATATGTTCATTGCCAAGTTCGGTCTGCCTTGCCCAACCTACACATACGATACCGCCACCTATTGCTATGGCGAGGTCGTGCAGGGCGTAACCCTTACCGCTTCGGGCGACTATACATTTGTATATCCCGAAAGTGGGCAGGAGATAGATAGCATTGTGCTTGTCCACGCCACCGTATTGCCACCGCTCACTATCGGGCTTAGCGATACTACCGTATGTACTGCCCAGCAGTTCTACTTGGATGCCTGTGGCGAGTTCGATTCCTACCAGTGGAGCACAGGCGGTACAGGTTGCACCGAAATGCTTCAGTTCGACAATGCCTGTACGCAGAGCGTCTCACTCACCGTCACCCGTGGCGAGTGTTCCGCCAGCAAGACCATCAGCATTACCGCACAGGTCTGTGATGGCATAACCGAACCAGTTACCACGGCAATGTCGCTCTACCCGAACCCTGCAAGCGATATGGTCACCATCTTCGGTGACGGCTTTGTCAGCGCCACCGTCATCGACCTTGCAGGTCGCACCCTTCTCCGCACCACCGCAATGCAACTCGACATCAGCGGTCTCCGCCCAGGCGAGTATGTGATAAAGGTGGAGAGGATAAACGGAGAGACGGAGGAATTGAAAATGATTAAAGAATAGAATGTTTTGTGGTCTATCGTAGGGTTTGGTTTCAAACCATACCCTACGATGTATCACCACAAAAACATACAACAATAAAGGACGGTTCTCTGCCGTCCTTTTTTATTAATTTAAAAGAACGTATTTATGTCAAATTCATGTCCTTTGGTTATAAATCCAGACAATCTTGGGTTTTATTTTTATAAAATTTCATTTGCAAAGTTTTAACTAAATATTATGTATAAGGTACGACACCATTATATATATTTGTTTTGAATTTGATTTTAAAACTTACGGCTATGAAAAAGTTGGTTTATATGCTTTCGATAGTGACAGTTGCTATTGTTATGTTATCGGCAAACAATTTGAATGCAGGCATTGCTGATTCTCATTTGTTTTCTGCAACAGAAGACCTTATAGTTTCCACCGACGGCGGAGATACCGACCTTTATCTTGATTGTTTCGAGAATGCAGTGAAAGCCAAGGACATGGAACTGGCAGCAAAAATTGCCAATGTGCTGTACGGTATGAATATGAACGAAGCCCAGCAGAAGCGCTTCTCGAAGATTGAGGATATGATATCCAAGAAGGACTACCGCGTTTACCGCGACAACCTAAGATACTTTTCGTCAAAGTCATCGACAGTGCAGGACGACGGCTACTACGATTTCTATGTAGAACCCTACGGTGAACAGGGAAGCACCGACTTTGGCAGCGACGACGACTCAGCTTTTGTCGATGAAATGATTGACGCATTCGCATCGTTTTTCAACGACTTGGGTGCAGCAGATTCATCGTCGTACCACTACGAAAGGCACGACACGTTAGGTGACGGCGGATTTGTCGATGTGTTTGTCGATACGTTCGGCAAATATTGGTTTGACGATGGTTCAGACGGTGAAATGCAACAGAAACGTTCAAACAGCAGAGCCGAAATAGATGCCCTGCTCGACGACTACGAAAACTACGTCGGACTTTCGGTTGATGCACTACGACGTGTAATTTCGGGCGACGAATCAGCAGTGAAGGACTTTGAGAAGTTCAGCGAAAAGGCATCAACGGCATCGGAAAAAATAAGCAGACAGAGCAACGAAATGACATCTGCCCAGTTCAAGCGTTATCTGCACATTCTGGGAAATATGGTCACGGGAATGTTCTAAAAACATACATACAGCAGAAATCTAAACTAAACCATTGGCATCCGCTAAAAAATGAGGCAAGACGCATAATCGCAATATTATCAAGCATTTATATAACAACATTAATAAAGAGGCTTGTCATTTCGGAAGCTAGTCGTAACACGCGATACGAAACGGGGAGCGTTGTGAAGACTGCTATCCGTAATCTCCTACAATATTGCTAATTAAGGAGATTCCGCATAAGCGAGTTCTCACGACACGTTCCTTAGTCGGTTCACTCAGCTTTGCGAAATGACAAATCGTTTTTTAGCGGATATTAATAAAACTAAACGTACATTTATAAACTTTTCTTCAAAAAATATTCTTCTGTTCAAATAAAAATCATTACTTTTAACCGATTTTTTGCAGAGGAATTTTTTAATGAAGCGCATATACCTTATAATATTAGTAATACTTGCATCGGTAATGTTATGCAAGCAGGCTTATGCACAATACGAATTCATAGAAAATAAGGGACAATGGCACGAAAACGTAAACTTCAAGATGGAACTTAACGATGGCGCCTTGTTCCTTGAAGACCACGGATTCTCATTCAACCTTACCGACATAAAGATGGGACACCACTCCCATGCCCACGACGAGTACGAATGGCACGACGAAAATGCCGTCGGTCGCGGTCACGCCTACAAGGTTGTCTTCCGCAACTCGAAGTCACCTGCGAAAATATCCGCAGACAACGCCACAACCGACTACTGCAACTACTTCATAGGCAAGGACGAGTCGAAATGGGCTTCGCACGTGCGCAAGTTCCGCAAGGTGGAATACTCAGAAATTTACAACGGCACCGACATCCGCTATATGTCCGACTCTCGCGGTATGAAATACGACTTCATTGTCCACCCCAACGGAAACTACAAGGACATTCAGCTTGAATACATCGGCACCGATGGCATCGAGATACAGGACGGAGTGCTGATTGTCCACACTTCCATACGCGACATAATGGAATATACGCCAATAGTTTACCAGATTGTTGACGGTGACACGATAAAAATCGACTGTGAATACATCTTACGTAAAAATGTCGTCAGCTACAAGATTTCTGAAAATTACGACAAAAGCCACGACCTTATAATAGACCCGTCGCTTGTGTTCTCAACTTACACAGGCTCCACCGGCGACAACTGGGGTTTTACCGCCACCTACGACTACAACGACAACGTTTTCTCTGGCGGCATTGTCTTTTCGACTGGCTACCCGACTTCGACTGGTGCCTATCAAGTTAATTATGCTGGCGGTACTCCGTGGGCAGACAATGCCACAAGTTATCTTGAAGGATGCGATGTCGGCATAATTAAGTACAATTCAACAGGTACAAGCCGTATTTACGCCACCTACCTTGGCGGAAGCAACGGACAGGAAATGCCGCACAGCCTTGTCGCCACCGAAAGCAACCAATTGGTAATTATGGGAACAACAGGCTCGCCAGACTTTCCGACAACCGCCAACGCCTACGACCGCACATTCAACGGTGGCACAAGCGTAACCTACGACAACGTCATCGGATTCCACAACGGCGTTGACATTTTTGTCACGAAACTTTCGGAAGACGGCTCGCAACTTATAGGAAGTACCTACGTCGGAGGCACAGGTAACGACGGACTTAACTTCAAGGCTTCATATACACAACCCGACCCGACAACAGGCATCAACTACGTTGAAATGCACGGAAACGACTCGCTATACTACAACTACGGAGACGGCGCTCGCGGAGAAGTGGTCGTAAGCAGCAAATCGTACATTTATGTCGGTACAAACACTTTCTCGTCAGATTTTCCATCGGGCATAAACGAAGGATTCCAGCCTACCGCCGGAGGAAGACAGGACGGCGTTGTATTCGCACTAAGTCCCGACTTATCGCAACTGGCTTGGAGTTCATATCTTGGCGGTTCACAAGACGATGCAATTTTCAGCATTTCGCTTGACAACGAAGAAAATGTGTTTGTGACAGGCGGAACTACTTCAACCGACTACCCAACCACCGCAAATGCCTACAACACAACCCACAACGGCGGCAGTACCGATGCTTTCATAGCAAAAATTGCACACAACGGCACATTCCTGCTAACATCGTCGTTCTTCGGCTCGCCAGCCTACGACAACGCATATTTCGTCCGCACCGACCACAACAACAATGTCTATATCTGCGGACAGACCAAATGCGGAGGAACCGTTCTTGTGCAAAATGCAGGATATTATGTGGCAAACAGCGGCCAGTTCATCACAAAGTTCGACAACGACATTACAAATGTGGAATGGTCAACACAATTCGGCACAAACACAGGCAAGCCGAACATTTCAATAACCGCCTTCGCCGTCGATGTGTGCAACCGCGTATATCTTTCGGGATGGGGACGCGAATGGCCGTTCAACTACTACGACGCACAGGCACACTACTACACTTGGGACCAGGAATTTGGAACAAAGAATATGCAGGTTACACCCGATGCAATTCAAGACACCACCGACGGAATGGATTTCTATGTTCTTGTGCTCAACGAGGATGTCAGCGCATTGGAATACGCGACATTCTTTGGAGAACTGCGCTACACAACTTGCAGTGCGTCGGGACGCGACCACGTTGATGGTGGCACAAGCCGTTTCGACAAGAAAGGGCACATAATACAGTCTGTTTGTGCAAGTTGCGGCGGCTGCCAGATGTTCCCGATAAGTCCGTCCGATGTTTGGTCAACAACCAACAACTCAACGAACTGCAACAATGCCGTATTCAAGATACGTATAATTGAAAATTTGGCGGAAGCCAACTTCAATCCTGTACCTGTCGGCTGCGCACCCTACAACGTGCAGTTCGAAAACACTTCGCAGGGAACATCGTTCCTTTGGAATTTTGGTGACGGCACCACATCAACACAGACAAATCCATCGCACACCTACACCAATGGGGGCACATACACAGTAACCCTTATCGCCAACGACCCAGCAAGTTGCAACCGCAGCGACACCGTCAGCCGAAACATAACCGTGGTTTCACCAAGCCCATCAACCCTTGCCGACATCACAAGTTGTCCTGGCGAAAGTGTAATCATCGGACCCGAAACCGACTACCCGGAAGGCACTACATTCGAATGGATACAAGGAAGCGGATTCAGCAACCAATATGCACAAAATCCAAGCGTAACACCAACCCATACGACAACCTACACGCTTGTCGCACAAGGCGTCTGCAACGATACCGTAACACAGACCGTCAATGTCATAACACCCGATGTAGGACTTAGCACATCAAACGACACCACAATATGTCCCAGCGGAACAGCAACACTGCAAGTTTTCCCCACTGGAAACGCAGTGGCTTGGGAATGGTCGGCTGACCCGAATTTCAGTTCCATATTCTCCACAGAGCAAACCGTTGATGTTTCGCCCGAAAACAGCCTAACGTATTATGTCAGGGTACGCGAATCAGAATGTAACACCTACGCCACCGACTATGTAAGGGTGACAATCCACAGGTTCAATTATACCCTTGTTCCATCGCATATCATCTGTCCAAACTCACAAATACAACTTACTGTCACCAATAATAGCAGCGACAACCTATCATACCACTGGCAAGGTGCTGGAATCGTAAGCGGAGGAAACACCAGTTCCCCGACCGTAGCTCCAACGACAGCAACGACATACACAGTCACAATAACAAACCAGATGGGCTGCACCACTACCGACCAGGTTTCAATTACAATCGACGATATTGGAAGTAGCATTGGTGACATTGTAAACAACATCTGCCATGGCAGTTGCGAAGGCTCGGCGAGTGTAAATCCGAGAGGAATAGAGCCATTCTCCTACTCGTGGAACAACGGGCAATCGACACAGACGGCAACAGGACTTTGCGCTGGAGGCTACACGGTAACAATAACAGACGGAAATTCTTGTACTACAACAAATTCCGTCACGATTTCCGAACCGCCAGCCATTACGATAAATTTCACAAACATACAGGAACCTATTTGCGACGGTGTAGGCTACGGCTCGGCAACGGCAAATGTTTCGGGAGGTACGCCAGGCTACACCTACCAGTGGAACATCAACGACAACACCACTGCCACAAACAACGAATGCCTTGTCGGCAACAATATCGTAACCGTCACCGACAATAACGGCTGTACTGCATCGGCTACAATAAATATGCCAGCCCCCGGAACATTAACATCGCAGACCGAATCGGTAACGCATGTATCGTGCAACGGATTTTGCGACGGTGCAATACAAATATCGGCAAGCGGCGGAACTTCACCATATAGCTACAACTGGTCGAACGGAGAACACGGTACCGAAATACACGGACTTTGCGCAGGACGTTACACAGTTACAGTAATTGATGCCGAAAACTGCGTATCGCACCAACTTGCAAACATTACCGAGCCATCGGTACTAATCACAACCATATCCGAAACAAACCCGATAATGTGTCACGGTGGACTTTCAACCATAAACTCAATAACATACGGAGGAACACCATCTTACGCTTTCCTTTGGTCAACTGGGGAAACAATGAACACACAAATTTCAGTGCCAGCAGGCTCATATTCTATATATGTCACCGACAGCCACGGGTGTACTGCCGAGGCTCAAATCACAATCACACAACCCGACACGCTTATTCTCAGGCATAACCTCAGCAACCAGCTCTGCAACAACAACTGCAATGGAAGCATCGAAGCCTTTGTAAACGGTGGCGTGCAACCTTATAGGTACAGATGGTCAAACTCGGAAACGACAAGCGCTATCGAAAATCTTTGCCACGGAGATTATTCGCTCACAATCAATGATGCCAACGGCTGTTCGCTTACGGAAAATTACGAGATACATAATATAGGATATGTCCCCGAACTCGACGCACAGATTAGTTCTCCTGTCATATACAGAGGGGAAAATGTAAGACTTGTGGCAGTCACCTCATCGTCGGGTACTTTCTATTGGGACCACGGTAGGATTCTCAACAACGACAATATCTATAACCCCATTGCTACACCTACCGAGAATACGCTTTTCACAGTTGAGTTCCACGACGGCAACAACTGCATAGCCATCGACACGGTTTCGGTAATAGTCAAGGAAGTGATTTGTAGCGACCCGTACATTTTCGTACCTAATGCATTCACGCCCAACGGCGACGGACAAAATGACTTCTTCAAGCCATTCTACCCCGAAACCTTGGTGACAGAGGTTTATTTTGCAGTTTACGACCGTTGGGGTAGCATCGTTTATGAAACCGACAACATCCGTGCCGACGGCTGGAACGGAACCTACAAAGGCAAGCAACTTGCACCCGACGTGTATGTCTTCTGGCTGAAAGCCAAGTGCATAAATGGTGAGGTATACGAACATCGCGGCAATGTGACATTAATCAGATAAAATTGACATGGAAGAAATAATATCTACGATAAGTTCATACGTTTGGAGCGCACCGCTTGTGATATTGTGCTTAGCAGCAGGACTTTACTTCTCGTTCGGCACACGTTTCGTACAGGTAAGACGGTTTGGCGAGATGGCAAGACTGCTTTTTTCCACCGACAAGACGCAAAAGACTGGCATTTCATCGTTTCAGGCATTCGCAATGGCTCTGTCGGGACGAGTAGGCACTGGAAACATCGTTGGAGTAGCTACCGCAATAGGCTATGGAGGACCAGGAGCAATAGTATGGATGTGGATAATCGCCTTCCTCGGAGCAGGTTCCGCCTTTGCCGAAGCGACTTTGGCACAAATCTACAAGGATGAACATAACGGACAATTCCGTGGTGGCCCCTCCTATTACATCGAGAAAGGTCTGAAATGCAAATGGCTGGCAATAATCTTTGCCGTATGTTCGGTACTTGCCTGCGGATTTTTCCTTCCCCCAGTCCACTCAAACGGCATCTCAACGGCCTTTTCCAACGCTTTCGGCATCGACACCATGTATATCGGCATTATAGTGGCTGTGCTTATCGGATTGGTAATCATCGGCGGAGTAAAGCGAATTGCAAACGTGGCGCAGATAGTTGCACCGCTTATGGCCGTAATCTACATAATACTTTCAATAGTTGTGCTTATCTGCAATGCAGAAGCCGTTCCTACCGCATTCAAGGATATGATTAGCAGTGCATTCGGAATGAATGAAGCACTTGGTGGCATACTCGGCAGCACAATAGCATGGGGTGTAAAACGTGGCATTTACTCAAACGAAGCAGGACAAGGAACTGGTCCAATCGTTGCAGCAGCCGCAAAGGTATCGCACCCTGTGAAACAAGGACTTGTTCAGGCATTCTCGGTTTACATCGACACCTTGCTGGTTTGTTCGGCGACAGCGGTAATGATTCTAGCCACCAAGACCTACAACATATACGACGGCAACGGCGGAATGCTTTTCACCTCGACGGTAGCGCAACTAGGCGCTCCCGACGTATCGTACACATCAACCGCATTGGGAACACTGGTCGGAACATCGTGGGGAAGCATAATAATCTCTGTGGCTTTGTTCTTCTTTGCCTTCACAACCGTAATGGCTTACTATTACTACGCCGAAACCAATGTCGTTTATCTTTTCGGTAACGGCAAAAAAGAAAAGATTGCAATCTGGTGCGTACGCATATCGGTCATTGGAATGGTGTTCTTCGGTTCGCTTCACGAAGCAAAAACGGTATGGGACTTGGGCGACATCGGCGTTGGCTCAATGGCATGGATAAACGTAATTGCAATTCTTCTGCTCTCGCCAAAGGTTTTCAAGTTGCTAAAATCGTACGAAAAACAGAAGAAACAAGACAAGGAACCAGAATTTCACCCAGAAGAAATGGGCATAAAGGATGCTGAATTCTGGGAGAAGAAGCAGAAATAATATTATGCCAACCTTCAGTTGCACATACGATTCGCCCATAGGACAACTTTTAATACAAAGCCATGGACAATCAATCTGTCGCATAGAAACAATAACAGCCGAAACAAAAGACATACAAAACGACAATCTTCCAATATTCAGAGAAACAAAACAATGGTTGGACACTTATTTTTTAGGAAAAAAGCCGGACTTCACTCCTCAACTAGAACTATGTGGCACCGACTTCCAGAAAAAAGTTTGGAATGAACTATTGCATATAGATTTCGGACATACAGCAACTTACGGTGATATTGCCAAGCGTATCGGATGCCGTTCGGCACAAGCTGTCGGGCAAGCCATAGGAAAAAATCCGATATTGATAATCGTTCCATGTCACAGAATTATAGCGGCAGGCGGAAAACTTGGCGGTTTCTCGGCGGGGATAGATAGGAAAATATGGTTGGTGAAGAATGAAGGATTTGAGGATTCAAAGGGTTCAAAGTTTAAAGTTCAAAGTTTAAAGTTCAAGAGTTCAAAGTATGCATAGCGTTTGATGATTCGAAGATTTGAAGATTCGATAATTTGATGATTTGTAGCGACGCGGCGTGCCACGTCGCTACAGATTATCAATTATCCATTGCCAATTGTACATTGTTAATTATCTTTGCATTATGAAACTTCTTGTGCTAAACTACGAATATCCTCCTCTTGGTGGTGGTGCAGGTGTCATCTGCAAGAACATTGCAGAAGGACTTGCTACTATCGGACACGACATAACCGTCCTCACAACATACTACGACGGCACAGAAACAACTTGCATTGAGAACGGAGTTCGTGTAATACGCCTAAAATCAAGACGTAAGGATATATTCCAGTCAAACGTAAGGGAGATGCTTTCGTGGATGATTTGTGCAAAACGTTTCCTGAAAAAACACCTGCAAACAGAAAAGTACGACCTTTGTTTCGCCAATTTTGCCCTTCCATGTGGCGAAGTTGCCTACAGCATGAAGGAAATGTACCACCTACCCTACACCATAATTTCGCATGGACACGACATCCCTTGGTTTTTCCCCGAACAGATGATGTGGTATCACGCAGCCTGCTACCATTGGATTCGCAAAATATGCATGCAGTCGGAACGCAACTATGTGCAGTCGAACGAAATGCTCACCAACATAAATGCTTTCCTAGGCGGTACAACCGGCAAGAACAAGCTTATATACAACGGCTGGAACCGCGACAAATTTTTCCCCGACGAAAACAAACGAGCCCAAAAGTTCACAATACTATTTGCAGGAAGGCTAGTCTTACAGAAAGACCCGATGACTTTCCTAAAGGCAATCGAAATTGCAAGACATAAGATTCCAAACCTTGAAGTCCACATAGTCGGTAATGGAAAAATGAAGCCGAAGATGGAAGAATTCGTCAAGAAAAATGGTATGGAAAGTATGTTTTTATTCAAAAATTGGCTTTCAAAACCAGAAATAATTACCGAATACCAATCCGCTTCGCTAACCGTAATGCCATCGCTTGCCGAAGGAATGAGCATGGCTCTGCTCGAAGCGCTTGCCTGCGGTCAGTATGTAATTGCAACAAAGGTAAGCAACAACGAAACACTAATCGAAGATGGCATAAACGGAGACTTCATCGAAAAGAGAGATTTCAAGTCACTTGCCGATAAGATTGTTGATTTTCACGACAATAAGTTCTTGAAAAATTATATAGTTCCACAGGAACATTTTGAAACTTATGCAGGCAAGTTCGACTGGACAAATATCGTAAAGGAATACGCGGAAGATTTTGAACGGATAATAGAAAGGTGCAGAATTAGCGGTCGCACACAAATATAGACTGCCCCTATTTTCTTGTAAAAGTCAAATAAGTTTTCTTGTCATACTTGAATTTTAAAGTATCGCCTTTCAGCTCGTAGGAGTTGACCATCAGCATATTGTTGATAAAGACGATGTTGTCGGTACTATCCTCGGCTGCAGGCAGATAAGTAAAGCCAGTCCATGTCATCTTATTTTTCTTTTTTATGTTGTAAACAGCAGAAAAAGGTGTTGTTACCGATTCGCCAATCAAAGAATTATTTTTCATGAAATGCAGGTTGAAACATGTATCGCCAGCAGGCCTAGGAGTACGATATTCACCATTTGCATTTATGCGAAACAAGTGCCAGTCGCCAATAAAACTATCATAAGTCTCTTCGTTTGCCTCGCACGACACCATTGCAACAATCATTGCAATAACCGAAATCATGACCAATATCTTTTTCATAACATTCAATTTAAAGTTCATTTGCCAAAATTGTCAATCTCTGCGATTTCCGTCCCAGTCATCCGAACATTGCAACCCATCGTACGCAGATTATAATTTATATGTGCCGTATTCTCAAGCACTTCCATCCTATCAAAAGCCTCAAACAAAGTTTTGCCGACTGTAATCGCACCATGCTTAGCCATAATTGCAGCGTTGCTAGTTTCCATAACCTTTGCACATGCATCAGCAAGTTCCACAGACCCCATAATATGATAGCCGACAAGTCCAACCTCGCCAAGCATATAGCGAGCCTCGCCAGTAATTGCCGAATCGACAGCCTCGCCAGCCACAGCAAACGTAGAAGCATAAACAGGATGAGAATGCACTATTGCCATAACATCGGGACGGCATTTGTAAACATTAAGGTGCATCTGGGTCTCCATACTCGGCTTCAACTTCGGAGTAAGGTTCTCGCCTTCGGGCGAAATTATTATCACCTTGCGCATATCAATGCACGACTTGTCGCTCTGGCTTGCAGTAATGAAAACATAACCGTCAGCGTTGCGCTGGCTTACATTTCCACCGCTGACAGTCGTCAAACGCCTTTCGTACAGACGGCGCATAGTCTCGGCAACCCTTATTCGTTCAAGTTCAAACATCAGAATAGTTTTTTCAATTCGTTGGGCTTTACGATGCCCTTTTCGGTAATTATTCCTGTAATCAGTTCTGCTGGCGTAACATCGAAGGCAGGATTTTTTGCGTGCGAAGTCGGGTTTGCCATACGGAAAGTTTCAATATTTCCATTTTCGACAAGTCCCGAATATTTCAAAACCTCGTCCTCATCGCGTTCCTCGATGTTGATATGCTTGCCATCTGGTGTAGAAAGGTCGATTGTTGACAACGGAGCCGCAACATAAAACGGCACACCATAGTATTTTGCTGCGATGGCTTTCTCCAAGGTACCTATTTTGTTAGCAGTATCGCCGTTAGCGGCAATGCGGTCGGCACCGACAATCACCATATTAATCTTGCCTAACGACATATAGTAGGCACCAGCATTGTCGGGAAGTATCGCATGGGGAACACCAGCAGAAGCCAGTTCCCAAGCCGTAAGACGTGCGCCTTGATTACGTGGGCGGGTCTCGTCGGCATACACGAAAATTTCTTTCCCAGATTCTTGTGCAGCATATATCGGTGCAAGTGCGCTTCCATAGTCGACAAGAGCAAGCCAACCTGCATTGCAGTGAGTTTCAACACCAAAACCATCCTTTATCAAGGTATTGCCATATTCGCCAATCATACGGCCAGCCTCGGCGCACTCGTCAGCGACGGCAAATGCCTCGCTGATAGCAAATTCGCGCGAAACCTTAGACGCTTTCAGCACCCTGTCGGTAGCATAGAAAAGATTTACCGCAGTCGGACGTGTAGAATCAATCTTCTTTTTTGCAACAACGAGATTCTCAACAAGATGTTCATCATCGGAAGTACAAATTGCCTGATACATTCCGTAAGCGGCGGCAGCACCAATTGAACCAGCGCCACGGGTTATCATAGTCTTGATAGCCATGCAGGTATCGTCTAAAGTTTCTGCCTTGAAAATCTTAAATTCGAATGGCAAAAGGTTTTGCTCTATCATACAGACGGTAGTTCCGTCCATCCATATAGCCCTGTAATGTATTCCGTTTACATTCATTGCAACAGCGAATGTTTTGAAAACAAATTTATTACCGATTCGGCATAAGTCTTCGAAACTGGAATTTCGGGAGCCTTGTCGAAATCGAGGTCAAGGAACAATCCCATCTTCTCCTTTCGCAAAATCTTAACTTTGTTAAAGTTAACGACATATGACCTATGGCAGCGCACAAGGTCACAATCCGAGAATGTGTCCTCGATTGATTTCAACGTTGACCGTAGCATAAATCGCGAGAACTTTCCCTTGTTGGAATAGTAGATGTTCACATAATTGTCGGCCGATTCGATGTAAAGCAGACTGTCAATATCGACAGAAAGCTTCAACTGTCCCTTTTCGTCATAGAAATTGACGATATTGTGACGAGGCTGTTCCTGTTCTTGTTCTTTCAATAGAAGTTCGGTTTCGGAAATCGACTTTGCCATATCCGACTTGGTGTCATCGTTTTCGGTTGCCTTGGCTGGCACAACAGCATCATCCTCGACATCCCGCTTAACCTTCAATGCCACATACATCCACGATATGATATATGGCACCAAAAGCAACAAGGCAACGTACATGAAAATTCTCGGGAAAATGTCGAAATATCCCTGCCCTATATAATTTATGTCGTATTCATGTGCAAAAAACGTATAGAAAGCCGACAAAACAGCAAGTTCGCCAGCAACCCATATCAAGAAGCCCTTGAAATTCAATACGACCTTGTTTCGAAGAATATACATCAACGAACGGCTTGCAAGCAAAACGAGGAAACCAATTCCTACTACAGACAAAACTGTTATAACATAATCATCAGTATCCTCCCAGTCGACCCACGACTTTACATTAAATGGATTCACAAGGAAGATAAATCCAATAGCAAAAGCATAAACAAAAACCAAGAATGCGGCTATATTCCTTTTGCGGTTGAAGTATTTTATTATAGTATCTTTCAAATCAAATCCTATTCAAAAATGAAGGTGCAAAGATATATCTTTTTTGGCAAATACAAGCAAACAAAATCAACGATTTGTCACTCTGCAAGCCGATTGATTTTATCTTTACTACGACCGCATAGATATAAGCATAATATAAGTTTGTATAACATTCAAACATATCAACATTCAAGGTTAATACATTAAGAAAAAATAAAAGTATGTTTCAAAAATTTGACTTACCTTTGTAGGATTGGAGTGATACTGCAAAGTCCACTCCATATAAAAAATAAAGCGATTATTTGAAACAAAATTAAAGGAAATGGAAGTAACAAGACTTTTTGACATACTGGACAGGTACTTGCAGGAGTATCCAGAACAGAAGGTTGCCCTTGCCGGCAAAGTGAATACCGAATGGAGAGAATACAGCCCAAAAGAATACTACGACCTCGTTAACTGCATCAGCTGCGGTCTGTTGGAAGACGGCATAAAGCCGGGCGACAAGGTTGCTCTCATCAGCGGCAACAAGCCCGAATGGAACATGGTAGATATGGCAGTAATGCAGCTCGGTTGCATAATAGTGCCCGTTTACCCGACAATCTCAGAATCGGACTACGAATACATACTGAACCACAGCGAAGCAAAGATTGCCATCGTCGAAGGGGCAAAAATTGCAGAAAAAATAAAGAGCGTTTCCGCCAATCTGCAGCATCTGCAGAAGATGTACACATTCAACAAAGTGGAAGGATATCCCGAATTTGCCGAACTTGTTGAAAATGGCAAGAATCATCTCAACCTCGACAAGCTCAAAGAACTGAAATCTGCAGTAAAGCCCGAAGACTGCTCTACGATAATCTACACATCTGGAACCACTGGCACGCCCAAAGGCGTAATGTTGTCGCACAAGAACATAGTACACCAGATTATGGGTATCATAATGACACCTTCGCCCTGGTCGAAACGCGCATTCAGTTTCCTGCCTCTGTGCCACGCATACGAAAGACTTCTGGTATTCATGTACCAATACTTGGGAATGTCGGTTTACTACGCACAGAACCTCGGCACGATTGCTGAAAATCTCAGGGAAGTCCATCCCACAATGATGACGGCTGTTCCTCGCGTTCTGGAAAAGATGTTCGACAAGGTTTACAACAACGGCAAAAAGCTGTCTGGAATGAAGAAAAAAATCTTCTACTGGGCAATAGACCTCGCACAGCAATACAAGATTCAGGACTTTGAACGCTCGGCTTGGTACAATTTCAAACTGAAGATTGCCGACAAACTGGTTTACAAGCAAATACGTGCGGGCATCGGAGCTGAAAATTTCGACATCATAGTATCGGGGGCAGCAAGCATACAGCCACGTATAGCTTCATTCTTCTCCGCAATAAAGATGCCTGTGTTCGAAGGATACGGACTAACCGAAACTTCACCGGTCATCTCGGTCAGCTGCCGCAAGAAATATGGTCGCGAAGTCGGCACTGTTGGCTTCCCCTTGCCAGGAATCGAAGTGAAGATTGACAAGGACACAAACGAGGTTATGTGCCGTGGCAACAACGTGATGATGGGCTACTACAAGAACCCTGAACTCACCAAGGAAGTCATCGACCCCGACGGCTGGTTCCACACCGGCGACTGCGGATACCTTACCGAACACAACCAGCTTGTGCTTACAGGCCGTCTGAAAAACATATTCAAGACCTCGTTCGGCAAATATGTTAACCCGCAGGCAATCGAAAACAAGTTCGAGGAATCACCGTTCATTGAAAATATGGTAGTCTTTGGAGAAAACCAGAAGTTCCCGGCAGCACTTATCTACCCCGACTTCTCGTTCCTGAAACTCTGGTGCTCACGACACGACGTTGAATACACCGACCCTGTGGACATAATAAAGAACCCGACAATCATCGCCCGTTTCAACCGCGAACTCGACAAGTACAATGCATTTTTCGGCGATACTGAAAAGGTCAAGAAAATAAAACTCATCTCCGACGAATGGTCGCAAGCAACTGGTATCCTCACTCCTACACTGAAAGTTAAGAGAGGCGTTGTAGCAGAAAGGTACAAGAAGGAAATAGAAGAACTTTTCGCATAAACAGCTCTTTATGAGGAACATTGCTTGGGTTATAATACTTTTTTTCGCGCTTGGTGAGGTTTTTGCAATAAATCCTCCCGGCACGAAGAAGGTAAAGATTGACAACGAGACATTATACATCGACCAGAACGAAATCTGCGTCGCCGACTGGCTGGAATACATCAATTCCATTGAACACAGTTACGGTAAAGACTCCGAAGAACTGAAGTCAATACTGCCAGCAGGTATCAACTCGAAGGAAGCACTTGTAAAAATAAAACTCTCCAATTCTATTACGGGCATAACTCTGGAACAAGCCCAGAAATACGCAGAATGGAGAACCTTAGTTGTAAATTCAGTAAACGAGGAAACTGGCTTTGGTGATGTAAAATACACTATTCCAACCGAGCAACAATACACCAAACTGATAAGGACATTCGGTTCGTACGAGATTTTGTCGGACAAGAACAAGACTGAACGCATAACAGGACTGCAAAGCAGTGTTTATGAATTGACAGCAGAAGGTTCTGTGCTAAAAAACAACGGCGTATTTTCCAACGAAGAACCAATCCCTGGCGAGAATATAGGTTTCAGGTGCATTGCAACCGTTATAAAGCAAAAGAAATGAAAACTACAAAATTAATCGTAGCTGCTATTGCTCTGATATTCATCAGCATAAATATTTTTGCACAAAATCCTAAATGCGAAAATCTGCAAAACGACTTCCTGAACAACAAGGAACTGAAAAATGCAGCAGTAGGACTTTATGCCGAAAACCTCACCACAGGAGAAATCGTACTTGATTACAATTCAAATGCTTCGCTTACGCCTGCATCCATTATGAAACTATTCACAACCACTATGGCAATGGAAGCACTTGGCTCTACCACTCGCTTCAAGACAAAAATCGCCTACAGTGGTACGCTCGAAGACAGTGTAGTAAATGGAGACCTTTATATAATAGGTGGCGGTGACCCTTGCCTTGGTGCCGAACGCTACTCCAGCATTTACGGAGAAGACATCTTCGATACTTGGACTGCAAAAGTCAAGGAAACTGGCATAAAAAAGATTAACGGCAATATTATCAGCGATGTAACCTATTTTGGTACAGTACCAACTCCTGGCAAATGGGTATGGGAAGACCTTGGCTCGTACTATGGCTCGCAAGGTTTCTCCATAAATTATATGGACAACACCTACGAACTTTACTACAACACTGGCAGCGACAAGGATACGGCAGTACTCGTTAGAGTTGTTCCCGATGACCTTGAACTTAATGTAGTCAACAAAGTTACCGCGTCGTCGAGCGTCAGCGACGACAACACCCTGATATACCGTGGCTATGGCGAGAACGACATCGTGGTATGTGGCACACTTCCCTGCAACAAGACCGAATACAAGGTAAAGGGTTGTTTTCCAAATCCGCCGCATTATGTAGCAAGGACGTTGTATTATCGCCTGAGAAACAATGGAGTTGCTGTAACTGGCAACTACTTGGTTAGCAACAAGAAATACGAGGGCGAAGAAGAACGGACTGTTATACAT
Organism: Bacteroidales bacterium; assembly: GCA_017620015.1. Taxonomy (GTDB): domain Bacteria; phylum Bacteroidota; class Bacteroidia; order Bacteroidales; family ML635J-15; genus Bact-19. The sequence goes on along the minus strand of JAFZRE010000025.1, from coordinate 100,586 downwards.
ACATTCTCGTCGCCAAACGTAGGCACAATCGTAAACTACACCAACCTTGTGAGCTATAACCTTTATGCAGAAGTGCTGGGACTACATATTATGCGCAAAACAAGCAAATCTCTTGCCGACTATGGAAAGAAATTCTTAAGCGAAAGAGGTATCGAAAGCGGAGGCTTCTACCCTGTCGATGGTAGCGGTCTGAGCCATTTTGATGCGATTAACGCCAAGCAGACGGCGCAACTGCTAAAGCACATCAACAAAAGCAAATATGGCGAAAGTTTCATTTCAGGAATGGCTGTGGCTGGCAAAAGCGGAACTCTGAAAAGCTACAAGTGCAGTGCCGACGGCAAAATCAAAGTTCAGGCAAAGACTGGCAGTATGACGCGCGTCCGTTCGCTTGCAGGCATCATAACCAACACCCGCAACGAAAAGATTGTCTTCTGCATAATAATCAACAACTACGACGGCAAAAGCCCGCAGATAAGGAATGTCATCGACAACTTCATAAAGGCGGTGGGACACGCATAGAATTTGTCATTATTCTACACAATAAATATTAAGCAATAAGCACACGTCCATTGAAACAATGAGGGTCAAAAGGCTAACTTATGTCGAACAGAAGACCTGTCCTGCAGTCTGCAAGTCCGTTAGACTGTAAGACTGCGGGACTGTTAGACTTTTTACCTGTCTGCCCCAAAACCAAGAAACGGCGAAGCCATTCAAACGTGAACGGCGAAGCCCTCAACGAAGTTAAACACAGAAACGGCGTAGCCACTGAAACCAAGAAACGCCGCAGGCATTCAAACGGCGAAGGCATAGAAAAAAGAGACGCATCTCCCAAAATGCGCACCTTAAATATCATTTATCCACACTTCCCTAACACTACTGATTGCAAACCGCACGGACAGCAAAACCGTTATAGCGGGAACCCATATACACATCGTATGTTCCGTCCGACAAGAAACCGAAACTCCATACATATTCAGGCATGGACGTAAAGTTCGAGCTCGACCAGTAATTACCACTGGAACCAGGAGTATAGACACCGCTATCGCCACTATCGCCGACAGCAGGAAGGAAAATAGAATGGCCGTTAGGTCCAGTAACGATCAATCCGTTCACTCCGTTCCGCGTTGTCCACGCTATCGTGCAGTTGTTCTTCAATTCTTCCATTTCGGCTTTGGTCGGCATACGCCAGTTAGAACCCCAGTTGGCAGTGGCAGCATCGGCACTCGAAGGAAGCGTAGTTGGATTGTCATTATATGTATAGGTACTGCTGTTGTATGTAGTTTTCGGCGAGGTTTCGCCCCAAGCGTAGTAGTCACCGTAGTCAGTAGGATTATCAGCACCTAAGTTGCATGTCGCCCATCTCAATCCGCTTGGAAGTCCAAGGTCAACCCACTCGTGTCCGTCCAATGTGCCTGTTGCTCCACGCCATTGCGCATACAAGGTAAGGTTTGCGGAAATTGTTATCGACTGCCTGTCGGAATACGAAGTTCCGCTTCCGTTGGCAGAGGTGTTCCATCCCGAAAATACATAGTCGGTGCGTGTAAAACTATTTGCCGTCAATGCTTGGGCGACGCCGATGGTAAATGTTTGCGGCGACATTGTTCCGCTACCGCCGTTGGCATTGAAAGTAACCGTAACAGTATTGGATGTCCACTGTGCATACAAGGTAATGTCTGCGGAAATCGTTATCGACTGCCTGTCGGAATACGAAGTTCCGCTTCCGTTGGCAGAAGTATTCCAACCCGAGAACGAATATCCGCTGCGCGTAAAACTATTGGCAGTCAATTGCTGAGCCACGCCAACGGTGAATGTTTGCGGCGACATTGTTCCGCTACCGCCATTTGCATTGAAGGTAACCGTAACCGGATTGGCTGTCCACTGCGCATACAAGGTGAGATTTGCAGAAACCGTTATCTCCTGCCTGTTGGAGTAGGCAGTCCCCGTTCCGTCGGCTGAGGTGTTCCAACCCGAGAACGAATAACCGCTGCGTGTAAAACTATTGGCATTCAATTGCTGTGCCACGCCAACAGTAAACGTCTGCGGTTCCATAGTTCCGCTACCGCCGTTTGCATTGAAGGTAACGGTAACCGTTGCAGGGGGAATGTCGGGACGATATACAGGACGAATTGCCTGACCTTCGGCACGGCTACCCGAACTCGACATTGCACATGATTCAGAAGTGAAACCTAGACTCCATGCGCAATAAGTATAGTCGGCGTACAGAGAACTTGACCTGTAACAGCCGTTTGTGCCGTCGAAGTTGAGGTCACCATCGAGGCGAGAACCTGATGCGGGTAAGAATATGAAATTTCCGTTGGTGCCGGTGAACAAACATCCCTTTACTCCGTACCTAAGCGCCCAAGTATGAGTACAATTATCAAGCAGTTCCTGAAACTCCTCGCTTGTAGGCATACGCCAGTCGCTACCCCAACCTACCGATGCAGCATCGGCACTTGCGGGCAGGGTTTCGGGATTGTCGGAATAGGTATATGTAGTGGCGTCATAAACTTCCTTGGTTGCGGTTTCGCCCCAAGCGTAATAGTCGCCGTACTGTTCTGGTGCGTTTGCGCCCATGTTGCAGGATGCCCAGCGTGTTCCCGACGGCAATCCCAAGTCTACCCAAGCATGTCCGTTCAGTTGTCCCTGCGTAGGTGCCGGAGTATCTCCGCCAGAGGGTTCTCCGCCCGACGAACCGCCGCCCTGTGCATCGTTGGTAGTTACAAACGACAAAACTTCGCCCACGCCGATGCCTTTTCCGTTTTCGGCGAATGCTTGGAAATAATAGGTAGTTGCCGGTTGCAAATTGGAAGCGAAAGTCGAAAACTTTCCTCCGTTGGCATAGCCGTTGTAGCGAACGGACTGCTTGTTGCCCATTTCCTTGTCGGTACTGTAATAGAAACCCATGTTGGTAACCTTCTCGCTACCCTCATCTATAATCTCGGCGTTAAGTTTTGCCGAGGTTGTTGATATGTCGGTTGCAGCAATAGTATTTACTTGGGGTTGCTTGTCCTTGTCGCAACCGCTTATTGCCAATACTCCCGCAATTAATACGAGAGCGAACACAAAAAATCTTAGTCTGTTCATATATATTTCTTTAAATTATCACTATTCTAAAAAAAGCACATTTAAACAATAATCTTTCTCTCTCCCCCGCTGAAACCTTGCCCTGCGGTGTCTCTGTGTGCGCTACCGCGCACGCACCGCACGGCAAGGTTCCCGCTCCTTTGCGCGTTTCGGGGGGAGAACTGGTTAGTTCTGGGACTGGCAGACAGCGCGAACAGATAGCCCCCAGTAGCGGTTGCCGTAGTAGTCCATGCCGCAATAGCCCGAATGGAAGTAGAGGTACCACACGAGGCCCGGGTTGCCCGTGTAGAGCGAACTCGACCAGTAGTAGCCGTAGGAACCGACATCGAAGAGACTACCACCGAGGCGGCGGCCAGCAGCGGGCAGAAAGATGGAGTTGCCGTTTGGTCCAGTAAACAGTCGTCCGTATACTCCGTTCTGGGTTGTCCAAGTTACTGTACAGTTGTTCTTCAACTCGTTCATTTCATCATAAGTCGGCATTCTCCAACCACTACCCCAGTTGGCAGTGGCTGCATCATCGCTTGCTTCCAAGATGGTCAAGGGGTCTGTATATTTGGTCCAATTTGAACCGTCATAATACCTATAGGTATCCAACTCGTATGTTTCCTTGGTCGTAGTTTCACCCCAAGCAAAATAGTCGCCATATTCTTCGGGACTATTTGCTCCTACATTGCTGGTTGCCCACTTAGTGCCAGAAGGCAAACCTAGGTCAACATAATCGTGACCGTTCAATGCATCTTGCCATTGTGCATACAAGGTGATATTTGATGATATTGTTATCACCTGTCCATCGGAATATGCAGTGCCTGTGCCATTCGCCGATGTATTCCATCCTGAGAAAACATAGTCCTCACGAGTAAAACTATTACTTGACAATGCTTGCACTACTCCAATTGTAAATGTCTGAGGCGACATATAACCGCTACCGCCATTAGAATCAAATGAAACTGTAACAAGGTTGTATCTCCACTGCGCATACAAAGTCATGTTTGAGGTAACAGTTATCATCTGCATGTCGGAATAAGCAGTACCGCTTCCGTTGGCTGCCGTGTTCCATCCCGCAAAGGCATATCCCGAACGAGTGAAACTATTTGCCGCCAATGGCTGTGCCACGCCAGCAGTGAAGGTCTGTGGCGACATGGTGCCCGTACCACCGTTTTCGTGGAAGGTAACAGTAACAGGACTGCCCCCGCCATCAATTGTCCACTGCGCATACAAGGTAATGTTTGCAGAAACTGTTATCTCCTGCCTGTCAGCGTACAAGGTACCAGTTCCGCTGGCAGAGGTATTCCATCCCGAGAAAACATAGCCAGTGCGGGTGAAACCGTTTGCATTCAGTTGCTGCGGCTCGCCAACCGTAAACGTCTGCGGAGACATAGTGCCACTGCCGCCATTGGCATTGAAGGTAACGGTAACCGTAGTTGCAGGATTGTCGGGGTCGTCTGGATTATCGGGATTATCGGGGTCGTCTGGGTTATCAGGATTATCGGGGTTATCAGTGCCACTGGCAATTACAGGGCGGACAGCAAGCCCTTCGTATCTGCTTTCGTCGACCAAACCGCAATCGTCGGCAGTAATTTGGAGAATCCACGCCTCGCTGGCATGTTCAGCATAAAGCGAACTCGACCACACAAATCCGGCAGAACCCACATCGGTTGGCGAACCCTCGTGGCGGAAACCGGCGGCAGGGATGAATATGGACTTGCCGTTGTCGGCTGTGAAGAGTTGTCCGTTCACGCCATTCTGCACCGTCCAGACCACCATGCAATGCTCGTACAGTTCGCGCAACTGCTCACTGGTAGGCATACGCCAGCCATTGCCCCAGTTTGCTGCGGCGGCATCGTCGCCAACCGTCAATGCCGTACGGTTGTCGGTAAAACCATCGTCGCCCAAAACGGCGTTATTGCAGTATTTTGTAAGTGTGTTGTAAGTTCCGTTGCAATATTTATACGTGTCCCATGTGTAAGTTTCCTTGTCGTCCGTTTCGCCCCAAGCAAAGTAGTCGCCGTACTCTTCGGGCGAGTTAGCACCAACGTTGCAGGTCGCCCACTTGGTGCCAGAAGGCAAGCCAAGGTCTACCCACCTATGGCCATTAACATCGCCCTGCGTCTGCGATTGACCGCCACCAGAACCGCCGCCACCAGAAGTTGATTGGTAAGTCGTAAACGACTTTATTTCGCCAACGCCAGTACCCTTTCCATTTACGGCAAACGCCTGATAATAATAGGTTGTGCCTTCCTGCAAATTAGAGGCAAGCAACGAATACGAATCAGAATCGCCATAGCCATTGTAGCTAATGGTCTTCATATTTGACATTCCCTCGTCGGTGCTAAAATAGAAACCTTTGGAAAGAATGCGTTCGCTTCCCTCGTCAAGAATCGTAGCGTTTAGTTTCGCAGATGTCGTTGAAATTTCCGTCACTCCATCGGTTTGCACCTTAGGCAGTTTGTTCTTGCCGCAACCACCCATTACAAACATTACTGTCGCCAAAACGAGAGCAACTGCAATAAATATCAGTTTCTTCATAAAAAATTCAACCGTACTTTTATTCCCGCAGGCACCTCGCAGGAGATTCAACATGCAAAAGAAATGTGGTACCTATACCGCAATAAGCATAACACTTCCAAATTTGACAACAAAAATATAAAAAAAATCAATTAAACAACATTTTCCATATAAAAACGTTATCAAAAAAAAATAGATTACTTTTGCGACCTAAAAATAATTTCGAATGAAAAAGAGGGTATTCATAACAGGTGCCACAGGCACAATGGGATGGGCAGGACTTCAGGAGTTCATGCAGCGCCTTGACCGTTTCGACATAACCGTACTTGCACGACCAAGCAAGAAAAACAAAGAAAAACTTGCGCCATACGCCAACCGCATACGCATAGTGTGGGGCGACCTTACAAAATACGAGGATGTACTCGAAGCAACCAAAGGTGCCGACTACGTTCTGCACGTTGGTGGAATGGTTTCGCCGGCTGCCGACTATTTCCCGAACAAGACTCGCCGTGTGAACGCACTTGCCGCCGAAAATGTAGCAAAAGCAGTTCTTGCACAGCCGAATGCCGACAAAATCAAGGTATGCTATATAGGTTCTGTCGCACAAACCAGCGACCGCAACGAACCAATTCACTGGGGACGCACTGGCGACCCAATCTGCATAAGTGTTTACGACCACTACGCCATCAGCAAGACCATTGCCGAACGCACAATAGTGGAATCGGGAATACGCAACTGGGTATGCCTGCGCCAATCGGGAATACTCTACCCTGAAATTCTGAAAAACTACGACCCGATAATGTTCCACGTTCCTCTGCGCGGAGTACTCGAATGGGCAACCGTGGAAGACAGCGGACGCGTACTTGCAAACCTATGCGAGGAAAACGTTCCCGAGGAATTCTGGAACAGATTCTACAACATCGGCAGTGGCAAGGAATACCGCCTGAGCAACTATGAGTTTGAATGCAAACTGCTGAAGGCAATACATTGTCCGCCTCCGCAGAAGATTTTCAGACCGGAATGGTTTGTACTGCGCAACTTCCACGGACAATGGTACCTCGATTCCGATGTGCTAGAAAGCTACCTGCATTTCCGTGCCAATGTACCTGTAGATGAATATTTTACCAATATGGGCAAGCAGTTGCCATGGTTCTTCAATCTTGCTGCTATTGTTCCCGGATTTATAATAAGGTGGGCAATGCGCCCGATGGCGAACAAAAAGAAATGGGGAACTCAATGGTGGATTAAGCACAACGAAAAACAAAGAATATCAGCCTACTACGGTTCATTGGAACGCTACAAGGCAATCCCCGACTGGAAACATCAGGACCTCTCCCACCCGAGCGAAACCGACATCGTTAAAATTGACCATGGTTACGACGAGCAGAAACCGCGCAGCGAATGGACCATCGACGATATGCGCAAGGCTGCCGAATTTCGTGGTGGCAAATGCTTGAGCGAAACAATGGTAAAGGGCGATTTCCGCACTCCCCTCGAATGGGAATGCCAGTTCGGACACAAGTTCAAGGCTTCGCCAGTATTGGTACTCGAAGGCGGACACTGGTGTCCAGAATGTCTGCCATCGCCGTGGAACTACGACGAGATTGCCAAAGGAAATCCGTTCTTCGCACAGGTATGGAAACCGCTTCACGGCGAAGACGAACACAACACATACGGAGAAGAGATCTTTGAAGGTTGGGAAAAATAGTGTTTGATTTATCAAGCACTATTTATCTCCGAAATCAATGTCTTTAAGATAGTTGGCAGCAACGCACATTTCCTTGTACCATTCCTCGCCATACTTTCTGATGAGAGGCTCTTTCAAATACTCGAAAATCTTTACATTCTTCTCGTTACCGAGTTTTACAGCATCCTTGCAGATGTTCCACACATCGTAGTTTACAGCTTCGAACGACGAATACCTTTTAACCCTTATCGGGTATAAATGGCAGGATATTGGCTTTCGGAAATCGACAAGTCCTTCCTCCCACGCCTTTTCAATCTCACAATAGATTATACCATCATCGTTTCTGTTTGCAAAAACACAGGCACCTGCCTTGCCAATTATCGAAGTCGTAAGCTCGCCCTCTATATCGAGCATAGAAACGCCCTTTTCGTCAATAACAGCCTTGGCGTCTTCTGTAAGGCGATTGCAAATTTTCGGCAGAATTTCTTTCAGTTTGTCTTCCTCGGCCTTTTCCAAAGGAGCACCCGAATCGCCTTCTACGCAGCATATGCCCTTGCACTTTGCAATATCACAGGCAAAGCACTTTCTGAAAACATCAAAATGGACAACCTTATCGTCAATTTCAATCATACTCAAATTTCTATTTCAAGACCATCGCGTGCCTCAATGGCATCGGGAAAAATTGTTCTTGCCTCCGACATTATCTCTATAGAAGGATAACGCGTTGAAAAATGTCCCAAGATTAGCTTCTTTGCCGACAACGATTTTGCAAGTTCCGCAGCCTGGGTTGCCGTAGTATGACAAGTAAGTTTTGCAAGCTCGGCATCCTTTGCCATAAATGTCGCCTCGTGGTAGAGCAAATCGACATTCTGAGCGAAGTCAGCCAGCCGTTTCATCGGCAAGGTGTCGGAACAATAGACGTAAGTTTTGGGAGAAGGCGGCAATTTGGTAACCTCGTCGCTTTTCAATAGCTTGCCATTCTCAAGTATCACATCTTCACCACGCTTCAAGCTAACAATCTGAACTATCGACAAACCATATTCCTCTATGCATTCCCTGATGATGTTCCTCTCCTTCTCCACCTCTCGGAAAAGAAATCCCCATGTCGGCTTTGTATGCACAAGCGGAAAACTATATACTTCAAGGTTTTTGTCGCTGTGAATTAGCTGTAATCCATCTGGTTGCAAATACTTGTAGTTTACCTCGAAACCCAGGTCGTGGTCGAGCGAAGTAAAAAGCGTGGTGCAGATTTGCTCAAGTTTTTCGGGACAATAAATGTTTAGTTCTGTCCTGCGACCAAGCATTGAGAATGTCGAGAGCAGTCCGAACAATCCGAAAATATGGTCGCCGTGAATGTGCGAAATAAAAATATTCCTTAACCTTCCGAAAGGCAAGGAATATTCTCGCATTCTAATTTGTGTAGCCTCGCCGCAATCGACAAGGTATGGGGTTCCGTTGTACAGGACTACTTGAGCCGAAGTCTGCCGCTTTACCGTCGGCAATGCACTGCTACTACCAAGTATCCTGACAGAAAATGACATTATTCACCAGCAGGTTTATTTTCGTCAATGACTTCCGCCTCAGCTTCTACGGTTTCAACTTCTGCGTTTTGTCCGTCTGTAAGCAGATTGTCGTTGAACAACTTTATAACTTTGCGTACCATAAAAGATTCGAACAACAAGAGCAAACCGAGCAGAATCATCAGTATGCCAAGCACAATTGCCATCACCTTGTTGCCAAATTCGGGGTCGCGTATGAATAAGAAGCCGAGTATGCCGACAGCAATAAGCACAACTATCGACGAAATCAAGTAAACCAACGAAAGTTTTGAACCTTTCTCGCGATACATCAAGGTCAGTATTATCATCATAACTGCTCCGAGCAGGATTATTGCACCGAGTATTATGGCAAAAATCCTTGTCAACTGTTCGGCAAAGCAGAACAGCAGAACGCCACCTATAAGAGCAAAAGCGAACATTATTATCATCAACGACTTTTCGAGTTTTGAATCGCCGTCCTTACTTTTTGCGATACGCATTACCAGCATAAACAAACTCATAAGAGCGATAGCTCCACCGGCAATCTGAATCAGATGTTCAAAAAAATCCTCACCGCAAACTATTGCTACAACACCTATTATTGCAAGGACAATACCACTGATTGTCATTGAGTTAGCAACAAATAACGACTTTTTCATCTTTATAAAATTTAACTATGTTATAATCAACGAAAAAAGCCCCAAAGACATTCATCTCGGAGCTATGTATCTTTATCACGCAACAAGGATTAGAATCTCTTTTCTTTGATTCTAGCCTTCTTACCGGTAAGTTCACGCAGATAGTAAATCTTTGCTCTGCGAACCCTACCATACTTATTAACATCAATCGAGTCAATAAATGGAGATGCAAACGGAAATACTCTTTCTACACCGAAAGTACCCGACATCTTACGTACTGTGAAAGTTGCTGTACGTCCAGTTCCATTAAGCTGTATCACTACGCCTCTGAACTGCTGAATTCTTTCCTTATTACCTTCCTTAATCTTATAACTTACAGTAATAGTATCACCTGCCTTGAACTTTGGGAACTCTCTTACCTGTTCCAAATTCTGTTCAACAATATTCATTAAATTCATCACGAAAACTTTTTATTATTCCTTAAAATTTTGGACTGCAATATTAGTACATTTTTTTCACATACGGCAATTTTTTGTCCGCTTTTTTGAAAAATGTTACTTACAATATCACACCAAGCATAAATTATTAATTATCAATAATATAATCCGACTATTTCATAAATTTTATTATCAGCACTTCGCACAAAATGAATAACAATGCCAGCAATACGAAGAATTTCCACAGTGGTTTTCCTTCAGAAATTTCCTTGAAATCCGAAAAAGTTTGCTCAACATCGTCGAACCTGAAGATGGATGCACGTCCCGAAAATTTCTGCGTATTCATAGTCTCGAGTTCCTCCTCCGACAAGTAGTCCTGCATCGACTCGTTGCGGTTGTAGTTGAGGGCAAGCAACGCGATAGTATCATTGTTTTCACAAAGGCCATACACGCCTGCAGACTTTAGGTTGGCTGGCATAAAGACATTCAGCAATCCAGAATTGTACCTCACATCAACAAGATACGACTCGTCTTTCGCTACATATATATTATAGGTATTGCCAATTTCGTAGCTATCGACCCTTGCCTGAGCAATGGTCTCTGCGTTTATTGTCGCGTAAAGCGAATTTGCCAGCTGACTGTTCATCGCCATATTGTACATTGCCGGCGAGAAGACAACGCTCTTTGCAAAATCGGCATTCACGTTGTCAATCGGCGAAGCGAAGACATAAAGTTTTCCGTTGCCATAGTCACCAGCGACAAGCACCGGAGATGAATTTTCAAGCGTCAGCACCGACGAGAACGACGCACGCGAAAACATATTCAACTTGTGCGTAAGCTCCATGTTCGGAAGGCTACCCTGCTTTTCCTCTTTCGAGAAGACGTTGCGATACAAATTGTTCTTATAGTCGATTCCATAAAGCTTTGTATCGTGCTGCGTCAAACCTTCAAACTTTCCAATGGCAAACAATTCAAGGAAACTGTTGAGCGAAGCATAATTCACCAACGAAGCAGGAATAAGGCATACCGAACCGCCATTGTTGACGAAAGTCTTGAGCCTTTCTGCCAATCCCGACGATATTTCCGACACCGAATTTAGCACAACAAGGTCGAAGTCGTTTATGTTCATATCCGATTCGTGCCCCTGGCGCACTTGCTCGAACATGAAAGTTTCTTCATCGTTGCCAAACAAGGCCGTCAGATAACGGCTTTCGTCCTTCGCATTGATTACCAAAACCTTAGTTTTGTCGGATATGGCATAGCAGAAATACAAAACATTGTCGTAAACAATAGGATAATCGGAAATTTCAAGCCTTGCCGCAACATTTCCCGCGCTTGTGTTCTGATAATCAACGTTCACTTCCACCGATTCCCCTGCCTCGACATTGAAATTTGTCATTGCCTTGAGCGAATCGTTCAGATAAAGCTGCATTGGAATGTCGTAGAAGCCTTCGCTCGACTTGTTTGCAATGCGAACCGTGAGATGCTCGTTCTGTCCAACACGATGCACTGGACTGTCGAACCAGCAGGTATCAACATACAGGTTGTTTATTTTCACTGGATTAAGCGACATCAGCACCGCATTTACATTTTCAGACAACTCAGCCTCAACATCCTCGAACATATATTTCTGCATATCGGAAATTATGTAGAGTGAAGCATTCTTGCCATTCTTAGCCAAAGCGTTTGTTTTTACAATCAAGTCGTTTATTTTCATCGAGTTGGCACTAATTGAGCAGTCGTCGATGCTAGTTATGACCTGATCGCGGTTGAGTGTTGCTCGGAAATCGGAATAAAAGTCGTTGGAAATGAATATGTAGTTCATTGACGGGTCGCTTGCATACACCAAGTCCTTTGCAATCTGCTTGGCTTGATCGAACACTTTGCCCTTCGCGGCATCGGCATCCATACTGAACGAGTTGTCGATGTAAATTATCGACAGGTCGGAAGGCTCATCGTTTGCCTTTTCGTTGTTGGGAATGAATGGTCCTGCGAACACGAACACCAGCATTGCAATCGTCAGCATTCGGGCAATAAGGATGAGGATCTGCTTCAGTCTGGTCTTTGTGCGCGTTTCCTTTTTTACATCCTCGATGAATGCAGTGTTGCTGAAATATACGACCTTAGGCTTGCGGAAGTTTATCAGGTGAATTATCACCGGAATAGCCATCGCAAACAAAGCCCAGAGGAAAGATGGATTAAGAAATGCCATTTACGATTTTAGATTTTAGATTGACGATTGTTTTTCGCCGGCTGAGCTTGTCGAAGCCAAGAAATTACGGAGACCTTCACTTCGACAGGCTCAGTGTGCGGCTATTTTTTTATCAGCAAATTTTCAATTCCACAACTGTCGTTGAACGTACTTATGTCAACACCGCCATCAATACCATCGATGTGACCAACATACGAATCAGTTTGCCAAAGAATATATTTTGCGGTGCTTGGAATTGTCGGATTCGACATCCAGAACATATAATCCGAAAAATCTTTTTTCAATCGTTTATGGTAAACACCTACGGAACAGCAAATTATAGGCCTTACACCGCAATAATTTTCAACTTTGTCAAGAAACGACTTCAATGCTGCCGAAAATTCCTCCTTCGATGAACGCTTGAATTCGCATTCAGCATAAACAGCTGGCACAAGGTCCTGATCGTCAACCTTTACGGTCTTCTTGAAATTCTTGAACTGGTCTTCGGGCGTTGATGTCATACGGAAATAATGTGCCGAACCGACCTTCAATCCAGCCTTGCGTGCAGCCTTGAGCGACTTCTTGTACTTCGAGTCCTGCACCGAAGCGCCATCGGTAGCCTTCAGATATACAAACTGTACCAACGAATCCTGCGCAACCTTGTCCCAATCCTTTACATTGTTTTCGTGCGACAGAACAATACCATCATAAATCGTCGAGTCGCCCATATAGTTAGGCTCTTCTTCCCTAATTTCAGCATATGACTTAGTCTCTGTAGATTTTCCTTCCTTAGAGCCTCCGCACGAAACACCGAAAACGACAAGGCAAACTGCCATAAATACCAATACGTTCTTCATCACAATAATTTTTGTGCAAAGATAAGGTAAAGATATGGATATGGCAAAAAAAAGCGGAAGAGCTTGCTCTCCCGCCAATGATAATTATTAGAAATTGTTTCTATTTATTTCTTTGCAAACTCGTATCCTGCGCGTATTGCAGCGAGGTTCGAATTTACAACAGCCTCACCCTTGCGTCCGAAGATGCGCTGGATTGAAGCTTCAAGTTCTGCCAAGTCGATTCCGAGGAACGGAACTGTTGCACCAAGCAGAACCATGTTCGAACGAGCATTTACCTTCTTTGCCATGTCGTTGGCATTGAAAGCAACGGTATTCTTAACCTTGTTCAATTCTGACATAACCTTTTCCATATCAGGATAATTCTTGATATTTACGAAAGGTTCAGAGTTGGTGATAATGCAACCGTCGGCAGCGAGGAACGGCAAGTAGCGCAAAGCTTCCATAGGTTCGCTCGAAAGAATGATGTCGGCCTGACCTTCGGGAATAACATCTGCATAAATCGGCTTGTCGGAAATGCGAAGGTGCGAGAAAACCGAACCACCACGCTGCGACATTCCATGGATTTCAGACTGCTTCAAGTACAAATTTCTGTTGAGTGCTGCATCAGAGATGATTTTGGCTACCGATACGATACCGTCACCACCTACACCGCACAATATTATATCTTTCTTCATGATAATTTCTCCTATTATTAAAAGGTTATTTCTTTTCGCCTATGTGCTTCTTGAGTTCAACAATACAAGTTCTGCGTGGAATGATTACCGAAACGCCATTGTAATTGATTTCCTCTTCGAGAATCTTTACAAATTCGTCGTGGTTCTTTGGCAGCGGAACAATTTCGCGGATATGTTCCGGTTCAACGCCGAGACCTATACATATCTGTGCAATCTTGCAGTGTGCCGATGAAGGCTGACCACCTGTCATTGCGGTGATGTCGTTGTCGAGAATCATGATGACAACATTTGCCTTTTCGTTTACGCAGTCCAAGAGACCAGTCATACCGCTATGACCGAAAGTACCGTCGCCGATAACTGCAACCGACGGGAAGATACCAGCCTCAGCAGCACCCTTAGCCATTGTGATTGATGCACCCATACATACGGTAGTGTCGATAGCCTTCATATTGAAGCCCAAGGTGTAGCAACCAATGTCGCCGAATACCTTACCGTGATACTTAGCCATAACATCGTTCAATGCAGTGTAGCTGTCAACGTGAGGACAACCCTGGCACAATGCTGGCGGACGGTTGGTTACGACTTCGGGAACTGGCATACCCTTTGCAGGAGCGAGTTTCAGAGCGGCTGCTATCTTTTCGGCATTCATTTCGCCGTCGCGACGGATGGTTTCGTCCAAGCGACCCATAACCTTCTTGCCCTTGCCAAGGAATCCCTTGATGTGTTCCTCGATGAACGGCTGACCGTCTTCGAGAACAAGGAGTTCGTCGCACTCGTCGTACAACTTGCTGAGCATATTGTATGGCAACGGATACTGGGTAATCTTAACAACTGGATACGGGCATTTGCCGTCCTTGAAGTTTTCCATCAAGTAGTTGTAAGCGATACCGCTGGTGATGATACCGAGCTTCTTGTTTTCGCCTTCGAAATACTTGTTGTATCCCGATTCTTCCGACGACTTTGTGAACAACGGCTGTTTGTCGATAAGATTTCTGTACAAGCGCTTTGCATTTGCCGGCAACAAAACGAACGAACTTGCATCAGCAGGTTCTGTCAATGGGTTCTGTGGCAGCGGATTGCGGCGTTCAACACCAGCACGGCTGTGAGCCAGACGGGTTGGGATTCTGTAGAGAACCGGAGTACCAAGTTTTTCGGAAAGTTCGTAGCCGAAGAAAACCATATCGTAGGCTTCCTGCTGATTCGACGGTTCGAGCATTGGAATCATTGCCCAGTGACCGTAGAAACGGCTGTCCTGTTCGTCCTGCGACGAGAACATGCTCGGGTCGTCGGCAACAACTACGAGAACGCCCTTGGTACCGATGATTGCTGCGTTCATGAACGGGTCACCACAAACATTGAGACCAACGTGCTTCATACAAGTCATTGCACGCTTGCCAGCATATGCTACGCCGATAGATGCCTCGAGAGCAGTCTTTTCGTTTGCACACCAGTTGGCGATAACGCCTTTTTCCTTTGCTTCCTTCGATTTGATTACATATTCGGTAATCTGAGTTGACGGAGTGCCAGGATAGCTGTTGATTGCGCTTCCACCAGCATCGATGAATGCCTGAGCTATCGCTTCATCTCCTAACAATAATAACTTCTGCATATTTCTATATTTTATTTTACAATTTTAAGTTCACGAAGATACAAAATCTTCAGCAGTTAGCAAAATGTTTCAAAGCATATTTTACACCTATTTATTCACGGACAAAAATCTTACATAAATACCTATTATCCAATAATATAACAAAACACTTATGCCCTTTTGTTAAAAAAGAGCCTCATCGAAAGCCGGAAAACAGAATGATTATGAATAAAGTTTCTTTTACCTGAACACCTGCAACCTGTCGGCATCGAGCCTAACGAAAATGAAAAGCAGAATCGTAAATGCCCACAGCGACGAACCGCCGTAGCTAAAGAACGGAAGCGGAATTCCAACAACAGGAGCCAATCCGATTGTCATACCAATATTTATGGCCACGTGGAAAAACAGAATCGATGCCACACCGTATCCATATATTCGCGAGAATGTTGACCGTTGTCGTTCCGCCTTATTTATTATCCTGAATATCAACGCACCAAACAGCACAAGAATTACAGTAATCCCAGCAAGTCCCCACTCCTCGCCAATAGTGCAGAAAATGAAATCGGTACTCTGCTCGGGCACAAACTTGTACTTCGTCTGTGTGCCATGCAAAAATCCCTTGCCTATGAATCCGCCAGAACCTATTGCAATCTTCGACTGGTGGACATTGTAGCCCGTTCCAAGCACATCCTCGTTCTTGCCAAGCAAGTCCATAATCCTCGACCGCTGATGCTCCTGCAAGACATTGTTGAAAATATAGTCAACCGAATAGACAAATCCGCCCATTCCAACCATCAGTATCATTGCAAAAATCATTGGCTTCATCTTGCTGATGAAAAACATCACAAGCATCAGCAACGACATAGCTGCGTAGCCAATCATTGCAAAGTAGATGCTCATCTCCGCCAACTCTGGTGAAATCGTGCACAATACCACCGAAACAGCCGAAAGCACTACAGCTGAATACAAGACAATGCGCGTAAACTTGTTCCTTCCACACACGACGACAAGTCCAATGACACACAACAATCCCACTATCAGCATCAACAGCGAGATATTTACAACCAATGCCAATATGAATAGGAATATCAAAGCAAAAGCTGCGACAAAAAGTATGTTGTTGAGGCCCTCCCTGAACATCACGAAGATAAACGTACAGAACACCAATGCCGAACCAGTATCGTTCTGCAAAAGAATCATTATCATCGGAATGCCAAGGATAAGTCCCGCCCAAAAATAGTTTCTCACGACCTTGAACGAGAAATCTTCCGAACTCATTAGCCTTGCCATTGCAAGGCAGACGGCAATCTTGGCGAACTCCACAGGTTGCATTCTGAAAGATCCAATCTCAAACCACGACTTAGCACCGTTAACCTCACGCCCAAACAACAGCACCGACAACAGCAGCACACAGCCTATACCATACATGACGTATGCGAAAGTAGAATAGAACTTGCTGTCAATCAGCAGCACTATAATGATAACCAACACGGCTGCACCTATCCATATCAACTGCTTTCCGTACTGGCAACTTGTGTCGAGAATGCTCTGGTGAGTATCGTCGTAAACAGCCGAATAGATGTTTATCCATCCCATAAACACAAGCACCAAGTACAGGATGACGATAAGCCAGTCGATGTTTGCCAGTAAACTATTTCTCCTACCTTGTTGCATTCGGCAAAATTGAAGTTGTTAATATTCGTTGTTCCAAATTCGGGTCGGAAATTTCACCCTTGATGTACTTTTCCATCATCAGACGAGCAATCGGAGCCGCCCAAGTTCCACCGAAGCCAGCATTTTCGACATACACTGCAATTGCAATCTTCGGGTCTTCCTTTGGAGCAAAAGCCATAAACACGGAGTTATCCTTTCCGTGCGGATTCTGTGCTGTCCCTGTCTTTCCGCACACCGTAATTCCCGGAATATAAGCATTATGTCCCGTACCACCCGGCTTGTTCACCACCCAGTCCATACCTTCTACGCAAATGTCGAAATACTTTCTGTCGAAAGGCGTTACGACTTTCTCCGCCATCTCACCTTTGTAGTCCTCTCCGTTTATCTGCTTCAGCAGATGCGGTGTAATGTAGTAGCCACGGTTTGCAAGTATCGAAGCATAGTTTGCCATCTGCAATGGCGACACTAGCACCTCGCCCTGACCGATACTTACCGAGTAAATCGTACTGAACGCCCAGCGGTTTTCGCCGTAAAGCCTATTATAGTAGTCGGGACCAGGGATTTGTCCTTTGTTCACGCCAGGCACTCCAACATTGAACGCATGGTTAAAACCAAGAGTTTCAATCTTTTCCTTCCAAAGTCCCAGTCCGATTGCGGCATCCTTGTATAGATTCTTGTCAATACCCCGCTGCACAAGTCGGCGGAACACAAAATAGAAGTACGGATTACACGACATCTGTATTCCCATCGACACCGATGTAGGCGTTGGATGATTGTGGCAGCCGACTTTCGACTTGTCGCACGGGAACGACTGGTTTGGCGTAATCACACCTTCCTGCAAGGCCACCAAAGCCTGAGCCACCTTGAAAGTTGACCCGGGGGGATAAGTTGATGACACAGCCCTGTTTAGCAACGGTTTGTACGGAGCTTTCAGCAGACTGTCGTAATTTTTTCCGCGCACACGACCAACCATCAACTGCGGGTCGTAGGTCGGCATCGAGACCATTGCAAGCACCTCTCCCGACGAAGGCTCAATCGCCACCACCGCGCCAACCTTATTAGCCATCAACTTTTCGCCATACGCCTGCAATTCACTTGATATAGAAAGAGTTATATCATTCCCTTGGATTGCGACCGTATCATATTTACCATCCTCATAGTTGCCCTGTACAACTCCCTTCACATTGACAAGATAAAAAGAAACACCCTTTTCGCCACGAAGAATTTTCTCGTAACCGCGTTCCACACCGCTTTTTCCAACATAGTCGCCACTTTGGTAGTACGGGTCGGCTTCTATCTGCGCTTCCGAAACTTCGCCGATGTCGCCAAGCACATGTGCAGCAATTCCACCATTGTACTTACGGAGAGTTCTGTTCTGCACATAAAATCCAGGATAACGGTACAGATGTTCCTGCATTTGCGCATATACCTTTGAATCAATCTGTTTCATAAAAACAGACGGCCTGTACATCGAATATTTCTTGGCTTTCAGTATCCGAGCCTCGACATCCTCCTTGCTTATTCCCAAGTCGTTGCACAACATCACGGTATCGAACTCGAATGTCTGGTGAGGCACAATCATCAGGTCGTAGGCGGCCTCGTTGCACACAAGAATGTTTCCTTCTCGATCATAAATTATTCCTCGCGAAGGATACTGCACAACCCGACGCCGTGAATTGTTCTCAGCCGAGTGCTTCAGCGAATCGTCAAACATCAGGAACAGAGCCTTCACCCAGATGGCGATTAGCACCACGAGGATTATGCCCATTATCGGATATTTGCGAATCTTGTACTCAATCATTTCCGCGACATAAGCAAAAGATGGAACAGCATAATGACAGCAAGCGAAGTCAGCGAGCTCACACCGACCTTAGCCAAGGTAAACAGTATGTTTGCAAAACTGAAGCTTTCAAGGAAGAATATCCAAAGGTGGTGAATTAAGATTAGTGTTATGGCATACCTAAAGAACCAGTAGTAGCCATAGTTGCGTACATTAAGCTGTTTGTTCGACTCGTATCCGTCGTGCGGAGAATAAAGGTCAAGGGCAAACGTCCTTACAAACGCCACCAGCAGTCCCGCCGAAGCATGAAGTCCCAACGTTGAACCGAAAAGGTCAACGCACAATCCCATAAGAAGTCCGAGCAGAAGCACAAGATACTTATTGGTTTCAATCGGCAACATCATGATGAACAGGATATAGACGAAAGCATTGACATACACGCTCACGCAAATCTGGTCGAGAATCAGTGTCTGCACAAGCAACAGCACAATAAAGTACAATATGTATTTCAGTTTGTCAATCATTTCTTTTTCTGAGCCTTATCGTCGGAAGCCTTCAACTCCTCCTTATTTTTGTTCAATATTGCATACACATACTTGATATTATGGAAATCGGTATATAGTTCCACATCTATTGTATAAAAGTCGGTAGAAAGGTCCTTCTCGAAGCTCTTTACATAACCCACAGGGACTCCTTCGGGGAAAATTGCAGAGAAACCACTTGTCACGACTTCATCTCCAATCCTGACATCAACATAACCAGGCACTTCTGAAAATGTAGCAACCCTAACATCACGGCCATTCCACGACAGAGAACCGAAATATCCGTTTTCGGCAAGTTTTACGCTTATTCGCACATCTGGATGAATGATTGGCATAATGACAGCATACTTGTCCGACACCGAACTTACGATACCGACTACACCGTCGCGACCGATAACACCCATTTCGACTTCCATCCCCGCATTCCGACCAGCGTTTACCGTTATGGTATTTTTCTCCCTATTTGTTGTAGCCGAAATTACCGATGCAGGAATGTATTCAAATTTCTTGTCAAGCACAGGGATACTGCTTCGCCTATAAGCTTCGAGACGGTTGCGCAAGTCGGCATTTTCCTTTTTCAGAGCTTCATTCTCATCAGCCAAACTTACATACTGCACAACGCCAGCCCATTTCTCTGCAATTGCACCTGTCACCACATTGGCTGAAGTGGCAAAGCCATACCTTTGAAATGGGTTTGACGAAAAAAACAGCACGAGGCACAAGACCTCGAGCAGTATAAAGAGAATGAAATATGCGTATTTAACGACAAAGTCGAGCAGATTTCTCATCGTCTGAAATTATCTCAGCAAGAACTGGAACTTGTCAACATTCTTCAAGGCGATGCCAGTACCGCGAGCAACTGCGTGAAGCGGATCCTCGGAAACATGTACTGGAATATTAGTCTTGTCGGACAGACGCTTGTCGAGTCCTCTTAACAACGCACCGCCACCAGTAAGGAAAATACCTTTATTATATATGTCGGCATAAAGCTCTGGTGGAGTCTTTTCGAGCACCGACATCAGAGCTTGTTCAATCTTAGATATTGAACGGTCGATGCAGTGAGCGATTTCCTGGTGCGATACAGGGATTTCAAGTGGCAATGCCGTCATCTGGTGGGGTCCACGCACGATGAATTCTGCCGGCGGATTGTCGAGTTCTGGAATAGCAGCACCGACGTTAATCTTGATAGCCTCAGCGGTTCTTTCACCCACCCTGATGTTATGCTGACGGCGCATATACTCCATGATGTCGTTTGTAAAGTCGTCGCCAGCCGTACGCACCGACTCCTTTTCAACAGTACCGCCAAGTGAAATGACAGCGATTTCGGTTGTTCCGCCACCTATATCGACCACCATGTTTCCCTGCGGAGCCTCTACGTCCATGCCGATACCGATTGCGGCTGCCATAGGCTCGTATATCATATAAACCTCACGTCCGCCTGCATGTTCCGACGAGTCGCGTACAGCACGAAGTTCAACTTCGGTGCTACCCGACGGTACGCCGATAACCATCTTAAGCGAAGGGTTTATCCAATTCCTATTCTTGTTCACCATCTTAATCATTCCACGAATCATAAGCTCAGCAGCGTTGAAGTCGGCGATCACACCGTCGCGGAGCGGACGAATGGTCTTCAATCCTTCATGCGTCTTGCCGTGCATCTGCCGCGCCTTGTCACCAACAGCCACAAGTTTGCCTGTCTTCTCTTCAATAGCAACAATAGACGGTTCGTCAACAACTATCTTATCGTTGTGGATTATTATGGTGTTTGCAGTTCCGAGATCCATTGCAATCTCCTGCTGTAAAAACGAAAAAAATGCCATACCTCTTACACATAAAATTTAGCATTGCAAGTTACTGCTTTTGTTTTTCACAGCCAAAGCTACAAACATTTTTTTTTACCACATATTACTTTGAGTATCAAAATAATATTCGCATTGTTAATAAAAAATAAGTGCATTTTGCTTACTTGTCAAAAAAAAACGACAAAATTTCTAAACGGAAGCCCAAAAATCGCACACAGCAAAGCTTGTTTTTGCAAAAAATCATTACACAGAAATAATATTTTTTTTGCATATCCGTTTTTTAACTACCTTTGTCAAATTTTACTTCTGAGATGAAAAGGATATTGTTCGTCATATTACTGATAGTCACGCCGTTCCTCGCGCAATCGAAGAACGACCAGAATTTCAAGCCAGTAGTTGACACTCTCAACAGCCTTTTCTCCGAAGTCGCACAAGCAAAAACAGATGCACAAAAGGAAAGCCTGAACAAAGAAATAATAGAGACCATAAACAAGTTTTTGCACACATCAGGCTCATTTGAACACGCAATCGACACGGTGAAAAATCTTTCGTGCCTCAAGTCAAGCGACAACGCACTTAGGATATACACATGGAACCTCTGCTATACCGACGGCTCGTTCAAATATTTCGGATTCGTACAACAGAAGGCCAGCGGAAAAATCAATGTTTACAGCCTACAGGACCGCCGCAACAGGAATCAATTTGACCCCCAAAAGGTACTCGAATACTACACGACATCAGAATGGTACGGCTGCATTTATTACGAATGCATAACAACATCATGGAACTCACGCACATACTACACACTTATTGGCTGGGATGGCGCCGACAACCTCATCAACAGGAAGATTATCGAAGTGCTTTCTTTCACCAAAAGGGGCATTCCCGTATTTGAGAAAAAGATGTTCAAGGCCAACAGAGTGATTTCCAGCCGACTAATCTTTGAATATGCTGACCGTGCCACCATGTTGCTGCGCTACAACGACAAGCGCAAGATAATAGTCATCGACCACCTTTCGCCTGCCGAAGACAGGTTCAAGGACATGTACCAGTACTATGGTCCCGACATGTCGTACGATGCGCTAGCGTTCAAGGGCGGCCGCTGGCTGCTGGAAAGCAACATCGACCCAGAAATTGCAATCAACTACCAGAAGAACCCTATAGTCAACAGAATCAAGCGCCACGGCGCATCGCACGATTTCTAAGCCATGAAGAACACAAAGGAAATCGAAATATATCTAGTTGACAACGACCCGTTGTTCCTAATGGAGTTTTACAACAATTTCACCTACGACCATAAATACAAGCTAACCACGGAATCGTCGGTACAGAGCTTTCTGTCGAAACTTCGCAACCAGAAAAACGACAACTACACAATAGTAATCATCAACGACATGATTATAAGTCACGGACTTAACACAAAGTCTGTAGTTGACATTTTGCCAATGATAAAAAACATAGACAAGGAAATTTCCGTAATCGTCCTTACCGACAGCGACAACCGAGAACTCAAAATGTCATCGAGCGACTTGCGTGCTGATGCCTTTGTTAAGAACGACAAAATGTTATACTTCAAACTGCCGCCAACACTCAACAGAATTGTCAGCAAATACGACATGAAGAAAAACAAACGCACCCTGCACATCGCACTAATTATCGCCGTTATCATCATCACATTAACAATAATACAGACCGTAGTCGCTTCAATAATAAGTTAGGGCTAAAGCAGGTTCAATGTTCAACAGTTTAAAGTTCAAAGGTTTGATGGCTAAAGCCGGTTGAATGCTTTCGACGTTTCTATGGCTATAGCCGTTTCAAAGTTTGGCTTACGCCGAGCTAAAGGTTAACTTCGTTGAGGGCTACTTGTGCTGAGCACAGTCGAAGTACGCCGTTCAATGCCTTCGGCGTTTCTATGGCTTCGCCGTTTCTGTTGAGACGCAAAATTTTGCGTCTGTACAATAAAATATATTATTGGGAATTCAATATCTAACGCTGGTTCAAAGTTCAACAGTTTAAAGTTCAAGTGGTTGAAGGCTAACAGGCAGAAAGAAGAGCAATCGAGCAGTCAGTCTGTGAGACAGTTAGACAGCAAGACTAAGAGACTGCGAGACCGTTCGACTGCAAGCCTGCCAGCCTGTTAGCCCACCATCCATGACAAATTGTCACCTTTTCCCCAGTGGCACAGCATTTGAAAAAGTGCGGCAAAACTAAAAAATTCAAACTATGGCAAATAAAGGAAATATAGGTGTTACCACCGAAAACATCTTCCCCGTAATAAAGAAGTTCTTATACTCAGACCACGAAATTTTCCTTAGGGAATTGGTATCCAACGCAGTAGATGCAAGTCAGAAACTTAAAACCTTGTCGCAGTCGGGCGAATACAAAGGAAATACCGACGACATCAAAGTAAAGGTATCGGTTAACAAGGACGCAAAGACCATCACCGTCAGCGACAACGGCATAGGTATGACCGCCGAAGAAGTTGACAAGTACATCAACCAGATTGCATTTTCAGGTGCAGGCGACTTCCTCGACAAGTACAAGGATATCGCAAATTCAATCATCGGTCATTTCGGTCTCGGCTTCTACTCGTCGTTCATGGTTTCCGAAAAGGTAGAAATCATCACCAAGTCGTACCGCGATGGTGCTCAGGCTGTTCGCTGGGAGTGCAACGGCGACCCCGAATACACTCTCGAAGAAACCGAAAAGCCCGAAATCGGTACCGACATCATCCTGCACATCGACAGCGAATCGGAAGAATTCCTCGAAGAGAACAGAATCAAGGAAATGCTTGAGAAATACTGCAAATTCTTGCCAGTACCAGTCGTTTTCGGAAAGAAAAAGGAATGGAAGGACGGCAAGGAGCAGGAAACCGCCGAAGACAACATCATCAACAATACAAATCCCGCTTGGAAGAAGAAACCTACAGACCTCAAAGAAGAGGACTACATGAAGTTCTACCACGAACTTTACCCGATGAACTTCGAGGAACCTTTGTTCTACATCCACCTGAACGTCGATTACCCGTTCAACCTGACAGGTATCCTCTATTTCCCGAAACTGAAGTCGAACCTTGATGTAAACAAGAACAAGATTCAACTTTACTGCAATCAGGTTTTCGTTACCGACTCAGTCGAAGGCATTGTTCCTGAATACCTTATGTTGTTGCATGGTGTTCTCGATTCTCCAGACATTCCGCTGAACGTTTCGAGAAGCTACTTGCAGAGCGATTCAAATGTAAAGAAGATTTCGAGCCACATTACCAAGAAGGTTGGCGACCGTCTTGCCGAGATTTTCAAGAACGACCGCAGCGAGTTCGAAAAGAAATGGGACGACATAAAGTTGTTCATCGAGTTCGGTATGATGTCTGACGAAAAGTTCTACGAAAAGGCAGAAAAATTCGCACTTATCAAGAATACCGAAGGTAAATACTTCACTTTCGAAGAATACAAGAAGAAGATTGAACCGGAACAGACCGACAAGGACAAACAGCTCGTTTACCTCTATGCAACCGATGTCGAAGACCAGTATTCGTACATTCAGGCTGCCAAGGGCAAAGGCTACGACGTGCTTCTGATGGACGGTCAGCTCGACATCCACTTCATCAACTTCCTTGAACAGAAGTTCGGCGAATGCCATTTTGTCCGTGTCGATTCCGACATCATTGACAACCTTATCCGCAAGGAAGAAAAGATTGAATCGGTTCTCGGTGCCAACGAGCAGGACAACATCAAATGGGCATTCCAAGGCGTAACTCCCGAAGACAAGCGTTTCTACGTCGTAAGCGACAGCATGTCGCCCGAAGATATGCCAGTAGTGATTGTACGCGAAGAATTCATGCGTCGTATGAAGGATATGTCGGCATTCAGCGGCGGAACAAATTTCTACCGCGATATGCCTGATGACTACAAGGTTATCGTCAATACCAACCATCCGCTTATCGTTGGCATAAGCAAGGACTTGGAGAAGGCAACTGCCGACAAGCGCAACGAAATCAACGCCGAAGCCGACAAGCTAAAAGCCGAGAAGGACGCTCTTGATGAAAAGATGAAGCAGTACAAGACCGAAGACGAAAAGCCTGTTGAAGAAAAGAATCGTCTTGACGATTTGCGCAAGCAGATTAACGAGAACGATGACAAACGCAGGGACCTCTACAAGGAATACGGCAAGAGCCAGAAGATTGTCAGCCAGTTGTTCGACCTCGCATTGCTTGCAAACAACCTGCTCAAGGGCGAATCGTTAAGCAAGTTCGTTGAACGCAGTGTCGATTTACTGAAGAAATAACCTCACCATTCCTCATAAAAACAAAAAGGCGGAGAAATCCGCCTTTCTTGTATTTATTTCGACTACTAATCCTTTACGCAACGCACCGAGAATCCGTCGCTCTTGCTGCTATAGTTCGATACGACACCTGAATAATTATAATATATGTATCGGTAATACGCGTTTCCACTGTAATACTCATACTCGGTAGCCGACCAAAAATATGCGAATGAACCAAAATTGCCGTATGTCTTTACAGCAAAACTTCCAGCAGGAAGTACAGAAAATCCAGACTTTCCAAACATCGAAGTTCGTTCCAGTGCACCATCGTTCCATAACTCAGGACGAGTTGCAAGCTGCGAACCAGCATTATCTCCACCAATATCATTCTTCAACTGTTTCCAATCGGAATTCGTAGGCAAATGCCATCCTTCTGGACAAGCACTTACTGCGGCCTGCCAATTATATAGATAGCCATATTCCTGCACATTATTTTGATTTCCATTCGGATAATAGATTTGCGGTTTATTGCTCTTTGCCGTTCCTATGCTCATTCCATCAGCATAACGCAGATTCTCTGCCATCCACACCTTGTCTCCAATTTTTACGGTCTTGTACGAATTGCCGTCGCGCGTATCGACCATCCGACCGGTATCTGGCACTGCCGATGTTTCAAATGCAAAAACATTGCCTGCGTACATTAGTACACAAATCAACATTGACAATATTATCGACACAAACCGCATCATAAGAATATATTAGTGCAAATATAAATTAATTTTCAAATTCGCACACATAAAATCGTTTTTATTTTTTTCCGCAATGACCAAACATTTCTAATTAGGAATGGAAACATCCAATTCCAAAATGTCATCATATAAATTTCCGATTGACGTTGCACCATAATAATCAAGGAGTTCGCTAACAGCAACTTCAACATCTACAGGAACATAATCCGATGTTTCTCCAAAATTATTCAAGAACCTAATCATAAAGAAAACATCGAACTTTGCAAACATACGCTTCACAAAATTCCTGCGGTCGGAAGTATTGCGACGGCATTCGTCAACCAAAGCCCACAATTTTTGTTCTCCGACAAAGGCAACGATTTCATTTGAAACTTCACATTGCTCATTATCAAAAAGTTCCGCAAAACTTGAATAGAACTTCCTAAGCAATAGGAAAAGTCCGAAATTATAAACTTTACACGAGCCAGTTTCAATAATTTTCTTCACCGAACGCCCCGTCCCAAAAGGCACACGCTCCGATACCGACGGCGACGGAAAAACTATTAGCTTACTGATTGTTGCGACATACGACTGCTGTGCCAACTTCTGCAAAAAATAAAAGTCCTCCCCTGCCTGACGTCGCGACATTCCACCCATCTTAGCGTATGCCTCGGCTGTAACGGCAAGACAAGAACCTATGGTATGCATACAGACGGGAATGCCAGCAACTTTCTGTGCCAAACGGAAATAGCGTAGATACATTTCATATTTACGGCAAGCGGAAATTTCCTGCTCGGAGTACAATTTCTCATCGAAATTGTGTCGATACTGCAACGTGCAGGCTTTTGGTTTGTCCTTCAAGCAATAGAACCTTGAGTATATTTCAAGAAAATAATCCTCTGAAACCAAGCAATCGGCATCAAGCGACACGACTACACCACGCGGATTTTCAATGGCTGCGAACCGCCACACTGCCTCGTCCATGCCCACCTTGCGAGCATTGCCAACTCCGGCAATCTTGTGCGGCACACCTTCTATTATATATGACAGCAAACTGAAATTCCGATAAGAATCCTTTTTTTCGCAAAGCTTGGCATATATATGTCTATTTTTCTCTACAATAGACATCTCGGTATCCTCGGCAGAATTTACAACTACAATCACCTCAACCGAACAAGATGGCATTTTTGCAGAGTCGAGCGACAGCAAAGTCGTGAAAATGAACTCATCGTCGTAGCAAGGTATAACAACAATAATCCCCGTATCGCTGCGGGGATTATCATCAAATATCTTTGGTGCTACAGAGTACCTTTCGGAATAAGCCTCTGCAAAATTCATAAGTTATTCTGCTTTTGTGTCGTTTTCGAGAATGCCACCGTAACGCTGGTTGAGCTTAGCAACAACATCGTTTGTTATGTTCATGCCCTGCTGCGAATAAACAACAGTGACACCTCCCATATTGCCAAGAACAATTTTGAAACGACCTTCGGCATACTGGTTTACAAAGTTAATCACCGAATCGTATATTTCCTGGTTCATTGCGCTCTGCTTTTCGAGAAGCTGGTTCGACAGAGTTGCCTGCAAGTTTTCGATAGCAGCCTGCTCCTTTTCGAGTTCGCTCTGCTGCGCCTGCTGGCTTGCTGCGCTCAGGAACATTCCTGTACGAGCCTTTTCCATATATGCATTGTACATGCTTTCGAACTTCTTCATGCGCGACTGGATAGTACCTTCGGCCTTCTTCTGCTCCATTGCAAGGTCTTCCTGCAACTTTATTGCATAGTTGTAGGTAAGCAGAAGTGTGTCGAGGTCGATATATGCAATATCCGACGGTTCCTCGCCTGCCGGCTTGTCGAAAATTGTTTGTTCTGGTTGTTGCTCTGGCTCTGCCTTTTTGCCGCCAAGCACGCCTGTAAGCATAAGTATCAACAACACGATAGCAGCCAAACTGAGAATCAAGGCACAGAAGCTAACACAACTACCGCACTTGCACTTGCCTTTTTCTGTTGAGCACGATTCAACAGGAGCATTTTCTTCTTCCTTGATTTCATTATCGTTATTTATCGGAGTTTCAGCCGATTCTCCTTTTATTTCCCTTTCCAACTGAGCAATCTGCTCTGCGGGACTAAGACCTGCAAATTCGTTGGTGTTCTTTTCTTCGTTGTTAAATTCGTCCATTTCGTTCATATTATAATTTCTTGCAAAGTTAAAGTATTTTTTGCATCCGATATCGCAGATTTATGTTTTTAATGATTTTTTAAAACTTCATCACAATCTTCAAATTCGGACGGATTCCAGTAAGGTAGGTCGGTACTGCATATTCCCTGCCACGAATGTCGGTTATCCAAGTGTGCGAAATCTCGTTCTTGGTATTGAGCAGATTGAACACTTCAAGCGAAATCCAGAAATCCTTTATCCAGTCGGCTTTCTTGAAGTTGAACTGCTTGGAAATACCAAAGTCAACACGGCGGTAGGCCTTCATCCTTCCAGTTGCCATATAGCGTTCCGAATTTGGCGGTCCGTAAGGCAGACCGGTTCCAAAATGCAGGCTAAGGAAAACCTTCCATGTCGGCGCCTTCGGGATATAATCCTGGAAGAAGATGCCAAAATTCACAAGCTGGTCGGTGGGACGCGGAATATAGCCCGGATAAACCGTATCGACCACATTTTCGACCGTACGGGTATAGAAATCGTTTTCAATGTCCTCGTATGTGCGCATCAATCCCAAGCTCACCCACGATTCGGTGCCAGGGACAAACTCGCCGTTCACCTTTGCCTCAATACCGTATGCATAACCGTGTGCAATGTTCTCACCATAATACTTAATCTGCACATTGTCAACATTGTACGGATTCAAGTTGTACATATATTTATAGAAAGCCTCGGCAACCAGCTTGAACGGCCGTCCCCACGCGAGGAAATTGTAGTCCATACCGACAACCACCTGTGCCGACGACTGCGCCTTCAGGTCAGGATTCAGCGTTCCGTCGCTGATTCTACGAGCTTCCTTGATTGTCGGTGGCTGATGGTAAAGTCCTGTGGCAAAGCGGAATATCATATCGGGCTTCCAGTTTGTGGGCTTTACGCTGAGGTTGACACGCGGACTTGCAAGAAACTGCTTGTTGAACGACCAGAAGTTAAACCTTACGCCACCTCCAAGCGAAACATTTGCACCTTCGGCCTTGAACAGATATGAATCCTGCACATACGCCGAAGCCCTAACGCTCTGTAAACCAATGTTGGCTATGTCAGTCTGATAAAGGGAAACCATATTGTCGGAATATGGCAACGAATAGTCCGCCGAGTCGTTCATAGTCCACTCGTGTACGTGGTACGAATAGTTTTCGTAGTTGGTTTGCAAGCCCCAGTCTAGTTTGTTCTCGCCTCTTATAAAAGTACCTATATGCTTCGACGAAATCACAAATCCGTCGTAGTAATTCCGAGCATGGTCAAGGAAAGAACCCACACCTATATTAGATACGCTGTCACCAATAGAAGAACCCAGTTGCTGGTCAATCTCGTTGAGATAATATTGCGCCAAAATGTCGTATGTTTCCTCCTCGTTGGTGTAGTATCCCGATGCTATAAACTTAAGGCTCAAATTGTTGCTAGGCGTATAATTTACTGAAAAAGCAGCCGTTCCGCTATTGAAACGGTCAACTTCCTGTCCTTCGAAGTAAGTGCGTATTTTCAAAGCATCGCTGACTGTGCCAAACGAAGTTTCCCCATCCAAAGGTACATACTTGTACTTATTACTACTGAAGTTTCCTAAGAAATTAAGTTCCAGTTTTTCGGTTACGCTATACACCAGGAAAGTCTGTGCATCAACGTACGACGGGTCGTAATGGCCAGAAACATCCATCGATGCCAGCAAATACCTTGATGTCTTGTACCTAAGTCCGATATTATAACGGAAAAGATGATTCTTGCTTGTTCCCTCTACATGAGCATTCGCGCCAAGCAGACTGGCCATTATCGAAGCTCCGAACTCAGTAGGTTTCTTGTACTTAATGTCAAGCACCGACGACATTTTGTCGCCATACTTAGGCTCGAACGCACCTGCCGAAAACAAAATCGACGACACCATGTCGGGATTTATGAAGCTAAGCCCCTCCTGCTGACCCGAGCGAATCAACTGCGGACGATAAACTTCTATATCGTTGACAAACACCAAGTTCTCATCGTAATTTCCGCCACGCACATTGTACTGGGAACTAAGCTCGTTGTTTGACGACACCGACGGCAGAGCCTTCAGAATGTCCTCGAAACCGCCAGTCGTCGGGATTTTCATCGAAATCTGCGGATTTAGGCGTGTTCCCGAAACCTGCCGTTCGCTTGTCGCACCTATGTCGGCAGTCGGAAGCATCACTGCGCCCTCGTTGAGTATTGCCGTAACTTGTTTGCGTTCGTTTGGCTTCAGTTTTATTTTCTGCGTAAATGGCTCGTAGCCTAGAAACGAAATCTGCACTTCTAAATCCTGCCCTGACGGAACATTTATCTCAAAATAGCCGGAAGCATCGGTCGAAGCACCTATGTTTGTGCCGACGACAATGACATTTGCAAACTCAACGGGCTTCTTATTGGCATCGCGCACATAGCCGAAATAGGTGGCGTTCTGTGAAACAGCCGCCAGCGCAACAACAGTCAGCACCAATGCTAATAAAAACTTCCGCATACTTCCTATAACTACAGAAATACCCTTTTATTGTTTGTCCTTGTCGTTAAGTTCGGGATACTCAATTCGCGAATGGTAGATATTCTCAATCTTAGAGATTAGAATCTGCTTTGCCTTGCCAATCTGCTTCATTGTAATGTCAACGTCCTCGTACTGCCCGTCCTTCATCTGCGCATCAACAATATTGTTGACAAGCGCGGAAATAGATTCGTGAGAATAGACCTTCAAAGTACGCGAAGCAGCCTCGATTGCATCGGCCATCATCATCACTATCAGTTCAATAGACTGCGGTTTTGGTCCCGGGTACTGGAATTTTGTAATGTCAGGTGTCTTGTCGGGATTTGCATTTACCCACGAATTATAGAAATAGCGTGTAACCGACGTTCCGTGATGCTGCTCGATGAAGTCGACAATCTGGTCTGGCAACTTGTACTTATTTGCAAATTCCACACCCTTTGTCACGTGTGTGATAATCTTCTGTGCAGACTCCTCGTATGGCATTCCTTCGTGAATATTCTTGACTCCACTCTGATTTTCAATGAAATATTCGGGTGCGTATGTCTTGCCAATGTCGTGATACAAAGCACCAGCGCGTGCAAGAAGCGGTTTGCCTCCTATTTCGCGCACAACCGACTCGACCAAATTCGACAGCATTACCGAATGCTGGAAAGTTCCCGGAGCCTTCTCCGAAAGTTCACGCAGAGCAGGATTGTTGGTATCGCACAACTCTACCAATGTGAATCCCGATATGAATCCGAAAATCTTCTCGAAAATGAACACAAACGGTAGATATAGCAAAAGTGCCGCCGATGAAATTCCGTAGTAGATGAACTCCTCGAGTTCCTGAGCCGAGAATGCTCCCAACCTCATCAGCGAGAATCCAGTATGAAGCAGCGAATACGTCACGAAAACAACTATCATGCTTATGAAAATCTGCTGACGCTTCGAGGTATTTCGTAGGCTGAACATTCCAACCAAACCCGTAACTGTCTGTATGAAAACAAATTCGAACCTGTTTACAGCGAAAAAGCTAACAATAAAAATCGATACGAAATATATTAGGAATGAAATGTCGAAGTCGATGAACGTGACAAGCAGCAACGGCACAAGCACAAATGGTATTATGTTGATGCTCACCGATGAATACTTGAAAACAAGGAAAGCCACTAGCGAAACTAAAATCATCTGCAAGAGAACGAACATATTTTCGCGTATCCCCCAGTTTTTCCGTCTGCCAAACTTCAACGAATAGTACAAGATTATCGCAAACAGAATCAAGAATACGATTGTCACACCAAGTTCCACCAGCCAGAACGACTTTCGTCCCGATGTATTTTCAAACTGCATCTTGTACGAATCGAGCAGGCGCTTCGAGTGTTCGTCAACAACCTTGCCCTTGGCGATTATAAGCTCGCCCCTATGCACCATTCCCGACATCGGCGGAACAGCGTCAATCCGTGATTGCAAATATTTGTCGTTAAGTTCCTCATCGATGGCTACATTTGTCACGAAAACTGTCTTTTCGATAAAATCGCGCACATAAAACCCAGAAATAGAATCAGCAGTATATACATGGTTATCAGCCATATACATTGCAAGCATTTCATCCTTTGCAGAAGTCTTGGTGTAGAAATCGTCCGTCAAATCCAACTCGCTGACATTGCCACGTACAACGCGAATCTTATTCCCAGCATTAGTATATTCTTGAGAATCAGACTGTACTATCACTCCCTTGCCATATATTGCAGTCAACTTTTCCTTGAAACTTTGAGCGAAAGCATCTGCCTTCTCCTTTTCAAGACCAGTCTTTTCTCCGATGGTCTTTTCCAATAGCGAACTATTTGTATTCACAAACTTGTACGCCTCCAACGTATCGAACGAATAATATGGAATAAAGTCGGCTACAATGCTATCCTTTTCGGCCTGAATGTCGTCATCGGAACGGCAGATGGCAAAGTCGTAAGGCGCATAAAGGTCGTCGTAGAGCCATTGCGCACCCTTGTCGTATGAATACTCAAACTGGTTCTCTGTCGGGAAAATAAACACAGATACAGCCACGCTCACAGCGAAAAGCAGTATTATGACAGCTAATTTATTTTTGTCTTTCATCCTAAATCTTGCAATATAAAATCGGGTGTAAAGATACAAATAATTAATTTACGATTGACGATTTACGATTTAGATTAACATCTCCGACACGGTTCTTTCATTTAGACAATGTTATTGTCTATTATACAAATTGTTAGCATAGAACAAATCCGCTGGCTGAGCGTTCGCCGAAGCCGAGGTACTCGATGTTTTTCGTTACATTCACTTCGCCCCTTCGATACTTCGACAGGCTCAGCAGCCGAAGCTCAGGGAGCGATTGGGGACAGAATTTAGTTTTTAAATGAAAGAGCCGTGCATCTCCGAGATATAGGTTGACAAATTTAGAATCCATACAGAACAAAAAAAGACTAAACGCCTTGAGACTGCAGTATTTTCAGATTATCAAAAACATTTTGTAAAAAGCGAAAAATAGGCGTATTTTTGCAAATCGGAATGAAAATATAATTGATTATGAATAAGCAAGAAAAATACGTTGTCACCATCAACCGCGAACTGGGTAGTGGCGGTCGCACTGTGGGACGTATGCTGGCCGAGAAGCTAGGCGTGGAGTTCTACGACAAGGCTCTAATCGAGGCTTTGGAGAAGAAGTACAATCTTAACATCGAACAGATTGAAAAGTTGAAAGGACAAAACCACGCATGGTGGGCAGAGTTCGCACGGTCGATGTTCGGTGTCGATCTGGGCGTACCCAATTATGGCAAGATGAATGCCATGTACTACCTTGCTGTGATGGATTTCTCCGATGTGAAGCCTACGAGCAAGGAGGTGTTTGAGTCCGAAACGGAGATATTGAAAGGCATCGCCGAGGTGGAATCGTGCGTAGTGGCTGGGCGTAGCGGCTTTTATGTTTTCCGCGACCATCCCAACCATCTTAATGTTTTTATTCAGGCATCGATGCCGTATCGTGTCGAACGAGTGATGCGAAAGCAACAGATTACTGAGGAAGAAGCAGTAAAGACCATCAAAAAAGTTGACAAGATGCGCGAGAACTATGTGAAGAAATACACCGGCCTTTCGCGTTACGACACCCGCAACTACGACCTTGTCATCTCCGCCGACGGAAAGAGCGAGGAGCAGATTGTTGACATCATTATGAAATACATTGGATAATTAACTTTATTGGCAGCAGAAAGTCGCTTTTTATATAAGTTTGCAATTATAAATCAGTTTTTACTATGACAGCGGAACAGGAACGAATAATAAGCCTTACCAAGGTTCTCAATCAGCACAACTACAATTATTATGTGCTTAGTAATCCTACAATCAGCGATTTCGAGTTCGACAAGATGCTCGAGGAACTGACCGATTTGGAAAAGCGTTTTCCTGAGTTCCGCCAGCCCGATTCGCCGACTTTGCGCGTTGGTAGCGACATTTCAAACGAATTCAAGACCGTGGCTCACGATTACCGTATGCTGTCGCTGGGAAATACCTACTCGGAAGGCGAAATTACCGAATTCTACAACCGCATTGTCAAGGAAATAGAGCAAGAACCCGAAATAATTTGTGAACTGAAATTCGATGGAGCATCAATTTCGGTGAAGTACGAGAATGGTCAGTTTGTAAGGGCGGTCACGCGTGGCGATGGAGAAAAGGGCGACGATGTTACCGAAAATATTCGCACGGTAAAGAGTATTCCGCTGTCTATAAATAGTACAGAACTTCCAGACAAATTTGAGATTCGCGGCGAGATAATTATGCCCCACAAGAGTTTCGATGCCTTGAATGCCGAACGAATCGAGATTGGCGACACTCCTTTTGCCAACTGCCGAAATGCAACTTCGGGTTCGATAAAGCTGATAAATCCGAAGGAAGTGGCAAAACGCGGCCTGGATTGCTATTTTTACTATATGATGGGGCGAAATCTTCCCGCAAAAACTCACTACGAGTGCATGCAGGTACTTCGTCGTGCAGGCTTCAAGATTTCCGACCACATAAAACTTTGCCACAGTTTGCAGGAAATCTTTGATTTCATACACTACTGGGACACAGAGAGGCGCAATCTTCCCTTCGATATTGATGGCATTGTGCTTAAAGTCAACTCGTACGCGCAACAGGAAATGCTTGGCTTCACGGCTAAGAATCCGCGCTGGGCGATTGCCTACAAATTCAAGGCTGAACAAGTAAGCACGCGCCTTTTAAGCATTGATTATCAAGTTGGAAGAACAGGCGCAATAACTCCAGTTGCAAACCTTGAACCAGTACAGCTTGCAGGCACAATCGTAAAGCGAGCTTCATTGCACAATGCCGACCAGATTGCCTTGCTCGACATTCGCGTGGGCGACATGGTGTATGTGGAGAAGGGCGGCGAGATTATTCCTAAGATTGTCGGAGTGGAATCGCATGATGTTTTCTCCGAAAAGACGCAATTCATAACAAAATGCCCCGAATGCGGAGCCGAACTGGTTCGTGTCGAAGGCGAAGCCAAGCATTTTTGTCCAAACTCCAACAACTGTCCGCCGCAGATTAAAGGAAAAATCGAGCATTTCGTTTCGCGAAAGGCAATGAACATTGAAACCATCGGCGAAGAAACAGTTGCTCTGATGTACGACGCTGGGCTAGTCCACAACATTGCCGACCTTTACGACCTTACAAAAGAGCAAGTCTTGAAGCTTGACCGTATGGCCGACAAGTCGGCTGAAAATATTATCAGCGGAATCGAAAATTCGAAGCAGGTGCCGTTTGAACGAGTAGTTTATGCGTTGGGAATTAGGCATGTAGGCGAAACGATGGCCAAGAAGCTGGCTTTTGCACTGAAAGACATAGAATCGCTGTCGAATGCTACTGTAGAACAATTGGTTGCCGTTGGCGACATAGGCGAGGTTATTGCTCAAAGCATTGTCGATTATTTCTCTAACGACGAGAATGTTAAGATTGTTGCCCGACTGATTGATGCCGGCTTACAGTTTAAGGTGCAGGAACAAGAAAAGCTCTCGTCGTCGTTGGATGGAATGTCGGTGATAATTTCGGGCACCTTTACACATTATTCGCGAGACGAGATAAAGAAAGTCATCGAGTTGCACGGAGGTAAGAATGTATCATCCATTTCGAAGAACACCGATTTGTTTGTGACTGGCGAAAATATCGGCCCTGCAAAGTTGGAAAAAGCCACCAAATTGAATATCAAGATGGTTGACGAGGATGAATTTAGAAAAATGATTGGAGAAAGTTAACCGACAATACAACATTGTATTTCAGAACTTACCCCCTATCGGAATCACCGAATCCCTGCTATACAAATACACAGAACGGTAGTTGCAGCCGTATCCCACCCAGAAGCCTTTGGCATCAAGACCTTCGGGAGATACGATGTTGGTCTTGACAGTGGCTGGATTGGTAAACGGATTGCCATCGGTTATGTAGTTTCTATACCACGACTCCCAGATATTGTACGAAACATTGTCAATTGTTGACAATTTGAGCGACACCGAATCACCTTCGCGGAAACAGAAGATATCGCCAAGCTTATTGATAAAGGAATCGCGCTCTTCCTGAGTGAAAAAATTGTCATAATAGGCGTTTCGTTCCAAACCCTTCACAACCATTGCAAACGACATCTGCTGACCGTCCGACAACTTGTCGCTGATGATATGATTCAGCGCGTATGGTCGGTAATACATTGGCTGGTACTGGTTTTTTACGTGTATGGTATAATAGTCGTTCTGATTCTTTGGGTCTTTCCAATTGATTCTCATTACAGCAAAAGTATCTGTCATAAAAGTAGTTATGACCGTATCAATGGGAACTGTATCGGGAATATAGGTTGACGATGTATATGTGTTGCCTTCATACAAAATCTTGAGGTCATAGCGATGATTTAGTTCTCCTTTGAACTTTGTGCCCATAAAACATTTGTAAGGCCAGCGCTGTATAGGAAGGTATTGTAAGGTATCGGAAATACTTCCATCGGAAACGATTACTGTTGCCCTTGTGTCGTTAATCTGCAAATCGTTTACCGCATTGGTATCAAGTTCTTGAAAATACGCCATGCTTTTCGAAAGGAAAACAACCGGATAATCGTCGAAATCGACATAGCCATCAACCACCAAACAAGGTTCCGCCTGTGGCAAATCTACCGTGATGTCCTTGATGCACGATGAAATTGCCACCAACGACAGCAACACGACAATTATGGAAATCTTGAACAAATTTTCTCTCATCGGCATCAGAATTTAAAGTTCCACGTTATTGCTGGCAAAATAGGAATAATCGACAACTGCTGTGCAACTGTCTTATATGTTCCATCTTTCACATTTCCTGTATGATATACATAAATGAAATACGGATTCTTGTGATTATAAACGTTGTAGATTGAGAAATTGAATGACGATTCCCAATTTTTCTTGGTCTTAATATCGTAAGTAACCGAAAGGTCGAGACGGTGATATGCTGGCATTCTATACGAATTGCGCGTACCATACACGTTTACGATGTCGCCATCAACCACATACGAAGCGATTGGCAAGGTTGTTGTATTTCCTGTAGCATAGACGAATACCGCCGAAGCCGTCAAGCGTTCGGTAATCTGATAAGTTGCCGTAACCGAAAGGTCGTGGCGTCGGTCGTACTTTGCGGGGAAAGGATTGCCGTTGTCAATGTCGTCGAAAATCTTGTTGGTCTTCGACCAAGTGTAGCCAATCCATCCCGTGAAAAGACCAACGCGTTTCTTGAAGAAAAATTCCACGCCGTACGAATAGCCCTTGCCGAAAATGAAATAGTTGTCGGCGTTGTCGGAAATGTCGTCGCCAGGCAAAGCACCGTCCATGTATTCAATCTGGTTTTTCAGCGTCTTGTAGTAAACCTCGATTGAACCTTCAAACTTATCGTTGAACAGGTTCTGGAAATATCCAAGTGCGTACTGACTGCCCTTCTGCGGCTTCACTACATCGCTGCAAGCCACCCACAGGTCAATCGGCAAGGTTGTTGCAGAAATAGATGCCAAGTGTATGTACTGCGAATTGCGCATATACGAAGCCTTGATTGACGAATTTTCGGTAAGCGAAACCTTGAACGACGCGCGAGGCTCAATATCCCAGTAGAATGCAACAGGCTGATTGTCCTTGTAGCGGATTTCATCAATTGTATTCTGGTGCAAATCATCCTTTATGTAGCGTGTAAATGGTCCCACTTGGACAAAATACGAATTTCGCACACCCAAATACAAGGTAAATCGGTCGTTTATCTTGAAATCGTCACCGATGTAGATTCCGACCTCGTGTGCGTACTGATTGTTGTTGTTCGAGAAGTCGGAACCGAGCGTAGTGTCGGAAATTTCAGCGGCAAGCGTGTTGGGCGTAAACTTGTGGTGTGTGTACTGAACGCCGAACTTTACCGTATTTTTCGGACCTGCCAACCATGTGAAGTCCTGCTTCAAGTTCCAATCGTTGATTCCTGATTTCTGCTTAATGGCAAATCCGGAAGCATTTTCGTTGTTTTCAGCATTCTCGTCAACCATTGTCAGCATCTCGACAGAAGTGTTGAACTTATAGTTAGACCAAATAAGGCTGGTATTTGAAAAGAACTTGTTGTTGAACACATGGTTGTATCGCAATGTGACAAATCCGTTGCCCCACGGCATATTCATGTTGAGTCCCATCTCCTTGCTTCCGAAACGGAACTTGTCGTAGCCATAGTAACCGCTGAGGTAGAGACGGTTGTTGTCGTTGATAATCCAGTTGGCCTTGGCATTTACATCGAAGAAGTAGTATCCCGAAGTCCTCATCAGCGAAGTTTTCTTTGTAAAAGGACGAATCAGCGCATCAATGTATGTACGGCGAGCCGAAACTATGAATGAAGCCTTGTCCTTCACAATAGGACCCTGCACCGTAAAACGCGACGATACCGAACCGATGCCACCTTCGATGTGATACTCCTTCATGTTGCCGTTTTTCATCGAAATGTTTAATACTGAGCTAATTCGTCCGCCATATTCGGCAGGCATTCCACCCTTGAACATCTCCATGTCCTTCACTGCATCGGCATTGAACACCGAGAAAAATCCGAAAAGATGCGATGCATTGTAAACGGTTGCCTCATCGAGCAAAATAAGGTTCTGGTCGGGACCACCGCCACGGACGTAAAATCCAGCATTTCCATCGCCAGCCGACTGCACACCAGGCATCAACTGTATGGTTTTCAACACATCGACTTCACCCATAAAGGCAGGCAAAGTCTTCACCGTCTCCACTGGCAAGCGCACCACGCTCATCTGGCTGCTCTGCACATTGGCCTTGCGCTCGGCGCTCACAACGACCTCCTGCGTCATTATTGCAGCGGCCGTAAGATGCACGGTAAGAGTCTTGTCGGAATGCAAGTTTATATGTATAGTATCATCGCTGTAACCTATG
Source organism: Bacteroidales bacterium (assembly GCA_017620015.1). Lineage (GTDB taxonomy): Bacteria > Bacteroidota > Bacteroidia > Bacteroidales > ML635J-15 > Bact-19. The sequence goes on along the minus strand of JAFZRE010000025.1, from coordinate 61,473 downwards.
AATGAATAAATTAGGTCGTAAGAACCATCTGGAAGTGTCAGCGAATAGAACCCATATCCATTTGCACTTGTGCCGATTGTCTGTCCGACAACCATTACGTTGGCACCTATTAGGTCTTCGCCCGTAGCCTTGTCCTTCACATAACCGCTAATCGTATATTTCTGCGCAAAGGCAAACTGCGGCAACATTATAATTACCAACAAGATACAATATACGACACTATGTTTCATCTCCTAATGAATTGGAGCGCAAAAATAAAAAATATTTACGATTAGAGATTTTGAAAAATCAAGAATTTGCACCAATAATAAAATAACATCATAAATATTGGGAAAAATCTATTACCTTTGCCGCGTTGATGTGGATAATATAGGGCATCTACCTCAATATTATTTTTAGCCCTTGTAATTTTTAAAATTTATAATGATGAAGAAATTATTATTTATCGGAATGATCGCATTCGCTACTTGCTTTGCAATGTCAAGCTGCGCAAAGGTAACTGACGAAGAAATCAACAAGATGGAACAGGCTTGCGAAGAAGGAAACGACGCTGAAGCTGTAAGAATTTACAACGAAATCAAGGAAAAGCGCGGATCTGACGAACAGGCAAACCGCATCGTATCAATAGCATTGGGTTGCCCTGCAATCTTTAACGAAATGATGAAAGACGCAGAATAAAATAGATCTGTAAAAGTCAAAAAAAAGGAAGGTTCGCCTTCCTTTTTTTATTCAACCACTATCTTGTCAATCTTTTCAATCCACGGACGTTTTTCCCTATCGAACCGCTCCATATTTGCCGAATCGACAGGTTCTGCTGTCGGCGGATCAAAGTTCAACGGATTTATCTTCTTGCCGTTTTCGTGTACCTCGTAGTGCAGATGCGGACCTGTTGACCAGCCCGTACTGCCCACATAACCAATCACATCGCCCTGATGCACATAGTCACCGACATTGTATTTTCCAAACTTCGACAGATGCATATACACCGTTTCGTAAATGCTGTTATGCCTAATTTTTACATAATTTCCGGCACCGTTTCCATACTGGCGAATAGTTATGCGTCCGTCAGATGCAGCATACACAGGCGTTCCCGTAGGTGCCGAAAAGTCAACCGCCAGATGCGCCTTTGGAACGTGATGGATGGGATGCATACGCGAATTTGTATATCGTGAGCTTATGCGCGTGAATTTCAGCGGTGCCTTCATAAAAGTCTTGCGGATGCTTTGTCCGCAGGTGTCGAAAAATTCAACAACGGAATCGTTGACAAATGGAATCGCCCACCTTTCCTTTCCGTTGTGCGAAAAGACGCCAGCCAAGACCTTGCCGATTCTAACCGTTTCTCCGTCAACACGATACTCTTCAAAAATAACCTTGAACCAGTCGTCCTTCTGCAAGGCGTAGAAATCGACAGTCCACGCCCACACCTGCGACATTCCGACCGCCAAATCCCAGTCGTAGCCCTTCGAGTCGAGCACATTCCACAACGACGAACTTATCCGTCCCGATGCCGTACAAACCACAGTATCAACATCGTGGTATTTGCGGAACACATCCACCGAATCGCGAAAATCGAACACAGTGAACATCAGCGGACTATTCTCGTAAACGAAAATCTTTGCCACTCGTGCGGTATCATCTGGCGATGAAAAAACGCTGTACGGACGACCAACCGCAATGCGCGTATAATCAACGGAATCCGAAATCCTTGCAATCTTGTCAACCTGCGACATCGGAACGCCATACCTATTAAGTATAGTGCCCAGATAATCGCCCTGCCGAACCGTATCGTCGGTTATTGTCCACTGATCAACAGGAAAGCCGAAGCGCATCTCGACAACTGGTTCAGGAACAGCAACTTCTTCCCTATTATCCTCTGTCCTTCCGCACAACATAATCACAGCGACAGCAACTCCCGCCACCACGATTACCGACAGCACAACAATCAGGACAATATTTGTCTTTGACAGTTTCATTGGTTAGCAAACGCAAATTTAACTAAAATATTGTCACTGACCGCAAAATATTTTGGGGGGCTTGAAGGCCAAAAGGCGAACAGGCTAACAGCCAAAATGCTCAACTGACCTTCTGTTCGCCAGCGAGAAACGCGAAGCATTGAAACGGCGTCAGCCATTGAAACGGCTTTTGCCAATTGTTTTCTTTCCTACAACCAACAAGATTGCGCCAAGATATATTTTGTTTTTGGCGCAATCTTACAAAATACATTAGATTACGCCAAGATGCTACTGGAACAAATCTTCGAGAGTGACTACTTTCTGCAATCTTCTCGAATACATATTGTCCACTAGTCCTGCCGATGATATCATCGTGACCATTAACGACTTCCTTGTACCAGTTTCTTTCTTGAAGGTGTCCATTTTCCTGTGCAGGGCACTGTCGTATTCCTTGGTAATTTCAAATTCGTGCCTTGTGTATTTCATTTCGCAGATGTTGATGGTCTTGTCTGCCCTATCTATCAGCAAGTCTATCTGTGCACCGTTGCGATGGTCATTGCCAGATATGCTCCATGAACAAGGCGTATTGTTTATGCCGGCAATGCTTAAAGCCTTCAATATCTGCTCTATATGGTGCAGGCAAAGTATTTCGAATGCATAGCCGCACCAGTTGTAAAAAGCTGGAGTTTCTTGGATTTTCGACCAGTATGCCTGCTTTATAGATTCCCTTTTCTTCAAATATCGGAAATGGAACAGTGTAAACGGGTCGATAAGCTGGTACATCGTATCTTTCTTGTTTTTCCCGAATGGCGTATAGCTTCTTATGAATTCGCATTGTTCAAGTTCCCTTAGTGTGGCAGTGAAGTTGCCGTTGTTTACGCTTTTTGTCGCTTTAAGCAGTTGCAGTCTGGTCATTCCCATTCCTTTGGTTGCCAATGCACTGACAATGGCAATATGCTTTGTAGCTTTCTTGAACAACGACGAATACAGGTTGTTGAACTCCATACTCAATTCTGCACCTCGCATAAAGCATAGGTTGTCAATGTTCTGCGCAACACTTTTGTCCTGCTCGAACAGCGACAAGTAATATGGGATTCCTCCGAGAGCCATATAACATTCGGCAATTTCTTCCTGCGCATATCCGAAGCCGTTTTCCTTGAAATAGCTTGCACATTCGCGCAGAGTGAACGGTGAGACAAGCATCTGGTGAGTAACCCTGTTGTGCAGTCCGCCTCTGTTTTTAATAATCTTGTTAAGTATCCACGAGGTTGCCGAACCGCAGACGATAAGCTTTATGTCGTTCCGATAGGCAGCCCAGCTGTTCCAGAAATGTTCAAGTGCGCTAATGAATCCGCTGCCTTTTCCATCCATCCACGGCATTTCGTCGATAAAGATTATTTTCTTGTCAACCTTCAGTTTCCCAAGATATTTTTCAAGCATAGTGAAAGCTGTCAGCCAGTCGGTTGGAACATCGGGACAGCGTGTATATTTCTGCATTGCCAGCTGGAAGTTCTTGAGCTGTTCGCTATTTGAAACATTTGCCATTCCAGTAACTGAGAATGAAAAATCATTGCCGAGCACCTGTTTTACAAGGAAAGTTTTTCCAACCCTGCGTCTGCCATATAACGCTATGAATTCGGATTTTTCTGTCGCAACATATTGTAACAGACGCTTTTTCTCTGCTTCTCTACCAATTAATATCTCTTTCATTGCCATCGTATTTTGGCGCAAAGCTACAAAAACATTTAGATTACGCCAAATATAATTTTAGTTTTTGGCGCAATCTTACCAAATGCATTAGATTGCGCCAAGATAACTCACAAATAGTTTACACATAGTAAATTATACAACAATATTAAACAGGCATTGATCATTAATACGGTCGCGACTCGCCACGACTCAACAAGCTCGGGGGGGAGAAACCCAGAAACGGCTTCAGCCATTGAACTGCGAAGCCCTCAACGAAGTTAAACAGCGAAGCGAGAACGGCGAAGCCCTCAACGAAGTTAAACGGCGTCAGCCATTCGAACAGCGTAGCGAGAAACGGCGAAGCCCTCAACGAAGTTAAACGGCGAAGCCTCAGAAACGCCGAAGGCATAGAAACAGCGTAGCGAGAAACGCGAAGCACAGAAACGGCTTTAGCCATTCAAACAGCGAAGCGAGAAACGGCGAAGCCATTGAAACGCCGCAAGCATAGAAACGGCGAAGCCACAGAAACGCCGAAGGCAAAATAAATTCTTCAATCGTAATTCTAAAATCGTAAATATTTTTTATCTTTGTCCCGTAAATTTTAACCGAATGTAGAACTTAAAAACATTTGCCAATGAAATAAAACAGATATTTGATTGATAATTAAAATATAAAGGCGTTTTTGCTTTTGACGGCATCTGAAATCTGGACAATTTCAGCGTTACTACAGAAAAAAGCGGAAATGCTCGCGAGTAATCGTGAGCTTTCTTATTTGTAGTAACGGGTAGTCCAGAACCTCAGATGCGAATTGAAGTTCACGATTTTTTTATGTGTTGAACTCCAAATTTGCAAAAGAGCTTTTATGAAAAAAGAACCAAAAAAGGACTTTTTGGTATTGAAATAAATAGCGGACATTTGTCCTCGAAAATAAATACAACTTTTGATTCTCAAAATCGTAAATCAAAAATCGTAATTCGTAAATAAAATTATGGGAGTTGGTTGCCGAAAATCCCGAGAAGAGTAGGCAGAAAAAAATAAAAGTATATGAAACTTAGTTCAACAAAAAAATCAAATGAACATGATATCTTAGAAGCCATCATAGAAAGGTACACGGAACCTACATTTGGCTCCCTTACCAAGAAAGAAACGGATATAATGATATTCAGGGCATTGCAAGACCTTGGATTGATTGGCAATTATCCAGATGTTTATGATGTAATGTCAAAGTTAAAAGTTACCAGAGCAAAGGCGAGAACCCTTATTGCCGAATCGAGTTTACGCAGAAGTAGTGATGAAGATTTAAAGCAAGAATTGACAAAACTATTGGAGTCGGAATCGATATTAGTTGCAGACAATAAAATTTGTCTTGAAATTGAGAATCCTATGCTAATGGATTTTCTGAGAGCGAAACTAAAAGAGAATAAGTATATAACAGATGGTTCATTCTCCCCAGAAATAGTTAAGTTGTCAGTTCCTGCATATTTGGCTATTTGTAAAGACTATGCAAATGTTCATTACAATAACCTCGTTGCTCTTTTAAATGACAACGGCATAAGTACAACTTCTAAAATATATGAAACAATCAGTGGAGTTTTGGTAACAGGTATTTCCCAGATTGGAGGACCATTAACTGGTAAGATAACGGAAATTATAAAAGATTATCTGCCGAAATTTATTAATAAATTAAAAGCAAACAATGAAAATAATAAAAAAGAAAATTGATATGAGAAGTTTTAGATTTTTCTTAGCAACCCTCATGTTGCTTGCATTGGCTCTCCCCAATGCCTTTTCCCAGACCAGCACATGGGATGGTACTGCAGTATCGTGGACACACGGCACAGGCACCCAAGCCGACCCCTACCTTATTGAAAGTGCCCAGAACCTTGCCTACATTGCAGAAATGGTAAATGGTGGCGTAAACCAATACTCAGGCAAGTACTTTAAACTGACAGTTGATATTGACTTGGATAGTCTAGAATGGTCACCTATTGGAAATTACAATACTTCAAGTGCGATATTCAAAGGCAACTTTGATGGCGACAATCATACTATTGACAAACTGAAAATTAATAGTACCACATTGCAATACGGAGGTTTGTTCGGGTATGTAGATGGTAGCATATTCCAAAATGTTAATATTGGAGGAAGAATTACAAGGAGTTCAGCAAGTAATATTTGCTATTTTGGCAGTATTGCTGGATATGCATACTCTACTGTAACAATTGAAAATTGCAGTAATTCTGGAAATGTATCATCTACGGCAACATCTTCTAATCCATCATGTTCAGGTGGACTGATAGGATATGCATACTCTGCTGTTACTATTAGCAATTGCAGTAATTCTGGTAATGTATTATCAGTTAATTCTGGTTCTAAATCATCATATTCAGGCGGGCTGATAGGATGTGCATACGGCACTATTTCTATTAGCAATTGCAGTAATTCTGGGAATGTATCATCTACGGCAACATCTGCTATTTATCATCCATATTCAGGCGGGCTGATAGGATATGCAAACTCTACTGTTTCTATTAGCAATTGCAGTAATTCTGGAAATGTTTCTGCAACATTGAGCAGTACATCCACATCAACTATGACTGGGTCAGAACTAACACGTTCTTATAGTTCATATTCTGGTGGTATTGTTGGAAATATAGAAACAAAAGCAACAATTACCCAATGTGTCAACACAGGAAACATATCTTCGTCGGCATCTACTGCTGGCAAAGGATATTCTTCTTCCATTTTATTGAATACATATTCATATTCCGGAGGTATAGTGGGGTATTCGAATGCTAACTCCTCCTCAAAGAATTCTACAATATTGCTATGCTACAATAATGGCGCAGTATCATCAACGGCAAGCAATAGCGCAGCAACAAATTACTCAAAAGTATATTCATATTCTGGCGGATTGTTAGGCTATGGTGTTGAACCGTCATACAATACAATAAATAACAGTTACAATAGGGGTACTGTTACAGCAACAGCCCAAAAGACTGCGGGAAGTTCGTATTATCAATACGCATACGGATATGCTTCTGGAATAGGGTATAATGGTATAAGCACCAATTGCTACAATACAGGTACACTTACTACTCCTACTACATATTGTAGCCATATATATAAATATGGTATCGGGAATAGTACAACTACAAATAGTTATTACTTGGAAACCTGCGGTAGCAATGGTGGTAATGGTACATCGAAAACAGAGGAGGCAATGAAGTCTGAATCGTTTCCAATATTGCTAAATCCAGAGGCGTTTGTAATGGACTTGTCACCAAATGTAAATGATGGCTATCCAATATTTGGTTCGTCGGTATGTAATGTCATAACCGAACCTGTTACAAATATAGATTTTACTACGGCTACTATGAATGGCTCATATAATAATGGAGAATTTTGGAATGGAACAGTTGATATGCAGGGCTTCGAGTGGAAAGAAGCATCGGCATCGGAATGGATAACTGTATATACCAATGTGGAATCTCCTGCTTCGTACAATCTTACGGGACTTACAATCGGTACTACCTATAATTATAGAATGTTTGTAAAAATTGGCGACATGACAATATATGGCAATACTGTGGATTTCACTACCCGTGCCTGCAATGCTGCTGTAGTGCTTACTGCCGATAATACAACTATTTGTAATAACACCAATACTACAATCCATGCCGGGCGTCCGTGGTCATCGGGAAGCATAAGTTCATACTCGTGGTCAACTGGCGAAAGCGGTGCAGCAATTACAGCAAACACTGCTGGCACATACGCCGTAACCGTTACCGATGTCTTCAACTGCACGGCATCGGCAAGCATCGATATTTCAACTATCCCCGCACCCACAGCGGGCATAAGCGGAAATACCTATATATGTACTGGCAACAGCACTACACTTACGGCATCGGGCGGAGTCGGCTATGTATGGAGCACAGGCGCAACCACTCCGTCAATAAATGTATCGGAAACCGGCGAATACTATGTAATTGCCCGTGCATCAAACGACTGTAAAGATACTGCATACATAAATGTTGCAAATTTTGCAGAAGTAGTTATCTCAGGAAATACATCAATCTGCCAAGGCGAAAGCACAACATTGTCGGTTTCGGAGGCAACTAGTTATCTGTGGAGTACAGGCGCAACAACACAATCTATCCAAGTAACCGACGAGGGACTGTACTCGGTAACAGCAACCAACTCAACCTGCGAGGCACATACATCTGTATATGTGGCAGTAAACGCCTTGCCAACCGCTACAATAAGCGGCACTACGGCAATTTGCGGTGGAGCAAGCACAACCCTTACTGCAAACGGCGGTACAAGTTACGCTTGGAACAACGGGGCAAACACGCAGAGCATCGAAGCATCGTCGGCTGGTGCATATACGGTAACCGTTACAAATGCAACTGGTTGTACTGCATCGGCAGTAACAAGCGTTGTTTCCGCACCGAATCCATCGGTTCAGATTAGCGGCAACCTCACTGCTTGTCAAGGCGAATCTGTTACGCTTACTGCAAGCGGTGGAACATCTTACAACTGGTCAAATTCGGCAAACACAGCAAGCATAAATCCAACACAATCTGGAACTTATATTGTTACTGCATACAATGTTCTTGGTTGTGAGGCAACAGCAAGTGCCGATGTGGTAATTTCGCCTAATCCTCAACTCAACATCACCGCTCCGCAGACAATATGCAACAACGGCAGTACAATACTGTCGGTTTCCGACAATTTGGGCACTACGCTTACAAGTTGCGTATGGAGCAACGGCGGAAGCGGAACATCAATTTCTGTTTCGCCAACAGCAACAACAAACTACACCGTAACCGTAACAAACAGCAATGGTTGTACGGCTCAGGCGTCAACGAGCGTGGCAGTTGCCGAACAACTTTCGCTCTCATTGGCAGGCAACACAAGCATCTGCGGAAACGAATCTGCAACACTTACAGTAAGCGGAATATCACCGTCTAATGTCAGCACATACGCATGGTCAAATGGTGCTAATACGGCATCTGTTTCTGTTTCTGCTAGCGGAACATATTCGGTAATCGTTACCGATGTAAACGGCTGCACAGGCTATGCAACTACAACTGTTTCCGCAGCAGAAAATCCAGTGGCATCCATTAGCGGTCAGCAATCGATATGCAGCGGTTCATCGGCAACACTTCTTGCAAACGGCGGAACTTCGTATCAGTGGAGCGACGGCTCAACCGATGCAAGCATATCGGTAACAACTGGCGGCACATATACGGTTGTCGTAACCAACGGCGCAGGTTGTACAGCGACAGCAAGCACAATGGTTACCGTGAACGAAAGCCCTTCGCCACAAATTAACGGAACTCTTTCTATTTGCGAAGGCGAAAGCACAACCCTTTCGGTAACTGGCGGCGATTCGTTTGTTTGGAGCAACGGAAGCATAAGTGCAAATATCAACGTAACAAGTTCTGGAAATTATTCCGTAATTGCATCAAACAGCAATGGATGTACGGCTAGTGCATCAGCGACTGTGAATGTTATGGAAAATCCGACAGTTACAATAAGCGGAGAACCTTCAATGTGCGTAGGTGGCGCAACATATCTGACTGCCGAAGGCGGTGTTTCGTATGTTTGGAGCAATGGATTCCAAGGTTCGAGCATCAATGTTTCCGAAGCAGGAACATATTCGGTAATAGCAACTGGCACAAATGGCTGTACATCAAGCGCATCAATGGCGGTTGTACAGTATTCCGCACCAGAAGTTACAATTAGTGGCAACACAACCGTATGCGAAGGCAGCAACGAAACCTTGACAGCAAGTGGTGGTGTTTCGTATGTATGGTCAACTGGCGAAACTTCATCTGCAATCAGTGTAAATGCATTTGGAATCTATTCGGTAACCGCAACGAGCAACGGTGGATGCTCATCAACAGCCAATGTCACCGTATTTGTTGCACCAACGCCAAATCCGGTCATCAATGGTAACCTTCATATTTGTGATGGAGAACCGACAACGTTAACCGCAAATGGTGGCGAAACCTATATGTGGTCAAACGGTTCAACCGCAAATTCGATAGATGTAAGCAATGGCGGCACTTATAGCGTTATTGCTACCAATGCAAATGGTTGTACGGCAATGGCATCGGCAAGCGTGGTTGCTGGTTATTCTGTAACCAATGCTATAACAGAAACTACTGATGGCGAATTTGTTTGGAACGGTCAGACCTATACCGAAAGTGGCAACTATGTTCAGACATTCACTGCTGCCAATGGTTGCGACAGTGTTGTGACATTGCATCTTACGGTTAATAGTGTGCAGCACTACAATATCTTTGTGATAAGCAACAACAATGCATACGGCACAACTACAGGAACAGGCGTATATGAAGCCAACACAGAGATACAAATTTCAGCAACCGCCAACGATGGTTACGAATTTTTATCGTGGAACGACGGCAATACAGATACCTTACGTACAATTACCGTTACTGGCGATGCAACCTACATTGCAACATTCATTCCTGCTACTAACATCGAGGAAAACGTCGCTCTTGAAATCGCCCTCTTCCCGAATCCCGCTACCGACATCCTCAACATCACATCTTCCGAAACAATTTCCGAAATCGAGATTGTAAATACGCTCGGTCAGGTTGTGAAGCGCATTGAGGCAAACAGCGACAATGTGATTTGTGATGTGGAAGGATTGAAGGCAGGGGTGTATGTGGTACGCATTCACGCTGCGAAATCCGACACTTCGACTACGCTCAGTGTGCGGAGGTTTGTAAAAGAATAGGAGTGTCCTAAAGGGCAGAAATTAAACAAATTTGTTCCAAATCAAACAAATAGGATTTGTAAAATTTGATTAGATTTGTAAGATTTCTCTCCGCAGGAGACTGAAAAATAAAAATCAAGGACGGTTCAACGCCGTCCTTTTTTATTGCTCTAGAAAAACGGATTGTTGTCAATTTCAAAACCTATAGTAGTAGATTCTCCGTGTCCTGGCAAAACCTTGCAATTACGGTCAAGCACAAACAGTTTTTTTCTTATGCTTTCAAGCAACTGTGAATGATTTCCACCTGGCAAATCGGTACGACCAATGCTTCCGCAGAACAAAGCATCGCCACACATAACAAAATTTCCGCTTTCGGAATACAAAGCCACACTACCGCGCGAATGCCCAGGAACTTCAAGCACTTTCAGTACCGAATTTCCAAAATGGATTTCATCACCATCGACTATATTCTGGTCGGGCAACGACTGCTGATTCATACGAAAACCGAACATAGCAGCTTCCCTACCTACATTCTCTATCAGGTCGTTATCCTTGAAATTCGCCAGCACGGGAACATTGTACTCTGCCTTGAGCCTGTCGTTGCCACAAATATGGTCAAGATGTCCGTGAGTATTGATTATGTATTTTATTTTCAAGTGGTTATTATCAACAAATTGCTTCAATGCAAGCATTTCTCGGTCGGAATTTACCGCACCATCAATAATTACAGCCTCGCCAGTTTCGTCTGAAACTATGTAGGCATTTACTCCAAACGCATTGAAAACAAACGAATTAAATTCTATCATATTATTTCTGTTCTGAATTAGCAACTTTTTCGCGAGTATGCTTCCACCGCCTATGCGACCACAGCCAATATTCGGGACACTCCCTTATATCCTTCTCCAAACGACTGAAATACAACATGGTAATCTCGCCTTGAGCGTACTGCTGCGGATTGTCAACCAGTTTTTCAAAAGTCAAGGTATAATGTCCGCGCCGTGGCTTCGAAATCTTCATGTAAAGTGCCGGAAGGTTCATTTTCTTTGCATACGCCTCAGGTCCGTGAATACAAGCTGTATCGTGATTCAAGAAATCGAGCCAGATTGCCCGCTCAAGGTTCGACGGACTTTGGTCGGCAGCCATAATCACGCCAATAGGCTTTTCGGGCGGAGTTGCAAATACCAACTTAGTCTGCTGCACAGGCACCATCTTCATTCCAAACCTACCACGTCGAATAACGCCATAATGTTCTGAATACTTATTTGTTAGAGGAAGATACAACGCTACCGTCTGATGCTTGATAGCCATATCGGTTCCCAACATTCCGTATTCCCAGTTTCCATAATGACTAGTTATAAGCAAAACCGACTGACCACGGTCAAAGTATTCGTTTGGAATATCCGAATTTTCAATGACATAACGCTTTTTTATCTGCTTCTCCGAAATTGTCATCCCCTTGATTGCCTCAAGCGTAACATCCGCCAGATGTCGATAAAATTTCTTTGCCAACAACTTTATTTCCTTTTCTGACTTCTCTGGGAATGAAGATTTTAGGTTTCCAAATACTACCTTTTTCCTGTAACCAGCAATGTAGTAAATCACAAAATAGAACACATCAGCCCAGAAATACAGCAGGAAAAACGGCGTTATGCGCGAACACAGCACCAGAAAGCGAAACGAAATATATTCGAGCCACTTCGTCATATAGTCTTTAGTTTCGAAATGGCTTCTGCCGGATTTTCAGCACCAAAGACAGCACTTCCTGCAACAAGCGCATTTGCACCTGCCTTGATTATTTCGCGATGGTTCTGCGTGTCAACGCCTCCGTCAACCTCAATTATGACCTCTGGATTAACCACATTGGCAATATTGCGCAACTCCGTGATTTTCTTTAGGCTATTCTTGATAAACGACTGACCGCCAAATCCAGGATTTACCGACATTATCAGCACCAAGTCTATTTCGGGCAGAATATCCTCTAGCAACTTGACGGAAGTATGCGGATTCACCGAAACACCAGCCTTCATTCCGTGAGCCTTGATTTCCTGCACCGTGCGATGCAAGTGAGTACAAGCCTCATAATGAACGGTCAGCACATCGGCACCAGCCTTCGCAAACGCCTCGATGTAGCGTTCCGGCTGCACAATCATCAGATGTACATCCAAAGGTTTCTGAGCAAGTTTTTTCACACTTTTCACAATTGGCAATCCGAATGAAATATTCGGTACAAACACGCCGTCCATAATGTCGAGGTGAAACCAGTCGGCATCGCTGGAATTTATCATTTCTATATCGTCGGCAAGATGATTGAAATCTGCCGAAAGCAATGATGGGGATACGATTATTTTCTTCATAGTTCAATTTTTGTCTTACGGTCTTAATGTCTAACAGTCTAACGGTCTTGCAGTCTCACAGGCTTGTAGTCTTGCAGTCTGTCCAGCCGACCTTACTTCCGACTAGTCTTCAACTTTGACAGGTCTTCTGCTCGACTGGTCTTCTGTTAGCCCTTAAAACACATTTGCATAATTCTTTACATCATCGGCTGTAATTTCGTTTCCGCACAAAATCACAAGCCTTTCAATCACATTGCGAAGTTCACGGATATTTCCTCGCCAGTTTATCTTCTTCAGTTCCGCAATAGCATCATCAGTAATTTTCTTCACTGGGAAATTCTGCTCTTCGCAGCAAGTTTTGATAAAATCATCAACCAGCAGTGGAATATCATCGATACGCTCGTTCAGTGTTGGCACGTGAATCAAAATCACGCTCAGACGGTGATACAAGTCCTCGCGGAAATTGTTCTTTTCGATTTCCTCGCGCAGATTCTTGTTCGTAGCAGCCACAACGCGCACATTTACAGTCACATCCTTGTCGCTTCCGATTCGGGTAATCCTATTTTCCTGCAAAGCACGAAGCACCTTTGCCTGAGCAGCAAGGCTCATATCGCCAATCTCATCGAGGAAAAGCGTACCGCCGTCGGCCTGCTCGAACTTGCCTGCCTTGTCCTTCACGGCACCAGTAAACGAACCCTTAACGTGTCCAAACAACTCGCTCTCAATAAGTTCCGACGGAATAGCAGCGCAGTTAACTTCGACAAACGGAGCCGATGCACGATTGCTCTTCTCGTGAATCCAATGAGCCACAGCCTCCTTGCCCGTACCGTTGCTACCAGTTATCAGCACGCGGGCATCGGTTGGAGCAACACGGTCAATCATCTCCTTAACCTTGAGCATTGCAGGCGTTTCGCCAATCATCTTGTACTTTGAGTTCACTTTCTTTTTCAAGGTCTTGGTTTCGGTTACCAATGTGGAACGGTCGAGAGCATTGCGCAATGTAACAAGCAACCTGTTCAAGTCCAAAGGCTTCTGTATGTAATCGAACGCTCCGTTCTTAATCGACTCCACAGCCGTATCGATGTCACCGTGACCAGAAATCATCACAATAGGAAGTTCAGGAAAACTGTCGTGCAACTTTGCCAGCACCTCCAAACCGTCCATCTTCGGCATCTTTATATCGCAGAACACTGCATCAAACTTCGACTCCGAAGCCTTCTTGAAGCCCTGTTCGCCATCTTCAGCCACATCAACCTTGTGACCTTCGAGGCTCAATATGTCGCTCAACGTGTTGCGTATGCTACGCTCGTCATCAATAACAAGAATTTTTGCCATTGCTGTAATATTTTAATAATTAGTTCCTTTCTAAAATCCGCAAAAAGATTACTACTTCAAAATTTTTGCCACAAGGCCTGTCAGCACCTGTCCCGGACCGACTTCGATGAATTCATTCGCCCCATCCTCGTGCATTTTCACCACAGAATCGCTCCAGCGAACTGCACTAGTAAGCTGACTGACAAGGTTATTACGAATTTCATTCGCCCCACGGTGCGGCAATGCGTCAACATTCTGGTAAATCGGCACCTTCGCATCGTTGAAATGTGTTGACATGATAGCCTCGGCAAGTTCCTCGCGGGCAGGCTCCATCAATGGAGAATGAAAAGCTCCGCCGACCTGAAGTTTCAATGCACGCCTAGCCCCAGCCTCCTTCATCTTCTCACAGGCGACATCGATTGCATCTTCGCTTCCAGAAATTACAATCTGCTCGGAACTATTATAATTTGCCGGAACTACAATTCCTTCGATTTCGGCACAAATACGCTCAACAACCTCTCGGTCGAGACGAATAACAGCCGCCATAGTCGATTTCTGCATTTCACAAGCCTTCTGCATTGCCATCGCACGCTTCGACACCAAAACCAAAGCATCCTCAAAACTCAGCACACCAGCAGCAACCAAAGCCGAAAACTCGCCAAGCGAATGACCAGCAACCATACCGAAGTTTTCTGTGGCAAACTTCTCGTAGAACATAACAACCGAATGCAAGAAAACAGCAGGCTGCGTAACTTTCGTCTGCTTCAAATCCTCATCAGACCCACTGAACATTATATCAGACAAGCCGAAACCAAGCACCTCATCGGCACGCTGAAACATCTTTTTTGCACTTGAACTTGCATCATACAAGTCCTTGCCCATTCCCGAAAACTGGGAACCCTGTCCCGGAAAAACCAACGCTTTCATTATAATCTGTTTCTGTCAATTAATGCTAAAAATTCCTGACGCGTCTTTGCCTGCTTCAAGAATACGCCCGTAAAATCTGATGTCGTAGTGATAGAGTTCTGCTTCTGTACTCCGCGCATCTGCATGCACATGTGGTGGGCCTCGATGACAACCGCCACACCAAGCGGGTCGAGTGTATTCTGTATGCAGTCCTTAATTTGCGTAGTAAGACGTTCCTGCACCTGCAAACGACGTGAGAAAACATCCACAACGCGTGCAATCTTGCTCAATCCTGTAATATAATGGTTTGGAATGTACGCCACATGCGCCTTTCCGTAGAACGGCAACATGTGATGCTCACACATGCTGTACAACTCAATATCCTTCACAATCACCATCTGTCGGTAATCCTCGCGGAACATTGCCGAACGGATTATTTCCTCGGCGTCCATGTCGTAGCCCTGAGTAAGGAACTGCATAGCCTTAGCAACACGCTCCGGAGTCTTGAGCAAACCTTCACGATTCACATCCTCACCCAGAATGCCAAGAATCTCGCTATAAAGGCTTGCAAGCCTTTCCGTTTTCTCCTTGTTAAACTTTTCAATTTTTGCAAATCCCTGCTCGTCAGGGTCTAATATCGTATAATTCATTAGTTCTAAATTTGGTGCAAACTTACACAAAATATTGGGATTTTTAAGAATGTTTCCAAGTAAAATTTGCATCATTTTTGTATCTTTGCAAATTGATGAAAGTTTTTGTCCGACATATTATCATCTCGTTTTTTGTCATGCTGGCATTGGCAAACGCAAGCGCACAAAATTTCACGAGCAGCAATCTGCCTATCGTCGTGATAAACACATACATCGACAGCATTAACAACGAAATTCCCGTCCGTGCAAAAATGAAGATAATATACCACGAAAACGGGCAAACAAACCATTTGTCGGACACTAGCGATTTCCGCACTCTGAACTACAACGGCGACATCGACATAAAGATTCGTGGCAACAGTTCGCAGTATTCACCAAAAAAGCCATACAAGATACATACATTTCACGCATTCGACGAAAACAACAATGTCAGTCTGCTCGGACTTCCGCCCGAGAACGACTGGATACTGAACAACATAGCCTTCGACCCGTCGTACCTTCGCGACTTCATTTCGTATGGACTTTCGGAAAGGCTTGGCAACTATGCACCCCGATGCCGCTTCTGCGAAGTCGTAATCGACAACGACTACAAAGGTCTTTATATCTTCACAGAGAAAATGAAAGCTGGCAAGGACAGAATCAACGTACAGCACCAAACCGAAGACAACCGCAACGATGACAGAGCATACATATTCAAGGCCGACAGGGATATAGATGCGACGACATGGATTGATTACCCAAACCATACTTCCCATTCTGATTCGGTAGTATATTCGATAACATATCCGAAAGCAGAAATGATAACGGAAAACCAAATTGAGTTCGTACAGAACTACTACCACAATTTTACCAACCAGGTTAGCATACAGAACGAAGCTACTGACGTCGGTTTTCCTGCACTTATCGACATCCCATCGTTCATCGACTTCATGCTGGTTGGAGAATTTTCGTCAAACGTTGACATATACCAGCTAAGCACATATTTCCACAAGGACACACAGGGGAAACTTCGTGCCGGACCTGTATGGGACTTCAATCTTACATTTGGCAACGACATTCAGTACAACCGTAGCAGATACAACGTGTGGCAATTCTCAAACTACAACAACGAAGGCGCAAAATTCTGGACAGAACTATTCAACAATCCAAATTTCAAATGTCATCTGTCAAGACGCTGGCACGAACTTACCGACGACGATCAGCCACTTAACAGCGAAAGCGTTTTTGCTTTTATCGATGAAGCGATTGTTCCCATAACCGATGCCATAACGCGAGACTGCCAAAGATGGGGGAAAATAGACCATCACGAAAGCAACATCGACTCGATGAAAACATGGATAACAAACCGCATTAACTGGATTAACACGAAATTAGATTCGTACGAGCAATGCGAAAACGAAAGCGTACCGAAACTAGTTATTTCGCGCATAAACTATAACCCGAAACAAACAGAAATGACAAGTCCAGACAGACTGGAATTCATTGAAATAACAAACAATAGCGATGAACAGGTCAACCTAACGGGAATATACTTCGGTGGATTAGGCCTAAGCTACGTTTTCCCGATAAATTCCAGTCTATTGCCACATAAATCGGTAATAATTTGTTCCGACAGCATAGCATTCAAGCAGAATTACGCAAAAAATCCATTCGGGCAATACGCACGACATCTTTCAAACCAGTCGCAACGACTAGCCCTGTACGACGCATGGGGCAACCTCATCGACGAAGTAGCTTACAGCAGCCGACCTCCATGGCCACAAGAAGCCAACGGACGCGGCAGTTTCCTTGAACTCATCGACCTAAACTCAGACAATGGCCTTCCCGAAAACTGGAGAGCATCGCAAATACTTTCTGCCGGAAGCAGAAACAAGGACATAATTTCAATATTCCCGAATCCATTTTCTGACTTTATCCAGATTGAAACCAATTCGCAACAAACGACATACAGCATAATTAATGCAGTCGGAATAGAAGTTTTGTCGGGCGAAAGCACTGACAATTCGATAACTATAAGCACACACAACATTCCATCAGGAATCTACATCCTAAGGATAACATCCGACGGAGAAACGATATGCCAGAAGATTGTCAAGGGCGGATGCCAGTTTTAAAGTTTCTATGTTTGAATGGCTTCGCCGTTTCTGTGTTTCACGTTTCTTGTGCTGACGTACGTTTCTGGTTTCAAGTTCAAGGTTCAATTCAATATTGTAAATAATATTGCATCTTGTCAGCAACATGAAACTTAGAAACCTAGAAACTTAGAAACTATCATTTGCATCTTGTCAGAGAAATCGTAAATCGTACTTCGTAAATCGTAAATTAAATTTATCTTTGCATGCAAATTTCACATTATGTTCAAGAAAGTACCGCATACATACGTAATTGTATTCTCGATAATAATCATCGCCGCCATACTCACGTGGATTGTTCCAGCAGGGCAATTCGAGCGCACGACTAAAGCATTGGCCGACGGCAGTTCCACAACGGTAATCGTCGAAAACTCCTACCACGAAGTCGATGCAAGTCCACAGACCTGGCAGATTTTTACGTCAATCTTCGACGGATTCAAGAAGCAAGCTGGAATTATAGCTTTTATCCTGCTCGTTGGAGGCAGTTTCTGGATTCTGAACGAAAGCCGTGCACTGGCTGCCGGAATAAATTCATTCCTACGCTTCAGCCGAAAGCTAGAGAAACGCAAATTTCTCCAGAAAATCGGCGTAAACAACATCATCATGGTACTGATAATGACATTATTCAGCGCATTTGGTGCCATTTTTGGCATGAGCGAGGAAACAATAGCCTTCGTAATAATATTCGTACCACTTGCAATATCGATGGGTTACGACTCGATTACAGGACTTTGCATGGTATATGTGGCGGCGCACCTTGGTTTTGCCGGAGCAATATTCAATCCGTTCACCATAGGAATTGCACAAGGCATGTCGGACTTGCCGTTGTTTAGCGGATGGGAATACAGGTTCGTTTGCTGGCTGGTGATAAATGCCGTAGGTTTTGCATTTATATTATGGTATGCCTCGCGCATAAAGAAGAATCCGCAGAAGAGCCTCACCTACTCCATTGACGAATACTGGCGCAAAAACAACAGCAGCCATGCCGACGACATCGAATACTACACTCCAAAATCGGCTTGGGCAAGCTACATTATCGTATCCATTGCAGTAATACTTTTCTCTGTCTTCTACCCCATTTCGAGCCTTAAGGTCGGAAATGCCGAATTTGAGTTTGCTGCAATACCGATTGTTTCGGGACTTTTTATAATCACATCCTTCTTTATGTTGCGCAAGTCGGTTCACTTCTACATAATCAACCTGCTGCTGTTCACCGTATTGTACTTGATTGTAGGAGTTATGGGCTATGGGTGGTATGTAGAAGAAATCGGCGGATTGTTCCTAGCAATGGGCATAGCTGCAGGAATTGCGATGGACAGGTCGGCAAACGACATAGTAAAAATGTTCCTTGACGGCGCAAAGGACATTTTCTCAGCTGCATTCGTAGTCGGTCTGGCAGGTGGCATCATAGCAATCCTTACCAACGGCAACATCATCGACACCATAATGAACAGTCTTTCGAACGGAATGCAGGACACTGGCAAGGAAGCCTCGCTGTCGATAATGTACGGAATACAGACATTCTTGAACATTATAATTCCGTCGGGTTCGGCAAAGGCAGCACTCACGATGCCAATTATGGCACCGTTTTCAGACCTTGTCGAGATTTCACGGCAAACAACAGTCCTCGCATTCCAGTTCGGCGACGGCTTCACCAATATGATTACCCCGACATCGGGTGTACTTATCGGAGCATTGGGTATGGCCAAGATTCCGTACAACCTGTGGTTCAAGTTCATCTGGAAATTTATGCTGGTTCTGATTGCACTCGGTTTTCTGCTCTGCCTGCCGACATTATACATGACCTTAAACGGATTCTAGGCAATGGAAGCAAACGAAATAATTTGCCCCGAGTGCTGGAACTGGATAAATTTATTCGGACTTATTACTACTGTGCTGATATTAGTCCCCAACATCATATACGCCATAAAGTTCCGAGGCAAAGAGATAAAATGCAACTGCTGCCGCTCAATGTACATTCTTGAGCAGATTGGCAGATACGGTTCTATGTTCCTGATGGTGTTCAACATTGGAATTGCAGAATTCGGTTTTGCCTCGGAAGTGCATTTTGTTGCCTATCTTATTGCCAACGCAACTCTGCTACTGGCATATTTTATTGTGTACGCACTGTATTTCAAACAACAAGCGAACTGGAAGAGCATGGCATTGGCAATAATCCCATCCTGCCTATTTTTTATCGACGGCATACTGCTTAGGCATTATCTGCTGGTAAGTTTTGCAATAATATTCGCTCTGGCACATATCTGCATTGCGAGAAAGGACAGTTGTCCTATGGAATAACTATTGCAATTATAACTTGCTACACTGATAATATCACAACAAGAGATATGGTTGACATAAATAAGAATACTATCCCGAGTACTATTCCAAAACGAGACAATACATACCCCCTTCTAATTTTTTTTAAATATTTTTCTGGTAGGCTCAAATCACCGTTAAAATATTTATCAGCAAATTTTTTGTAAAGTTCCTTCTCATCGATTGCATCTCCATTGCTTTCATTAAGTAAGTCATCATAGACACCAACACCTTTATTGACATTTAATCGGCTCAAAATTCCAAATACAAGGCCTATAAATCCCGCAATTAACATACCAACTAAAGTAGTCATATATACACCTTCTGCAGTTATTAGAAATATTAATAAAAATGACACAATTATAAATGCAGGAATAGGTAAAGCAATCGATAAAATTCCAAAGATTGATGCCTTTGTCGCATACGAATTAATTTCTTTTTTCATAACTGAATTACTTGAACAATAATAATCAACGTTTTTTAACATTGCAAATTTACCAAAATACAAATAACCAAACAATACTTTTACAAAAAAAGTAGCCTTGGCACAGCATTTTGTTGCATACCTTATTGCCAACGCAACTCTGCTACTGGCATATTTTATTGTGTATGCTCTGTATTTCAAACAACAAACGAACTGGAAAAGCATGGCATTGGCAATAATTCCATCCTGTCTGTTTTTAGTCGACGGCATGCTGCTGAGACATTTTCTGATGGTAAGTTTTGCAATAATATTCGCCCTGGCACACATCTGCATTACGAGCAAGGACAGTTGCAGCGTACAATAGAATGATTTAATTTTTCCGAACAACGGAAAAAATATTGTCATACCTTTGCACCCCGAATAATATAACAACCGATGGCAAAAAACAAGGCTGGCAAAGCCTCACAAAAAGCACCTAAGACAAAGAAAGGCGGCAAGTCCGTATTCCGCAAGATTATGAAGGTAATCTTCATTACTATTCTTTGCATATTCGGACTTAACCTACTCACAACCATACTATACCGATGGGTAAATCCGCCCATTACACTCACGATGATTTCACGCTCTGTATTCGAAGGAGAATCGCTGAAGAAGGACTGGAAGTCGTTGAACGAAATTTCGCCCTACCTTGTCGATGCATCGGTTGCCAGCGAAGACAATATGTTCTTGGGGCACAACGGCTTCGACCGCGTAGCCATCGACATTGCCATCGAGGAGCACAAGTCGGGCAAAAGCAACCGTGGCGGAAGTGGAATATCGCAACAGACGGCTAAGAATGTATTTCTGTGGCAAGATCGTTCGTGGATACGCAAGGGACTGGAAGTCTATCAGACTTTTCTAATTGAACTATTCTGGCCGAAAGAACGCATTATGGAAGTGTATCTCAACGTCATAGAGATGGGACCTGGCATCTATGGAGCAGAAGCCGCTGCACAGGAATATTTCCACAAGAGTGCAAAAAATCTTACAAAAGCCGAAGCCTCGCAGATTGTAGCCGCCTACCCCAATCCCCGAGACCCGAAGCGCAGTCCCAAGAAAGCCTCTGCCCGCGCCGCACAAATCCGAAACCTCATGAACCTCATCGGTTCAATAAAGTTCGACGACGAAAGCATAGAGCAATGGGAAGAGCGCTACGAGAAATACAAGGACAAATATTTCGAACAGAAGGAGAAAAAGAAATAATCTAGTTTACTTCTTCCGCATCTCCGACTTCAATAGCCTTCACGTCTTCTATATCATCGAGCATCGGCACCGGATGTTTCAGGCTTTGCTTGGCACCGATTTTTATCAGTTTGTTGGCAGATTGTATTATGCTCGGCCCCTTGTCCTCCAATTTTTTCTTACCATCATCGAAGGCATTCTGCGCCTTAGCAATTGCCTCACCAACCTCGCTGTATTTCTTAGCAAACATACCGATACGCTCGACGACTTCACTTGCCAACTTGAAAACTTCCTCATGGTTTTGAGCCTGTTTGATTTGCGTCCAAGTCATACTTACTATCTTTAACGCTGCGTATAGCGACTGTTCGTCGGCTATATAAACATTCTGTTCCATAGCCTTGCGCCAAAGGTCAGGCTGAGCATTGAGTGCAGTCCACAATGCTCCAGTATGTGGGACAAACATAATGACATAGTTCATTCTTACCTTCGGCGGCTGGATGTACGACGAGTAATCCTTCTTCGACAGTTCCTTTACGTGTCCGTTTATGCTATCAAGGTGCTTTTGCAGACTCCGCTTGCGGTCTTCCTCGTTTTCGGCATTGACATAGTCAAAGAAAGCTGTCAGCGATACCTTTGAGTCGATTATAACTTCGCGCGTACTATCCAAATGCAGAATGACATCTGGACGCATAATTTTATTGTCTTCAGTTTTCACTACCATACCTTTGCTATCGCGTATAGTAGCCTGAGTATCATAATGTACGCCTTCCGTCAGACCTTGTGACTGCAAAAGTTCCGAAAGCACGGCTTCGCCCCAGTCGCCTTGAGTCTTGCTTTTGTACTTCAACGAATTTATAAGATCTTCTGTTATCGCTTGCGCAGCCTTGCTTTGATCCATCATCATCCTTAGATTCTCGCGCATAGCACTATTGATGTCAATGGCATCCTTCGACGACTTTTGCATCGACTCTTCCATCTTTGCAATGGTTTCCTTGAGCGGATTAACCAATTGTCCTATGCTGGTTGTACTGCTTTTTGCGAACTCCTCCTGACGAGCCTTCAGCAAATCCTCTGTTGCAGCCTTGTTTTGGACAAGAATGTCATTAACCGTCTTGTCAAACCTTTCCTGCTGCTCCTTCATCGACTGCTCATAGTGCGACTTGAGTGTCTGCATAGCCTCATCGTTGGCCTTGTCCTTGGCTGCAACTGTGGCTTCGCAATGCTTCTGCTCGTCCAACTTAACCTCAGCCAAACGCTTACTGAAATTGTCCTCCGCCTTCTGCAAATCGACTTGCGAACGCTTTTTCTCCTCTTCCAACTGACCTTTAGCAGTTTCAAGATTTGCTTGTATTGCACTGTTTTTTGCCTTAAAAACAAGAGCAGCAATTACTGCACCCAAAATAATGCCACAAACGGCAACGATAATAATCAATAAAATGTTTGCCATAATTTTACATTTTTAACTGGTTTATAAATCATCTTAACTGGTTGCAAATATAAGTAAAAATCCGCTACTTAACAAATAATTCGGGTTTTAGTTATTAACAATTTTCAAAAAAACTCATTTTTCCAGCGAAATTACTTATCTTTGTAAGTTAAACACTCATTGAAATGAAACGATTATTTGCATTAATAATAGTAATCGCCATATCGTTGGCAACGTTTGCCCAGGTAAACTACAAGACAGTAAAAACTCATACCGAAAACGGCAGCACACTGACAAGAATACGCATCAACGAACCATTAATACAAAATGCTGACGGTGCGTATGGTTTCCGCATGAAGGCCCCGATTCCGTTTACCTCGTTTGCAATAGGTTTCGATGCTACCGACCGAACCGCCCCAGAAGGACATTTCATTGTTTACTATCGCACTTCACAGGGCGAGAAATGGACAAACTGGCAGGACGACCATGGTTATTTCCGTCCCGAAGACATAGAACCAAACATTTTCTACACCGATTTGCTTTTCGGCTTCGACTTCAATCCGCACGACTCGATTGATTTTCTAATCTTCCCTCCTGTAAACGTACAACTTACCCAAATAGAGCTTGTATTCCAGGACATTAGTCCTGAAAACGAAAAGGCATCCAACCAAACCACTCACGTCAACGCTACCCGCGACGGCGACTGCCTCGAATTTCCCGAATACGTTCCTCGCTCATCGTGGTGCGGAAACTATACAGAGTGCATAAACCCGACATACACACCAACCACCATAACGCCAACACATACGATTATACACCACGGAGCAAGTCCCGACACCTACACTGATGGTGCCGCCGTTGTGCGCTCGTACTGGAACTACCATGTAAACAGCAACGGATGGGAAGACATTGGCTACAACTACCTTTTCGACAAAAATGGAAACATGTACCAAGGTCGACACAATCCCAACCTACCGACATCGGATGTTAAGGGTGCACACGCAGGAAATTGCAACGGCAAATCAATAGGTCTTAACTTTATCGGCAATTCCGACTCCCCTGCAACAGCGCCAACCGAAGTTCAACTCGAAAAGTGCTGGAACATGCTTGCATGGTGGTACGACCATAAGCAACTCGACCCGACTTCATCGGCAGACATTATAAATCAAGCAGGTCAATTCACATTCAGTAGATACCGTATTTCTGGACACCGCGATGTAAACCAGACTTCAACAGGTGCACTCGGCACTACCTGCCCTGGCGAAACTCTTTACGCAATGCTGCCCAACTTCCGCATTCAAGTCGCAAACAGAATGAACGACTGCGGATGGAACATTATAACACCCGAAGCAGACACAGTTCCGCCATCAACCGAAATAACAGCCAACGAATGGAACAACGACAACTTCAATGTGTCGTTCTGCGACAGAAGCAACACCAGCAAGGCTTTCTTCCAAATTCTTGACAAAGAAGATGGCAAATGGACAACCAACACGTCGCGCGGAACACTTTACGAACCTTTTAATGAGCAGACTATTCCTGGAAATTGGACAAATGCTAATGGAACCTGGGCTATGAATTCTGGTTCAATAATACAAACCGATGAAGAACTGACAAGCACAAATCTGCACTGCAACCTGCATCAGGAAAGCGGATATATCTACCTGTACCACGCCAAGGTGAAAATCACAGGCGAAGGCTCCAACCGCCGTGCTGGGTTCTATTTCTTCACCGACAATGCTGAACGTCAGAACGGATATATGATGTTCATCCGTCCCGACCATAACACCGCACAACTTTACAAGTACGTTGACGGTTCTTACTCCGAAAACGGCGGAACCTACACCTCGCTTTCATACACCATAAATGCTGGTCAGTGGTACGACATCAAGATTACTTTCGACACCAACACAGGCAAGATAACCTGCTATGTGGATGACATTGTAGCCGTTACGCTTACCGATTCCAATCCTTTCGCATCGGGAGAATGCTTCTCGCTGCGTACAGCAGGCTGCCAGACCGAATACAAGGACATTTACGTTTCACGTTTGCGCAACAATAATGCAAATCTTACCGCTACAATAGGTGAAGACGGAGACATCCGCAACGAAAGTGAAAATGGAAGCTTTGCAGGAAGAATCAGAACCATACTTCTAGGCAACAACGGAATGTGGTCGGACTACTTTGAAAAGGACGTAAAGGTTGACTGGACAGCACCCGTAACCGAAATCAGCACCGACCATCCTTGGGACGGAACCGACTTTGAAGCCACATTCGACGACTCCGAAAACAATTTCATAACCGAACGCTTTTACCAAGTAAAATATCTAGACGGTGACGAATGGATTGCTAATAACTCGAACGGCTTTGCCAACAGCGACTTCGACACCGAAATTGGCGACGAATGGACAAGTGTAGCAGGTTCGTGGAGCATCATCAACAGACATCTGATCCAAACCGAAACTGCGACATCAAACCTATATACAACTGTAAATCAGACCTTAGCCGACAAATATATGTACGAATTCAACTTCAAAATGTCGCCAGATGCCACAAACCAGCGCATTGGACTGCACTACATGAGCACCAACGGCGAAACCGAAAACCACGGCAACGGATATTTCATCTACTTCCGTCTGTCAACAAGCTCGTCAAGGGTTGAATTCTACCGTGTCGAAAACGATACCTATTCGCAGGACAAGTGCATAGACCTGCCACTCAACACAAACTGGCACAACGTAAAACTGATTTACGACCGCACAAACGGAAAGAGTTCCATCTACTACGACAACCGCTACTATGGTTCGTACACCGATGCCAACTTCTTCACCGAAGGAAATATCGTAGCCCTGCGCAACGGCGGTGCTACTGCCAACATCGACAATTTTAGGATTTACCGTTCGCGTGGCAATTCCGAAAGCATAACTGCTGGCGAAAACGGAGACATTCAAGCTCCTGCAAATATCGAAGAGAACCAAGATTTTGCCATCATAAGTTCTATAGCAATCGACTCGGCGCAAAACATTGGCTGGTACAACTACTCGGTAGCAAATGATACGACTACTGTAAGCATCTCCGATGAAGAATTTTGCGACATTACCATCTACCCTTCACCCAACAACGGAAGTTTCACAATAAGTATTACTCCCGACCTTGTGGGCGAACAAATTGCAATAACCGACCTCAACGGCAGAACAATTCTTATCCGTAAGATTGAAGCGGAAACTACCGAAATATCCCTCGGTAAAATTGCAGCAGGAATTTACTTTGCAAGAATAGGTGAAAATAAGTTGAAGTTTGTGGTGGAATAATACATCTATTCCTTTACAAACTTCCGTTCTATAACGCTATTCACACCCTGAGTTTCGCCCCCTGCAGCGCACTGAGCCTGTCGAAGTGTCGAAGTGAAAGGACGAATTGTGTATATTCTTACCACATATACTCCGCTAGCCAGCTCGTTCACATTGCAAGACGCAGTGTTTCCATTTACCTCCATTCTTCTTACAACCTGTCCCCTATCATTTACAATTTCGATTTCTGAAATTGCTTCCGACGAAGAAATCGTCAGCATATCGTTTACTGGATTAGGAAATACAAGAATATCATCGTCCGAAATCTCATCAATACCAGTTGCGGGCAATACATTCACATACAAGGTCGTATCGTAGGTACAACCAAAATTGTCGGTTGCCGAGAATGTATATTCTACCTGACCAACAGTTGTCGGTACTGCAAAATTGTTAGCCGCATAACCTTCATTCAATATGCTTTCGCCTTCCCACCACATTTCATTGCCGTAATTGTTCTGGAAACTTATTGTTGGTCTGATATTGTCGGCTAAATTCAACTCCGTTCTGAATACTGTACCATAACTAGCAAAATGATGGTTGACAAAAACTATACACCACTCGCCATTAATCGGACAACCAATCAATTCGCTGAAATTTCCAACTGGCTGATAACTACCAGAAGGCAACGGAAGTGCATTAGCCGTACAATTTTCCGACATCAGCCCATTGTTTTCTCCTTCAGCCCAATAATAATCGTATCCAATGCCAACCCATCCGTCGTCGCAAGGATATGGTTCATCTAAGTCAGTCGGTTCACCGAAATAAGCGCCACCACAAGATTGAGAAAACAATGAAACTCGCCGACCATCAGGACATTGCAAATACACATCAAGGTCGCTCATGTATGAATGGTTCATATTCACGCCTACCGATCGTATGTCTTCGGCAGATGTAATCGTCAAATTTGGAGCAAAACCAACAAAATTGAAACAACTGGATTGTTCTACATTTGCATTCTCGCCATTATTAAAACAAAAACGCTCGTTATTGACTGATACAGTGGACATATCAATCTGCCATTCATCCGTAGGAACAACAATGCCATTCAACTCAACCGTATCACCAAGATATATAGAAGGCGTAACTATCGTTCCTATAAATGTCGGTGGTACTGATATGTAAAGAACTAAAGTATCCGACAACACTTGACATCCATTTGCATCAGTCGTAGCAAGCGTTACAAAATATGCACCATGCTCAAATGGTTCCGACAACTCATCCATGCCAAGTCCTGAAAAAATCTGCGTGCCATTACTGCCCAACACTTTCCATGAAAAATTAGTATTGTCGATTGTCTGCTCATAATTTTCATTATTGTGCGAAAAATTAATCTGAGCAGAAACCGTAGTACCATAACAACCAAGATAGGCATTTTCCGATTCACTGTATTGTGCATCTGTTGTAATGCCAAGCGAATATTCTTGACACGGCATTTCATTTTCATCCCAAAGCGTTTCTTGCGAAAAAACTGCTGTTCCCAACAAAACAGAAACAAGCATCACAAATATCTTCTTGCTATTCATACATTTAATTCTTTGTTCAAATAGCTAAACGTAAAATATGCCTAAATGGTTGCCTAAATCATTTATGCTTTTTAACATTCTTTCTCCATCTCCACTATCAGCATCGACAAAGCCGAAGCGGCAAATCTCTCGATATTTATTGCTCTATCCTTACCAAAAACATACTTACGACTTACAACTTTAGTTGGCGTAGCAACAGCAATCCACACTGTGCCGACAGGTTTTTCGTCGCTACCGCCGGTTGGTCCTGCTATGCCAGTTGTAGCAACTGCGTAATCAGTCTTAAGCAAACGGCGCACTCCCGAAGCCATCTGCTCGGCAACGGTACTGCTTACAGCGCCATACTTTTCCAAGTCGGCACGGCTTACGCCCAAGACATCGGCCTTTACCTCATTGCAATACGACACCACAGAACCTTTGTAGTACTCCGAACTTCCCGACACCGAAGTTATCAGCGAAGCAACCTTGCCACCTGTGCAACTTTCGGCTGTTGCAACCGTAAAATGCTTGTCCTTGAGCAACTTACCGACAAGTTCTTCCAACTTTATGTCCTCGTAGGCAATAATGTTTTCGGGAACAATCCTTTTCAGTTCCTCGACCTTTGCATTTATGTAGCTTTCGGTGGTATCGTCTGGCTGGTACACACTCAAACGCAGACGAATGCTCGAATATGCAGGCAGATATGCCAGTTTCACATTTTCGGCAAGCGAATCCTCCCAGTCGGAAATCTTTTCGGCAAGAATCGACTCGGCAATACCTGTGAGCAACAAAGTCTTGTGAAATACTGGTTTCAAATTGTAATGCTTCTTTATTAGTGGAATTATCTCGTGCTCCATCAAGTAGCGCATCTCGAAGGGAACGCCAGGCATGGAGAAGAGGAGTTTGTTTCTCCCAACCAATTCGACCCTTCGACTTGCCCTTCGACTACGCTCAGGGAGCGTCTCAGGGAGCGAATTTATTCCGCCCGTTGAGCTTGTCGAAACGAAGGGAACGGAATGCGAAATATTGGAAATTTCCATCATAATTCCAGGAGCAGTACCGACTGCATTGTTAACCACCGTTGCGGTTGCAGGAACAAGAGCCTGACCACGATTGTTCTCGGTAAGAGCAATACCACGGCGACCAAGCATTTCGGCAACATTGGCAAGAACCGCTTCGTTCAGAACCAACTCGGTACCAAACTTTTCGCAGATTACCTTCTTGGTAATGTCATCCTTGGTAGGACCAAGTCCGCCAGTCATAAACACCACATCAGCAACTTCCAGACACCTGTCAATGGCATCCGAAATCGACTTTCCATCGTCGCCAACGGTAATCACGGTCTCGGTACGGAAACCTATCTTGTTCATCTCACGCGAAATCCACGATGAGTTTATGTCAACAACCTGACCTATAAGGATTTCGTCACCTATAATTATGATTCCTGCATTCATATTAGTGATATATATTTTATGCAAAAATAATCAAAAATGCGGTGATGGATGCTTAAATTTAATTGCAGATTACAAATCCGAACAAACGGGGTACAAATCCGAAGGACGGAGGACATGCATCATAAAATCAGCAAAAACAGACAATCAGACTTCAAACATTGACAGCCGACAATGTTCTTTATACCATGGAAACTTAGTGTCATGGCTTACCAAAGTATATCCTCGTCGCAATGCGGTAGCAATAATAATTCGGTCGAAAGGGTCGGAATGAGTTCGTCCAGCAATATCCGGCATAGGTAAGTCGTAGAATGTCTCCATAATATCTGGGGCTATATGCAGTATGGCGATACCATTTGCCTCCACAACCGAACGAATCTTGTCGGGACGATTGGCTTCGAGGCGTCCAATCTGCTGCAACTGGATTATTTCAACAAGCGAAATTTCCGATATGGCAAACTCGTCCTCGTAATACTTGATACTATTGCGCAACGATTCGGGAAGCCGAGCTTCCTCGTGCGATATAAGCCATACAAGGGCATGGGTATCAAGAAGGTATCTCATAACTCCAAGCCAAACGGATCTGGAACAAGTTCTTTGTACTTGGTAAGTTTCACCAGTTTTCTTGGCACAGGCTTAAAGAACCTCTTGTCAATTTTACTCGATTTCCTTGCTTTCGTTGATGTTGTCTTCATTTCAAAAAAACTTTTCAAATTGCAATATTACTATTAATTTTTGACACGACCATTTTTTCAAGTTCTTTTTTTCAAAAAAACGCCACAGGATTTTACGCATTACAAATGCTAATATTCAAGCGTGTCGGAATGCAACCTTTAGCTCACTGCCCGAAGACAGTAAATCCGACAGGACAGGATAGGTTGTTTCTATGGCTTCGCCGTTTCTAATTGTTTCTGTGTTTTATGTTGTTTAAATTTTCAAAAGACGGCAGACACGGAAAACGCATCATTTTTTTAAGTCTTTCTTCTTTAAATTTTTAACATCATATCTTACCAAGTTCATTATGACCGATGATGTAGAATCGTAACATTCCCAGCGCACAACACCAATATTTCTTGCCCAGTATGAAACAATTGAATCAAAATGAGATCTGCCAGTATATAGTTCATCTCGAGCATTGCTTATTGTTACAATTCTTTTTACATCATAATATTTGTTAGTTTCCACAACATAAGATTGATAATATTTGTCACACCAAGGCATTGCATTTGTTATGCAGTAATTTTTCCCTTCTGAATCATCAATAGGGGTTGGCATATTCATATAACCGAGCATATATGTACCGCGAAAATTTTTTCCATTATTGTTATACGGGAAAGGATATGTGTAATACCATTCAGGATTCCAACCTAAATCAGTACGAAGCAGATATCCATGAACTGTCGGCTCAAAAATAAAAGTATCCTTAATATTTACAATTTCGCTTGCATAAACATAATGAAAACGGAATGTTTTTGTAGTGACATCGGATCCATAATCGGCAGTTGTTACCGTCTTAATGGGTTTTGTTATAACAACAAGACTATCAGTTTTATGAGTTGCCGAATCCTCATAAACCCAGTAACTTCCTTTGTCATAGCAAGTATATTCAAAAAGTTCTTCGTTGGGTTTGAACTTGGCAAAAATTCCTTGATCGCAACTTATAAACATCCCAACCATTGCTGCAACGAGTAATGATATTAAAAGTTTCGTTTTCATAATCTTACAATCCGTTTAAAATATATTGTTACAAATATAAGCATATTTTCTATTGTGCAAAAAAATGCAATGTTTTATGTTTAGCGGATAAAATATCCTTGTATTCTCGCCTTTACTGATATTTTGAGAAATAACCGCCATTAAGGAATTCATCAACGGTTACCGATTCGAGTTTTCTATCGTCGAGAAGCCAGATATGGGAGCAATATTTTGCTGCAATTTCCAAATCGTGGCACGAGAAAATTATGCATCTGTTTTCCTCCGAGGCAATTTTCTTCAGGTCGGACAAAAGTTTGCGCTTTGCAAAGAAATCAAGGAAAGCGGTCGGCTCATCGAGCAGAATCACAGGCGTCTGCTGAACCATCGCTCGGCAAATCATTGCCTTCTGCCTTTCGCCATCGCTCACTTCGGTAATCATCGAAGCGGCAATGTCCGACAAACCGAATTTCTGTATAAAATCCTCAATTATAGCCTCGTCGGCCTTCGTACGGCGGTCGAAAATGTTTGTATAAGGACTTCTGCCGACAGCAATCAGGTCGCGGATACGCATATTCAGCACCGCCTCCACCTTCGACGGCACAAAACTGATATAGCGCGACTTCTCCCTTGCCGAAATTCGGTCGAGTGGCACACCGCAGATGCTTATATGTCCTGCCAAAGGCTTCTTTACTCCGATGAGCGTACTCAGCATTGTCGTCTTTCCCGTGCCATTTCGTCCCACAAGGCAGATAAAATCGCCCGCACTCGCCGAAATATCAACCGCTTGCGACACCAACGGAGCCTTATGTCCGAAAACGAGTCCTTCTATATTCAGTACCACCTCTCCCGTCATATCACTGTCCGCTGATTTTTAAACACAATCCAAATAATGAAAGGCGCACCGAGAATCGAAATTACAGCATTTATCGGCAGAACGCCCTGAGAATAAAGCGCATGCGAAAGAATATCGCCACACAGCAGGAAAGCTGCGCCAAGTATCATCGAAGCCGGCACAAGCACAAAATGGTCGGAAGTGTTGAAAATCCACCTCGAAATGTGCGGCACGGCAAGTCCGATGAAACCTAACGGTCCGCAGAAAGCGGTAACGGCACCCGTAAGTACGCTTACACCTATAAATATAATAACGCGCAACCACTTTATGTTAAGTCCCATACTCACGGCAAACTGCTCGCCAAGGAGCAGAATGTTGAGTTTCTTGGAAAACATATAGAGCACGGCACACATTATCAAGCACACGGGTATCAGCACAACCGAATCGTTGAACGACACCGAATCGAGGCTGCCCATTGTCCACACAACATACGACTTTACATTGACCTCGTTTGAGAAAAACTGCATTACATTCACCACCGAAGCCACCACTCCCGACACAAGAATACCAACGATAAGTATGCTCAGAATGTCCCTCACGCGAAGGCTCACGGCGAGAATAAGCATCAGCACGGCGGCAGCACCAAGACCAGCGGCAATAAGTATTGCAAAGTTCGACACATCTGCCGACGGCAAAAACATACCGCTTCCGAGTACAATAACAGCCACGCCCAAACTCGCACCGTTGCTTATGCCAAGCACATACGGACCAGCCAGCGGATTTCGGAAGATTGTCTGCATCAGCAAGCCCGACACCGACAGCGCAGCTCCTGCAATCATAGCCGTGATAAGTCGTGCCAAGCGGAATTCACGGATAGTAAACTGGTAATCGACAGACATATCCGAACTACCGAAAATGTAGTCCATAATATCCGACAGCGGGATAGGATTGGAACCAGTGCACACGTCGATAATTGCCAGTGCCAGAAGCACAAGCGCAATTACCACAAACTTTATAATATTTACAACTGTCCTATTCAAGTCGCATGTAATAATGAAGGCTGTCGTCGTCCTCGGAGAAAATCTTGCGTAAATCCTGCAGGATTATATCGGGATGCACAATGCCCGACTCCCAGAAGTCACTACCGCCATATTCACTGGTAATCTTATTGTTATTGTAAATGCGTGCGTTCTTGTATGGTGCCAGATTTTCGAGGCGGGAATCCACATCAAGGATTTGCGAACGCTTGGTCTTCTCGTTGGTATTGAGCCACACCTCGGCGTCGCTTGCCATTAGGAAAACCTGTTCAATGGAATACGGAAGGCTCTCTGTCGATTCGTTGTCGAAGACATACTGACCGCCAGCCTCTTTTACAAAATTGGCGAAGAAACTGTTGCCACCCGGAACCCACCAAGTCCCTTTCCACGGCAAACTTACAAGCACCTTCGGGCTTTTGTCGGTCGGCATAGCCTTGATTTCATTGTAGCGGTTTTCGACACTGTCGAAATAGTGTTCTGCCATTTCCAACTTGTCGTAGAAGCAGCCGAAGAATTTCATCCATTCGGTTCTGCCCAACGGACGTGGCTCCAGATAGTCGTCAACAATGACAATCGGAATACCTATCCTTTCAAGCTTCTGGAAACCGGAGATAGACTCATTGTCAATACCGTATGCAAAGACAACGTCGGGCTTCAACGAGATTATGCGTTCCATATCCAGTTGCTTGTCGTAGCCGATTTCCTTAATCTTGCCATCGCGAATCATTTGCACAACAACAGGGTCGCAAACGTATTCCGTTCCGCTCAATCCAGTTATCGACGAAGCCTCGCCAAGTTGCGAGATGAAAGCCGTATGTGTTGTCGAGAAGCAAACGGCACTGTGTATTGGAATTTGTATTGCCGAATCGGACTTCTCGCGCGAGAGATGCAAAACGCGGTTATTGCGCGTTAGTGTAACGTCGTAGCCATCGTCGGTAGCCACAATTCCAAAGTTCTGCGAGTAGCGGTTTCCCTCAACCACGCATTTTTCCTGTCTGTAATCCTTGCAGGAATACAGCAGAGAAAACGCCAACAATATGAATACCAACCTTTTCATAAAAAGAAACTTCCGACCACAAAGATAGTCGGAAGTTTCCAATTTTGCTTAATGTTTTATGTTATTTTGTCAACATAATCTTCTTGTTTGCAACAAATGCAGGAGTGCTAATCCTTACGATGTACAATCCTTCGGGATAAACAGAAATGTCCATTGAGTGATTTCCTGATGCATTTACAGTTTCTGTTGATACCAATCTACCGAGAGCATCGTACACTTCAACATTGCAAATACCCAATTCTGCCTCGCCGAACGAAATATTCAGCAAACCTGTAGTCGGGTTCGGGAAGACATCTATATTATTTTCTTCAGCTTCCATTTCCTCAATGCCTGTCAAGCACGATACTGGTTCAATTGGCAGCGAAGTGTTGAACGACAAGAATTCAGGAGTCGAATACCAAACATTGTTCTTCAATACCGACATTGTATTCACGCCGTTAGCAGGTCTGTTAGTCACGACAGGAACGACAAACAAGTCATCGCTTACATCATCGTTGTTGCTATCGTTATAATTAACCTTGAATCCTACATGGAACGGACCGTTTACAAGGACAGGCTCATTGAATCTTACCACATTGGTCTGATTTGCAGACAAATTCCTAATATATACCTTCTTGTTGCCAAGTTCTTCTCCTGGCTTACCATTATCATCAGCCCATACATAGAACCTTACAGACGCATCATTCGAACCATAAACCGACTGGGTTACAGGAACAAGCAATGCTTCCACCTGTGTAAATGTATAAGTATAGAAATATTCAGCATAGCCCTTTATCTTCTTTCCGTTATGACCAGCATAGTATCCCCATGTTCCAGAAACCGACTTCCCGCCAATCACATCGCCAGTCGAAACATTGCTCAATGTATCACAGTAAGATGAAACTCCACTATTAAATACATATACATAGCGTTCCTTTGTGATTGTTGACGAACCGCATGAATTTGAAACCAACAATGTTACATCATAAATTCCAGGTGTTGAATAAAGAACACCACTTGTTGGCGAGAATTCAGTTGAAGTTCGCGGAGAACCGCCTTCAAATGTCCATGATGAATAAGCAACGCCATTAGTCGAAAGGTTTTCGAAGAAGACCTCTGTTCCGTATGCTATATTTCTATTTACAGCATTAAAGTCAGCAACTGGCGGTTCGGTGCAAGGATCAGTATTTGATACGACTATATACATTTCCTTTGTGATTTCGTCAGTACCTATATTATTAGCGACAGTCAACTTGACATTGTAGGTACCTTCTGTTGTGTACACAACCGAAGGATTCGGCTGATTGCTAGTTGCCGGCGTACCACCTTGGAACTCCCATGTCCATCTATACGGATTTGCACGGCTTAGGTCGATAAAGTTAACGGTTTCACCAGGTCTTATCAAGGTCTTGTTTGATGTAAAGTTTGCTTCCGGACGAGAATCTGACTGCGGCACAACCCTTATATAATTATGTTTCAGCTCTATATCCTGAACGCCATTGGTCTTACGGCACCTAAGTTCAACATCGTATGTACCTATTTCGTTATAAGCAATTACAGGTGGCACTGAGTCGGAAACCATCTCGGGTGTTCCACCATAAAAATGCCAAGCCCACTGATCAAACGGACCATTCTGCGAAAGGTTTGTGAAACGAACCACGCCACCGACAGGAATTACTGTTATGTTAGCCTCAAAATCAGCTATTGGCAATGTCGGGTTGTTCTCGACAATAATGCAACCTTCGCAAACTTCAGAATCGTAGTCGCCATCGGCATTCTGCACATAAAGCGTAACATTGTAGGCACCAGGAGTGTTGTAGCAGATATTTGTAGGATTCTGCTGGTTAGAAGTTACAGTTTCCGCCCCTTGGAAAGTCCAAGTCCACGATGTTGGTGAACCAGACGACCTATCTGTAAAATTAATGCAGTCGCCAATAGTAATGTTGTATGAAGAAGCAACAAATGCTGCCGAAAGTTCGCCATTGGGATCAGGAATATTACCATTCTCCGATACGGTTATGTATGCATTCTTGGTTTTGGTATCCTCGTTGTTTCCATCCGATATAGTAAGTGAAACATTGTAAGTTCCTGGTGTCGAATATACAACGCTTGGATTCTGCGATGTGGAAGTAGAAGGATTACCGCCTTGGAATATCCACGACCACGAAGTTGGGTTGCCAGTAGAAGCATCACGGAAAGCAACAGTTCCGCCAACATCAACAGTTGTTGGATTTGCAGTAAAATCGGCAGTCAAAGTATTTGGGTCTGGCGGATTCGGGTCTGTTCCTGAATTCGGATAACGGCCGGGACATGTTTCTGCTCCAGTATTCTGTGGGTCGAGCCAAGGTTTCAGTTGGTTTGCACTTGATGTTCCACCATTTTCCCAGTGCAAATCGAAACGACCATATACATCATACAGCATACTTGCAGGAGAGGAACAATTATAATCTGGACCGCCAGACAATGTTCCCATTACAAGTTTGTTAGACCCTCTAAACAATGGAGAACCAGAAGAACCACCCTCAGTAAATCCTGTCTGCGTTGCCCATGTTGCCCTCCAATGTCCATTGGGCGTATTTGCTTGCTGGAAAGTACTAAAAGTCAATTCGCTAGTAATCGAAGATATTTTTTTAATATCGCCAGCAGGATGATGAATTCCTATTGCACTCGATGTTGTTTCGGTACTTCTGTCCCATCCATTATAATAAGCGCCAATAGTTTCCAGATTATCTTCTGTAGTATTCAACAGCAAAAGCAAAAAATCAGTACCAGAAGCTTCTGCTCCAGATGGCCTAGCCTTAAGTGTGCAACCAGTTACAGCATCATAATTAGGCTCGGAAGTTGGATTATTACAATTCGGAGATTCGAAGTTGAAATAGAACTCCCACCTATTAAACGAATTTGCTCCGTCAACGCCGCCACAATGGTCGGCCGTTAGGAAATACGGTGTTCCATCGTTAGCAGTATTGTTCACAAGCGTACCAGAGCAGAATCCGCCAGACCAGCCAACAATAACAAAAATTTCAGCCACGCCCTTTTTCTGAACCTGCCAATCATTGCCAAGAGGACAATTTATATTTATTTCACAAGCATCTGATTCGCCAAATCCTGTTTCTCGCTTTTGAGCATAATATCCGACAAATGCATCTACACCACGATAGAAATAGCAAAGCCCATCAATATTTAAAACAGGACTTTCCATCACAGATGCAGGTTGAACATATTCCATATACAATGCACTGCCCTGAATCATCTTCGGCGAATAATATGTTCCATACTTCGGATTATCCTTTGAATTAACACTTACAAGCTGTTGTCTGTTCTCGTTGTACAGGAACAATTCTGCGCCATTAGGAATATAAAATTCCGAGCACATGACCTTCAAAGCCTTTGCACCTTCGCACGCTATACGCACACGCCATACTTTTGTTCCATCGGCAAGTATGTCGGTAGTACCGCAATTATCCATGTTCATATTGACATCGAGGATTCGTGCGACCTTGTACATTTCGCCATTTTTCTCATCAGAAGCATCCTCATTCATTACCAAAGCCATATCGGGAGCGGCAACATTTACATTGTCTATTTCCGACAAAAGTTCAGAATGCTTAAAGCTAAATGGTTGATTCTGAGAATAAACCGCATTAGCGAGCAGCAACGCTGCAAAACTTAAAACGAATATTAATACCTTCTTCATTTTAATAATTTTTTATGTTAGTAAAAACGGTGCAATTTAAGAAAAAGTTTTCAAACTAAATCATACTTGCCAATTTTTTCAACGTTTTTTTTCACAAAAGGTTGCCTGTAATTGTTGGAAAAATAATTAACATCAATATAATTTTCCTAGCCCTTTGTCAAAATTTTCATTTTAACGCATTTTTTTAGCGAAAAAATTTGCCATTACAATTTTTTACTGTACTTTTGCAGTCCCAAATATTGGGAGGACTGACCAATTAGCTCAGCAGGTAGAGCACCTGCCTTTTAAGCAGGGGGTCTGGGGTTCAAGTCCCCAATTGGTCACAAGAAAAACCGCTTGACAAACAGGCGGTTTTCTTTTTTTATATACAAAAAAAAGGAAAGCCACACGGACTTTCCTTAAAGTATCACAATAAAAAGAATCACTTTTCAAGTTTCTTTTTCATTCCATCAAGCAAGGACTGAATTTCATTTATGTCTTTTTCCATCTTCGAAATTTCCTTCGAGAACTCATCCATCTGCTGGATCTCCTTCAAGGCATTCAACTGAGTCCTAAGCGCTGTAAGCGCCTCCTCAAAAGACTTTACCGGACGAAAAATATATTTTTCCAGAGCCGATTCCAAAGCTTCGCCACGCAAGTTCTTTGCTACTATAACTCCATTACCGTCAATAAGGAAGTTGCAAGGAATGCTATTAACCTGATACATTCGGCCTGCCGCCGAGTTCCAGTACTGCAAATCGCTCACATTTGTCCATGTAAGTTTATCCGACTCAATAGCCTTAGTCCAGTTCTCCGCCGACTTGTCAAGCGACACCCCATACACAGTGAAGCCATCGCCAGCCTGAAAATACTTATCTTTGTAAGCATTGTAAGCCTTTACTACATTAGGATTCTCCTTGCGGCACGGTCCGCACCACGAAGCCCAAAAATCTATGAGAACCATTTTTCCGCGCAACGACGACAATTTCACAGTATCGCCATTTGGTGTCGGCAAACTAATCTCCGGAGCAATGTCACCTACATTAATGCCAACTTTCTGCGCACTTGCAACAAATGAAATCATTATGGCAACAGCCAAAAATACCAATTTCTTCATAATATCAGTAATTTATTCGTTCTATTTTTGCACCCAACTTGTTCAGGCGCACATCAATATTTTCATAACCACGGTCAATCTGCTCAATGTTCCTTATTATGCTTGAACCCTGAGCCGACATTGCAGCAATAAGCAAAGCCATACCAGCACGAATATCAGGCGAGTTCATCGTAGTACCGCGAAGCCTTATCTGATTGTCAAGACCAATTACAGTAGCCCTGTGCGGGTCGCAAAGTATAATCTGCGCGCCCATATCAATCAACTTATCAACGAAGAACAGACGGCTCTCGAACATCTTCTGGTGAATCAGCACGCTACCCTTAGCCTGAGTAGCAACAACCAAGAAAACACTAAGCAAGTCGGGCGTAAGTCCCGGCCAGATGGCATCCGAAATGTTCATTATGGAACCATCAATGAAACTTTCAATCTGGTAGTGCTCATGATGCGGAATATAGATGTCGTCGTTTATATGTTCGAGCGTGATTCCAAGTCTGCGGAACGAATCGGGAATAATACCGAGCATATCGTAGCGCACATTCTTGATTGTCAGTTCCGACCCCGTCATAGCCGCCATACCGATGAAACTTCCGATTTCAATCATATCGGGCAAAATGGTATGTTCTGCGCCGTGGAAATCGTCAACTCCTTCTATATGAAGCAAGTTGGAACCTATTCCCGTTATCTTTGCGCCCATCCTATTCAACAGTTTGCACAACTGCTGTATATATGGTTCGCAGGCGGCATTATAGATGGTAGTTTCGCCTTTTGCCTTCACTGCCGCCATAATAATGTTGGCAGTACCAGTCACCGATGCCTCCTCTAGATGAATATATGTGCCTTCAAGTTTTTCCGCTTCAAGCGTGTAGAAATTTTCCTCGAAACTATAGTTAAACTTTGCGCCAAGCTTTTGGAAACCAATAAAATGCGTATCCAAACGACGACGACCAATCTTATCGCCACCTGGCTTTGGCATATAAACCTTTCCGAAACGTGCCAGCAACGGACCGAGTATCATAATCGAACCTCTAAGAGCAGCGCCATCGGCACGGAAGGCATCCGACTCAAGATATTCAAGGTTAACATCGTCGGCTTTGAACGTATAAATGCCATTACCATGACGGGTAACCTTCACTCCCATTGCAATGAGCAAGTCTATCAACTTGTTAACATCCAAAATGTTAGGCACATTGCTAATTTTTACGCTTTCGCTTGTGAGCAAAGTTGCGCAGATTACCTGCAAGGCTTCATTCTTTGCGCCCTGCGGTACAATCTCACCACTTAACTGATGCCCACCTTCTATCTTGAAAGTTCCCATTATTGCTGAACGTTTTTGTGTTTCTTTTTCTTCTTTTGCGGATTACCCATAGGCTGTGGCTGAGCAGCCTTTTTCTTCTTCTTACCAGCCGCAGGAACTGCCTGAGCTTGCAAAAGAACATCCTTGTAATCACCAAGTTTTATATTTTCAGGAACCTGAATACGACCTTCGCTCATAAACACAATCTCGCGAAATATAACATCATCAGGAATTAACTCCTTCTTCCATTGTATGTACGAACGCTTCATATAGTTTGCGACTTCCAAAAAGAACTGACGCTGTCTGTCGGGATCGGTTTCTTCTTCCAACCTCTTAAGCATTCCCTCGGTAATCTTACCATAATGCCTAAACACAATCTTATTGTCGGAATAGGAAAGTTTTTCGGGTTTCTGCGACTTAACTTCCTCTGTTATCACTGGATAAGGCCAATCCACATCTAGTTTAAAACCGGACAATTCGGCAAGCTGGTCCCAAAGTTTCTTCCTATAATCAGCTTCCTCCCTTATGGCAGGATTCATATTTTCCATAATCTTTATAAGCGTACGAGCCGCCCTATTGCGTTCGTCCCTATCTTCGATTTGGCAGCAATGTTCAACCATCTGCTGTGTAATCCTCCCATATTCAGGTATTCTCAAGTGTGGCCTTTGTGTATTATAGTCCATGTTTTATTTTTTTTGCAAAGTTAGTCCAAGATTTGCAATTTAGCAAACTTTAATAATAATGTTTTAGTATCACCGCTGTCGAATTCAACCACCAGCTTGGTATTCTCGCCTTCACCGATTCTGCTCACAATCCGACCTTCGCCAAACATTTTGTGCTTTATCCTAACGCCTTCGAGCAACTGGCTTGAGTCGGCGATTTCATCCGATGGACGCGATGACATCTTTTTCAACGGCACGAGATTCCTCGGTTGCTGCTGTTCAACAGACTTAAAACTAACACTTTGTGGTGACGATGACGTCGTCGAGAATGACGGCTTACGCTGGAACTTGGTATAACCTTCAAA
Source organism: Bacteroidales bacterium (assembly GCA_017620015.1). Classification (GTDB taxonomy): domain Bacteria; phylum Bacteroidota; class Bacteroidia; order Bacteroidales; family ML635J-15; genus Bact-19. The sequence goes on along the minus strand of JAFZRE010000025.1, from coordinate 20,339 downwards.
CTCATCGTCGAACGTAGCCAAGAACGGGCTGGCCGAAAGTCCGTGCCAGTCAACATATGAAACATCAATATCCTTTAGGAAACGGCTCGGTACCATTGGCGTAAGTTTTCCGAAACGGAAACGGTTTTCGGCATAATACAGCATTATCCTCTTCTTCGCCCTTGTGACTGCCACATAAAACAGACGACGCTCCTCCTCCAAGTCGCGCGGGTCCATAACCGTAAGTGCGCCAGGGAACAAGTTTTCCTCAATACCAGTCACGAAAACATTGTCGAACTCAAGTCCCTTCGACGAATGTATCGTCATCAGCGACACGCGGTTAAGATCGCCATCGTCAGGTTCTTCAAGGTCGGTAAGTACCGATACGTTTTCAAGGTAGTTCAGGATTCCAAATGGCTCACCAGTTTCACGGCGAGTATCGCAGAACATCTTTACGCCGTTGAGAAGTTCCTGCACGTTTTCGCGACGTCCCTCTCCTTCCGGAGTCTTGTCGGTCTGCAAGTCGCTGATAATCCCCGACTCCTTCAGCATCTCATCCACAAACGAATATGCATCGTAGGAATCTATCTTTTCTGCAAAGCCGTTTATCATAGTAGCAAACTCCTTCAGTCGCATACGAGTAGGCATATTCACATCAAGCGGATACTTTCCAGGAGAAAAAATAATGTCCCACACCGAAACCTGCATACTTTCTGAAGCAGCCACCACCTTATCAATGGTTGTCTGCCCAATTTTTCGAGACGGATAGTTCACAATTCGCTTGAACGACTGCACATCGTTGTGATTCACAGTATATCTGACGTATGCTAGCGCATCCTTTATTTCCTTACGCTGGTAGAACGACATTCCTCCGAAAACCTTGTATGGAATGCCAAGATTACGCATCGATTCCTCCAAAATTCTCGACTGGGCATTAGTCCTGTAAAGCACTGCAAAATCGGAATATTTAGCTCCGGCCTCGTGCAATTCAATAATTTTCTTGGCAACCATCACGCCTTCCATATTGTCAGAGACAGCCTTGTTAATCTGCACCTTGTCGCCCACTTCGTTCTCGGAGAACACATTCTTCTTTATCTGGTCTTTATTCTTCTTTATCAACGAATTGGCAGCATCGACAATATTCTGTGTGCTACGGTAGTTCTGTTCGAGCTTAAACAACTTGTAGTCGGGGTAGTCGTTCTTGAAATTCAATATGTTCTGGATTTCGGCACCACGGAACGAATAAATGCTTTGCGCATCGTCACCCACGACAAAAAGCCGACGGTTCTTTTCCGACAACCTCTTGACAATCAAGTACTGGGCAAAGTTAGTATCCTGATACTCGTCAACCAAAAAATAGTCGAAGCGTTCCTGATACTTAGCCAAAGTCCCTGGGTCAATCTTAAAAAGAATATTTGTATAAAGCAACAAGTCGTCGAAATCCATCACATTGGAACGCCTACACCTTGTGTAATACAGCTTGTAGATATTTCCGAATTCGGGACGTTTTGCACCACGGTCTTCGGTAGCATAGCCTGGATTAGCCAAATATGCATCGGGCAGGACAAGCCTATTCTTGCATGCCGAAATACGGTTTGCAATACTCTTGTACTTGTAGTTGTCCTCATCAAGTTTCATCTCCTTGATTATGTCCTTCACAAGATTTTGCGAGTCGGTGGCATCGCTTATAGTATAGCTGCTCGTAAAGCCAATCTTTTCGGCTTCAATCCTAAGTATCTTGCCAAAAATAGAGTGAAAAGTCCCCATCCACAGAGCCTGCGAAGCATTGTAACCAAGCAAGGTGTCGATACGTTCCTTCATTTCGGCGGCGGCCTTGTTGGTAAATGTAAGTGCCATTATCCTATGCGGGTCCATACCCTTTGATATTAGGTAAGCAATCTTATGTGTAAGCACCCTCGTCTTCCCCGAACCGGCGCCAGCAATCACAAGGCTAGGGCCATCGCAATATATAACAGCCTCTTTCTGTGGCTTATTCAATCCGTTTACAAATGTGTTTTCTGTTTCCATCGTCAATTTTTCTCGACGACAAAAATACTAACGAAACAGCATAGCAATGGTAAAATGAAGTATAAACTTATCAACAAATTTAATCGCGGGCTTTACGTTGTTCACGCCTATAGTCGCGATTAATATTTGGATTGTATTTCCGTCCAAACTGGTATGCCAAATACATTGACCACATAAAGTTATGTGGCTGATCGTACATTATTGTAACCGGCCAATAGTAGAAATCGAAAATAGCCCCGACCTCAATGGCACTAACCAGCATTGCATTCTGAGCGAAGTCAAACGAAAAGTCAAGCTTTATATAATTGCCAGGACGAACCTTTATCTCATCCAGTCCCTTAGAAAATGGCGACTTTGTTATAATATCATATACATTTCCCGAATAATAATCACTAAACTTATGTGGGCTATAATAATAGCTTGCGGTATTCTCAACCACGGTAACACTATCAACCATCTCATAGTACAATGGCTTTTCGAAAGCGAAAGAAAACCCAGCATTTGCCTGAAGATGAATCGATACGCTGTTCTTGTCACGCTTGTCAAAAATCATCCAGTTGTATCCGTATCCAAGCCTAATGTTATGAACTGAATTGTCTTTCCCGAAAACAAATCTCTTCACATTGGTCATGTAGGATGAGAAATAAGTATTTATTACCTTTACCTCTTTCAAACTCTTAACATAATCGTACTCCACTTCGTAATTTCGGCGCAACTTGTAGTTAACCCTCTGCGCAAAAGTGTACATTAAACCAAAGCCATTAGTATTAACTTTTGCTCCGAACTGGTTGACATTATACTTCGAAGCCTCCCTGTCGTCGGCAAATTCCCCTTGTGCGCACACCGATAACGATATGCATAGGGCAAAAAAAAGCAGCACTATGATTTTTCTAATCAAAGTCATAATACCGCAAAAATAATAAAAAACTTATTCGCACAAAAATTATGCGACTTCTTCTACTTCCACTTCCAATTGAGAAGCATCGCTATATGCAGGACAATTTTCTGCCGTCTTGCAAGAAACCAAAACAGCCGAAGCGAAAATAATCAATAATAATATTGCGCCTAATCTCTTCATGGTTACGATTTTTTATGACACAAAAATAGAAATGTTTTTTCTCAGAGACAAATAAAAAGTTGTTTTTTATTAACAGCAAAAATTTAATAGGATTATTTAACAAAAAAAGGAGTTCTTTCGAACTCCTTTCCCATGTTATGAAATAAGTATTTATTCGACTACAACCTTTCTTGTAGCAACCTTGTCTCCAGCGATGATCCTCAAGAAGTAAGTACCAGCAGGCAACGACTTGTCGAAGTTTACAGTTCTTTCTCCGTTAACAAGTTTTTCGTCCATCATTGCACCGCTTACGCTAAATATCTGGAAGGTAACATCTCCGTCGAAATCATCCGAGCTAACAGTGAACTGACCATTGTTTGGATTCGGGTAGATGCTCAAGTTTGCGAACATATTTTCTTCAACTGAATTCGGGAAGAATGAAATTGAAACTTCATGGTTTTCGTGGATGTCGCGGAAGGTAATTTCGTTAGAAGCATAATTTGCAACAAGGTTTCCATCTATACTCAACTGCGAGATATGGTAACCTGCATTTGGAGACACTCTGAGTGTAACATCCGAGCCAACAACTACGGAAGTATCCTTTGGTGTTACAGAACCGCCAGCAGTTGTAACATCTACGTGTACAGTATAGTAAGGTCTAACATCTTTGTACTTAACAGTAATATTATAGTTTTCTGAAATATTAGTAATGTGATAAATACTATCTACTACATATTGAGTTCCTGATGAAGGATATCTCATAAATCCATTGACCATAACTGTATCCAAAGCATAGTACTCGTCTGGAGTGAAAACTACATCATAATTTTCACCAGCTTCAAGTATTATTGTTCCATTGGGATCAACAGTTCCGTGACCGCCCAATACAGTAGCTGTGATAGTGTGAATTGTTGCACCAGTAATATTTATGTCCTTTGTAATTACGTTTGCTTCACGAGGATTCGAACAAGTTTCGGCAACCCTGTCATAATGAGTGAGGTCATCGCAATTAGCAACTTCGAAAGAAGAACCGATTACATCGCCACCATTTGCACAAGTGAACAAAGTGGTCTTGAACTGATAATGACCGCTAGTTGTGAAAATCATATTGTAGTCAACTGTTCTGTCTCTGCCAGCATCTGCATCAAAAAGACCCAATGTAAAAGCACCGACATTGTAAGTTGCATTTTCATATTCTGCTGTGTAGGTTACATTACCAGAACCATTGGTAATCGAATTGCTTACGAAAGAATCATCGGTAACATTTACATTATATGAAAATACGCCATATCTAGTTGCATCTGCAACAACAATACTAGTTGTATCTGTGTTCCAATATATAAGTTCATAACCTACAGCGCAAAGGTTTTCATACATACAGTTTGCATGCATCTTAACCGAGAAGTCAATCGTATCGCCGACTTCGTATTCGTTTTCAAGATTTACATACTCTGCATAAGGGCCTCTGAACTCAACGAATTCACCATGTATAGTATGATTTGCGAGCACGTTGCTTATTGTATAGCTATTTCCACTTACACCTTCAGTAACAGGTTCTCCATCAAGTGTAACAGTACCGAGTTTATAACCAGAATTTGGAACAAAGGTTACAGTGTAATCAGTACCGCAATCAACCTCAGCCTCATCTAGGGCAACACTACCGTTTTCTCCAGCAGTCATTGTCAAGGTGTGCTTTATAATATCAAAAGTCACTATGATTGTTGTGTCAGACTGAACATTTGCAATCGTGTACAAACCTTCTGCTGCAGTCAAAGTTTCCTCGCCAACACTAACAGAAGCAACAGTCTTGCATTGTGACGGTGTAATGCTGAACACATAGTCGTCGCCCTGCATGATTGAATCGACTCTTGCAGGAGGCAAAGCAGCAACCTCATCATTTTCGTCAAGGCCGACAAAGGTTATTGCATACGATGGAACAACATTTACGGTTTCAGTACCCGATACAAGCAAGTCGCCCATAGTTACATGATCTGGAGCTGCAATTGCATCGTCGTGAGAATCACCATTGCAGTCTACAAACGAAGTACCTGTTGCCAAAACAAAAACATCATTTTCTACAGTAGCCTTATGCAACTCAAAGTCAATTGTATAAGTGCCTATGCTGTCGAACTTAGTCCATACTTCAACCGGACGGTTTCTATTTACGCACTGATTGCTGTCAAATATACCAAGGGTGAAAGCATTAACATTGTAATCCTCACCATCGTATGCAACAGAAATTGATACGAATCCATGACCACTTGTAACGTCACGGTAGATAATGCTGTCGCCAGCAAGACGCACACCATAGCGCACAGAACCGAAATCAGCAATGTTCTCAACAGCAACTCCGTTCCTCTTAACCTCGTAGCTGATCATACACAACTGGTCAACACTTGTACCGTTGGAGTTCAACTGCATAATTACATCAGCAGGGAATCCTGGCGCATACTTGTCTGCTAGGTTACTAAACGTAATCGTAGGAGACTGGGCATTGGCAAACATTGACAAGAACAATGCCACGCAAATCAAAATAAAACTTCTTCTCATAACAATTCTGAAAAATCGAAGACATAAATTCCTTGAAAACGCGCATCGTCCTCGGTTAAATGCACGCTCGTACTTAATTTACAATTATGTTCTAAAATCCTGTTATACATAAATTTATAACCACAATCTTCTGCAATATGGGTACAATTACCACAATTACAAAAAACCAGACAAAGAAAATACTTTTTATTGAAATAAAAAAATCTTATTCAATCAATGCAAAAAAATTATTAACCGTATTACCCTATTATATTAACAACAAGGGCTTTGCAATGTTTACTTCACAAAAGAAATTCTAATGAGTTCGAATTTCTCGCCTGAATATACCTTTATATAATATAAGCCAGCAGACAAATATCCGAAGTCGCAACTTGCGTCATCAACAGTACAAATCATCCGTCCGTCGGCAGCATACAATTCCGCACTGTCGAACTCCTTGCCAACGATTCTGAACCTACCGTCGCTTGGATTCGGGGCGACACTCCATGCCTGACATTCAAAATCGGGCACAACAACAGGCCGGACGATAGTCAGGACAAAACTCCCTTCATATTCACATCCCATCTCCGAGGTAACAGTATAATTCACCTCTTCCGAATACGGCAACTCAATGGTATCGCATGATATGGCAAAATAATTTTCCGTACTGCCGTTACCCCACAAGTAGTCATAATCGTCATTAGCAACAATAGTAATCACAGTATCAACATCCTGTATCTCATACAAATATGTATTATTCTCCAACCTCGTATTAGGATAGGCATCGCCTAAGTTGACAAAACTATCATAATATGTACAACCGGCAATATCGGCAGTAACATCATAATACTCCAACCCCGAACCAATGTAAATCGAATCGCCTTCAACCAATCCTCCGCACCATACAATATTTGTTGCGTTATCAACAGAAAGACCGACCAAAAGTCCTGGGTAGCAATGTCTAATCGTATCTTCAGCCACAAGGTTTACATTTTCGCCACGAACAGCCAGCAGAGTATCCGCAAACGGACAACCACCCTCATAAGCCACGACTGTATATGTCCCGCTTTCCCGAATTACAAATGGATTCTGGTTGTATTCAGGATTTTCATTCCACACAACATCGTACAGATTACTAGCGGCAAGCTCAATCTGCAAACTATCATTGTAGCAAAAAGCGACAGAATCATCCACTATCAAATCATAATCAGGAGAAACAGAAACGACAATATCCCTTTCAAATACGCAGCCATAATCTGTCAATGTAACGTGATATGTACCAGCATCTTCCACTACAATCGAAGCATCTGTCGTTCCATCCTGCCACAAATATGAATCGCATTCAGGCAAAACAATTTCAAGACTATCCATGCCGTTGCAAATATACCTGACCGTATCGACATCTACCGTGCGATATGCCACCACAGCCTCATCGCTAAAACGAACTTCCCGACCATCGTCTATGGCACAATAATAAACGCCCTCATCGTTAGCCACAAAGTCTGTGGAAGTTTCACCCGATAATGGTTCTCCGTCCTTATACCACTGATATTGAAGTTCCGTTTCCAAATTTGTCTGGGCAACCACCGACATAGGCACGCTTTCTCCTGCACACACCAATGCCCCTTGCGGTTGGGTCAATATCTTGGTTGACACCACATTAAAAACTATATCGCACTCATATATCGAGACAGGATTATCGCACTGCCCCGAAGTCCTGTCGTGATGAGTCGCGTCATCACAACAACCGGCGGCATCTGGAACACTTGAAAAACTTTGAAGGATGTCGTTCCCCGTATTGCTGCACCTAGATATTGTAAGATTAATCCGATACAAACCATAGTTGTCAATCCTATAATTGAATGTAAACGGTCTATTCCTGCCACCATTGGGATTATTTGCATCGTACGCTCCAGGGCAATACCCGTCGAAGACGCCAAGCGTAGCCGCATACACATCAAACAGCAGATATCGGAAGCCGAGACGACCAGAACCCTCTGTAACGTTTACATTTTCGAACGTATTTCCGCTTTTCCTAACAGAAAAACTAACGGTACCATAGTCGTTTACACGCTCAATCTTCTGCTCATCACAATAGATCACATAATCAAGCGCGCAAAGAGTATCAACATACCCAAACGACAGAACTCTTGCGATAAAAGAAGATGCTTCGCCTGCAAAAATCTCATCCTGCAAATTATAAAACTTAATTGTAGGACGTCCGCAAGCAATATCGCTCTGGGAATAAGAAGCAATAGCAACCGTTAGACAAGCAGCAGCAAGAACAATCCGTCTGAAGAATCTTAAAAACATATCTATTTCAAATGGTCGTCGAAGTATCGTGTTACTGTTCTCATCAAATGTACCCTGTCAAGTCCACGTACATTATGCTCGTGGTTGGGGTAAACGAAATAGTCAACCAACACCTTGTTCTCGATGCACTTATTTAGGAACTGCAAACTATGCTGCCAAACCACCACAGGGTCGATGCATCCATGTATAATCATCAGGCGACCTTTCAGCTTGTCGGTCTTGTTGAGCAGACTTGCCTTCTCGTAGCCTTCGGGATTCTCCTGTGGAGTGTCCATATAGCGTTCTCCGTACATTACCTCATAGTATTTCCAGTCGATAACTGGTCCGCCAGCAACACCGACATTGAAAATGTCGGCGCAGTCGGTCATAAGCGTAGTGGTCATAAATCCACCGAAGCTCCATCCGTGTACGCCAAGTCTGTCCATATCGACATAGCCGAGCGAACGCAAGAACTCAACGCCAGTCAGCTGATCGCGAGTCTCAACTGTACCAAGCTGCCTATGTATGCAACTCTCAAACTCGAAGCCACGGTTTGCAGAACCACGGTTGTCAAGAGTGAACATCACATAACCGTTCTGTGCCATATACATATCCCAACCTGCTGCGCCACCGAAACGCGAATTTGTAATCATCTGCGCGTGAGGACCGCCATAGACATAAACTATAGCAGGATACTTCTTGTTCGGGTCGAAGTCGGGTGGAGTGATAAGACGATAGTAAAGGTCGGTCTTGCCATCGTCGGCCTTGAGCGTTCCAATCTTCAAAGTCGGCATCTTGAAATCGGCAAGAGGATTTTCTGCCGTCAGCAAGGTTGAAATCTTCTTTCCCGTAGAAGTCTGATAAAGGGCATATTCACGCGAAACGGTAGTCGATTCGTAAGAATCAACCATATATTCTCCATCATTGGAAAGTATTGCATCATGCGAACCGCTATTGCCAGAAATAAGCGTCATGTTTCCCGAAACGATATTTACCTTGTATATTGTAAAGTCAATCGGAGTTTCCTTGTTTGCCTTGATAATCAAGTCCTGATTTTTATTTGCGAAGCCACAAATTTCCTGTACCTCGAACTCGCCTTTGGTAATCTGTGAAATCTGCTTGCCTTCTATATTATATAGGTATAAGTGCCAGTAGCCATCCTTGCGCGACCAGTAGATAAACTTTTCCGGGTCGTTTGGCAAGAAAGTTAGCGGATGCTGCGGCTCAACATAGCGGTCGTTCTTCTCCTCGAACAAAAGTTTTTCAAACTTTCCAGTTGTAGCATTGTAGCGACGCATCTGCAAATGGTTCTGCTCGCGGTTTAGCACACCGACATAGATAGACTTCTCGTCGGGACTCCAAGTTACCATAGTAAGGAACTGGTCCTTGGGACCTTCAACATCAAGATAAACAATCTTCTGCGTTTTCATATCGAACACGCCAACAGTCACCTCCTCGCTGTCCATACCAGCCATACAGTATTTTTCGGGAACCATCTTTGCAACACGCTCGTTGACATCGACAATCGGGTAATCTGAAACCTTGCTGTTGTCCTTGCGATAGAAAGCCAGATAGCTACCTTTTGGCGACCAGAAAATTCCACCGTCGATACCGAACTCGTTGCGATGAACGGTCTGACCATAAACTATATTGCTATCCTTTTCGTCGCTAACTTTCACAACCTTGTCGCCAGTACGAACAAGAAGATTATTATCTACCGTATATGCAAAACTAGAATTTGCTGCACAATATGTTGCATTCTCGGCATCATCGTCGCATTTTGCAGCGGACTTGATTTTTTTCTTAGTCACGTCAAACACGCAAACCGAGTTGCCCACATTAACTTCAATCTCATTCTTGTTCAACCACTTGTATCCAGGATACGACCTCGACGGTTCGATACCATTGGCTTTCAGCTCTGAAACTAAATCGCTGAGAGTAAACAACGTAGATGACTTCTTCTTGTCGAAGGAAAATTCCACTAAGTCGCGACCATCCCACTTAGTACAAGTCTTGGTATCGGGACGAATCTGCAGGCCATAAATCATTTCCGGATAAAATTCTCGCCATACGCCGACTACGGCATCGTCAATAGTCAAAGTTTTGGTCTGCGCACCCGAATAAAAAGGAAGGAGGCATGCCAACAAAGAGATTACAAATACAATTTTTCTTACCATTTCCATTTATTTTTTATTACGCAAAGGTAAACAATTATAACAAATTTCGGCAATACCTATTAATTATTTTAAAGGACGCCATTCTTTTGTCATCGGAAAAGCATTTTTCACAAAGAACTAACTTACTGATTTCCAAAGAATATAGCGCACACAACTAATAGCAATCGCAAAAAACGCAAAAAATCTTTTCAACATTCCATTGTTAATTAAAACAAAACGCTTACCTTTGCGGTGATTGTTTTTGAGTAAGAGTTTTGTGTATGGGTATTGCTTGATGCCCATATTTTTTTTTGCAAAAGAGATGAAACAGATACTCCTCATATTATTCGCAATAGCATTCGCGCTCGTTGTGGCATCGCCAGCAAACGCACAAAACGACACTATCAGCCAACGAGTCAAACTGCACGGCATCTCAATAATACCGCCAGCACATTTCGAGCAAGACACCATCACCAACAGGATTACTCACCAAGGCACAATGACTTACATACAGACTCATATTGTCACAAACCGCAACTTCAAGCGCATAACGTCTGCAATCACGGACAAATACATGAGAACACAAGGACTTGACCTACTTGACAAGCAGGAAACCAAAATGCAAGACGGCAACGAAGCAATCATATACAGAAGCAGGTTCAAATCACACGATGCCAACGGCAACGAAATGGACTTCATCAGACTGATGCTATTTACCGGGAAAGAAAACACGATATGGGTTACAGCCGATTTCCCCGAATGCATAGCTAAACAAATAGAAGCCCCAATAACCAACAGCATAAAGACAATCCAAGCGGAACAATAGCAAGATACCCAAACAGTTACCGCAAAACGCAAAAAAAATTTAACATTTTTTTATAAATCTCTTGCTAGTATTGAAATAATCGTTATATTTGCACCTATGAGTCAAACTCTAAATATTGAAGACTATGAGTAAGAGTTTAGTAAAGGAATTAATAGTAGTTGCAGTAGCGATTTTCTTATGCAACAGTGCGTTACATGCGCAACAGCTACCATTGTTCAGCCAGTACATGATGAACGATTTCTATATAAACCCAGCAATAGCCGGCACAAAAGATTATGCTCCGATTGTAATCGGCGTACACAAGCAATGGGTAGGTATGAAGGAAGCTCCATCAACGCAAACATTATCGGGACATACATCATTATACCACGGAACAATGGGACTTGGAGGTATCCTATTTCACGACAAATATGGACCATCAAGCGAAATAGGCTTCAAGGCAATATATTCGTACATATTCAGAATAACAAGACACGACAATATTTCGCTAGGTCTGTCGGCAGAATGCTACCAGTACAAACTTGACCAACGTAACTTCGACCCGACTTGGTACGATGACCCATCGCTGACATACCTTATCGAAAAGACAATAATCCCTGATGCATCGTTCGGTGTTTACGCATACGGCAAGCACTACTATGCCAGCTTGACTGCTGCAAACCTCTTCCAGTCGAAAATGAAAGTAAACCAGAACATCAAGGAAAACAAAATGGTAAGACACTACTTCCTATTTGGAGGCTACCGCTTCATTTTCGAAGGAAAGAAGGGTAAAAAAGCTCCCGACTTCGAACTTGAACCGTCAATTATGATAAAGACCACCGAACTCACATTACCGCAGTTCGACATTAACCTCAAGTTCTTCATCAAGCAGGACTACTGGTTCGGAATTTCTGTACGTCCAGGCGACTCATTCATTGCTAATGTAGGTGTCAAGTACAAACAATACTACTTCGGATACGCTTACGATGTTACATTCAGCGACCTTTCGAACTACACATGGGGTTCTCAGGAATTTATCTTTGGTGTTAACATCGGTGAAAATGCTCGTAAGCACCGTAGCTTCTTCTAGAATATTTTTATTACAAATATTTGAAGGCTGTCATCCGACAGCCTTTTTTGTTTTAAAAACACCACAACATTTTCCCCAATTTTCATTACCTTTGCATCACGATTGGCACGCAGATTGCCCATATATGTGCCTCGATAAAATATTAAAGAATTAGTGCCATTTTGACATATTATTTATGGATTTATTTGACGACTATAAGATGATGTCTGACATTGAAGAAGGTGAAAACATAATCCCTATCTTCACAGACGTAATAAAGAAGACAGACGAAATCAAGGAGTATCCCGAATTTCTACCAATACTGCCGCTACGAAACTCTGTTTTGTTCCCAGGTGTAGTATTCCCAATAAATATAGGACGACAGAAATCGTTCAAGCTGATACGTGAAATACAGCGAACTACACGCATTTTCGGTGCTCTTTCGCAGATTGATGCCGAGGTCGAAGACCCGCAGTTTTCCGATATGCACAAAATTGGAACGGTAGCCGAAATCCTCAAGGTCATCGAAATGCCCGACAATACCATTTCGGTCATAATACAAGGCAAATCAAGGTTTGAAATACTGGAATACACAGGCAGCGACCCATATTTTATGGCTCGTGTGCGCTATCTCCGCGAACCCGTTGAACCGAAAAACGACCACGATATGGATGCAATCTTGTCCTCTATCAAGGACATTGCAATTAAAATCGTGAAAATGAGCCAGAACGCTCCCGGAGAATTGTCGTTTGCACTGAAAAACATCGACAATCCTACTTTCCTAGTCAACTACATTGCAACCAACTGCAACTGCACCAACGATGAAAAGCAGACACTTCTGGAAGCCAACGAGTTGAAACAACGTGCCATAGGACTTCTGCGATACCTCAACGAACAGAAGCAGTTCATCGACTTGAAAAACGAAATCCAGGGCAAGGTTAAGAAAGACATGGACAAGCAACAGCGCGAATACTTTCTTAACCAGCAGATTAAGACCATCCAGGAGGAACTCGGCGGATCTCCTTACGAAAAGGAAATTGACGAACTCCGCGAAAAAGGAAAGAAGAAAAAATGGAGCAAGGAAATTGCCGAAGTGTATGAGGCTGAGATAAAAAAGCTCGAGCAACTGAACCCAATGTCTGCCGAATTCTCGGTGCAGATGAACTATATGCACGTATTCGTCGATTTGCCGTGGAATGAGTACACCAAGGATAATTTCAATCTGAAACACGCACAAAAAGTCCTCGACCGCGACCATTTCGGACTCGACGACGTAAAGGATAGAATTCTTGAACACCTTGCTGTCCTGAAACTTAAGGGCGACTTGAAATCTCCGATACTTTGTCTTTACGGCCCTCCAGGTGTCGGCAAGACATCGCTTGGAAAGAGCATTGCCGATGCACTTGGCAGAAAATATGTCAGAATGTCACTTGGCGGTCTGCACGACGAATCGGAAATTCGCGGACACCGTCGTACATATATAGGTGCAATGCCTGGCAGAATTTTGCAGAACATCAACAAGGCAAAATCATCTAACCCAGTGTTTATACTCGACGAAATCGACAAGGTTGGAAACGACTACCGTGGCGACCCATCATCGGCATTGCTCGAAGTGCTTGACCCAGAACAAAATACCGAATTCCACGATAATTTCATTGACCAGGAATACGACTTGTCGAAAGTGATGTTTATTGCCACTGCCAACAACATTTCCACGATAAATCCAGCCCTTCGCGACAGAATGGAAATGATAGAAATTAGCGGTTATGTCACCGAAGAAAAGTTGGAAATTGCAAAGCGACACCTCATCCCGAAGGAATTCGACAACCACGGAATCAAGAAGTACAAAATCAAGGTTGACGATTCGGCAATTTTGAAGATTATCGAAGACTACACTCGCGAATCAGGCGTCCGTGCACTCGACAAGCAGATTGCAAAATTGGCTCGCCGTCTTGCAAAGGCAATCGGTATGAACGAAAAATATCCGAAAGTCATTACTGCCGAGAACCTTGAAACATTCATTGGAAAGCCCCTATTCCACCGCGACATGTACGAGGAACAGGAATTTGCTGGTGTTGTCACAGGATTGGCTTGGACAGCTGTCGGCGGTGAAATTCTCTACATCGAGACCAGCCTTTCGGCAGGCGACGGCAAGATGACGCTCACCGGAAATCTCGGCGACGTGATGAAGGAATCGGCGAAACTGGCTATGGAATACGTAAAGGCACATGCCGACAAACTTGGCATAAAGCCCGAAGCATTCGAAAAGTGGAATATTCACCTGCACGTTCCCGAAGGCGCAATACCGAAGGACGGTCCATCGGCTGGTATCACAATGGCAACAGCTATTGCTTCGGCCTTTACGCAGCGTAAAGTAAAGTCGCACATTGCAATGACAGGCGAAATAACACTGCGCGGAAAAGTTCTGCCGGTAGGCGGAATCAAGGAGAAGATTCTTGCTGCAAAACGCGCTGGAATCACCGAAATCATACTTTCGCGCGAAAACGAAAAGGACATCAACGACATAAAGCCAATGTACCTTGAAGGTGTTCAGTTCCACTACGTTGACACTGTTTCAGACGTATTTGAACTCGCCATTACCGACAAAAAGGTCAAGAACGCTAAAAAACTTACAGACAAATAATGCAACGCAAACGTACCGACATAGACCTGATGGCACCAGTTGGCTCATACGAGTCGCTGATGGCTGCAATTCAGGCAGGAAGCAATTCAATATACTTTGGCATTGAACAACTTAACATGCGTGCCCGCTCGTCGAACAACTTCACATTCGAAGACCTGCGCAACATAGTCTCTATTTGCGAAGAGCACAACGTAAAGACCTACCTCACCGTAAACACCATTATCTACGACGAGGAAATGGAAAAGATGCACAAGGTTGTGGATGCTGCCGCAGAAAATCACGTTACTGCTATAATTGCTTCGGATATTTCTGTGATGCAGTACGCCCATAGCAAAGGTGTTGAGGTTCATGCATCTACGCAGCTGAACATTTCCAACATCGAGGCGGTTACATTTTTTGCTCAATTCTGTGATGTGATGGTAACAGCCCGCGAACTTTCGCTCGAACAAGTGAAGTACATAACCGAGCAAATCCGCCAGCGTGACATCCGTGGACCAAAGGGCGAACTTGTTAAGATTGAAATCTTCTGCCACGGAGCCTTGTGTATGGCCGTATCTGGCAAATGTTACCTCAGCCTTCACGAATACAATCACTCGGCAAACCGCGGTGCATGCCTGCAGGCCTGCCGCAGGGCATACCGCGTAACAGACATCGAAAGTGGCGACGAACTCGAAATCGACAACAAGTACATAATGTCGCCAAAAGACTTGTGTACAATAGGTTTTGTAAACAAAATCATTGATGCCGATGTAAGCGTTCTAAAAATCGAAGGTCGCGCCCGCTCTTGCGAATACGTGAAGACCGTTGTTGAATGCTACAACGAAGCCTTAAATTCCTGTTTCGATGGAACTTACGACCGCGAAAAGATTGATGGTTGGAAGAAACGTTTGGAAACGGTATTCAACCGTGGATTCTGGGACGGCTACTATATGGGACAACGACTTGGCGAATGGTCGGAAGTCTATGGTTCCCGCGCAACAAAGACCAAAGTATATCTTGGCAAGGTGCTCAATTTCTTCTCGAAAATAAATGTTGCAGAAATAAAACTAGAAACTGCCGAGGAACTTTCTGTTGGCGACGAAATCCTAATTACAGGTACAACTACTGGTGCTGTCCAGCAGATTGCTGACGAAATCCGCGAAGACTTGAAACCTGTTCCAAAGGTCGTGCAAGGCTCGTTGTTCTCTATAAAGACGAGCGAAGTCGTCCGCCGTGGCGATAAGCTGTACAAGATTGTTGACACCCAATTTGCAAGTTGCGAGTAATGGAAGTCTGCCTCCACAACCTCTGGAAAGAATACGAACTCATAGACTGCGGCAACGGTCGCAAACTTGAGCGTTTCGGTGAAATTACACTCATCCGTCCCGAAATAACCGCCACGGGCAAACCGCACCTATCCGAAGCACAATGGAAAGAAATGGCGAATGCTGAATTTGTTGAGACATCAAAAAATTCGGGCAGATGGGATATTTTCAAGCCAATTCCTGAAACGTGGAGGATGGAATACATTTCCCGCTCCTCTAAGCGCACCCTGAGCGTCAGTCGAAGGGAAGCAGATGGAATGTCAACAGCAAATCAAAGGGAAGTTCCTCATATTACAGCCGAACTTTCCCTCACCACCTCCAAACACATCGGCATATTCCCCGAACAAGTCATCAACTGGCAGTTCATCGAACGCGAAAGTGCCAGCTTCGGACACGAAAGTTTCCTTAACCTGTTCGGCTACACTGGATTATCTACTGTTTTTGCTTCAAACTTCTTCGACAAGGCAACCCACATCGATTCTATTCGTAAGGTTGTGGAATGGACTCGCCGCAACGCTGAAAACTCAGGCAGAAGCAATATCCGCCTCATAACCGAAGATGCGCAAAAGTTTGTGGAACGCGAAATCAAGCGTGGAAACACCTACGACGGCATTATCCTCGACCCGCCAGCCATTGGCAGCGGAGCAAAAAACGAAAAGTGGATTTTCGACGAGATGATTGAAAATCTTCTCACTAACGTAAATCTCATTGCAAAAGAAAAATCGTTCATAATAATGAACTTGTACTCGCATTCAGTATATGGCATGGAAGTACGAGAACTCTTGCACAAGAGCTTCCCACATCACAATATTGAAATGTGTGAAGAAATAAAAGGCGTATCACAATTTGGTGGGAAGATAAGCCACGGTGTATTTGTGTGGATGAAATCGTAAGGACTCCTATTCCTTCTCTTTTGCCTCTGCTACAGGTATTCTCTCCCCATTGTAGAATGCAACAACAAAGGCATCGGTTACACCCATAGAACGTGCAGCATCAACGGCGGCCTTCACATCGTCAAATTTCTTGAACACCCCTACCCTATAATTTGTGAATCGTCCATTATGAACAGTCGAAAGCCTTGCGCCTCTATTTGAAGCAATAGAACGGAATGTTGCCATGCTTCGTGCATCCGGCGTATTGACAAATGCACCTAGCTGAACAAAATATTCAACACCACCTGCTGCCTGCTGCAATGTTTCGGAAGGAACAACAGGCTTAGGTTCTGCACTAGACGTTGGCTGCACACTCTGCGTTGATTTTGGTTCGGCATTATTATTTATGATACTACCCGAGTTGTTCTCAATCTGTCTAACTGCATTCTGCAGGCGGATAGCCTCAGAACTCGAAATCTGTTCTTCTCCCTTGAACGCCACTATGAACGCATCCACAATACCAAATGAACGAGCTTCAGCCAATGTATTCTGAGCCTCTTCGTACGAACTGAACACGCCAATACGGTAAACTTGCAAGCCTTCGCGTGGGAACTTCACATGTATCTTGTCGCCTGCAACCTTCGAGAATACCGACAATATTTCTGGGTCTGGCGACTTAGAGAATGCACCGATCTGAACATAATACGAAATGCCATCCTTGTTGTTCTCCTCAGTGCCAGTGTTCAAGTTCAACGGTGCATATTCAACATTCGACAGGTTTTCTTCGCTCGAAGTTGCCACCTGCGACTTAGGTGCATTATTTTCGGCATTTGCTTCAACTACAACTTTACTAGCCATCGATTTCTGATATTCGACAGCTTCTGAGAAACTTACCTTGCGACCATCTATATATGCAATGACAAATGCATCGGTAATTCCCTGACGGCGAATATTCGTCTGCGAAGCCCTTGCCTGGTCGTAATTATCGAAGCGTCCTGAAGTATGGCGGATAAATCCGTTAGGCATCTGCTCATAATCGACTGGGGATACACCCTTTAATTGCGAAGGTTGACGTCTATCCTTATAAACACCAATCTGAACGGTGTAATAAACTCCCTTCGATGGAATTTCGTGAGTTTTGACACCAGAACCATCTGCTGTGCCATATCCAGAAGCATTCGATATAGAGATAGTTCCATTATCCAAGATATTATTTTCTGACGTTATAGAAACATTCGATTCCGATGCATTTCGTCCATCAGTTACATTATTTACAACAAGTTCTCCACCATCAATTCTAGAATCTGCTTCTGTCACGCTCTCCGTCTTTGTCTTGGATTGTGTATTAGCAAAAATATCTTGTGGCTCAACATAATCTGCTGGTGCTTCGTGACGGATTACCACTGGAATTTCTTCGTTTTCCTCAGCATTCTGCAAAGCTTCGAGACGACGAGCCTCGGCAATAGAAATTCGCTTTCCATTGTAATAAGCAACAATGAACGCATCGCTGAAACCGAGCCCCCTAACCTTCGGCAATTCCTCACGGGCAGAAACATACTTGTAATACTCGCCAGTCATGTAACGGATAATACTTGTATTTGGAATCATCTCGGTAAATATCAGCGACAAGCCCTTGAAATACGGCATCCTGTATTTTACATTTGCAGCAACTATCTGAATACGGTAGTACAAGCCCATGTTAATTTCTGGTTTCTCGAAAATTCCATACGAATCAACGGTATAACCAGACATCGATTTCTTCTTGGGTGTTATAGAAATATTCGTCGAATCAGCAGAAGCAAGCACAGTTGCTGATGAAGGAATATCAATTACAACACTATCTGCCTTTTCTGTGACCTTGCCAATTGCAGAAGAACTGCTTGCTGGACTATCTACAAGCGCATAAACAACAACAACCTTGTATCTTCTTAACACAGAATTATGTTCTTCCATCCTCGAAATCATATTGTCAACAACTGCCTTGTTTTCGCCAGTAGCAACCTGCTTCATCTGCTGCAACAATTTATATTCAAGGACTTCTGCTTCATTGTAAATCTGGTCAGCCTTCTTAGAATCGTAGAAACCTAGTCCAATCTTCATGGTTTTCAAAGATTCATCATACGAATCGTAAGCTAACTTGTACTCCTGACGCGCCGAATCGGACAAGCTTGGCAAAATATTTTCCAACGATGAATTCAAGTCTGAATAGAATTTCGACTTTTCAACAGCAAGTTTCTGTATATCATCAACTTTCTGACTTTCTTCGCGTGCAATATCATCGGCAAGACGTCGTTGCTCCGACTTTTTAGCGACATTTACTCGCTGCTCAAGCCGCTCAATTTCACGTGTTGAAATATCAATATTACGTACCATCTGCTCCTGAAGATTCATCGACTGCGAATATGACTCTGGGATTATATCAGCCACTTCGACACCACCCTGATGACGGTATTTTGCATCAAGACCACTATATATAGGCTGCAATATCGACCTAGTTTCCGAATCAACATTAGGTATTATGGTTTGCAATAGTTCATATTCCGCCATTTCCGCTTCCGCAAATTTCTGTGACATATCTGCACCAGACTGTTCTGCATTTGTCAAATTGTAGAGTGCCTGACGATATGTAGCATAACGGCTTGTGTATTCCGTTGAAACATCGCTTTGTTCAATTGCAACATGAGCAGACTTGTCAATCTCTGCATAGAAATGCTGTTTTTCTTCGCTCAATGAACGTACATTGCTATTGCGCTCAGCGGTAATTTCTCCCAGTTCGGTTTGCAGACGCTTCTTATCGCTGCCGGCAGATGTTGCAAGAACACCTTCTATTGCACTAATTTCGCTAGCATTTATTATGATGCGGTTTGAAATGTCACTTTGACGAGTTACAGAAGATTTCAGTTGCTGTGAATTTAAAGAATAAGCGCTAGGATTCTCATCGCCAGATCCTTCTACAAGGCCATTCTGCTGGGCATTTTGAGGAGAAGTTTCGGTTCCTTTCACTTCAACAAGATCAGTGGGCGGATTGGTATTGCTCAGTGGGCGGGATGAGTTGACAATATCAGCGGGCGGGTTTGTATCATTCTGCGGCTGGTAGGTATTATTATTTGACACAGCGACATTTTGAGTGTTTGACACTACGACATTGTGATTGGTATTATTTGTTGAAGTTTCGACACCCTTCACTTCGACTACGCTTACTTCGGCAAGCTCAGTACGACGCAGGGGGCGGGATGAGTCGACAGGCTCAGCGGGCGGGTTAGTATTGCTCAGTGGGCGGGAATTATCGACAAGCTCAGCGGGCGGGTTGTTGCCGTATTTTGCATCAAGTTCACTATATATCTGCACCAGAACGGTTGCCGTTTCTGTATCTACGTTAGGTATGATTGTCTGCAGAAGTGCGTACTCAGACTTCTCGGCTTCGGCAAGCTTTTCCGTAACATCGTCGGACGGGCCGGCATTCGTCAGGCTATAGAGTGCCTGGCGGTAGTCGGCGTAGCGGTTCGTGTACTCTGTCGATGCACCATTCTTTGCTATCTCGTCGTGCTTTGACCTGTCAAGTTCGGCATAGAAGCGCTGCTTCTCCTCGCCGAGAGTACGGACA
>JAFZRE010000024.1 GCA_017620015.1 Bacteroidales bacterium | reverse complement strand
TAATTGTGTAGGTTGTCTGCTCGAATGTAGCTGCAATAGTATGGTTAGCGGTTACATTTGCGAATGTGTAAACACCGTCAACAAGGTCAGCGGTAACATCTACATCGTCAACAGTTACGCTAGCAATCTGGTAGCAACTTGCAGGAGAGATTGTGATTTCTGCATTTGCACCGCAGTTAACCGAACCAGCACCTATGATAGTTCCGTTTTCTGGTTCAGTTGCTGTGATTGTGTAGGTTGCCATTTCGAATGTTGCTGCAATAGTGTGGTCTGCAGTTACATTTGTGAGAGTGTAAACACCGTCAACAAGGTCAGCGGTAACATCAACATCGTCAACAGTTACGCTAGCAATCTGGTAGCAATCTGCAGGAGCGATTGTGAATTGCAGGCTTTCTCCATCCTCAACCAAAGTTTCTCCATTAGGAGTAATTGTTCCGTTTTCACCTGCAGTTGCAGTAATTGTATGATTAACTACAGGAGCTACGCCAGGTGTGTATTCTATAGTTACCTTTGGCAGGAAGTTCTGTTGGCTGATTGAGCTATCATGGCCTCCCAATGAAGAACCTGTTGCAGAAACACCATACCAATAGCAACTAACATATGTACCACTGGTGGTTTCATTGGTGCCAATCAGAAGGTTCCCCCCCTGATATGTATATGGCGTTGTGAAAGTAATTTCCATAACATTGCCACTGATACCAAGGCTGCCGTGATAAGCAAGACTCATACCGTCCCAGTCTTCAAGAGAGGATATAGTCGTGTTGTCAACTTCTTTCATGCGAACATCGAATTCTGCATCTTCCCAGTCAACAGAAGCATTACTGCTGTAGAAGGTAAGTTTGTTAATCGAACCCCACTGCAAGTCTGTCAAATCAGAAGCTGGAATAACGAACTGACTACGTGACAATTCATCAACATACAAACCATAAACAGGCACATAGCTGTTTGTTGATGTTCCATCGTTCAAAGTTACTGAATATGCATCAGTTGGAGTGAAATTGATCGTACTGCTCCAAGCACTTTCGTCATCAACATCACATGCAGCCTTAACGCGTGCATAGTAGGTTGATTCTGCAGTAAGACCTGTAAGGTCAGCAGATGGAGTTCCGTTCACATTAACCGAAGTTGCACCAGCAAAGTCGGCTTCAGTACCATATTCAAGTACCCAGTCGGTAGCAGTACCATTTTCTGTCCAGCTAAGTGTAGCAATAGTTCCGTTACCAGGAGTAAGGGTTGCTGCCAATGCTGTTGGTGCAAGACAAGAAACTGTTGTTGTAAATGATACATTAGCTGACCATTCGCTAACGCCATCTCCACCACAGTTTGCACGAACCTTTACTTGATATGTAGTTTCGGGTGTAAGACCAGTAAGAGTAAATGGATTAGAATCTGCATTAATAAGATTACCTTCTTCATCGTTCAAGCAAATCTGCCATGCAGTTTCGTCATTTCCTAGAGTCCAAGCCAAATTTGCTGTTCTTCCCATAATATTAGATACAGTCAAAGCAGTAGGAGTAACACATGATGGAGCTTCAAGAACTCTTACGGTGTAGTCGTGAACTACAGTATAAGAGCTAGTCGGACATGAAGGTGCATTGGCAGCTGCTGCTATCGAAGCGGTGTAACTATCATAATACGAGTCTGCACCTGCAATACGCATACGATAGTCTCCCGTTGGAGTTGATGCAGGCAATGTAAATGTTGCTGCTAATGTTGTCGGATTAGCATTTGTGGACACTCCAGCATATACAACTTCTTCGCCATCAAATATGAGGTTGTTGTTCAAATCTATCCAGATTATTGTACCATAGGTGAACCCTGTTCCGTAAGTAATATTTACAGTAGCTTCCACACCTGCTTGCACTGCACCGATTTGAGTATAATAATTTCCATAGTAAGGAGTTGAGGTTGGACGCTCACTATTGTTTACGACAACATCACCTATACCAAATGAAACATTGGTAATACCTGAACCATCAACACTTGTAGGTGCTGGCTGGCAATATCCAGTATAAAATTCTACTGAATTTGTCCATTCGCTTAAATCACCACTTCCACAATTAGCCTGTACCTGTACTTCATAATCGGTATCTGATGCAAGCCCGCTAAGTGTGTATGGAGATTCAACATCTTCAATTACTGTCCAATCTGCATCAGCTTTGTATCTTAAGTTCCATGCAGACTCTGTTGCTCCTGCCGTCCAAGTAAGAGTTGCTGTATTTGCAGTATATGATGCAACAGTCAAAGCTGTTGGAGCCAAACAAGTTGGCTGTTCTTCCACTGTAATATTATCAATATATACACCATTGTTTGTTCTGCTTGAGGTTGCAGCGTCAATCATAATGGCGATATAATTGCCAGTGCCAGTTAAATTGATAGTTAACTTCTGGTAAGAAGTTGTCAATGTCTGTTCATTACCTATCTGTACAAATGTGCTGGCATCGGTAGGATCTGTCATCAAACCAATCTTGAATGTACTGTTAGCGTTATATCCCCTTGCCCATAAAACGATTCTCTTGGTATTAAGGTTTTCCATCTGAGGCAGGATAGCGTATTGTGGTTGCGGGTCGTAGCTACCATATGAAGAATAGTATGAATATAACTTCAAGCAGTTTGGAGTTGAATTAGCATAGTTGGTTGACGAATTATAGAAAATCGTTGGAAATGGCTGATATGTCGTGTATGTTGTCGTATTAATGGCATTCCAACAAATAGGCAGTACTCGTGTAGAAGGAGCGGTATAGCTTGATGCCACAGAATAGCTATCAAAATTTTCTTCCCATGGATAAGATGTAATAGCATCGCAAGCTGTTGGGAATTCAAGAACCGAACTCCATGCTCCATAATCGCTGCCACCGCAGTATGCACGTACCTTTACATAGTAAGTAGTTGCACTAGTCAATGAAGTCATATTGTAAGTTGCTTCGCTAACAATTTCTTCTGTTGCACCAGCAAAGTCGCTTGAGGTGCTGTAAGCAACCTGCCATTCCGAAGCTTCGCCAGCAGTCCATGTAAGTTTTGCTCCAGTAGTGGTAATGTTGCTAACTGCAAGGTCGGTAACATCGTATTCGCAAGCTACACGGGTAATGCTAACATTATCGACTGCTGCAGGAGGATTTGTACCACCGCTTGTGTCGTCACGCCATGCAAAAACCAAATAATAGTTGCCTGCCGTTACATTGACAGCTAACTCTTTGGTTTGCCATGCTGTAACCAAGTTCAACTTGCTTCCACCATCCAAGGCAATCCAACCAGATGGAAGTGCAGTGGAACTGAATCCAGAAGGAACTGACGTTCCTGCAGTAAGTGTTACAGATGCAGGTACTAAAGCTACCCGAAGATAGTCCCATGAACTTTCTCCATTGGCAATCCAATCGTAGGAGAATTCATATTTGCCAGTAGCAAAGTTGAGAAGTTTAGTGGCATACACCATAGTAGCACTAGTAATAGTATATGCATTAGTAGTACCCCCATCATTCGAAACGTAGATGGCATGTGAGCCACCGTTGTTTACAGCTTCACCCCAAGCCCATGCGTTGGTAAGCGTACCATTTACAAGTACCCATCCGCAGGTAGCACCTTCAAAGTTGTCACTCCAACCATCGCCAACTTCTTCGGCTACAGCAGTGGTTGAGAAGCTTATTGCATCACTCCATTCGCTTTCGTCTCCGCCACCACAATCAGCTTTTACACGAGCATAATATGTGGTTGTAGAATTCAAGTTAGAAAGTGTATATGAAGGGGTTCCATTCACATTCTTTGATGTTGCATCAGAAAAATCTGAGTTTGTACTATATTCAAGTACCCAATCCGTAGTTAAACTATTTTGGGTCCAACTAAAGTCAGCTGAATTATGCGTAATGTTGCTTGCTGTTAAAGCGTTCGGTTTAATACAGGAAGCTGGTACAGCAAATTCGAAGTCATCTAAATACAAATAAAATTGGTCATCTGAATTAAGTTTTACAGAGACATACTTTGTATTTGCTGGAAAAGTTTCAGAAAATAAAGTCCACTCTTGATTCGATGCTGTTATTTCAGTGCCCCAAGTAAAACTGCCCGTTGAATTGTCAGTTGTAGAATAACCTACCTGAAAAGTTTCAGCATAACTTGATGAAGAATTCTTATAGTAAAATTCAACCTGAACGCCATTAGTAGTTCCTGTTAATTCAGGCGAAATCAGGTATTGAGGTGGATTGCTTCTGTAATAAAAACGGAACCCATAGGTGCCAGTTTTTGCTGCAGACGAATTTATTCCCGTACTACTATAGCAATTGCTCATTGTCCATCCGTCTGCGGATAAATCATTGTCCTCAAAGCCATAACTATATGGCAATGATTGCTGTGCGACCGCCCCAATTGCCACCATTAGCAATAGGAGCAAATTAAATAATAGTTTTTTCATCATATACGTCTCCTGTTATATGCCATCGGAGCCTTCGGCTTTAAAAATCAAATTATTAAATTCAACTCAAACGCCCAAAAAACACTTCTCGGGCAAGTCGCAAAGGTAAGTCTTTTTTCAACACAAGAGACAAAAGGATGAAAAAATATTTTACGATACCTATATATTATTTACGATTGACGATTGACGAATTGAAGATTAGCTTCGCTGATTTAAAAATTCGAGGATTTGATTATTCGAGGATTTGAAGGGTTCAATGTTTAAAGTTTAACGTTCAACGTGCGTAGCGAACACATTAGTGCATATTGACTGCGTCGAGCTAAAGGTTGGCTACGCCGAGCTAAAGGTTCGTGGTAGAAAATCGTTCATAGCCTGCGAAAAAAAACATCTATTTATGCATATTGTCATCTCCGTTCAACGTTTAAAGTTTAAGGTTCAACGTGAAAATTAACTTCGTTGAGCTAAAGGTTCGAGGATTTGATATGAGCCTGTCAAAGTAGTGCCTACGACGTAGCAACTTATAGCTCCAGCCATGCACAATCATGACACATTGTCATTAATAAATAAAATTATTATGTAATTTTGTCACTAAATATTTTTATTAAGCAAACATAATTAATTGACATACAACCACTTCACTACCACACCATTTTTCTCGGCAAACTTATTGCAATATCACACAGCGTCAACTGAAAAAAAATTGAAGAATTATGAATATAGATGATTTTACAACGAAAGCTCAAAAGATAATCTCGAAATCGCAGATTATCGCAAGCGAAAATGGACATCAGGCGATTGAGCCAGGTCATTTGCTTCTGGCTCTGCTCAGCGAAGCGCCCGATGTAATGGGCTATATGCTCAGCAAACTTGAGATTGACAAGCGTAACTTTGAACTTACCGCACAAAGCATCGTTTCGCGTTACGCAAAAGTTCAGGGCGGCGAACCCTACATCTCGCAGGACACCAACCGTATCCTCATCGCTGCCGACAAGAAGAAAACCGAAATGAACGACAAGTTCATCTCAGTCGAGCACCTTGTGATGGCACTTGCAGAAAGCAAGGAAAGCATAGGTAAGATGATGCGCGACGCTGGTTTCAACAAGGAAAACCTGAAAAGCATCGTCCTTGAACTGAGAAAAGGCAGCACCGTCAATTCGCAGTCGGCAGAAGACACCTACGACGCACTTGGCAAGTACGCCATCAACCTGAACGAGCGTGCAATGAACGGCAAACTCGACCCAGTAATCGGTCGTGACGACGAAATCCGTCGTATCCTGCAAATCCTTACCCGACGCACCAAGAACAATCCTATACTAATAGGTGAACCTGGTGTCGGTAAGACGGCAATTGCCGAAGGACTTGCTGGGCGTATCGTCAAGGGCGATGTACCCGACAACCTGAAATCCAAGAAAATCTACTCTCTTGATATGGGTCTTCTTATCGCAGGAGCAAAATATCAGGGAGAATTCGAGGAAAGGTTGAAGGCTGTGGTTAAGGAAGTCGTTGAAAGCAACGGAGAAATCGTGCTTTTCATTGATGAAATCCACACCTTGGTCGGTGCTGGAAAATCGCAGGGCGCAATGGACGCAGCAAACATTTTGAAACCGGCACTTGCCCGTGGCGAACTTCGTGCTATCGGTGCCACAACCCTCGACGAGTACCAGAAGTATTTCGAAAAGGATAAGGCTCTTGAGCGTCGTTTCCAGACCGTTATGATTGACGAGCCTGACATTGCAAGTTCAGTTTCTATTCTGCGTGGTCTGAAGGAACGCTACGAAACCCACCACAAGGTGCGTATCCTCGACGAGGCAATTGTTGCCGCAGTAGAACTTTCGAACCGTTACATTACCGAAAGGTTCCTGCCTGATAAGGCTATCGACCTTATCGATGAAGCCGCCTCGAAGTTGCGTATCGAAGTCAACTCGGTGCCAGAGGAAATCGATGTGCTGAACCGTAAAATCCAGCAGCTCGAAATCGAAAAGGAAGCCTTGAAGCGCGAAAACGACACTTCGAAGGTTGCAGAAATAGAAAAGCAGCTTGCAGAACTTGGTTCGGAACGCAACTCATTGATGTCGAAGTGGAAAGAAGAAAAACTTTTGGTTGACAAGATTCAGACCGAGAAGCAGAATATCGAAAACTACAAGCACGAGGCCGAAGTTGCCGAACGCAATGCCGACTACGGTAAGGTTGCAGAGTTCCGCTACGGAAAAATCAAGGAGAGCGAGCGCAACATCGAAGAACTGAAAGGCAAACTGAAGAACATTCAGGGTGACAAGGGCTTGGTTGACGAAACCGTTGATGCAGAGGATATTGCAGAAATAGTTAGTCGTTGGACTGGCATTCCGGTAAGCCGTCTGGCAATGAGCGAGCGTTTCAAGCTTATGCACCTCGAAGACGAACTTCACAAGCGTGTTGTCGGTCAGGACGAGGCTATTGATGCTGTGGCAAATGCCGTAAGACGTTCGCGTGCAGGCCTGCAGGACGAAAAACGACCTATTGGTTCGTTCCTCTTCCTTGGCTCTACCGGTGTCGGCAAGACCGAACTGGCAAAGGCTCTGGCAGAATTCATGTTCGATGACGAGAACATGATGACGCGTATTGATATGAGTGAATATCAGGAGAAACACAGTGTTTCGCGTCTGGTAGGAGCGCCTCCAGGATATGTCGGCTACGAGGAAGGCGGTCAACTTACCGAGGCAGTAAGGCGCAAACCTTATTCGGTTGTTCTGCTCGACGAAATCGAAAAGGCACATCCCGACACCTTCAACATTCTGTTGCAAGTACTTGAGGATGGTCGTCTTACCGACAACAAAGGTCGTACGGTGAACTTCAAGAACACCATTATAATAATGACCTCAAACATCGGTTCGCAGTTCATTCAGGAACAAATCGACAGCGGCAAGTACGACGAGGAAAAGACGCGCCAGAACATAATGGCAACCTTAAAGTCATTTGTCCGTCCAGAGTTCCTCAACCGTATCGACGAAACCATAATCTTCAAGCCGTTGAGCAAGAACCAGATTGTCGGCATCGTAAAGATTCAGCTCGGACATCTGATTAAGAAGATGGCTGAAAACAACTACACGCTCAATGTGAGCGATGAAGCCATCAGATTCATCGGCGACAGTGCCTACGACCCGATTTACGGTGCACGTCCAGTAAAGCGTTACATACAGCACGAAATCGAAAACCAGGTTGCCAAGATGATTATCGGTGACGAGGTTCACGAGGGCGACACCATCGAGGTGACAGTAAGCAACGGAGCACTTGCATTCAAGAAGAAATAATTAACACGTTTCATAATAAAAAATGCGGAAGGCTTTTCTGTCATCCGCATTTTTTGTTTATATGTAGCGACGCGCCATGGCACGTCGCTACAATTATAAATTCCATTATTAATTTTCGTCCCACAATAACGTTTACAACCATCCAACAGCGAAACATTTCGCCCCTCAGACAAAAATTTCACCCCTAAAATCAAGCAAACGCCCACAGCGATAGGCAACTCCGTCACATTTTTAATCCCACCATATTTTAATGCTATTCCTTTGCGGCAATTTTTTGAAAAGGAAAAAAGTATGAACATTTTAAGAAAAATCTGGTGCAGGACATATCAGGGTGCATTCCACATCGCACAGCCTCTCCTGCCCTACAAAGATCCTGTCGTAAAGCAAAGCATAAACGACATACCCGAAATTCTACGCGAGAACAATATCACCAATGTGATTTTTGTCACCGACCAAGGCCTTGTCAAGGCTGGTCTGGCAAAACGTATCGAAGATGTACTTTCTGGTGCTGGAATCAATTTCACAACCTACGCCGACACCGTTCCAAATCCGACAATCGAAAACGTTGAGGCTGTGAGAAAATTGTACTTGGAAAAAGGTGCACAAGGTTTCATATCGCTAGGCGGAGGTTCGGCAATGGACTGCGCAAAGGGTGCGGCCGCCCGAATTGCCCGTCCCAAGAAACAAATCCCACAGATGCGCGGAATACTGAAAGTACACAAGAAATTGCCGACAATAATCGCAATCCCCACCACAGCAGGAACAGGAAGCGAGGCAACAGTAACAACCGTAATCACCGACAGCAAAAAGAACTACAAGTATCCAATCAGCGATTTCTGCCTGATTCCCCCATACGCAATACACGACTACTCATTAACAACCGGACTGCCACAAAAAATGACATCCACCACAGGTATGGATGCTCTCACTCATGCTGTCGAAGCCTACATAGGCGGTTCGCTCAACAAAACATCATCCGCAAATGCAGAAATAGCAACACAACTAATACACAAATACTTATATCGCGCATACACAAATGGCAACGATGCAGAAGCCAGACAAAATATGCTCGAAGCCTCGTTCCGCGCAGGATTGGCATTCTCGATGAGTTATGTCGGTTATATCCATGCAGTTGCACATTCGCTCGGCGGAAAATATGGAACACCGCACGGACTTGCCAATTCGGTTCTTATGCCTATAATACTTCGCGAATATGGCGAATGTGTCTATAAGAAACTGGCACGATTGGCACGTAAGTCGGGCGTTGTCACTAGTTTTGAAAGCGATGAGAAGACCGCAAAACTTTTCATCGATTGGATTCAGGAAATGAACGACAAGATGGGTATCCCACGCACACTCAACGACATACGCGAAGAGGATATTCCCGAAATGGCAGCCTACGCCGATGCCGAAGCAAACCCGACATATCCGGTGCCAAGACTTATGGACAAGAAGGAATTGGAAAAGTTGTATAGACTTGGAATGGTGGGAAATGCGCAATCGCACCCTGAGCCTGTCGAAGGGCAGTCGAAGGGGCGAAAGCGCGCTTAATGAATGGTTTGGATTATCGTCACCTTCACTTCGGCTACGCTCAGTGGGCGGTTTGAGACGACTACGCTCAGTGGGCGGGATTAGCGAAGCTCAGTGGGCGGAAATTTTAGAAATTTAAACTAACTTTGCAAACAAAACTTAAACTATGAACATAGAACAGATTGTCGGCACACAAAGGAAATTCTTTGCAACAAACAAGACATTCGACATAAAATTCAGGCTTGAAGCTCTCGACAAGCTGAAAAACGCAATAAAAAAGCATGAAATAGACCTTCTCGAAGCCATTCGCAAGGACTTGGGCAAGTCGGCAACCGAATCGTATATGTGCGAAGTCGGACTTCTGCTTGAAAAGATAACATACACCAGGAAACACCTGCGTTCGTGGGCTCGTACAAGGCGTAAATGTACGCCACTCACAAATTTCCACGCCAAGAGTATGATCGTGCAGGAGCCATACGGGGTTGTGCTGATAATGTCGCCGTGGAACTATCCAGTATTGCTAACGCTTGAACCGCTTATCGGCGCAATCGCAGCAGGCAACTGCGCCGTTGTAAAGCCGTCGGCATACTCACCCGAAACTTCGGCAGTAATGCAAAAAATGATTTTCGAAACCTTTGATCCAGAATATGTTGCCGTAGTAACTGGTGGTCGTGCCGAAAACGCCGACCTTCTGGAACAGAAGTTCGACTACATATTCTTCACTGGAGGCGTAACCGTTGGTAAACTAGTGATGGAAAAGGCTTCGAAGCATCTTACGCCCGTAACTCTGGAACTTGGCGGAAAATCGCCATGCATAATTGACCATACCGCCAATCTGCGTATAGCAGCACGCCGTATAACTTTCGGAAAGTTCCTCAACTGCGGACAGACATGCATAGCACCGGACTATGTCCTTGTCGAAAAGTCGGTACACGACGAATTTATAAAACTTCTGAAAGAAGAAACAATCAAGATGTACGGCGAAGATATTTTTGCCAACAAGGACTATGGCAAAATGGTGAACCAAAAGCATTTCGACAGAGTTTCGGGACTTATTGCAAAAGAAAAAGTCGTCTATGGTGGCCGACAGAAAGCAGAAACCTTGCAGATAGAACCGACTATTCTCGACAATGTTACGCCAGACGATGCAGTGATGCAGGAAGAAATTTTCGGTCCTGTGTTGCCGATAATAGTAATCAAGAATACCGACGAAGCAGCCAATTTCATAAAGAGCCGTCCGAAACCATTGGCATTGTACCTTTTCACAAGCGACAGGAAGCTGGAAAAGCAGTTCCTGCGCGAAGTACCTTTTGGCGGAGGCTGCGTAAACGACACCATCATCCATATTGCGACCAACAATCTGCCTTTCGGAGGCGTTGGCAACAGCGGAATGGGCAGCTACCACGGCAAAAAGACTTTCGAGACATTCAGCCACGCAAAGTCGGTGGTGAAAAAATACACTTGGCTCGACATTTCAATGCGCTACCAACCATACGCCAACTGGAAAGACAAACTTATAAGGATGTTTTTGAAATAAGGCAACAAATCGTAATACTAAAAACGGGGTCTGATACTGAAACAAGTTCAGTACGACGGACTCCGTTTTTCTATTTATAGAACAAAAAAAAGACAATTAATTCGTCTTTTGGAGCATTCCTCCTAGACGAACATATACACGCCATATACTATATGTTTAAAGACAATTAATTCGTCTTTTGGAGCATTCCTCCTAGACGAACATATACACGCCATATACTATATGTTTAACAACATTTATTTAGAATAGAACACCACTACTAAATCACACATAAACATTTATAACACAAACACTTAACAAGCAAACACAACATCTTGTTATTTAGAATAATTACAAATTACTTTATTTTAAAAAGTTGTGACAAAAAAGCGATTTCCGAAACACTAAATAAATTAACTTTGGACTTTCAATTTTTTAGGTTAGGAACTAGTTAAATAAATGTAATACAAATATTTCAAAATTAACTTTGGAGGATAAGTATGAATAAAATCAAGAATCTTGCAGAACTTAGGAAGATTAAGGAAGACATGCAAGGCAAAATGCAGCTCAGGGAAAACAGCAATTCTCCCGACGCTATCGTTCAGATTAAGGTAGGTATGGCTACCAGCGGCATCGCAGCAGGTGCAAAGGAAATCATGAACTACCTCATGGAAGAACTCGACAAGAGAGGCGTTAAGGCTTTGGTAATTCAGGTTGGTGATATGGGCTACTGCCACGCAGAACCAACTATCGAAGTAACTCGCCCAGGTAGCGACCCGGTGGTTTTCGGTTACGTTGACGTAAAGAAGGCCGACGAAATCATTGAAAAGTATATTAAGAACGGAGAATTGATCGAAGGAATTCTTCCTGCTAACTACAGATCAATCTA
Source organism: Bacteroidales bacterium (assembly GCA_017620015.1). Lineage (GTDB taxonomy): Bacteria > Bacteroidota > Bacteroidia > Bacteroidales > ML635J-15 > Bact-19. Next base: position 57,224 of record JAFZRE010000024.1, on the reverse strand, counting down.
AATAAGGAGGATTAGAACTAATGGCACAATACAAAATGCACCTCTTGGTATGCGGCGGTACTGGCTGTTCCGCATCCAGAAGCCATGAAATTATGGCTCAGCTCGACAAGGAGCTCGAATCTCACGGTTTGAAAGAATTTGCAAAGGTTGTTCCGACTGGCTGCTTCGGTTTCTGCGAAAAAGGCCCGATCGTAAAGGTTATTCCTGACAACACTTTCTATACTCAGGTAACTCCTGAAGATGCAAAGGAAATCATCGAAGAACATATTATTAAAGGTAGAAAAGTTACCCGTCTTCTCTACACAGACCCGGATAACAACGAACATGTAAGCGACTCGAAGCACATGGAATTCTACAAGAAGCAGATCCGTATCGCTTTGCGTAACTGCGGTTTCATCGATCCAGAAAACATCGACGAATGCATCGCTCGCGAAGGTTATGCTGCTTTGGGTAAGGTTCTTACCGAAATGACTCCAGCAGAGGCTATCGAAGTAGTAAAGAAATCAGGACTCCGTGGTCGTGGTGGCGCAGGCTTCCCGACTGGTGTTAAGTGGGAAATCGCTTCAAAGAGCCGTCCAGGTGTACAGAAGTACGTTACCTGCAACGCTGACGAAGGTGACCCGGGAGCATTCATGGACAGAAGCGTCCTCGAAGGTGACCCGCACTCGATTCTTGAAGCTATGGCAATCTGCGGTTACTGCATCGGCGCAACCAAAGGTTTGATCTACATCCGTGCTGAATACCCATTGGCAATCCACAGACTCCAGGTTGCTATCAAACAGGCTGAAGAATACGGTCTTTTGGGCAAGGACATCATGGGAACAGGCTTCGATTTCGAAATCGAACTCCGCTACGGTGCTGGCGCATTCGTTTGCGGTGAGGAAACCGCTCTTATCCACTCGATGGAAGGTAAGCGTGGCGAACCTACATTCAAGCCACCTTTCCCAGCACAGGCTGGTTATATGGAACTCCCGACCAATGTAAACAATGTTGAAACTTTCGCTAACATCCCAGTTATCTTCAACCGCGGATGGGAATGGTTCGCATCAATCGGAACCGAAAAGTCAAAGGGTACCAAGGTATTCGCTTTGGCAGGAAAGATCAACAACGTAGGTCTTATCGAAGTTCCTATGGGTATCACCCTTCGCGAAATCATCTACGAAATCGGTGGTGGTATCAAGAACGGAAAGAAATTCAAAGCTGTACAGACCGGTGGTCCTTCGGGTGGCTGCTTGACAGAAAAGCACCTCGACACTCCAGTTGATTTCGATAACCTCGTAGCTGCTGGCTCAATGATGGGTTCGGGCGGTATGATCGTTATGGACGAAGACGACTGTATGGTTTCTATCGCTAAGTTCTTCCTCGAATTCACCTGCGAAGAATCTTGTGGTAAGTGTACTCCATGCCGTGTAGGTAACAAGCGTATGCTCGAAATCCTCACCAAGATTACCGAAGGCAAGGGCACAATGGAAGACCTCGAAAAGTTGAAGAACCTCGCAATGGTTATCAAGGATTCTGCTTTGTGCGGTTTAGGTCAGACATCACCAAACCCAGTATTGTCAACATTGAACAACTTCTGGGACGAATATGTAGAGCACGTTACCGAAAAGAAGTGCCGCGCTGGTCAGTGCAAGGCTCTCAAGAAGTACATCATCGACAAGGAAGCTTGTATTGGTTGCGGAGCATGTGCTAAGGCTTGTCCAGTAAGCGCAATCACAAGAACCGATTACATTGCAAATGGTCACAAGTTGGCTTCGATGGAAATCGATCAAGAAAAGTGTATTAAGTGTGGTACCTGCATCGAAAAGTGTAAGTTTGGTGCTATATCAGTTAAGTAATTAAGATTCAAACCGTAAAAACAATTTAGAAATGGTAAAATTAACAATAGATAATAGGCCGATTGAAGTCGAAGCTGGAACCACCATATTGAAGGCAGCTCGTCAGAATGGCATCGATATTCCTACATTGTGCTACTTTGAACTTGCAGGAATGAATTTTGAAAACAAACCGGGTGGATGCCGTGTTTGCGTCGTAGAAGTTGAAGGAAGAAGAAACCTTGCTCCAGCATGCGTTACCGAATGCATGGAAGGAATGGTTGTTCACACTCACAATGCACGCGTTATCAACGCTCGCAAGACCGTCGTTGAACTTATCCTCTCCGACCACCCGAATGACTGCTTGCAGTGCGCTAAGTCGGGTGACTGCGAACTCCAGGCATTGGCAACAAAGCTTGGCATCCGCGAAATCCCGTTCAAGGGCGAACAGTCAACTTACCGCAAGGACACTACCAAGTCGGTTTACCGCGACATGGACAAGTGCGTTATGTGCCGTCGTTGCGAAACTATGTGTAACCAGATCCAGAGCGTTGGTGCTTTGTCAGCTATCAACCGTGGTTTCCCGGCAGTTGTATCACCAGCATTCGAAAGCGACCTCGGCGAAACTTCGTGCGTAAACTGCGGTCAGTGCGTTCAGGTATGCCCAGTTGGCGCTTTGACATTGGTTGACAATGTAAGCGATGTAATGAAGGCTCTTGCCGACCCGACCAAGACAGTTGTTGTTCAAACAGCTCCTGCAGTTCGTGTTGCTCTCGGCGAAGAATTTGGTTTGGAACCTGGTACTATCGTTACCGGCAAGATGGCAGCTGCTCTCCGTCGCATCGGTTTCGACTATGTATTCGATACCGACTGGAGTGCCGACCTCACCATCATGGAAGAAGGTACAGAACTTCTCCACAGAGTTGCAAAGGTTCTCAATGGCGAAAAGGTTGCAATGCCTCAGTTCACTTCATGCTGCCCAGCATGGATCATGTTCATGGAAAAGAACTTCCCGGATCTTCTCGACAACCTCTCAACAGCTAAGTCACCGCAACAGATGTTCGGTCCTGTAGCTAAGAACTTCTTCGCAAAGAAGATTGGTGTTAAGCGCGAAGACATGGTAGTAGTTTCTGTAATGCCTTGCTTGGCAAAGAAGAGCGAAGTTGCACGCGATGAATTCAAGGTAAACGGCGATCCAGATGTTAACTTCTCGATTTCGACCCGCGAACTTGCACACCTCATCAAGCAATTCAACATCGACCTCAGCCAGCTTCCAGAAGAAGACTTCGACAGCCCGCTCGGCGAATCGACAGGTGCTGCAGTTATCTTCGGTGCAACTGGTGGTGTTATGGAGGCAGCTCTCCGTACAGCTTACGAAGTACACACAAAGAAGACCCTTCCAAGAATCGACTTCGAAGAAGTTCGTGGATTGGATGGCGTTAAGACCGCAACAGTTGATTTCGACGGATTGCCAGTTAAGGTAGCAGTTTGCCACACTCTTTCGAATGCACGCGCAATGATGGAAGAAGTTCGCAACGGCAACCCAAGAGGCTTCCACTTCATCGAAGTTATGGCATGCCCAGGCGGATGTATCGGTGGCGCAGGTCAGCCTTACCACCACGGTAACAGCGACATCATACGCAAGCGTATGGAAGCTACTTACCGCGAAGATGCAGGCAAGCCGATTCGTAAGTCACACGAAAATCCGGACATCATAGCAATCTACAAGGAATACTATGGTGAACCATGCGGACATCTGTCACACGAACAGTTGCATACCCACTACATCGACAGATCAACTAAGGTAGAAATTGAAGGTTAAATTTAAACAAAGGAAAAAGATATGGCTACAATAAAATTGTCAGAATGCAATATGAAGGTTATCAAGGAAATATGTGAATCCTTCGGTAACAAAGAGGGAGAATTGATCAATGTTCTCCACAAAACTCAGGGTCATTTCGGATACTTGCCAGCTGAAGTACAGGAATATGTTGCAGAATGCCTGCATATTCCAGTAGCAAAGGTTTATGGTGTTGTTAGCTTCTACAGCTTCTTCACTATGACTCCTAAGGGCGAACATCCAATCAATGTATGCCTTGGTACTGCTTGCTATGTAAGAGGTGCTGAAAAGGTTCTCGACGCATTGAAGAACGAACTCAAGATTGAAGTTGGCCAGGTAACTCCTGACGGAAAGTTCTCATTGAACTGCCTCCGTTGCGTAGGTGCTTGCGGTTTGGCTCCAGTTATGAGCATCGGCGGTAAGACCTATGGTCGTATGACACCTGAAAAGGTAAAGGAAGTTTTGGCTGAATATTAATCTCAGTCGCAACTGATAACAAAAAAGCCACTCGAAAGGGTGGCTTTTTTATTAAAATAAATCTCTGAAAGAGTCACAAAAAACCTTATCTTTGCGTAGTCTATAAGCAAGAATATAGTATCGTAATTATAAACCATTTCAAAATGAACTACCTTTCCCCATCCACGCCTCTACCACAAATAACAGGCTCTCTCATAAGCTATTTCAGCAATATGGTAAAACTGAACGGCGGAACAAATCTAGCACAAGGCATACCCGGATTCCGTCCGCCAGAAAAACTTTTGGAGATATTTGCCAACGTACTGAAAAAAGACATACACCAGTACGCACCAGGATGCGGAAACCAGAAGTTGCTCGAACATTTGGATGCAAAATATAGCCATCGACCAACCGATGCGAGAATATTCATATCAAGTGGTGCTACCGAAGCAGTTTCGCTGATATACACCTACTTGCAAGGCAACAAAGGCAAGAATTTCAACGCAATGAGCTTCTCGCCTGCATACGAATCATATATTCATCTGCCACAGATTTTTGGCAATAACTTCTTTACCTACCCCACCGACCCGGAAATTTATTTCGACAACGATAAGTTCCGCAAATTCTTTATCGACAACAAGATAAATGTAATATTCGTTGCTTCACCAGGAAATCCCTACGGCAAAACATTGAGCCGCGAAAAACTCGGCTACCTCATCGACCTCTGCGAAGAATTCGGTTCATACCTTATAATAGATTCGGTTTACGGAGAACTGTACTTCAACAACCAGCCACCCTACTACCCCATCGAACGAATTTCGCCGAATGTTTTTTATGTAAACAGTTTTTCAAAAAAATACTCAATAACAGGCTGGCGTGTAGGCTATTTCATCTTCCACGAAAGCCATTTCGCAAAAATCAGCTACATACACGACTACATCGGATTGTCGTCGGCAGCACCGCAACAACAGGCAATAGCCGAATTTCTCGACACCGACGAATCGTACACATACATAACCGAACTGCGCCGCAAAATCATCCGCAACCTTGAAATAGGCAACGAGCGACTGCAAAAAGCAGGCTTCGAATGCCCGCAGAACGACGGCGGATATTTCATCTGGGCAAAACTTCCCGAACCATGGAACGACAGCCTACGTTTCGGACTTGCCCTATATGAAAACATCAGGACGGCAGTAATCCCAGGCGTGCATTTTGGCAAAGAATGGAATAACTACATAAGAATCAACATCGCACGCGAAGAAGACGAATTTGTAAGAGGAATTGACAACCTCATCGAGTTCACGAAAAAAGTCGCCCATTGAACGTTGCCGAAATAAAGCCAACAATTGATGATTAATCCATCACACATCCGTTAAAGGGCTACCGAATTATATCAGCACGCAAAAAAATTGTTAATAACATTACCCTTAGAATTTAACAGAAACGAATAATTATATGTAATTTCGCATTATAAAAAATAAGACTATGGATATTACAGGAAAATTGATAAAGATATTGGAGCCTATAACTGGCACTAGTGCAAACGGAACATGGAAGAAACAATCGTTTGTAATTGAATATGCTAACGGACAATTCCCAAAGAAAGCCTGCTTCCAAGTATGGGGTGACAAAGTAAACCTTTCGTCGCTTGTAGTAGGCGAAGAAATACACGTTTTCTTCGATCCAGAAAGCCGCGAATACAAAGACAACTGGTACACCGAACTCCGCGTATGGAAAGTGGAATCGGCACAAAACCAGGCTAGTAGTTTCTCATCGATGCCGACTCCTCCACCTGCAACAGGCGCACCAGCACCTACCGAAATGCCAGACTTTATGGGTTCTGACAACAATGATGACGGCGACTTGCCATTCTAATTGGTGCAATAAGTCTCGCAACCTAATTTTTAGGTTTTTCTTCCAATATATAATATCTTGAAATCTTAGGATTTCCCAGTATATCGGACGGATATACCACCATTTCATCTGCCAACGGAAACTTGTGGCAACGACCTTGAGCCACATCGATTCCTTGACTTTCAAATGACAATTGTACAAGTTGGGAACAGTACAACTTTGTCGTATCCGACATTAAATAGTCATTATCGAAAAGAATTTTCTTTTTCCACCACCTGATAGCCTCCTGAGCCACCTTCTCGAGAACTTCGGGAGTAGTATCGTAGCGGGCAAAACAACCGGCACAAGCCCTGTCTGGAGCAAAAAACAAGTCAAGGTCATCCATCTTCAGATATTGTATTCCATCGGTCTCGTCTTCCTCACCAGGAACTGCGTGGACAATCTTCCACTTGCCCTCATACTTTACCAACATTCCCGAATGCGAATAAATTCCATTATTGTCGGCAATCTCAACAACATGACTTGAAACACTTGTGCCTCCGCGGAAAGCAATGTCGCCTTCCTGAAGTTTGGATTCGTCAATAAAAAATTCTGCACCGGATTGACATCCGATGCAGAAAATTAATTGTACTAGAATGAATATAAGCGATTTATTCATTATTTAACAAACCACTTATCACCGATCTTCTTCAAGCTTTCGGTCTTGTCTTCTTCTTCGCCGTTACCGTAGGTAATCTTTACGTCAACAGTTGCATCTTCACCTTCGATAGCTTCGTTGCTGAGTGCAAATTCCTTCATGCCACCCTTTTCGTCCATAGCAGCCTGAATCTTGCTTGCAGTCATATCAAGCATAGCGTCAACTGATTCCTTTTCGTCCTTCGACATTTCCTTGTTGTAGTCGTAAGTACTCTGAACTGCAGCCTTGAAATCACCCTTCTTCAACAATTCATAGTAAGCCTGTGTTGCTTCAGTTGGAGTTGCAGCACCCTTCTTTGCACATGATGACATTGCAAATGCCATAGCAATAACTGCCAATACAATAACTAATTTCTTCATATTATTACGTTTTTAAATGTTAATTAATTTACTGCAAAGTTAACGTTAATAATTAAAACTGCAAACTAAAAATCAAAAGTTTTTAACACAAAAAAGAAGCTAATACAAAATTATGTATAGATTTGTCATTACCCTTACAAACAACTAATTTACAAGCATATAAGCAACACAACACATACTTTCAATACAACACACCATACAATTAGTAATTTTTCGGTAGCAATATTTTCAAATACGACACACAACAATGTGGATAAAAACAACCATCAACACAATAAGAATGCTTTTTCATTGCTAACTTTGCAAAAAAAATCATAACCATGAAATTGGAATACGACTATAGTCTACAAAAATACAACACTTTCGGAATAGATGCACAATGCAAAACCTTCTTCGAATACAACACCGACGAAGAACTCTTCGACTTTGTACGACTACACAAGAACGACAAAGACTTCAATTTTTTTATTCTCGGTGGAGGAAGCAACATTCTGTTTACAAAAGATTTCGACGGCACAATTATACATCCTACCACCAAAGGCAAGAAAATTGTTTACGAAACCGGCGACAATATTTTCGTAGAGGCACAAGCTGGCGAAATATGGGACGAATTTGTGGAATGGTGCACCGAAAACAAGGCTTACGGACTCGAAAATCTGTCGTATATTCCAGGAACGGTAGGAGCAAGTGCTGTTCAGAACATAGGTGCCTATGGAGCTGAAGCCCGTCAATTCATACATCGAGTAAAATTTCTTCACCTCGATTCTGGCGACATACAGTACATGAGCAACGAGGCCTGCTGCTTCGGCTACCGCGAAAGCATCTTCAAGCACCTGCTGAAAGGAAAGGCTATAATACTGTCGGTAGTTTATAAGCTCGGAAAACACGCTAACATAAACCGCTCGTATGCCGATGTGGAAAAGTATCTGACCGACAACAACATAACCAATCCGCCACCCGCTGACATTAGGGCTGCCATCATCGACATACGCCGCAAAAAACTTCCCGAAGTAACCGAAATCGGAAGTGCAGGAAGTTTCTTCAAAAATCCAGTAGTCGATGCAGCAACATTCAATAAATTGAAAGAAAAATTCCCCGAAATAAAATATTTCGCTGCAGGTTCAAACTTCAAGCTGGCAGCCGGATGGCTCATCGACCAATGCGGACTGAAAGGATTCCAGCATAAGGGCGCAGCCGTGCATAAGAATCAGGCTCTCATACTTATAAACGCAGGCAACGCCACCGGAAACGAGGTACTTGAACTATCCCGAATCGTACAGGACAAAGTCCAAGAAAAGTTTGGCGTGAAACTTGAACCAGAAGCAATAATCATCTAATATTTACAAAATGGCCAAAAAGAAAAAAGTAATCATTCCGCTGCTTGTAGTCTTAGCATTAATCATTGCAGGACTTGCCGTAGCATACAAGGCATACAACTACGCATATGCGCCAAACGTTACCGCCGACAGCAACACCTATATATATATTCCAACTGGGACCGACTACAACGGACTGCTGGAAATACTGAAATCATCAGGCAATGTAACCGACATGGAATCGTTTGAGAAAGTTGCAGACTTCAAGAAACTCGACCAGAAAGTCCTTCCCGGCAAGTACAAGCTCGAAAACGGAATGTCGAACAACGAACTCGTGAACATGCTACGCAGCGGACGGCAGACTCCAGTAAAAGTCACCTTCATAAGTTTGCGAACACTCGATATACTTGCAGGAAAGGCCGCAACCAACATCGAAGCCGATTCTACCGATATTGCCGCCCTGCTCAAAGACGAGGAAACTGCAAAAAAATACGGCTTCAACAAGCAGACTTTCTGCTCAATGTTCATTCCCAACACCTACGAGTTCTGGTGGAACACCTCTGCCGAAGAATTCGTGCAGCGCATGGCCGATGAATACAAGAAATTCTGGAACGACGACCGCAAGGCAAAGGCCAACGCTCTTGGACTGTCACAGTCGCAAGTTTCGACTTTGGCATCGATTGTCGAAAGCGAAACGCAAAAGAACGACGAGAAAGCCCGCATAGCTGGGGTTTACATCAACCGACTAAAAAAAGACTGGCTACTGCAGGCCGACCCGACAGTTGTGTTCGCTGCCGGCGACTTTACAATCAAGCGAATCCTAAACAAACACCTCGAAATCGACTCACCATACAATACCTATAAATATAAAGGCTTACCTCCCGGCCCAATCTGCATACCATCCACGACATCGATTGACGCGGTGCTTAACTACGAGCGACATAACTATATGTACTTCTGTGCAAAAGAGGATTTCTCTGGCTATCACAACTTTGCAACCACAAATGCGCAGCACGAAGCAAATGCCCGCAGGTATCACGATGCTCTTCGCAAAGCAGGAATAAGGTAATATGAGAAACTTTGTCAGAATAATCATTTTTCTGACAATCACCGCATTGTCTCTTTCTTGCCACAAGGACAAAAACATCGACTACCGACAGGAAATGCGGAATTTTGTAGTAGCAATAAGCGAGAAGGCAAAATCGCAAAACTCTGAATTTCAAATAATTCCACAAAACGGAGTAGAAATAATCAGCACCGATGACAGTCCTGACGGACAGTTAGTCTCCGGATACATTTCGGCAATCGACGGACAGGGACAGGAAGACTTGTTCTTCGGATACACCAGCGACAACAAGCCTACGCCCCAATCCACAACCGACTATCTGAAATCATACTTGTCACGACTTCGTGAGTCCGGAAAAATCATACTTACAACAGACTATTGCTCGTCAACAGAAAACAGAACATTGTCTCAACAGCAAAACCAGTCGGCAGGATTCATTTCGTTTCAAGCCACAAGCCGTAATCTGGACATAATACCCCAAACACCTATCCCAAACGAGAACTCCGACGAAATAACAAATCTCGGGCAAGTCAAAAATTTCCTATATCTAATCAATCCTGAAAACTTTTCATCAAAGAACGATTTCATCAAAGCTGTCTGTGCCACAAACTACGACCTACTAATCATGGATTTGTTTCACAACGACAACGAATTCACAGCCAATGAAATAAAGCAACTCCACAACAAGGCTAACGGTGGACGTCGCTTGGTAATAGCCTATATGTCGATAGGCGAAGCCGAAGACTACCGATACTACTGGAACAAATCATGGAAACGAGGAAAACCGTCGTGGCTCGACAAGGAAAATCCGAACTGGAAAGGTAACTATAAAGTCAAATACTGGGATTCGGAATGGCAAGCGATTATTTTCGACTACCTATCAAGAATAATCAATGCTGGCTTCGACGGAGTTTACCTTGATATTATTGATGCTTTTGAGTATTACGAAGGCTGACAGGCAAAAAGGCTGACAGGCTAACAGACAAATAAGACTAAAGAACGGAATGTCTAAAAGACTAAATTATAGCATAATAACAAATTTCATGACTATGAGCCAGTAAGACTGTTAGACTGCAAGCCTGCTAGACCGTTAGACTGCGTCCCCGCCTACATTTTCATCACCCACAGTTGATCGTTACCCGTCTGTTCCTTCAGGCCCTGAAGTTCGGCACAAGCATCGGCAGTATTGGCAAAACCTTTTACGCTTACCTTATACAAACCTTTCTGCAACGGCAATATCTGAGGAGAAAGTCCTTTTGAAACCAAGTCGTTGTAAACATTTTCTGCATTGCTACGATTAGCGAAACACCCAGCTATTATGTGAACCTTGTATTCAATATTGCTAGAAGTTTCAACAACAGGAGATTCAACATTTGCGACAACAGGCTCTTCTCTTACAACAGATTCATCAGCTATGATTTCTTCATCTGGAGCGACTTCTTCCAAAGGTGTTTCTATGGCTTCTGTTTCGGCTGAAACTAATTCTTGTGCATCCAACAAGTTGGCATTCTGCTCATTATCAACTGTTTCGCTAGTAGATTCTACAACCTGCTCCGTATTTCCACCAACGCCGAAACCAGCAAATATCGTATTTTCATCGCCGCCATTTCCAAACAGACGATCGAACCATCCCATATATATTGACAGGCAAATCAGTCCGCCAATCACTGCAGCTGACGACAACGACCATGCTATTGCTCTACCAACCTTCGGGGACTTCTTATCTTTTTTACCTTTTATTATTGCACTTTCGATACGAGGCTTCGATTCTGAGGGCAGCATAGGGAAATTGAAAGTAGCCAAACCAAAGGATTCGTCAAGTAGATTAGCCGAATTCGGTGCAAATACAAGGCTTCCTGTCCTACGCGAGAAGGAGCCCAAGTCATCAAATGTCAATGTTTTGCCGTCTGATAATTTTTCATTCAGTTCATCCACAAACGACTTTACAATCTGCTCGGCATCCGACCACGATACGTTTTCTGTCTGCGAAACATGATTTACAAGCAAACCATCGCTCAACGAAAGGTTCTCGTTAAAAGCAACCTTACGGCTAGGAGGATAGAATTCCTGTTTGGAGAAATCCACATTAGCAGGAAAACGATTCGTAACAAAACCGCCAAAGCCCGGAATTATCACACAGTCGTTTTCGCAAACCAACTGATATATAGTATTGTATAGATTCATAATTTCAAAATCAAATCCGATACAAAATTAATAATTTTTGAATTAAACAACTAATATTTTTTTACTATACGACGTTGCTCGCAACGTCACTACAATTATCGAACCTTTAGAGACGCAAAATTTTGCGTCTCTACGATTAAACCTTAAAACTTCAAATGCTTTACCGACGACCCACCCCTCTTGATAATCCTCAGCGAATCTATACCTATTTTTAAATGGTCGTGAACGAACTGCTCTGTAACCTTCTTGTCGCTTGCTTCGGTCTTAACACCAGACGAAACCATAGGCTGATCGCTTACAAGCAGTAAGGCTCCGCACGGAATCTCATTTGCAAAACCGACTATGAATATTGTTGCCGTCTCCATATCAACAGCCATCGCACGTGTCTTGATAAGGTATTTCTTGAAACGTTCATCATACTCCCACACCCTGCGGTTAGTAGTGAAAACCGTTCCAGTCCAGTAGTCGTGGCCATTGTCGCGAATAGATGTAGAAACTGCACGCTGCAACATAAACGCCGGCAAAGCAGGCACCTCGGGCGGCAAGTAGTCGTTCGACGTACCTTCGCTACGGATGGCGGCAATCGGCAGAATCAAATCGCCGAGCTTGTTCTTTGCCTTCAAACCACCGCATTTGCCAAGAAACAGCACAGCTTTGGGAGAGATTGCGCTCAACAAGTCCATGATTATCGCAGCATTGGGACTTCCCATACCGAAATTTATTATTGTAATGCCGTCAACAGTGGCACTCGGCATATTGCGGTCTAGACCATCTACCGGAACATTGTTCCACTCGGCGAACAAATCAACATACAGCTGGAAGTTCGTGAGAAGTATATACTCGCCGAAACTTTCCAACGTTTTCCCCGTATATCTTGGAAGCCAATCGCTTACTATTTCTTCTTTCGTCTTCATATCCAAAAACTTTTTACAAAAATACAACTTTATTTTAGATTTCGGATTTACGATTGCCGTTTTTTTGAACAATAGTACCCCAACGCAATTCTCATTGAAACAAACACTGGGCTGGAAGGCTAAAAGTCTGAATGTCCCCCCCCCATTGTGTTAAGTACATTAAAGCCGTTAACGGCCTTAACGTTGGGGGGGAGAGACAAGCCTGTTAGCCTTCGAGCCAGCAATCCCAAACTTAGAACGGCGAAGCCCTCAACGAAGTTAAACGCGTAGCATAGAAACTTAGAAACAATTAGAAACGGCGAAGCCATAGAAACGCGCAAGCTACTATACATCAACACATTAACAACCACCGTTTAAAATTTATTCACACAAAAACTTTTTATTTGAAAAAAATGTTAGACCTTTGCGCCTTGAAATTTTAAAAGGCATATATATGAGAATAAAGAATTTCACTTTTTTCACTGCAATAATTGCGATTTTTGCATTGGCAATTCCTCAAAACACATACTCACAAGTTTATCAATTTGAAAATCCAGGATTCGAGCAATGGGATGGCGGAAGTAATGACGAGCCTACAGGATGGAACTCCTATCCATCTGGAAACTGCACAATGCTTGTAGGATGCGGTACAGCAAAAACAAAAAGACATGACCGCTCTACTGATGTCAGACCTGGCGCAACTGGTCAATATTCATGCCTAATATACTCAAAAAGTGTACTCGGTGTTGTTGCTAACGGAGCTCTCACTAGCGGACAGATGCAACTTGTAAGCTTGAATATGAACAGTCCTAGCAATGGCAATAGAACCATAACCACAAACAATGATTTCAACCATAGATTAAATGCAAAGCCCGACTCAATAGTATTCTGGGCAAAGGTTGTCAATGCCAACGATGCAAGCCTTGCATGCTGCCACCTATATATACACGACAACTACAATCTACAAGATCCATTGGCAGGAAACGAAGACCAAAACGGATACGCAGCTCATATAGTTGGCAAGGTTCCGTCATACGATTTCACCAATAATGGAAGCACATGGCAGCGTCATTCCGCACCCATCGACTATGAGGGTTGCCAATCGAATGATCCGCAGTTCATTTTAATCACATTCTCTACAAACAAGGATGCTGGAGGCGGAAGCAACAACGACAAACTCTACCTTGATGATATCGAGTTGATTTACAATGCCAACCTTTCGTCAATAACTGTAAACGGACAAAACATTCCTAACTTCAACCAGAATACTACAGATTATTATGTAGATGTACCATGCGGTTCAACAAATTATATTTCTGCGACAACAGCATCGCCTCGTGCCGAATATTCTACAAACCTTTCATCCGATGGCAAAACAGCAACGATAAATGTTACCCACGGCGACAAATCGAAAACATATACAATTCATTATAGAAGTGTCATCACAAACCAGATTTCAGATGAAATATGTAAGGGCGACACATACAGCCAGAACGGTTTTACACTACCAATACAAAACAATGCTGGAACATTCAACCATAGCAATTCATATCCTCTTGCTAACGGATGCGATTCGGTAGTTGAATTGAGTCTCACCGTTCACAATACATATACCACAAACGTTGACTTGACAATCTGCGAAAGCGCAACATACAATTTTTATGGACAGATACTAAATCAACCAGGCACATATCAGGCATTCTTAACAAGCCAGCACGGATGCGACAGCACAATAGTGCTGAATCTTGATGTAAATAGTTACTATCAGGTAAACCTTAACGAACATATCTGCGCAGGCGACGTGTCAACCACTCCTGGATTCGAAGGCAGAGCCGATGCCGGCATCGACACCTTACGCCTAATAGCAACCAATAGTTGCGACAGCCTTGTTGTGCTATTCCTCGAAGTTGGACAAATCGACAACATAGAGCTTACCGACAGCATAGAAGTTGACAACGAATACACAAACTACGGATTTGAACTGGCAGCAATACACAACGAAGGTGAATACACATTCACCAACACGTTGGTAAATGCAGAAGGGTGCGACTCTATTGTAACCCTAACCCTCAAGGTATTGCCAAAACCTGTAACTCCAGAACCCGAACCTGTTCCAGAAGTCATCAATTTTGAGGTTTTTCCTTCGCCAGCATCGGGACAGGTAACCATCAGAGCCAACTACGACATTTCCAAGGAAATATATGAATATTCAATACATAACGAACTTGGAGAAATCATGGACAATGGTTATATCAACAGCAGGGATACTACTATTGATATATCGAAATACAATAGTGGCTACTATTACATAAAGGTTCTTTATGGAGACACTTTGAAGGCCCAGAAGAAACGCAAGGCTATCAAGTTTGTAGTGGCAAACTAAGAGACAAAAAACTTACAATATACACAAAGCGCAGAATCTTGATTCTGTGCTTTTTTTTGCATCTTGTCAGCAACTTTTAACTTTTAACTTCCAACTTTTAACTATCTTTGCCCCCGAGTAGGTCAGTCTATCGCGTTACCACAAGGTAATGAGGAAAGTCCGGACAGCACAGGGCGTTGCGCTCTTGAAATAAGAGAAGTCTGTGAAGGTTTGGCAGCGGAGAAGAGAACGACTTCCTTGGCAACAAGGTAAAGGTGAGAAGGTGGGGTAAGAGCCCACCGGTGGCGGTGGCGACACCGTCAGCCGTCCGCCCCGCAAGCTGCAAGTTCATGTATATCGGCGTTATAGGGTTGCCCGCCCGAGCCGAGGGGTAGAATGCACAGATAAATGATAGACAGCATCACACGATGCCACAGAATTCGGCTTACGGCCTGCTCGTTTTTTTAAAAAACACAAAAAAGGCTACCATCTGGCAGCCTTTTTATGATTTAATGATTTTATTCAATTGTAGCGGCGCAATGCATTGCGCCGCTACAGATTATCAATTGTCAATTGTCCATTGTTAATTATTTTACATACAGTGTATGTATTTTTCAACCAATTCGCGAATTTTCTCGGTCTTGCCGTAGAGTTTTTCGCTCAAGCCCTTGTCGTTGTACGACTTCAAGCCCTTGATAACAGCATCGATAAGTCCAGGCTGGAAAATCTTGTCCTTTTCGAAGAACTTGCGCTTTGCATCAAGTGCATCGGCAGAATCCCAGCAACAATCCGGAAGAGCTTTCAGCTTAGCCAACTTATCCTTGAATTCCTCGCTGAAGATATTTACATTAACGTACAAATCCTTAGCCATCTTGAGTGAACCCCGCATTGTAAGTCCGTGCTGTGCAGCAACAATCAGAGCTGCCATATACAGGTACAAGTCTGCCGAACCATCACCACTACGGATTTCTACGGTCTGCTTGCTATCGTAGTCTGCAGCCTTGCTCTTTTCCTGCGGATTTGCATCGCGGAACATGTTGATGTCGCCAGTCCATCCCAGCGGAACGCGTACGAGAACGCTCCTGTTGCGGTCGCCCCAGCAAATGTTGGTAGGAGCTTCCTGATGAGGAACAAGACGCAGATACGATGTCGGAATTGTATTTCCAAAAGCGGTGAGAGCATCGGCGAGGTCGAGGATACCAGCAATCATCTTGCGTGCATCGTCGCTAAGAACGCCATTGTCAACCATCATGTTCTTGCCGTCCTTCGATAGCATCATGTGGATATGCAGACCGCTACCTGCCTTTCCGACAGTAATCTTCGGAGCAAAACTCAAGTTTACGCCATAGTCGCAGCAGAGTTTGCGGAGAATCCACTTTGCGATAATCAACTGTTCTACAGCCGATTCTGCCTCGCAAGGAAGAAATTCTATTTCCTGCTGCTCATAGTAGAAATCGCCATCTGTGAAGTTTCCAACCTCGGAGTGTCCGTACTTAATCTTACCGCCACACTGGGCAATAAGGTGCATGGCTTCCTTACGGATGAACTCGTAGTTTGCAAACGGAGCAGACTCGTGGTAACCGCGCTGGTCAACAGCCGGGAACATAGCGTTTTCGCTCTTGTCGGCGATGATGTAGTATTCGAGTTCGCCCAAAGCCTTGAAAGTATAGCCAGTTGTGTCTTTCAGTTTCTGGTGAGCCTTCTTCAAGATGTTTTCGGGCGACGAAGCCAATGGCTTACCGTTGTTGTCGTAGTACGAGCAAAGTATGTCGATGCTCGGGATTTCCTCGAAAGGATTTACGAAAGCGGTACGATACTTTGGAATTACATACAAGTCGCTCGAACCTGCACCGATAAAAGTGAACAGGCTGGAACCGTCAACGCGCTCACCAGTGGTAAGAATCTGGTCGAGGTATTCGGCGCTGTTGATGACGAAGTTCAAGGTCTTGAGCCTACCGTCGCCGCCAACGTAGCGGAAGTTGAGCATCTCGATGTTGTTTTCTACAATATATTTGATGATGTCAGCCTTTGTGAACTCCTCACAAGGCTTCTGCAAAAACCTCTCAAGAAGGTTTGGACTTAAATCAAAATTCTTCTTTTCCATTTCAAAAATAAATTCAAAATTTTTTTTGGCGAAGTTAATTATATTTACTCACTTTGCAATTTATAAAAGATAGTTTTAAAACATGTTTTTCGCACTGTCAAAAATACTGCAATACTTGATTTCTCCGCTGGTTTGGATTTTGATAATTTTTGTGTTTTCTTTCTGCTTTAAGAAAGATCGAGTCAAAAAAGGATTGCGCATCACGACATTTGTACTGCTTCTGCTATTCACCAATCCATTACTCGTAAACCTCAGCCTCGGCGCGTGGGAGGAGCAACCTGTGCAGGAAAGCGAACTGAAGGAATGCTACGACTACGGCATTGTGCTAACGGGAATGATTCTCTACGATGCCGAAAATGAAAAGATTGAGTTTGGACAATCCACCGACAGAATCCTCGAAGCCGTTCGGTTGTACTATGCTGGACGCATCGAAAAGATTTTCATTTCGGGTGGTTCGGGACTTCTTCTTGACCAGACGCACAAGGAATCGCAACTGCTAAAAGACTATCTTACAAGCATAAACGTTCCCGAAGAAGACATAATCATTGAAACCGAATCGCGCAACACCCACGAAAATGCAGTCGAGGCGGCAAAGTTTTTGCATCCGACAGAAAGTTCTGACACCTATTTATTAATAACAAGTGCCTCCCATTTCCGCCGTGCTGCCAAGTGCTTTGAAAATGAAGGCTTCACTTTCGACTCCTACCCAGTTGACTATTGCAGCCGAAAACTTGGAGCCAATCCCGAAACATGGCTAATCCCTGCGCCATCGGCATTCTCCACATGGAATATGCTGATTCACGAAATTGCAGGATATGTGATGTATGATTGGAGCGGGTATTTCTAGGCTAAAAGGCTGACAGGCTAAAAGACGAAAACGCCAACTATTTTTAATTGCTTCCTATGTCGTACTGCAAAAACTAACGTGTAACTCTACATCAAAAATTAAAGTGTAATATTTGTGATTTTTTGTAACTTTTCACTTATCTTTGACACACCAAAAAATTAATCAAAGACGAACCAAAAATGAAACATACCTACATATATATTCTTCTTGCAACCCTATTATGCTTTTGCTTTGGTTGCGCACGACAGGTACCAAACGACAATTTATTGGAAGGTAAAACTGATATTGCTGCAAATACATTCATTAAGTCAGACTTTGGCATTGATGCAAGATTTTATGATGAAAACCTGTTTGAAAAGTACGTTCTACAACCACAAAAAGATTATGAAGATACAATTATTATATTCAGAAGAATTATAAACAAGGATTTTGTAACCGGCAACGACACATTATTTCTTTTCGAAAAGCAGGATAGTCTATATAAGTTAGTGTACACTACTAAGTTGAATATTGACATGGATAACGGCGTGTCATATTTCGATATGGTGTATTACAACGAAGAAATATTTGCTGGATGCAAAAAAAATATAGTTGTAGAAACTACAATCAATTTTGCGGAGTCCATTACCAATCTTCATGTATTGGGGCAAAACGAAAATGGAGAATGGAATTATATCGGTGATATTCAATGTAATTCTCACATAGAGCATTACAAAATAATTGATGAGGAACATTGGAAAAGTTTAGACATTGCATCTAAAAAAGTGCCAGGCATTAGCTCTCGATTTATGGCCACTGACAAGTTTGAACAATACAAAATAAATATGTTCGACAAAGAGAGTAAAAATACCACATTTTATGTTTTTAGGAAATACACGGACAAGGAGATTGCAAGAGAAACGGACAGCATGTTTATTTTTGAAAGATACGGGGATAAATATAAGCAAACGTTTACATCACGAATTAATATTACTGTTGATGGACTGCAATTCATCGCCTTTTATTATAGCAGTTCAAGAATAATAGGATATGATTGTACACTTGTGGCGTATTCGCAATCACATCCATTGCGCTCATATTTTCATATATACGGAAAGGAAAGCAAAAGTGAATGGAAATATATTGGTGCAATATGTCAACCATGGGAAACTAATGTTTAACAAAATGATATTCACTAGTATATGGTAAGCATAAAGACAATTAGTTCTTTTGCCAGTCCATTAGCCCCCAATCACACTCTTCATCACCCTCAACTGGTGCGTATATTTCTTTAATTCATCGTTGTAGATACCGTTATGGTCAATGCGGTCGATACGGACTTTCTTGGAGGCGTGTATTATTTCCGATGCCGAGTAAACGATTCCGACGTGAACAATATTTCCGTCCTCGTTGTCGAAGAAAGCGAGGTCGCCGGGCTTGGCTTCCGAGATGAAACTCATGGTATTTCCCAACTTGGCCTGCTCCGAGGCATCGCGAGGCATAAGTAGTCCAGACAATCTGTAAACCAACTGCACAAAGCCACTGCAGTCGATTCCCCACTGCGAACGTCCACCCCAAAGGTAAGGCGTTTCTATAAGGTCCTCGGCATCGCGGATAATACTACGGCGAATGTCAGTTTCAGTGCGATCGGTCATGTCACTGAGTATATAGTAGTTATTGTTGCCGATGTTGAAACTGCGGTCGGCAAACGCTGACTTAGGCAACAGCGAACCCTTAGGAACAAAAATCTGGTTCTTCTCGTTCTTTATCATCATGGTAGGCACATCGCGCACGACATAACGCTCGTTGACATACGAAGCTTCGTGATTTTCGCACACAAATGCCGATATTGTAACCGTTTCAATCCAACCCGTATAGTTGTCGTGCAAAAGACGGATTTTTGTCCAGTCGGAATGCTTTGCAACAATCTCGAACACCTCGCCGAAAAGCACCTGACTTACCATTTCCGACCTGTGCGACATTCCTGCCCGCAACGGAAGATATGCATATTCGCAAATACCAAATTCCATAACTAACTATATATAAGATATTTACTTCTAATTTCCTTAAATTTCTCCAAGTCCTTGCTCCACGAACTTCTGATTTCCTCCTCGCTCACGCCATTCTCAATCTGCTTTCGGAATGCCTTGTAACCGACAAGTTTTTCAAGCATATTGTTCTTGTTGAAGAAGTTGGGTTTATCGGGGAAAAGTTCGTACATCTTGATAATTACCGATACATTGAACTTATCAACTCGCCAGTCAAATATTGCCGCATCGTCGGCAAGATTGAATCCATAACATTCCTTTCCATTGAGCAAAGGATTGGAAGCCCCAGCATTTGGCTTAGGTGTAAACACGAAAGCACTGTCAATCACACCCTTGTAGAGCGGATGTCCCAGCACCTGAAACTGCATGTCGGTTCCACGGCCAACACTTATGCAAGTAGCCTCGAAGATGCAAAGCGTGGGATAAAGTTCTATGCTTCTGGCGTTGGGCAGGTTTGGCGATGGCTTTATCGGCAGCTTATATTTGCGATAATGTGTGTAGTTTTGACACGGAACAACCGAGAGATTACACTTGATTCCACCATTCAGCCAGCCTTCACCGTTTATCATCTGGGCATACTCGCCGATTGTCATACCGTAAACAATTGGAACCGGATGCATTCCTACGAAAGAGCGATAGTTTGCCGTGTCGAGAACTGGACCATCGACGTATGAGGCATTCGGATTCGGACGGTCGAGAACAATTACCGGAATATCAGATTCGGCACAAGCCTCCATCACATAATGCAAGGTGGAAATGTAAGTGTAGAAACGCACACCCACGTCCTGCAAGTCGAAAACTACGACATCGACATTCTTCAGTTGCTCGGCGGTAGGCTTTTTGTTGTTCCCGTAGAGCGAAACTACCTCAAGGCCAGTTTTTTCGTCCTTTCCGCTATCCACTTTCTGACCAGCGTCGGCAGTACCACGAAAACCATGTTCAGGACAAAAAGCCTTCACAACGTTTACGCCCTCCTTAATCAGCATATCGGCAAGGTGAAGAGTATCGATTATGCTCGCCTGGTTGGCTACGATTGCAACCTTTTTATCCTCAAGCATAGGCAGATACAAGTCCACATTGTATATTCCCGGGAAAATTGGAAGAGCCTCCACCCTATTGGGATTCTCGGTTTGCACATCAATGGCTTGGTTTTCAAGCGCACCAGCATTTCCGCACGAGGATAGCACAAGTGCAGCGAACAATACCGCCAGAACAGAAATTTTCATATAAATTCCAATTTTTCACAAAGTTAGGGCAAACCTGCGACACAGCAGACAGTCAATACCTAAAGTTAATAACAAATATGTGTTATTTCCAAAAACAGCAAATATAAATTTTATGTCGAATTTCAAAAGACCTTTTTGCTTGATTCACAATTATTCATTATATTTGTCTTCCAATATTTAAAACTTAGCGACATGAAAAAGATAATATCCACCATATCATTAGTATTGTTGCTTTTCATTGCATCGGCTCAGGTTGACACAAAATTCACAACGTCGAATTTTCCTGGTCGGGCAAGCGAAGTAAACGCAGCAAAATCAAATATAACCAAAGGAAATGAGTTTTTCAATGTAGGCGATTATACAAATGCTCTGAAATACTATCTGTCGGCACAGAAATTCAACCCAAACAATTCCGACCTTAACTTCAAGATTGGATACTGTCATTTCAACTCAATACAGAAGTCGCAATGCCTTGAATACTTTGAACGTGCATATAAGCTCAACAAGACCATCGACAAGAAAATCCTTTTCTACCTCGGATGTGGTTACCACTGGAACTACAAGTTCGAAGATGCAAAAAAATGCTACTCCGACTATATGAAAACTCTGCGCGACAAAAACGAACAAGCCCAAATCAGACATCTTATCCAGCAATGCGACAATGGTATCGAAATAGTAAAGGACACTATAGATGTTGAAATCATAAACCTCGGAGAAAACATCAATACCGAATACCGCGAATACTGCCCACACGTTACATCCGACGGCTCAAAACTATATTTTACCTCGCGGCGCAAAGGAACAACAGCAAATTCGGTACATGAAGATGGATTGTTCTGCGAAGACATATACGAAAGTACTCACACATCGGCGGGCTGGACCAAGGCTCGCAACATAGGTTCTCCGCTCAACACAGGTTTTAACGATGCAATAGTTGGCCTTTCACCAGATGGCCAGACAATGTATGTGTATATGGACGCTAACGGCGGAGATATTTACGTTTCTACACTTAGGGGCAGCAAGTGGCAAAAGCCCAAAAGCATTTCAGAAAAGATAAACAAGGCCTCTCACGAAACAGAGACTTGCCTGTCGTCCGACAACAAGACACTTTACTTTGTATCGAACATAAATAGCCAATCCCTCAACGACCACGACATCTACTACTCTACACTTGATAAGTACGGCAAATGGTCAGCTCCAGTAAACATAGGGGAACCGATAAATTCGGAATACGACGAACGCGGAGTTTTCATTCACCCCGACGGCAGAACCTTGTATTTCTGTTCGAACGGACATAACAGCATGGGCGGATATGACATTTTCAAGTCGGTGAGGGATGAATACGATCATTGGTCGGAACCAGAAAACCTCGGCTACCCAATCAACACACCACTTGACGACCTTTTCTTCTCGATAACCACTAGCGGTCGCAACGCCTATTACACCTCTGCTCGCGCCGACGGCTACGGACAATGGGACCTCTACGAAATAAAATTCCCAGCAAAAGAGCAAAAACAAAACGCGCCAAAAGTCCTTGTTACCCTCGTCAAAGGCACAATCACCGATGCCGATAAAAATTCGCCACTCGAAGCAAACATCGAAATCACCGACAACAGCAAAAACGAGGTAATATCAACATTCAAGTCGAATAGTTCGTCGGGAGCATACATCGTGAACCTGCCATCGGGAAAGAACTACGGACTTAGCGTAAGCAAGGACGGCTACCTTTTCCACAGCGAAAACTTCAACCTAGCCGACACCGCCGACTTCCAGGAATTGGTAATCGACGTGCAATTGAAAAAAATCCAGGTCGGCACAACCATAATCCTAAAAAACATATTCTTCGACTACAACAAATCGTCGTTGCAGCCCGAATCGTATGCCGAACTCGACCGTGTAGCCGAAATCCTAAAGAAGCAGCCTAACCTAAAAATCGAAATTTCGGGGCACACCGATAACCAAGGTAGCTTGAAATACAACACCGACCTGTCGGAATCGCGTGCGAAAACAGTTGTCGACTACCTCATCGGCAAGGGCATAGCCGAAAATCGTCTGACCTACAAGGGTTACGCATACGAAAAGCCAATCGCCACCAACGACACCGAAGAAGGTCGCAGTGCAAATAGAAGGGTAGAATTCAAGATTCTAGAAACGAAATAGGCAATTTGATGATTCGATGATTTGTGTCTCGCAATGATTGCGAGGTATAAATGTGTTTATTTGCAAACAGCACGCACCGAACGTCCTTGCCCACGACCATAGTTGTTCATTTCGGAACCATCGGCATAAAAATGGAACAGCCATGCATACCCCGACATTCCCGGTCCTAACGAGCTTGTCCAATAGTAACCGCCAACACCAACATCCTCGTGGTCGCTATCGAAGTAATAACCGCCAGCAGGCAGAAAAATGCTATTGCCATTCGGTCCAGTAAACAAAAATCCTTTTGTTCCTTTCTGCACAGTCCAGAGCATTACACAATTGTCCCTAAGTTCGCGCATTTCGGCAACCGTAGGCATACGCCATTCCTGTCCCCAGTTAGCAGTAGCGGCATCATCAGATGACTCCAATACTGTAAGATTATCAGTAAATCCATTGTCTCCAAAACTTGAAGAAGTACAATACTTTGTGAGAGCGTTGAAATTTCCATTGCAATATTTGTAATTGCTCCACGAATAGCTGTTTTTTGCAGAAACTTCGCCCCAAGCAAAAGAATCCCCATAAATTTCAGGCGCATTAGCACCAATATTGCAAGTCGCCCACAATGTACCACTCGGAAGTCCCAAATCTATGTAATCGTGACCATTTTTGCTCCCCGACACAGCCTTCCACTGTGCATACAGCGTAATGTCATCATTCAGAGATATTTCTTGAGCATCGGCATACACCACTCCTGTACCATCGGGAATAGTGTTCCACTCCGAAAATGAATATCCTTTCCTAGAAAACTTATTAGAAACCAATGCCTGGGAAACATTCTTCACAAATGTTTGCGATTTCATAACACCAGTACCAGCATTTGCATCAAATGTTACTATATAAACCTTCTCCTTCCCACAACCGCTTGTCAACACCATTACTGCAAGAGAAACAATAGCAAGCGTAATAACTAATATTCTTTTCATATGATAAATCATTTCTAAGTTTGATAATTCGACAATTTGATGATTTGATGATTCTAATTCAATCGTAAATCGTAAATCACCTCGGGTTATATTCCGACAAATTCAATATCTTCTGGTAATCGGGTTCTTCCATCAGTTCCGTAAACGAAACCTTATTGTTCTCGACATACGATTTCACAATCTGCAAGCCTGTCCAATTGGAAACCCGTGCAGGACATTCTTGTCCAAACGGTGCCGTAAACGGAGCGTTTTCGGTAAATTTCTTTATCGTGAACATATCGGTTGTGAAAAGATAGTTGTTCTCTATCAGGCTAGTCCACATATCGCGTTCAAAATGACGGCAATAGTCAAGTTCCTCGTCGGTATAAGTAAGTCGGTCGGTTTCGTGCATATCGGGGAACATAGCCTCAACAAAGTACATTGCCATCCCATTGTAAATCATTCGATTCACCAAGTTGTCGGTTTCGGGAGCATAGGGATGCATATCGTGGAACCATTCGGTCATCACATCAACGGGGATTCTCTTGCGCTGCATCTCACGCTTTGCAAAATCGGGAATCTGAAGCATATCGTATAGCGGACATTTTTCGCCGAGGTATTTCTCAAGTCCAATGCCCACATAACCGTCCATTAGCACAACCGACTGGTTGAACCCAGCCACAAAGGTTACAACACGCGGGAGTTCCATATCGGGATAATAATATAAAAGGTGACGGAAACCATCATTCAATGTTTTCTGCACATCATCGCAATTGGCGAATTCCTTGTTTACAGCACCATAAGCCTCAATCACAGAATAATCGGAAAAGAAAACCCTGAGGCATTCGTAGTAAGCCTTGTCGCTGTAAGTTCCGCAGGATATGATATGCATATTGTACATATCGAAGAAAAACGGATACTTCTCGGCAAGCTGACCAACTGTTGAAAACGAAACATCATCGGAACAAGAATAAAATTCCCGGTCGAAGCGTTCAACTTGCACATTTGCGTCAATATCGGACACATCAACATTTAGCGGGTTACGGTTGCACGATGACATAAAACAAGCACTCGCACACACAATGGTAATATAGAAAAACAGCCTTTGCATATTCGTATAATTATTGCCGCAAAGTTAAAAAGAGAATTGCTAAGAGCGAAAAAAAGATTGGAGAATGACAATAAAATATATAATTTTGCGTTTTTATTTTAATATTGTTTAATGTGTAAATATATTTAACATGAAGAAATTTATTAGCGCTTTTGTAATAATATTGCTTTCAACAGCATTGTTATCTGCACAAGAACAAATCCAGACCCAAAGTTCAAACCAATATCAGACCAATCCGGTACAGCAAAAACAGAAAAAGAATAAGGTGGACGGCGGTCTCTACCTTAAGGGCGGCGTTTCGTGGATGATGTCCGACAGCAAGGCATACTTCAAGAACGAAAAAGCAAAGATGACCTATGGATTTGGTGCCGTAATGGACTTGAATTTTACAAATAACTTCGCTCTCAACATAGCTGGCGGTTTCTGCAACATTGGCGGAACAGCAAACTTCAAGAACGGAGCAGTTCCTTTCAAAGACATTGACGGAATTGCAATCGGCGACTCCACAATGCATAATTACAAGTACTCCACCTCGTTCATAGAAATTCCTATTGGAATCAAGGGATGCACCAACGAAATAGGCTACTTCACCTATTTCCTGAAACTCGGAGTTGACCCGATGATAAGAGTGAAGTCAAAAGTAACTCTCGAAAGCAAGGATACATACATTACCACAAAGGAGTTCAACCTTTTCAATATTGGATGGCATGTAGGTGGCGGAGCAGAATGGACTATAGCAGGAAATACCAAGCTTTTGTTCGAACTCACATACTTGGGCTCATTCCTCGACTTAGACAGAATCAAATCATACAAGGACGACAAAAGCGAATTTAACCCTGGACTCAAGTTCAACGACATAAGCCTGAAAGTTGGCGTAATATTCTAAATGCAAAAAAACAGCGACATAATTCCTCCCGTAAGCAAAGACCTGCTGTTCAGCGAACTGACTAAAGACAGGTTGCTGAGACGGACGAATTATGGAGCAAACGAAATATATGTCTTCACGCACGACCAATGTCCCAACCTTATGCGGGAACTTGGTCGTCTGCGCGAAATAACCTTTCGCACCGCAGGAGGTGGCACAGGAAAGGAATCCGACATCGACGAGTTCGACATTTCCTACGATGCACCATACTGCCAGATGATTGTGTGGGACCCGCATCACAAGCAAATAGTAGGAGGATATCGCTTCATTCTCGGTGAATATGCCGTGAAAAATCCAAACGCAAAACTCGCCACGGGACACATTTTCAACTATTCCGAAAAGTTTGTAAACGAGTATCTCCCCTACACCATCGAGCTTGGGCGGTCGTTTATCCAACCCAACTACCAGACGCTTAAGAATTTCCGCCGCGGACTTTTCGCTCTTGACAACCTGTGGGACGGTGTTGTTGCCTTAACATCCGAATACAAGCACATCAAATACTGGTTCGGAAAGTTCACAATGTACAAGAGCTACAACGTGCAGGCTCGAAACATCCTGCTCTCGTTCCTGAACTTATATTTCCCCGACAACGAAATGCTAGTATCGCCAAAACTGCCTATCGACTTCGAGTTCGAAAAAAACAAGGCTGCATTTTATGGCGACAACTTTTCCGACGACTACAAGAAGTTGAAATCGGAACTCAAAAACTTGAACACCAAGATTCCTCCGCTCGTAAACGCCTATATGAAAATTTCGGATACCATGAAAGTCTTTGGCACAGCCGACAATCCTGAATTTGGAGACGTGGAAGAAACAGGAATCCTCATAAA
Organism: Bacteroidales bacterium; assembly: GCA_017620015.1. GTDB lineage: Bacteria > Bacteroidota > Bacteroidia > Bacteroidales > ML635J-15 > Bact-19. The sequence goes on along the minus strand of JAFZRE010000024.1, from coordinate 30,209 downwards.
CATTGCCGACACCCACGAATCGCAACTATCGCGACATCAAAAGAACTATAAGCCTCTCATCGATATAAACGCCATTTATCCGGGCATACACAAGTAAAATGCAAAAATTTGCCACCATATTGCTATGCTGCGTAGCGATGCTTTTGGGCATTGATGCAAAATCGCAAAACCTTGTCAAAAACCATAGTTTTGAAAATGCATGGTCGTGCCCCGAGGACTACAATGGCTATGCCGTGAAATTTCCATTCCCCGACTGGATAAATCCAAACAACGGCACCCCCGACCTAATGCACTCGTGCAGTGCATTACGAGCTGGCGTTCCCGAAAACTTTGCAGGGTATATGTACCCATACGATGGCGGAGCATACGCCGGCATCATACTGCGTGAGATGTTCGATGACTCGCTGAGGGTTTACAAAGGCGTTTCGCGCGAATACCTGCAGACAAAACTTACAGAACCTCTGAAAAAAAACACATTGTACTGCGTAAAATTCTATTATGTAAACGCAAAGAAATCAATGTATTCGGTCGATGCATTGGGCATAACGCTCACAGTGGAACAAATAAAGGCGAAGAACGCCGACCGTATATTGCAACGACCACAAATCACCAACCGTCCCGGACACATTATGGACAATATGGACGAATGGACGGAATTCTGCGGCTACTATCGCGCACGCGGTGGCGAGCATTACCTTACAATAGGCAATTTCTGGGACAACAGCACCACACAGTATGTAACCAACAAGAACGAATATTCCGATTCGGCATTTTTCTACGCCTACTACCTCATCGACAATGTATCGGTTTTTGAAATAGAATCGGAATTTGAATGCGGATGCCTCAACGACCTTGCTTGGAGTTCCGACTGGAAATCGGACACATTCGACCCGTCAACAGGTTACAATACTAGGAAAATCAACGACAACGACATTGCCAATAATGGAAATGACAGTTCTAACAGCAACGGCAAAAATAGTCAAGGCAACGGCAATGGCAATACAAACGGAAACGGATTGGACAATAATAGCAAAAACAATTCGCAGACCGACCCTAACGAAACCGACGCAACAGGCTTGAAGACACAGATAACCAAGGCCGCCTTCGACAATGCCGAAATTGGCGACCGCTTCCGACTGAACCAGATATATTTCGAGTTCAACTCGTCGGAACTGCTGACAATATCGAACATACAGCTTGACTCGCTGTACAATATTCTTTTTGAAAAACCGTCGTTGCGCATCGAAATCCGTGGCCATACCGACAACATCGGCAGCGAAGGCTACAACAAAAAGCTCTCGGTCGAACGAGCAGCATCGGTTTACAACTATCTGCTGGAAAAAGGCATTCCAAAGACCCGCATGAAATACCGTGGCTTTGGTCCTAACGTCCCCGTTGCCGACAACAGCACCGACGAAGGTCGCGAACTGAACCGAAGGGTTGAGATATTTATCGTGGAAATATAGGGGGCTAACGCCCGTTTCAAGTTTCTATGCCTACGGTGTTTCAATGGGCTTCGCCCGTTTCAAGTTTCTTGTGCTACGCACGTTTCTCGCTACGCTGTTTCAAGTTTAACGTTCAAGGATTTAACGATTTGATGATTTGAAGATTTGAAAGATTGAATCTGCAATCTTCAACATTTAGCTCAACGAAGTTAAATCAATCGTAAATCGTACTTCGTAAATCGTAAATTTTATTTATCTTTGTTTCCTAAAATTTTACACAATGAAGAAAGTATTTTTAGTATTGGCAGTATTGTCCATTTCGGTTTTTGCGATTGCGCAAAGCATTGACATAGAGACAGTTTTGGTAAAGGGAGGAAAATTCAACACTGGTAGCAACGAGATGAAATCGTCCAACCAGATTACCATCGAGGACTTCTACATTGGCAAATTTGAGATTACTCAGGAGCAATGGCGCGAAGTTATGGGTACAAATCCAAGCTATTTTAAGGACTGCGACTCGTGCCCGGTTGAGCGTGTAAGCGCAGAGGACGTAAACAAGTTCATCGAAACCTTGAACAAGAAGACCGGCAAGAAATACCGTCTGCCTTCCGAAGCAGAATGGGAATACGCAGCTCGCGGCGGTGTACTGAAACCTCAGAAAAACACCAAGTATGCCGGTAGCAACGACCTCAACGAAGTTGCATGGTACGACAAGAACAGCGACGGCAAGACCCATCAGGTGGGAACTAAGAAACCTAACGAACTCGGCATATACGATATGAGCGGAAATGTTTACGAATGGTGCCGCAACGAAATCAAGAACCAGCAGGGCGAAGTAATCGGTTACAGCTATGTGCTCCGCGGTGGAAGTTGCGCCGTTAATTCAAATTTCTGCATGATTTCATTCCGTAGCGATTTCTCGTTGGGAATCAAGTATTTCAACTATGGATTTAGGGTTGTTCTTGAAAAATAAGGAATAATGAAAAACAGAAATCTTATTGTTGCGGTTATTGTTTGTGTAGCATTGGTTTGGGCTTGCAAAAGCGAGGACAAGTCGGCAAATGCCAACCACGAGATGAACCTTTGCGACACAGAATTCGCCTTTGTCGAAGGAGGAACATTCACTATGGGCTGCACCGAAGAACAGGGCAACGACTGCTACAACGACGAAAAACCAGCTCACGAAGAAACCGTAAAGGACTTCTATATTGGTAAATACGAAGTTACAGTTGAGCAATTCGCAAAGTTTATCGAAGAGACCAACTACAAGACCGATGCTGAGAAATCGGATTCGAGCCTTATCTGCGCCGACGGTGTAAAGTCGTACAAGAAAGGTGTGAACTGGCGTTTTAACTCGCAAGGCACACTATACGACAAGCAGGAATACAACCACCCTGTTGCTCACGTAAGCTGGAACGATGCCAAGGAATATTGCAAATGGTTCAGCGAAAAGAGCGGCAAGGAAGTGCGTCTGCCATCCGAAACAGAATGGGAATACGCAGCACGTGGCGGAAACCTGTCGCGTGGCACAAAGTATTCCGGTAGCAACATGATAACAGAAGTTGCATGGTACGATGCCAACAGCGAATTTTCAACTCATCCGGTTGGCGGCAAAAAAGCCAACGAACTGGGCATTTTCGACATGAGCGGAAATGTTTACGAATGGTGCAGCACATGGTACAGCAACTTCGGCAGCGAAGCTTCTGATGTGAACGACGAGATTGAAAACAAATACATTGTTGTCCGTGGCGGAAGCTCTTTCCTCAACGAAAAGTTCAGCCGCGTGTCGTACCGTTATTCGCGTACGCCAAGCACTTGCGGAGGACCTTACGGATTTAGACTTGCAATGACAGCAGAATAAGATGACAGACACTCCTATCATATTCATGGGTACGCCCGAATTCGCCGTTACCTCACTGAAAACACTGCTCGACAAGGGCTACAACGTAAAAGCCGTTGTAACAACTCCCGACAAGCCCGCAGGAAGAGGTAAGGCAATACAGTTTTCGGATGTGAAGAAATTTGCACTCGAACACAACTTGCCCATACTTCAGCCCGAAAAGTTGAAATCACCAGAATTTCTTGCCCAGCTCAAGGAAATAGATGCCGATTTGTTTGTCGTTGTGGCTTTCCGTATGCTTCCGAAGGAAGTTTGGGCAATGCCAAGGCTAGGCACGATAAACCTGCACGCTGCACTCCTACCCGACTACCGTGGCGCAGCACCTATAAACCATGCAATTATCAACGGAGAAACCGAAACAGGAATCACCACATTCTACATCGACGAGGATATTGACACCGGCAAAATCATAATGCAGGAAAAATGCGCCATCGAACCTGATGACAACATCGGAACTTTGTACGACAAGCTGATGTTCATTGGTGCCGAAGCCGTCTGCAAAACCGTTGACATAATCGCTTCGGGCAACGTAAACGCCATTGAGCAGGATTCAATCCGCACTGAAGGCCTACACCCAGCGCCAAAAATCACAAAGGAATTCTGCCAGATAAACTGGTGCAGCAAAGCCGTTGACATACACAATCTTATACGCGGACTTTCGCCTTACCCAGCAGCATGGTGCTATCTGAAGGACGACATTACCGCAAAGATTTTTACTTCATCGTACAGCAATGAAAAGCACGACCATAAGCCAGGAACTTTCGTCACCGACAACAAGTCGTTCCTGAAAGTTGCCGCTGCTGACGGATTCGTATCAATCCACGAATTACAAATGCAGGGAAAGAAACGCATGGCTATCAAGGATTTTCTAAACGGGTTCAAATTTAACACCGACAACTAATGGGACGCTACTTGGCATTGGACATAGGACGCAAAAAGACGGGCGTGGCAGTAACCGACCCCAGCCGCATAATTGCCACAGCCTTGGAAACTGTTCCGTCAGGCGAATTGGAAAAGTTTCTCACCGAATACATTGCCAAGAACGAAGTCGAGAAAATTATCTACGGACTTCCAACACAGATGGACAACTCACCTTCTGAATCAATGCAATACATAACGCCAATATTGAATCGACTAAAAAAGGTTTTTCCAAATATCACCTTTATACCTGTTGACGAGCGTTTCACATCGAAACTTGCATTCCAAGCAATGCTTGACGGCGGAACAACTCGCAAACAGCGTCGCGACAAGACTATGGTCGATAAGATAAGCGCGACAATCATACTTCAATCGTACATGGAACAAGAAAAATTTTCAAAACTATGATACTTCCAATACTTTTATACGGAAACCCGATTCTCAGGAAAAAATCGGAAGACATCGACAAGAATTATCCAGACCTCAAGCAGCTGATCGACAATATGTTCGAAACAATGTACCACTCCAGCGGCGTAGGTCTTGCTGCCCCGCAAATTGGTCTGAACATCAACCTGCTTGTTCTCGACGCCACTCCTTTTGCCGAGGACGACCCTATTTGCAAGGGTTTCAAGCGCGTAATGATAAATCCGCAAGTAACTTTCGAAGGCACAAAGAAGATTGTCTTCGAAGAAGGTTGCCTAAGCGTGCCAAACATCCACGAGGAAGTCACCCGCTACAACGACATCTCCGTCACCTACTTTAACGAAAACTTCGAAGAAGTAACCGAAAAACTATCGGGCAACAGGGCAGTGATTGTGCAGCACGAGTTCGACCACCTGCAAGGCATTGTCTTCTGCGACAAGATAAACCCCATCCGCAAGCACTTCCTCAAGAACCGCCTGAGCGACATCTCGAAGGGCAAGGTAAAGACGAGCTATAGAGTCAAAGTTAATTGATTTACGATTGCGCTACGCTCCATGAGCCTCGCTCACTGAGCGTAGTCGAAGTGTCGAAGGCTCAGTCGAAATTAAGCTATCGGTAATCTCCACACCCACTCAACTATGGCACAATGGCGCAAATACAAAATACAACTCGAGAATGGAGAATTGGCTGACGCCCAGTTCCCTGTAATTGTTTCCGCCAGCCGAAGCACCGACATACCAGCCTTCTATGCCGACTGGTTTTTCCATAGGCTGAAAGTAGGCTATTCGGCTTGGACAAATCCCTTCAACGGAGTGAAAAGCTACGTCTCGTACGCCGACACGCGTTTCATTGTCTTCTGGTCGAAAAATCCCAAGCCATTGCTGCAACATCTTGATTACTTGCAAGATCGAAACATTAACTGCTACATACAATACACCTTGAACGACTATGTTGCGGAAGCTTTAGAACGAGGTGTCCCCAATGTGGCAGAACGAATAGAAACATTCAAGACTCTGGTCGATAAACTGGGTAAAGGTCGCGTGGTATGGCGTTTCGACCCGCTGATTCTGACAGACAAGATAAGCATTGACGACTTGCTCCGCAAAATTGAAAATATTGGCAACCAACTACTTGGCTACACCGAAAAACTAGTATTCAGTTTTGCCGACATTGCCGAATACAAGAAGGTAAAAACCAACCTTGAACGCAACAAAGTCAATTACTCGGAGTGGACAAAAGAACAGATGCTTGACTTTGCACACCGGCTAGTCACCTTAAACAAGGCAAACGGCGGGAATTACACTCTGGCGACCTGTGGCGAAGCTGCCGACCTCGACGGCATCGAGCACAACCGTTGCATCGACGACAACCTGATGATTCGCTTTGCATACAACGACAAGGCTCTGATGAAATTCCTTGGCGTTGATATTCACCATATTGAGAACTCGCTGTTCGGTGCACAAATTCCTGCCGATGCCATAATGCTTCCCGACAACCTATACGCCATAAAGAAGAAAAACAATGACGACAAAGGTCAGCGGCAGTTCTGCGGTTGCATCGTCAGCAAGGACATCGGCGAATACAACACTTGCCCTCACCTATGTGAATACTGCTACGCAAACTCAAGCAAGGAAATGGCGGTAAGGAATTGGAAACAGGCGAGAGAAACGAATTGGAAATCAGAAACTATAACGGGGAAATGATGAAAATTAAGAACCAATCTTTGCGTTAGAAATATAATTCAACAAATCAGAAAAATATGTTTTGCGATTGTCTAAAAACTGTTCATAATTTGCTAACGCACTTCTGTACCAATGATATAAGTATTTGTTTTCTAAATGTGTCGGTAATGAATGATTTTCATCAACAAATGATTTATAATCATTACAATTATTAAGGAATGCCATCTCCTTATTATTCTTCGGATAACCTAATTTATCGTAGGAATCAATCAACGTTTCAAACTGCGTTTTTTGTGTGTATGTTGTTTTTATATTACCACATCTAATATTAAGCACCCATCTATATAATGAACTCTCAAGTTCATCTTGTGAATTTGCAAAAGGGAACCGATGATTTGTATCTATAAAATTCCTATACATATTCATTCTATCCACAAAAGACATCCGCGGAACAATTCGCTTTATCTTATAAGAATTTGGGTATTTCTTTGAAGACAAACCATAGTAACCACCTTCAAACATAACAAACCTATTTAATTCATCCGCTTGCATTGTTGAATATAAACTTTTTTCATTTGTCTCAGGATAATATTTTGATACTCCTGCAAATATTTCATCTATACGCATAGGATCATTCGACGCAGTCATTATTTCTATTATACAATCGCGAATGCTACCGAAATAAACATTCTTACATGACACAAGAGCATAAGTGGATTGTTTCCCTATGGCCTTTATATCCTTAGACTTTAGAATATAATGTCTTATGCTTTCCGGAGTTCCGTACTTACTATTAGGGTATTTTTTCTTAAATTCATGAAAAATTTCTTCTAGTCGCATTGGTCTTCCGTTCTTGGTTAATATATTACATACCTCCATTGGAATATCAATATAATTTTGCTTTACTATAAGTTCCGAATCATTTGAAATAGACATTCCATATATTTTTGTTATAATGTATGATAGCAGTTCCTTTTCAAAGTCCGTAACATCCGAAGGCGTTTTACATAAAATTTCATATATTGGAATTTTAGTATCATCCGGATATTTTGATGGCAATATTTTATCAAGATTCCTAATACATTTCTGAAGTTTAAAACCATTCATTAAGTTCCTATTAATCAATATAATTTTGTCCCTTACTTCTTCAACAATAAAATAATCTACGGTTATTGTTAATAGTCTTGCAAAGATTCTAAAGTTAACATTAACTTTCTCACTTGAATTTATTTTTATGTATTCTTCTGAATCTTCCGTAACGTATGGCAATGATAATATAGCCTTGTTATTATCACCAAACCCCTTTATTATGTTTCTTTTATTCTTGTAGTCAAATTCATCTGTTACTATTTGCCGCACACGCTCTCCTGTTATACCGTAAATAACACCGACTTCTTGATTCGACCTTTCTTGACCATCTTTTATTCCATAAAGTAATCCAAATATGTCATCGCACCTTTCCGTTGATGTCAGCATATACTGATAAAGGATATACATAAATGGGAAATGTCCATATTTCTGTTTGTACTCAAAAATAAACCTTTTGCGATTAATCGACAAAAATGGATATTGGGTTGTTGACAACTGAAAATCTGGCATACCGGTAGTTCTGTAATATATGTATTTGAATTTTTGTACAAAATCAAAGATATCCTGAACAGTCTTCCTCTTATTCCCTGATTGAAATATATCATTATATCTTTCTATAGGCAAATCAAAATAAGGCACAATATCTTCAACCTTAGGAAGATGCTCTTTTTGAAAAGTCAGTGCCCTGCCATTTAACATATCCCTACAAGCCTCTTCATATACATTCTGAACTTCGTGACGCATCTCTGGCGTCATAAAATATTTAAGGCAATCAAGTTCTGAAAATTTGTCAATGTTATTATGCAACAAAGACAATGCGTCCCTGTATGCCGATGCAATTATATTATACTTGGAATTATTATCTATCGATTTGAGCACTTCAGCAATAAAACATTTATAGCAATAACGCAACCTGGTGTTTTCTTCTCGTGTCAAATCTGGTTGGACATCAAGAAGAGTTTGCTGTTTTGCAATAATTGCAGTATGCAAATTTTCTGGTTTTGGATAATTTGCTTTCATCTTTACGCCACATTTATCATTTTCATAAATTAATGAACAATAGGCGTTTTCAATAATCGAAGACAAATAACCATCTACACCATTATTTAGATTAGCATAATACAAACTCATATTATTTTTCAACAACTCAACAATTTCAGAATAAGATCTTTCACCAAAATTTTTTATATTCTTTAAAACTTTTACGTCGTTTAGATTTATAATGTCCGACATTGTATCGTATCCAGAATTTTTTAAGCAATTGTAGGTCCTTTGAGAAATCAATCCTGATCTTTCTAATTCTTCAATTTTTGTGTCCAAGTAAATATTCATATATCTTCATTTTATGGTTATTCTGCGTTATCGACTTAAATAAATCTACATATAATCTCAAATAGCAACTACTATCAGAAATAATATCACAACGCAAATATAATACAATATTTTCATACCGCCAAATTTTTTGCTAACTTTTTTCATAAAAAAAGCTACAACAACTAAAGAATCCCAAAACTTTATGGATATTATACACCAAAAAGAAGTCTAAAACTTGTAAAAAAAACGAAAAATAGCAGGGACATCCGCGCTTTTTACCTCACCAATTCATCAAATGCCTTTACCGTTTCGAAAAACTCCACTCCCCTACCCGCATCATATCGCCCCATAACGAAATCTATTCCGTTGGTAACAATAAAGAACGGAGCCTTTATCTCGTAATTGTAGTGCCAAATCTGGTCGAAAACCTTTTGGGTAAGTTTTACAGTCGGAGCCTTGCATTCAATAAGCATAAGTGGATTAAATTCCCTGTCGTAAATCAAGGCGTCGAAACGCAAATTCCGTTCTGCCACAACGACTTGTTTCTCCAATGCCACCAAAGCCTGCGGATAAGCACAATCCTGTACAAGAAAACGCACAAGGTTCTGCCGCACCCACTCCTCCGGCGTACAAACAATCCACTTCTTACGTATCTCATCGAAAATAAGCGATTTGCCACCTTCTGTCTTAAAGCGGAACTCGTATGGAGGGAAACATAATCTCGGCTTGTCCATCACTTTCGCCTATACATTACAAAGTCGGTGCAAACATCTATGTCGCTTGTGACTTCTGTCCATACATAAACCTGACCTTTGCCAAGATTCCTGTAATATATCGCCGACGGCGAATCCGATTCGGCACACTCAAACGCCCATAGTTCCTCACAAACTTTTTTGCCCTTGAAATCAGCCAAGAAACGTTTTCCGCCTTTCTCCGCAGACATCTTCAAGACAACATCTTTTCCTTCGGCACGAATGCTCATATGGTCGAAGATTATTGTGTCGTTTCCAAAAATACGATAGGTTTTCCCTTCAAAATGATTGCCAGATACACTAGTCCACTCTTCGTAAGAACTGCCAGAAACGGTAGATAATGAAGGTATTTCCCATTTACCAGCTAACCACGATGGAAACGACTGCGCATACATTACCACAGACATCAGGACAAGAACAAACGCGACAAAATATCTTTTCATACCACAAAAATAAAAAAAGCATCTCGAATCGAGATGCTTTTTAAAACTTTATTATCAACAATTATTCTTCGCCTTCCATAATCTTGAAGGTGTACTCGTAAGTACCCATCTTGTCGTCCTGCTTCTTTGCGCTTACTGTTGCTGCACCACGGGTGTTAACACCAGAGTTGCCAATGCCAAGTGCGCTTTCGAAGATGTTCGACGAGTCACCTCTCGAAGAACTACCGTGCTGCATGATAGTTGCAGACAGGTTGAACGGCTTGTCGGTAGCAATAACCTTGAATACTTCGTTTCCGTATGGAGGACCAAACATAACGATTGTGTTCTTAAGGATTGCCGATTCACCAGGTTCGAGGTAGTATTCACGTCCATCGCTGTCGTTTACGGTCGGGATAATCGGGTTGATGAAACCGTCGGGCTGAATATCAATGATGTTGAAGAAAGCCTTCTTTGTTCCATTGTTTGTAACCTTGATTACAGCCATATTCTCAGCGGTGAATCCAGGAACTTCGTTTACTATGAACTTATCCTTGTCAAGATATTCGGTAATTTCGAAAGTTCCATCATCGTAGATGTCAGCTTCAACAGGAAGGAGTTCCATAACGATGTTGAAACGGTCATCGGAGAAATCCAAAGCCTTGATAATCTTACCCTGTGCAAAGTTATTCAAAGTTGACATAACATCCGACTCAAGAGCAGACTCATCAATATTCGAAATCTTATGCAATTCCTTGTTGTACAATGCATTGTTTACCGAGATAACCTTTGCACCACGAGTACGTCCGTAGTTCAAAGTGATTTCGGGAGCATCGGTGGTAAGTTCGGCAAAGCTCGAGTGCGAAATTTCGTTGTCCAGAGCCTTCTTCAATGCCGGATCCATTTCGGGGTCAACACTGACCTTAATCTTCTGGTCGGTGAAAGTTCTTGCCTTTACGAATACCCAAGCGTCCTGATTAGTCTTGAACTTCATCTTGGTATCGAGAGCAACGCGCGACTTGAAGTTTTCTGCACTGATAACGCGACCAGTAGTGAGAACCTGAGTACCTTCGTCAAGACGAGAAGTACCAGGAGCAACGAATGCTACGGTAGTTCCAGGATTTACACCTACAAGACGACCAGCATTGATTGTGATAACAGAGTCGTTCTTTACCGACGTCATGTTGAAGTATTCGGCCTGAGTTGTGAAGTCACCACCGAAAACTGTATAGTCAACATCACCTTCGATTGCTGGATTCTGGAAAGGAGCCTTAGCAGCCATTTCAGCCATTATCCTTGCAAATACCTGACGGTAGGTGTCGCCTTCCTTCATCTGCGAGAACGACTTGTACAAGCAGTATGACAACGAGCCAACCGAATTGTTTTCATCGTCGAAAGTTTCGTAGTTAAGTTCGTTTGCGCTAGCGCCCGAGAAAACAACGTACTTAGCGAGGTTGTTTACGTTAACAGCACCACGAGAACTGGTTGCGCCCATACCCATACCAATCTTGCCGTCGGTCTTGGGAGCACCGCTCGGAGCATGCCATCCAGCAGGAACCAAAGCAGGAGCACCGCCTCTTACCTTAGCTGCACCACGAGTACCAGTACCCGAGTGGCAGGAGTCGAGGAAAAGAAGGATATGTCCGTCCTTACCCAGCTTAATGCGGAATTTCTCAACTACAGCTCCAAGTTCATCGTCCCTGAAATGGAGGCTACCATCGTAACCTTCTGTCATTTTCATAGGAGCGTCGTAGCAAACAAGGCATTCGTCAAGGCCATCAATTTCGTCGCCATTGTCGTCAAAAATCTGATGTCCGTGACCGCTATAATGTATAACGACCTCATCGCCTTCCGAAACCTTTGCAAGAAGTTCGTTGAAAGCGTTGACCATACCAGCCTTTGTTGCCTGTTCGTCCTTCAAGTACATGATGTCCTTTTCGTCGAAACCAAGACCAATCAAAGTCTTCTGGATCAGAGGAACATCATGATCGGCACTGATAGGATACCAACCAGTCAAGTTCTGGTCGTAGTTACCTACTGCGATAATCAGCGCATACTTATGAGCATTTGCGCAAATTGCAGCAAGCAAAAACGCTGTTACTAATATTATTATCTTTTTCATCTCTCAAACTTTTTAAATTACAAAGAATGATGAGCACTCGGCTCATCATTCTAAATATTAAACTCTTTTATTCGTCTTCTTCTGGCACCTGCAGAACGAACTGTTCGTTGCATTCGCCACCCGACTGCCACTGGTAGCTTTCACCCATTGTACGGCAGTAAACTTCGTTGAAACCTTCCGGGAGAATGAGCTGTGAGTTTTCCCATGGATTCAATCTTCCCTTGTAGTTCTTGTCAACCCAGATATCTACATAATAACCTGTCCAGTTGTCGAGCTTTACTACGCAACCACCTCTTGAGAGAACTGGTCTTTCGATTGCGTTGTCACCCTGTGGAACAACATATTCAGACTGTGCACCTCTTGACTTTACAACTCTTGTTGCAGTTAAGATTTCCTGTGCTGAAACTTGGCTTGCGAAGAAGAACGCTACCATTACCATCAAAAATGTTACTTTTGCTTTCATGACTTTAATTTTTTTATTTAACAATAATTTTATTTTTAATTTACACTTTATTCACATTCAAATTTCGTGCCAAAGAGCATCTGGCGAAGAATTATTTTTTCATCACCGCCTAATAATATAACAAAGTTCGTGCCAAACACGGTTTATAGATTCGAAAATTTGAAAAATTCGATAATTTGATAATTGAATAATTTACAGACAAAAAAATATCCATCGCTTTTAGACGATGGATACCTTATATATTATAAAATGATTTTCTATTCCTTAATGAATTTCCGAACAATTCGCGAGCTCCGACTCCTCCCAGTGAGCGAATTAATCATCACCACATACACCCCACTCTTCAAATCTTCCACATTGCAAGTTACATTATCAGCATTCACTTCCACCTTCTTTACCACCTGCCCCATCATATTTATAATCTCAATTTCAGAAATTGTTTCCGACGATGTGATGTTAAGAATATCGTTTGTCGGATTGGGATAAAGCGAGATATTTTGCAAACAGCCTTCGTCAATGGCTACAGGCAATTCAGGTCCTCGTATGCCGATAATAATGGCGTGATTGTTATTAAAACCATACGAACTGCAACTTGTTAAAGCATAGTAGCCATTTTGCTGACCACCCCAGCCCCAGTTGAAATGGAAATAGTCGTCGTCGCGATAACCGTCGCAAAGCCAGACGTGTCCGCCATAGCTTCCGCTTCCACCATACATAAATGGTGCGCCTTCGTCGAGTTCGCCCTTAAGATAATTGAGCCATATTGTTGTTGAGAGGCTACCGCGTTCAATGTACTGTATGGTAGCTGGATAGCGGAAATATGTTGAGAGGGCTGAAACAATCTTGTTTGAATTTGACACACTTGCGGATGGTCCGTAATTCATGTTGACGGCAACACCACAGTGATATAGCAAAGTAGCAATAGCTTCCACACAACTGTCGGGATGAGTAGTTGAGGTAAGTTGGTCGGGCATACTCTCGTAATGGTAGGTAGTTGCACCGAAGTTGGCTGAAAGCGTACCGTAGTTGCTGCTGTTATACGAATGGCTTCCCGTACCGGTAGTTGGGAATTGCCAGTATCGCATCACCTGTCCCATAACAATAGCTCCGCAACCAACAGCTGCATGCCCACCGTATGCAGCGTCACCACTAGCATCCGCAGGACATAGGTTGTTGTAGTATCTTGTCTGTTTCCATTTGTTTCGGAGGTACAAAGGGGCAACTACCACATTCCCATCTTTCGGAACTATGGGAGATTCAGAAAGCAGATTTTCCCATTGCAGCGACGCAACAGCATCATTATCTTGATCATTATCAATCACATATTGTATTCCATCGGCATATCCATCCAAGAAAAAGCGAATATGGGCAGGAATATTTTCAGTAACGAAAGCGCCTTCGTCCGAAAATGCCAGAACTGGTTGCACCCTGTCGTCGCCAGCCACAATGACGAAGCCCTCAGAATTAAAATTTACAACGTAAAAACTTGGTGTATTGTTTTCACCACGAAGTTGGTTGGCCGTGTAAACAACTGACGGAGTCAAAGTTTCGAGCGAGCGACTGTATTTTATTGCAAAAAAATGGGCAGCAACTATACGAGCAGTCGTTTCATCAACAGGCTTAGCAAATACAGGACCCGACAGCAATGCCATCAAGACAATAATAGCAAAAAATCTCAATCTCATAATACTGAAACTTTACTGGCATCGGCTACTTGCGAGCCATAACCTTCTTTACAGCCTTAACAATATTCTCAGCATCAAGACCATACTTCTTCATTAGTTCGGCAGGCGTTCCACTTTCGCCAAACGAATCGCGAACAGCTACGGCTTCCATCGGAACCGGATTGTTCATAGCCATAACCTGAGCGACAGTATCGAACAAACCGCCGTTAAGCTCGTGTTCCTCGGCTGTTACAATAGCCTTTGTCTTTGCGACCGACTTCAAAACCGTTTCAGCATCAAAAGGCTTGATTGTGTGAATGTTGAACACATCGGCCTTAATGCCTTCGGCAAGAAGTTCCTCGGCAGCTGTGATGGCTTCCCATACAAGGTGTCCGCAAGCAAGGATTGTAACGTCAGATCCTTCGTACAACTGCTGTGCCTTGCCAATTTCAAAAACTTGGTCAGGATCGGTGAAGTTTGGAACTGCCGGACGGCCGAAACGCAAGTAAACAGGACCATCGTACTTTGCAGCGGCGATAGTTGCCGCCTTGGTCTGGTTGTAGTCACACGGACAGATAACCGTCATGTTCGGGAGCATCTTCATCAAACCGATGTCCTCGAGAATCTGGTGTGTGGCACCGTCTTCTCCCAAAGTAATACCAGCATGCGAAGCACAAATCTTCACATTCTTGTTGGAATAAGCCACACTCTGGCGAATCTGGTCATAAACGCGTCCGGTTGCAAAACCAGCAAAAGTTCCGCAGAACGGAATCATACCGCCGATTGTCAAACCTGCCGAAACGCCAATCATATTAGCTTCGGCTATACCGGACTGAAAGAAACGCTGCGGAAATTCCTTCTGGAAATCGCCCATTTTCAACGAACCTGTAAGGTCTGCACACAATGCAACAACCTTATCATTCTGTCTGCCAGCTTCCAATAAGCCAGCACCGAAACCCGAACGGGTATCCTTTTTCTCTGTATAAGAATATTTTGCCATTTTGAAATACTATCTAAAAAACTGCACAAATTTACAACTAATCTTTCAGTCGGAGAAAAGTTTTTCGACCTAATTTAAAGTTTACAGGCTGACGCCCGTTTCTATGTTTCATGTGCTACGCACGTTTAACTTCGTTGAGGGCTGCGCCGTTCAGGTTTAACGTTCAATGTTCAAAGTCTTTTCTGGCTGTTAGACTGGTCTTCTGCTAGACAGTTAGCCTTCGAGCCTTTTCGCCCAATAAATATTAAACATCCATTGTCAACATCTACGAAATATATAATAGGTATTATTTGAAAATTTTTACTTATGTTTGCAAAAAATTAGATTTAAGAAATGAGAAACGCATTCATAACATTAGCAGTTGCAGCATTGGCACTTTCAATGTATTCATGCCAGCCCGACAGGTCAGATTTCGATGCACGCGAAGAAAAACTGGCAAAAGAAATAGAAAAAATTGACGTGCAGACAACATACAGGGACATTATGATGCTGTACTTCGACATCATCGAAGACGTTTACAACCAAGGCAAGGAAACAGGCGAATATGACTTAAAGAGACTTGAAGACTTTGAAGATGGCATATTAAAGGATTTCAGCGAAAAACTGGACATCGGCAGCAAGGAATTCTGGGAGGAAGATGACGACAAGTTCGGCGAATCACTCTCCGACCGCATAAATACACTTCGTCCGATGATGGAAGAAATGATGGGCGAGGCATATGCAGAAGAAGACTACAATGAACCAGAAATGCTGGAGGATAGTTCGTTCGTAATTGGCAAGGACACCATAAAGGAACTCGAAGACGGAAACATAATATTCAACCGCGACACGCTCACCTACGAACAATTCATGCAGAGAATCGGCGCAACAAATGAATAAAGTCACACTTTATATTATTATTGCCATTGCAACCATATTGATGTCGTCGTGCGACAAAGACATCGACAAAAAGAATATTACGCTCGACGAATACGAATCCGACTACGGCGAACTGGTTGAGAAATACGCAGATATGAAATTCGCAAATTGCACCGAGGCAATATCTGCAGGAAACGAAATCGCTTCCGTATTATACTCTACCGCCGACAAAGCCTTCAAGGGAAACGACGCCAAGGCCAAGTCGGACCTTGACAATTTCGGAGAACTGCTGTCGGCATACGACCATGTGATTGACTCAATGTACACAATATGCCCCGAGGATTTCGACAAATGGGAAAAAAGCAACCGAAAAAGGATTGAAACGATTTTGCACAAGGCAAGCAGCGCCTTCGATGCTCACAGCAACGACACAGCGTGGGGCGAAGACGTGACATCGGAAATTGAGGCCGTTAACGAGCAAGTCGAGAAACTTATGATTGACATCCAGCAATTTGCCGATGAAGACGATTCTATAAACGGCATAAAGTAATGCTTAGCATCTGCATTCCGACATACAACTGCAATGTAGTAAAACTGGTCACCGAACTTTCGCAGCAATGCCAGAAGTCAGCGATTGATTTTGAAATACTTGTGCTCGAAGACGGCTCAGACGAAAAGTTTGCCAACGAAAACAATGCAATCGAAAACATAAAAGGCGCATGGCATATCGTCAGCAAGGAGAATTTTGGTCGCAGCACCACACGTAACCGCCTAGCCGATGCCGCAAAATACGAAAAACTCATCTTCATCGACTGCGATTCGGCCATTCCCGACACAAAATATATAAATAGGTATATCGAAAACCGCAACTGCGAAGTCGTCTGCGGGGGAACCACCTACAACGAATTGCAGTACTCGCCCGAAATATCGCTACGCTACACATTTGGCACGAAGGTGGAAAAGACTCCCGCCACAAAACGCAACCAAGCCCCCTACTCCGCCTTCACAACCAACAACCTAATGGTTTCAAAGAAGATTTTTGAAAAAATACGCTTCTGCGAAGCACTGAAAAAGTACGGACACGAAGACAGCCTTTTCGGATTTGAACTTCAAGAAAACAACATTCCAATCCTGCACATCGACAATCCAGTAATCCACACCGGAATAGAATCAAACGAGAAATTTCTTGCAAAAACAAGGGCTGGAATCGAAAACCTCATCGCAATAAGGCAAATCGACGGCATAAGTCCAAAATTCTTCAACCACATCCGCCTATGCAGACATTATGTTAAACTGAAAAAATTGCATCTGCTGTGGACAGTGAAGCTCACATTCAAATTATTTGGAAAACCACTTGAAACACATTTGCTTACATCAAGACATCCGAAATTGGCATTTTTCAATCTCTATAAAATCGGATATTTGGATTGGTTTGTACGTACACAAAATATTGCATTGCTACAATAATTTTTCAAAAATAAGAATCGCGCCATGTCGCGA
This sequence comes from Bacteroidales bacterium, assembly GCA_017620015.1. Lineage (GTDB taxonomy): Bacteria > Bacteroidota > Bacteroidia > Bacteroidales > ML635J-15 > Bact-19. The sequence continues at coordinate 12,660 of JAFZRE010000024.1, read as the reverse complement.
TTATACAGAACAACATCAAACCATTCCAAACAACATCAAACAATATTGCGTTCTTCGGAATTTGCAACGATAAGAGCATTACAAATGCTCGTACTCAACTCAGGCAGATTACAAATCCGCCTGAACAATATGTCCATATGTCTTTCGGGATTTGTAATCCCGAAGGCTCGAATATAAGGATTTGCAATCCGCAACAAAACACCAGTATTATAACAATCTAATTATTAACTAGTTGGCATTTTGATATAATTTTACATCATATAAATTTATATGATATAGTTTTATATGATATAATTTTATTACATTTGCAAAAATTTTAAGTGTATGAACATACCATTTGCATACGGGAAGATTGTGGAAAATAACGATTTCACAGATAGAACAGAAGAAACATCTCTCTTGAGAAATAACTTTATGTCGCTTACAAATACGGCAATTATTTCACCTCGCCGTTGGGGAAAATCATCTTTGGTTGCAAAAACCATAAAGTCTGTTAAGAAGGAACAAGATGACATTTTGTTCGTGAAGATGAATATTTTCAAGACCGAAAATCCGCAAGAGTTTTATGCAACTTTTGCCAAGCGAACAATGGAAGGCATCTCATCGTCGGCAGAGTCGTTGCTAACTAATGCCAAAGATTTTATTGCTCGTCTGCTTCCAAAACTGTCAATTTCTGACCCTATTGGACAGTATGAAATTGCACTTGGGGTGGACACAAAAAACTCTCCTATAGAAGAAGACATTCTGGATTTGCCGCAGCAGATTGCCCAGCGTAAGAAGAAAAAGGTCGTTGTGTGCATCGACGAATTCCAACAAATAGGTGAATATTCCGATGCATTGAAATTCCAGAAGACACTACGCAGCCATTGGCAGACACATTCTGATGTTGCCTATATACTATATGGAAGCAAAAAGCACATGATGATGAACATTTTCGGAGAATACAACAGTCCTTTCTACCGATTTGGCGATATGATGTTTTTGCAGAAAATATCCAACGATGAATGGCAGAAATATCTTGTCGGCAGATTTAAAGATACTGGAAAATCAATTACTCAAGCACTTGCCAAGTACCTTGCCGAGCAAGTAGAAAATCATCCATACTATGTGCAGCAACTTGCCCAATATGCTTGGTTGAGAACAACGCGCACTTGCTCTACTGCCATAGTTGACAATGCCTTGCAAGCAATGCTCGATTCGCTTAACTTACAGTTTGTCAACATAATGGACTCATTGACCGAGAAGCAACGGAATTTTCTTTGTGCAGTGTCCAACGGTGTTAAAAACTTCTCTGCCTCGGATACCTTGCAACGCTATAAACTTGGCACCAGCGGAAACATTCGCATCATAAAGGAAGCTCTGAAGAAACGCGACCTGATTGATGAAACGGGCAAGGACATACAAATCCAAGACCCGATTTTTAAATTGTGGATTATCAGGGAATACACTAAAATGTAATCCGCACTTCCCGCCCAAGTCCTTCGAAATTTGCAACGATACAAGCATTACAAATGCTCATACTCATCTCAGGCAGATTACAAATCCGCCCGAACAATATGTCCTTCGGGATTTGCAACCTTTAACTCGTTGCCAAAGGCAGTAACCTTTAGCTCACTGCCAAAGGCAGTAATCCGCAATAAACACCCATAATGGCAGACGCTTTTGTCCTGCCATTTTTTTGTCACATATCGGAAAATAAAAAAGTTGCAAAAATATTTACAATATATATACACCGTATTTAATATTGCATTATATTTGCAGTACAAATAACAATAAAAAAAATAGAATTATGTCACAATCAACAATGTCAATAAGGGTTGACAGCAACCTGAAGCGAAATTTCGATGCGCTATGCGATGATTTTGGACTAAGCAACACTGCCGCGCTGATTATCTTTATGAAGGCCGTTGTACGCGAACGAAAGATTCCATTTGAGATAAGGGCGAAATCTATTGAAGATAGTGAAAAGAAAGCCTTGCTTGCTTTCGACAAAATGAGGAAGGACGCGGCAGACGCTGGAGTACAAGACCTTTCACTTGATGAAATTAATGAAATAATCAGAGAGGTAAGGAATGGAGAATAATAATATTTATGCTGTAATTGATACGAATGTTATTGTATCTGCGCTAATTTCAAGCAACGACAAATCCAATCCTACTGTTATTGTAAGAGCGGTTTTGCGAGGAGAAATAAAGCCAGTCTATAATGATGAAATACTTAGCGAATATACTGAGGTCCTTTCACGTGACAAATTCCATATTCAGAAATCAGATATTGATCTAGTTATAAGCCATATAATAAAAATTGGCTTGAAAGTGGAACGAAAAGAAGCCGTTGGTGAAATATTCCCCGACCCTAAAGACGTTGTATTTTACGAAGTTGCATTGTCCAAAGAAGATTCATATTTGGTAACAGGCAACATAAAACATTTCCCAAAGGTTGATTTTGTTGTTACTCCAGCGGAAATGTTGGCGATTATTAATGAAAATGAATTGAAGTAACCCTTTCGCACAAATTTTAGAATTTATCCTAACAACTTTTACCGAAGGCTCGAATATAAGGATTTGCAATCCGCAAAAAACACCGTTGAAAAAAACACAAACAAATCTGAATTGCGAACCCAAAATATTTATAATTTTACGCAAAATTTTTTAACGCAAACACTAATATAGAAATACAATGATTAGAGAAGATTTCTACACCCGCCACGTGGGTCCGAGGGAAAGCGAATACGCTGAAATGCTCAAGAAAATCGGAGCAAAATCACTCGACAAATTCATTGATCAGGTCATCCCGACCAAAATCAGACTGAAAGAAAACCTTAAGCTCGACGAACCGCTCACCGAAGACGAGTTCCTTGTAAAACTGAAGGCTATGGCTGCAAAGAACAAGATTTACCGCTCGCTTATCGGTATGGGTTACTACGGCACTGCAGTTCCGTCGGTAATCCTGCGCAATGTGTTCGAAAATCCAAGCTGGTACACTTCATACACTCCGTATCAGGCTGAAATTTCGCAGGGCCGTCTCGAAGCTCTCCTTAACTTCCAGACCGTAATCACCGAACTCACAGGAATGGAACTTGCCAACTGCTCGCTCCTCGATGAAGGTACAGCAGCAGCCGAAGCAGCAAGAATGATGTTCGAATGCCGTTCACGTCAGGCAGCAAAGGAAGGTCGCAACGTAGTTTTCGTTGACAAGGACATCTTCCCGCAGACTCTCGACGTTATCCTTATGCGTACCGAACCACTAGGAATCGAGGTCGAAGTTGGCGACTACAAGAAGGTAAAACTCTCGAAGAAATATATAGGTGCTATCCTCCAGTACCCGAGCGCAAGCGGCGAAATCCGCGACTACGCAAAGTTCACCGAAACTGCACACGAAAACGAAATGCTTGTAACTGCAGTTGTTGACACTATGGCTCTCGTACTGCTCAAGTCGCCGGCTTCGTGGGGCGCCGACATTGTTGTTGGTAACACACAGCGTTTCGGACTTCCGATGGGATTCGGCGGACCGCACGCAGCATTCATGGCTACTTCCGACAAGTACAAACGCAAAATGCCGGGACGTATTATCGGTGTCAGCGTCGATAAGTTCGGACGCAAGGCTCTCCGTCTCGCCCTCCAGACCCGCGAACAGCACATCAAGCGCGAAGATGCTACATCAAACATCTGCACCGCACAGGCTCTGCTCGCAATGATGGCTGGTTTCTACGTTGTATATCACGGACCAGAGGGAATGAGAAGAATCGCCAACAACATCTACTCATCGGCAAAATTCCTCGCTGCCGAAATCAAGAAGCTCGGATACAAGATTGAACATACAAACATCTTCGATACAGTTATCGTAAACGGCGCCGACAAGAAGGCTATCGAAAAGCTCGCTTTGCAGCGCAAGATTAACTTCCACTACATCGACGAAAAGACCGTTGGCTTCAGCACCGACGAACTTATTTCGGTTGCCGATGTAAACAACATCCTCGAAATCTTTGCTCTCGCAGCAGGCAAGAAGGCAAAGAAAGTTGAAGATGTTCCGATGGTAAATATGGATGCTAAGTTTGCAAGAACAGACAGCATTTTCAACCAGAAGGTATTCAACAGCTACCACAGCGAAACTGAAATGATGCGTTACATCAAGAAACTCGAACGCCGTGACATTTCCCTTACCCAGTCGATGATTTCGCTCGGTTCGTGTACCATGAAACTCAACCCTGCAACTTCGATGTTGCCGCTCAGCTGGCCGGAATTTGCAAACATCCACCCGTTTGTTCCGAAGAACCAGGCTCTCGGTTACTACGAACTTATCGACGACATTTCAAAGGACCTCTCGACAATTACAGGCTTTGCAGCAACAACTTTGCAGCCAAATTCGGGTGCAACTGGCGAACATACAGGCCTTATGATTATCCGTGCATACCACCACTCAAGAAAGGAAGCTCACAGGAATGTCTGCATCATCCCGACTTCGGCACACGGAACCAACCCGGCAAGTATGGCAATGGCAGGTTTCAAACTTGTTCTTGTCAACTGCGACGAACACGGTAACATCGACGTTAAGGACTTGAAGGAAAAGGCAGTTGCCAACAAGGACAACCTTGCTGCAATGATGATTACCTATCCATCAACTCACGGCGTATTCGAGAACAAGATTCTCGACATCGTGAAGATAATCCACGACAATGGCGGTCTCGTATATATGGACGGTGCAAACATGAACGCACAGGTTGCTCTCACCAACCCTGGAACTATCGGAGCAGACGTTTGCCACCTCAACCTCCACAAGACCTTTGCTAGCCCTCACGGTGGTGGCGGTCCTGGCATCGGAACAGTTTCGGTATGCAAGAAGCTTGTTGACTTCCTCCCGACCCACAGCGTAATAAAGACCGGTGGCAAGAAGGGCATCCGCGCTATCACTTCGGCTCCGTTCGGCAGCGCTATGATTCTCCCGATTACCTATGCTTACATCAAGATGATGGGCGAACGCGGTCTCAGGGAAGCTACAAAGATTGCTATCCTCAACGCAAACTACATCGCAAGCGAACTGAAGGATACTTTCAATGTTCTCTACACTGGCGAAACTGGCCGTTGCGCACACGAAATGATTCTCGACGTTCAGAAGTTCCGCGCTGAATATGGCGTTGAAGCTGCCGACATCGCTCACCGCTTGATGGACTTCGGATTCCACGCACCAACATTGTCGTTCCCAGTACACGAAACCCTCATGGTTGAACCTACCGAGAGCGAAAGCAAGCAGGAACTCGACCGCTTCATCGAGACAATGAAGGTTATCAAGGCTGAATGCGAGGACATCAAGGCTGGCAAATATACCCGCGAGGACAATCCTCTTGTAAATGCACCTCACACCCAGTTCGAATGTACTGCAAGCGAGTGGAACCACTGCTATCCGCGTGAAAAGGCAGCTTTCCCGCTACCTTGGATTAAGGAAAACAAGTTCTGGCCATATGTTGCAAAGATTGACAACGCCTACGGCGACCGCAACCTCGATTGCAAGTGCAACCAGCTCGAAGAAGAATAAAAGATTGATTTATAAACGAAAAAGTCCGGCAGATTTGTCGGACTTTTTTTTGTTGTTGTTTGTACGATTGTTGAAGGCTCCAGCCTTCAACATTGTCAAAGCAAGGCTCTAGCCTTGTAACATTCATTGCAATTTTGCATCAGAATCTCGCACTGTCACAGTTTTTGTTTTGCTCCATTACATTTCGCTACAAAAACCTGCGCCAGCGCTACAATAGCGTTACTTTCATTGCTATATATATTTGACCCCTCTGGGGTCAGATACCTCTATACTCAAATTTATTAGTGTCCGCTAAAAGTTTTTGATTTTTTATAAAACACACCATATCAACACATTACAGCAATTTACGTGTGTGGACTTGTTTTTCAAGATAAATATGTAACCTCTCCGAGGTTACATATTTATAGAAAAACGTGTGCATTTTTTGGAGCGTTGGCGCATATTTTTGTCGCGATAGCAAAACAATGTTCCATATACCGAAGACATTGCAAAACAAATGTAAGACTTTTGCAATGTTGAGGCTTGGGAACATCTACTAAGTAAAAAATTGTGACAACGCGTAATTTAGCGGACAATAATGATTCAAATTACACTGATTGTCGCAGGCTCAAGCCTACGACATTGCACAACCAAGGCTGTAGCCTTGAATACGCTCGCAAAGAGCCAAGTTATTCATACATCTTCAACATTCCGATTGCATCTGCATTGCCCTGCGCCGCCGATTTGCGCCACAGTTCCATAGCCTTCTCGAAATCGCGCTCAACGCCGTGACCATTGTAATAGCAAATCCCCAAATCGTACTGTGCCGACATATTGCCCTGCTCAGCAGCCAATTTCCACCAACGGGCAGCCTCATCGTAGTTCTTTTCCACGGCTTCGCCCTCATAGTAACAGGCACCTACCCTATTCTGCGCGTCAGAATGCCCTTTTTCTGCACATTTGAGCCACATTTCAACGGCGGTATTCACGCTTCTGTCAACACCCTGCCCATAATAATAGCAATTAGCCAAAGCATACTGCGCAAAAACATTGCCATCGTCGGCAGACTTCTTGTAGAAAACAACCGCTTTCTTGAAATTCTGCTCCTTATATAGTTGCTCCGCCCTATCGAAATTATCGTCGCCCGACTGCGCAAACACAGTCACAGACATAGCCAACAAAACCGTCAGCATACAAAACCTTTTGTACAAACTATTCCTCATAAATTCCACGCAATATTTCCTGTTCGTTTTCCCAGTCCAAAACCTTAGCCGCCGCAACGCAATTATTGTGGTATTCTGCCAATTTCCCAGGATTTTCCAGCATCTTTGAAACCAAACTTGCCAGACTTTCGGCATCGTGTTCTGCAAAAATCTCACCGACAGAATAATCATCAACTACGGCTCGCATTTCGGGAAGGTCGGAGCAAACAACTGGTGTTCCAGCCTGAATGTAGTCGAAAACCTTGTTGGGAAGGGCATACCTATAATTTAAACTTGTCCCCTGTTCTACCGAAAAGCCGATTTTTGCACGCGAAGTAAGCTTGTGCAACTCATCAAACCGCAAATTGCCAGTAAAAACAACCCTTTCAGACAAATGCAAATCGGCAGCAAACTTCTTGAGTTCAGCATCCATATAGCCCTTTCCTGCAATGTACAGCTTGTAATCGGGAAAATGCTTCATCATTTCAATCAGCAACTCGATTCCACGTCCCATATTTAGCGCACCCTGATACAAAAGTATATTTTCACGACCTTCGTACGACTGCATATCCTTGACTGTAGGTAAATTGCGCACGACTTTCATATCAAGGCCGTACTTTTCGTTGTAATAATCTGCAATCGAATGACAGACCGTATAAGTTGCTACTGGTCGATGAATACAATGCCGCTCAATCCACAACCACACTTTCTTTTTAAAGCCAGCATCTTGTAATTCAGGCACTTCTGTAAAAAGTTCGTGGGTATCGTAGTAAAGTTTTTTCCGCTTCAGTTTGGAAACCATAGCGTTGGCAAGCAAAGTGTCAAGGTCGTTGGCAAGAAGCGCATCGCTGCGATGGAATAGCATATAGAAAAAAAGTCTCATATTGAAGCATGCATAGAAGAGCATCCCCTTGTTGAAAAGCAGACGAAAGCGCTTCACCCTGTATCTTCGCTGCTCAAGTTCAGCCGACGACTTCAGCCTACGGCACAGCACAACAACATCGAACCCCATATCGCACAAGGTATTGCACACGCGATTTACACGCTGGTCGTTGGTCATGTCGTTGGTTACCGATACAAAAATGCGTTTCATACCTTACTATGCCTGATTCCTATTCCATTGCATTTGGATTGCAAACATACATAAAAATTCTGGTATTTGTGCTGGCAAAAAGCGAAAACAGTTTTGCTTGCCTTTATCGTATTGGAGTTTTTCATTACCTTTGTCAAAATTTTCAATCAAATTAAATTCAAAGATGAAACTTAAATTATTAAACATCACTTCGATACTCGCCATCATTTTGTGTTATGGCGCAACAAATAATCTGTCGGCACAGTCATCGGCATACGATTTTGACAACACCAGCGGGAAGTATGTGGACATGTCAAAGCCTATAATGATAACAATGAAATTCGAAGAAGCCGACCACATCGAATCACTCTGCGAATATTGCAGGTACGATGAGCAAGGAAGAATTATCGAATACGGATGCATGGTAGGCCAGTTCGATTACGAAACCTATGTACGCATGTTCAAGATTCACTACAGCGGCAAAAAGATAGATTCGATACAATGGAAGGAAGTTTTGTCCGGATATGCATCGGATAAAAAAGACCTGATTTTCAAGAAAGGGATCAGCTTTTATGACCAGTTTACCAGCCAAGAAACGGGATACTACCGCGACACAGACAAAGGAGTAAAAGGTCTTGACCCTAAGTCGATTGCCTCGATGCGTGCATACGCAGAAAGCAAGAATGACAACCTTGAAAGACAATTTGGTCGCATGTACGATTTTAGCGGCATAAAGAAATGGGACAAGGAAAAGAAAGATAACCTTGGTCTCCTGACATATTCGGAAATCAATCAAGGCTACGATGAAGAATACGAAATCTACAAGATAAACTACTCTTACTTAATCGAATACACAAAATTATCAATCAACCTCCAAAAGCGTACTATTTACGACGGAGAAATATACGAAAGCGAGTATGACTATGTCGTTTACGAAAAATATCTGCATACGGATACAGACCCAAGGAAAGGAAAATAATAAAAAAAGCATATGTCATGCTGAACTGCTTCCTGCGATGCATTAAATGAACGGAGTCGAAGGGTCGAAGCAAGCGAAGCCGAAGGACAGCATCTGTTACCGTTTTTTGCACCACGAAAAAATAATTCCATATTTTTTCCGTTACATATTATAATAAACTAATAACAACATGAAGCAAATCAGAATACTTTGGACCGACGACGAAATAGACCTACTGAAACCGCATATTATCTTCCTTGAGGGGAAAGGCTACAGCGTAGATACAGCCACAAACGGAACCGACGCCATTGAACTGTCGAAGCAAAACGACTACGACATAATCTTCCTCGATGAAAATATGCCAGGTCTCAGCGGACTGGAAACCCTTACCCAGATAAAGGACATTCTTCCGCACACGCCAGTCATAATGATAACCAAGAGCGAAGAAGAAGACATCATGGACGAAGCTATCGGATCCAAGATTACCGATTACCTCATCAAGCCAGTGAATCCCAACCAGATACTGCTAACAATAAAGAAAAACATCGACAAGCAGAGGCTCATAACCGAAAAAACCACTTCATCGTACCAGATGGAATTCGGTAGGCTTGGCATGAAGATAAACGAAGTGTCGAACTACAAGGAATGGTATGAAGTGTATAGGAAGCTGGTATATTGGGAAATGCAGCTCATGGAGTCTAACGACAACACCATGGACGAGGTGTTCGAAATGCAGATGAACGAGGCCAACAGCACTTTCTGCAAGTATATCAAACGCAACTACACCTCGTGGTTCCGCCCCGACTGCACCGACAAGCCCCTACTCTCGCCAAATTTGCTGCGCGAAAAGGTTTTCCCGCTGCTCAACGAAGGCAAACTTGTGCTTTTCCTGCTCATCGACAACCTGCGCTTCGACCAGTGGAAAGCCATAGAACCGATACTCAACCAGTTCTACACTACCGCCGAAGAAGATATGTTCTTTTCAATCCTGCCAACCTCGACGCAATACTCACGCAACTCGATATTCTCGGGACTTATGCCGTCGGAAATAAACAAGCTCTACCCCGAACTATGGAAGAACGACGACGAGGAAGGCGGCAAGAACCTCTATGAAGAAGATATGTTACGCTCGATGATGAACCGCTTCAACATAAAGCAGAGCCTATATTTCGACAAGATTACCGACATCAAAAACTGCAAGGCAATCACCGACAATATAAAGAACATCGTGCAGAACAAGTTCGTCTCCATCGTGGTAAACTTTGTCGATTCGCTGTCGCACGCAGGCACCGAGCAACGCATGGTTCGAGAACTCACCAACACCACCGAGGCCTACCTGTCGATAACAAAGTCGTGGTTCGAGCTTTCACCACTATTCGATATGCTGAAGGCATTTGCCGAACAAGGTGCCTACCTCGTAATCGGTACCGACCACGGAAGCATACAAATTGCCAACCCTATCAAGGTCATCGGCGACCGCGCCACAACCACCAACCTGCGCTACAAGCAGGGGCGCAACCTCGCCTACAATCCCAAGGAAGTGTTCGAGATAACCAATCCTGCCGATGCATATCTGCCCAAGACCAACATCAGTTCGACATACATTTTCTCGTACAACGACGATTTCTTCGCCTATCCAAACAACTACAACCACTATGTGAAATACTACAAGAATACCTTCCAGCACGGTGGAATTTCACTTCAGGAAATGGTAATTCCAGCCATAACGATGAAGCCTAAAATTTAGTATGGGCTGTTAATAAATATATTAGCACACTAATATACAAATAATTAATATTAACAATCCTGTTGATAAATATAAGTGCAGAAAACTATCCGAAATACGGAAATAATGCACTTTTGCGCCGTAAATTTTTAAAGTATTTTAATATGAAGAAATTAACATTTCTATGCGTAGCAGTAATGGTTACTGCAGCACTAATTTTTAACGCAGAGATTTCTTTCTCGCAAGTTTACCAATTGGAAAATCCAGGTTTTGAAGATTGGACAGATAGCAATGGAGAACCTGACGGATGGAATTCGTTTCCTTCAGCAAATTGTACTTTAAGTGTTGGATGTGGCACTGCCGTACAGACAAGACACGAGCGAGCATCAGGAAGACCAGGTTCTACAGGACAATATTCATGCAAAATTTATGCTACAGAAGTAAACCTATTATTTACTAGAATTACTGCAAATGGAGCATTGACGAGCGGACAAATTCAAGTTGCAAATTCTACAGCATCCAATGTAAACAACTGCAACCAAACAAAAACAGCAAATGATGCTCTCAACCATCGCTTAAATGCAAAACCGGACTCAATAGTATTCTGGGCAAAGGTAGTGAATGCAAGTGACAATTCAAAAGCTTGCTGCCACCTTTATATACACGACAGCATCGACTTAAAAGACCCGCTTGCAGCAAACGCAAACGGATATGAAAGTCATATTGTAGGTGCTGTTCCTGCATACAACTTTCCGAACAACGGAAGCACATGGCAACGCCATTCTACACCGATAATATATGAGGGATATTCAAATAATGACCCACGATTCGTCCTGATAACATTCTCGACCAACAAAGACGCGGGTAGTGGTTCGTCAGGCGACGCACTTTACATTGACGATATCGAATTCATATATAATCCAATACACTACGAATTTTCGGAAACTGCTTGCGGTTCGTTCGATTGGGACGGAACAAACTACACAACTTCCGGAGACTACACAAAAACCTACACAGTTGGTCCGCGTGACAGTATCGTAACATTGCATCTTACAATAAACGAGGCCCCAACACGTGAAGAAACACGCATTGCATGCTCCAATTTAACATGGTACGGTCAGAACTACACACAAAGTGGCAACTACACGCATAATGTTGAAATGAATGAAGGTTGCGACAGCGTGGTAACATTGCACTTGACAATCAACCAACCAGTCGCTTGGGAATTCGCAGTTAGTGCTTGCGAATCATACACATGGAACGGACAGGAATACACAACAAGCGGTAACCATACTCAAACTTTCACAGCTGCAAACGGTTGCGATAGCGTGGTAACTCTCCACCTCACAATCAACCAACCGCTGGCTGAGCTTGTCGAAGCCGAGGCTTGTGGTTCCTACACATGGAACAACGAAACTTACAACGCAAGCGGTGACTACCAGCAGACTTTCACTGCAACTAACGGTTGCGACAGCGTGGTAACTTTGCACTTGACTATCAATCAGCCGACTGCAAACGAAATCAACGAAACTGCTTGCGGAATTTTCACTTGGAACGAACAATCATACACCGAAAGTGGAAACTATACACAAACTCTTACCGCAGCAAACGGTTGCGACAGCGTTGTAACTTTGCACCTCACAATCACCGAGGCTCCTACTCGCGAAGAATCGGCAACTGCATGCGGTTCTTACACTTGGTACGGCGAAGAATATACACAGAGCGGTGACCACACTCATATTGTTCCTTCAACTAATCAAAGTGTATGCGACAGCGTAATTACATTGCACCTTACAATTAACCAGCCTGTTGCTAATGAATTTGCACAGACAGCATGTGAATCATACACATGGAACGGACAGGAATACACAACAAGCGGTGACCACACTCAAACATTCGATGCCGCAAACGGTTGCGACAGTGTGGTAACTTTACACTTGACTATCAACCAACCGCTGACTGAACATGTCGAAGCCGAGGCTTGCGGTTCGTACACTTGGAACGAGCAGACCTACACCGTAAGCGACGACTACACTCAGACATTCACGGCAGCTAACGGTTGCGACAGCGTGGTAACTTTGCACCTCACAATCAACCAGCCGGTTGCTAGCGAATTCACACAAACAGCTTGTGGAATTTACACATGGGGCGAAGAATCGTACACAACAAGTGATGACTACACACAGACTTT
>JAFZRE010000023.1 GCA_017620015.1 Bacteroidales bacterium | reverse complement strand
GAAAAGGGAAAGGCAAATAAGGTAATACGTATTGCACTGGTAAACAAACTTATAAAACAAATATTCGCTATTATGACTGGCAACAAAATGTATGATGAAAATTTTTCAAAAAATATTTGGTAGTTAACACAGTTCATTCCGTAAGACAAAGCGAACAGGCACAGGAACGAGCCTTGTGAGCCTGTCTATACGGAATCTCCATTATGGAAACTTGCGATATGACTTTACTCCAGCATTTCCGCCAGTTCCAACCAACGCATTTCCTTTTCGTCAATACTATCAATGAGTTGCGAGTATTCCGACGACTTTGCTGCAATCTCAAACGGCGAAAGTTGTCCCGAATTAAGTTCCTCCTCCATTGCAACACGCTTGGCATTCAGTTCCTCAATTTCCTTTTCAAGCATATCGTATTCGCGCTGATCCTTGTACGAAAGTTTTTTCTTTGATGCATTTGCAGGCTTGCGAGGCTCGGCATTTGCTTCTTTTGCAGGCTTTTCATCCTTATTCTGCGTTGTTCCCAAATATCTTATGTAGGCATCCGAATCGCGGAACTGCGTATAGTTTCCCGGAAAATCGGAAATCTTTCCTTCGCCCTCGAACACAAACAGATGGTCAACAATCTTGTCCATAAAGAAGCGGTCGTGCGAAACAATTATGACAGTCGCGTCAATCAACGTCAGATATTCTTCCAACACCTGCAAGGTTGTGATGTCCAAGTCGTTGGTTGGTTCGTCCATTATCAGCACATTTGGCTGCTGGATAAGCACCGTGCAGAGATACAGCCTGCGCTTTTCACCACCGCTAAGCTTACGCACGAGCGTATGCTGCATATCGCCAGTGAACATAAAGTAGTTGAGCAGTCCCGATGCCGAAAAGCTCTTGCCATCGCGCAACTTCACATCGTCGGAAATCTTGCGGACAATGTCAATGGGCTTGTCATCTTCATTGAAAGCAATGCCTTCTTGGGTGTAGTAGGCGAATTTCACCGTCTGTCCGATTTCAATATGACCGCTGTCGGGAGCAAGATTTCCTGTAATCAAATTCAGGAAAGTCGTCTTCCCCACTCCATTGCGCCCGACAATTCCAATCTTTTCACCACGCGTAACCTTATACGAAAACTCTTCAATAATTTTCTGCTCGCCGTACGACTTTGAAATGTTGTATATGTCAATGATTTTCTTTCCAAGACGCTGATTTGCAACATCGAGTTCAAGTTTACGGTTGTCGATGCGTTGCGAAGCCCTTGCTTTCAGGTTTTCGAACTCATCAATGCGATATTTTGCCTTGTGGGAACGTGCCTTTGGCATACGACGAATCCATTCCTGCTCGGTACGCATCAAGTTTTGCGCCCGCTCAATGTTGGCCTGCAAATTCTCAATACGCTCGGCACGTTTTTCCACATAATAGGTATAATTCCCCGAATACGAATATATTTGTCCGCCATCAAGTTCGATTATCGTGTTACATATACGGTCGAGGAAATAGCGGTCGTGCGTTACCATAAATATTGTGATATTGGCAACAGAAAGGTAATCTTCGAGCCATTCTATAACATTGAGGTCCAACTGGTTTGTAGGCTCGTCAAGAATCAAAAGCTGAGGCTCACAAATCAACAGTCCAGCCAATGCCACACGCTTTTTCTGTCCCCCGCTCAGAGTACCTATTTTTTTGTCAAAGTCGTGAATGTCAAGTTTTCCAAGTATTTGTTTGATTCGCGATTCGTAGTCCCACGCATTTAGGGCATCCATCTTGTCAAGCAGAGAAGGGAGAACCTCGTGCGATTCTGAGTAAAGGCAGTCGTTGTATTGGCGAATGGTCTGGGTAATCTCATTTTCAAGCACAAACACTGCATCGAGCACGGTCTTTTCCGAATCCATCTCAATTTCCTGCGGAAGATAGCCAATCCTCACATCGCGCCGACGGCTAAGGCTTCCTCCATCAGGAGAGTCGGCACCAGCAAGGATGTTCAGCAACGAGGTTTTTCCAGTACCATTCTTGGCAACAAGAGCTATTTTCTGCCCCTCGCCAATGCTGATGTTTATATTCTCGAACAGCAGTTTGTCGCCATACCGCTTACTAATGTTTTCCGACTGAAGAAGACTTTCCATATCACACTTCTCTAAAAGTCATGCTGAACTTGTTTCAGCATCCGTTACTATGATTCCTTCAATGATTTATAATAATCCGACACTGACTCTATTATTTCATCATCAACACCGACTTCTTCCGCCAAGTCTTTCCACTGCGGATTCATCTCTGCAACAAGATTATTTTTCCAGTCCCTATGCCATTGTTTCAATTGCTTTTCTCTTGATATTGCATCTTCAACATTCTCAAAACCATCAAAATAAACTAGTTTTTTACAATTATATTTTGCTGTAAAGCCATCGTTGACATGCACCTTATGTTCGGCAACCCTACGAACCAAATCGTTTGTTACTCCAATATAAAGCACATTATTGGTATAATTCGACATCATATAAACATAATATGTTTTCATATTATTTCTACTACATTCGACTTCTCCTTTTCAGATCCTGAAATGAATTCAGGATGACAAAAGGAGAAGGCACATTAAAATATCTTCCAAATCTTCTCATCCGGAAACGGAGCTTCGATGACAATCTCCTCCTTTTTAACAGGATGGGTGAAGCGGATTCTTGCCGCATGAAGATTGATGCCTCCGTTTTTGTTCGAGCGCGGATATCCGTATTTCAAGTCACCACGTATAGGACACCCCATGTTTGCCAACTGGCAGCGAATCTGGTGATGTCGTCCCGTATGCAAGTCTATCTCAAGGAGATAATATCTTTCGGAATGACCAACAACCTTGTAAGAAAGACTTGACCGCTTTGCATCGGGATGCTTTTCGTCAACCACATACGACTTGTTCTGCTTGACATTGCGGTAAATGTAGTCCACAAGCGTATCATTGTCCTTAGGTGGTTTGTTGCCGACAACTGCAAGATAAGTCTTATGGGCATCCTTTGTACGGAAGAGTTCGCTCAGTCGCGAAAGAGCCTTGCTTGTCTTTGCAAACAGAACCACACCACTAACAGGTCTGTCGATACGATGCGGCACACCAAGGAAAACATTGCCTGGCTTATTATCCCGCTCCTTGATGTAAGATTTCAGAATGTCGGACAAAGGTTTGTCGCCAGTATTGTCGCCCTGCACAATCTGTCCAGCCTGCTTGTTTACGGCAATGATATGATTGTCCTCGTACAGGATTTCAACTTCTTGCGAACTTGTATTTAGATTTTCTGCCATGGTGCGACAAAATTTGTCAGTACTGTTCCTGCTCGCTGGGGAAATCGCCAGACTTCACATCGCTGATGTAATTGGTTACTGCACCAGTTATTACAGCATCAAGGTCGGCATAGCGGCGTAAGAAACGGGGCGAAAATTCCTGTGTAATTCCTAACATATCGTGCATTACGAGCACCTGACCGTCGGCAGCACCTGCACCAATACCAATGATTGGAATCTTGATTTCGGAAACAATACGCGAAGTAAGGCTAGCAGGAATCTTTTCCAACACAATTGCAAAGCAACCCAGTTCCTGAAGCAAGTACGCATCTTCAACCAAGCGAGAAGCCTCCTCATCATCCTTGGCACGAACCGCGTAAGTTCCGAACTTGTTTATACTCTGTGGGGTTAGTCCCAGATGTCCCATTATCGGAATACCAGCCGATAGGATTCTCTTTATCGATTCTTCCGACTCCATTCCGCCTTCAAGCTTAACGGCTCCTGCACCAGTTTCCTTCATTATGCGTATTGCCGACGACAAAGCCTCCTTTGAATTGCTCTGATAGGTTCCAAACGGCAAATCCACAACCACCAATGCCCTGTCAACAGCACGAACAACGCTTTTGGCATGGTAAATCATCTCATCGAGAGTTATCGGCAAGGTCGTTTCGTAGCCAGCCATCACATTCGATGCAGAATCACCGACAAGTATTACGTCAATACCTGCCTTGTCGATGATTTTAGCCATACTATAGTCGTAGGCAGTCAGCATAGAAATCTTCTCGCCACGATTCTTCATCTCCTGAAGAATGTGTGTTGTCACCTTCTTTATTTCCTTATGTACCGACATAATTGTACAATTAAAAAGACGGACAAAAATACAATTTATTTACGATTTACGATTGTCGATTTTAGATTTGATTTCTGAGAAACACTAAAGCAGGTAAAAGCCAGTTTTTTATTTATTACATAAGTTCCTCATCGTACTCGTCGAAGAAATGATATTCCATATACGAATACGCCATCATTGGAAGCACTTCAAGCTTGCAGTTGTGGAGTTTCTGCCACTGCTTCCTCATCGATTTGAAAAGGCCCTTGTTGATATAAGCCTCGACAAATGGATGTGTCTTTATTACAACCTTGGAAACATTGTTTTTCTTAAGGATGTACTTCAACTGATTCTCAATCTCATCGGTAAGATTAATGCTAGCCTGTATCTTTCCTGTGCCGTTACAGCAAGGACAAGTTTCTGCAGTCTTTTTGTCGGTTTCAGGACGAACACGCTGACGAGTAATCTCCATAAGGCAGAACTTACTTAACGGTGTCAAGTGATACTTGGCCCTGTCGTTCGCCATGCATTCCTTCATCTTGTCGTAAATGGCCTTCTTGCTTTCGCTACCATGAACGTCAATGAAATCAACAACTATAATTCCGCCCATATCACGCAAACGAAGCTGACGGGCAATTTCTTCAGCCGCAATCAAATTGACTTCCAAAGCATTGGTTTCCTGGTCATTCTTTGAATTAGTCCTATTTCCAGAATTTACATCAATGACATGTCCCGCTTCAGTATGGTCAATAACTATATAGGCTCCCGAACGCATCGGAACGGTACGACCAAAAGCCGTCTTTATCTGCTTCTCGATACCATAGCTGTCGAAAATAGGAGTTCTGTCGGTGTATAACTTTACAATTTTGGTCTTTTCTGGTGCAATTTCCGATATGAACTTCTTCACCTCGTTGTACATATCGGCATCGTTTACAACAATCTGATGGAACGACGAATTGAGCATATCGCGCAAAAATGCAGAAGTCCTGTTCATCTCACCATGCACGATGCTTGGCGGCTCGACTGCCGACAACTGCTTATATAAATCCTTCCACTTGTCAAGCAACGAAGTCAGCTCCTTGTCAAGTTCCACCACATTCTTATCTTGCGCCACAGTTCGTATAATCACACCGAAATTCTTAGGCACAAGTCCCTCTACCCAACTACGCAGGCGTTTACGGGTCTCGTTCGACTTGATTTTCTGGCTTACCGAAATCCTATTATTGAACGGTAGCAGAACAAGATTGCGACCAGCAATTGAAATTTCACAGGTTAGGCGCGGTCCTTTGGACGATATCGGCTCCTTGGCGATTTGTACGAGAACATACTCCCCCACTTTCAGCATATCGGCAATCTTACCATGCTTATCAATATCGGGTTCGACCTTAATGTTGGTAAGACCGTTAGGATTTTTAGTCATACCCATACGGACGAACTTCTTTAGGGTAAGGAATCCCGTGCCAAGGTCAAGGTAATGCAAGAACGCATCCTTTCTGTAGCCTACATCAACGAATGCAGCATTCAGTCCTGGCATAAGTTTATTAACCCTGCCAAGATAAATGTCGCCGACCGAAAAATCTACGTTGCTGTATTCGGTGCTGAGTTCAACCAACCGCTTGTTGTTGAGCAAAGCTATGTTGACCTCCGAACTTCTGACATCCAGAAACAGTTCGCTGCACACTTCTTCTTTCTCTACGTCCTCTGCGTCCACTTTCGCCTCTCCTATTGGTTTTTGTCAAAAAATCAAACCTTCGGAAGTCTCCGAAGGTTTGAATAAGTCTTTAATTCAATTCAAAAAAAGAAAATACTATTTTTTCTTTTTATGTCTGTTCTTACGAAGACGTTTTTTCCTCTTGTGAGTAGACATTTTATGTCTTTTTCTCTTCTTTCCGCTTGGCATAGCTGTAATTATTTAACCTTATTGTTATCTTTTACTTCTGCTACAAACGATTTTGCAGGCTTGAAAGCTGGGATGTTGTGAGCTGGAATAGTTATAGTTGTGTTCTTAGCCATATCCCTTGCAGTCTTTTCTGCTCTGGTCTTAACTATAAAGCTACCAAATCCTCTTAAAAATACGTCTTCGCCCTTAATCAACGAACCCTTTACAGATTCCATGAAAGCTTCAACAGTCTTCTGAACTACCATTTTTTCGATTCCGGTATTTTCGGAAATTGCATTTACAATGTCTGCCTTAGTCATTTTTCTTAATATTTAATTGTTTATAAATAATTTATCTTTTATTACCCCTGTCATTTTTGGGACTGCAAATGTAATAACATTTTTTGTTTCAGCAAAATAAAATTTATTTTTTTTACCAAAAATTGCATTGGGCTACAATCCCTTGCCCAAAAACACGACTTTTATCGTATATATGAGTATTTTCAGGTCCATCAAAAGCGAACGGTTTTCTATATACAGGATGTCGTACTTCAACCTTTCAACCATCTGGTCAACATTCTCAGCATAACCATATTTTACTTGGCCCCAAGACGTTATTCCTGGACGTACCGAAAGCAGATGCAAATAATGCGGAGCCTTCTCCACTATCTGCTGAATATAGTATTCGCGTTCTGGACGTGGGCCGACAAGACTCATATCGCCTCGCAACACATTGAAGAACTGCGGAGTTTCATCAAGACGTGTCTTCCTCATAAACTTGCCTATCTTCGTGATGCGCGGATCATCTTTCTTGCTCAAGGCAGGTCCGTTCTCCTCCGAGTTAACATACATCGAACGGAACTTGTAAATCTTGAACGGCTTGTGATATTGTCCTATACGCTCGTGACTATATATGATAGGTCCGGGCGAACTGGCCTTCACAGCAATGGCAAGCACAAGATAAATAGGCGAAAGCAGAATCATCGCCAAGATGCTCAGCACAATGTCGAAGAAACGCTTTGCAAAAAGCTGCCATACAGGCATTATGTTCTGATTGATTTCAATAAGCGGCATACCTATAATAGAAGATATGCGCACCTTGCCTATTAGCATGTCGTACATGTCGGGGATTACCTTCACCGACACCCTAAGGCCATACAACTTATTGATTATATATGCTATTTTGCTGTGTTCGCTCGACTCGATTGCAATTACAATCTCCTCTATCTTGCGTTCCGCCACAATCTTCCTGATGTCGTCCACGTCGCCAAAATTGGGCACATACTTTTCCATCTGATAGCAGTCCTGCTTATCGACATAAACAAACCCTATGAAATTCAAGCCCGAAGAGATGTTCTGGGATTCTAGTTCGCGATATAATTCCACAGCCCTGTCGTTGCTTCCGACCATAAGCGTATTGAAGCGAAGTTTTCGCGTATGCACACGCTCGTTTGTAATAGTTGTTATTACCAGCCTCGGAATATATGTGAACACAAACTGCATCAGCAGCAACATCCCGAACATCTTGTAGTACTGCGTGTAATTCCCAACCCAGTCGTCAAGCACAAACACAAAGAACAGAATAACCACGCCAACCAATGTGACCATCGCCGTTGTTCCTAGTTCGTGAACACGCGACTTGCGGAACGGATTCCTATAGTAACCGCTCATAAGGTGCAACAACAGCCAGAACAACGGAATTGCAACCAACGAAACATAAAATTTCCAGTCGAGTTCTATCGGAATAGGAAAACCAAGTCGTACAGGTTCAATCTCAATTTTGCGATAGCAGTAGAACAATCCCCATGTAGCCGCAGCTGCAAGATAGTCGAAAATTATATATATGGCATTATGCCTTGCCTTCTGCATTACTTTGCCTCAGTTTCAATGTGTAACAACTTTATGTTATCAATAAAAATCTCCGAATTCTGTCCCACAGGACTTAATGTATCAACCCTTATTGCCGTGTAGAACGGCTGGAACTGACCACAGTTGGAGCTTGAATTGGTAACTGCGTAATTCAGATTTATATATATGCGCTTCCATTTTCCATCGGTAGGATAGAATGTCATAACATTTTCGCGAACGCCAGAAGTTGCTGTCGCACTTTCCACCACGCCAAACATTCCAAAGTTAAAGTAATCATTGCACTTATAACTCATCTCCAGGAAAGTCACGCCATTTTCCGAAATAGGATACACATCGGAAGTACGGCACTCAAAATGTCCCGTGTAATCGCTAGCAGGCAAATCCACTTTCATCGAATAGCCTTCCAAAGCACCATCGCGAACCATATCAAACTGATATGTACTCGAATCGGCGACCTCGAACTTGGTCCCTATCTGATCAAAACTTTCCACCAGAATGAAATTCACACCCTGACGATACGAATAATGCGGAGTAAGCTTCATAGTCTGGTCCGGCACAAGTACCGTATCTATAACATAATTGGTCAGCATGGTATAAACATCCCTGTCAGCATCAAGACCCGATGTCTTTATTCCCGGCTCAATCTCAATGCGAACCTTTCCCGACGACAGAACAGGAACCTCGAAAGGAATCTCAAACACACCGACAGTCTTTCCGTCAACATATAGCCAACAATCCGAAATATTGTGCATAGCTGTTCCCTGCGAAGGGTCGGCAATATCAATAAATGCTTCATCGACACGGATATACGACGGAACGCCTTCCAATGGGTCTCTCTCTTTGCAAGATTCGAATGCCAGTACAAATATTAATAGCAAGGCAAATATTCTATTCATCCGACTATATTCTAAAATTATAAGATGGCAAAGGTAGATAAAATTTCCGATTGACGGACAAAGAATTAAATAAATTTCACGAACGTGAAGTGCTGACAAATAGGAAGACAATCAGAAAGGCGAACAGACCGCCAGTCTGCGAACCTATTTGTCAGTTAGCCTTTTACTCCTTCGGCACCATTATAAATACAGATGCCTTTACAATTTCGACAGGCTTGTTACTATCAGGCGGAATTGCCATGATTGTCGGCACAAAATGTTCAACATCCTCCATGAAATTACGCACATACAGTAATGTTCCATCCTCGAGCCATGCCATCGACGGACCGTCATCGTACGACAAATCGGTTCCTTCCAATATTACCTGTGTCTTTCCGTCAAGACTTGCAACACAGAATGGGCCGTGCGGGAAATCGCCCCAGCCAAGAATCGCGCCAAAGACAACCCTATCGCCCTTAGGTGAAATTCCGCTGAATTCGAATTCTTCTGGAGTTGACTCAAACTTCATCTTATTAGTAAGACAAATTCCGCCATTTCCCTCCGATCCGTAATAGTAGTTATACGATGATTCTTCACTTTCGTCATCGTCATCATCGGAACCAGCCTCGTAGAAACTGGAGTAAGTAGTTACTTCTTTATCATTATCGCCTTCATCTTCTTCTACAGATGGCGCATTGAAATAATCGTACAAACTTTCCTCATTCTTAGCTTTTACAAACTTGTTTTCCTTGAGGTCATACACCTTTATCTTTGTAAACCAGTAACCATCCCAGCTGAAATCGTAGTTTACACCGATATATCTGCTGTCGCTGCTCAACCTCAGTGCCGAATAGGTGCCATATGTTTCGGTTATGCAGTCGTTGCAGGCAAGTCCCCAGCTAACAATCTCCTGAGGCTCCGGATTTTCGGAAGCAAAGTCGATACATTTGAGCACCATAGTGCTGTCCTTGCACACAGAATAATAAAGCATCAGCGTGCCTGGTTTGAACTCATAATTCACAATTTCATCTGTTTCGCCTTCATACTCCACCGAGTCCATATTTTCCACAGAGAAGAAACATATCTTCGAGCCGCGGAAATACATAAAATCATATTCTGCAAAAATCGGCAAAGTATCGACAGCAATGCTATCGGCATCTGCTATTGTATCATTTATAATTTCCTGCTTTACATCCTTATTCCCGTCCTTATCCGACTTCGACTTACACGAGAACACCATGAACGACATCAGCACCAATGCTGAAATCATAAACCATTTTCCAAAATTTGAACTCATATACCTATTTAATTATATACACAGATAAATACAATTTTTTGCAAAGGTAAGGCTTTTTGACAGAAAGCCACAAAAACACAAGGGATAAATTTCCTAGAAAACCAGATTTATCTTGTCCTTTATCTTCTTTACAACATCGTAGGTCTTTAGTATAGTATCTACGTTAACTTCTGGCGACTTGTTGTAAAGTATTGATTTTGCGAAAGAAGTAAACTCGTCGTAATACACATTGTTTGGCTTTACCATAATCGGCTCTATGCTCAAGTCTCCTATCGACTGGCTGAAAAACGACGGATCGTCAACCTCTCCGCGCTTTTTTACCAACGACGCTCTATTGTTCAGCATATCTATATTGGTGTAGCTATCGCGACAATAGAAAGTCATACCGTGCGAATCCTCGGTTTCAATCCTGCTTGCCACAAAATGCGCAACGCAACCGTTATAGAACTCAATCCGTGCATTTATCACATCGGGAGTCATCGCCGGCATCTGTTGTATCGACGAAGCACTGGCGTATATGTTCTTCACATTCGACTTCACTACGCTCAGTACAATGTCGACATCGTTTATAAGCATATCCATTAGCACCGAACAATACTCGTTACGAGAATCGAAACGCCTATGGTTGTGCGCCTGTATATAACGTGGCGATACGATAAACGGCTTTGCCGAAAGGAAAGTGTTGTTGAACCTATGATGAAATCCCGCCTGAACCTTCACATTAGCCTCATCGACTATGCTCGACAACTTAGTGACATCAGTACTGCAATACGACGATGCGGGTTCAAAGAAAACATGCTTCGACGATTTCACCAAAGTCTTTATCTCTTCAAGGCTTGTCGCAGGCGAAACTGCAATCACAGCATCAACATTCTTTAGGAACGAGCCTTCCTCATCGAATTTGTGAAGATGCAATTCTGGCACTGCATTTTTATCCGATTCTGCGGAATATGTTCCAACAACATCGAGTTCGGCAACATCAAGAATATTCTCGACCATGCCGACCGTACTGGAATCAATACTACCGTAAACGCCTGTCCTTATCATTCCTAAAAAATATCGGCACAAAAATACCTTGGCTTTCAATCGTATTTTCAGGCGTTACAAACCTTTTTTCAACTGACTGATGTTAAAGATGGAACGAAGCGACAAAGGGCAACTCCCTACCCAATATTATTTATTGTAGTTCTCGTTGTAGAACTCAAGATATGCATTCAAATTCTTGCTTGCCGTAAGTTGCTTGAAGTTGTCAGCGGAAATCACAAATATCTTGTAGTCAACATTTTTGAGCTTATTGAAAACATCCTCACTGTTGGCGATCATCTTCGAGTAGTTGACCGACTGGCGCATATTGCGGAACGGACGCACCGTAATCATCGAATAGTTGCTGTTGAATGTGCTGGTAACCACATTGAATGTACGCATATTGAAGTTGAAGATGTTGAAATTCCTTATTTCAAACGCAAGACGCTTGTCGTCAACCTGTTCCGACTTGAAGTAAATCACATAGTAATGTTCCGACATCTCGTCGAATGTATAGGTTGCTTCCGGTGTTTCCTCTTCGTATGGAGATGCTTCTTCGCCTTCCTTCTTCTGCTGCTTTACGACTTCTGGACGAGACTTTAGGTCGGCAATTAGGGCATCGATGTCGCCTGAGCCAAAGTATGCGAGTATGTTTTCAGCCGCCTGCCTTAGTTCGTGCTTCGGATGACGGTCGATGAAATCGAGCAACGCGAGCTTGAACTTTGTCGTATCAGCATTCCTTGCAGAACACATTGTGTTAAGGAAGTCGAAATTAGGCACCAAGTCGCTGTCGCTGTTATCGTTTATGAAGTTTGTCGCATTCCGCTGGACTGTGCTCCACTCGCCACGCATAAATGCATCGTAGGTATTGGCATACAACTGTTCGTGGCGCTTGCGAATTTCCTCCTGTTCCTTCACAAAGTTTGGATTTTGCAAAAGCTTTGCATAATTGGTATTACCATACTTGCTAATTATCAAGTTCTTATATTTTTCTGCTTGTGGAATATCCTTGACAAGTGTGTTAAGTATGTACAAGTCATAATACGTCAGCAACTGGTAGTCGGTATTAGGATAACGCCTGTTCAAATCCTCGTAGCTGTTGATTGCCTTGGGATAGTCTCCGAATTTCTCCTTGTAAATCTTGCTGGCATTATAAAGCGCATTTTCTATTCGCTTGTGCGATTCCTGCATTGCAGAATCGGTAAGCGGCAGGTCCTGCAAATAGTATTCGCGGCTCTTGGGGTCTTCGTTCTTTGGTTTTGCATCGGCAACAACACTGTCGGATGCTTCGCCGTCGTCGCCCATATCAAACGACACAACGGTCTTGTCACGACGACGCCAATGGTCTTCGTTTTTACGGTTACCCCATTTTTTCTGGAATTCGTTCTTTCCGTAGCTCAACTGTGCTGGATTGTAGAAATACCATTTGCCCGAAGAACTTCCCACTGTATTGGTCTCGCCACGCTTCTGGTCGAATAGGTAGGAATTCATGTTTTCCTGCTGTGCAAGTTCGCGCTCAAGACGTTCCTGCTCCACAACCTTTGCGATAAGTCCGTCAATCAACTTGTTACGTTCCTTGTCGCTCATCTTGGCAATCTTCTGGACACTATCTTCAAATTCAATAACATCGGTATAGGTCACAAGTTCCGAAAGGTTCTTCGACAAGGCCTGTATCTCCTTGAAATTCTCGTGGCTTTCGGGCAGATACTGCATACAAGTGTCATAATATATGTAGGCATTCTTGTACTCAAGCTTTGCAAAGTAAAGTTCTCCCAGTTTCATGCACGACAATGCCTTCTGGTAGTCGTTGTCCATGCTTACTTCCGACGATTTCCTATAGTGTTCGATAGCATCAGCTTCCTTGCCCGCCCTAAGTTCAACTTCAGCCATAGCATAGTATATCTGGTCGCGATACTCCTTGTTCTTTTCATCCTTAAGCATCTTGTTCAGCAACTTGTATATGTCCTTGTTGTTGCCATTGCTAGAACACTTCGCCATATTGATTTTGGCGTTAAACTCCATCTCGTAGATTTTGTTGCGTTTCGATGCTGCCTGATAGTATTTGTATGCTTCGCGCAAGTTGTTGTTCTTTTCGCTAAGCTGAGCCAAGATATATGTGTATCTGAGTTTGTCGGTACGTTTCTTTGTCTTTTCAACGGCAACTTTCAGTTTTTCGGCAGCATCTTCGCGATTGTTCTGCTTCAAGTAGTAGTCGGCACAAACGGCAGCATAATAACCTTCGGTCTTCTTGTCAATCTTCTTGTCGCTGTCAATCTTGTCAAGGGTTTCCTTTGCCTCCTTAAATTTCTTGTCCTCACAGAAAGTACGGACTAAATACATTGCAATTTCGGGCTGAGCCTTCGAATTTGGATATTGGCGGAGAGCATATTCAAGATTCTGCCGTGCCTGCAAGTAATCACGCTTGATGAAATATGCCTTTCCCATAAGCAGATAGCAATGGTCAACCCACTTGTTGAACTCGTTCTGCGCCATAAATTCCTTTTCCTTAGGCGACATCGCCTTGCCCGAAGGCTTTGGCTTCTTGGTGATTGAATGCAACTTTATGCCCTTTGCCGACTTCTGGATGGCCTTTTCCATTTCGCCGTTAGCGACACTGGCATTTTCTTCCTTGCTGTCGGTGAAAACACTGAGTATCAAGGCATAGTTATCGCTATTCTGGTCGTTTATCTTGTTGATGCCCTTCTTGTACGATTCGCGTCCGTTGAAATAGATGTTGTATTTCAATGTGGTACTATGGTAGAAACGGCTCATCGGCGTGTTCTTTTCGGTAGAACAAGCTGTGATAAAAGCAACTAATGCTATGATTATAAATATTTTGACAAGTCGTTTCATTTGTGCATTTGTTTATTCCACAGTAACAGATTTTGCAAGATTTCTGGGCTGGTCAACATTGCAACCTCTCATTACGGCAATATAGTATGCAATAAGTTGCAACGGAACCACAGTCAGCAACGGTGCTAGTGCAAAGTCGGAATATGGAACTTCTATCACATAGTCGGCCATTTCCTTGATTGTTGTATCACCTTCGGTAACTATTGCAATAACAACACCCTTGCGAGCCTTTACCTCCTGAATGTTCGAGACAATCTTGTCGTATGACTTATCCTTGGTAGCCAATACGATAACAGGCATCTTCTCGTCGATAAGAGCGATAGGTCCATGTTTCATTTCAGCCGACGGATAACCTTCGGCATGTATGTAGGATATTTCCTTAAGTTTCAATGCACCTTCAAGTGCAACCGGGTACAGATAACCGCGTCCAAGATAAATACTGTTGGTTGCATCCTTTATCTTTTCGGCAATCTGCTTAATGCTTTCGCTTTTCTGAAGGATTAGTTCAACCTTTTGCGGAATAGCATACAGTTCATCAACCAAATCGGTAAATTCCTTTTCGGTAAGTCCCTTGTTTGCAAGGCCAACCTGCATTGCCATCATTGTAAGCACGGTAATCTGAGTTGTAAATGCCTTGGTAGATGCGACACCGATTTCAGGTCCTGCGTGTGTGTAAACACCAGCAACTGTTTCGCGCGGAATGCTAGAACCGACAACGTTGCATATACCCAGCACTATTGCGCCCTTACTCTTTGCAAGCTGTATTGCAGCCAGCGTGTCGGCAGTTTCACCGCTCTGGCTGATTGCAATTACAATGTCGCCTGGATTTATGATTGGATTTCTGTACCTGAATTCCGATGCATATTCCACTTCGGTAGGTATGCGGGCAAATTCCTCGAACAGATATTCGCCGACAAGTCCGGCGTGCCAACTTGTACCACAGGCTACAATTATGATTCTCTTGGCTTCCTTCAACTGCTCCATTACGGTGTGCAGACCACCAAGGGTAAGGTTCTTTGTGTCAAGGCTCAAACGACCACGATAAGTATCAGCAATGGCGCGTGGCTGCTCGTATATTTCCTTGAGCATATAGTGGTCGAAACCGTTTTTCTCAATCTCGTCGAGACGAAGGTCAACCTGCTGGATGTCGATTTTTGCCTTGCGGTCCTTTAGGTTAACAAGGTTAAAGCCAGTCTTGCTGATAGTTGCGACATCAAGGTCGTTGAGGTAGATTACCGAATTGGTATATTCTATTATAGGTGAAGCATCAGAAGCTACAAAATATTCTCCATTGCCAAGTCCGATTACAATCGGGCTACCTTTGCGGGCAACTGTCAGTGTTTCGGGGTCTTCAGAACTCATCACAACGATTCCGTATGCACCTTCTACCAACCGCAGAGCAGCACGAACAGCATCATCGGGCGTAAAGTTTTCGTCTTGAGCATGGCTTTCGTTGTATATGTACTCAATGAAGTTGACAAGCACTTCGGAGTCGGTTTCGCCCTTGAAAGTATAACCTTTTTCTTCGAGAGTAGCTTTCAACTTGGCATAATTTTCGATAATACCGTTGTGTATCAATATGAATTTTTCGTTCATTGATACGTGCGGATGTGCGTTTGTGTCGTTCGGTTCGCCGTGAGTTGCCCATCGTGTGTGGCCTATGCCAATATTTCCCGTGGCATCTTTCCCAGAAACGTGGTCTTCAAGGTCGCTTACCTTTCCGTGGCATTTATACACATTGTATTTGCTTCCGTTGTAAATGGCAATACCAGCCGAGTCGTAACCCCTGTACTCCAGACGTTTGAGACCTTTTATCAACACATCATAAGCATCCCTTTTGCCAATATATCCTACTATTCCACACATATTCTTCTTCTAATATTTTGAGTAATACACAATTATCTTTACGCTTAAGTTTTCGTGAGCACCGCCGTACAACACAGCCCTATATGGAACTATCCTGTTGTCGTTTGCCACCAAAAATATTCCATTGTCCGTTTTTTCACCCAAATCCTTATAATCTTTAAAAAGGTCTTGAAGATGCAACGGTATATTAAAGGTATATGATTTTTCTGTTTCGTTGAATGAACCGCCGAAATTCTTGCTGTTTGACTTGTAATCCTCAAGGAAGTCGAATTTTCCATTGCCGAGAATTTTTGTCATGCTCATTGCTTTTGGTGAAGGCAAAACACTTGATTCGGTACCATCCTTTATCGTAACACACAACTGTGCACGATTTATGATTATGTTAGTCGAATCAAACAATGTGTAAAGTTCAGGGAACATAATTTTTGTCTTTAATCCAGCAAGTCCCTGTATGTAGCAGTAATTTGTCGGCTGCTCGGGGTTGTCTATCGCAGTTTTCAGTTCGCTGTCGGCATTGGTGTAGTCGTGCGAGTACATATTTATTCGTGCCGAGTATTCGCTGATTTCGAAATCGAATGAGCAGGTATCGTTGTACGTGAGCACCATCTTCGACTTTTTGTCGATAAGGTCGAGTGCGTAAATGCAGCCGTCGCCAGAAGTGAGTTCCGTCGTAATATACAAACCTTTGAAAAACTTTACAAAATCCTTGTTGCTCCAAGTCTCCTGCCCTACGTTTTCCATGACAATATCTTCCACGAGTTCTGCTGGCATTTCAATTTTCATTATGCTGTCTGTTCCGAAGTTTACAGATGCAGATGCCAACTGTTCAAATTCCGTTGTGGCGAATTCCTTGTCTTCATAATAAATAGAATCGTAGTAAATGTCTGTAAGGAGCCTGTTGACGCTTATTGTCATTGCGGAATTTGCGTCTCCGTACTTGTTCGCATATTTCAGTTGCAAGGTAAGTTTTACTCCCGAAAGGTCGGATGTGTCTATTTCGCGACCAAACTGCACGTTGGTTGTCGAAAGCAGAGTCTGAAAAGCGCACGAAGCGGTAGTCTGCCCGAAAAACGGGTCGTTTATTACGCCAATGGGATTTATGGTGCGGTTGTGAGTTTCAACGTGAGTATCCCTAACTGCATATGTCTGCACGCCCATTGTATCGCAAAGGAATTCCATCATGTCGCTACTTGGCATTATGCCAGTTCCTATTGCAGAATCGTTGTCCTTGCACGAAACAGCAAAAACCGTCATAACGACGGCAAATGCAGACAGAATAATGAATTTTAAGCCAAAGTTTTTTCTCATCAGCTTTATTTTTCAATTACAGTCGAATAGAAATTTTCGCAGTTTTCAGCCAATTTGTCGTCTTCCGAGTACTCCAACATAGGTTTTCCGCTTTGCTTTATGTACTCGATTATTTCAGGGTTAATGTCCTTTGAACCAAGTATTACGCCATCGGAGTAGTCAATAGCGAATTTTGTCAGGTTTTCCCAAGTCGGCTCCTTAATTCTTTCAAGGTCGTCCATTGTGACTTCCTTTTCGACCAGTTTGCGGGCGAAATCCTTGTCGATGCTACCGGAGAAACTGTCGTTGTAGATTGTGTAAACGACCTTGCAGTTGTTGGCAAACAGCGGGTCGTACTTGTAAACCTTTCGCATCATGAACGGGAAGATTGCCGAGAACCATCCGTGGCAGTGGACTATATTAGGAGCCCAACCGAGTTTCTTCACTGTTTCGACAACACCCTTCGAGTAGAAAATCGACTTTTCGTCAGCTGTGAAATTATCCTCGCTCTTATCGGTAACCATATATTTTTTCTGGAAAAGGTCTTCGTTGTCGATGAAATAGACCTGCATTCTAATCGGCTGAATGGAAGCAACCTTTATTATAAGCGGATGGTCGGCATCGTTGATGACAAGGTTCATACCGCTGAGCCTGATTACCTCGTGAAGCTGATTTCTTCTTTCGTTTATTACACCGAATTTCGGCATAAATATGCGCACTTCGTTTCCTCGCTCCTGTATTCCCTGCGGAAGTTTCCTGCATGCCAGCGACATTTCGTTTTCAGGAACGTAGGGTGCTATCTCTTGTGTTACAAATAAAACTTTCAGTTTCATAAGTTGCGTTTTTATGTCCAATTTAATTCAAGGCACAAAAATAATAAAAATTTTTCCAATACGAATGCACAGAATAAACGAAAAGTTTTGGGAAATATTGTATCGGCAAAAAAAGTCGGGATGGCTCAATGGCAAAAAAAATAATTTTGCATTATTGGTTTTTGTAATATCTTTGCAACTTGTAAAAACGAATTTGTTCGAATGTTTAATTAAAAAATAACAAAGTATGTTTCAAGAATTTTTTACTGAACACCGAACTCTGGTGTTTCTATTGGGAGTCATAATAGTAGTGCTGCCATTCTTGGTCTATTATGTAATCACAGCACTTAGGCATCATCCAAAAGGTTTGATTGCAGCAGCATTAAGCAATATGGGTGAACGTTTCGGCTACTACATTATGAATGCCGTATTGGCCTTGTTCATCGTTTCAAAGTTCGGACTTTCCGATGCTCAGGCTGGTGCTATCTATTCGGTGTTCTACTGCCTCATTTACATATTGAGTTTGGTAGGTGGTATAATTGCCGACAAGACGCAGAACTACAACCGTACTATCCAGTGGGGTCTCATTGTGATGGCACTGGGTTATGTTGCATTGTCTATTCCTCTGTTCGGAACAGATGCCAACGGATTTATCGTTGATGGCGGTGGCGCATGGTGGACAATCCTTATCGTAACTTGTATTTCATTGCTTTTGATTGCATTCGGCAATGGTTTGTTCAAGGGCAACCTTCAGGCTTTGGTTGGTAAGATGTACGACAACTTTGAAGCAGAGGCTGCAAAGAAAAGTCCAGAAGCATTGGCAGAAGCTAAGGAAAGACGCGACAGCGGTTTCCAGATTTTCTACGTGTTCATCAACATCGGCGGTGTTATCGCTCCATTTATCGCTCCGTTAATTCGTGAGTGGTGGTTGAAGATTCACAATTTTGTTTACAATGCTGATATGCCTGCTCTTTGCCACGATGTCATCAATGGTGGCGATGTTACCGAAAAATTCACAGCAACAATGTCTCAGTCGGTTATTGACCCGTCATTGGTACAGGGTACTACCGAATTCTGCTCGTCATACATTGATGTATTCAACTCAGGTATTCACTTCTCGTTTATCGCATCGGTTATTGCAATGGCAATATCGTTGACAATCTTCCTCATTTCCAAGAAGAAATTCCCGCAACCAGCAAAGAAAGACACTGCAAAGATTGTTGAATATACAGCAGAAGAAAAGGCTGCAATGGCAAAGGAAATCAAACAGCGTATGGCTGCTTTGTTCGCAGTTCTTGGTATTGCTATCTTCTTCTGGTTCTCATTCCACCAGAACGGACAGTCGCTGTCGTTCTTCGCTCGCGACTTCGTAAGCTCTGAGGCTGTTGCTCCCGAAATCTGGCAGGCACTTAACCCATTCTTCGTAATTGTACTTACACCTATTATAATGATTGCTTTTGCAGCATTGACACGCAAGGGCAAAGCAATATCAACTCCGAAGAAAATTGGTATAGGTATGGGTATCGCCGCTTGTGCATACTTGTTCTTGATGGTTCTTTCGTTTATAAACAATTATCCATCAGCAGAAGATTTCAGAGCATTGTTAGACCCGGTTAAGTTAGGTCCTTGGGTACTCATTGTTACTTATTTCTTCCTTACTGTTGCCGAACTTTTCATTTCGCCATTGGGACTTTCATTCGTATCGAAGGTTGCTCCGCGTCACATGGTAGGTCTCTGCCAGGGATTGTGGCTTGGTGCTACCGCAGTAGGAAACATCTTCCTCTGGATTGGTCCTCTCATGTACAACGCATGGCCTATCCAGTACTGCTGGTTGGTATTTGCAATAGTTTGCGTAATATCGATGGCAGTTATGTTCGGTATGGTTAAGTGGCTCGAAAGAGTTGCAAAGTAATAGGATTTCTATTTGCTATATAATAAAGGCGGGCAATTGTCCGCCTTTATTGTATTGTATATAGGTATGGCAAATAGATAACAAAAAAGGCTGTCCAGAATGACAGCCTTAATTTGCGTGTAATAAATCTTGTTTATTCAGCCTTGCCAGCGCTACCAAGCACGTTGATAATCTTGTGCATATAAAGTTTCTTCATGCTGTCGCGAGCTGGACCTAAGTACTTTCTCGGGTCGAATTCAGCTGGTTTTTCAGCAAATACCTTGCGGATAGCAGCGGTCATTGCCAGACGGCTATCGGAGTCGATGTTGATCTTGCAAACTGCCGACTTTGCTGCTTCGCGGAGCTGTTCTTCAGGAATACCTACTGCAGCCTTCAATGCGCCACCATATTTATTAATGGTATCGACTTCCTCCTGAGGAACCGACGATGAACCATGGAGAACAATCGGGAATCCCGGGAGTTTCTTTTCTATTTCGTGGAGAACGTCGAATGCCAGTGGCGGAGGAACGAGACGTCCTGTTGCAGGGTCAACCTTGCACTGTTCCGGTTTGAACTTGTATGCGCCGTGCGAAGTACCTATTGAGATTGCCAACGAGTCGCATCCGCTACGAGTTGCAAATTCGATAACTTCTTCAGGCTTTGTGTAGTGCGATTCTTCTGCTGAAACATCGTCTTCAACACCTGCCAAAACGCCAAGTTCTGCTTCTACAGTAACATCGTACTTGTGAGCATATTCAACGACCTGCTTTGTGAGCTTAATGTTCTCCTCGAAAGGTAGCGACGAAGCATCAATCATAACTGACGAGAATCCCATATCAACACAGCTCTTGCACAATTCAAAAGTATCACCGTGGTCGAGGTGGAGGCAAATCTGCGGGTGTTCCCAGCCAAGTTCCTTTGCGTATTGTACAGCGCCTTCTGCCATGTATCTCAAAATTGTCTGGTTGGCATACTTGCGTGCTCCGCTCGAAACCTGAAGGATAACAGGAGACTTTGTTTCTGCACAAGCCTGGATGATAGCCTGCATCTGTTCCATGTTGTTGAAGTTGAATGCTGGTATTGCGTATCCGCCAGCCACTGCTTTCTTGAACATCTCAACGGTGTTGACAAGACCTAATTCTTTGTAACTTACCATAATTTTAATTTTATTGTTTTTTTTACCGTTTATATTTTGCATTTAAATTTTCCACAAAGATAAGAATATTTGCAATACAATAATCCTAAATAAAAATGTTAGTTAGCAGAAAAATACGGCTCTTTCATTTGGATATGTTATTGCTTAAGATACAGTCTGTTAATATAAAACAAATCGCAGGCTGAGCTTGTCGAAGTCAAGATAACGTTAACCTTACCCTTCGACAAGCTCAGGGGGCGGTATTTAGTTTTTAAATGAAAGAGCCGTGGCAGAAAAAAAAATGAGGTGAAAGAAAAAATCTAAAATAAATCGTAAATCGTAAATCCAAAATCGCAAATAAGTTTTACCTTTGCGCCGCTTTTTTCTATTGTTTATTAATGATACAAACTGACATATTTCTGACACAGGCCGACACCACAATTTCCGATACTATAAAGGAAGTGGGAGAAAAATTGGTTTCGATTGACCCCAAAAGTCCACAAGAGATTGTAAGTCAAAGCATTTCGTGGTTCGAATCCGCAAAAGACTGGCTGGCAACCAGCGGTTTGTCGTTCTGCGTATCGCTATTAGGAGCCTTGGCATTCCTCTTCATAGGATTCTGGGTATCGAAGCTGATTGTTAAGGCATTGCGCAAGATGATGGTTCGCAAGAACTCCGACCCTGGACTTATATCCTTTGTTTGCAGCCTTGCCAATATTGCGCTAAAGATAATGATTATCATCAGCGTGATGGGTATGGTGGGCATTCAGATGACCTCGTTCATTGCAGTTTTGGGTGCTGCAGGTATTGCCATCGGTATGGCATTGCAGGGAACGCTCTCGAATTTTGCCAGCGGTGTCATGATATTGATATTCAAGCCATACAAGGTCGACGACTACATTGAGGCACAGGGTGTTGCCGGCGTTGTCAAGGAAATCCAGATTTTCAATACCATAATAACTACTGTTGACAACAAGACGATAATCGTCCCAAATAGCGCGCTGGCAACAAATCTGCTTACAAATTACTCGAAACAGGACAAGCGACGCGTCGATTGGAAGGTTGGTGTTACATACGGAACCGATTTCAAGGTAGCTCGCAATTCAATCATGCGCATACTCGAAGCCGACAGCCGCATATTAAAAGATCCGGCACCTTTCATTTCTATTATCGAATTGGCCGATTCGTCGGTAAACATAGTGGTAAGGGCGTGGGTCAACACTCCCGACTACTGGGATGTATTCTTCGATTTCAATAATAAGGTATATGCAACATTCAACGAAGAAGGCATAGAATTCCCGTTCCCGCAAATGGATGTTCATTTAAAGAATAATAACGAATAAATAAATAATTATGAAAAAGTTTTTAATTGTATTTGTATCAGTATTGTTAAGTGCAAGTTTTGCTTTTGCTCAAGAAGCTGCAGATTCGTCGTCAGAAGCACCTGCAAAGAAAAAAAATGAAAACTGGAAGTTCGGTGGTGCAGCATCGCTCAACTTCTCGCAAGTTTCTTTCAGAAACTGGGCCGGTGGTGGCGAACCGTCGATTTCTGGAAATATGTTCTTCAATGCATTCGCCAACTATGCAAAGGACAAGACCACATGGGACAACACTTTGGATTTAGGTTACGGCATGATGCGTCAGGGAACGAAGAAAACACAGATTTTGTTCTACAAGACCGATGATAAGATTGACTTCGCATCTAAGTACGGACGTTACGCATTCAAGTACTGGTACTATTCGGCATTAGTCGGATTCAAGACCCAGTTTGCCGATGGCTACAAGTCGATAACAGATTCAACAAGAGTATCTTCGTGGATGGCTCCTGGCTACCTGAACATAGCTCTCGGTATGGACTTTAAGCCGACCTTTGAGAATCATCCGAATATGACCTTCTCATTGCTTATCGCTCCGTTGTCAGGCAGGATGACATTCGTATTAGACTCGGCTTTGTCGGCAGAAGGTGCTTATGGTGTTGACCCAGGCAAGAAGTTTCGTCCTGAATTCGGTGGATATGTAAAGGCAGAATTTAAGATTGATTTCTTAAAAGTGTTCACCTACACGACCAAGCTCGACTTATTCTCCAACTACATTGTAAAACCGCAGAATGTCGATATGAACTGGGATAACTTGCTTACAATAAAGTTAAGCAAATGGTTCTCGGCTAACTTGAACATAACGCTTGCATACGATGATGATGTTGATGTTCCTGTTGATACCAATGGAGACGGAACTTTGGATGGAATGGGTAAGAGATTGCAGTTCAAGGAATTACTTGGCGTCGGATTTACCTATAAGTTCTAAGTCAGAAAAACAAAAAATCATACAAAAAAGGCTGAGAATCTCAGCCTTTTTTGCGTTTGTATGGCATCCTGCGGTGATTGGGTATATATCTGTGGAACAAGAAGAATGTGTGCCTTTTAGCCTACAAGCCTTTTAACCTTTGATTTTTTAAATTATTCCCTTGTATTATCAATTAATTATGCTTAACTTTGCGCACCAAAATTTTAGAAAATAGATTCATTAATAAAAAGTAAAGAAATTGTATGAAAAATTATCAAACCCAACAAATTAGAAACATTTCGCTGGTCGGTAATTCTGGTGCAGGAAAGACGACTTTGGCAGAAAGTATGCTAGAGATTGGCGGCGTCATCACCCGCAAGGGCGACATCGCCAGCAAGAACACCGTTTCCGACTACAGGCTCATCGAGCAGGAAAACGGCAACTCGCTTTATTCAACCGTAATGTATGCTGAACTCGGAAACACTAAGTTCAACATTCTCGATTGCCCAGGTATGGACGATTTTATCGGTGGCGTAGTTTCTTCTTTGTTCGCTACAGATATAGCAGTAATGGTTGTTAACGCTCAGAACGGCGTTGAAGTTGGTACCGAAATCCACGGTCGTTACCTCGAACAGGCAGGTAAGCCTATGATTATCGCTCTCAACCAGCTCGACCACGAAAAGACAAACTTCGACCATACTATCGAAACTATCCGCGAGGCTTTCGGTCAGAATGCTGTTGTGGCTCAGTTCCCAGTTAACCCTGGCGTTGGCTGCACTTCTTTCATCGATGTCATCACTCACAAGATGTACACAATGAACGGCAACAACGTTGAGATTAAGGACATCCCTGCAGAATACGAAGAAAAGGCTCAGGAATACAAGAGCCAGATTATCGAAATTGCTGCTGAGGCTGATGAAGAACTTATGGATATCTTCTTCTCGAACGACACTCTTACTGAAGAAGAAATGATGAAGGGTATCGTAAAGGGTCTCCCGGCAAGAGGCATTTTCCCGATTTTCTGCGTTAACGCACGCACCGACCTCGGCGTTAAGAGACTTATGGAATTCATCGCCGACGTTGCTCCATCACCAGACAAGATGGCTCCTGTAAAGGATACCGAAGGCCGCGAAATCAAGTGCGATGCTAGCGCAAAGCCAGTTCTTTACATCTTCAAGACATCGACAGAAGAACATATCGGTGAAATTTGCTACTTCAAGGTTCTCAGCGGTACAATCACCGAAGGTATCGACCTCTACAACCCGAAGACCAACACCAAGGAAAGACTTTCGGCTATCTATGCTTGCGCAGGTAAGACAAAGAACAAGGTTGACC
Source organism: Bacteroidales bacterium (assembly GCA_017620015.1). GTDB lineage: Bacteria > Bacteroidota > Bacteroidia > Bacteroidales > ML635J-15 > Bact-19. The sequence continues at coordinate 191,096 of JAFZRE010000023.1, read as the reverse complement.
AGCTCGTAGCAGGTGATATAGGTGCTACCGTTAAGTTGAAAGGCACAAAGTACGGACAGACTCTTGTTGCAATAGGCGAAGACAACGAAATCCCAGCTATCCAGTACCCTGCTTACAAGTACAGAGTTGCTGTTAAGGCTGTAAACGAAAGTGAATCTGAAAAGCTCATCGCTGCTATCAACAGCATGAAGGACGAAGACCCGACCTTGCTTTCTGAAAACAATATCGAATTGCGTCAGCTCATCGTTATGGGTCAGGGCGAATACCACATCAACATCATGAAGTGGCACCTCGACAATGTTTACAAGATTGCTGCTCAGTTCGACAAGCCAAGAATCGAATACCGCGAAACTATCACTAAGGTGGCTAGCGCAACCTACCGTCACAAGAAGCAGTCGGGTGGAGCAGGTCAGTTCGGTGAAGTAGCACTTCTCATTGAACCTATCGTAGAAGGTGTTGACACAACTGGTAAGTTCAAGATCGACGGCAAGGAACAGGTTATGACCATCAAGGCTAAGGAAGAAATTCCTCTGAAGTGGGGCGGTCGTCTCGAATTCTACAACTGCGTTGTCGGTGGTGCTATCGATGCTAGCTTCATGCCCGCAATCAAGAAGGGTTTGATGCAGAAGATGGAAGAAGGTCCTTTGACTGGTTCTTACGCTCGCGACATCAGAGTATTCGTTTACGACGGTAAGATGCACCCGGTTGATTCAAAGGAAATCGCATTCATCATCGCTGCTCGTAACGCATTCAGCCAGGCATTCAAACTCGCTGGTCCAAAGATTATGGAACCTGTTTACGACCTCGAAGTTCTCGTTCCGGGCGACAGAATGGGTGATGTTATCAGCGACTTGAACGGTCGTCGTGCTATCGTTCAGGGTATGTCGAGCGAAAAGGGATTCCAGAAGATTATCGCTCGCGTTCCTCTGGCAGAAATGGCAACATTCTCGACTTCTCTCCGTGCAAACACTGGCGGACGTGCAATGTACAGCATGAGTTTTGCTGAGTACCAGCAGGTTCCACCTGATGTACAGGACGCTTTGCTCAAGGAATACGAAGCAAACAAGCAGGAAGAAGACTAAAAGATTATTTTTCATACAAATCGAAAGGGGAAAGCAAAACTTTCCCCTTTTTTTTGTGATTTTATCACTTGATTGAATTGTTTTTGTGAACAAAAAGCTAATGCTTTTGTGTTTAATCCCAAAATAAAAACACTGAATACCAGCGTATTACAAACAAATTTATGGTATAGTAATTTTTTTTCAAAAAAATGCTTGCCGAATAATAAAAAAGATTTAACTTTGCATTACAAAGTACTTTTAAAGTCATGGAGAATAAAGAAGCATTAAATACGCTGAACGAAATCAAGGATTTGATGGAACGTTCGTCAAGGTTCAAAGCTGTAAGCGGCTGGTCGATTGTGATAATTGGCATTTTGGCATCGCTTGCATCGGCTGTTATATATTACTTTTTCAACGAGATGATACTGAACACACCACTCAAGTTACGGATTGCTTTGGTTGTGGCAGTTTGTCTTTTCGTTGTCTCTTTCCTTACGGTGCTGCTAATGTCACGACGGAAGGCGCTGAAAAATGGTATGAACTTCAAGTGGGATGCTACAGTAAAGAGATTGGTACTGAATTTTACACTCCCCTTGCTCGCTGGCGGCATCTTCTGCATAGCCTTGCTTATGCATGGTTATTATGGGCTAACATCATCGGTAATGCTTATATTTTATGGTATGGCACTGTTGTGCTCGCAGAAATATACATATTCGTCGTTGCGTTTCTTGGCTTATGCGGAACTGCTTCTGGGACTGATTGACTGCTTTGTGGTGGATTATGCACTGCTTATCTGGTTTGTCGGCTTCGGAATACTTCATATTGTTTACGGAATCGTTTTTATCATAAGGCACAAGGAGGAGAAGTAACTATGATTTCCAAACTTGAAGGGTTGAACAAGGCTTTTGAAAGCCGCATACGCTTGGGCATCATGTCTGTGCTGATGGTCAACGATGATGTTGACTTCTCGACACTGAAGTCGTTGCTCGAAGTGACCGATGGCAACTTGGCCAGCCATACCCGAAGCCTCGAGGAACAAGGTTATATCCGTTGCGAAAAGCAATTCATTGGACGCAAGCCTAATACGCGCTATTCGGTTACCGAAGAAGGCAGAAAGGCCTTTAAGCAGCACGTTCAGGCCCTATCGGATTTGTTGAACGCATAGAAACAAAATTTTTTTTGATTATATACTTTGAAATACAAAGTACTTTTTAGAAACAAGAATAAGTAACAATTAAAAATTAGTATCATGGAAAACGAAATGAACACAGGTTCTGCAATGAACCAGCAGACAAGTCAAGAAAAGGAGATGAAAAATTCTCAAGTTGTTAACAAACAGGTAATATCGACTGCGAATTCTCGTAAGCCGGGATTCTTTAAGAGGCATCATACGAGTGTAAAGTTAGTGGTTATCATTCTGATAAGTCTTGTCTTCCTTATCCCTCAAATCATTATCCAGAATCTCATAGATGAGAGAAATCTAACTATGGAAGAGGCAAGCAGTGACATCAAGGAGAAAAGTGGTGGCCCCAATGAAGTCAATGGACCTTGCATCAAGTTGACTGAGATTGACTCCTCGGAAAATGAAACTCCTAACGAAGACGAAACAAGCGAATATTGCTACATTCTGCCAGAGTCTTTGGAGATTACAGGTAATCTTGATGCATCTTTCCTGCATAGGGGCATATTTGAGTATCCAGTTTATGAAGTGCCGTTAGTGATAAGTGGCGAGTTTGTGCTGCCAAAGGAGTTTGAATCGAAAAAGGACAAGCATTGGAATTTTGAGAAGGCGTATGTCCAACTTGAAGTATCAACGTTGCGAAATGTGCGTGACAATGTTGTTGTTAGTCTTGACGGGCAGAAAGTCTCTATGCAGCCTAATAACTCCGGAGTTCTGGGATGCGAAGTGGACCTACTGCGCCTTCTTGATGGCGATACTGTAAAGTTCAGCATAGAGTTGCCATTGAAAGGTACAGAGAGCCTGATGTTTACGCCATTGGGACGAACCACTACGGTTAATCTGACTTCTAATTATGCTACGCCAAGTTTCAATGGGAATTACCTGCCTGATGAAAGGGAAGTTACAAAGAATGGCTTTTCGGCTTCGTGGAAAGTATTGTCCATAAATCGCGATTATCCTCAGGTATATACGAAATCGACTTCCAGTAAATCTACCAACCACATAGACGTTGAAGAGGTGCGTAAGGCCCTTGAAATCTACAATTCTTCGTTTGGTGTCGAACTGATAGTTCCTGTCGAGCAATACCAGCAGACGACGCGTGCAATAAAATATTCGATGCTTATAATCCTGCTAACCTTCGCAACGGTGTTCTTTTTCGAAACTCGCAAGGCAAAGCCGATACACCCTGTGCAGTATCTGCTTATAGGAGCTGCTCTTATTGTCTTCTACACATTGCTGTTGTCGTTCTCCGAACATATTTCGTTCTGTCTTTCATACCTTATTTCGTCAGTAATGACAGTAGGTTTGATAGTTGCTTTCGTCGCAACAATAATGAAGGATTTCAAAACCACTTTGGGTCTTGGTGCATTGCTGGTGTTGCTGTATGCTTTCATCTATGTACTGCTTCAGCTCGAAAGCTATGCGCTCCTCGTCGGTAGCATCGGTGTGTTCGTAATAATAGGCGCTGCAATGTTTGGCTCACGCAAGATAGACTGGTATAAGAAAAGGGATTGATTTGCAACTATAGAATAATGAGAAGATGGGAGGCTCACAAAGAGTCTCCTTTTTTGCGTTTTAATCGATTGATTTTAATGTGATTATATATGCAACCTCGCTGAGGTTGATTTTTGTCATATTGTTTATGCTATAAATGTTAGACCTCTCCGAGGTCTTGAAAATGTCGATGTTTTTTTGACTATAGGATGAAAATTATTCCCCAGAATTTTGGGTGCTTTTGAAAAAATGCCCTAGTTGTGCGACCTCGTTGAGGTCGATTCATGTCGTATTTGTTTCATCTATAAATGTTAGACCTCTCCGAGGTCTTAATATGATTATGAAGAAATATGTCGGAACCTTTTATGACCTCGGAGAGGTCAAATATATATAGCAGAATAACGTGAGTTTAGTAGCGTTGGCGCATATTTTTGTCGCGGCTCGTGCTGAGCTAAGTCGAAGCAAGCAAAACAAAAATTGTGACAACGCATGATTTTGCGGAAAATAATGATCTGATTATGAAGAAATATGTCGGAACCTTTTATGACCTCGGAGAGGTCAAATATATATAGAAAAGGTTCTAATAACACCCCACGACCTCGGAGAGGTCGCATAGATTGTAAATAGAAAAATCGACAAACAGAACTAACGTTTAGAAAGACGATTTAAAATTCCAACAATTTATTGTAAATTTGCGCATATTTGAAATTTATGCAAATGAAGCGTTTTTGTTATATTCTTGCGTTTGTCGTCTTGTCTATTACGGCAGCGGCTCAATTGTCGTCCAAGGAAATCCTTGACAGCAGAGGCGAATTATATTTCAGGTTTCCCATTGAACAGCAGCGACTGAATGAATTTTCTCATGTGATTTCCATAGATAGTTACCGCAACGGTTACTGCTATGCGTATGCTAACAAGCAAGAGTTCGCCGAGTTTCGCAAGTTTGGAATTCCTTGCGAGCCTGTACGCGAGTACTACGAAACAAAAGATGATTTGCTTATGGCTGAATCGCTTAACGATATGTTTGCCTGGAACCGCTACCCTACCTACGACATTTACTGCGAAATGATGCAGTATTTTGCCGATACCTACCCCGAAATATGCAAACTAGACACTATCGGGACGACTTTCTCGGGTTATAAATTGCTGGCTGTAAAGATTTCCGACAATGTAAATGACAATGAATCGGAACCTGAATTTTTCCTTGGTGGACAAATGCACGGTGACGAGTTGATTGGCGGGATGGTTTGCCTGAGGCTTATTGACAAGTTGTTGCGTGATTATGGAACAAATCAGGAAGTTACCAATCTTGTCGATAATATAGAAATCTTCATTAATCCACTTTCCAATCCCGAAGGAACCTATATTGCTGGTCCCGATTCTGTTAATTATTCTATCAGATATACGCGCAATGGTTACGGTTGGGATAATTTCATCGATATGAATCGCAACTTCCCTGATGCCATTGCCGGCGATCATCCTGACGAGAAGGAATATTCTATTGAAACCGAAGCATTTATGCAATATGCCGATGCTCATCACTTTGTGATGTCGGCAAACCTGCACAGCGGTTCCGAACTTGTAAACTACCCTTTCGACACCGACCCTTCACTTCCAGCCGACAATGCCTGGTGGGAAATGGTTTCTGCCGAATATGTGACATTAGCCCGCCAGTATGGCGGTGAATCGTATATGACTTCCGATTTTCCGAGCGGTTACATCAACGGTTATGCATGGTACACGATTACGGGTAGCCGTCAAGACTATATGAATTATTTCAAGCATTGCCGTGAGGTAACTTTGGAACTTAGCATCGACAAGAAACTGTCCAATGACTTGTTGAATAGCTACACTTCGTGCAACATTCCGCCTATGCTGGCATATATGAATCGTGCGACAAAAGGACTTAGAGGTTTTGTCACCGACTCTGTTACAGGCGAGCCATTGGAAGCCAAGGTTTTCATCAGCGGTCACGACTATTTTAAATCCTACGTGTATTCGTATCAGCCGACTGGCGAGTATTACAGGTATTTGAAGGCTGGACACTACAATGTTTCGTTCTATGCCAATGGATACATACATAAGACTATTGCTGTTGATATTACCGATGGTGCAGCATTCCCTCTAGATGTGCAGTTGGTACAAGGTTATGACCCAGAGACGATTATAGAAAGTGACAATAATTCATTCTCCTTGTACCCGAATCCTGTTGCCGACAAATTGTTTATCGGCAGTGATAGGAATTTATCAATTGTTGAGGTTTATGATGTTTCGGGCAAATTGGTATTGACGAAAAAGAACATCGTCGGTTTGGTTGACGTATCGGCACTGAAGGCTGGACAATATATAATAAAGGTATATTCCGGCGAGGAAATTTCGCAGTCGAAGTTTGTAAAAATGTAAGGATCAATTATATAAATAAAAAAGGCCTCTTTTGGAGACCTTTTTTTGTATGGTTTTATGAAGTTTACTTGAACAACTTCATGAATTCGTCGATAGTGATTTCGTTGTCTTCGAGCTTAACCTGTTCTGCGAGGAAGTCAACAACCTTGTCTTCGAGTTCGTGTTCGTAGATGCGGCGAACTTCGTCTTCCTTCTGGAGGAGTTCCTTAGCATACTTTTCTACGTATTCGTTAGGAATATAAGCCATTCCGTACTGTGCGAACTGAGCGGCAACCATTTCCTGTGCAGCCTTTTCGAGTTCTTCCTTCTCAACCTTTATGTCGTTGTCCTTAGCGGTCTTGGTCTTGATGAGAGTCCAGCGGAGATCGTCGAGGAACTTCGGGAATTCGTTGTCGATTTCTTCCTGAGTGAGCTTTTCGTTTGTAACCTTAACCCAACGTTTCAAGAATTCTTCCGGAAGCTTGAGGTCAAGTTTCTTGAGGAGCTTTTCCTTGATGTCGAGCATCATCTTGTACTTGCTTTCGCGCTTGAATGAAGCGGTGATGTCTTCGGCGATGCGGGTACGGAATTCCTCTTCGGTCTTTACAACGTCCTTGCCGAAGCACTTGTCGAACAATTCCTGGTTAACTGCAGCCTGCTTGTATTCCTTTACGGTCTTGACTACGAGACGGAAGTTAGGAGTCATATTGGCAACTTCTTCCTTCTTAGCCTTGAGCATAACGGCAATCTTGCCTTCTTCCTCGAATGCCTTCTTGATGTCGAAGTCGATGATAGTATCAACGGTAGCGCCAGTGAACTGCTTCTTAATCTTAGCGTCCTTTATGAATTCGATAGCGAGGTTAGCCTCTTCGTTCTTGATGCCGTTTTCGATTTCGGAACCGTCTTCAGCAATCTGGGTCAAGCTACCAGTAAGAAGCGACTTTGCAGTAGCCTTCTTAACGTCCTCGTACTTTCCGTACTGGTTTCTGTAGTTTTCGATGTACTTTTCAACGTCCTTGTCTTCAGCCTTTACGATGTACTTGTTGAGTTTGTCTCTCTTCGAAAGCTTGATTTCGAATTCGGGAGCAATACCGAGGTCGAATGCAAACTCGAACTTTTCGTCCTTTGCGAGGTCGATGGTCTTTGTACCTTCGTTTGGCAATGGTTCGCCGAGGATGTTAAGCTTTTCGTTTTCGATGTATTCGCTGAGGGTCTTTCCTACGAACTTGTTGAGTTCGTCAGCCAATACTGCCTGAGCGTACATTTTTCTAATCAGTCCCATCGGGGCGTTACCTTTTCTGAAACCTTTGATTTCTGCTTTCTGGCGATAAGCTTTCAAGGTCTTTTCTACGCTTTCTTCAATGTCTTCCTTGCTTACGGTGATATTCAGCGTAAGATTTAAATCGTCAATTTGGTTTTTTACAACTTCCATTAGGTCGTTTTTTTGAAAAATTACTAAATTACAAAATCATATAATCTAAAAAACCGCACTAAAATGTCATGCGGTCGGTTGTACGGATGAAGGGACTCGAACCCCCACGCCTTTCGGCACTAGATCCTAAGTCTAGCGCGGCTACCAATTACGCCACATCCGCGAATTGCGGTGCAAAGATACAACTTTTTTCGATAGGAAATTCAATCTTGGTGTTTTTTTTATGTGGGGAATATAGATGATAGTAATGGTACCTATTTATTGTTCATTTACAAACAATTACGCTATGCTATGACGATTTAATGTGAGTTGAGTTTTGGGACAATGCAATGTTGTCTGGATTTGTAATCCAGACTATATGAATATAAGGATTTTTAATCCGCATTGCAAATGCTGATATTCGGGCGTTTCGGATTGCTGCCTCTGGCAGCGAGCTAAAGGTTGCCCATAGGGCGAGCTAAAGGTTGCAAATCCGCCACAACACAAGCTGAACATTTGTGTTTTCCGCATCAGAAAGCGGGCATATTTTCTTCATTTTTTGCCCTCATTTTCTTGATATATTTCTCTGTTTGTGTAAGTACTTGTATATCAAGCACTAATCACTTGATAATGATAATAATTTGTTTCAAAACATAGGTAAATTTTAACAAATTTTGTTTCAAAACATAGGTAAAATTTGATTGAAATTGTTTCAAAGCATAGGTGAAATTTGGTGAATTTTGTTCCAAAACATAGGTGAAAATAGCATGCCATTAAATCATCATAGTCGGAATCGCACTTTTTTTTCGCGATTCCGACTATCATCGTTTAGGCGAACAAATCGTCGAGCACTACTTCCTGCTGAACATTGCCACTATATGCGTTGCGTTTTACGCCGAATGTCGTTATGAATGTTGGAACCAAGGCCTTGCGAGTTTTTACAACCGATTTGAATGCGGCAATCTTGTTGCGCAACTTGTGCGAATATTCCTTGTCGATAACAAATTCGCTGCTGTAGAATTTTGCCTCGCAAATATTAATTGCCTTGTCCCTGCGGTCGATGAGCAAGTCTATTTGCGCACCATCAATGTCTTCGTCTGCCAAGTCGCGTTTGTCGGCAAACCAGCACGACTGCGTGGTAAGTACCGAACCTATGCCTAGTGCATTTTTCACCTGTTCAATATGATCCTTTATCAGTTGCTCGAAACTATAACCCAGCCACGCATTCTTCTTCGGGTTGTCGAGCAGGTGTGTCCAGAAATGCTCGTCCTGCCCATAATTGTCCCTTACGAACTTGAAATAGAACATTGTATAAAAGTCGGCTAGTTGGAAAGTCTGGCTTTTTGTCTTGTGTCCGTAGTACTGGTACGCCCTCACGAAACCGCATTTTACAAGGTCTTTCAGTGCCTTTGATGTCATCCCGTTGTCGGGAAGCTTTGTGATTGAGATTATTTCTTCGCGGGTAAGTCCAATCGTCTTGCCTGCCAATGCCTCCACAATGCGCACATATATTTCCGATTCGGCAAAAAGTGTTTCGTATAGGTTGTCGAATTCATCCCAAAGTTTGCCGTTTGTACGGAAAAAGCAATTGTCGATGTTGTCAGCCAATGTTCTGCCAGGTTCGAGTTGCTTCAGGTAATATGGAATTCCGCCCATCATCATATATATCTGGGCAATGTCGTAGCGCTCGTACTCGATTCCCTTTGTTTTGAGATATTGTTCGGTTTCCGACAGCGTAAACTGGCGGATGAACATTTTTGACCCTGCGCGGTTGTATAGTCCGCCCTTGTGCTTGAACAGTTTGTTTATAATCCAGTTTGTTGCGCTGCCGCACACGATTAGCAGAAGGTCTTCGCGAGCACAGCCCCAGCTGTTCCAGAACCATTCGAATGCTTCTAGGAATTTGCTTCCTTTTGTGTCCATCCACGGAAGTTCATCAAAGAAAAGGACTTTTTTCCCAGGCTTACTTTTCAATAGGTGTTCTTTCAGTTTTTCAAAGGCTTCCATCCAGCTTTTGGGCTGTGGTATCTGTTCATCGGCAAAATATTCCTTAAGCGCGAGAGTGAAATTCTCCAGCTGTCTTGGAAGCTTGCTCCTGTAAAGCCCAGTAACCTTGAACGTGAATCCAGTTTCTGCAAATACTTGGTTTACAAGATATGTTTTCCCAACGCGTCTTCTGCCATAAACGACAACCATTTCCGACTCGTCGGAATTGTAAAGACGCATAAATTCCTTTTGCTCCTTTTTTCTCCCTATCAGCATAGCTACGACATTTATTTTTTACGGGACAAAGGTATTAAAATATTTCCGAACTCACAAACGATGATAGTCGGAATCTCAATATTTTTTCACGATTCCGACTACTATGAATGTGTTATGACCAGATAAATTGGAATAAATTAATTTGTAAGTCATTTATAATTATTGTATTATAGTTTTTTATAAAGTAAAGCGTATTTTAAAACGATAATAGTCGGAATCGCGATGTTTTTATGCGATTCCGACTACTATCGTTTGGAAGAACAAATCCGACACAACCAACGACCGAAAAAGTCGATTTAATCATATTGCGGTTCGATATATGCTAAATTTGAAATGCCATCAAAGAACTTATATAGTTTTTGCATCATAACCTTCATGTTATCCATATCGTATAATTGAGATAGGTTATTATACACGACTCTATCTGAAGGATCTGGCATTTTCCCATTTTTCATATAATCAAATGGATACCTAAAATCTACCTGTTTCTCAAAGCCCTGGATTTCTTCAATAATTCTAGAAACATTATTTATTGTTGCCGAGGGGAAATCTCTTATTATATCTTTACATTCTTTTAGTTCTTTGAATAATTCCACAAGGTTATGTATTGACTTGAATTGCACCTCTTTTGGTTTTGCATTGCAATAGTTTATTTTGTATCGTCTTATTGATTCTTTCATTGTCAATTCAAGATACTGGCGGAAGCAATACAATGCAGGATATATGTAACCGTCAAGGCACAAGTTGTCGTTATTATGCTTTTCTATTTCTTTCATTAGCATGAATGATGCGTGGCAGAAAGATTCTGGCAATAAAAATTCTTTTATTCCCATTTGCCTATTTATGCATGGGTTGGCAATATTTTTTGTGGCAACAAAAAAATTATCGTTATCACTTACATCGTCAATTTCAATATCCAAGAATTTATCACAAAACATATCCATATTAATATTATCATCGCTCGTGTTCATACTGTTGCTAGCATTGTTTGTATTATTACTCATTTTATAGTTCTTCTATTATTTTATAAAGTTATGTTTATTGACATACAGGACGCACAGATCGTCCACGGCAGCGGTCCCCATCTAGGTTACTCATGCCGTAATTGCCCGAATCGAAGGAGAGATACCACGCGTATCTCGGGAGGCAGTCCGTGCAGAGCGAACTCGACCAGTAACTGCCGTCTAAACCGTTCCTGTAGAGACTGCTATCGTAGCGGTAGCCAGCAGCGGGCAGGAATATGTAATTGCCGTTAGATCCGGTAAACAAGCGTCCCCATTTGCCGTTCTGTGTTGTCCAAGTTACAATGCAATTATCTTTAAGTTCTCTCATTTCTGTTTCAGTCGGCATTCTCCAGCCCGAACCCCAGTTGGCTGTGGCAGCGTCGTCGGAGGTTTCCAAGGTTGTAAGCGCGTCAGTAAAGCCGTTGTTGCCGTATTCTGCATTGTTGCAATACTTGGTAAAGAAGGTATTTCCACTACCAGTGCACCAGCGATATGTACTCCAACGATAGTTTTCTTTTGTAGTTGTTTCACCCCACGCGTAGTAGTTGCCGTAACCTTCAGGGGTGGTTGCGCCTACATTGCAGGTTGCCCACTTGGTGCCAGAAGGCAAGCCAAGGTCAACCCAAATATGCTCGTTCAATATACCATTAGTAGTGAATGTCAGAATGTCGCCATAGGTAGTTCCTGCACTATTTGTAGCATATGCTTTATAATAATAGATAGTGCCCTGAGATAATCCTGTAATTGTTTCGTTATAAATGGAAGAAGCGCCCCCACTCTGAGTTCGTCCTGAAAGATTATTTGGATTTGTCCCATATACAAACCCCTTTTCTGTTACGTTTGCTCCACCAGCTGATGTAATATTTCCATTAAGAGTAGCGCTATAAGTGGTTATATTTGTTGCCGAATTTGTAATTACAGATGGGGCTGTCGGTGTTAGTGTTGCAGAACCGCGAACAGGACGGACAAATGCACATAAATATCTATGTCTTAATTCGTTTACAAAAACCACAGCATGTTGACCATAGACTTGTAGAAAAGTAGGATCAGAATTAGTACATAATGAATTAGTCCAATAGCGGTAACTATTATTATCATATTCAATTATAGAAGGAATAAAAATAGTGTTTCCGTTAGGTCCTCTGAACAGTTTCCCTCGAACACCGTTTTGCGCAGTTTCAACATATTGACAATCATAAAAAAGTTCTTCGACTTGAGATGGGGATGGAGTTTGCCATCCGCTTCCCCAATTGAACGTAGCGGCATCATCGCAAGCTTCAAGAATACGTAACCCATCTGAAAAGAAATTTGGATAACCATCTTGATACCTGCGAACATATTTTGTGTAGCCTCTATCTGTGCCATCATCACAATAATATTTATAATTTGATTGTGTGTAAGATTCTTTGGGTGAAGTCTCAGCCCAAGCAAACAAATCGCCACTGCCTTCAGGGGTATTAGCACCAACATTACACGTTGCCCATAAGGTTCCGCTTCGCAAACCGAGGTCAACGTAATCATGTCCATTATGAGTGCCATTGCCACCACCTTGTGTTCCACTACCACTTCCAGGGTCGTCTCCTGTTCCGCTACCACTGCCACTTCCCAAACCGTTACCCCCTTGAGAAGAACCATTTGACCATTGTGCATACAATGTCATATCAGAACTAACAGTAATTGTCTGTCCGTTGCTATATGCCGTTCCGCTACCGCTTTGGGAGGTGTTCCATCCAGAGAACGAGTATCCGTCGCGGGTAAATGTGTTTTGCCTAAGTGCTTGCGCTTCTCTTTCCTCAAACACTTGCGAACGCATTGTTCCTGTTCCACCATTAGCATCAAAAAATACAATGTATGTTTCGCGCCTATTGCATCCGCACAATGCACAAATTCCCAATGCAGTTACAATTACAATTCTTAATAGCACTTTAATTTTCATATTCTTATATTTTGCCGTTTGTCTTTAAATTTCAATATCACACAATAAGGCAATAGACCGCATTGCAGCCTATTGCCTTATTTACATTAAAAGATTACTTGCAGTCTAATTCCCAAGAAACACCATCCCATGTAGTTCCATGGTCAGAATTTCCAACGCACTCGTCCTTGTAATCAAGCTTATCAAAATAGCGATAATCCGATTCACGGACATAAATTTTCTTTCCATCTTCCTTGTATGTGCATTTGCACCCCTTACCACACGATGAGAACAATACTGCTGCAGTTGCAACCACTGCCAAGATTACTAAAAACTTTTTCATGACAATTACATTAGTTAATATTAAATTGTTTTTTACAACTACAAATTAACAAAAAGCCATCCTTAATGTTGGCGGTTTATTTGGTGCTAGTTGTACCTATTTTTGTTGATTTTTTGTACAATAGATTGGAAATTTGGTTAACAAATCGAATTAACAATGGATAATTAACAATGTATAATGGATAAATATGTAGCGGCGCAATGCATTGCGCCGCTACATACAATTGAATCATTGATTTTTTTGTCGTTCATACCATTCTGTATACACCTTGAAGAAATCGTAGCCAAGTGCCAGGCTGATTTTCTGTAGCATATCGGTATGAATCCATTTGCGACGAAAAACCTTGTACAGATTTTCGCGTGAACATCCGATTTGTTTCGCCAACCAAGTTATTGTCCGTCCTTGTTTTTCAAGAACTTGCCGTATCTGTTTCCCAATATGTATTTCGTCTGTCGTGCTCATAAAAAAGCGTAAGCCATTTCGTTTTTTTGCTTATTAGAAGTGAAAGGCTCTGGTAAACCATCGTAGCTAATAAACACGAAACAACTCACGCCTAAAGACGTGAACTTTTCGCATTCTATTCTCGCTACTTGAAAAATTTACCAGATTTTATCACCTCGAGAATAAGAGCGTAAAGCTCAGAATGTTAATATTTTAAGTTAAGTTATATCATTTGTTTTTTTGTTATCCTTATTATTCAGTTTATTATTTATTGTTACAAAAATTCCCAATGTCCTCCACGGGTTGGCCCAACGTGCTGAACTATGTGCCGCATTTCGGCAAGTTCTCGCTTTATGGTCAATGGTTTAACTCCTACTTTTTTTGCAATTTCTGCTATAGAAATGTTATTGTCCCTTTTTATCAGATTTACAATGAGTTCGCGCCGTTTTTTGGTATCATTTTTGGTATCATTTTTGGTATCATTTTTAGGCTCATTTTTAGGCTCATTTTTAGGGACATTTTTAGGGACATTTTTAGGGACATTTTCATTCGCTGGCATTACCAAATGAATGAAATGTTCCGAAAATTCGTATGCTTCACGGCCATACTTTCGCAGTATAACCGGCATGCCCGAACCCAACGCCTCCACCATTTCAACATCACGGAAAACTCGCATCAGTTCCTTGTTGCGCGGAATGCTTACCCCACTAAAAAATTCATCTTTAGTCAAGCCAATAGGAATTGTTCCGTATGAGGTTATCTCAAGCCGATCGGAAAAAATCTCAAACTTGGGAGCAACCTCGTTAGTGTAATCGTTGTGTACAATGGCGTTTATCACGGCCTCACGAACAGCCAGCTTGTCCCACATAGGTGTGTCAACCCTGAATTTTTCGGTCTTCCGGGTGAATATGTAGTTTTCAGTATTTAGTTTATCTAGAACCAAATCGGTAGCCTTGAGCAAACTGCAATACCCGTATTCGTTGTTCGAAATCAAATCAAAACGCTCGGTTCCCGAATATTTGGCAACTTTTATCGAAACATTGTTTTCGTCGGCCAAAAGAAACGCTACATAATTGTATCTACCATCATCGGTAAGAAAGTCCAATGTCTGTTCAAATGCATTGTTCAGCACTAAGCCCTTCGAATCATAATAGATATGAAGCTGGCGGAATGTCAGTTTTTGCCGTGGTGACGGAATATTTCTCAGTGAATTGCGTACCCTATGAGAGAAAAGGTCTTCAATCATAGCCGTCGGCATTGGTTCGGCAGCAGTTCCCACGCGAATGTAGCAACCACGCGTACTCATGCCATACTTTGTTTTGTAGTATGGCTTTTCCGTTCCTGATGCCAAGAAAATTTTAATCACATCGACACCATCAATATTCTCGACCAGAACATCGAACAACCCCATAGGCGACGGCATAACATTCTGACGAATCCTGTCCTTAATCTTCAGAACGGCAGCGTCAATGTTATCCACACCAATAGGATGACCGTCCTTTTCGATACCGATATATATGATACCGCCTTCCCGATAATTAAGAAAAGAAATGACTTCCTTCTCAATATCAAGGTCATCAGTCAATTGGCTTTTGAATTCTATGCGGTTTGTTTCTACCATTATAGCCGTTAGTGTCCAAATTTATTTTACATCGCCAAAATTAGAAAAAATATTTCAATGCGATGATTTTATTGTTTGATTTTCGACAATATGGCATCGAAATAGGGGGGCAAGGTTGCAAATCCGAAACAACATCTAAACAACATCTAAAGCATCGCTGCAATATTGCGGATTGAGTTCAATCTGCTGATAAAAGACTTGTTGTTCTTTACGGTTATCATATCGTAACGGGTCTGCATCGACAGCAAAGGCTCGGCATCCAGACCAATGGCAGCACCTATCAGCAATGCCATTTCAGTATTCAACGGGCGCTTGCCGTTAAGCACCTCGTTGAGCTGCGTATATGAAACTCCAATCTGCATAGCCAACGCACGCTGCGAAATTCCCCTGTATTCTATCTCGTCCTTTATCACCTCGCCGGGATGTGTCGGCTCGTACGGCGTCATCTTGTTTGCTTCCAATGTTTTCATTTTTCTATTATTTATAATGGTTACTCAATTCTGTTATGTTACAAATTGTCGCTATAGTTTCTTCTTCTTGCAAAAGTTCTTCAAATTCAATTCTATATTTATCATTTACCCTAACTGATGACAATCCTAACTTATCGCCCGACAACTTTTCGTAACATAACGAATTGTACCTTGTCAACGATAACACATTCGGCGAACTTATCATCAAGTCAACCACTTTCTTGTATTTTCTTACAATCTGTGGCTGGAAGCGATGCTTCTTGTCGCTGCAACTTCCTTTCTCATATAGTTGACCCAGATACTCCTTGCCAAATAAGACTTTCATCAATTACAATCATTTTGCACGGCAAAGATAAAATTTTATTTTCGAATATTCACAATTTTGCGAATATAATTTTTATAAAATTAACAAGCATTCATTTGCGATATTATAATGTTTTTTTGCGCATTACAAATGCTGATATTCAACCGTTTCGGATCGCAACCTTTAGCTCACTGCCTATGGCAGTAAATCCGAAACAACATCACAACATAAATTATCAATTATTAATTGCTTGTCGTAACGGATGCTGTTCTTCGACATGGCTCAGAAACCAATTCAGCATGACTGTTTACCTTCACTATCAATTGTTAATTGTCAATTGTCCATTATCAATTGTCCATTGTCCATTATCAATTGTCCATTATCCATTGTCAATTGATAATCACCTCTATCGTCCTAACCTTCTTATCATCTTGTGTGATAATGACTTTGGTGATACCGTCGGGTAGGATGTTGTCGATTTTTTCGGACCATTCCATGAAGATGTAGGCACCGCTTTCGAGGTATTCCTCGAAGCCCATGTCGTAAACCTCGCGTAGGTCGTCGATGCGGTAGAAGTCAAAATGGAAAATCTGTCCGTATTTCTTTGAGTAGTATTCATTTACAATGGCAAAGGTGGGGCTGGTGATTTCGTCCTCGACTTCCATTTCGCGGCAAAGTTCCTTCAGGAATGTGGTCTTGCCTACACCCATTTCTCCATAGAATGCAAAAATCTTCGCATCGCCAACTATTTCGAGGAAACGCTTGGCTGCATCGCGCAGTTCGTCAAGGTTGTTAACTGTTATCTTGCACATTGCCGTCGGTTTATTTGTGAATGAATTCCAATGTTTTTGCTGTTATAGCTTCGGAATCGAGTCCAAACTTGTGAAGCAAGTCGGCTGGCTTTCCCGATTCTCCGAAGCAGTCGGGCATACCAATTATTTTCATCGGGGTAGGGCGGTGTTCGCCAAGGACTTCGGCAACAGCTCCACCAAGTCCGCCTGTGATCTGGTGTTCCTCGATGGTGACGATTCTGCCGGTTTCGTTTGCAATTTCCACAATCGCCTGCTTGTCGATTGGCTTCAGCGTGTGAATGTTCATCACAGCGGCAGAAATTCCGTTTGCCTCAAGGCGTTCTGCCGTTTCTAGAGCAGTCCAAACCATCGAACCTGTAGCTATCAGTCCGACATCCTTTCCGTGCCTGAGCCATTGTGCTTTGCCGATTTCAAATTTATCGTTCTTGTCGGTGAAGTTCGGAACAGCCTCGCGTCCGTAGCGGATGTAGCAGGGTGTGCTCAGCTGCTTTACGGCAGCAACTGTGGCAAGGTAGGTCTGGTTCTCGTCGCAAGGACTGAGAACTGTCATATTTGGCATAGCACGCATGATGGCAAGGTCTTCGAGAGCCTGGTGGGTTGCGCCGTCGGGACCGACTGAGATTCCAGCATGTGCACCGCCGATAATTACATGAAGGTTGTTGTAGCAAACCGAAACACGAATCTGGTCGATGCTGCGCAACGCTGAGAATACCGCGTAGGTCGAGAATGCCGGAATCTTGCCCGACAATGCAAGTCCTGCTGCCGTGGCTGCGGCGTTCTGCTCGGCAATGCCCATCGAGAAGAACCTTTCGGGATGGCGTTCCTTGAAAAAGTTCATGCCTACGGAATTGGTAATGTCAAGTCCTAGGCATACGATTCGCTTGTCGGTGTCGGCAAGGTCGGCCAGGGCTTTGCCGAATCCGTTTTTTGCGTGGGTTATCTCAACTTGCTTCATGACGTTCTAGTTTTCACGTTCGATGATATATTCTGTTATCTGTTTCAGATATTTGCGGTATTTGTTGTCGGGCAGCTGTGCGATAAGGGCATCGGTTTCCGACTTTATAGCCATTATCTTTTTCAGGCTGTCGCCGATGCCGTTCTTTTCGACAACCATTTTGCGGATCTGCTCGATGTTTTCGGCTGTACGTTCCGTGTTCCAAAGCGACAAAAGCTTGTCCTGTTCGTCGACGGTCATATTGTTCCATGCGCAGATGAGCGGCATTGTGACCTTGCGTTCCTTGATGTCGTTGCCGCTTTCCTTGCCGGTCTTGCCGTTGGACGAGTAGTCGAGCATATCGTCCTTTATCTGGAAGATGTAGCCGATTTTCTCACCGACTTTGCAAATCTGTTCGGTCTGCTGTTCGCTTGCTCCCGCGGTAAATGCTCCGACTTTCAGACACGATGCTATCAGCGAAGCGGTTTTCTTGAAAATGATTTCGTAGTACCTTGCTTCGTCGATGCTGAAGTCTTTTGAATCAAGCTGTTGCAACTCGCCTTCGCTCATTGCACAGACGGTTGGCATAAGCATGTCGATGATTGAGTGTTCCGCATTTTGTGTTGCGATGCTTATTGCTTTTGCAAACAAGTAGTCGCCTGCGAGTACTGCGGCCTTGTTTCCCTTGGTCGCGTTGAGCGTGGGCTGGTTGCGGCGAATGTCCGATTCATCAACAATGTCATCGTGGATAAGTGTTGCGTTGTGCAGTATTTCGACTATTAGGGCAGCGTGGTCGGTGCTTATTGTCGGCTTGCCGAAAATCTTTGCTGAAAGATGGACTAGCAGGGGACGAATGCGTTTGCCTTTTGCGTTGAAAACGTGCTGTAGCATCGGCTTGAAATTGCTGTTGTCGGAATTTATGGTGTCAATCAGCAATTTTTCGAAGCCCGTTAGGTCGATTCCGATGCCTTTCGCTATTTCCTGAAAATTCGGCTGCAATATCGTTCCCATGTCTATGCGTTAACAAAAAAAGCACTGATTCCCAGTGCTTTTGTGATCCAGACAGGATTCGAACCTGTGGCCTACGGCTTAGAAGGCCGTTGCTCTATCCAGCTGAGCTACTGGACCATCATTTTGGACTGCAAAAGTACATCTTTTTACCGAAGTGGCAAATAATTTTTTGACTTTTTTTGTTGCAAGGATTTTCACACAAGGCAAAAGCCCAAATTATGAAAAAAAAGTACACATCTCCCCTACCCTAAATTGTTAATAAAATATCAAACCTTGACATCAAACCGAAGATTATTTGAATTAAATTTGCGGGCGAAACAAAAACAAAATGCGTAAGGTATCATTAATAGTTTTAATTAGCGCAATAGTCCTGTTATCTGCATCTTGCGAACGACAGAACCCACCAGCATCGTCAAAACTCACAAACTTGAAGGACTCGGCAAGCTACGCAATGGGAATCATTCTTGCACAGCAGTACCTCGACGAGCAGATGGACACACTTATGAACCGAGACCTTACCCTGAACGGCATAACCGACCTGATGAAAAACGACACGTCCCTCCTATCTCACGACGAAGCCGTTGACGCAATCAGCACCTATTCGCGACAAATACTCGACATTAAATATAGTGGCATAAGGAAAGACGGTGAAGATTTCTTGCAGAAGAACCTTTCCAACACTGGAATTATCCAGACGACAAGCGGACTGCAATATAAGGTAATTGCAGAAGGCAACGGCATTGAACATCCGTCGGTGTCGGACAATGTAACCATAAAGTTTGAAGGAAGGAAAATTGACGGCACTTTGTTCGGAAGCACTGGCGACACTCCATCGGAAAACAACCTGATGAGTCTGCCACGCGGCCTCGCCGAAGGAATAACCCTTATGACACCTGGTGCAAAATACAAGTTCTTCATCCCATATTACCTCGCTTTCGGAGAAACAGGCTACCAGACAGTAGAACCTTACTCGACAGTAATTTTCGATGTCGAACTGATTGAAATTGTTAAGAAATGATTTTTTCAAAACCGAAAGTTTTTCCTTTCGGTTTTTTTTTGATTTGAAACGAAGAATAGAAAAATATAAATAGCAAAGATGATGAAAAACAAGAGTTTAATTTCCATCAGCGACTACACGAAGGAAGAATATTTCCGCATCCTCGAAGTCGCAGCAGAATTTGAGAAGAACCCCAACCAGAAACTGTTGGACAACTACGTTGTCGCCTCGTTGTTCTTTGAACCATCGACACGTACTCGTCTCAGTTTCGAGACTGCAATACAGCGTCTGGGCGGAAGAGTAATCGGTTTCAGCGAAGCAACCAACACCAGTCAGGCCAAGGGCGAATCGTTCAACGACACCATTATGACAATCAGCAAATACGCCGACCTTATCGTAATGCGCCACCCGATTGAAGGAAGCGCACGCTACGCAAGCGAAATCTCACGCGTACCTATTATTAATGCCGGCGACGGTTCCAACCAGCACCCGACACAGTGCCTGCTCGACCTCTACTCAATCTACAAAACTCAGGGTACCCTCGAGAACCTCAAGCTCTGTCTGGTAGGCGACCTCAAGTACGGTCGTACCGTTCACTCTTTGCTAATGGCAATGTCGGAATTCAACCCGACTTTCAACTTCATATCGCCAGCAAGCCTCAGAATGCCACAGGAATACAAGGACTACCTCGACTCAAAGGGCATCAAGTACAACGAGTACGAAGAACTCGAACCGAACATCAAGGATGCCGACATTGTCTATGTAACCCGCGTACAGCGCGAACGTTTCTCCGACCTGCTTGAATATGAAAAGGTTAAGAACGTTTACGTTCTCAAGAACAAGATGCTCGAAGGCACAAAGGACAACATGAGAGTTTTGCACCCGCTGCCACGCGTTAACGAAATCGACACCGACGTTGACTCGAACCCGAAGGCATACTACTTCGAACAGGCCGAAAACGGCGTATATACGAGAATGGCAATCATTGCACTTATTTTAGGTCTTAAATAAATCGTAAAGTCATGAAAGAAGAATTAACAGTAAAGGCTATCGAAAACGGAACCGTTATCGACCACATTCAAGCCGACAAATTATATAAAATATTGTCTATCATTGGAATAGAAAACTTTGATACTCCAGTTTTCTTCGGCAACAACCTGCCCAGCAAGAAGTACGGAACAAAGGCTATCATTAAGATTGCCGACAGGTTCCCAAGCGACGACGATGCCAACAAGATTGCCCTCATCGACCCGAAGGCTGTCATCAACATTATCAAGGACTTCAAGGTTGTTGACAAAAAGCAAGTTCAATTGCCCGAAAAGATTGAAGGTTTTGTAAAATGCTTCAACCCCAAGTGCATAACCAACCACGAAAAGGTTTCCACCAAGTTCACAGTAGTCAAGAAAGACGGTAAAATCGGTCTAAAGTGCCGCTACTGCGAAAAAATCACGTGGGAAGACAACATTGAAATAATTTAAATATCTTTTTATTGTTTAAAGCCACTAATCAATTCGGTTAGTGGCTTTTTTTATTAGTTGCGAGATATAGATTTGCAATTTTTAGTAAATTATAAGCAAATTTAAGCGGTATACTTCTCTAAAAGTAAATATTTTTTGACAAATTTAGTAAATTATAAAAAGATTTTATTATTTTTGCAAAAAAAATATTGCTATGATTATCGGAAGGAAGAAAGAACAGTCGGACCTGTTGAGGCTAGTTGAATCGGACGAACCGCAATTTTGTGCGGTATATGGACGAAGAAGGGTTGGAAAGACCTATCTTATTCGCGAAACTTTTGGCTATAAGTTTACATTTCAACATGTTGGCGTTGCCAATGCAAGTATGAAAAGACAGCTTTCAGCGTTCCGTAATTCATTGCGTGATGCAGGTCTCGAAAACTGCAATCTGCCCAAGGATTGGTTTGATGCGTTTGAAATGCTCCAGCATCTAGTTGAGCAGTCGAGCGACCGCAAGAAGATAATCTATCTTGACGAACTTTCGTGGATGGACACCCCAAAATCGAACTTCATAAGTGCATTGGAGCATTTTTGGAATGGCTGGGCAACTGCACGGGCAGAAAAAGACATCGTACTGATAGTGTGTGGCAGTGCCACTTCGTGGATTGTAAACAAGATTATGAAAAATCGCGGTGGACTTCACAACCGTCTGACAGAAAGCATACTGGTGCAACCGTTCACGCTTTCGGAATGTGAACAGTTTGTGCAGGTGCAGGACATTCCGATGAATCGCAAGGACATAGTTGAGGCGTATATGGCACTTGGCGGCATTCCGTACTACTGGAGCCTTATGCGTCGCGGCGAAAGCCTCGCTCAGAATATGGACAGGCTGTTCTTTGCCGACGACGGCAAACTGCGCAACGAGTTTGAAGAACTATATGCTTCCCTGTTCAAGCGACCCGAACCATATATCGCCATAGTGGAAGCCCTGGCTACAAAGAAGATTGGCATGAGCCGCGACGAAGTTTCAGCAATGTCAGGTGTGGAAAACAGCGGTATGCTCACCAAGATTCTCGAAGACCTTGAGCAGTGCGGATTTATACGGCGTTATCAGGCTTTCGACAAGAAAAAATATGGTGCTACCTATCAGCTAATCGACAACTTTACGCTGTTTTATTATCGTTTCCTGCGTGTAGTCGATGCGGTTGCGATAGGCTACTGGTCGTCGGCAATCGACTGGCCAGAAATTTCAGCATGGAAAGGACTTGCTTTCGAGCGCGTGTGCCTTTGGCATATTCCGCAAATTAAGAAGTCATTGGGTATCAGCGGAATTGTTTCTTCAGAATATTCGTGGCGCACATCCGCAACCGATGAGCACGACGGAGCGCAGATAGATTTGCTTATCGACCGTAGCGACAATGTTGTAAATGTGTGTGAAATAAAGTTTTCGTCCGATGAGTTTTCCATAACAAAGTCAGTCGAGCAAGGATTAAGGCGTAAGTTATCCGTTTTCAA
Organism: Bacteroidales bacterium; assembly: GCA_017620015.1. Lineage (GTDB taxonomy): Bacteria > Bacteroidota > Bacteroidia > Bacteroidales > ML635J-15 > Bact-19. The sequence continues at coordinate 168,482 of JAFZRE010000023.1, read as the reverse complement.
ACAGGTTTCCGCAACCCGCAAGTCGATTCATCTCACACTGATAACGACCTACGGCGTACAGCGCAACGAATACAGCAACCTCATGCAGTCGCAGATTACAATGGACGACCTATTCTGCTGATTTGCAATTTTTAGTAAATTATAAGCATATTTTTGTGGTATAGTTTTCTAAAAATATATTTTTGAAGATGGTTTTAGAAGATTATAAGAAGTTTTATTGTACATCTTTCATCGAAAGTCCAATCAAATCGACATAGTAACAAATATTTTTTTTCTGTCAGAACTCATTGCAACTTGTTCGTTTCCAATAAATAACGAACTTTACAAATTTGTAAATTACAAATAATTAAATTTCGGATGGAGGCATAAAAAAGAAAGCCTACGCCAAAACTTGTCGCAGATCAAATTTTATCCTCTTTTTCTTCAGGCGTTTCACATTGCCAATTCATTCTTTCCTCCTTGTAGTTCATCCTGTACACATTGTACATCCTTTTGCCGTTCAATGTATCATCAATACTATCAAGTCGTTTCTTGATTAGCCCAATGGAATTGTACGGCAAAAAGAGTTTTGTCATATCGGACCAACCGACTTTTATGTAGAGCAACATCGATTTGAAGTTTCTTTTGATGCAGTATTCGCAACCAAGCGATTTCATTTTCCTCATTACTAAAGCATTGACACTTAATTCGCTTATTTCCTTCGACTTTTCCAACTTTTTATACTCTAGGTTTAATGGTTCCAACTCGGCAATCCAAATCGGAATCAATTTGTCCAATTGTCGGAAGTATTCTACATCAATTCCATTATTGTATAAGGCTACACTGCAATGATTGGGGACTTCAATTAAAATTTGGCCGTATTGGATTTTTATATCGAAGTTTTCAAACGACATGTTTGTAGTTTTATTAGGCGTAGGGCGACATTCCAGAAGGAACAACTCTATTCGGTGTTCCAGAATGCTGTCAACAGATCGCTTTCCTTTCAGCACCCCATTTCGTTGCTTGTCCATTATATCGTTGCTGTGCGTAGCAATCAGATTGGCAAACTCCTTTTCCCATTCGGGCATCAGACGGTCGGTTTCCTTCATGTATTCTATAAGGTTCGGAATTGTATAAATATATAACGATGACCAATAATCACCTTTTTTTAGTGCAATGAATCTATATTTGCGCGACCCTTGTACGAGGAAATCCGCATTTTTCAGCTTTATCAGCCGTTCGGAGTATTTGAACGGTGTTATTGTCGCCTCCGGGAAATGTTCTGCTATCGTTTCGATTGTCGTGATGCAGTTCACTTGCATTTCCTTTATGTTCGGGTCATGTTTTTGCTGTGCAAGTAGCATTTTTACTTTTTCGTCGTAGAACTCCCTGTGAAAATCTCTAGCGGATACTGCAAATTCCTTAATTCTTTTCTCTATGTCCATATCGTTCCATGTTTTGATTTCAATGCAAAGTAATGGAATATATGAATGAGGTTGGGGATTCTGCTAGTAGCAGAAAAAGGGAATGGATGACTAATTCATTGTACGAAGTAGTAGCTGACTTATAATGTCTTTTAGTAAATTATATCATATCTTTCAGCGAAAGTCCAATCAAATTGACATAGTAACAAATATTTTTTCTGTCATAATTCATTGCAACTTGTTCGTTTCCAATGAATAACGAACTTTACAAATTTGTAAATTACAAATAATTAAATTTCGGAGCAGTGAAAATGATTGTTCGTGATATGGAGTAAAAATGCGACTTTTGTTTTATAATATTTTTACTTTGTGTCATTTCCATTTTCCCAGTCTATGCTTTTTTCCTCGTTGGTTATTCGGAAAGCATTGTGAATATTGTTTATGGCTTTGACTGTATCTTCAATCATCTCAATACGCCTGTTTATTGTACTTATCGCCATATCGGGCAACGAAAGTTTTAGCATTCTTGACTTTTCGAGCCTAATATAAAGTGATGTTGTTTTTTGATTAGTAGAGATATAGTATTCACATCCAAGTTGTTTCATCTTTTGCTTGATGAGAGCGGAAACACTCATAGACTTTATTTCTTGTGCCTTTTTCTGCTTTTCGTACTCGTATTCCCATTGCTTGCACTCTTCAATCCAAATTGGTATCATTTTGTCAATTTGCTCCAACCGCCAGACTTCAATTTCCTCATATCGATGCCAAACCCAATAGTCATTAATCGCATTTAGTTTAATCACATAGGGTCGCACACTAATATTCTTTAAAGACAAGTTTGCTTCGGACAATGCATTTCCTTGCAGTTGCGTAGCATCGGTATTTTCGCGACAATCCAAAAGCTTCAACTTTATTCTATTCTCCAATATGTTGGCTATGGAACACCCTTCAATAAATGATTTCCGTTCCAATTCCTTGATTTCATCTTCGTATTGTTCCAACAGCTCTGCAAATTCCTTCTCCCATTTAGGCATCAGACGGTCAACTTCCTTCAGATATTCAACAAGATTTGGTATGTCCCCGATATAAAAACCGTACGAACCTTTTGTGCCTATGGTTTTTGGTTTACGAATCACAAAATCAACATTCTTAATTTTTATGTAATCGCGACTACCTTTTGAATATATTGTTGCTTCGGGGAAGAATTTCTTTATCGTATCTATTAGATTCTCGTTCTTTACATCCATTTTTGCAAGGCTCGATTTTTTTTGCCAGTCTAATAACATACTTGTCTTTTCCTCGTAAAACTCTTTCCAAGCTCTCTCTGGTAGGAACACAATATAATACACGAAATCCTTAATATCCATAACATTTTTTTCCAGTAACTTAAATAACAATGGACCTGAAGGAGATTTCGGATAGTTTGATTCACACAGCTCCACGTTCCGTATCGCTGGTTCATCATAACTTCCGAAATGATGTCTTTGGTGTCATTCCACAAGTCAGAACATACACGCGATACGGAACGGGGAGCGTTGTAATGTTCGACTATGCGGAATCTCCTTTGGGTGCGAATTGCGGATAGTCATATTACACTTTACTCATCTTCCGTTTCCTGCTTTTCCCTTGTCCATTTAAGTTGTTTCTCCATAAGCTTCATTTTGAAGGCATTGTATGTTCCTTTGTCTTTGTGTGTCAAGTCGATACTGTCAAGTCTTTTGCGGATTAGCCCGAAGGAGTTGTACGGCAAAAAAAGTTTTGTCATACATTCCTGGTCAATCTTTATGTAGAGCGACATCGATTTGAAGTTTCGTTTTATGTAGTATTCGCAACCAAGCGATTTCATCTTTTTCTTTATCAGTGCCGTAACGCTCAAATCGCCTACGTCCTTCGTCTTTTCCAGCCTTTTATACTCTACGTTCCACGGGTCCAGTTCGCCCTGCCAAATCGCAATCATCTTATCCAGTTGCCTAAGTCGATCTATTCCAATCTCCTTGTTGTGAAAATCCTTTCTACAAGTCTTGGAGGCACGAATCGAAACATAGTCGTCCTTTGCTACCACCGAGAAGTTTTCAAATGACAAGTTCGCCTCGCTCAAAGTTTTATTAAGCGTGGTGCCGGTCTCGCTATTTTCGCGACATTCCATAAGAAACAACTCAATTCTGTATTCCAAAATGCTGTCCACCGAACACTTGCCTTTCAGCACCCAATTGCGCTGCTTGTCCCTTATGGCGTTGCCGAGTGCGGCAATCTGGTCGGCGAACTCTCTTTCCCATTCGGGCATCCTGCGGTCAACCTCCTTTATGTATTCAATAAGGTTAGGAATTGTGTTAACACGCAGCGGAGACCAGTAATCATTTCTTTTTATTAGAATTTCGCGCCCACCTAAGCCTATATAAAAGTCCGCATTTTTTAGTTTCATCAGCAGACTGAAGAACCTGATTAGCTTTATTGTCGCCTCAGGGAAAAACTTTTCTAATGTTTCCTTACTGCAACAGTCTTGCATTTCCGTTATGGTCGTGTGCTGTCGCTGCTGTTCACGCAGCATTTCCAGCTTTTCATCGTAAAATGCCCTCTGAATCATCTGGGGATACAATGCAAACTCCTTAATACTTTTCTCCATGTCCATATCGTTTTTTCGTTTTGGTTCGAATGCAAAATAATGAAATATATGGATGCGGACGGGAATTCTGCTAGTAGCAGGAAATGGGAAGAAAAATCCCCGCTGGGGAGGGCGGAGAAAAGATGTAATGTTAGGTTAAATATTATTCCATTAAAGATGATATAATTCCTTTTGCTTGTTCAATTCTATCGTACTTGTCAATGCCATTGTCATCTTGTTCTATTTTATATTCAGTTTCTCTTTCTCCATTTTTATACAAGACAAACTTGTCATTTTCACAATCCAATTCTATGTTATTTGGCAAATGTAATTTATCTCCTTGATATGCATATTCCCCAAGAGAAATATCATAATCATCTTTTAGCTCATTATAAATTGTCAGCAAAAACACATTCCATGTTCTTCCGTTTTTTTGTTTAGCATGCAATTTTATAGAATGATAGTCTCCGTCATCGTATGTATAATATAGTCCATAGGTTGTGGAATGCATAAATTCGCAATACTTAATGAAATAATATCTCCAATCCTTTATAGGATTGCTTGCTAAATATTTATCAACGATAGATTCAAGACTTTCATTATCAAACCGAGTTGAAGAATCAAGCAATCTGTTTAGCACATCTTTAGTTCTATTAAATTCGCCTCGCTGGTTAGATGGATGAAACAAATCTTTCCATGTGGAATTATTTTTTGTGCCAATTTGCCAATGACTACCTATCCATTGTGAGTAGTCTCCTATTGTGAGCATACATTTGGAAATTAACAGGCATCTATAATCATCATCGTATTTGTCAAACAACATTCTAAATTTGTCAAAATTGCTTGGATTGTCAATACCTTCAATTGCTACACAACCATATAGTAACGAATGGTCTTCAAGATGAAATAGAGAATCCTGCTTGTCTGCATTTGTTTTAAGCCAATCGAGTTTGTTTTGCTCCTCTTCCTTTTGTCTTTGATTATAACCTGTTCCTTGCGGAATAATTCCTTTTTCTATTATTTCTTTCGTTTCTGAAAGCAACTGGGGCATATTGTTGCGTTGAGAATCGGCACGAATTTCGTCACTTGAGTTCCATATCAAATTTCTAACAATTCTTATTCGTCTCTGAAAATCATCTTCTCCAATGCTATTTTTATTTTGCAGGTAAACTATAACAGCGTATAAAAGCAAAGTCATACTTAATGGAAATTTACGCCTTCTACCATCCACATATTCTCCATAATCATTGCAACACTGTTTGAATATATTTAGGTTCTCTTGGTATATTTTTGTCTTGCTTGTCTCATATTGATTATTTGAAAAGTGTTTTTTGAAGAATACGTCAATGTCAAATCCACACCAACAGTCTAATGATTTTTTGAAATAATCGAGATTTTCCATAGCATCAGGATTTCCTTCTCCATAAAGCATTTTTGCTAATTTAAATTCATTCCTTTCAATTGGATAGTCCTTTTTGTAGCACAAAATGTCGCTTACAAAAAAATAGTATCGCATAAATTCATCATCGATTATATTTTTTTCTCCTCTGTACGGGAACAGCATATCTGTCCAATCCAAGTCAAACTTGCGATTGATTTCTTTTGATAGATTTTCGTTACACTTTGAAATCATTCCTTCAAATTCGGCTTTAAAATGTTCAAAATCGGTTAAAGGCTTTCCTCGAGAATTCATTTTGATATATAATTCGTCCGTTATCCCCATTTCAGAAATAGGCAGAAAGTAGAAAGTTATGTACTGTCCATTTATTAAAACATCCCATAAATCATTAGTATTCTTAAATTTTTCATCAATAGCATCAATCATTACAAGCATACTAGATATTGTCGGATCGTTGTGCCATTGATATTGGAACCAGCATTGATCTTTGATATTTTCTGAGATTTTATTTTCAAAGGTTGGCGAGTATTCAACTAGTGCTTTACAAAAATCACGTGAACTCGGGCGTGTGTAGTATGAAAAATGTTTCATGAAATCAGAATCTTCATCGGAAACCTTTTCTTTTTTTGCCAAGTACCAATGAAGAAGAAATAAGGTAGTAAGTCGTTGTTGTCCATCAAGCGGAATAAGTTTATTGTCGCGAATTTCTCCATATACGAAATCAAGAGTTAATTTTTTAGGAGTTGTGAGTGCTTCATAAATTGTACTCAAGAAACGATTTCTAACGCGAATAACTTTGTCTGTTTGTCTCCCTTGTGCATAATCCCTTTGTATAATTGGGATTTCTATTTCTTTTATTTCAAAATCGACACCTTCTTTTGTTTGGTGTTTTCCAAATAAACTTTGGAATGTATATTCATTCAGTTCCATATTATATTTCCTTTTTTAAGATTTGCAAATAAGGTTCCAACATTTTTCCCATAGCATCTAAATAAGACTTTCTATCTGCCTCTCCCCAAAAATGAAGCTGATTTTTGTCTGATTGAGTATAATATTTCAGAAAAACTCTACGTGTACAGATTGGAATGTAATCACCATCCTTGTCCATTTTTAGAATCTTGTCACGTTTTACATCAAAAGTAGAATTGTTAAGTGCCGAATTCTCGAATTTTCCTAAAAGAGCCATATTAGATAGCGAATTGATATATTCAACATTCTTATTCAACTCAAACGCAGCGATTACTTTCTCAAACAATTCATTAAATTGATTTACATCAATCTTCTCTTTGTCTCGACATTCAATCTCAGAAATTAAATCATAGTTTTTCTCAAAATCAATATTTTTGAGCGATTTAACATGTAAATCAAGCCATTCGTTCCATAATTCTTTTTTATTCAAACCTTCAGATTGTTGTGCGTGTATGTGTTCCAAAGACCACCCTCCATTTTGATTTTTGTGTTTGTCAAACGGGAAACGCATTGATTTATCACCATTTTGATAAACACTTTCTACATTAAACAAAAGTAAAAGTTTCTCAATAAGCGGTTTGTCGTTTTTGTTATCATACGACAAATCCAAATATTCCTTATTGAAATCAATACTTTGGGCTATGTATTTGTTTAACGATTGTTTGAATTCAGTTTTCTTTATGGTTTGTGAATTTTTCATTAATGTTTGCAATGGAATCTGATTAACAGCGATTAGATATCCAATCTTGTGATACAATTCAGAATCATTATGCCATTCTTTTAATCGTTGAAAATTTTCAACAACATGTTTCCACAATTTAATTTTATCGTTTATGTATGTGTTTAACTTCATTTGTTCCATGAACCAAAAAAAAGTCCGCAATCGTTCTCTGTCACCATCTTTTTTGTCTGCCATAATGTCAAAAAGTAGTTCAATGCGTGTGGGATAGTTTTTGGATTGGTTATTAGTTATGAAATACCATAATTTATCATCATGAAGTTCTCGTTCAATAGTATCCCATTGTTCTGAAATTTCAATTTGATAGCGCTCGTCAATTGCATTGTTCTTGCTTAAAAAAATCGCCTTGACTAGTTCTGCATTTGTTAAAGGAATCTTTCCTATGTTTAGACGTGTGAATAGAGAAATTGCCTCTTCATTGCTATCAATTTCGTACCATATGACATTAATTTTTTCGCCTAGTTTTTTGTAAAGATTGAATGCGGATAATGCTTTGTCTGCTTGTCTATTAAACCAATTATCAATGGTTCGATATGCTTCAATAATAAAATATTCATCAATATTATTCGGATTAACCATTAGTGAGTTTAAACTAAGGTTATCCAAAAAAGAACGACTGTTTTTCCTTATTTCATAATCAATTGAATAATTATGCTTAAAAGGTAAGTTTAAAGAAATCATATATTTATAGATTAAAAATAAGGTCGTCAATCGTTGCTGACCATCAATTAGTTCAAATTTGTTGTTTTCTAATTTTTTTACAACAATGGGTTGAAGGCAGTATTTTTCACCCTCTGGAATCCCATCAATATCATCAAGTAGCATTTTTACTTCTTCTTGCCACCTATAACCTCTCTGATAAGAAGGTATAATGAAATCTCCCGCGATTTCTCCAACTAATTTTGTTTCAAGATTAATGTTACTCATTTATACATATTTATCGGACTTCTAATTTTCTTTTTTTAACATCATCTTTCCCTTCCTCTGCCGAAGTCCATTTAAACAGATTCCAAGAAAAACGACCTACAAATTTAAAACATTCCTTCTGTTTTTCAAAATCTCATTCCGAGTTTTTTCGGCAAAGAAAAGTGACAGATGCGTCAAAATATGTCGCATAATTTAGGTAGAATGCAAAAACTGCACCAGATGCTGCACTTCGACTTCGCTCAGTGGGCAGTTCAGCATGACAAGTGCCGTTTTTGCAGTCGAGAAACCATGATTCTGGTTACACATTTTATGAATATTCAAAATATTTTACAACTTATTGATTATTAAAATTATTTCACATTTTATGAACCATTTTAGGGGCAAATTCACACATTTTATGAACCATTTTTAGGTTGATTTTACACATTTTATGAAGAGTGAAGCAAAAAAACTCCCCACTTTTGGTAGGGAGTTTCCAATTTAAATATTATGAATAGTTTTTTCGTCGTTTTTTCTTATCTCCGTTTAGTACTGAATGCTTCTCGGTTGATTGATGTTCGGAACAGCGGAAAAAGTGGTTGGAGATTCATACTTGCAATGCAATAACGGAATCTCTCGAAGACGGATCTCGTTTTTTTATACATCGCCTTTGGCGATACCTTGATTGCCGCCTTGGCTGGTGAGCGTTAAGAAAATCGGAGGAACGAAGCGTAAAAAATCAGTCTGTTTGAAGGCGGAGTGAAACGGAGACAAGTTTCTGATTTTTAGCGAAGTGTAGCCGATTTTTAGCGAAGCAGACACAGCGGACATGGTTTTTTGTTTACTTTTTTGCCAACAATTGTCGAAGGCAATCATGAGCACCGCTGAAAATCAATTAAAGGGGCGAATAACAAAGTAAAAGCCCCCGCGGCTGGAGCGGAATGTTAAAGCTGATAGTCATTTGCATTTATGTTGTCACATAACTCCACCCGATGTGTCGGCTGCCCCAAATGTTCTTTGCAAAATATTTCCCGGAGCGAGTATATCTTGATTGCCACATTGGCATTCGACTACGCTCACTTCGACAGGCTCAGTGGGCGGCTACGTTCCTACTATTCTCCTCCAAATCTCCCATAATCTCATTTTTTTTCTTTGGTTATTCTCGGTGTACTCTTTTATTTCCTCCACCAACATCCGTCTTTCCACTTCCTTATTAGCTTTTTCTGGTCGTCCAATGTTTCGTTGGGGTACTTTTGCTTGTGCTCTTCTTCGATGGCGACGAGTATGCTTTCATCTTCTACTTTTTTTAGTTCCCACTCGTAATAGTCATAATAGCGGTTGCCGATTCGTTTGGATTTAAATTTAAGTTCGGCACCGACTTTAAGCAGTTCGGTCAGTAGTTTTACGGCCTCTTTGTTGTCAAGCAACATAAAATTCACATAATATCCTTCGACCATCAGGGTGTTGAGATAATCCAAAATACACCAATTTATAGCACGGCGGTATGTGTATTCGCGACCTTTGGCATACTTGTATATTACGGGGTAGAGGTTGCCTCCAGCTTGTACAAATTCAGCAAGTTTAAAGATTTTTTGTTCGATTGTCGTGTGGTTCCACTCTGCTCCACAGCAGTCCCAGTATTCGCGGTTGCCGAGATTTGCTCCGAATTCTTTAATATCAATAGTCATAGCTTTAATTTTTTGTGTTTCTTACGACAGCAAATGTCGTATAAGGTTACGCCAAAATGTGTCGTAGGTTTAAAAAATTTTCCAACAAAATAAGCATAAAAATGCCCCTACCCTTTCTGTTCAAAAAAAATTGCAAAAATATCTTCAGTTCCCAATAAAAAAGGTATATTTGCGAATTAACATTATTAGTAACAAATTTTTATAATTTCTTAAATAACAGACGTTTATGGCAGAAAAAAAATTCATGACATGTGATGGTAACTGCGCAGCAGCTCATGTTGCCTACATGTTTAGCGAAGTTGCCGCTATCTATCCTATCACTCCGTCGTCACCGATGGCAGAATACATCGACGAATGGAGCGCAGGCGGCAGAAAGAACATCTTCGGTGAAACAGTTAAAGTAGTAGAAATGCAGTCGGAAGCTGGTGCTGCCGGTGCTGTTCACGGTTCGTTGCAGGCTGGTGCCCTCACAACTACCTACACTGCATCGCAGGGCTTGTTGCTTATGATTCCGAACATGTACAAGATTGCTGGCGAATTGTTGCCAGGTGTTTTCCATGTTTCGGCTCGTGCTTTGGCAGCTCAGGCTTTGTCAATCTTCGGCGACCATGCCGATGTAATGAGCGCTCGTCAGACTGGTTTTGCTTTGCTGGCTACCGGTTCGGTTCAGGAAATCATGGACTTGGCTCCAGTTGCTCACCTTGCAGCTATCGAAGGACGCGTTCCGTTCCTCCACTTCTTCGACGGTTTCCGTACATCTCACGAAATCCAGAAGGTTGAAGCTGCTGACCAGGACGAACTCAAGAAGCTCGTTAACTGGACAGCCTTGAAGGAATACCGCGACCGCGCTCTCAATCCAGAGCACCCTGTAACACGAGGTACAGCTCAGAACCCCGACATCTACTTCCAGACACGCGAGGCTCAGAACAAGTACTACGACGCTCTTCCAGAAATCGTTGCTAAGTACATGAAGGAAATGAGCAAGATTACAGGTCGTGAATACGCTCCTTTCACATTCTACGGCGCAAAGGATGCTACCGACATCATCGTAGCTATGGGTTCAATCACCGATGTTATCAAGACCGTTATCGACAAGGAAAATGCAAACGGAAAGAAACTCGGTCTCATCAGCGTTCACCTGTACCGTCCATTCAGCGTTAAGTACTTGATGGATGTTATGCCTAAGAGCGTTAAGAGAATCTGCGTTCTCGACCGCACAAAAGAACCTGGAGCAAATGGCGATCCTCTATACTTGGACGTTGTTGAAGCTCTCAAGGACTGCGCTGAAAAGCCAATGATTATCGGCGGACGCTACGGTTTGTCATCAAAGGACACAACTCCGGCTCACATACTTTCTGTTTTCAACAACTTGGCAGCAGCTAAGCCTATGAACCAGTTCACAGTTGGTATTGTTGATGATGTTACTTTCCGTTCACTCCCGATACTTCCGGAAATTTCAATACTTCCGAAGGGTACATTCGAAGCTAAGTTCTACGGACTTGGTGCTGACGGTACAGTAGGTGCAAACAAAAACTCCATTAAGATCATCGGTGACAACACCAATAAGTACAGCCAGGCATACTTCGACTACGACTCGAAGAAATCGGGCGGTTACACCTGCTCGCACCTTCGTTTCGGCGACCAGCCAATACTTGCTCCGTATCTTGTAGGTACTCCTGATTTCGTGGCTGTTCACGTTCCATCATACCTCCGCAAGTACGACTGCTTGCGCGGCTTGAAGGAAAACGGAACTTTCCTCTACAACTCGCCATGGTCGGTTGAAGAAACCAAGAAGCACTTGCCAGACAATGTAAAGAAATACTTGGCTGAAAAGCACATCAACATGTACATCATCGACGCTACTAAGATTGCTATGGAAATTGGTCTTGGCAACAGAACCAACACCATCCTCCAGAGCGCATTCTTCAAGATTTCGGGCGTTATTCCTTACGACCTCGCTGTTGAGCAGATGAAGAAGTTCATCGTTAAGTCGTACGGCAAGAAGGGTGAAGATGTTGTTAACAAGAACTATGCAGCAGTTGACCGTGGTGGAGAAATCCAGAAGGTTGAAATTCCTGCAGAATGGGCTAACTTGAACTGCACAACCGAATTCAAGTTCGAACACAACGACAACGATCCTGAATTCATCAACAAGGTTATGCGTCCAATGGTTGCACAGTGCGGTAACGACCTGCCTGTAAGCGCATTCAAGGACATTATCGACGGTACTTTCCCAGCAGGTACTACAGCATACGAAAAGCGTGGTGTTGCTACTTTGGTTCCAGAATGGGACAACACAAAGTGTATCCAGTGCAACCAGTGCTCGCTCGTATGTCCTCACGCTGCAATCCGTCCGGTAGTTATGACCGACGAAGAGCTTAAGAACGCTCCTGCATCAATGAAGACCGCAGACATCAAGATGCCGAAGGAATTCGCAGGTATGCATTTCCGCATGCAGGTATCGGCTATGGACTGCACAGGCTGCGGTAACTGCGCCGATGTATGTCCTGCTAAGGAAAAGGCATTGGTTATGAAGCCTTTCGAAAGCCAGCTTGGTGAAGTTGACAACTGGAACTACAGCCAGAAGAAGGTTACCTATAAAGACAACCTCATCGACAAGTATGCAAATGTTAAGAACAGCCAGTTCGCACAGCCGTTGTTCGAGTTCTCGGGTGCATGCGCAGGTTGTGGTGAAACTCCTTATATCAAGACTATCACCCAGTTGTTCGGCGAAAGAATGCTCGTTGCTAACGCAACAGGTTGTTCGTCAATCTATGGTGGTTCGGCTCCTGCTACTCCATACTGCAAGAGCAACCGCAATGGCAAGGGTGTTGCTTGGGCAAACAGCTTGTTCGAAGACAATGCTGAATTTGGCCTCGGTATGGCAACAGCAACCCGCAAAATGCGTGACCGCGTAGAACGCATCATGCGCGAAGCTATCGCAGAATGCAACTGCTGCAGCGCAGAACTCAAGGCTATGTTCCAGGAATGGATTGACAACCGCGAATGTGGTATCAAGACTGCCGAACTCGCAGACAAGATTGTTGCTGAATGCGAAAAGTGCGGTTGCGACTACTGCAAGCAGATTGTTGACCTCAAGGACCACCTTGTAAAGAAATCGCAGTGGATATTCGGTGGTGACGGCTGGGCATACGATATAGGTTTCGGCGGTCTCGACCATGTATTGGCAAGCGGCGAAGACGTTAATGTTCTCGTTCTCGATACCGAAGTTTACTCAAACACCGGTGGACAGTCATCGAAGGCTACTCCAGCAGGTGCAGTTGCTAAGTTTGCTGCATCGGGCAAGAAGGTTCGCAAGAAAGACCTTGGTATGATTGCAAAGAGCTACGGTTATGTATATGTTGCACAGGTTGCAATGGGTGCAAGCCAGGCTCAGTACTTCAAGGCAATCAAGGAAGCTGAAGCATATCACGGACCATCATTGGTAATCTGCTACGCTCCATGTATCAACCACGGTATCAAGGTTGGTATGGGTCGCACACAGCACGAAGAAAAGCTTGCTGTTGACTGCGGTTACTGGCACTTGTGGCGTTTCAACCCTGCTGAGGAAGATGCCGGACAGAACGGATTCCACCTCGACAGCAAGGAACCGGATTGGAGCAAGTTCCAGAACTTCATCATGGGCGAAGTTCGTTACAACTCGCTTCTCAAGACCTTCCCAGAAGAAGCTAAGGAATTGTTCGCTAAGACCGAGCAGTTTGCAAAGCTGAGATACGAAGGGTACAAGAGATTGAGCGAAGGAAAATAATTAAGTTAGATTCCTAATTTATCATTACGGCGTACCTATTATAAATAGTAGGTACGCTTTTTTTGTCATCTCACACAAATACTTTAACCGACAAAATGACACGAATAACTCTTTATTTGTCACATTTTGTGAAATATACATGACAAAAAATGACAACAACCTCAATCGCTTTATATAAATATCAGAAGGGCAAGAATCAATATATTACTGATTAACAGCAACATAACTTCAACAAAACAGATTAAGAATTAAAATCGGTATTTGGTTTGTTTATATACACAACAAATATTTTAATTTATGGTTAAAGTTGTTGGAAAAATAGACATTGAAAAAGGCATAAATGGAAAAGTAAATTCATTCAGAATCAAAATTATAGAGATTTTGAATAAACACAAAACCAAAACATTCCCTCTGGGAAGAATACTACACGAAATATCATCCATAAAAAACGATGTCAAGAAAGCTTTTCCTAAGTACAATATTCCCCCAAAAGATCGTAGAAACGAAAATGACAAATTCGATTGGCATCATTTTTTTGAAGAAAATCTTGCCCCAGAATTTGAAATAGAAAAAGATGTTCGAAACAATGGAGAAACAACAGACATCCTTCATTATTATCCAGAAAAGGGTGCAAAACAGGAAAAAATTATTGAAAATAATATAACAGAACCCAAACCTATAGAAACAATTATCAAACCGGAGGATTCATCATCAAACAGCAAACTCGAGAACACTAAAGAACCTAAGCAAATTGATGGCACAAATATTGAAAAACAAGAAGTTGAAGAAAAACAATACCAGATTATGACACAGGAAAAAGTAAACAATGTTCTAAAAGAATTGATTGGAGAACTCAATGAAGGTCTGTACGAAAAAGAGCGTTCGATTCGCTTGACATTATTGGCAGTACTCGCAGGAGAAAGCACATTCATGCTGGGCGAGCCAGGCACCGCCAAAAGCCTTGTAGCACGAAGGATTTCTGAAGCATTTGAAGAACCAAAAGATGAGAGCGAAATCAAATTTTTCGATTATTTGATGAACCAGTTTTCAACACCAGAAGAAATTTTCGGACCAGTTTCCATTGAAGGATTGAAAAATGACAATTATGTTCGTAAAACAGAAAAATATCTTCCCAAAGCCCAATTCGCATTTTTGGATGAAATATGGAAAGCAAATCCTGCCATTCAAAACGCCCTGCTAACAATTCTTAATGAAAGAATATTCAAGAATGGCGCAAACATAGAAAATGTTCCACTCATAGGTTTCATGTCCGCCTCCAACGAACTGCCCGAAAAAGGAAAGGGCTTGGAAGCAATTTTCGATAGATTCCTTGTTAGAATATTGGAAAAACCGATTTCTGATACCGATAATTTTAGAAGCATGATTTCTGCTGGAAGAAACATGCAAGTAAGTATATCACACAAACTTACCAAAGAAATCGTAAATCAGATTATAAACGATTCAGAAATAGTTGATATTAGCGATGAATGTTTTGATGTAATGCAATCGGTCAGAAAGGCAATCACCGACAAAAACAAAAGTATCAAAGATGAATCTGAGAAATACATCATTTCAGACCGCCGATGGAAAAAAATAGCAAATCTCATGCGCGTTTCCGCCTATTGCAATAACCGAGACAAAACGGATTTGATGGACGCAAGTCTGATTGCAGACTGCATCTGGAGTACAGAAAAACAAGAAAGTGAAGCATCTCAGATTGTTGCAGATGCAATAAAAAAGTACGGAATAAAATGTAAGTCAGATGTAAATCTTCTAAAAGATGAGGTTTCTGGATTTGAGATTGATATTGACGAAAGTTTCTATAATGAGACGACAGATACTGAAGAAAAAATTGTGCAGGTAAAAGGTCGGAAATATTACGAAGTTATAAGCAATACTAGAAACCCAGAAACACATTATATTGCATGTAATTCGCATCGTGATTATTATGACAACTACAAATACTATTACTTTTTGCCTGATTTAAAATCTGATCAAAGAGAAATCTGTGCATCCTATAATGATTCAACAAAAACATACACTGAGTACTATAATAATGGCAGGAAATATGAGGTTCAAATGGAAGAAACAGAACCATATCTTGTAAAACGTACTGATTTTTCAGAGAAAGTAAGGATAGCAAGCGTAGAACGTTTTGAGAAGAACGCAGATAATATTAAGGCTAATATTGAAAATGCAATCAAACAAATTGAACATGAAATAGAAAGCCTAAAAGATCAGATGAAAAATTTGTTTGCAAATACTGATTATTATAGCGATATACTATTCAAGGAACATATCAGTTTCAAATCTAAATTGACAAAACTGCTGGATGATTTGGACAAACAAAGAAAACGTTATCTGTAAATTATGGCAAGAGACTCAATACAACGGCGTAAAGAAGCAGAAAAATTGCTTTCCAAAATTGAAAAACTGGAAGACTTATTTGAAAGTGCAAAAGTTTCGGATAACAGGACTGAAGAACTGTCCAACTCAATACAATTGAATTATATTCAGTTATGGGAATATGCCAAAGATACTCTTTTTAAAAGTATATTTCTGAATGCAAAAGATACCCGGAATACAATTGCACATAAAACTGATAGTGACAATTTCTGGGAGGATACTTTCGCAAAACTGGAATCGGATTTCAAAAAGATTTTGTCAAAGAAAACTGAGTTGGAAAAGTTTGCTGAAAAATTTTCTGAAAACAAAAGCAAACAGCGATTCGAGAAATATGCCGACAAGGAACAGTTTGGCGACCAACGGAACAGAAAAAAAATAGTCAATGCTCTTGATGATGTATTCAAGAATGATTTGTCCGAGGACGAAAAGTCAGAATTTCCACCATCAAGTGAAATAATATCTCAAACTGCCGACAATATTTCAGCAGATTTAAAAGAATACATTGGAAATCATGACAAATTATCAGAGAATGTCCAAACCGATATTTTGGATTGGTCGGAGAAAGTCTTGACAGAAATTGATATTACAACAAATGCGCATTTCGAAGAAGAACAAAAATATATCCAGAATTTAAGAGGAATAGGCGGATTCGACTTTTTTGAAAATCTCGAAGAACACGAAAGAGAATACAAAAAAATAGCAACATCCGACAAAAACTTTGATATGCAGCATTATCAAAAAATGTTACAAGCAGATGTTTCTAAAATAATGGGGAAACAGAAAAATGCTGAAACAATAAAATATAAAGATGCATATTTCCAAGCGCTTTTAAAATCTTTAATAGAAAACTTCAACGAGCGCAAAGCCGAATTCGAACAAAAACTGATTGACGAAAAACGCAAACAATTCCTAAAGGAATTATACGAAAAAATTGAAAATTTCAAAAGGCTAGAAGAAGTGTTGCAGCCTTTTATTGACGATTTAGGGCACGGCTATTTATGGGACCTGTCAAATGCACCATTCAGAAATCTCGGCTTTGATATTCTGGCGAAATACGCCTCCTTGCTCAAGAACGACAAGGCATTACAAGAATTTTCCGAATTACTTGGCAAACAAAGCATTACCTCTAAAAATATTGAAAAGAAAATCATCGAAGAAACCGTCATAAAAAGCAGCTACCATCCCAAACCTGCCCAAAGCGGAAACTTAGTTGGATTTGAATATTCGGATGATATAAGCCGAGTTTTGCCATCTGAAATATCACTTTTGAATGTTCCCGAACTTGAAAATCTTTTTTATTTAAGATTTGCTGAAAAGCAACTGCTTTCGTACAAATATTCGCAGATGCAGGCTATGCAATACTCTGAAAAGCAACAACGGAAAATTAATACATCAAAGGAAGAAAACCAAACTGGTCCTATTATAATTTGCGTTGATACAAGCGGCAGCATGCAAGGCACACCCGAACAGACCGCCAAGATTGCCACATTTGCCTTGGCAAAAATCGCAATAAAAGAACATAGAAAATGCTTCCTTATTTCGTTTTCAACTGGTATTGAAACTCTTGACATGAGCGATTTTAAGAAATCTAATGCGCTGGAAACTCTTGTAAATTTTCTCAACAAATCGTTTAATGGCGGAACAGATGCGACTCCGGCATTGGCAGAATGCTTGCGACAATTGAAAACTGAAAATTACAAAAACGCAGATGTGCTAATGATTTCTGATTTTGTAATGAGCAGCCTACCTCAAAACATAAAAGATTCAATAAAATCAGAACAAGAAAACGGCACTTATTTTTACTCGCTTGTTATCGGAAATTCTGCCAATAATCAAGCCATCGAATGTTTTGACGAAAATATCATCTACAATCCATATAACGAAAGTTCTCGTAAGGAATTTTATAAAAAAATACGGCAAATTGCCACAAAAAAGAAAGTAAGTAATCAAAGGAACTCTTCGCCAACACCTCACAATTTGCAAAGCTCTGCTACGAAGACTACAAGAGATTGAGCGAAGAGAAATAATTTTGAGGCAGATTATTTCAAAATACAGAACGTGTCTCAAATCGGGGCACGTTCTTTTTACCCTCTCCCCCAAAACTGACACAAACAAAAAAAACTGACAAAATGACAATATTCCATAAAAATGTCTTACCTTTGTAAACTTATTTTCAGAACGAAATGGAACTGAGTTTAGATGATATTCAGAAGATAAAGACCAACAGCGGAATAATAGGAAATTCAGCTGGACTTAACCGTGCAATAAACGTAGCCGTTCAGGTTGCAGTTACCGATTTGTCGGTGCTGGTGCTTGGCGAAAGCGGCGCAGGAAAGGAAAAGATTCCACAAATAATACATAGGTATAGCCGTCGTGCCGGGAAAAGCTACATCGCAGTAAACTGCGGCGCTATCCCCGAAGGCACAATCGATTCCGAACTTTTTGGTCACGTCAAGGGAGCTTTCACAAATGCAATCACCGAACGCAAAGGCTATTTCGAGGAAGCAAACGGCGGAACAATCTTCCTCGACGAGGTTGCCGAACTGCCTATGCCAACGCAAGCCCGTCTGCTACGTGTTCTCGAATCGGGCGAATTTATGAAGGTCGGCTCGTCGAAAGTAGAAAAGACTGATGTCAGAATCATTGCAGCCACTAACGTGAACCTGCAGGAACGCATCAACGACGGCAAGTTCCGCGAAGACCTCTTCTACCGCCTCAACACCGTACCTATAATAATACCGCCATTGCGCGAACGCAAGGAAGACATACATCTGCTTTTCAGAAAATTCGCACGCGACTTCGCCGACAAGTACAATATGCCCGCCATATCGCTTTCTCCCGAAGCCACCTCACTACTCGAAAACTACAGATGGCCAGGAAACGTACGCGAACTAAAACACGTCGCCGACCAGATTTCAATAATCGAAAAGGAACGAACAATATCCGCCGACACCTTGAAGCGATACCTTATAGATATACATTCTACATCACTGCCGACAATAATTAATAATGGAGGTCAGGCACACAACTTCTCTACCGAACGCGAAATTCTATACAAGGTATTGTTCGACTTGAAAAAGGAAATGGATGAGATGAAAATCCTCCTCAACGACATTATCGACCAGAACCCGAACATCAGGTATTCGCTCAACAATAACGACAACCGCATAATTACCGACTTGTCTGACACTCTGAAAATAAATACGCAAGTCACACCAATGTACAGCGAACCTGTACAGTATCACCAGCAAAGCCAATCGTCTGGCGATGAAATCGTCGAAGAGGTTCTGTCGCTTGCCGACCAAGAAAAAGACCTGATTCTAAAGGCTTTGGCAAAAAATAACAACAAAAGGAAACTTGCTGCCGAAGAACTTGGAATTTCGGAAAGAACTCTATATAGAAAAATAAAAGAATACGGAATAGCGAAATAAAGTTGAATGTTCAAAATTGAAAGCCGAAAGTTGAAAATTAGAAGAATACATATTATATTAATAATCGCATCGTGCATAGCATTTGCTTCGTGCAAGGGCGGTTATTCTTTCACAGGAGCCGACATCAGCCCCGACACCAAGACCTTTTCCGTCGAACTTTTTCCCAACCGAGCAAGCCTCGTGCAACCTACGCTTAGCAACGTTTTCACCGAGACCTTAAAGGACAAGTTCCTAACCGCCACAAGCTTGCATCTTGTCAACGAAAATGGTGACCTCTATTTCGAAGGTGAAATCACAAATTACAACGTGACGGCACAGGCATATCAGGGAAACGAAACCTCGGCACTCACACGACTGACAATCGGTGTTAGGGTACGTTTTACAAACAACATCGAGCCTTCAAAGAGCTTCGAATCATCATTCTCAAGATACGCCGACTTCGAAAGTTCGCAGAACCTTTCGGCTGTAGAAGGCGAACTTATGCAGCAAATCTGCGACGAACTGGTAGATGACATTTTTAACAAATCCGTAGCCAACTGGTAATATGAACAAGGAAACATTTGCAAAATACATCAGCGACCCATCGCTACTCGACAACGACACTTTGCCCGAAATAAAGGCAATGCTCGACGAATTCCCATATTTCCAGTCGGCGTGGGTGCTGTACATCAAAAACCTACATGCAATAAAGGACATTCGCTACGAAAACAAGCTGAAAACAGCCAGCGCCTTCGTATCCGACCGCAAACATCTGCACGACCTCCTGAAAGGAACATATATTCCTACAATCACCCCTGTACCTGTACATACGCAACTCATTGCGTCTCCCCAAGAACCAGAACAGCCACAATCCGACGATGCAAATCCAGACACCGTAGAGACACAAAACCTTGTGTCTCTACCCGAATCACAAGAAGAAGATTGCACACCTGTACATACGCAATTCATTGCGTCTCCCCAAGAACCAGAACAGCCACAATCCGACGATGCAAATCCAGACACCGTTGAGACACAAAACCTTGTGTCTCAACCCGAATCGCAAGAGGAAGATTTCACACCCGAACAGGCGCAATCCATTGCGTCTCCCCAAGAACCAGAACAGCCACAATCCGACGATGTAAATCCGGACACCGTAGAGACACAAAACCTTGTGTCACAACCTGAATCGCAAGAAGAAGATTTCACGCCTGTACAGACGCAATTTATTGCGTCTCCGCAAGAACCAGAGCCAACCGCCCCCCTCAGCATTGCCGACAGGATTTTAATGCAAATGGAGGAAATGCGCAAAGCGAAAGCCTCTGCAGCATCTGCCGAAAACAAAAATTCAGAATCCCCCGTAGAGCCACGAAACCTTGTGGCTCAATCCGATTCCGAAGAAGACGTACAGACGCAATCCATTGCGTCTCCGCAAGAACCCGAACAACCACAATACGACGATGCAAACACAGACACCGTAGAGACACAAAACCTTGTGTCTCTACCCGAAACCCAAGAAGAAGATTTCACCCCCGTACAGACGCAATTCATTGCGTCTCCACAAGAAGAAAATGTACCCACACCTAAACCAGAAATATCCCAGCAGCAAATAAAAGAAGCCATCGAAAAGCAATTGCAGTCCCTAGGCATAAATGCAAACATCACATTCTCCGACGGAAGTGCAAACATTAAAATCGATTTCGGTGTAAATGCAGAAAAACAAGCATCGTCTAAGGAAGAAAATGTCATTGAGCAACCAATAGGACAAGAAGTAATTGCAGAAAAACCACTCGAAGATAAGCCCAAAACACATTCAAGCAAACGCCAGAAAATGAACCTAATCGACCAGTTCCTTGTATCCGAAGCAAAGATTGTACCGATAAAGAACTACCACAGCGACAGCAAGTTATCAACAGAATCGTTACTGGAGGACGAAGAATTGTTCAGCGAAAAACTGGCAAAGATTTACATCAAGCAGGGACTCCTTGAAAAGGCGTTGACAACTTATGAAAAATTATATTTGAAATATCCAGAAAAAAGTGCTTACTTTGCGACCCAAATTGAATATGTTAAACGTTTAATAAATAAATAAAAAGTTATGTATAGTTTTTTCTCTGTAATGATTCTAATATGCGCAGTATTGCTGATATTAGTCGTGTTAGTACAGAACAGTAAAGGCGGCGGTCTGGCATCCAATTTCAGCCAGGGAAATCAGGTAATGGGCGTTAAGAAGACCACCGATTTTCTGGAAAAAGCAACTTGGACTTTGGCTATATGCCTTGCAGTTTTCTGCCTTGCAGCCAGCTTCACTATTCCTCACGAGAAGAAAAATGATGCGCCTAAGACAGAACAGACTCAGGAAGCAGCAGCAGAAGATGCAGCTGCCGAAGACGCAGCTAATGCAGGAGCAGAAGCCACTGCCGAATAATTGCGAACAAAGAGACACATTTCTTAAAAATGCCTGCTTCCGACCAATTTGTTGGGGGTAGGCTCTTTTTGTTAATGTAAAATTTATCAGATTATGAAACCAATAGTTAGCATCATCATGGGGTCGGCATCAGACTGGAAAGTTATGGAAAAGGCCGCCAACCAACTCAACGAATTCAAGATTCCGTTTGAGATAAACGCATTGTCGGCACACCGCACCCCCGACGAAGTTGAAAAATTCGCCCGCGAAGCCGCTCCACGCGGAATCAAGGTCATAATTGCAGGCGCAGGAATGGCCGCCCACCTCTGCGGTGTCATTGCCGCCGTAACTCCTATTCCTGTCATCGGCGTTCCAATTAACGCAAGCTTCGACGGAATGGACGCACTTCTTGCAATTGTGCAGATGCCTCCAGGAATCCCCGTTGCAACAGTAGCTGTAAACGGAGCTCAGAATGCAGCAATTCTCGCCGCCCAGATGCTCGCAACAGGTGATGCAGAGATTGCACAGAAACTTGTTGAATTCAAGGAAAACCTGAAGCAGAAAATCGTCAAGGCAAACAAGGAACTGGAAGAATACAAGTTCGAATACCGCGTAATATAATGAAATTCAAGGTTGCCATATTGACATTGCTTGCTATAGCTATCTCGGTTTTCGCCTCGGCGCAAATCGAGACCAACAACGCAGGCGCTCGCAGTGCCGGCATAGGCAACACATCGACAACAATACGCGACACTTGGGCTGTCTTCAATAACCCTGCAGCAACCTGCCGACTGAACAAAATCAGCGCTGGCTTATACTACGAAAACCGCTTCCTGCTGAAACAAACCGGCTACGGCGCACTCGCATTCCAGATGCCTGTACACAAGTCGGGAAATATTTCCGTCGGTGTATGCCACTACGGGTACAAATACTACCAATACAGCCGCGCCACCATCGGATACTCGCAGCAATTGTTCACTAACCTGTATATGGGTCTGAACATCAACTACCTGCATCTTTCGCAAGCCGAATACTACGGACGCGCCAACGGTATGACCTTCGAACTTGGACTTTATTCGCAACCTGTGAAAAACTTCGCAATCGGCGTGTATGTTTTCAACCCAGTAAATGTCTCATTTTTTGAGAATAGGGACATGAAAATGCCTGTAACCATGAAGTTAGGCCTCTCCTACCTATTCAGCGACGCATTGCTGCTTGCCGTTGAAACTGGAAAATCGATAAACGGCTACACCCCGATTTTCAAGGGCGGAATTGAATATACACTCCGCAAGCATTTCTCGTTCCGCGCCGGCATTTCGATGCTGCCGATTGAATATTCGGTCGGACTTGGATACAAAATTGCAGGTGCTACAATCGACCTCGCATTCGCATACCATCAGATTCTTGGACTAAGTCCAAAAATATCGGTACAATATGAGTTCTAAGTCCTTGCTGAAATATTTTGCGGCTGTCGCATTCATTTTCTGCACGGCAAACCTATCGGCCCAGGTCGAAAATTCCGTTGTCCTTCAGGACATTGTGGAAGAAATCGCCGAAAATACCGACGACGAACTCGACTACACTACGCTTTTCAACAACCTTGAAATCCTTGCCGAAAATCCTCTCGACCTTAACACTGCCACTGCTGAAGAATTTCGCGAAATTTTGTTCCTAAACGAATATCAAATCTATTCAATAATCAGATACAGAACAAAATACAACGGATTCAAGACAATATACGAATTGGCATTCGTCGAAGGTCTCGACGAACTTACAATGAAATACCTCTACCCTTTCGTCACAATTGGCACAGAAAAGCCAAAGGCAAAAACCAATTGGAAAAAAATATTTACCTACGGACACCACACGGTTCTTGGTCGTTACCAGCGAACATTACAAAAAAAGGCCGGCTACAACATATCCGACAGCATTCTTGCAATAAAACCCGACAAATCTAGATATTTGGGTTCGCCAGACAAGTATTACCTGAAATACAACTATTCGTACAAGAAAAATATTTCCTATGGTTTTACTGCCGAAAAGGATGAGGGCGAACAATTTTTCCGTGGCGCACAAAAGTACGGCTTCGACTTTTATTCGGCGCATTTTATGCTTGGCGACATCGGCATCTTGAAAAAAGTTATCGTCGGCGACTATGTTGCACAGTTCGGACAGGGTCTTACAATGTGGACTGGCATGAGCTTCGGCAAAGGCTCTGGCGTAGAAGGCGTAATAAAGAAGCCTCGTCTGGTTGACAAGTACTCGTCGGCAAACGAGTCGGCATTTATGCGCGGAGAGGCTGCAACAATAAAACTCAAGGACTTCACAATCACAGAATTCGTATCGTACAAGTCGCTTGATGCAGGAATCGCCGAAGCCGACACGCTAACCGAAGAAGAAGACCTTGTGACAAGTTTCCTTGAGACTGGCTATCATCGTACACCGAACGAAATTGCCAAACGACACACCATCAAGGAATTTGTAACAGGTGGAAATGTAACTTGGCAGGGCAACAAACTGAAAATTGGTGCAACCGGCGTTTATTATTCCTACTCCAACCCATTGAACACCAACGACAGAGCCTACGAATATTTCAATTTCAACGGCAAATCTAATTTCAACCTTGGCGTTGACTACCTTCTCAATCTCCACAAAATAAACATCTTCGGCGAAACATCAATGAGTCCAAATGGTGGCATCGCTACGGTTGACGGCGCAACAATCGACTTTGTGCCCGAATTCAAGATGTCGGCTCTGTACCGCTACTACAGCCCCAAATACCAAAATATGTACGCACAGGGATTCTCGGAAGGCAACAAGACCTACAACGAATCGGGCTTATACATTGGAGCAGAGATACTTCCTGTAAAACATCTGCGTCTGAACTTATATTTCGACAGTTGGAAATTCCCGTGGTTGAAATACGGAGTAAACGCCCCATCAACAGGTCACGAATGGACTGCCGAAGCCACCTATACGCCAAAGCGCAACATCGAAATGATACTTCGTGCTAAATACGAAACCAAACAGAAAAATTCCACCGACGATACCAACATTAAGGAGCTAATCAACTATAACACATCTAAATACAGATATCAACTCAACATTACGCCCAATGACGAATGGAAACTGAAGAGCCGCATAGAAGTTTCACGCTACCATCGTCCCGACAGCACAAGCTGGGGCTTCCTCGTCTGCGAAGACATCCAATACAAGCCGGCAAAACTTCCGCTCACATTCACCGCGAGAATCGCATTATTCGACACACAAGACTATAATTCAAGGATTTACGCATACGAACAGGATGTACTTTACGCATTTACCGTTCCAATGTTCTACGGTCGTGGCACACGCTTGGCACTTGTCGTAAAATACGATGTCACCGACAACATCGACCTGTGGTTCAGAATTGCCAACTCATATTATGCCGACAAGACCGTTCTCGGCTCAGGACTAGATGAAATCCAAGGTCCAAACAGAACCGAAGTAAAACTGCAATTCAGACTGAAATTCTAACCATGCAGATAACCACCAAGGAAGAACATATTGATTTTCTGAACGGAATACTAAACCAAGCAAAAAGTCTTGTCGCTGAAGGACATACCGCAGTCGCAACACTTGTAATGTCGCAACTTATTGAAATTATGGGCAGCTATTTCGACGCAAAGCCAATGCGTTCGCGCGAACAGTCGGCAAACCGCTTCAACACAGCGATTTACAAGCTGTTCCCAATAAAATACTCGAAAGCAAACCGCAAAAGTTTCCTCTATTACCAACTGCGCACCTCAATAGTTCACACATTGACTCCAACTTGCAGCGTTGCTTTAAAAAGTGGCGCATCTGACCAACATCTCGTTGAAAAAGATGAAATTACCGAAATATACATCGGCAATCTCCTCAACGACACAGAAAAAGCCGTTGGCATCCTCATCCGTCTCATCAACGAGGACAAGGTGAAGTTGAAAAAATTGTCGGCTGGGGAAATTGAATAACAAAGTTTGTAAAACTCTTTCAATGAAACATATATTATTTACGGTAGTTTTATTCATTATGACAACAATGGTTGCAAATTCGCAGAACAATAAGGTTCTGGTTGTTTATTATTCGTGGGGAGGAAATACTCGCGTAGTTGCCGAAAAGATAAAGACTCAGCTTGGTGCTGACCTTGTGGGAATTGTCCCAGAGACAGCTTATCCGACCGACTATTCGGAATGCGTAGCTCAGGCTCGTAAGGAGACAAAGGAAGGTTTCAAGCCTGCAATAAAGACCAAAGTGGAAAATATGAATGATTACGATGTGATTCTCATCGGTACGCCAAACTGGTGCAGTACGATAGCCCCACCTGTGGCAACTTTTTTGTCTGAAAACAATTTTGAAGGAAAGAAAGTTGCTTTGTTTGTTACCCACGGTGGTGGCGGGCTTTCGCGTTGTGAATCCGATATGCGCAAGTTGTCAGAAAATGCCAAGTTCTTGAAATCTGGCGTATTCAGTGGGTCGAGCGTTGCTTCGTCCGACGATGATATTGCCAAGTGGCTCAAGGAAATAGATTTGAAAAAATAGTTCGTGATGACATCGGAGCAGACCGAAGTAAAG
Organism: Bacteroidales bacterium; assembly: GCA_017620015.1. Taxonomy (GTDB): domain Bacteria; phylum Bacteroidota; class Bacteroidia; order Bacteroidales; family ML635J-15; genus Bact-19. The sequence continues at coordinate 142,194 of JAFZRE010000023.1, read as the reverse complement.
GAGAAGCTATGGAATAGCAACTACACCAAGGTGTGGATTGCTAACTTTATGATTTTCTTTTCGTTCATGCTTTTGGCTCCGATGCTGCCGCTCTATATGAGCGATACTTTCGATGCCAACAAGGATATAATAGGTATAGTTCTGTCAGGATATACGCTTACGGCCTTGTTGATTCGTCCGTTCAGCGGATTCCTTGTCGATAGTTTCCCTCGCAAGAAGGTTCTGCTGATATGCTATTTCCTGTTCTTCATATTTTTTGCAGGCTATCTGGCTGCAGGAACTTTGCTGATTTTTGCCATCGTCAGGACATTGCACGGGGCTCCATTCGGGGCTACAACAGTATCGAACAGCACTGTTGCAATCGATGTGCTGCACCCCTCGCGCAGAGCCGAAGGCATTGGCTATTACGGACTAAGCAACAATATAGCGTCGGCAATTGGACCGAGTGTTGCCATCTGGATTCACGAGGTTACGGGCAGCTACGATTTGATATTTCTGCTTTCGCTTTTGTTTGCAGGCATTGGTTTTGCTATAAATTCAACGCTGAAACTCAAACCGCGCGACATTGTTCAGGACAAGCCAAAACTTTCGTTCGACAGATTCTTTCTCGTGAAAGGTTGGAGCGAAGCGCTTGCAATGGTGTGCTATGCGTTCTCGTATGGAGTAATTGCCACATATATAGCAATATACGGCAAGGAAGAACTTGGAATAACTGGTGGCTCGGGCGTTTATTTCATATTATTGTCGGCTGGGCTTATAATGTCGCGGCTGATTGGCAACAGAACATTGCGCGAAGGCAAGATTGTGCGTAACGCCTCGCTGGGAATATGCGTGTCGGTTGTTGGATACCTTGTGTTTGCCGCCTTGCACAATCCTGTCGGATTTTATGCATCGGCACTTATAATTGGTCTTGGCAACGGACACATGTGGCCTGCATTCCAGACAATGTTTATCAATTTGGCACCGCACACGCAACGTGGTACAGCAAATTCAAGTATCCTGATTAGCTGGGACATAGGTGTGGGACTTGGCATTCTTGTCGGTGGTGTTTTTGTCGAGCATTTCGGTTACCATAGCGCATTCTGGGTGGCATGGATTTTGAATGCTGTAGGTGTGATATTTTATTTTGCGTATGTCCGGAATAATTATTTGAAAAACAGATTAAGATAAATTTAATAATATGAATATCAAAAGATTAGTTGTAGTTTTTGTGGTGATGTTTTCCGCTTTTTGTGTAAGCGCACAGAAAAGTTTGGAAGTTTATATTGACGATACTACAGGCACTCCGACCAATATCCGTTCGGCTCCTAACGGGAAAATTGTTGGCAGTCTTCCCGATACCTGCATATATATGCTCGATATAAAGAATCCGCAGAATGGATGGTGGGCAATAGATGATAATTCAGTGTTTGGAATATGCAGCACCGATACGACTTTCGATTTCAGTAGCAAGTGCAAGACTGCATGGATTCATTATTCAGTTCTTGGATTCTCAACAAGGAATTATGGAGGACAGAGATATGTTTTGTTCTCCCAGCCATCGGAAAAATCGGCAGAAAATTTTGCATTTACAGAAGAAATTGGCTTGCGTCCTCTCGATTTTAAGAAAGGATGGGTTTATGTGGAGACATACGACAAAAAACATCGTGGATGGATTCAGTTGGAGAATATTTGCTCAAATCCGTTGACAAATTGCTGTTAACCAGTAGCAAGAAATTAAAAAGGGCGGAAAACTCCGCCCTTAATTTTTGTTATCGTAATAAGATTACTTTACGATGTTCAACTTTGAAGTTGCAATAGCACCGTCCTTAACGATTCTTACAACATAGTTGCCGTTAGCAACATTTGAAAGGTCGATTGAAGCATTTGCATTAGCGTTGTTTACGCTTGCAACAACCTGACCCATCATGTTGTAAACTTCGATAGTAGCGTTTTCAACATTGGTGAAGTTTACGATGCCGTTTGAAGGATTCGGATACATTTCAATGCCTTCAGCAACATTCTGTTCTGCATTTACAAGACCAGGATTAACGCCTTCGCCAGCATGCAATGTGATTGCTATGTCCTGTCCGCCGTAGTACCATGTAGGTTCTCCGTTTTCGTCAAGGTCTGAACCATGGCGTACGTACGAGTTGTGGCTTCTAGTTGTCAAGACATCGCTTGCTCCAAGATAGATATCATCGCCTTGGTTGTCCCAAGAACCACATACCATTGCATACAATTGTCTATAAGTTTCTCCCGACTCAAACTGGAATGGATACTGGTTTTCGAAAGTAAGATTAACCCAAGTTTCAATGTCTTCACTGGTAATTTCATAATATTCCGACTCTCTCTTCAACCTAACAACCTGTTCGTTGCTTTCGTTGGTTTCCCTAGCATAGAGAGCAGCCTTAATAGCTGTACCAGGTCTGGTAAGTCTGTTGATGTAAACATCGATTGACATAATATCGTCTGGAGAATAGAGGTATAAGAATTCTGTACCATATTCATCTTCGCCAGAAGCACTGCTTACGTTGCAGTTGATACAAGCAGAGAATGTCGGTTCAAAATATGACTTCGAGTAGTTGTTGTCGGTAATGTCGAAGTACTGAACAATGGTATTGTTTGTATTGTTGTCATCTTCAATGCCATCAGCGAAAACAGTGTAGGTAATGGTGTAGCGTCCGAGTTCGATATCGTTAGCATCTGCAACATTGAAATAGAAAATTGTCGAGTTTGCTGGATTTTCCTCGTCAATTGTTGCAATGTCGAGAGTATCTCCAACACCAGTTGCAATGCTACGTCCTGTTACGGTCTGGTTGTATATTTCATCTCCTGAAGGTGAAGTTACGGTAACTGTAACCTTAGGAACTACAGCATTTACACCATTGTTCAAAACTTCAATGTTGAAAGCACCGTAGCTTGAGTTTGTAACCCAGTTCTGACGTGGAGTCTGTCCGTATGGGTCGTAAATCTGGTAAGCATAGTCCCTTCTTTCGGCAGGGTCGGTCATTGATGTCCAGTATTCAGCAGGAACATTTCTGTAGTCGATGTATCCGAACATGCTCATTCTACCGTTTACAACCTTAAGGTCGTTCATTGGGGTTTCGATAATCTTGATGTCATCAATCTGCCATCCATAGTGCCAAGTTTCGTTTGTGCAGACATATCTGAAACGAATCGAAACTTCTGCAGCACCACTTGCTTCAGGAATAAGAACTTCCTTGATACCATTGATGTAGGTTTTTGCCTCTACGGTTTCGTCGTTTACAAGGTGGTCTGTCCAAGTTGCTCCGTTGTCGGTTGATACGGAAACATAAATGTCTTCGCTAGCTGTGTTAAGAGCTCTCCACGACTGAATGAACTGCAATTTAGGCATCGATGTTGAGGATAGGTTGATGCCTGTGAATGTCAAGCTTGCATCAATTGTTGGTTCAGCAGGGTAAAGGTCAGAGCCAGCGTCGAGGAATGCCCAGTGAGCCGGAGTTTCGCTCAACTGCTGATGAGGGTCGGAGTTGCCGGGGTGACCAGTGTAGTTCATCGGGAGGAAATAGCATCTTCCTGTGCTCGGAACATACATTTCGTCTGGATAGTCGGCTTCGGTGATAACCTGCCAGTCAGTGTCGGTTCCATCTTCCTTTGCAATGATGTACTCCGGGCAACCTTCTTCAAAGTCGCACGACCAAATGACATTGCCATCCCTCTGGAGCGGAGCGACATTCATAATGGTCTTGTACGAGTTGTAGCCAGCAACCTTCTTGTGGATAAAATTCTGTTGGGCAACTTGTGCCAGCGATGTGCCGCATATCAGCAGACACAATGCGCTCAAAAAGTAAAGTCTTCTCATAATTTAAAATTTAATGCATTAACAAATGCAAATTTAAAAATAAAAATCATATACAAGGTGCTTTTGTAGTATTATTTTTATGAACTATTAATTATTTAAAACTCGACACGTTGCATAAAAACCAAAAAGTATATGGGAAAGAGCATTGATAACATTTTTTTTTGTTCCTTTGCAACCAATAGAAATAATTGCAAAACAATTCATAACAAATTAAATACTAACATGTTAAAAGTAAAAATATTCTTAGGATTAACAATATTTGCAATAGTGGCAGCCTCGTGCAGCCGCAAAGCCGAATACATAAAGTACAGCGGACCTACACAGGGTACAATGTTCAATATAACCTATTGCAGTGATACCAACTACAATGCCGAAATCGACAGTCTGCTGCAGGCATTCTGCAGTTCGCTATCAAACTACGACAGCACCTCGCTCATTTCACGCATCAACCGCAACGAAACCGATTCGCTCGATGCCCTTGCCGAGGAGTTTTTCCGCGTATCAAAGGAAGTTTGGGCAAATACAGATGGATATTTCGATGTAACTGTCGCTCCAATTGTTAACGCATGGGGCTTCGGCTGGAAACGCCACGAAACGCACATCCCCGACAGCATCGAAATCGATTCGCTGCTTCAGCATATCGGAATGGACAAGCTGGAAATTGCCAATGGAAAAATCGTAAAGCACGACCCCGACATACAGATAATCACAAACGCCATAGCACAGGGAATGTCGGTAGATTATGTTTCCGATTTTCTGAAGAGCAAGGGCATCACCAATTTTTTGGTTGAAATTGGTGGTGAAATTTACTGTTCGGGCATAAATGCCAAAGGTAAAAAATGGAATATCGGAGTTGACAAGCCCATTGAAGGCTCTGGCTACGACTACCGCGAAAACCAGATTGTAATGCACATGTCGAACATGGCTGTGAACACATCGGGCAACTACCGCAAATTTATCGAGGAAGGTGGCAAGAAGTTCGGACATTCCATAAATCCGACAACTGGCTATCCTGCAGAAAACGAAATGATTAGCGCAACGGTAGTCTATCCCGACTGCATACGCGCCGATGCCTACGCAACTGCATTTATGGTCATGGGTGCCGAAAAAGCAATGGAAATCGTCGAAAGCATCGACGGAATGGAAGCCTACTTCATAATACACAAGGATGGTGAAACCAAGACTATGGAATCAAGCGGATTTAAGATTTACGAATGATTAATTATAATAAAAAAATCCGACCGTCGTGGTCGGATTTTTTTACGAATTCCTATTGGTTTTAATTACATCAGTGATGACCAAAGGCTTGCATAAGCTGTTCCAAGTATTGCAACCCAGATAACCCAGTAAACGATATACAAAGCACTGAGAATAATACCAATTATTGATGTTATCTTACCTGCTTTTAGCATACCGTCACCAGTAAATTGGTCAGGAGCCTCATTATATGCATCTGTTCCTTTCTTTGCAAGAACAAGACCTACTATACCACATACTAAACCTACGAACATGCATCCAAATACTATGGAGCAAATACCCAATACCAATGCAGCTACTGCATATGGTGCATTCTGTTTTTGAATCTGATCAGTCATATTATTAAATTTTTAATTTTTGTTCTGCAAAGATAATCAAATCGTGCCTCATTATATAAAATATCTGAATATTTTTTAGCAATATTATTCTTCTAATTTACAACTTATTGCACCAACATAATCATCAAAAAGCAACATTCTGATATATCCAGTTGAACAGGAAAACGGCAAGATTGCACCAAACAATTATCCAGCCTATCCGTTTCGTCATCTTTTTTGTTGCAAACAATAATATGCACGCAAGCAATGTCAAAAACCACGCGACAATAGGAGGAAATTGTACTATGCATCCCAACACATCACCCTGCAGCAAAAGTATTATCCCTCGCTGAAATCCGCACATCGGACAGCTAAACCCGAACAACTGCTTGTGAAAACAAGGCAGTGCATGCGAACTCAACCATTCAACCAAACTTTCCATATTTTGCAAAATTATGCAATAGCAAGATAATGACAAACAAAAAAATTAGTACTTTTGGCGCAAAATTAATTACCATGCGAAAATACGCACTGCTATACCTTATCGCCATTGCACTTGTTTCTACCGCCTTTGCACAGGACGACTTCACCATAGGTCATCTGCAGAATATGCGCGATGCCGACATATATTTCAAAGGCGTTAACACCGCCATAAGGCCTACAACTGGCGTCGAAAACGAAGTTTACGACAGCCTGATTTTCCCAAAGAACGACAAGGTTGAGAAAAACTGGTTCGTACGCAAATTGTTCCACGAACACCTATTTATTATAGGCAACGAAAAGTACAAGGTCTATATCGACCCGATTTTCGACTTCCGCTACAACCGCCTGCAAGACCTCTCCGACCCTAGCAATCCTGTCGGAATCAACGGCTACACAAACACGCGCGGTGCAATCGTCCACGCAAAACTGAGCGAATATGTATATTTGAACACCAGTTTCTACGAAAACCAAGCCGTTTTGCCAGCATATATGGAAGATATTTATGCCGTTAAAGGCAACATTCCGGGTTACGCACGAGTGAAAAAGCTCAACGGCTTCTCCGAATTCGACTATGCCAACGCCTACGGAAACATTTCGTTCCGCCCCATCAAATGCCTCAACTTCACGCTCGGCTACGACCGCCTATTCATCGGCGACGGACTGCACTCAATGATACTTTCCGACTACGCCGCACCTATGCCGTATGTGAAGACAAGCGTAAAGTTCGGAAAATGGGAATACGTGAACCTCGTTACGCGCCTAATGCAATATGCAGGTTACGACACAAATGTTGAAACAGCCCAGAAAGTCAGCAGAATAGCGACATACAACATGTTTATCTACAATCCTCAAAACGGCTGGCAGTTCACATTCTTCGAGCAAAGCGTAATCGACCATCGCAAAACCAACTTCTGGGGCGGACTTGCTCGTGGAATTCCTGTAGCGAGAATATTTTATCCTATCTTCGTTGACAATGCCAATGCAAAATTAGGAGCCAACATAATGTACGAGAATCCTAAAGCAGGTATTTTCTACATGCAATTTGCCGGTTTCAACAATAGGTATCTTGGATATCATGACAACGGCACCGACACTACATATTTTTCATGCGGGCAAGTCGGGATAGAAGCACAAATTGGCTATAAAAACCACAATCTGTTCGGTGCAAAGGGGCTTTTCCTGCAAGCAGAATGCAACTTTACGACACAGCCAGTCAGTGCCATGCGCTACTATGATGCCGATGATATTGACAAAGACAAACTTTACGACTTCAACAGCATTTACTACATAAACACAAACTACGGACAGCCATTGACCATTCCGATTGGAAAACAGATACTTGGCTGCAATTTTACCGCAGCGCTTTCGTACCAGATAAAGCAATTCAAGCTGATGGCAAAATATATTTTTATGCCACGACCTATTAGTCCAAACAGCGGATTTTACCTACCACATATATATCCAATTCCTCGCGACCAGTTTGACTTCCAGTTCATCTACGAAATGAACCCCGTGAACCGAATGCAGTGGTTTGCAGGAATTTCGATGTACAACCTCGCGGACAAACCTCTCGACTACTACTTCAGCATTGGATTCAGGACTGCATTAAGGAACAACTATTAAAATCGACGCAAAATGAAACGCATAGCATTAATATCAATCATAATTCTCGCGTCGGTAACAGCCTTCGCACAGAACCTGCAGGTACGCGACTTCCGCATTGCCCGCGACATAGAAAAGTCGGCAAACGGCAAATTTTCGACCACGCACTCGTCGATGAAACCGTACAGAACCACACCGCAGACCGAAATTTCGGATTCGATTGTCCCGATGAGCGACTTTGTGGCATACAAACTGCAAAAGCCAAAAGTATTCTTGAATATTGCACCATTATATAATCTATACGGAAATTTCAATGCGCTTAGAAGACCTTACATGTTGCCTTGCCAACTGAACGAAACGCTCGGATTCCTTGTTGACTTCTCATTAATGGACAAGTTAAACATCAACTACTCCTTAACTGAAAGGTTTTTAACTCACTCGAAATATGTATATACATATCATGATGGATTTAACTTTGACGAAGTCTGGGGCTTCTTCAGAGAAAATCAGTTTTATCCATACTGGCTTTCATTCGAGCAAACTTTCAACATAAACTACACTCCAGCAGAATTTTTCAGCATAGAAGCCGGAAACGGAAAACAGTTCTACGGTGACGGCTACCGCTCTTTGCTACAGTCCGACTACAGCGGAAACCATCCGTACATAAAGATTGAAAGCGAATTCCTGAACTTCAAGTATTCGTGCGCGTGGTCGATGCTTGACATTCCGACTTTTCACCAATCCTACAACATTCCCAAATACAATGTCACTCATTACCTCGACTGCCGCATAGGCAAACATGTCAATATAGGATTGTTCGAGTCGGTAATGTCAAGGAAATTCATGTCGTTCGAATTCTTCAACCCGGTTGTTTTCTTCCGCCCAGTCGACTATGCTCTTGGCAGCGACAACAACGCGCTTATGGGTGCAAATTTCAAAGTTTCGTTCAGCCAGAAGAACTGCGTATATGCACAATTTGTACTCGACGATGTGATTGTAGGTCAACTGATGAACGACATCAGGCATAGGCTTAGCAGTTCTTATACAGGGCAATACGGTTGGTTTGCCAACAAATGGGGAATCCAAGGTGGAATTAAGTTCTTCGATATGTTCAAGGTCAAGGGGCTTGATTGCTTTGTCGAAGGAAACATTGTCCGCCCATACACCTATTCACACAGTGTACGCGAGTTAACCTACACATGCAACCGCAAGCCTCTCGCCCACCCGCTTGGTGCAAACTTCGTCGAAGGTGTTGGCGGAATTAGCTATTTCAACGACTTCATTGAATGCAACCTAAAGGTTGCGTATGCAATTGTCGGAGCCGATTCGTCACAAAATTCGCACTTCGGACAAAATGTATTCTATCCCACAATGGACGCATACCAACCGAACCAAAATAACATTCCTGTTTCGAGCTACTATAATGTACTCCTTCAGGGCATACGTACAAATGTTGCAACTTTAAAATTCGACATTGCATATTATCCGCTCAAGAACAAGGCTTTGTCGGTTTTTGCAGAAATTGCACTGCGCTACAACAGCAACGAACTGAGAAAAGATAAGTATCTGGGTGTGAGTGTCGGGGTCAGGTCGAGACTAATAAGATAGTTTCTGGTTCAACGTTCAACGTTCAAGGTTCAACGTTCAAGGTTCAAGGTTCAACGTTCAAGGTTCAACGTTTAAGGTTCAACGTTTAACGTTCAAAGATTTAGCTTCGCTGAGCTGAAGGTTGGCTAGGCCGAGCGAAAGGTTGAGGATTTGATAATTCGATGATTTGAAAATTCGAAAATTCGAGGATTGTAGAGGCGTTGCGTGCAACGTCGGACGGATTAAAGATTTCGCCCATGAGCGTAGTCGAAGGTCAAGTCGAAGCGTCGAATGGAAATCGAAGCAAACGGAATCATAGCAAATAAAACAAAAACGGACGGGTTATACCGTCCGTTCCTTATTATTGTCTGTTTATATTATTTCCCATTATATTTTGTACGGCCTTCGTCGTAGGAAATAACCTTACCCTTTTCGATTGCAACAGGGAAAGCATCAGGAAAATCTGACTTGGCATCCTTCAGATAAGTATTGGTGTACTTAGGATTCGAATGCGGATACAGGAAATATCTGTAACGACCATCGCTATGTATTTCAGTTACATCGTTATGCGACTTGAATTCACGCGATGTCATGTCGGCTTTCGATGGCGACGACAATATCTGAATTGCAAAGTACAATCCAGTCTTTGTTTCCGACTTCATTTCCTTTTGCAATTCCTTCTGAGTGTCTTCAAGGTCCTTTTCCTGCTGCTGCTTCATCCGATCAAGATCCTTGTCGGACAGATAACCCTCGTCGGTCACATAGTACGACTTGCCTCCGAATACACTCAAGTTGATGTACTTCTTAGGATGGATACGTATATCCGTCAACAATTTGTCCAAATTCATAGCTGCATTTTCGACCTGCAATGCAAGAGTGTTGTCGTGTATAAGTTCGCCAAGCGTACCTTCGCCACGATTTACCTTGTCAACTATATCGTTAACCTTAGCAACAACGCTATTAACCTCATTAACGGTCTTTGTAAGATGCAAAGCGGTAAGAGTATCGGAAAATGTAGAGATATTGTCAAGGAAATTATTAATGTCGTCGGTGCTAGCTGCAAGAGAGTCGCTCAAGGTCTTTACATTTGCAAGAATATCAACAATATCGTCGGTTTCCTTCGACATAATGTTGTCCAGATGACCTACCGAATGCTCCAAATGTACCAAAGAATTTCTCAACGAAGCAAAACTTTCTTCAAGGTTCTGGCGTGTATCCTCGTTGAATACACCCGAGACAATATCGATGACATCGGTAATTTCCACCATCAAGTCTTCAACGGCCTTCTTCACTGGAAGTACCTCTGCACTAATCTGGTCCTTCAGGTTATCCTGCGTCTTACCTATCAGGAAATCACCAGCCTTGTGGTATGTAGTCTTGTCGCTAAAACGCATCTCAATGCCCTTGGTACCCATGATGTCGGTACTTACAATGGCTGCAACCGAAGAATCAGGAATTTGATAATCGTTCTGCAATTCCAAGGTAACCAACAGCTTGCAATCCTTTTCGGGCAACAATTCTATTTTTGACACCTTGCCAATCTTGTAGCCATTTACCAGCACAAGGCTCGATGTGTTCAATCCATCGACGCGGTCGTAATATACATAATATTCGCTTGTGTTCTTGAACAACTGGCTGCCCTTCAGGAAACCTATTCCAAAATAAGTAACTACAAGGACAATTATTCCCAAAAGCCCATATATCAAAAATTTCCTGTTTTTCTTCTGCATATCCTTATTACTTTGTTGCTTTTATTGCTTCGTTCAAATCCATTCTCTTGCCATCCTTCAATGCTATCACAAAACACCCTGGATAGGTTGACTTAACTTCGTGGAAAAACTTCAGTATGGCATTGTAGTCCTTTTCTGCACCAACAGTGTACTTATAGCTGTCGTCGTGCATATAATACGATACCTTATCGAAATATTTTCCAAAATTCTTTTCATTAACTTCAAGTTCCTTAGGCGACATCCTTATCTGAACCTTGAACACTATGCCCGACGTATAATCAGTCTTCGGAGCTTGCTCCTTCGGCTTTTCCGTGGAAACATTTGCCTTGTCGGTGTCGTTCTGCACCGGTGTCACAGGCTTCTCTGTCGCATTTGCTTCTGGCTTAGGCTGCTCCTGGGGCTGCGATGTCTGCGATGCTGGACGGTCAGGGATCTTTTCAAGATACACAGGCGAACTATCGTACTGCGACTTGTATTTTGCAAATGCGTTGTAAATCGAAATCGCTAGTTCGGTCTGACCAGCATCCGACTTCAGATACTTTTCTTCGTCGGGATTGCTTATAAAACCAAGTTCGGTAAGAATGCTCGGCATTGCCGTCTTCCACAGCACAAGGAAACCAGCCTGCTTCACACCGCGGTCGTAACGCTTCAAAGTCTTAAACTCATCCTCTATTGATGCTGCCAGCAGCAAGCTCTGGTCGGAATAGGCATTCTGGAACAAGCTGAAAATGATATTGCTTTCTGGGTCGTTGGGGTCGAAACCATCATACTTCGACGAATAGTTGTCCTCCTGCAAGATTACCGAGTTTTCGCGCTTTGCAACTGCTAGGTTGGCATCGTTCTTATGCAAACCCATCACAAAGGTTTCGGTACCATGCGACGAAGTATTGCCATCAACCGAATTGACATGGATTGAAATGAAAAGGTCGGCATTGTTGCGGTTTGCCACATTGGCACGTTCGCTCAACTCAACAAACACATCCTTGTCGCGAGTATATAAAACCTTCACATTAGGGTAATTTTTCTTTATCAGGTTTCCCAACTTCAAAGCAACAGAAAGCACAATGTCCTTCTCCTTGGCAGTCTTTCCTACAGCACCAGGATCCTTGCCACCATGTCCCGGATCAATGACTACGACACTCAGGCCTTTGCTCTTAGCGCCTTGTGCATCAGCATTGTTAACAAACAATACCATCGTCAGGACAACCATTAATGCTATACTTATTTTTTGCAACATAAATTTTGTCATATTTATTATCTTTGCACCAATTTTCATATGAAAACTGGGTATAACAAATTTTGTGCAAAAGTAAGAATTTCATATTATTAAAAAAATACCTGCACAAACTATTATTTGTAGTTTTTGCAATATTTGTGGCAAACACCTCTGTGTTTCCGCAAGTTACGCATACACAAGACACTACAAACGCACCATCGGAAACGCTACAGCAAACAGATACTATACCGAACATAACAGATTCATTACCAGCAATTCCCGACTCACTACGCGTCGATACGATAGCATTCCCTGATTTGGAAAAGCGCAAGCACTCAAAATCAAAGGATTTCGACGTTCCAGTATATTACAATTCCGACGACTCGCTGCTAAACGACATGAAGAACCGCAAGGCTTTCCTATACGGCAATGCCGGGGTTAAGTACGAAGACATGACAATAAACGCAGCCTTCATCGAAGTTGACCTCGACAAGAAGGAAGTATATGCCTACGGTCGCACCGATGGCGATTCTATCGTCGGAAAACCCGAATTCAACCAAGGCGATGAGACTTTTGTTGCCGATACCATAAGGTACAATTTCAACACAAAAAAAGGTATCATAAAGAATGTGACCACAGTTTACGATGGAGCCTACCTCATCGGTGGCAAGACAAAACTCCACGAAAACAAGCACATACACATGACACACGGCAAGTTTACAACCTGCGACCTGCCCGACCCGCACTTCTATTTCAACCTTAGCAAAGCAATAGTAATCCCCGACGACAAGATTATTTCCGGTCCGGCAAACCTCGTCGTAGAAGACGTGCCTACACCAATAGGCATACCTTTCGGATTCTTCCCCAACAAGAAAGGCGGTACGTCGGGCATTATTATCCCCGAATTCGGCGACGAAGAAAACCGTGGTTTCTTCCTGCGCAATGGCGGTTACTACTGGGCAATCAACGATTATGTGGACCTCACCGTTTTAGGCGACATATATTCAAAGGGCAGCTGGGGCGCAGGAATGATAATGAACTACAAGTTGCGCTACAAGTTCAATGGGTCGCTAAGCTTCAAATACAACCGTAATCTATTTGGATACAGGGGATTGTCAAACTTCTCAGCATCAAATCAGTACGCATTGAGATGGAAATTTAACCAAGATTCGAAAGCAAACCCCAACTCCACATTTTCGGCCGACGTAAACATGAGCAGCACCGACTACGACAAATATAACTCGTACAACGTCAACAACTACATGACATCCACGAAACAGTCAAGCGTTTCGTACAGCTACGTATTTCCCAATACACCGCTCAGCATGTCGGTAGCATTGAAGCATTCGCAGAACAGCAATACCGGAAGCATCGACCTCACGCTACCAGAATTCGCATTCAACATGAGCAGAATATACCCGTTCAAGAGAAAGAAAACTGTTGGAAAGAGCCGTTTCTACGAGAAAATCTCCATCGCCTACACCATGAACGCAACCAACAAGATAAGGACAAACGATGCAGACTTCTTTAACATACCATACGACAGTATTACAAACGGCATAGTCCATCGCATTCCAATAAACGCATCGTTCAAACTATTCAAATACACCACGTTAACTCCATCGTTCAACTACAACGAGAGATGGTACTTCAAGCGTTTTACAAAACAATGGAACGACAGCGAAAACCTGCTGGAAACCGACTACGCATCTACATTTGCCCGCGTGTGGGACTACAACGCATCGCTATCGTGGTCAACAACGATATACGGTATGTTCAGTTTCCGCAAAGGAAAAGTCAAGGCTCTGCGACATGTGTTCTCACCTAGCGTCAGCTTCAGCTACGTACCCGACTTCGGCAAGGAAAAATACAAGTACTACGGCAGCTATTCGCGTGTGATGTACAACAATTCCACAGGCCAGTACGATACAGTGTCGAACATGTACTCGATGTTCGAAGGGCTGCCATACGGAACCCCAAGCAAAGGCGGTTCGGGAAGTGTCAACATAAACCTAGGCAACAACCTTGAGATGAAACTACGCAACCTAAAGGACACGACAAAGGACAACACAAAGATAAAGTTGCTCGAAAGCTTCAACATCTCAACCAACTACAACATCTTTGCAGACAGCCTGCGCTGGGCACCAATCAGCATAACAGGCCGCACCCGTATCAAGGTCATTGACATTTCGTTCAATACTTCGCTCGACCCATACGCCATTGCCCAGAACGAATATGGTAACTACCAGCGAATAAACAAGGCTCTCGTCAAAACAAACGGACATCTGGTCCGAATGACAATCGGTTACATTACAGCAGGATTCTCTCTAAACTCCAAGGCCCGCGACAAGAAAATTGCCGAGCAACAGGAAAGTTTATACGACATAATTTACGGATACCCCAATAGTTACGTTGATTTCAATGTACCATGGAATCTGCGCGTAAGCTACACCTTCAGATATACTAAGCCATACGATGAAGCAAAAATCACGCAGACCTTAAACCTTTCGGGCGAACTCAACATAACAAAGAAATGGAAAATAAGCGTAGCAACAGGATACGACTTCGAGTACAAGAAGATGAGCCCGACCACCATCGACATTTACCGCGACCTGCACTGCTGGGAAATGAGCCTGCACGTGGTTCCGTTCGGACAGCACAAGTCGTACGCCTTCCAAATCAACGTAAAAGCCTCGATGCTACAAGACTTGAAGCTCAACAAACGCAGAAGCTGGTTCGACAACTTCTACAATTAAACTATTATTGTCTGCTAAATCCACTTCCACGTCATTACTTGCTACGCTACATGCGCTAAAGGGTCCGTAAAACAAAGCGAACCGACTAAGGAACGTGTCGTGTGAGCCTGTTTGTACGGAACTCTCTCACGAAACGAAGTGAGTAATCTGTTCTATAATAATCCGTTAACAGATTACGGACACCTATACAAAAAAAACGGAGAACGCAAAGCATTCTCCGTCCTTATTGATTGATAGTAATCCTATTCAGTCAGTTCCTTAATTTTTGCACCCATCTGCTGGCTTTCCTCGTACTTACCAGTCTTGTAGTACAATTCCTTCAAAATCTGAAGAACCTGCAAATCGTTTGGCTTGATAGTCAAAGCTTTTTCAAGGTGTGGCAAAGCCTTTGTCTGATATTCCTTTGCAATTTCCTGATACTTCTCAAAAGTAGTGAAGTCTGTCGGTGGAACATTCTTTTCTGCCCATTCCAAAGTATCGGCAGCAGTATTGATATACAAAGCGCCAAGTCCGTAAATTGCATCGTAATTGTTCGGATCGATTTCAAGAGCCTTGTTGAAGTCGGTTTCGGCGGCCTTGGTGTCCTTCATTTCCTGCGACAAAGTACCACGGATTACAAGGAACTGAGCATTGTTCGGATCATTTTGCATTGCCATGTTTATATATTCCTTTGCTTTCTCCGAATTACCAGAGCCTACATAGTAGTTGAAGGTTTCGATTACAAGCGGATAGTTGTCGTTCGGGAACTTATTGATACCTTCCTCAAGAACCTTAAGCATCCTTGCAGTATCGCCAGTTTCCTTTAAAGCCATCGACAAGTTCTGGTAAACCGAAATTCTTTCCTTGTTGTCCATACCATAACCCATCTTTATAAGCATGTCACAAATCTCGATTGCCTCGTCATACTTCTTGCATCTCATTGCTGCCAACGAAGTGTAATAATATATGGTAGTGTCAATACCTGCAAACGACGGAATACCAGAAGCTCTGCTCCACTGGTTGTAAGCAGACTCAAAATCGTTTGCACGCCAAGCCTCTTCGCCCTTTGCCTTATAAACCTTCGACATTGTTGGGAATTTTTCTCCAAGAATCTCCATCAAGGCCTCTGTACTTTCAAAATACGCCTCGTTGCCTTCCTGAAGAACGCTTACAAATTTCATAAGACCCATCTGTGTCGTGAAGTCAATATCCTTATGCTCTGGCTTAACAAAATTCAACTTCAACGCCTTCATATACGAGTCGTATGCAACATCAATGCAATTGTCGCACAAAGCCTGATACTTTTTGACTTTGGTTGTTGACAATGCTAAATAAATATTGCCCTTGAACCAGAAAGTCTTGTAGCTTTCTGCTGTCTGGGGATTTACTTCGGCCTTGTCGATTGCCTTCTTTGCGTCATCAAGGTAACCATCCTTCAGATAGCTCCACGCGCTTGTCAACATCTGCTTCTGAGCACTCATCGAAAGTGCCAAAACCAATGCGACACCTATTAAAAATAACTTCTTCATAATCTTAAAATTTAATTTATTCAACTATTCGTTTGTATTCTCGTTGTTTTCTTCCTCTACAATTTCTGCGCCATTATTTTCTTCTGGTACGACTTCGGTCTGATTTTCAGCAGAAATCACGCCATCAGCCACGGCTTCCATCTGTGCAATCTTTGCAGCTTCTTCCTCAGCAATGCGTTCAAGTTCGGCACCGCCTTCAATCTTTGCGACAGAAGCGATTACATCGCCGTCGCGGAGATTTATCAAGCGAACGCCCTGAGTAGCACGTCCCATAACGCGCAAAGTATCGACAGCCAGACGGATTGTTATGCCCGAACGGTTGATAATCATCAGGTGGTCGTTGTCGGTAACTGCATTTACGCTGATAAGGTTACCTGTCTTTTCAGTGACATTCAAAGTCTTAACACCCTTACCGCCACGGTTTGTAACGCGGTAGTCCTCGATGCTCGAACGCTTGCCGTAACCATTTTCGGAAACTACAAGCACATCCTGTTCTGGACGGACAGTAATCATACCTATTACATAATCGTTGTCGTCCAAGGTGATACCCTTGACACCGGTTGCTGTACGTCCAATCGGACGAACAATGTCGTGTGGGAAGCGGATTGTCTTGCCACCGTAAGCGCCAATCATAACATTGGTCGGAGCTTCGCCTTCGACATCCTCGATGAGCGATGCCGTGAGAAGCATATCGCCTTCGCGAACATTGATAGCATTGACACCATTCTGGCGCGGACGCGAATATTCCTCAAGCAAGGTCTTCTTGAACACACCGTTGCGAGTACACATCACGACGTAAGTCCTATTGATGTAGTCAACATCCTTCAGCGACTTCACGTTCAGGTAAGCCTTTACCTCGTCTTCCTTGTCGATGTTGATAATATTCTGGATGTGACGGCCCTTCGACGTCTTTGTTCCTTCTGGAATCTCGTAAACCTTGAGCCAGTAGCACTTTCCGAGCTTTGTAAATAATAATAAGGTATTGTGCATTGTGGCGACGAACATGTGTTCCACAAAGTCCTCGTCACGGGTTGCAGTTCCCTTCGAACCTACACCACCCCTATTCTGCGACTTGAATTCCGACAACGAAGTGCGCTTCATGTATCCGAGGTGCGAAATTGTGATTACAACCTCTTCGTTTGCATAGAAATCTTCCGGATTCATATCTTCGGAAGCGTAAACGACTTCAGTCTTGCGTTCATCACCATACTTTTCCTTGATTTCAAGAAGTTCGTCCTTGATGACCTGCATTCTCATTTCAACGCTAGCAAGCAATTCCTTCAAGTATTCGATGCGCTTCATCAACTCCTCGTACTCGGCTCTCAACTTTTCCTGTTCAAGACCGGTCAACTGGCGGAGACGCATTTCGACGATTGCCGAGGCCTGAATTTCGGAAAGCGAGAAACGCTGCATCAATCTTTCCTTAGCTTCGGTAGGATTGTCCGAGGACTTGATTATCTGGATAACCTCGTCGATATTGTCGCTTGCTATGATTAAGCCCTGAACGATGTGAGCACGTTCTTCTGCCTTGCGAAGGTCAAATTCAGTACGACGGGTAACAACATCAAGCCTATGCTCAACGAAATAGTGAATCAAATCCTTAAGGTTGAGCACCATCGGGCGACCCTTTACAAGAGCTATATTGTTGATGCTGAACGACGACTGCAATTCGGTGTATTTGAACAACTTGTTGAGTACTACGTTAGCAACGGCATCGCGCTTGATGTCGATAACGATACGCATACCAACGCGGCGGTCGGATTCATCATTAACATTTGAAATGCCTTCTATCTTCTTGTCGGTAACAAGGTTTGCAATATGCTTGATAAGTTCTGCCTTGTTGACCATATATGGGATTTCGGTAACCACGATGCGTTCGTGACCGCGTTCCGAAGTCTCGATTTCGGTCTTCGAGCGGATGACAACGCGTCCATGACCGGTAGCGTAAGCCTCACGAACACCATCTATACCATAAATAATACCGCCAGTCGGGAAATCGGGAGCCTGAATTATCTTTCCAAGTTCATCCACTTCGATTTCTGGATTGTCGATGTATGCAACAGTTGCATCAATTGTCTGCGCAAGGTTGTGCGGCGCCATGTTGGTTGCCATACCTACGGCGATACCATTTGCCCCGTTAACTATAAGGTTGGGGATTTTTGTCGGCAATACGCTCGGTTCCTGCAGAGAATCATCAAAGTTGTTAACGAAATCTACAGTTTCCTTGTCCATATCGGCCATCATCTCATCGGAAATCTTCGACAGGCGAGCCTCGGTGTAACGCATAGCAGCAGGACTATCACCGTCAACCGAACCGAAGTTACCCTGACCATCTACGAAAGTATATCTCATTACCCAGTTCTGGGCGAGCCTTACCATTGCAAAATATACCGACGAGTCGCCGTGAGGATGGTACTTACCCATTACTTCACCGACAATTCTCGCCGATTTCTTGTGAGGCTTACCGGGAGCAAGCCCCAAACCTTCCATACCGAAAAGGATTCTTCTCTGAACGGGCTTCAGACCGTCCCTAACATCCGGCAATGCACGCGAAACTATTACCGACATCGAATAGTCAATGTATGCCGACTTCATTTCATCTTCGACACTAATCGAAATTATCTTTGCTCTTCCTTCTTCTTCAAGCATTTTCTATAGTTATTTTATATCTAACATTCTTAAAATCAAATCCTTATGTTTTACACAAAATTGTTGTAAAAATACAATTTTTCGCACACATAGACAATAGCAAACAATCAATTTTTTAACAAAATTTGTTTATAATTGTGAACAGCGACAAAGCCAGCTCACACAGAGTAGATTCGACAAGAATCGACGAAAAAGCATTGCGGTTATTAACAAAACGCACAAGATATTAACAATTTGCATTTTATCTGATAAAAATGTTTGGAGGTATTAAGTGTTTTTATACTTTTGCTCAAAATATCTATTAGTATCAAACATAAAAAAATTTTTTAAGATGAACAAAGTAGAATTAGTTGAAAAGATGGCTGCAAAGGCAGGCATGACAAAGGCAGACGCAAAGCGCGCATTGGACGCTTTCATGGAAAGCACACAGGAATGCTTAAAGAAGGGTGAATCGTTGACACTCATCGGATTCGGTTCATTTGGTGTATCGAAGAGAGCTGCAAGGACTGGTCACAATCCTCAGAAGCCAAGCGAAACCATTAAGATTCCGGCAAAGAATGTTGTAAGATTCTCAGCAGGTGCTACTCTTAAGAAGGCTGTTAACTCCAAGAAGAAATAAGCAGCTTTGCAAAGACGACATTAAAGGGGACTTTTTGTTCCCTTTTTTTTCATTATGGAAGCACAAGAAATAATAAAACTGCTCACAAATTATGTGACAGAAGAAAGGTTGCAGACGATCAACAGAGTTCTTGACGACCGCACCGGTTACATTTCCGTGGTTCTGGAAGACATTTTCCAGACACACAATGCCTCCGCAGTGCTCCGCAGTTGCGACTGCTTTGGCGTACAAAATGTCAATTTCATCGAAAACCGATACAGCTACATGGAAAACAAGGATGTGGCAATGGGCTCATCTCAGTGGCTGAGCATTACTCGTTATAACCAGAAGGAAAACAACACACTGGATGCAATCAAGGCAATACGGAATGCAGGATATAGAATTGTTGCCACTACTCCACACACAAACGATGTCTTGATAAAGGACTTTGACATCACCAAAGGCAAATTCGCCTTGTTCTTCGGCTCGGAAAAGCCAGGTCTGTCGGACATTGTAATGAACAATGCCGACGAATTCGTGCGTATTCCAATGTATGGATTCACCGAAAGCTTTAACATTTCGGTATCGGCTGCTCTTTGCCTCTACGAACTGACAACAAAATTAAGAAATTCCAACATCGACTGGCATCTGTCGCAGCAAGAGCGAACAGAATTGCTCGCACAATGGCTCAAACTAAGCGCACGAAGCGCAGAAGGGCTGATTAGAGAATATGAGAAACGAAATGTAGCAGCGCAATGATTTGCGCTGATATAAAAAATTGCGTTGTATAATCTCGGCGCAATGATTTGCGCCGAAAAACACGAAAATTATTTCATTTTTACAAATTTAGCATTCCTTGTTCCATCGCCGTTGGATACGGAAATATTGTAGATGCCTGCGGGATATTCCGACACATCAAGCCTCAAAACATTCCTTCCAGAAAATACGCACCTGCCATAAGCATCGTACACACTGACCTCAAAATCGCCATCCACACCCGACAACTCAAGCATATCTGTTGCTGGATTAGGAGAAACTGACAATCGTTCATACATTTGCATATCGACAGATTCCTCATCTTCGGGTTCTCCATAAAGATATGAATACTTAGCAACCGCAGCATCGACAGCTTCGGTCAAACGAGAGAATGAATCGGCAGCAAACAAGGCAATGCAAACCTTTGCTGTATCACCTACGCCGATGCTCATAGCACCAGCACCAGTATATTGCACAATGTCGTTTGTTACATCGGTTATCGAAGTGTTGGTCATCATATAGTACTTTTCCAAATCTGAAAATCCATCCGAAATATCAACTGCGCCATCGCCACCAGACTTGTTGGGAAGTGAATAGTTTACAGCCGACTGTCCGCTCAGCAATTTCATTCCTGCATAAAGAGAATTATTGCCTTCGTATGCACAGTAAGCGAACTTGCGAGTAGCATCGTAATGACTTACATTTTCAACAGGTTCGTACAAATCCCAGTCGGTAAAAAGCCCAAAGCAATAGCCATCTATAGGTACCAGACCTTTATTTATTATTCCATATTCGGCAAGTATGTAATTTCCATCGTAGGCATAAACATCAAGTGTAATTTCCAGATTGCGTGAATTATAGTCCAAAGTATCAGTCATCTTTGCAACCACATGCGTAATAGCCAAAGTATCTTCCACATAATGCGGATATTCAACTACTGAAAAATCGGTAATCTGGCGCACTGCACTATAAACTTCGGTTCCAGAAATGCCAGAAATTATACCGCAATCGTAGAACAATTCATAATAATCGTCAAGATAAAAACCATGCCCAACTTCGGTATTCATATCCACATAACCAAGCCTTCCGTTACCTGCCACAGAAAGGTTCAATCTGCCAGTATTGACGTCGACAAAACCACCATTTACCGGCACATCAATAATCTGCACATTGGTAAATTCATCAGAGACAAAGGTAATCTTCAACTTAACAGTCAATTCTCGCGGAGCATCGGGCAAAACCTCCAACCTTATCAGCCCGACACTATCATTCTGCATCGAAGCCAGATACCCAAACTGCAATTCATCAGTAACAACTTCAACATAAGGGCTTTCGACAGAAAGCAACATCCTCAAATCCGACCTTGAACCTAGATAGTTGGTAATCTTTCCTGAAATGTCAACAAAATTGTCGTACCTATCAAATACAGCCTCGTTGAAACGCGTAGAATAAAGGCTGTCCTCGGATATTGTCAAGGCATGATACAAATTCAATCGACCATTGCCAAGCAGTCCGGCATAGTCACTATTAAAATATACGCGGTACGAAGCATCCAAATATGTCGTATCGAAGACATACTGACCGAAATAAATATCATTATGAATAGTATCGTATTCATATCCACCAACATACACCTGATTATGAATGGTATCGTACTCGTAAGCCTGCAAATCATCCGACCAAGTGCTGTCAACCGAAATGCTGTCGTAGGAATAAAGCTGGTCGTTCCAGATGCTGTCAATTGAAATACTGTCGATATATTCAACAAAAGTGCTGTCAACCTGCATTATGGAATCTGGAACCAAATAATTGAGAGTATCGATGTTGTCAGCCGAAACGCGAATTATTTCACCAATCTGCATGGCATTGTAATTGGGATAGTACGACCTTAATATACCAGCACTACCAGCAACTATCGGGCTTGCAAACGAAGTGCCGCCCCACATTGTGGCATAACCGTTCTCGCTTGTAGAAACGAACATTGTTCCAGGAGCCGACACATCCACCGTTGTCGAGAACGAAGAATTGTTCCATTTTGCATCGTTCCTGTCAGTTGCAGCAACCGAAATCACATTCTCGAACGAAGCAGGATAGAACTTTCCCTCAACGCCCTCATTTCCCGCAGCGGCAACTACAAGGACATCATAATTTATTGTTGCATAATTCACAACATCCTGTCCCATCTGCTGATAAGAAGTGCTTCCCCAACTGCAGTTCACCACATCGAAACGATGATTGGCGGCATACACAATCGACTGATATACATTTACAAGCGAACCTTCATCGTTCATGATTCGCAACGGCACGAACTTGCATTTATATCCAGCGCCCGAAACACCAATGCCGTTGTTAGTAACAGCCGCGGCAATTCCTGAAACATACGCCCCATGCTCGTTACTGTTGCAACCGTGCGGAATCTGCGCATTGTTGTTGTCGTAGGCAAAGTTCCAACCTTTGTAATTGTCAACAAAGCCATCGTTATCGTTGTCGATTCCATCGGGAATATCGTCGTAGTTGACCTTAATGTTGCCCTCAAGGTCTGGATGGGTTAACCCAGTTCCCGTATCGGAAATACCTATCACAATGGAAGTGTCGCCCTTGCAGATGTCCCAAGCCTCGTATGAATGCACATTCCTTGTCCAGTACTGATATGCACCGTCGGCATTAGCATTTTCGGGTCGGGCAAGCGGGTCGTCGGGAACATCAAGCAACGAAACTCGATACAAAGGTTCCGCATATTCAACTTCGCGACTCTTGTTAAGATACGAAATTGCCTGATTTACATCCATATCACTATGGAATACGAGACGGTAGATTGTAGTAATGTCAACCATACGACGACCATAGTCGTTGAACTCCTTTTCGGGACGCACAGCATCGGGAAACTCCTTTTTATATGCAAAATCGCCAAAACGAAGACGCATATCGTCAATGTACGACGACTTGAAGAAATCATCCGAATTTGTTCGGCTGAGTTTTACGATAATCGTATTTAGCTCATAGTTAGCATTTTGTGCAACAACTAGAGAACATATAAACAACATTGCCAAAGCAATGGACAAAATTCGTTTCATACTCAAAAATTTTGCGAAAGATAATAAAAAAGTTTGAAAGGTTGAAATTGTTTTTGGCTGCGCAGTTTGGAAGTTCAAAGTTCAAGGGGTTCAAGGTTCAAAGTTGTTTGATTTTGTTTATGATGGTTTATGGTTGTTTGAGATTGTTTGAAAATTTAGCTTCGCTGAGCTGAAGGTTGATGATTTGATAATTTGATGATTGTAGCGCCATGGCACGATTGTACATAATGAAAATCTGTAGAGACGTTGCGCGCAACGTCTCCTGTATTTGGAATGGGTTGATGTTGTTTATGGCGGTTTGATACGATTTTATTATTTGACAGACACGATTTCTGTTTTTTAACATTTAAAGTTAGTAACATCTAATTTTTCCATTGCAATTTTTCATCAAAAGCAGTAACTTTGCTTGTTTTTAATACCATATTATCAATGGCACTGACAGCAGAAGAACAGACTTATATAGAAGGGCTTTACGACGACCTTATAAAGTCGGCAAAACGGCTGAAGACCGACGATGACATTGCTTTCGTACGCAAGGCTTTCGAACTGGCAAACGAAGCCCACTCGAAGATGCGACGCAAAAGTGGTGAACCATACATAATCCACCCGATAGCCGTTGCAAAGATTGTCGCTTCCGAAATCGGACTTGGACGAAAAGCCATTGCCAGCGCACTTCTGCACGATGTGGTTGAAGACACCGACTACACAGTAGCCGACATCGAAAGGATGTTCGGTCCAAAGATTGCCAGCATTGTTGAAGGTCTGACCAAGATTTCCACAATCCTCGACCAGGACGCTTCGAAGCAAATCGAGAACTTCCGCAAGATGCTGATGACAATGTCGGAAGACATCCGTGTGATAATGATAAAGTTGGCCGACCGTCTGCACAATATGCGCACCCTCGACTCGATGCCCGAATACAAGCAGGTGAAAATCGCCAGCGAAACCAGCAACGTGTATGCCCCGTTAGCCGAACGCCTTGGTCTTTACGCCATTAAGACCGAACTAGAAGACCTTTCGCTGAAGTTCACCAACCCGACCGCCTACAACGAAATCACAAAGAAAATAAACGAAACCCAGATAAACCGCGACAAGTACATAGACGATTTCATTGTGCCGCTGAAAAAAATAATGGACGAAAATGGAATCGAATGCACAATAAAAGGTCGTCTGAAATCGGTCTATTCAATCTGGCGGAAAATGCAGAAGCAGAACATTCCTTTCGAGGAAGTGTACGACCTTTTTGCCATAAGAATAATTTTCGACCACCCCGATGACATTACCGACGACAAAGCCCGTGAAGAGTGCTACAGAATTATGTCGTTGATAACCAATGTGTACGAATACCATCCCGGAAGAATACGCGACTGGGTGAAAAAACCAAAGCCAAACGGCTACGAGGCTCTGCACATTACCGTTATGGGTCCGCAGGGACGATGGGTGGAAATACAGATTCGCAGCCGCAAGATGGACGACATCGCCGAAAAGGGAATCGCTTCGCACTGGAAATACAAGACTGGAGAAAAGAGCAACAACCCCGGGCTCAACTCAATGATTGAAAATATGAAGGAAACATTGAGCAATACGGAAAGTTCCTTTGATTTCCTCGACGACTTCAAACTCGACATATTCACAAAGGAAATCCACATCTTCACACCGAAGGGCGAAATTGTTGACATCCCCAAAGGCTCTACAGTCATCGACTTTGCATACAACATACATACCGACGTAGGAAACCACGCAATAGCAGCAAAAGTCAACCACAAGATGGCTCCGCTTTCGCAGACGCTCTATAGTGGCGACCAGGTGGAAATCCTAACATCAAGGAAGCAGAATCCAAAGATAGAATGGCTGAACTTTGCAATGTCAGCACATGCTAAAAGTCAGATCAAGAAAGCATTAAAAGCAGACAAGAGCGCCGACATCGACAAGGGACGGCGAATGTATGAGAAAAAACAGAAGGAACTGAACCTCACTCTCGAAAGCAAGGATATACGTCACCTTCGCGAAAAACTTGACATCAGCACCGACGACGAATTCTTCTACCAGCTCGGCTCGGGACAACTGAAAGAAAACGACATTACCGAACTGATGACAATGCTCGAAAAGGAGAAAGGCAACAAGGACGGATTCTTCACAAAATTCTGGAAACTAGGATTCGGCAAGTCGAGCAGCCCCAAGAACGAAAAAATCAGTCACAAGAATACCTTCGTGATAAACGATGCCGAGAAACGTTTCTCGCTTGCAACCTGCTGCAACCCAATCCCTGGCGACGAAGTCGTTGGGTACATCACTCCGACAAACACTGTAATCGTCCACAAGAAGGACTGCCCCGAACTGAAAAGCCTTGCAGCAACCCACGGCGAAAAAATCGTCACTATCGAATGGGAAAGCTACAAGGGACAGTCGTACGAGGTGCAAATAAACATCGAAGGCATTGACCATCTGGGACTTGTGTACAACATCACCAAACTAATATCGCAGGAAGCAAACGTAAACTCGAATATGCTGCACTTCGAGACAAACGGAGAAATCTTTACTGGAAAAATCAGGCTCTTCGTACAGAACAAGTACAACCTTGACAATCTAATCCACCAGATGCTTGAAATAGAAGGCGTCATAAAAGTATCAAGAGGCGAATAATATGGAAAGAACTGAAATTGCATCGATAATAAGTCTTCTTGAAGACCCCGACAATCAAGTATTTGAAGGAATAAAGAGCGTGATTGTGGAAAATTTCGGAGAATTCTCCAACGAACTAACCAAAAGACTTTATTCCGGAGAATGTGGTGACATCGAAAAAATGAGGATTGCAGAAGTCGCACAACTCTCAATATCAAGGATTTTCCTAAACGAATTCCAGAACTACACGGCAAGACTTACGCCTGAGCCATCGTTGCTTGCCGGCACAGTAATGATAGAAAAGATTGCCGACAACACCTTCGATGCCCTTGAATTTTCACACTATATGCGCGAACTTTCGAGAAGAGTATGGCTTCGCCTAAGCGACAACACAAGCCTCGAAACATTGAGGGTCATCAGGGAAGTCTTCGAAGAAGAGAACATTTTCGCTGATGAAACAGGACAAACACTGCTCAACGGTCTGTTTTCAAACGACAACAAGCCATTGCCAAGCTCACTGCTGAATCTCGTATTCCTAATAGTTTGCCAAGAAAATGGCATTAACATACGTCCTGTACTAATCCCTACAAAAAATGGAAGCGCAATTGAAATTGGCTATGTGAATTTGGACTTGGCAAAAGCCTCAAATGTACCGTCGAAGCACGGCGCAATATTCGCAATCGACAATAAACTCCAGTTGAAACGCGACCCGAGAATTTTTCTCGCCGCGCCCCTGCCCTACTACAAGTATCTGAAATACTGGCAGTTCGACAGATACCATACAATTATGGAGAACCCAAACAAATATCCCGGATATTATTCGGTGATAATGAAAAAAATAAATGAAGTGTTGGACAAAAACATAAAATACTAAAAGATGAACATTATTATTGCAGGTTCGGGAAATGTAGGTAGATACCTTGCCAAGAAATTAGTCAAGGAAGGACACGACATAGTCATAATTGACACCAACAAGGATATTCTCAAGGAAGTAGAATCCTCATACGACCTTATTTCGCTCTATGGGTCCTGCACTTCGTTCTCGGTGCTGAAGGAAGCCGGCGTTGCCAACTGCGACCTTTTCATTGCTGTTACCAATTCGGAAGATTCAAACGTACTTGCCTGCGTATTCGCAAAGAAGTTCGGAGCAAAGAAGACCGTTGCACGAATCGACAATATGGAATACCTCTCGCCCGTAAACAAACTTTCGTTCATCAACCTCGGAATCGACCGTCTGATATATCCAGAATACATTGCTGCACAAGAAGTTGTAGGAGTAATCAAGCAGACTGGCACAACCGAAATATTTGAATTTTCGGGCGGTAAACTTACTATGTTCGTCATAAAGGTTGACGAAAATTCGCCTTTGCGCAACCTGATGCTCAAGAACTTCTCCACACTTACAACCCTGCGAGACTTCCGAATTGCCGCCATTACACGCGACTTCGAGACGATAATCCCAAACGGAGAAACAATACTTAAGACAAACGACTACATATACATTATAACCCTGCCAGAAATAATGCAGGAACTTCTTGCCGCAATAGGGATTTCAAAGCTGGAATTACACAATATTATGATTCTTGGAGGCAGCCGCATCGGAATCCGCACATCAAAGTTCCTTGAGTCGCAGTTGAACATAAAGTTGTTCGAGATAGACCCCGAAAAGAGCAAAAAACTAGTCGATATGCTACCTAACACCATGGTTATCAACAGCGATGGACGCAACATTGACAATCTGCTCGACGAAGGACTTGAAAAGGCCGACGTTTTCACCGCCGTTACTGGCGACGACGAGACCAACATCCTAACCTGCCTGATGGCCAAGCGATATGGTGTAAAGAAAGTGATTGCCGAAATCGAAAACCTTGACTATATAGATGTTGCGTCGCGTATGGGTATCGACACCATAATAAATAAGAAACTCAGTACCGCCAGTATGATTTACGCTCTAACGATGAAGGCGGAAGTCGCTATGATAAAGTGCCTTACAGGAACAAAGGCTGAAGTTTTGGAATTTATTGTATCTAAGGATGCCATTGTGACCAAGAACCAGCTGAAAGACATTAAATTTCCTCAGGGAATCATCATCGGCGGCATAGTCCGTGGCAACAAGAGTTTTATCGCAATGGGCGACACGCAAATCCGTCAGGGCGACAGCGTTGTGCTATTTGCTTTGCCTGATGCCATAGGCAAGATTTCAAAGTATTTCTAAAGAAAAATGGCGACGTCTTACAACATCGCCATTATATTTTATATTCGCCCCTGAGCGAAGCCGAAGTGTCGGATTAGATTGAACTATCCTACTCTAACTCCGCACTTTACCAAATCCTTCGGTTGCAAGAGAACCAAACGGCCATCAGCATCCTCGGCAGAGAGAATCATACCTTCCGAAACAACGCCCTTCAACTTGCGCGGCTCAAAGTTGGCAATGAAGCAAACCTGAGTACCGACAAGTTTTTCCGGCTCGGTATAGTATTTTGCAATACCGCTGACAATCGTCCTTCCGCCCATGCCGTCATCTATCTTGAACTGCAAGAGCTTGTCAGCCTTCGGAACCTTGAAGCATTCCAATACTGTACCAACACGGATGTCAACCTTCATAAAGTCGTCAAAGGCAACATTTTCCTTAACAGGCTGTGGCTTGTAGTTGTTCTTTTCGTTCTCAATCTTAATGTTTTCAAGGCGTTGCAACTGAGCATCAATAGCAGCATCCTCAATGCGCTCGAATAACAGTTCTGCCTCTCCTATCTTGTGTCCAACAGGAATCAAGTCAACCTTCGTCGTGCTTTCCCAGTCGGGACGCTCAAAGTTCAGCATCTTGAACAGCTTGGCACTTGTGAACGGCAAAAATGGTTCAGCCAAAGTTGCCGACAATGCGCACAACTGAAGCGAATAGTACAATATGGTGCGTGTGCGTGCTTCATCTGTCTTGACAAGCTTCCACGGCTCTGTGTCGGCCAAGTATTTGTTACCAAGACGGCTTACAGCCATTGCATCCTTCAGAGCCTCACGGAACTTGTAGTTTTCAATATTGCTTTCAAGGCTATCCTTGATGCGAGCGATTTCGGCACGGATTTCCTTTTCGTAGTCGGTGTCCTCGGCTGGTTGCGGAACATTTCCACCGAAATACTTGTGCGTCAACACTACAGCACGGTTAATGAAATTACCCATGATGGCAACGAGTTCGCTGTTGTTCTTTGTCTGGAAATCCTTCCACGAGAAGTCGTTGTCCTTGGTTTCGGGAGCATTTGCTGTAAGCACATATCTCAAAACATCCTGCTTGCCTTCGAAGTCGCGCAGATATTCGTGCAGCCAAACAGCCCAGTTGCGTGAAGTGCTGATTTTGTTGCCTTCGAGGTTCAGAAATTCGTTTGCAGGAACATTGTCGGGCAAAATGTATGAACCTTCGTGACGCAGCATCGACGGGAAAATTATGCAGTGGAACACAATGTTGTCCTTTCCGATGAAATGTACCAGTTTGGTATCCTTGTCCTTCCACCACTTCTCCCAATCGTTGGGATACAACATCTTGGTATTTGAAATGTAGCCGATTGGAGCATCGAACCACACATACAGAACCTTGTCCTTGCCTTCTTCAAGCGGAACCTTTACGCCCCAGTTAAGGTCGCGGGTGACGGCGCGTGGGAACAATCCCGAATCCAACCACGACTTGCACTGACCGTAAACATTTGGTTTCCACTCCTTGTGCTCTTCAAGAATCCAGTGGCGAAGTTCTTCCTCATACTTGTCAAGAGGCAGATACCAGTGCTTGGTTTCCTTCATTACGGGAGCGTTTCCGCTAATCATCGAGCGCGGATTTATCAGTTCGGTAGGACTAAGCGACGAACCGCACTTTTCGCACTGGTCACCGTAAGCATCTTCGGCTCCGCACTTAGGACAAGTTCCCATAATGTAGCGGTCGGCAAGGAATTGCTGCTCCTGCTCATCGTAGAACTGCATCGAAGTTTTTTCAACGAATTCACCCTTGTTGTAAAGAGAAAGGAAGAATTCTGCAGCAGTCTTATGGTGAATTTCTGCACTGGTACGACCGTAAATATCGAACGAAATGCCAAATTCCTCGAACGATTCCTTTATAATCTTGTGGTATCTGTCGACAATATCCTGCGGAGTTACACCTTCCTTGCGTGCTTTCAACGTTACAGGAACGCCGTGCTCATCGGAACCACCAATGAACAGCACATCACGGTGTTTCAAGCGGTTGTAACGAGCATAAATATCAGCCGGGACATACACGCCAGCCAAATGTCCAATATGAACTGGTCCGTTTGCATACGGCAAAGCGGAAGTTATGGTTATCCTTTTGTAATCTTTCATTTTCGGAAAATTTTGTGCAAAATTAAAACTTATTTGCGAGTTTGAGATTTATACGGCGTGTATTTTTTCAACAAGGAATAAGCATCTCAAAAATCAATTTCCAAACTATATGCATACAATTAAACAAAGGACGGCGTTGAACCGTCCTTGATTGTTGTTTTTTTAGTCTCCTGCGGAGAGAAATTCAACAAATTAAAACAAATTTTACAAATCTTATTTGTTTGATCGCATCCTGTCATTCCGCAAAATAGAACGACCAGCACAAGGAACGGTACTTGTGAGTTCATTTATGCGGTACCTTTAGCTCGGCGTAGCCAATCTCCTTTTGTGTACTATTAGGAGATTGCGGATAACCGTCTTCACAACGCTCTGTCTATCGACAATCGCGTGTTCCTACTGGCTTCCGCAATGACGGTACTATGTGCATTTGTTTGATTTGAAACATATTTGTACAATTTCTGCCGTCAGGCACTCCAAAATTAAAAAAGGACGGCATTGCACCGTCCTTGATTATCTATTTCAGTCTCCTACGGAGAGAAATTCAACAAATTAAAACAAATTTTACAAATCTTATTTGTTTGATTTGAATTCTATTTGTTAAATTTCTGCCCTTTAGGGCACTTTATTCTTTTATAAACCTCCGCTGGCTGAGCGTAGCCGAAGCCGTGCGGATGCGTACCACATAAACCCCGCTTGTCAATCCTTCCACATCACAAACCGCATTGTCCGCATTCACTTCCATTCTCTTTACCACCTGTCCCATCACATTTACAATCTCTATTTCCGAAATTGTTTCCGATGATGTGATGTTGAGAATGTCAGAAGTTGGATTTGGGAATACTTTTACATCATCAAAGCCCTGTTCTTCAATATTTACAGGATTAATGAGATTTAAATTGCGCGTAAACGAATATCCTGCCAAACTTGCCGTGATATTCTCGCTACCTGATGCAAGGATTGTCGCATTTTCACCAACAATTGATAATCTACTGCCTGATGCCCACGAAACCTCATTCTCTGTACCAACTGTAAAATGATGCTGAACCAAATCCACATCATCGTATTCCTCTTCACTTTCCGCATACAGATAAATCGGCGTAGCAAAAAGCATAGCAAGCGAATCTTCCTCTAATCCCAACGGAATTGGGTAGCGACCTTCGGCATAACTCCATCCGTCTCCGAGCATAGCGCGAAGTTCGGGTGTATCGCCAGTAAGTTGCGAAGTAAATTTCCATTCGTACATTCCTTCTTCGTTGGCGGAAGTATCGGCAAGCATCTGTGCATCGTAGTAATTGGAATCGTAGTAAATGCTGTCTCCCCAATCGTAATAGTCATCAATATTGAATGCATAATGTCCAGAACTTATTGCAGAACCTTCTACGCGACCTATATTAAGACAATTTGCAAGTGTATCGCCACATAACGAAGCAAATGTACCTGCAATGCCACCGACTATTGAATCACCATGTATATGCCCAGAATTATAACAATTGACCAATCTTCCTTTTTGATAAGTATAGCCAACTCCCATAATCCAAATGGAATCGTTGCCAACATAACGACCTGCAATGCCACCAACATTATACAATCCAATTACATCCCCATAATTTCCACAACTTTCAATACTTACATTTCCATCTATATACCCGACAATACCACCGACATCGCATGTTGATTGCGCATCAATAGTTCCAAGATTCTGACAATTCATTATTCTTTTCCTTGTTATATACCAATCGCCTTGATATTCATTGTCTGGTTGAGTACCAATAAATTGTCCAACTATCCCACCTACCGTATATTGAATTCCTGCGGATTGGTCAGACGAAAGAATGCCATAATTAGTACAACCTATTATGCCTCCTTCTGATAATCCACATATACCAGCAGTGGCTTCTCCACTTATCTTTAAGTTGCCATAATTCTTGCAATCTACTATATTTGAAGTCGGTCTGGCCCTATAACATATTCCGCCAACCGCAGGATATGCAGTATTGGTGTAGTTTGTGCAGGAAATTAAATTGCCCCTGTTTTCAACAGCAATGCCACCAAAGTAACTGATATTACCTATCTGCAATTTTGATACACAGTGACATATTGTTCCATAATTAAAAATACAAACTCCGCCACCATCGCATGTTTCCTGATTTGAGTCAGAAGGATATAGATTGCCAATAACAGTAAGCGAATCCACATATCCTCGACCATCTAGATTTCCATATCCATCAGAAGAGCCAATAATACAAAAAAGTGCTACTCCATATCCGTCATCATCCGCCTGCATATTCAAGGCCACCGTATGCCCACCACCATGCAAACTGCCACAAAATCCTTGATTATTACCATAATAATCACCTATCGTATTTGTAAGCGAATCGTCAACAATATCATTCATAAGACGGAAATGTCTATCGTACAAATAATTGCCATTGTCTAGACTGTCACCAATCTCTTCAAGGTGTGCTATTGTATATATGCGGTAAGGGTCTGATTCCGTACCTAAACCTCCACCAAACTGGGCGAAAGAACAAATGTATGTAAAAATACATATCGCCGTCAATATCAAGTTTCTCATAGTTGTAAAATTTTAAGTATTCACTATTTTATTAAAAATCTCTTTCATATATGACAACTGAAACATCGATTTCGTTGCCTGAGAGTTTAAATTTTTTCAACATTCATTAAATATTGTTGCAAATATACATTTTTTTCGAATACGAAAATTCATAGAAATTACTGGGCTAGGCCAGTTTCTGAGTTTCAGGTTTCTCGCTTCGCTGTTTCAATGGCTAAAGCCGTTTCAAGTTTCAGGTTTCTATGGCTGGCGGCGTTTCAATGGGCTAACGCCCGTTTGAATGGCTTCGCCGTTTCTAATTGTTTCTAGGTTAGATGGCTGACGCCGTTTCAAGGTTTGAAAAATCGACAATTTGAAGATTTGCTTGCGCTAGCTAAAGGTTGATGATTGTAGCTGCGCAATACTTTGCAATAATTGTTTATTTTTTTTAGCCAAATTACCGAACAGAACACAGCCAAATTACCGAATAAAAATCAGCCAAATTACCGAACAGAATACAGCCAAATTACCGAACAAAATTTTAAAAAATTAAAAATATTATTTGAATATCAAATAATTATTGTAATTTTGCAATAATTAAAAATTACAACAAAATTATGAACATTTATAGGCGTAGAATTGCTGACTATTTATTGGTCGAATTATTGGAAGCATGCGGTTGCGTTTTGGTCGAAGGTTCCAAGTGGTGCGGCAAGACAACAACGGCGGAACAAGCCGCCAAAAGCATCGTGTATCTGGCAGACCCCGAAGACGGCGAACGCAACATACAACTGGCGAAAACCAGTCCGAAATTCCTGTTGGCAGGCGAAACGCCACGGCTAATTGACGAATGGCAGGTTGTCCCCAAACTATGGGATGCCATAAGGTTCGAAGTTGACCACAGAAAAAAGCAAGCCCAGTTCATAATTACAGGTTCGGCTGTTCCTGCCTCCCGCGACGAAATCATACATACCGGCACAGGACGCATTGCATCACTGCTTATGCGACCTATGACATTGTGGGAGTCTGGCGACAGCAACGGCACAATAAGTCTTGGTGACCTATTTGAAAGACTGCCGGAACAATTCACCCAACACAACGAAATTGACATCGAAACCCTTGCATACCTCGTGTGCCGTGGCGGATGGCCTACTGCTGCCCTAAACGACAACCACAAAGTTGCACTAAAACAGGCAAAAATATTTTACGAAGGTGTTGTAGGCAAAGCAAACGGCAGCGGTTCCGACATCTCGCGAGCCGATGGCATTACGCGCAACCCTGAATTTGTGAAACTGCTGATGCGAAGCCTAAGCCGACACCAAGGAGCGCAAGTGTCAATTAGCACCATCTATAACGATATGATTGCCAACGAAAACAGTTCGCTCAACGAAGACACAATTTTCTCGTACATAAAGGCATTGAAACTCATTTTCGTAATTGAAAATATGCCGGCGTGGAATCCTAACCTACGCAGCAAAACCGCCTTGCGAACTTCCGACACTTTATATTTCGTTGACCCCAGCATAGCGGCTGCCGCATTAAGGATTGGTCCATCGGACTTAATCAACGACCTAAAGACCTTCGGTCTGCTATTCGAGACATTGGCGGTTCGCGACCTGCGAGTATTTGCCGACTACCTCGATGGACAAGTATATCACTACCGCGACAAGAATGGTCTTGAATGCGATGCAGTTGTACACCTTGCCAATGGAAAATATGGTCTCGTAGAAATAAAGCTCGGTGGCGACAACCTTATAGAAGAAGGTGCTACAACACTAAAAAAACTTGAAAGCAAAATCGACACAGACAGAATGCGAAAGCCATCGTTCCTTATGGTTCTAATTGGTGTCGGCAACTACGCTTACCGCCGCGAAGATGGTGTTATCGTTGTGCCTCTCGGATGCTTGAAAAATTAAGACACTGTCCATTTTTAAATCCAGCCAAATTACCGAACAAAAGTCAGCCAAATTACCGAACAAAATTTAAATATTTCAACATAATACATTAAACATCAAACACTTAAAACAAACACAAACATTCACAAAAAGCGCAACAAAAAGAATGTATTTTCCCCTTATTTCTCCCTCATTTCGTACATATCAGCCTACAAGAAATTTCGCCAATTATCCTTTCTTCCCCAAATATTTCGGCGCCAAGATTATCAGCATCACGGCCACCATTATGGTTATGAAACCGAAAACAAGCGAAACTGTAAACGGTTCATCAAAAACAATACAGCCGAAAAATACCGCAGTAGCTGGTTCAAGTACACCGAGAATTGCCGCTGGCGTAGAACCTATATTTCTGATTGACACCGCCAGTGCTATGAGCGATACTGTTGTCGGGAGAATGCCAAGTCCCGCAAGGCAAAGCCACGAAAAACCATCGGGGACAGCCTGCAACTGAGTTCCACAGCCCAAACGGAAGAAAAACAGCACAAATGTTCCCACGACAATGGCATAAAACGACAACTTGACGCTATTCATTTCTTTCAGTGCCGAACGGTTTACACCTACAATATATATGGCGTATGTCAGCGACGACATTACCACGAAGAAAATTCCCATCAATGTCACAGAACCCGAGTCGTCGCCTTTGTACAAAAGCATTAGTCCGCCAAACGACAAGGCAAGCGAAACCACTGTAAACCAACGGATTTTCTCCTTGAAGAATACTGCCATTATTATTGCCGTCAGCACAGGATATACAAAAAGTATGGTCGATGCAATTCCCGCAGGCATCATGCGGTAGCTCTCGAAAAGGAAAATTGACGACGAGCAGAACAATGTTCCCATAATCACAACGGCAATAAGTTCCTTTGCCTTCAGGCGGAAATCGATTTTCTTGACAAGCATCAGAATTGCAAGAGCAACGGCAGCAATCGCATACCTATAGAACAAAATGGAATCAACACCTACGCCACGCGACATCACCGGCAGCGAAAACAGCGGATTCACGCCGTAGCAAATCGCCGACAGGCATCCGCACACATAACCTTTTACCTTATTGCCTTCTAGTTCTGTCATCGCAAAAAAATTGACCGCAAATTTACAACTTTTATTATTTTTGCATCGTTCATAAAATTCAAAAGTCAGATGAAAAGAATATTTTTACTCTTAGCGTTAGTTTTAGCAGCAAGTTTCTGTTTCTCACAGTCCATTTTATGGAAAGTTACGGGCAAAAAAATCAAGAGTCCGTCATACCTTTACGGAACAATCCACATTCAGGACAAGCGCGTTTTCAGTTTCGACAACACAGTTACCGATGCTTTCAACTCGTGCGATGCATTCGCAATGGAAATCCTGATGGACGAAATCGATCCCAAGGAATCGCAGGAAGCAACACTTATGAAAGACGGCAAGACATTGAAAACCATAATGTCGGCAGAAGACTACAAGTTGCTCGACAGCGCATTTACCGCAGCTACGGGTGCAAGCCTACTGCTCTACAACAAGATGAAACCTTTTTTCATCAGCAGTGCAATGATGCAGGCAGGAATGAAGCAGGACATGGAAACTGCACTCGACCTCTATTTCCTGCAGAATGCACGCAAAGCTGGCAAATCGTGCTATGGTGTAGAAAAATTTATGGACCAGATAAATGCAATCGACGCAATCAGCCTCGAAGACCAAGTGAAAATGCTCATGGACGGCATTAAGGACACAACCTCGGATGGCAACAACAAGGAAGAAGAACAGTTTGCCGACCTTCTTGACGCCTACCTTACATTCAACTTGGACAAGGCATTGGAAATGAGTTCAGACCCTTCGTTGCCAGCAGAGTTCAATCAGGCATTCCTAATTAACCGCAACAGCGGAATGGCAAAAAATTTCTTGAAAATCGCCAAGAAGCAATCGCTATTCTGCGCTGTAGGTGCAGCACATTTACCTGGCGAACAAGGCGTTATCAATCATTTGCGCAAGGCAGGACTGACCGTTGAACCAGTGGTTTTCAAGTGGAAAGAAGAATAAGATTTCCATTTATGCGCAAGCATCTAGCAACATATATGCTTCTGCTGCTTATTGCTACGGCAATAATGCCATCTTGCAAGCCGGAAGAAGAATATCCAATCGAGCCGACAGTGACTTTCAAGGAATTCACCTTCACAGACACCGTACTTCTTGGCAACACCGTCAAGCGCGGAACACTCACCTTCTCGTTTACCGATGGCGACGGCGATATTGGCTTCGACACAATTTCTCCGCGTCAGAATACCATATTCATGACAAAGCACAAGATGGAAAACAATGTGCTTACGCAGATGGATTTGCTTGTAGATTTGAATTACTTCGTGGAGCGAATCTACAAGGACGACAAGAAGCAAGCCGTGAGCGGTGATATGAAAGTCGAAGACCTCAACGAATATGCAATGTCATTCGGTGACACCATAATGTACAAATTCTACATCGTTGACCGAGCCGGCAACAAAAGCAACACCGACAGCACAGGACTGATAATTGTGAACTGAGGAAGTTCAACGTTCAAGGTTCAACCTTCAAAGTTCAACGTTCAAGGTTCAACGTTCAATGTCGCGTTGTGCAATGAATTGCGACAATTAAGATGTAAAATTTTGCATCCTTCGAAAAAAATCATAAAAATTGGGCAGTTGAATCATTTTTCAAAAAAAGTAGAAAATAATTTTGCACTATAAAATATTTGCAGTACTTTTGCAGTCCGTTTCCGAAAGGAACGAGGTCCCATAGCTCAGTTGGTTAGAGCACCTGACTCATAATCAGGGGGTCCTAGGTTCAAGCCCTAGTGGGACCACGAAAAAGCCACAGATTTGTGGCTTTTTTGTTTTTTATACACAAAAAAAAGCGGCTTTACACCGCTTTTTTCACAAATATTTCAAAATCACTTTTTACAGATAAATATCTCTTTCGCCACCATCAATCTTTTCAAGATTTTCGTTGATGGTATTCTTCAACTGCTGGCTTTCAACTTCGGCGACAAGTTTCTTTATCAAGGCCTTGCCTTTTGCCTTTGTTTCAGGCGAAGCAAAGTCGTTGAGGTACTCGTTGAAGGTGAACAAACCGTTAGGCATACAGAACTGCTTGATAAGTCCCGGTTTTGCCAAATCCATAAAGTCGGCTCCAACTCTACCCTTGCGGTAACAACCTGTGCAGAACGAAGGAATATATCCGCCGTCAATCATATTGGAAATCACATCGTCCATAGTTCTGTGGTCACCAAGCGAGAACTGGCTGCCAGTACCTTCTTCCTCTTCGCTGTATGCGCCTGGGTTGGTACGCGAACCTGCCGAAATCTGACTTACGCCGTACTCGATAAGTTCCTTACGCATCTCGTCGTTTTCGCGGGTGCTGAGGATAATACCAGTGTAAGGCATTGCTATACGGATGATTGCGATAATTTTCTTGAAGTCGAAATCGGAAACTGGATGCGGAATGTGGTTGGTGAACTCTACACCGTCGGCCGGTTCAATACGCGGGAAACTTACTGTGTGAGGGCCGCAACCGAAAACTTTCTCCAAGTGAGCGGCATGTTCCATAATTGCCAAAATTTCGAAACGGTAGTCAACAAGTCCAAACAAAACGCCAAGACCAACATCGTTGATTCCGCCTTCCATAGCGCGGTCCATAACGGTCAGACGGTTGAGGTAGTCTGCCTTCGGTGTGCCTGCCGGGTGGAATTCCTTGTAAGCAACCGGGTCGTAAGTTTCCTGGAAGCAAACGTAAGTACCAATCTTCTCGGCTTTCAGACGCTTGAACTCATCGATAGTCAACGGAGCCAACTCGACATTGATACGGCGGATGTAGTTGCCGTTGTCGCGTGCTGCGTATGTACGGCGGATAGCTTCGCAGTAGTAGTCGATATCGTTGCGTGGCGACTCACCGCAAATCAGCAATACGCGCTTGTGACCTTCGTGAAGCAGCACCTTAGTTTCCTGCTCGATTTCGTCCATTGTGAGCACTTTGCGCTTGATAGCCTTGTTGTCGCGGCGGAATGCGCAGTAAACGCAATTGTTTACGCACACATTACCAGTATAAATAGGTGCAAACAAAACGAGACGCTTGCCGTAGATGCTTTCCTTGGCGAATTTTGCTGTCTCCATTATCTTATGTATCTGGTCGTGGTCGGTAACACGCAGAAGCACAGCCACATCCTCGAGCGACAAGCCTTTAAGTTTACGAGCCTTTGCAAGCACTGCATCTAATTCCTGTTCGGTAGGAATGCTACCATTTACCAAATTATAGAGTTTTTCTCTATCAATGAAATTTTTAAACTTTTCGTCCATATTCTTAAATCTTTTATGCTGTTGTTATTAAAGTCGATTTTGCTTTTAATCCTTTGAGGCGACCGAGTTTTCCTGTCAGTGAATTTATTGTGTCGCCATCACTTTTTACCACAAGTGTAATTATGGAAATATTCTCATCGCGCAGTGGCATTCCGTTTCGCGACAAAATTATGCTACCGTACGAACTAAGCAGCGCGTTGACATCATCAACGACATTAGTGTCTGTAATAAGTATGTTTATTGTGCCAATTTTCTTCTCCATCAGTACGTTGACTTTTGAATCAGTTATTCAGTCAGGTTCTATAAATTCACCGTTTTAAAAATTAATCAATGAATTCAGAATATAAAACTTTTCGCCGTTTTTGGATTTCTTTCGGCATCTTACTGCTTGTCAGTCAGTCACAATGCCCGCATTGTTCCTTTCTTCCGCGCAGCAACCTGCTCAAAACAAATCTCAAAACCAATCGAAATCAATTTAAAGAACCTGCCTTTTTTAGAACTCTTTGAAAGCGATAAATCCCTTCCGCAGATTTCGTGGCAAAGGTAGGTATTATTTTTTGAAACGTGCAATATGTTTTACAGCACATAAAATTTGCACAAACAAAAAAAGGGGTTCCGGAGAACCCCTTAAATATTAAACTAAACATTAATTCTCTTTTTTCTTGACATTTGGCAATTCCAATCCGTAACCTTTTTTCTTGTCTTCTACCTTTAACAAGAAACTGAAGAAAAATGCAAGTACACCAAACGAAGAGAACACAATCATTGGGACCATGTAGCCTCCTGTTGACTGAAGCAATAATCCTATCAATAATGGAACCAAGCACAAACCTATATTCTGAACCCAGAAAATAACACAGTAAGCACTTCCTAGAATTTTTTCATCAATAATCTTAGGAACACTTGGCCACAAGGCAGCTGGGACTAAAGAGAACGAAACTCCGAGTATAACAATCAATGTTACAGCCAACCATTTATATGGGAACAATGGTAAAAGAAAAGCAAAACTCAAATGGCAACCAATCATTATAATTGCTCCAATCATTAACATAGAAGCACCTTTTCCCTTGAAATCAAGCAATGCACCAAGAAATGGAGTTAAAATCATAGCCAATATTGGGAAACAACTAAACAACCTCGAAGCTGTTTCATTATCTACATTCAATGTTACTTCTAAGAAATTTGGAGCATATCTCTGGAATGGGAATATAGCCGAATAATAAAGAACACAAAGCAATGCAACAATCCAGAACATTTTACTCTTAAATATATACTTCAAATCGCTAATATGGAATTCGTCCTCCGATGATTTTTCTTCCGACATCAGACCTTCAGCAACCAATTGTTTGTCTAATTTTCTATCCATAAATGTAAATACGATAAAACAAATTAGACCTATCAATAATAAAGCGGTACAAAATGCTACAGGTGCAACTACAGACTTGTCGAATGCATTTGAAATCAATGGAGCCAACCACATAACAGCAAATACGCCTAACCGTGCAATTGCCATTTCCAAACCCATAGCCAAAGCCATTTCCTTACCCTTAAACCATTTTGCAATAGCCTTACTTACCGTTGTTCCAGCCATCTCACATCCACAACCAAATATCATAAAACCAAGGCAAGCCATTTTTGCACTACCAGGAAGAGCGACCCACCATGAATCCAACCATATACAGAACGATGTAGCTTGGAACCAGTCACTTACACCTATGAATTTGATAGTTGCACCAATAACCATCATAGATGCCGATAAAACTCCTGTAAAACGGATACCCATTTTATCAAGAATCATTCCTGCAAAAATCAAAAAGAAGCAGAATACATTAAGGAAATACTCAGATGCCGCGTATGTACCAAAAGCTCCGCTATTCCAGTTTAACTTTTCTTCGATTAATGTTTTTAAAGGCGACATGACATCTACAAACATATACCCAAAAAACATCATCAATGCTACAAGAACCAACGCAGACCAACGCGCAATAGCACTGTCATTTAGCAATTTTTTTACTTTTTCTACCATAATATTAATATTTAAAATTATTTGACCGCAAATTTACTAAAAAATCCGCATGGCAATTATTTTTTTGAAAAATGTTATTTTGCGCAGATTCAATACAGCATACCGAACATCCACAGCGGAATCCTATTGCCTACACCAACTTCCGTATCATCAACAGCAAGGAAACTATTAGGCACATCAGCAATCTGCTCGAAATTCTTCCGCTTGCCGCCAACTTCAAACAGGCATTTATCGTTTACAAGAAAATCGCCCTTCTTGGGATATTTCAAATCGTTGGCAAGGCTCAACTGGCTGAAAAAGAAAGTCTCCCGTTCGTTCCCAACATCAACCTTCGTACAAAGCGCGTGCATAAGGTTTGGATTGCCCAAGAATATCTTGTCGGGCTTGAACAGATACTTGTAGTTCTTCGCCTTGGATGTCAGCAAACCGAGAATCTGCGCCTTGTCGAGAGCATACAACATTCTCAAACCCAGTTCATTGTTGGTTTCTAGTTGCTTCCATAGTTCTGACATATTCGGCACAAAAGGTACTCGCTCGCTGATAAGCATAAGCAGCCGCTTCACCTTCTGCACGGTCTCGAAAGAAACATTTTCAACCGACGGCAAATCCGTATCAATCACCAGCGAAACAACTTCCCGCAGCCGTGGTGCAAAATCTTCAACAGACTCGCGATAAAACGGATAGCAACCATGTTCCAGATACGCCTCGAAAAGCGGTGCCACCTTTATTTCCTTAACTATCCGCATTGCTTGGCCAACGTGATTTTTCAGCAGTTCTGTTAAGGGTATTGGCTCAATGGCAATCACCTGTTCCAAAGCAAGGAACTCCCTGAACGACAACCCACCGAGCGTATAAGTCGTCTGCCTCCGCGACAAGTCAACCTTGGCATTGTCCATAATCAGCAGCGAACTGCTTGTATAAACAATGCTCATATCGGGATAGTTGTCGTATATGTTCTTCAGGGTGACCGCCCAGTTTTCGTACCGATGCACCTCGTCCAAGTAAAGCCGCATAATGCCGTGCTGGTATGCCCAATCAACCAAGTCCATCAACGTAAACGACGAAAACCAAAGGTCATCCAGCGACACATACAACGTCTGGTCAACATCCTTATAGTTTTCAAGAATGTGCTGCAACAGCATAGTTGTCTTTCCCACGCCTCTCGCACCTTTTATGCCAATTAGGCGAGCCTTCCAGTTTATTTGAGAATACAGATACCGCTTAAATCTCAAATCCACCTTCGCCAACTTCCTGTGATAACTATCAAATAACGGTTGAATATCAGCAAGTTCCATAACTATACATTTTAACAAACACTGATGCAAAGTTACAATTTATATTTCAAACTGCAAAATTTTCTAAAAATTTGCATTTCAAACTTTAAAAAATTAAAATTTTTTGTATTTTAAAATATAAAAATAGACGTTACAAAATCATAACATCATACTCATCAATAATTTAACACACAATAATATTTCAGGACGTTGCACGCAACGTCGCTACAGACGTAGATACATAAATACCTTTTTATATTATGTACTGAGACGCAAAATTTTGCGTCTCAACAATCACAAAAAAATTGTTGAAAAATTTTTGCCCGCCGTCCAACGAAAACATTAACTTTGCAAACCACAAAACAAAAACACAAATATAAAATGAACAACGCAAGGAAAATCAGCGAAGATTTGTACTGGATTGGTGCAAGCGACCGCAGAATAAACCTATTTGAAAACATAATGCCAGTTCCGGAAGGTGTATCTTACAACGCATATGTCCTGAAGGATGAAAAAAATGTGCTGATTGACACATCCGACAACTCCATTTCGGATCAATTCTTCGAGAACCTGTATTCGCTGGTTGGCGACAACGAAAAACTCGACTATATAATTGTAAATCATGTAGAACCAGACCATAGTTCGTTGCTTTGCCGCGTGGCATACGAATACCCCGAAGCAAAAATAATCTGCAGCGCACAGGCACAAAAGATGATTCTGCAGTTCTTCGACTGCATTGCTGCAGAACGCTTCATAACCGTGAAGGAAGGCGACAAGATAAGTTTTGGAAAGCACGAATTCACCTTCTGCACCGCTCCTATGGTTCACTGGCCGGAAGTAATTGTCAGCTACGACATTACAACCAAGACATTGTTCTCTGCCGATGCATTTGGAACTTTCAAGGCACTTAACGGCAACCTTTTCGCTGATGAAGTCAACTTCGACCGCGACTGGCTGGACGAAGCACGCCGCTACTACACCAACATCGTAGGCAAATACGGAACACAAGTGCAGAATCTTTTGAAAAAAGCATCCGCACTAGAAATCAACATGATATGTCCGCTTCACGGACCAATCTGGCGCGAAAACATCGGCTATTTCGTCGACAAGTACGACAAATGGAGTCGCTACGAAGCAGAAGACGACACCATATTAATAATATACGGCTCGCTGTACGGACACACAGAATCGGCAGCAAACATAGTTGCATCGCGTCTTGCCGAAGCCGGACAGAAGAACATTGCAATGTACGACGCATCTGTTACACATCCATCGTATCTGCTATCGGAAGCATTCAGATGCCGCAGGATAGTTATCCTCTCCTCCACCTACAATGCCGAAGTCTATACTCCAGTAAAGATTTTCATCGACGAGATGAAATCGCACAACCTGCAGAACCGCGTGTTTGCCGTAGCCGAAAACGGCACCTGGGCACCGACGGCAGGAAAGCAAATGCGTGAAATGCTGGCATTCAACAACAATGTCATCTGCGACACCACTCTCACAATCAAGTCAGCATTGAACGAAAGCCAGAAGGACAGCGTTGACAAATTTGTAAATGAGATTTTGAACAAATAATTACTAACACTAAAACAGACACGAATATGAAGAAGTATGTTTGTAAGATTTGCGGATATGTTTACGACCCGACAGCAGGTGACCCCGACGGCAAAATAGCTCCGGGAACCGCATTCGAAGACTTGCCGGACGACTGGACCTGCCCTCTCTGCGGAGTTGGAAAGGAAGACTTTGAAGAAGAATAGTCAGCAAGACTTAAAAAGACAAACAAGGCATAATCGTGATGGTTATGCCTTGTTTTGTTGTTGTGTAATATCAGATATATTCTCCCGTGCCGACGAATCTATTTCAACTTTGTAGATTTTCATAGTATTCGTTGACCATAGCACGAAGTTCCCCAAAATATTCTTCTACCGACATTCTGCCAGAACTGCCGACAGGTCTTGCCCCCCTAGTAGCCTCAATATTTCCGTATGTTAGAGCAGGCTCAGCTACAGCATATTGGTTATCACTGGATTCTGTGTCGCATGGCTTTTGCTTCATATTTCATCATTTTTATTTGACAAAATTACAAAAGAATTGCTTCGTGCTACAAAAGAGCATAAAAGTTATCCACAAAAATTCAGGAACTTACCGATGTGTATTTTTTGAATAATGTTTAATTGTAATATTGAATATATGTGTAAGCATTGTATATAAATCCGTATTACTATTTCATATACCAATAATTCGTGCAGTTGACAGATTTTCATCAATAATTTCAGCAGAAACAATAGTCCCTGATGCATAAGGACAATTAGTTAGGTCTGTATTCTCTA
Organism: Bacteroidales bacterium; assembly: GCA_017620015.1. Classification (GTDB taxonomy): domain Bacteria; phylum Bacteroidota; class Bacteroidia; order Bacteroidales; family ML635J-15; genus Bact-19. The sequence continues at coordinate 97,429 of JAFZRE010000023.1, read as the reverse complement.
TATAATAAACTCTCCCAGAATAATCCATTATTCCCAGTCTACCATGTCTCCTATGTATTATCTTGCCATGAATTTGTATCATTCTTTTTCTATATATAATATCGTCAATTTACTTTTTATTGTTTTGCGTAAATCCTCTGAAAAATATGGAGCTTGTAGCTTGCCATCTTTTTCTCCTGATTTTAGACGACAGAATGCTTCTATTACAGCTTTATTATCAGTTACATCTAGATTTTTATAAAATTTACGCTGTTCTTTGGTCTTTTTGACTTCCTCTTGGAACCACTCAAGATCTTCTTTTATTTTTTTCTTTGTCTTTGAATTTTGGTCTTTTATTGCAGTAGCAATGTGATACCATGCGTTTGTGTCACAATAAAAATAATTGCCGATGGAATATGCTTTTTCATCAAATAACTCTGGATTATCATTTATTTTTTGTTTCTTTTTATTTGCTGTTTTTTTCAATATGCTAATACACTTTTTCCATTCCGTGCTAGTGCAAATATGTTTTCTCCCATATTTAGGGAATTGAATCTCTTCAAGTTTCTCAAACAAAGTGTTATCGTCATCGTCATTTTTGTATATACTTAAGACCTTGGCTTTTGCAATTTTTTGCGCTTCTGGTGTTAATTTTGAAAATTTATCAGACTCAAATAAAGGTATTAATCTTGTGGGGATTTCAGATTCTTCACCAAATGTTGCTTTATTTATTTTGCTAGGATAATTTACAATCGTTTGTTCTTTATTCGACGTTGCTGGTTCTGAGATATTAGATTTTGATTCATTTGCTAATAATTTTGTGCTTTCATGTTCTCCTGGCAATTCTCCGTCTAATTCTATACAGTGTAACTGGTTAAAAATGAATTTATAAATACATTCTTTGTATTTTAAATCATTACATTCATAAAAATCGTTTGTCAGTGACTTTGGCATTTCTGCAAATCCAAAAATAACACCCCATAATGCATACGCAAGTCTGAAATCAGAAATATTATTGTCAACCAAATAGTCTTGTAAGTTTTCAATGTCTGGATCACCTTTTTGGCAGAAAGCGGCAAAAGACAGCAAAGTCGGATTGTCCATTGACATCAAATCAAAAGGTTTGTATTCGTTAAGGTTTTTTAGAAGAGAATTGATATATGTTTGGTATATGCTACCTTCCCATTTCGTTGAGAGCACCTCTTTAAATAGTTTTCCGCCAGCTTTTGCAAACTCATAGCGAGATTGTAAAAAATCATCTTTGTTATATGCTTCTTCTGAAAATTCGTTAAGTAACTTTACGACAAATCCTTTTTCATCATAAAAAGTTTTGTCTATTATTTTCAGATTTTGTAAGTGCGGAAGGTCTTTTACTTGGATTTTTGAAAGGCATACATTGCTTTCTAATAAATTGATATATTCTTGGATTTGGTCTAAATGCAAATCTAGTTTATTGATTGTATCTTTATTAGTTATGTCATCTTTATGTTTACGCCCAAAATCTTTATATGGTTTAATTGAACCTATATTTTGATTTTTTAAAATAGAATTGATTTGAACGTATATGTCGGCTAATTGCTTTTTTTGCAATGTTGTAGGAGTCGCAGAAGGACTATTTAATGCTGCGGACAATGTGTTTTTCAGTTGTTTAAACAACTTTTTTAATAGAATAAAATCTTTTGACATAGGTTTGTTTGCCGCAGATAGATAAGCATAAATAAGTCCTTTCATTTTATTTATGCGACGGTCTAGTGAAATATACATAGATGTATCAGAAGAATAATCCTCAATTAGATTTTTCTCGGTCCAATTAAATGATTCAATATTGGAGTTTGACTCCAAAAAGCAATTCCTATATAAGCAAACAAGCTTGCTTTCAATGCTTCGCTCGGATTTAGATATAGTTTCGTTTAATTCAGATGAATTTCTAAAAATAAAACGTGTGGAGAATGGTGATAAATATATTGTTTGGTCAGAATAAAAAACATCATTCTTTTCGTGAATAATATCATCCACAACCGATGATGTGTTAATTTCAATAACCAATGGATAATTCGCCAAATCAGAATCCTCAATATCAAAAATTGGATAGCGGGAGTACATTAGCAATCTATGTTGTAATGGATTTGCTCGAACAGTTTCAAAACGTTTGAACCCAAATCCACGTATTCCATAAAAAGATGCTGGAGAAATGGACTCGCTCGACATTATATTGTTGAAATTGAGCGTTGTTGTAGGAATATATAGTTTTGCTGGTAGATTCATAACTCCTCGGTTTCGTTAGTGGTTGATTCGTATAGATTGGTAGGAATGCCATCAAAAAATGTGGACAAGTTTCCTGAATGCATAATATAAAGAGACTGATACGAACGAGTTAGAGCAACGTATAGTGCGTTTCTGCTGTCTTCGTCTCCACAAGAACATTCTGGAAGAAAAACTGCTTCAAATTGAAGTCCTTTTGCATTATGGTAAGTCATAATTTTAGGATTGTCAGAATTGAAATTCAATGTATCTTCTTTATCTGTTTGCCTGTATTCATAATTCCCCTTTTGTCTCAAATAGTCGTATGCTGTTTGCACATCAGGATTTGAACGCAAAAGAATACCAACATCTTTAAATCCCCTTGCCTTTATAATAGAATCTATCGCATCTAATTGTTCTTCAAAGGAATAGTATTCAAAAATTTTAGGCATATCATTACCCTCATTTTGGCATCTCGCTTCTAAATTATCACTTGGATTGACATATTCTGCAATTCTAGCAATCTTTTTGGGCAAACGATAATTAAAATGTAAGAGTTCTGTATGATATTTTGTCACTCTTTCTATTTCCTCCATTGATATAGGAACATTATTCTTATCGAAATCATATAACTGCTGAGCAGAATCTCCAAAAATAAAAAATGCTTTTTTGAATTTACCCATTAATAACTGAATAGCCCCTTGTGTTAAATCTTGGGCTTCGTCTAGAAGAATAAAATCCACAAGTCCCATTTTCCAATCACCACGGATCCATTGATTGTCCCTTTTGCTCCAATTGAAACATTTGTTATATGTAACAACTCGGCTATCAGGAATTCCGTATTGAGATATTCCTTCCTTCATATAGCTTTTTAGAGAATTTGTTTTAACGATACAAAGAATAGATCCTGCCTTATTGGTTTGTATCTCTTTTGCTTTTAGTAGAGCCATAATTGATTTGCCACTTCCTGCACATCCTTTTACAATAAAAGAATGGTCTATTTTTTGGTTCAGAACCCTTAATTGGTATTCATCTACAATATCAGACTCCTTAATTGAAAAACTTTTTTTCGACATATTTTATGAATTTAATTGTTTCAAATAATTTTTTAGTGATATAGTTCTAATACCTAATCCTTTAGCTTTTACTTGCATTCCGTTGTCAGAAGTCAATAGTAGAGGATCTTCTTCAATATGTTTTAAAGCAACAGATAAGATTAGGCTATCCGAGTTTTCTCTTTTAAAATCTACTGGTAGTAATTTCCAGTCAGAATCTTCCATTACAATATCTCTTTTGTCAAAACTTTCGTTAATAAATTTCAAGGCTTTTGCCACTCTCTTTTTCTTTATTGTAGGAAAGTTCTTCTTTACTTTTAAGCCATCAAGTTCTTCCAATACTCTTGCAGACAATACAATATAATAGTCATCCGATATTTTTGAAATAATATCTGGACATTCAACAAAGGCATTTGTATCAATAACAACACATCCTTTATAATATTCATCGCCCTCTTCATTATAATCATCTGTTTCTGAAGTGTCAGATGATATTTCTAATGATGGTAATACTTGTTCGACCTCTTTTGTTTCTGTTATTGTCTCAACTGGAATTGTTTGATTTAATGTGCTACTATTTAGATTTGTAAGAATAAACGCATCTGCTTCTGTTTCATATTGTTCGCTATATGGGCAATATTTTTCATCTTGTACAAGCAATCTTCTATCGCAAGTATCGGAACATATTTTTTTAACAAATTCATTTCTTCCTAATATGCGATATGCAACTTTAGTTTTATCTGAACTATGTTGAGAATGTGTTACGTAAAAAGTTTTATTGAAAAAACAATCTACATTGCAATTCTTTTCAAAATAATGGCAAGACAAAGGTAGTAAAGTCGAGTATTCATTATTCTCTTTCAAAAAATTATTCAATTGACGATTCATCAATATAGGATTGAAAGTAGTATGCTCAGAACGAGTAGTAACATCCAAAACTAAGCACAAGCCGTCATTAGTTAAACAAGGTAAAAATTTATGGGCAAAGTCATAATAGGAGTTGTCCAAATTTCCTTTGCCAAATGAAACAAGTTCGCCAATCATTTTCGATGACAGAATGAAATCAAACGACTGGTCGGACTGAATGTCAAAACTTAAAATTGAGGCAGCTGTTTGGTGTTCTAATTCGAAATAGATTTGCTTTTGAATAACAGATTTGTATTTCTCTAAAATAGTTTTCAGTATTTCCAGTGCTGTTTTGTTTCCGTCAATGGCGAAAACCTTTATTGTTTGAACATTATGGAAATATTTCAATAAAGAAGTTAACAATCCAATAATATCTCCACCAGTACCACATCCTATTGAAAGAATGGATATTGAATTTTTTGCGTTAAGATTATCGAACAAATATTTATTATGGAACAGATTGTCGAATATGCAAAAAGTTTCAGCATAACTTCGAGGGAAATAAGAACCTAGATATTGTAGCAATTCGTGTTCTGACAAATGCAAGTTACTACCAAAACATTCATAGTCAGGAGAATATATTGCATTAAGATTCTTGAATATTAAGTTGTCTATCCATGCGGGAAGTCTAGTACTTGTTTTTAGTTTCGCAAGTTCTTTTTTCGGTTCATCGGCTTCTGTCTTATTGGCAATAAGATCGCCTTCAAACCAATATATATGATTTTCACATAGATGGACTTCTTTTCCTATGAATTGTTGAAGTCTCTCTTTTGCAGAACAATCGCTACAGCATACTATATATTCATGCGTCAATGATTGTTCTCTCAAATATGAAGGAATCGAATTGTCATTATAAGCATATAGTTCATAGGATGTTTCTATTTTTAGTGCTTTAAAAATTCTGTCAATATGTTTTGATAATGTATCTTTCACATTTTTTCTTTTCTCCGCCGATTCCCCACCTCGGTATCAACAAAAAAAGAAAAACGTGGGAATCTTGTTACTCGTTCCCACATCTCAAGGTCTTCGCATTACCCACCATTGTAAGATTGAGCAACGCGAAGCCCACGCTGTGTTATTATTGATGTTATACCAATATACACTAACGCAGACATTCACCGCTGCTTTTTCTTTGACAATGGTTATCAAAAGTTGCGAAGTTTTGAGATGTCAAAGGAAAACGTCAGTAAACGTCTTTCTATATGTCTGTCTTGCACTCTAAGCCATACAAACGGCATCGAATGTTCGACACTGCAAAAGTAAGATATTTTTGGATTGGGAGAAGAAAAATGTTGGAATTTATTATTTCATCCAATTTTTGCTCGGCAAAACGCTCACGGGCAATTGCAATGGCGCACTATTGCTTTTCGGCTAGCAATTTTATCCGATAACTAATGAAAATCTAAGCCCCAAGGCATTTGCAATGAGCATAAATGTAGAAAGCTGCATATCGGTCTGCCCTTTCTCAAGCGAAGATATGTATTCGCGTTTCTTGCCTATGCGCTCGCCAAGTTGCTGTTGTGTCAACTTTTGCCGCTTGCGCTCATCACGCAACAATTCAGCATAGTACCAAGCCTTGGCTTTTGCCTCGAACTCCTCGCGGCTTGGTGTGCCTTTCTCTCCGTATTGCTCCGCCAAATGCTGAGAACCGGTTTTAAGCTCTGCCAGTTTCTTTTCGTCTAGTTTTATCATTTCTCATTTCCTCCTTGTGTGTATCTATTTAAAATTTGTCTGGCGTTTTCTATCTCGCCTTTATATTGCTTGGTGCTCTTTTTCAAAAAAGAATTCAAAAAAAGCACTCGTTTGCTTTCCATAAACGAAACGGAATCAATAGAGAAAACTATCGTTCGGTGCTCGTTGGTTCCGACAGAAATCCGTGCTTCATAGAATTCTGTTCCTTCAAGAATCTTCACAAATTTTGTATTCACCACATACTGAGTCTTTATAATCGTTTCCACATAATCGTACTTTGCCTTTGTCTTCTCATCAAGACCAGCGTAGTACTCATCGTATTCCGCGGAGTGAAAAGTTTCTCTAACATCCTCGTTCATGCCGCAAAAGTAATATATTTATTACATATTGCAATATATTTGTAAGAAAAATCTTCATTTACTTTTAAACTAGATACGCACTGCGTACCCAATTCCTGTCGTGCAATACCTATATATTAATATAGCAGTCCGAACATCCATAGCGGAATCCTGTTCTTGTGTCCAATCTCGGTGTCGTCAACGGCAAGGAAACTGTCGGGCTCGTCCTTTATCTGCTCGAAAGTCTTGCCCATACCGCCAACCTCAAACAAATACCTGCCATCGACAAGGAAATCGCCCTTTGCCGGATATGCAACAGGAAGCACCTGCCGAACCTGATTGAAGAAAAAAGTCTCCCTTATGGTGCCGATTTCCGTCTTGGCACCAAGAGCATACATCAAGTTGGTATTGTCAATGAGAATCTTTTCTGGCCGCGCCAATGTCTTCAGGCTTTTGGTGTTGTCGGTAAGCAATGCTATAAGCCCAGCCCGCTGCAAGGCATACAGCATCTTCAGCCCTTGATTCCTGTCAGTCTCCAACTGCCCGTACAACTTGCTCATTGTCGGCACCTGCGGAACATGTTCGGCAAGCACCATCAACATTTTCCGCGTCTTGTTTATTGTCGATACGCTTACATCGTCAATCTTGGGATAATCCATTTCGAGCACCCGACTGGCAACATGCTGCAACCGCAGTTCGAAACCGCGCGACACCTCCTTGTAGAACGGATAATAGCCGTGCCTCAGATACGCATCGAAAAGCGGCATTATGCTCGGAATCTTCTCCTTTACCGACATCGCTATCTGCACATGCCTTGTCAGCAGGTCGTCCCACGAGACCGCAGGAATATCAGCAACGCCATCATAGCTAAGGAATTCCCGAAACGACAATCCCGGCAAGGTGTAATCAATAAGCCGCCGTGACAAATCGCCTTGCGCAGTTTCAAGCAACAGCATTGACGAACCCGTGTATGCAATATGCAGGTCGGGATAACCGTCGTAGAGATTTTTAAGGATTGTCTGCCACGAATCGTAATGATGCACCTCGTCAACAAACAGATACCTGACCCCTTGCGCATACAAGTATGAGACAAGTTCCTCCAGCCTGTGAGATGCAAACCAGAAGTCGTCGAGCGAAACATAAAAGGCATCGTCGGGATTCTCAAACGATTCCTTTATGTGCTGAAGCATCAAGGTGGTCTTTCCAACACCCCGCTGCCCTTTTATCCCAATCAGTCTGTCTCTCCAGTCGATTTCATTGAACAAATACCGATGAAACGATCCGTCAACAAATGCGAGCCTGTTGTGATAAATCTGCATTAACATCTGAACATCATTCGATTCCATAGCCAAAATATTTTTATATGCCGCAAAGGTAATACTTTATTTTTAATCCGCAACAAAAAAAAGTGTTTACAAACACTAATTTTTGTCACTTTTTAATGTTTACAAACACTAAAATACAAATATAACAACCCAAACAAACAAAAAAAATGTTTACAGACACTAAATTACATTCTATTTTGATATATTCAAACACTAAATTCACATTAGACGTTGCACGCAACGTCTCTACAAATTATCAAAACATTAATATATTGTCGCGGTGCGCCACAACGCAACAATTGTACAGACGCAAAATTTTGGGTCTCAAAAAGAAATCCAACACTTCAAAAATTTCCATAAAAATTTTTATTGCCCATTAATAAATTATATTTATATTCGCATTCTTGTCAAGCCAACCATGAATGATGGTCGTTTGACACTTGTAAAGACATTAATGCATTGACAGACAGAAAACAGAACTATAAAAAACAAATACTAACAGAAAAATGAGCGACGCATTATACAACATTGAATACGGACTGTACATAGTAACAGCACGCGAAGGCGACAAGGACAACGGATGCATAAACAATTCCGTAATTCAGGTTTCGAGCGGAAATCCACAGACCATAGCAGTAAGCATGAACAAGAAGAACTACACACACGACATGATTGTAAGAACCAATCTGTTGAATGTGTCGATACTTACAAAGGAAGTCCCGATGAATGTGATAAGCCATTTCGGATTCCAGAGCGGTCGCGATGTGAACAAGTTCGAGAAATGCGATGCCGTACGTCGTAGCGAAAACGGACTGTACTACATTCCAAAATACACTAACGCTTTCATTTCAGGCGCAGTAAAAACGATAGTTGACTGCGGCACACACAGCATTTTCATCGCCGAAATCACCGAAAAGCAAGTTTTGTCGGATGTAGAATCGGTAACATATTCGTACTACCAGAAGAACATCAAACCAAAGCCAGAACCATCGGTTAAGGTCGGCTGGAGATGCAAGGTTTGCGGATATGTATATGAAGGCGAAGAACTTCCTGCCGATTTTATCTGCCCGTGGTGCAAGCACGGTGCTTCCGACTTTGAAAAAATAACAATTGAATAAATAAGAGTAATTTGTCAAACAATTAAAATAGAAAGGAAAATATCATGAACAAAAAAGTTTCAGAATTAATCAACACACAGATAAACAAGGAATTGTACTCTGGCTATCTTTACCTTGACATGTCGAACTTCTTCGAATCGAAGGGACTTGCTGGTTTCGCAAACTGGTACAAGGTTCAGGCTCAGGAAGAACGCGACCACGCAATGTTGTTCTACCAGTACCTCCAGAACAATGGAGAAAAGGTTACATTGCTTGCAATCGACCAGCCAGACAAGAAGTACAAGACTTTCATGGACCCGCTAAAGGCAGCTTTGGAACATGAAAAGTATGTCACCTCGCTCATCGACAACATCTACGCCGAAGCAGTAAAGGCTAAGGACTACAGGACAATGGAACTTCTCCAGTGGTTCATCAAGGAACAGGGCGAAGAAGAAAAGAACGCCAACGACCTCATCAGCAAGATGGAACTCTTTGGTGGCGACGCTCGCGCATTGTATATGCTCGATCAGGAACTCGCTGGCAGAACCTACAACACTCCGTCATTAGTTCTCGACTAAAACAGCAGGAAATGATTTTCAACATAGCAATACCCACTAGGGAAGGCGACATGGTTGACGAACACTTCGGACACTGCGAATATTTCACAATATTCAAGGTTGACGACGAAACAAAGACCATAATCAGCAAGGAAAAACTCGATTCGCCCGAAGGTTGCGGATGCAAGTCGAACATTATCCACACTTTCCTCGAGAAGGAAATTGATGTGATGCTTGCCGGTGGAATCGGCGGCGGAGCCGTGGCAATGCTCGAATCGTGCGGAATCGGCGTTTTCAACGGATGTAGCGGTCAGACCGACGAAGTCGTACTTAACTTCCTCAATGGTAAAATTTACGCACAAGGTGAATGTTGCAGCCACCACCACGAAGGTTGTGAGCATAGCTGTGACCACCACCATTGCAATTAAAAACGAATAATAACTAATAAAAAACAAATAGACGATGAAGAAAAAATTTGTATGCCCAGTTTGTGGTTACGTTTACGAAGGCGAAAGCATGCCTGAAGATTTCAAATGCCCAGTTTGCAAGGTTCCTGGAAGCAAATTCAAGGAAATGCAGGAAGACGCTCCTTTGGCAGCAGAACACGTATTTGGTGTAGGTATGAATCTCGACGCTTGCTCACCAGAAGACAAGCAATATATTATCGAACAATTGAAGGCTAACTTCACAGGCGAATGCTCCGAAGTAGGTATGTACCTCTGCATGGCAAGAATCGCACACCGCGAAGGTTATCCTGAAATCGGTCTCTACTGGGAAAAGGCAGCTTTCGAAGAGGCAGAACATGCAGCTAAGTTTGCAGAACTCCTCGGTTCGGAATGTGACCCCAACATGACCGCATCAACAGAAAAGAACCTGAAGTGGAGAATCGACTGCGAATTTGGTGCAACTGCAGGTAAGTTCGAATTGGCAAAGTGCGCAAAGAAGAACAACCTCGATGCAATCCACGACACAGTTCACGAAATGGCTCGCGACGAAGCTCGTCACGGCAAGGCTTTCGAAGGTCTCTACAACAGATACTTCAAGAAGAAATAATCAAGCCTACAGGCGATAAAAAAGCGGACAATCGTCCGCTTTTTTTGTTGTTTTTTCTCAAAATGCCAGCAACAGTTGTTCCTACAACTAACTTACTATACATCAATGACTTATAAAGTTTATAACAAGTTTTTTCGCTATTTTTACAATTAATTCAAAAAAAAATTATATGTTTGCTCTCTTGAATAGAAGTGTAACTATATATAGCTGAATATGAAGAATATAGCCATCATATTGTTCATAATAATTTGTTGTTTATCAGCAAATTACGCGAACGCCCAGCAACCTCAGCGGCGCATCTGTACCGACGAAGAATTGCTATTTACAGTGACTCATTCTGACGTTTTGTGCGACGGAACCGAGTCAACTGCTATGGTAAACATAGAACAAAGCAACCATGGGAACACAAATGTGTACTGGTACGAATGGTCAACCGGAGACATTTCTCAGGTTATTCCAATATACTCTTCGGGACAATATTCCGTAACCGTAACCGACACCTATAACGCTTGCTCTAAAACTGTTAACTTTGAAATTCTTCAAGCTCCCGCTGTAAATGTAAGCCTTTCAAAAACCGATGTTACCTGCTTTGGCAGAAACGACGGCACAATGACCGCAGTTGTAAATGGTGGAACTGGACCTTTCTCGTACAACTGGTCAACAACCTTGCACACGGAAACAATAACAAACCTTATTCCTGGAACATATTCTGTAACAGTAACCGACGGAAATCAGTGTACGGCAAGAGCAACAGCCTCAATAGTTGAACCGACAAGATTCCTATACACAATATCGCCCAACCAAGGTATCTGCCGCGGAACGGAAACCACAATCACAGCAACCGCTACTGGCGGAACGGAGCCCTACACCTACGAATGGGATGATGGCGCAACTGGAATATTCAACAGAATAGTATCTCCTGATTCAACATCGGCATACACAGTTAGCGTAACCGATGCAAACGGCTGTACAAACACTCCACAGACAACAAGAATCATTGTCAGCCAGCCTATAGTACTGACACCAGAAGTTCAAAACATTCTTTGCCACGGAGAATGCAACGGTTCTGCTGTACTTAACATACAAGGCGGCATACCTCCGTTCACATATACATGGGCAAGCACAACAGACCACATTGACAACTTATGCTCAGGAAGTTACGCCGTTACTATAACCGACTTGTACAGTTGCACAGGAAACGCCTCGTTTGTAATAACAGAACCTGACACAATATATGTTGCAACCCTTTCTGGACCAGCAACATGCTACGGATACAACGACGGATTCGTGCAGGCAGATGTGACTGGCGGTGTTCAATTCCCTGGCAGCAGCGAAGACTACCACTACTTATGGGACGATGGACAGACAACCGCTCACGCAAGCATGGGCGCAGGATTCCACACTGTAACAGTCACCGATGCAAATGGCTGCACACACACTGGCACTACTTTCGTTGACCAGCCCGAAGCAATATACGTTGCCGACCCAATACCAAACGGCGGAACTATCTGCATGGGCGAAACTTTCCATTCATACGGAAACGCAACCGGCGGAGAAGGTCCCTACGAATTCGTATGGACAGGCCCTGACGGTTTTGTATGGTACGGTCACAATTTTACAGCGTCACCGACCACAACATCGACTTATACACTTAACGTAACCGACATTCACGGATGTACAGCAGCACAGAAACGTATGACTATCAATGTCAACACTCCTATTGAAATTGTTTCTATAACACAGGAAAACGATGAGATTTGCAAGGGCGACAAGATAGTTTTCGACTTAGAGATAACAGGTGGAAATGGTGGTCCATACAGAATCGTATCAGACGACTTTGGAATAATAAATACTCCTTGCAATCTATATGCACCCGAAACTGGCTTCTACGCATTCACTGTAAGTGACGCCTGCGGTTCACCAACTGCACGCGACTCTGTTTATGCACTAGTCCACCCATTGCCAGATGTAGGATTCTATTCCGACAAGTCGGCTTCCTGTCCTCCTGGAACATTCCAATTCTTTGAAGTGTCGGACGAAGATGCCAGCCAGACATATCTCTGGGATTTCGGAAATGAAAGGACTTCAACCGTAAAGAACCCAAGACAGACATTTGATGAGACTGGTTCGTACAACGTATCACTCACTGTAACATCAGACTATGGTTGCAGCAATACAAAGACAAAGAACAACATGATTGTGATATACGATGTACCAAGGGCAGAATTTGTTGTTGACCCTGACATTACTTCGATACTCACAACCGAAATAAAATTCATAAACTACTCAGAAGGCGGCACAACCTACCTCTGGAACTTCGGTGACGGAAACACAAGCATCTGGTCAAACGAAACTCAGATACATACTTATGAAAAAGCTGGCGACTACACAGCCATGCTCGTCGCCAAGAACCAGCACCAGTGCGTTGATACAGCCTACAAGAGGCTGAGCATCACCGATGTATATACCTTCTACGCTCCAACCGCATTTACTCCTAACGGCGACGGCGACAACGATTTCTTCTACATAAGCGGAAACGGAATCAACAAGAAAGACTTCCTCCTTACCGTATATAACCGCTGGGGTGAAAGAATGTTCAGAACAACAACCTTCGACATGGAGTCACCACAAAATATGGCATGGGACGGCACCGACGAAGGAAGCGTTCTCAAGGGCGACAAGATTGTAACTACTGGTGCCTACAACTGGGTGTGCAAGTTTACCGACTTCACGGGGAAGCCCCACGAGAAAAAAGGTACGGTATTTTTATTGAAGTAAAATGTAATATTGAAACGTAAACCACGTTTTATTTTACATGAACAGAATACTTACAATAGCAATAATGACGCTGATAGCAATATCGGCGTTGTTTTCATCGTGCAACAAGGATATTTTTACAAAAGACCCTGCCGACAAGCTGATATTCTCTACCGATACTGTTCAGTTCGACACAATCTTCACAGGAATAGGCAGCACGACAAAATACCTTGTTGTAAAGAACTCCAACAAAAACAAATCAATAAATATTGACCGCATTTACCTTGCAAATGGAAAAGCATCAAAATATAGGCTAAACATTGACGGGCACAAAGCCGACAAAGACTATATACTTGAAGATTACGCACTTGCACCTGGAGATTCCATTTTCATATTCGTCGAAGTAACCATAAATCCAAGTGCAGACAACCTTGTCGAACAGGATTCAATAATTTTCGAATCGAACGGAAATTCGCAGGACGTTGACCTTGTTGCATTCGGACAGAACGTAACTTTGCTAAGCGGACGAATGATAACTCAAGACACAACCTGGAATGCCGACAAACCAGTGCTAATTTACAATTCGGCAATGGTTGACACACTTGTTACACTTACCGTTATGCCCGGAGCCAAGGTGTATTTCCATAGCAATTCGAGCCTATTTGTAAAAGGCACCCTGAAATCATTAGGCGAAATAGACAACCGAGTGACATTCACTGGTGACCGACTCGAAGAATACTACCGTTACACACCTGGTCAATGGGGAGCCTACCTACGTGACGAAACAGGAAACACACGCGGTATTTACGGCGGAATCCATTTGCTTGCCGGTTCACGATACAACGAGTTCAACAACACCGACATCACCAATGCTCTGATAGGCGTGCAGGTCGATTCGGTTGTTACCAGCGATGCCCCTACCCTTAAAATGAAAAATACCAACATAGAAAACGCAAAAATTGCCTGTCTGTATGCTCTCGGCGCTCATATTGAAGCCGAAAATTGCGTTTTTGCAAACAGTTCGCAATATACCGTAGCATGCTGGATTGGCGGAGAATATTCGTTCACTCACTGCACAATGGCAAACTATTCCGTCGGAGTGCGTCAAACACCTCAGGTTTCGCTCAACAACTATTACAACTACCGCGATGCTAACGGAAATGTACAGACATCGTACCGCGACCTCATCGGTGCATATTTTGCCAACTGCATAATATACGGCTACAACAAGAAGGAAATCGGGTTCGACTTTGTAAGCGGAGCTTCGGCTAACGTTCTGTTTGATAACTGCCTTATTAGGTACGAAAACTATTCTGAACTGACACAGTCGGCACCAAGTTCGTTCGTGGACAACATTTTCAACGAAGACCCGATGTTCGAATCCACCGTAAAACCTTACTTATATAACTTACTGGAAGTATCGGCGGCAAGAGACAAAGCCAAAGTTTCAATCTCTGAAACTTGTCCGCTCGACCACGACGGAACAAACAGAATTTCATACGACGGAAAACCCGACATCGGAGCTTACGAATATGTTCCAAAGGATAGTACCACACAAAAATTTTTCAGTAGAAGAAAATGAAAAGATTAGTTGCAATATTATCCGCCAGCATTATCATCATCCTACTTGTAATTTCGTGCAAGACCAGCAAAAACAGCACCGATGACAAGTTCAACGAGCAACTTGTACGCGATTCGTACAGGGTAATGTTCTTCAATACCGAAAACCTTTTCGACACAATAAACGATCCCGAAAAAAACGACGACGAGTTCACTCCACAGGGTGCAAAATTCTGGACGGGTTACCGCTACAAACAGAAACTTACCAACCTGTCTAAAGTAATAATAGGTGCTGGTGGCTGGGAACTACCTCAGATTGTTGCACTTAGCGAAATAGAAAACCGCAAGGTCATCGAAGATTTGATAAACAAGACTCCGCTATACAAGTCTGACTACCGCATAATACACAAGGAATCGCCAGATGCTCGTGGAATAGACGTAGCTTTTATGTACCGTAAGAAATTTTTCACACCGATTTCTGAAAATTTCATTCCTGTAAAATACCCATCTAACATCGGCAGCGGAACAACACGCGACATCCTTTATGTAAAAGGCAAGACAAACCAAAACGACACATTGCACATATTTGTAAACCACTGGCCGTCGCGTTGGGGCGGACAAAAGGAAACCGAAGAGAAACGTATTTTCGTAGCAGGACTTGTAAAGCACACTACCGACTCAATATTCAAGACCGACAAGAACGCAAACATAATAATCGTCGGCGACCTAAACGACTACCCAACCGACAAAAGCCTTATACACGGACTTAAAGCGCAGACCGAATACGACAATATTACAAACGACAAATTATATAACCTGTCGTACTACCTGCAGGAAATAAAGAAACAAGGAACGCACAAATTCCACGGGCAATGGGGAATCCTTGACCAGATAATAGTTTCGGGCGCATTGCTCGACACAGCACGCGTTCTTCACACAAGCCTTGAAGATGCTCACATCTACAACCCAGACTTTATGCTAATTCCCGATGAAGGCTATACGGGAAAACAGGTTTTCCGCACATACGTCGGCTACAAGTATCAGGGTGGATACAGCGACCACTTACCGACATATATCGACTTGTATAGAACAAAATAATGGTAACTAAACATTGTTGTCCGCTAAAAAATTGGGCAATACATATAATCACAATATTATCAACTGTTTAGACAGAGATATTAATAAAGGGGTGTCATTTCGGAAGCAAGTCGTAACACGCGATACGGAATGGGGAGCGTTGTGAAGACTGCTATCCGTAATCTCCACACAATATTACTAATCAAGGAGATTCCGCATAAGCGAGTCCACACGACACGTTCCTTAGTCGGTTCACTCTGCTTTGTGGAATGACGATTCATTTTTTAGTGGACACTAATAGAAACTAAACTTTTTCTTCTTTAATCATCTGATACTGGCACATCATCAACTTGCCGTTTTCATCACGCAGATGCATTCCGTTCCCCTGACAGTAACGCCACACCTTACACGACTTGCAGTCGCCAGTACGCATCCACTTGCGGTTACGGAACTTCTCAAACCGATTTTCCCACACATCCCAGAACGAATCTGAATAAATATTACCTTGATTGTAGTCGCTACGAATACTCAAGCAGCCTGAAATTGCACCATCGGCACGAATCGATGCCACATTTACTCCCGAACTGCAATTGAAATACTTACGCCGCACTTCACCTTCGTACCTACCAAGAAAGCCGTCGCAGGCATAACTTACATCAATCTTGCCCTCAAGCCTTGTCAACTTGATGAAATCCATCATCTGGACAAACTCCTCATTGCTAAGCCGAAGTTCTGGATCATCAGCAGCCCTACCAGACGGGAACACACTGAACAAACGCCACTTACGGATGCCATTTTTTAATAGGAAATCACGAAATTCGGGAAGATATTTTATCGTTCGCTTGTTCACGCAGGTAATAACATCCCACACAATTCCGACCTGTCCCTTCAAGGCTTCGATAGCCCGCATTGCATTGTCAAAACTTTCCGAATGACCGCGCATCCAGTTATGGTCGTCAGCAAAACCATCAAGGCTTATTGCCAAAGAGCGCAACCCACAACGCACAAGTTCATCAAGTTTTTCTTCTGTAAGAAGCATTCCGTTTGTCACCATTCCCCAAATAAAACCGCGCCCGGTTATGGCTCGTCCACATTCGGCAATGTCGGCTCGTACAAGCGGTTCACCACCAGTAGTGATTACCATTATGTCGTTAGGAGAAACGTGCGCTTTTATGTCATCAAGGACTTTCAAGAAATCAGACAAAGGCATATCCTGCTGCGAAACCACACGGCAATCGCTTCCGCAGTGACGGCAATTAAGGTTGCAACGCAAGGTACATTCCCAAAAAAGCTGGTGAAGATGATGCTCGTCGGCTCGAAGCGAAAGAACGGCACGGTTGAGTTCGAGCGAAAGTCGCTTATAAAGAGAAAATTCCGACACTACCTATTGTTATTCTTAATATTGGAAATTTCTACATCGATTTTTTCTATCTCATTCCGGATAGAATCGCGTCTTTCTTGCAAATCCCTATTACGGGCATTGTACTTCTTTATCATCTCGGGTGGACCATAAACTTTTGCTCCCGACCTTCCCTTAATTGTTTCATCTATAGAATCCAAGCGTGCGTTAAGAGACTGCTTTTCCGATTCAAGCATATTCAATAGTACATTCTGCAATGAATCGGCCTCTTGTCGTAATTCACGCGTGTGAGCACTGTACTCTTGAAGAACTTCCGGCGAGCCATACACGCACGACATTTCACGATCCTTGATTATTGCGCGCAACTTTTCGAGACGAACCTGCAGTTCGGCACGACGTGCATTTATCGAATCCTTGGGCATGGCAGCATTTTCGTTTTCACCAAGTTCATCATTGTCGGCTGGCGGCACAGCTTCGGCACTTTCGGATGTGCGTTTAGTTGAGGTACATGCCGCAACCACTGCGGTCGCCATCGCCAATATTGCAATCCAAGTCTTCTTGACAATCTTCATGGTCGTACAATTTTACAAAATGCAAAGTTAGAAAAGATTTCGTTCTATGCTACAATTCTAGATTTTTCTCACAAGGCCAAGTTCCCTACCCTTCTGTACCATAAATTCGTGTGCCTTTTCGTAGTCGTTGGGAATAATGCCATCAAGAATAGCCTCACGCACAGCATTTTTTATCTCACCTACCAAACGCGACGGTTCAATACCGAAATATTCCATAATTTCCTCGCCCGTAATTGGTGGCTGGAAATTGCGCAACGAATCACGCTCTTCCACTTCCACAATCTTCTGACGCACAAGTTTGAAATTTTCAAGGAACTGAGCCACCTTCTTCTCATTGCGCGAAGTTATATCCGACTCGCATAGTGTCATCAAGGCATCAATGTCGTCGCCAGCATCAACAATAAGACGACGAATCGCCGAATCGGTAACGATATCCTCTACGAGCGCGATGGGTCGCATGTGCAAGTCAACCATCTTCTGGACGAATTTCATCTTTTCGTTGAGAGGCAGATGCATGCGTGTGAAAATCTTCGGCACCATGTTTGCTCCTACGGTATTGTGTGAGTAGAAGGTCCAGCCGGTGCCTTCCACGAAACGTTTGGTCTTCAGTTTGCCTATGTCGTGTAACAGAGCCGCCCAACGCAACCAAAGATCATCGCTTTTTTCGGCCACATTGTCAACCACCTGAATAGTATGCAGAAAAATATCCTTGTGTCCAAGCCCCTCCTGCACCGTAACACCAGATAGCTGATACAACTCAGGGAATATGATTTCAAGCAAACCTGTGTCAAACAGCAATTTCAATCCAATTGACGGTTTCCTGCTTGCCAGAATCTTGTTGAGTTCGGTATGAATGCGCTCCTGAGTTATTATCTTAATTCTCTCGCGGTTATCGTGAATTGCGGCAAGGCATTCGGGATGAATCTGGAAATCGAGCTGCGAAGCGAAACGAATTGCCCTAAGCATACGCAACGGGTCGTCGGAAAAGGTTATCGATGGCTCAAGCGGAGTCCTGATTGTGCGATAATAGAGGTCTTCCAAACCATTAAATGGGTCAACCAGTTCGCCAAAATTGCGTTTGTTCAGGCTTATTGCCAAAGCATTAATGGTAAAATCGCGACGCTTCTGGTCATCTTCGATGCTTCCGCGTTCAACAATAGGATTACGGCTGTCGAAATTGTAAGATTCCTTGCGGGCTCCAACAAATTCCAGTTCCGTGTCCTTGTAAACGAACATAGCCGTACCGTAAGTCTTGAAAATGCTAACCTTCTTCACTTTAAGGTGAGCGGCAAGCTTGCGTGCAAAGGCAACGCCATCTCCGTCGACAACAATGTCAATGTCGTTCTTGCCGGGCCGTTTCAAAAAACGGTCGCGAACGTATCCACCAATTACGAACACATCAACGTTTTCGCGTTCAGCGACTTCGGACACTTCCGCAAAAATTTTATCGGACACAAACTCTATGTACTTACCGTTTTCCAAGATTCCAAATTTGGGAGTGCAAAATTAATAATAAAAAATGATGGGAACAACTGGTATTGCACAACGATAAATAATGTGCCATAAAACGTTGTTTTCATTAATTGTCAATTGTTTACAATAATCTATACCCAGACCCTGAAACAAGTTCAGGGTGACATCGGGAGGGCATTATCCATTGTCAATTATCCATTATCCATTGTCAATTGTCAATTAATATTATTATTTTTGCAACCTTATTAATATATTCTTTCAAAGATGAAACCGATAGTAAAGAACATTCTGACACACACTGGAATAGTGATAATTTTCTTTTTGATTTCCATTCTATTTTTCGACAAGTTGGTGACCAGCAACAAAGTTCTGAATCAAGGAGACACTCGCAACTGGCAGGGCATGGTGAAGGAGCAGAAGGACTTTCTGAAGGAAACAGGCACATACACACACTGGAACAGTGCTATGTTCAGCGGAATGCCTACCTACCAGATTACCAACAAGCCACAGGAATCAATTTTTAAAGCCAAAGAAATCTTCGACCTATACTGGTTGGGCTGGTCAGAAAACATTGGAGTCCTATTCCTTTATCTCATTGGATTTTACATCTGTCTTGTCGCATTAGGAGTAAATCCTTGGCTAAGCCTTGTCGGTGCAATTGCCTTCGGTCTAGGAAGCTACAATATAATAATAATTGAGGCAGGACACATTTCAAAAGCCTGGGCTTTAGCTATGGTTGCACCAATTTTCAGCGGTATAATCCTGACACTCAAGGAAAAATACATCTGGGGCGGAATACTTTTCACTTTTGCACTTGGTTTCCAGATTGCCTTCAACCACCCGCAAATCACATACTACACCTTATTGTCGGTACTGATTTTAGGAATCGTTTACCTTATATATACAATAAAGGACAAAACATTCAAACAGTTTGGAAAAGCGATATGCGTACTGGCAATCGGTGCAGTCTTCGCTGTCGGTGGCAATGCCCGCCTGCTGATGATGAACATGGAATACGCAAAATACACCATGCGTGGCGGTTCCGAAATTACAGTAACTCCCGAATCCCTGTCGGGCGACATAGAACATTCGCAGGACAAGAACAAGGTCGGTCTGAACAAGGATTACGCCTTTGCTTGGAGCTACGGAATCGGCGAAACCTACACCTTGCTTGTTCCGGGAAGCTACGGCGGTGGTTCAAACGAACCTGTTGACAAGTCAACCGAAACATACAAGAACTTCAGAATCAAAAATGCACCGCTCTACTGGGGCGACCAGCCATTCACATCGGGTCCGGTGTACTTCGGTGCAATAATCGTATTTCTGTTCATCTTGGGACTATTTGTAGTGAAAGGGCCAGAACGCTGGTGGCTACTTGGCATCACAATCATGGCAATAATACTATCGTGGGGCAAAAACCTCATGGGTGTCAACGGATTCCTGTTCGACCACCTGCCTATGTACAACAAGTTCCGTACCCCGTCGATGAGCCTTGTCATTGCAAACGTTGCAATGGTGATGATGGCAATTCTCGCACTGAAAAACATCTTCGACGAGGGAATTGACAAGAAAAAACTGAAAATCGCCCTCTACACATCGACTGGCATAACCTGCGGAATAATCCTTATCGTATTGATTATGTCGGGTTCGTTCTCGTTTGCTGGGGCAGTCGATGAACAGATGGCTGCACAATATGGCGACGGCTGGCCAAAAATACAGGAAATTTTCATTCAGGATAGGCAAGCCCTATTTACTGCCGACTCGTGGCGTTCGATAATACTAATTCTGCTTTCGGCAGCAACATTGTTCTTCGCAATCAATTTCAAGGACAAGAAAAGAACCGTTGCTTTTGCTACAACAACAGCAGTAATCGCCCTACTCGTAATCTTTGACCTTTGGACTGTTGACCGCCGCTACCTCAACGACGACAGCTACATATCTAAGAAGGAAGCCGAAATCAAGCCGACCAACGATGACAAAATCATCGACCAGTACGCAGAACGTTTCGGTGACAAGGATTACCGCGTCATGAACTTAACAACCAGCACATTCAACGACTCGCGCACCTCGGCATTCCATCACTCGATAGGCGGATACCACGGAGCTAAATTCCGTCGCTATCAGGACCTCATCGACTTCTATATGATGCGAGAACTGAACATGAATGTTCTTAACATGCTGAATGCCCGATACTTCATCGTTCCCGACCAGCAAGGTTCCAGTATGGTACAACGCAATCCTGCAGCACTTGGAAATGCTTGGTTTGTTGACGCTTGCCAACTTGTTGACGATGCCAACGCTGAAATTCTCGCACTCAACGAGTTCAACCCTGCCGACACCGCAATTATCGACAAGAGATTTGCAAGCTACGTGGATGGCAAAAACTTGTCTCGCGATACGACTTCTGTCATCGAAATGACACACCAGAAGCCATACAATCCCGACTACTTGATTTACAGCACATACACCAACAAGGAACAGCTGGCAATATTCTCCGAGGTTTACTACGAACCGGACTGGAAGGCCTACATAGACGGACAGCCAGCCGAATATTTCCGTGCCAACTACATACTCCGCGCAATGGTAATTCCTGCAGGACAGCACAAAATTGAGTTTATCAACGAAGCACCTATGATAAAGGTATGGGACATCGTTTCTATAGCATTCTCGGCCTTGCTTGTTATCCTAATAGTCGGAGCTATATACCTAAAATACAGGAAAGAAAAGTCTCAGAAAATTACAGTAAAAGCATAAAAAAAGTGGCGATACTTTTGCATCGCCACTTAAACAAT
Source organism: Bacteroidales bacterium (assembly GCA_017620015.1). GTDB lineage: Bacteria > Bacteroidota > Bacteroidia > Bacteroidales > ML635J-15 > Bact-19. The sequence continues at coordinate 75,595 of JAFZRE010000023.1, read as the reverse complement.
ATTTACAAACCTATTTACTTCTTCATAAATTCCTTTATTGCATCAGCAAGACGCTTAACACCTGCTTCTATCTGCTCCATTGAAGAATACGAGAAGTTCAGACGCATAGTGTTCTTTCCGCTTCCATCGCAGAAGAAAACATCGCCAGTTACAAATGCAACGTTGTTCTTTATTGCAACCTGGAACAATTCGTTTGTGTCGTAACCCTCTGGCAACGAAAGCAACAGGAACAAACCGCCTTCCGGATGAGTCCACTTTACACCTGCAGGCATATACTGTTCGAAGCACTTGAGCATGTAGTCGCGTTTTTCGCGGTACATCTCGATAGTCTTGCCAAAGTTCTTCTCGAACAAGCCCTTTGCCATATACCTTGCAGTTGCCATCTGGAGGATAGCTGGAGTACAAAGGTCGGTGTGTTGCTTAGCAGTTACGAACTTGTAGATTACATCTGGATGAGCAAGAACCCAACCCAAACGGAAACCAGGAGCCAAAGTCTTCGAGAAAGTTCCGAGAGAGATAACTCTGTGGTTCTTGTCAAGTTCGTACATCATGCGCTGAGCCTTGCCTTCGAAGCGAAGTTCACGGTAAGGGCAGTCCTCGATGATGAACAAATCGTACTTGTCGGCAATGTCGATGATTTCCTGACGACGTGATTCTGGATAAGTAATACCTGTCGGGTTCTGGAAATCAGGAATCAAATAGATGAATTTCGGCTTCTTGCCCTGAGCCTTCATTTCAGCAAGCTTAGCTTCGAGAAGGTCTGGTCTCATTCCATAGTCGTCGAATGGAATACCTACTGGAACAGCACCGTAAGCGCGGAATGAACCGAGGGCACCGAGATATGACGGCAAACCGCAGATGATTGTGTCGCCCGGATTGATGAAAATCCAGCCAGCAATATCGAGAGCCTGCTGCGAAGCTGTAGTAATCATTAGGTTGTCGATGGTAACATTCAGACCGTGACGAGCATAATGCTTTACTATTTCGTTGCGGAGGTCAACATCGCCTTCGGTAGTACCATACTGCAATGCCTTTGGTCCTGCCTCGTCAAGAATTTCGTTGATGCACATTCTAATATCCTCAACAGGGAAAGATGCCGGAGCTGGCAAACCTCCTGCGAACGAAATAACTTCCGGACGCTGTGTTAACTTCAATATTTCACGAATGGCAGAACGCTTTGCAGCAGCCATATTCGTTGACATAAATTCGTTCAAGTTTTCTATCATGACTTCTTATTTTAAATTTTACAATCCACAAAGGTAAACATTTTCAAGCAATGCTCGTCCAACAAAAAATATGTTTCCTAACATACATAAAAAGGTACTAAATACCTTACCTCACAACCACCTCGTCACAGAAAATCCAGCAAGGTTGCCCAACCCCACGATGCCATTCGGGATTCACACGCAACGACTCGGCTTTCAACCGCACATACCTGACATTTTGCTCCGAAAACGTGAAATTGAAACCTACTATCTTACATTCTGCCAAGGATTCTTCGTTATCGTAAGTTTTGCGAGCTACTTCGCGCCAATTTTTGCCATTTGCCGACACATAGCATGTCACGCACTTGGGAGCAAAAATCCACGACAACGGATAAAACAAAAAATCGACACTAACCTCGCTTATTTCATGCTCCGACTCCAAATCCACCACCACATCCATGTCATTTCCCTGAAAACCAAGCCAGTTGTAATAATAATTCATCAAGCCGACTTTTCCATCTGTCAACGCTTTTGGACCACCGACATCGTAGGTATTACTCCATTCGGTTGAACAAGAAACTGGTTTGCCTAATGCGAGATTCCGTCCTGTTGACTTTGATACAATATTGGCAATGTTTTCCTGCATCTGCTTTGGAGTATATTTTGCCTCGTCGAGTTGCTTTACGCCAAGTCTATCGCAATCGGCGACAAATCTTTGCGCCATATCTAGCATTTCTGGGCGAGCAATCCTATTGCCGATAGCATCTGTGGTAAAAAACGACAAGTCGGGACTTATTTCGTATAGCGACAAGTCGAGCGTAGCAAAATCGAGCGGCATCTCAAGCAATCTCAGCCTGTCGTTGTAAACTTTTGCATTTTCGTCAGTGCAACCATCGTAAGGCGGCACTGCGTATGCCGAAGCAAAGAATTTGCGGTAATCGACAATCTTGTCAGGTGACAAATAACTATCCTTTGCATCAATGGGATAGCCGTAAATATTTAGCACCATGCCCGACTCCAGCAAAGCCTTTTGCATTGTGTCGTAATACTTTGCAACAAATTCGGAGCGATTTTTCCCGTAATGCACATCAAGGAAACGACTTCGCAGACTGTCAACATCAAGGTTTACATTCCACAGCAAATGCGCAATAAGATATGTCCGCCACTCATAGTTTTCGGTAATGTTCTGGTTTGAACCCTGCTCGAAAATCATCGGAATACCATGATTGTGAAAGTCTTGCAAATTCGGCTGAATTACATGCAGATTTGGAAACGGGTCCATATAGTTGCGGAACTGCACCACATAATCCCAAAGGAAAATATTGTGCGTCAAGTTAGTCCAGTCTGCCAAGTCGCGCTGGAACGAATGTTCCGACGAGTCGGCGGAAATAGGTCTTTGGCGCGGACATTCGATAGAACAGAGCATTATGTTCACATTGTCAGCCGGCTTTATGTTCTTTGGCGCATGGCGCGTCTGCTGGTAGGCAAGTGTCGAAATCACCTTGTCGGGAAAACGCTCAGCAACTTGATTCACAAACCATATCATTGTCCCCGACTGACCGCCATAAATAGAATCGAGACGACGACAATTCTCGCACTGGCACGACGAATAATTGTCGTTTTGCGAAACCGACCATATTTTCTTATCGGGATTTTCCTTTATCTTGGCTTCCAAATTCTTGCAAAGCACCTCCATCACTTCGGGATTGCTGAGGCACAACTGCCCGTCGCGTACACGCCTACCATTAATTTCGGAAAACCATTCTGGATGGCTATCAAAATATTCCGAAACCGGCACCAAATCCTTGAAAGTATGCACAAAAAGTCCCCATTCAGCATTGAAATCGGCTCGATTGTGCAACTTGTGCCACTTGGCATAACGCGGGTCGGCATTGGGAATCAGTTGCAAGGTCTCACGATAGCTAAACGACGGATTCTGAAGGTCGTGGATATTTAGCACAACCTTGTCCGACTGCGCCTCTATATGCAAGCCGTTGCTACAAGTGTATGTGCAACCAAGATAATTCTCAAGCAGATGATAAACGCCATACAACGATGCTATTTCTTGATTTCCAAAGACATACAAATTACCATTTTCGGTATGAATCAAGAATCCATCATCGTGAATATCAGCCGAATACTTTTTGCAAATGTCCTGAGATATTGCATTGCAACCAATCGAAATTGCATTTCCACCATCATACTCTTCAGTAGTAACAACAGGATATTCGTGTCCGAAAATTTCGGCAAGAAGACCGCTTATTTCGTATGCAGCCATGCAATCGTATCCGGAAGTATCGCCTTCATACACAACGACATAATCATCTTTCTGAGAAAGTACCACCGAATTGTGGTTTGAACAGGAACAAAGTGCAACAAGACAGCACATTAATACACAAAACCGCACCCTGAACGTAGCCGAAATTTCCGCCCACTGCGTCGTACTGAGCTTGCCGAAGTAAGCGTAGCCGAAGTAAAAGGAACGGAAATTCCTGAATAATCTAATCGCCCCTTCGACAGGCTCAGGGAGCGCCTTCTCCAACGGATTATTCGAAAATAATTCTGTCATAATTTGAAAATTAGCTACAAATAACTACAGATTCTGCACAGTCATCTCACCTTCCTTCACACGGAACTTGAATTCAGCCGAGTTCTTTGCCGAATGGCTATGCTGGTCGCGGAAAACAACGCGGTAATAACCAGGCTGCAAGCGCAATTTGTAATGAGTCTTGTCTGGCGAAAATTCGTAAATGTCGGTCAACTTGTCGCCTTCCTGATGCAACAAAGTACCAAATGCCGGACTGCGGAAATTTATTATCACGGTTCCGGGCTGTGGAATATCAATCTTGCGAAGCTTCCCTTGGTCGATGCGCACGGCATTTACGTATGTGCGCGGCATAGTCAGAATTTCCAAATCGTATTGACCGACAATGAGTTTCTGCTTCTTGTCGGCATCGATGGTATGAATCGTGTGCGGCAGACCTGTTTCGCGGATTATGCACTTTATGTCGGCATTTGCAGGGTCTTCGCCCTTAATGTCAACTAGCAAGGTTCCCTGCGGTGCAGGAACATCAATGATGTTCAACTTGCCTTCCTCGATTGTTATGCCGTCCTTATAGACAGGCGGAACGGTATGCACCTTCAACTTGTACTGCGAAAGCACATCCAGATAAATCGTATCGGGCTGACCATCAGCGTTCATAGTATGCATATAGGTGTAGCGCACATCGCCCGACTGCATATCGTGGAACGACATTGCAACATTGGTTTCGGTTGGCTTGCCGTTCGAATCGAGCAGATTTACACGCACCGCCGTCAACGAGGTAACCTCCGAAACAATGGTCTTTATCGCCTGACGAAACTGCCCAGCATTTCCTGCATCGAAATAGTTGCCCATACAGGCAAGCATATCGGCCTGCTTGACATCAATGTTGATACCTATAATGTAAGGTTTCAGCACAACGCCTTTTTTTTGCAGGGCCGCACTAACCTCGCAGGGGTCGCCGTTGCACATTTCGATGCCGTCGGTAATGAGGATTATAATATTGCGGCTGTCGTTGCCTTCGGGGAAATCGCCCTCGCTTTGTCCGAGCGAATATGCAATCGGCGTTGTTCCCTTGGGCGTTATCGACATAAGCTTGTCGCGGATAATTCCGATAGTGCGCTCACCAAACGACACTTCCAGTTTGGAATCGTGGCAATCCTGCGGAGGCACAGGGCTTTGATGTCCATAAACGCGCAAAGCCACCTCAAGCGGATGTTTTTTTTGAACCCTTTCGAGCGAATCGAGCAGTTCGAACATAAGTTCGCGAGCCTTCACAAACTTCTGCGTACCCTCCCACTTGTCGGACATACTCATCGATGCATCAAAGATGAAAAGTATGCGAGTTAGCGGTGGTTCAGGTTCTTCGACTACGGGCTTTCGTGTCTGCGAAAATGCAAGCATTGAAACCAAAACGGACAATATGACGAGGACTATCTTCTTCATGACAATATATTTACTGCAAATATAATGCAAAAGAGCAATATACAAAAAAAAAAGCAGCCGACCAAAGTCGGCCGTATATCTAAAATCGCAAATACTTGCGTATTCCTGCATCAAAATATCCGTAATGGGAAAAAGACGGATTTTCAGCAAGGAAAAGTCGTCTTCGCAAGTTATAATTGTTGCCGTGCGAAAGCACTCCGCAGAACGAGTTCAAGGAGTTAACCCACTTTTCGCAGGTACTATTGGCAAGTTCCTTCAATTTCTGTCGCATACGCCCGACACACGCACGCGTTGCATACCTGCGAAAAGGCTTCAGATACGCACCGACAAACTCCACGCCGTGCCAAACCGAAAGAATCTCCAGTTTGCCATCGTGGAAATCAAGTCCAAGCCGCTGCGACAGCATACGCTTGACCTTCGTTACAATCGACAATAGCCACTCTCGGTCGGCACTGACTACATAAAAATCATCTACATACCGACCATAATGGCGGCATTTCAGTTCGCGCTTCATAAACTGGTCGAGTACATTGAGATACACATTGCTGAAAAGTTGCGAAGTAAGGTTGCCAATCGGCAGTCCACAGCCTCGAGGCGTACGGAAAAGGCTCTTGTCGTGCGGAAGGTCGTCCCAATCGGAGAGATTGCCCTTTACACGACAACCGACAAGCGGGTCAAGCAAAACAATCTCGGCTGTAAGGTACTTGACAAAATCAATGTCAACGACCTCGAACCATCTTTCGCGCCTGTGCTTCGACACGCGGTGCCACGCCATCCTGTCAATGCTTTCGTTGCAAATGCCAAGCAGACGGCGGCGGTCAATGTGCATGAAATATCCGCGTATGTCCATCTTCATCACATAGCACGGCACAGTGAAACCTTGGCTTTCCTTGCGGATATGGCTTTCGAGCCGACCAATACCATAATGCGTACCGCGCCCCTTAATGCAACTGTAGGTATCGTGAATGAAAGTGCGCTCAAACATTTCGTGCATATAATTGTAGTACAAGTGGTGAACAATGCGGTCGCGGAAATCGGCGGCAAAAACCTCGCGCTTCTTGGGGTCGGTGATAATGAAGCAGGTGGACGGTCGCGGCTTGTAGGTGCGTGAAAAAAGTTCGTCGCAGAGTTCGTTCAAATTTTCATCAAGGTTTGCCTCGAAACGCTTCTGGTAGGGCTTGTTACGCTTATGACGGCGAGCATCGTAGTAGGCTTCGTAAAGGTCGGAAAGAAGCCGTTCCCTTGTAAGACAATAGGCAGACTCTGGCAAGTGCTGGGCGGACACGCAAACAGGACGCACAGATTGTCCATAGTTGCGGTTGTTGTTGTTCATGTTGTAATTGTCCGAATTGAAGTTGAGGTTCCACGCGTTGTTCGGGTTGTCCGTGTTGAGCGAACTTGACCAGTAGTTGCCGTTGGAACCGACATTGTTGAGACTACTGTCGTTGCGGTTGCCAGCAGCGGGCAGGAAAATACAACTTGTTTGCGTCGGCGGTACTGTTATTTTCGGGACGGAAGGAATGCCTTCGTGCAAGCCAACCGTCTCTTCTTCGCTATCCCTTTTGCAAGGGCCGACCGCCTGTGAACTTACCATTGTCAGAGGGTTTAAATTGTTTATATGGCTTACGCCGTTTCTACGCTGCGCTGTTTATAAGCTTCGCGTTTCTGGGTTTCTATGTTTCTCGCTTCGCTGTTTAACTTCGTTGAGGGCTGCGCCGTTCTGAGTTTCTAAGTTTCTATGTTTCATGTTTCTGGGTTTTCCGCTCCCTGAGCCTATCGAAGGGGCATTTTCATCAATTGTACATTGTCAATTGTCCATTATTAATTATACTCATATTATTTCCGAAATCTGCTGCTTTATCTCGGCGAGGAACGCCATACAGTCCATCGGGGAACGCTGTTCGATTGGATATGCCAGTATGCGGTGCATAACATCGGTGAGGCGAGGCTGACGCTCGACCTTGCCCTGCTCCTCGGCAATGCGTTTCTTCGACGCCTCGGTCATTGGAACGCTCTGCTTCCACGCTTCAAACTCCTCGCCAAGCGATTCTGCATCGGCATCGGGTGTAAACACACCGCCCGAAAGTACCATATCAACGCTCTTTTCGCCAGCGACAGCCACACTCGCACCTTCGGGAGTATAGCGCTCGAGGCTTGTGAGCGGAAAACCGACAAACACAATGCTGTCGTCGCTATCTTTCAACAGACGGTGCGTGGGCTTGAAATCCTTAACATAGCGGTGGCACAGCCATGCGCTCCACTCGTAGGCGCGGTAAAATGTACCCTCTTGAAACAGGTGAATCACAGCGCATTGCTCAATTGTAGCCCGCTCCCTCTCCTTTTGCAATATTTCTGTTAGTTTTGGCATAGAAAATATTCAAATATTTTTCAAAAAAAACCGCCTAAGGCGGTAATTATTCCGCTTTCTTCCCCAAAAAACAAAATGCCAATCGGCGGTGCAACAGCCGTCCGCTCGTGGCTGGGTGGCACACTCCGTGTGCGCCACGCGCTACCGCCTGCCCCACCGCCGATTATGCCAGTCTTGCCATTCTCGCTTCTCCTGCCTGACAATGGTTTAGTTCTGGGCGGACACGCAAACAGGACGCACAGATAGTCCATAGTAGCGGTCGTAGCTGTACATGCCGTAACCGCCCGAATTGAAGACGAGGTTCCACGCGTAGTCCGGGTCGTCCGTGTCGAGCGAACTCGACCAGTAGTAGCCGCCGGAACCGACACCGTAGAGACTACTGCCGCTGCGGCCGCCAGCAGCGGGCAGGAAAATTGAGTTGCCGTTAGGTCCGGTAAACAGGCGTCCGTTTACTCCGTTTTGGGTTGTCCAAGTAATGGTGCAGTTGTTTATCAGTTCATAGAACTCTTCCCTTGTCGGCATACGCCAACCTGCACCCCAGTTGGCGGTTGCGGCATCGTCACTTGCCTCAAGGGTTGTCAAAGCATCAGTAAAACCATCGTTGCCATATTCGGCATTGTTGCAATACTTGGTAAGTTTATTATAATCACCGTTACAATATCTATAGGTACTCCAATTGTAGGTTTCCTTTGGTGTGGTTTCGCCCCAAGCAAAGTAGTCGCCGTAGCCTTCTGGTGTGTCGGAACCAACATTGCTGGTCGCCCACTTTGTGCCCGATGGCAATCCAAGGTCAACAAACTCGTGTGTACTCCACTGTGCATACAAAGTTATATTTGCCGAAATGGTTATTTCCTGCATATTGACATAGCCGGTTCCACTACCATTTGCTGCTGTATTCCAACCATTAAACGGATAGTTGCCTTTTGTAAAGGCATTTGCAGTCAAAGCCTGTGCCGTACCTATAACAAATGTCTGCGGTGCCATTTCGCCTGTACCTCCATTTGCATCAAAAGTTACCGTTACGGTGTTGCTTGGCGTTGGTCCGGGCGCCGGATTTGTGCCGTTGCTTGTCCACTGCGCATACAAGGTCATATCGGCGGTGGCGGTTATGGTTTGTCCATCGGTGTAAGATGCTCCGCTACCACCCTGCACAGTATTCCAACCGCTAAATGTGTAGCCGTCGTAAGTAAACGCATTGCGTGAAAGTGCTTGCGACTCGCCCTCGGTGAAAGTCTGTGCTTCCATTGTTCCAGTTCCACCGTTTGGATTGAAAGTTACCGTGTAGGTCTCCTTCTTCTTGCATCCGCTAATTGCAATCATCCCCGCTACGGAAATGATTGCCAACAATAAGAATATACTTCTTTTCATTGTGAAAAAAATTTAAAATTATACTTAATAAAATTAACAAATACTAACCTGAGGGCAACAAAAAGATTCCGCAACAGATACAAAAAGACCGCTGCGGTATATGCCACAAATGGCAAACGCCCGAAAATTAAGATTGTACAGGGGGGGGATTTGATTGATACTCAACGAGTTACAAGAATCAAAACTATCAATTCCTGCAACATTGGCATCAATATCTCTTACCTGTTTATGGTACATTTTAGACGAATCTCAAATTCGTCGCGAAGATAGGAAAATAGAATGAAAATGGCAAAAAAAATCAATTTACAAAAAAAACGGCATCCCAAAGGAACGCCGTCATATAAAAAACTCGCAATTTCAATTAATTATCAAGCCAACTGATAAAACACTTGTCCTACGCGATTTATGTGGTCACCAATAGGTGTGCCAATAATTTTACTATAGTCAAGCAAGTCAACAGAATATAGCAACTCCAAGTCATCTATCTCGGTTAGAATTTTTATTATCTGATTATAATCCAAATTGTTACCTATAGCCACAAGGTCTATGTCGGAACCTTCACGATAATTTCCTTTCGCCCTTGAACCAAAAATCAGAACTTTGCTGATATTCTTATGACGGCGGAATACATCCTGCAACTCCACTATTACACTATCGCTCAAGCCGAATTTCATAGCTTTTAGTATTTATTCTTGTGAAAATTGTGCTAATTTTTCATCCAATGCTTTCAACAGATGGACATATTTGCTAAAAATTAACCTGACAATAATTTCAGCCTCGCCCTCGTCATATACATGACTTAAAGTATTGCGCGACTTAGCCATCTGCCGCCATCCATCATGGTCGGAAATAAGACCGTCTTCAAAAGCCATCTTCATTGTGCCGTTGGGACCAGTCATAAACTCATAACCCTTATATACCAAGAAATCCTGCATTACTTTCCATGAAAGTTCAAAGGTGTATTCAAATCGTTGCACTATTCCCTCTTGCTCCAACTCCGACAAATCTTCAACTCTTATACCGCTTTCTGTCACTGAGACAAGCCTCTGGCAAGCCTTATGATAGTTTGCGTAGCGTTGTAGCCATCTTATATCCTGTTCCTGTTCCATCTTAAACTGAATTTATTTTCTGCAAAACTAATAAAAATGCTTAATTCATATAAACAAATTCAAAAATTCAGCATAAAAATTGATTGCCACTTACAAAAAAACGGCCTCCCAAATGGAACGCCGTTAGTGAAAATCTCGCAAATTCAATTTTAATAATCGCCTAGTGGAGTTTCGGGCAACTGAGCCAAGGCTGCAGCAAGCTGCTCGTCGTTTGGAGGTGTGCCGTGCCACTTGTGGGTACCCATCATGAAATCGACACCCATACCCATTTCGGTTTTCATCAGCACAACGACCGGTTTCTTGTTACCAAGGTGGCCTTTAGCATCGGCGATGGTCTTGCGCAGGTCGGCAATATCGTTGCCGTTGCATTCGAGCACATACCAGCCAAATGCTTCCCACTTAGCCTTAACATCGCCAAGTTTCATGACATCTTCGGTAGTACCGTCAATCTGCTTGCGGTTGAGGTCGACAAAAGCGATAAGGTTGTCGATTTCGCGGGCATTTGCAAACATAGCAGCCTCCCAAACCTGGCCTTCCTCTATTTCACCGTCACCCATCAGACAAAATACCGTATGATTGTCGGCATTAAGTTTCTTTGCCAATGCAGCACCGCAAGCAGCCGACAAGCCCTGTCCGAGCGAACCCGAAGCAATGCGGATTCCTGGCAAACCTTCGGCAGTAGTCGGGTGTCCCTGCAAACGCGAATTTATTGCACGAAAAGTCTTGAGTTCCTCTACTGGGAAATATCCGGCACGAGCAAGAACGCTGTACCATGCAGCCGATGTGTGACCATTCGACAGGAAAAACAAGTCCTGACCTTTTCCGTTGATGTCAAAAATCTTGGGATCGTGTTCCATCACATCGAAGTACAATGTAACCATCAAGTCGGTAACGCCAAGCGAACCGCCCGGATGCCCTGATTTTTTTGCATGAATCATTCTCAGCAGGTCGCGTCTTACCTGCGTAGCAATTGTCTGTAATTCGGCAACTTTATCCATATCCTATTTAAAAACTTTTAATCTAACCTTTTTTGCTTCAAGCAATACAACTTTACCACCTTCCGAAACAACTAATGTTTCGTTCTGCTGTTTTCTAGCCTCCAATAATTTTCGATAAGAAAGATTCAATCCATTAAGAATTTTCTTACGTAGTTCTTTAATTTCGCAAGTTTCCATCTGTAATTATTTGATTAAAAACACATTCATCATAAACATTCAAGACATCCTCCTTGGCGCCATCTGCTATTAGCTTGAAAGGATTGTTCGAGTTGTCAATTATCATCCAGTAGTCGGATATCGGAATGTATATCTGTGACAGATAGCGCATTCCGGCCACATACCTTCTGTAAACCACATCCTTAGGCACATCGTGACCACCATGTTCCACACGTTCCTGCACACGTCGCAAAGCGAGTTCGGGAGTATCCAGCCAAAAGAAAACAAGAGTTACCTTGTATCCTTTATCCTTAGCTTTCTTTATTATGGCCTTGAATGTCTTTGTCGCCAAAGTAGTCTCAAAAGCGAAATCGCTTCCCTCCTCGATAAGGGCATACATACGGGCAAGCATTATGCGCGTAGCCTCGAACTTTATGCCTCTCGACTGAGCAGACAATTCCTTGGCAATCTCGTCTGAATTGATGAACTGCGTACATTCCAGCATTTCTGGAAGTATGGAATAAGAAGCTGTAGTCTTACCCGCTCCATTGCAACCGGCAATTACGTACATGTTCATTTCTCAATCATCAATTTTTTCGACGATGCAAAATTACCACAAAATATACAACTAGAACCACTACTGCCACTTTATTTGTGAACAACAAGGTTTAATAAATATATAAGTTGCTGATTATAAATTTATTGCAAAACGACCGCTTAACAACATCCGTTCAAATCCTTCAATTTTTGAATCACCTGAAACAATTCATCATTATTGTCCAGGTTCACTTGTATCAGATTTTTCAAACAGCCATGTTGCTCCAGAACTTTTCTCTCGCCTTGCATCGGATAGTCATCAAGCCAAATAAAGTCAGAATCGAAATCAATGCCTTCGGTCTTCATCGTATTCCAAACAACTGGTTTTATGGCCTTAAACTTTTCAATCACACTGGGATAAAAGAATCGTGACAAATAACTAATGACCTGAGTCGTATCGTTATCATGGCAATGCGTTGTCAACCAATAGCAATCAAAGTTTTGCAGTACAAAGTACAACAAATCAACCGCCCCTTTCGCAGCACGAATATTACTTGTAGTCAGCAATACACCGTCAACGTCTATATAAATCTTCTTCATTGCAGCTAACTTCCTATTGGTTTTCGTTCAAATCTACCAATCCATCAAACACATCGGGATATTTTACCGGTATTCTCTTTTCCATATCGACAAACGCCACAGTAACCTTTATGTCGTTGAGAAGTTCATCCTTGGCATTGAAAATGCGCTGGTCAAAAACCATCCTTGCACCACGCAGCGAGACAATACTTGTCTTTACTGTAATTTCCTCGTCGAGTACTGCTGGCTTGTGATAGTTTATTTCGGCATTAGCGACGGGACAGACAATGTTCAATTCGCTTGCCATCTTCGAGAACGGCATTCCAACCTTGTGGAGAAAATCACCGCGAGCAGCCTCGTAAATGCGTAGATAGTTGCCGTAGTACACCACGCCCATAGCATCGGTGTCGGCATAAAGCACACGATATTTATAAATTGTTTCCATTGGTCAGCCTTACATAAATCTGTCTCGTAACCCACGAGTCGGTTGCAGCATAGCGAATCTGTTTTTCGTTAAGCGTCTCGCTTTCCCAGTTGCTAAGCTGCTGAGCCTTAGAGATTCTGAATCCCAGAACAATCGCAGCCATCTTACGCAAACTCATCTCCTCTATTCCATAATTGGGTGCAATGCTCTGCAAATCAATAAATCCAGCAGGTGTAAATGGTGTAAGCTTTTGCAAACCCTTAATGTCATCGCGGGACGAAAGTCCGATTTTGGTAAACCTGTCGGACGATAGGAAATCGCAGAGTTCTTTCGGCAAACCAATTATGCTAAGCCTAAAAATATATGTTTTCTCCCTGCTGCTCAATTGCAAAAGTGCAACATTCTTCCTATTCGACGCACCCTTCTTGAAGCAAGGCTTAGTCTCGGTATCGAAGCCCCATAGCGGTTCCAGGAAAAGCTCGTCTTTCACCTGACGAAACTTTTCCAAAGTATCGACACACACCACCTCGCCGTCGTAGGAATACAGCGGCAAAACCATCAGTTCTTCGTTGGTAATATTCGGACTATATTTATTTTCAGTCATCTCTGCGATACTTTATCTCGTGAAGAGCCTTCAACAACGCAAGCAACCTCACGCCCCAGTAGTCGGAAAAATTGTTACGGCAGCAAGCAAGAGCCACAAGCATAACATCGTCGTTTGCAATACGGTAGGCCCCTACAAGATCGGCCATCTCCTGATACAAGTCGGCAAAAATCTCCGACAGACCAACACTCATCGAATCCATCGAACTCATCATACCAGCATCCTGCAACTGTATGTAATCATCGTCCTCCTCAAGCTTCGACGAAGTTACCTGCTGTATGAACGACCATGCTGCCTCATCTACAAACTTTTCCGAAAAACTCTCGTCGTAGTCCTCTATTTCGGGCAACAATGTTCCCTTCAAGTAGAGCAACGGCAGAATCTTCACCGCTCGGTCAACAAAATCATCTTTCGTAAAATCGCGTGCATTCTCCAGAAACGAAACAAATTCCTTCGCAACCGTCACAAATTCAATAGCTTCGCGCTGATATACAACATTATACCCATCCATTACTTTAGAAGTTTAGCATCTGCCATAAACCAGAACTTCACAGTATTGTATTCATAACCTTCCTGAGCATCGGTGCCACCTATTTTTATTGTAAATACAGGTGCCACAGCAAGAACTTTCTTTTCAATCATTCCATCGTACATACGCCATTCTTCCAAGAACCTGAGTTTCAGAATCCTTGTCTGATCGAGCTTAAACTCTACATTGGGACGCTGAATGAAAGAAGCTGTTTCTTCATCATATACATCTGGCACAGGAAGCGAAACCTTCATATCGTTATCGAACAAATTCTTCACTTCCTTATCGGGAATACGGTCGAGATGCTCATAGTCGCCTTCGGGGTCGTAATAGTAAATAGGTATTTCGCAGTCGCGGGCATCGACAAAAAGTTTGTCGACAAACTCATCGCCAGCCGGATATGGCAAATTTTCCCAGAACCAGTTAGGATCGTTCTCAGACCTGTCTTCCAACAGCAAATTCACGATAGGCACATCGTAAAGAATTTTCTTGGTTAGAACCTCCCCTTTTACTACTTCGTCACCATTGCGGCATGAAGAAATCGCTACAAGAGACAATACAATTGCAAAAACAAAACATTTTTTCATTATCTACCCTCCACATTTAAAATATTAGTAAATTTCTTTAAAATTTTAAGTATCAAAAATATAAGCAATCCAGCGGCAAAAATACCTATCCACACACAATCCAAATAGAATCGGTGTTCCACTATTGCGAATTCGAGCACGCGGAATGCTGTCAAAACAAGTATAAGATTAAAAAATCCGTTGTACTCGCGCTTCAATACATTGCGCACCGAGAATGGCAATGTCGACTTACAATGATTGCGGAAACTGGGGATGAATGCCGGTGTACGATTTGCCCAGTCGAGGTAAGCATCTCCAAACTTTTTGCGTAAGAACGCCTCCTCAGCATACATAATGCGTTCGTAGTAAATCCAATAGAACGCGCAGAAGAACAATACAAACCAGACATCCATGACCATCAAAGCAGGAGCCAACCACATGAAGAAATTGCCCAGATACAGAGGATGTCTTACTGTAGAATAAATTCCAGATGTGTTGAGTTGCTCTGCGACCTGTCCCTGAGTGGTATTTCGTCCGCTAGTACCTTTGGGCGTATGTCCAACTGTTGCTATCCTGATTGCAAGTCCAACAAAACCAATGCACAGGAAAATTACAGGCAACCACCACGGCATAACACTATTGCGCAAATATGTCAGATATGCAAACCACGCAGCTCCTGGCACAAGTATCAACACTGGTAGCCAGCTGCGGCGCTTGAAAAGTTTATTTCCTTGTATTTCAAAAGATTCCTGTAAAGCCATAAAAATTTTTTTTGTGATGCAAAGATAATGTAATTTACGATTTACGAAGTACGATTTGCGATTGTGGAAAGTCTATTTTCCGCTATTGAGCAAAATATCGCATGCCTTTTCAATCACATTGTCGATGCCTTGTGCCGTCTGCACAGGGTCAAGAATTTCCGTAACATCTGGCGGCATACCATTTTCGTAATTATTGTTGTTCATGTCGAGGGTACGCGTGATTGAAAAGCGATATGTCCAACCGTTTGGCAATTCGCCGCCATTAGGAAGTCCAAGACCTCCGCCAGTAGTATCGCCAACGATGGTAGCATCAGGAAAGTTCGACTTTATGCACAGCGAGAAAAACGAAGTCGCACTGAACGAACCACGGTCGGTAAGCACTGCAATTGGATGACGATATGTTGTTTTTTCATCGTGGGAAGGCTGAGTAACAATCGTCATTTCCGAAAAGTCGTCATGCTTAGGTCCGTTCTTTATCTGAGTCTGATACAGCTGGCGGTTTCCTGTCGGGAAAAGCTTCATCAGGTTCCATACATTATCTACACTACCACCACCATTCTGACGCAAGTCGATTATCATACCCTTGGTATTCTTGTACTTATTTACAATGTACTCCAAATCTTCATCAGCAATAGCGTCCATGAACGACGAATAACGCAGATAAGCAATCTGCCCGTTGCGGATAGCATTGTGTGCAAAAGCACCTGTAGTATGATAATTGATTGTCAAATAATTAAGCACCACTACTTCGGAATTGATGTTTTTGTTTGCATACATCCTGCGATAAACTTCCTCGTTATGCGACACGTCGAACGGAGAAACCAGATTTGTATGTCCGTCGTTAAGTGTATTCAGCATTGCACCAAGCACACTGAACAGGCTGTCGTCGCTCATTTTTTCCGAAACCTTTGGACTATATACAGCATAGACCGAATCCCAGTCAACACCCTTAACATCGAAGAAGGAATACTGCCTGTCAACCACATCCCACAAGTATTCAAAGGTTGTCACAGGATCGTTGCTAGGTTCCTTTTCCATAAAAGCCTTTTCGCACGAAGTACCGAGCAAAGTAAAGGCAAACAAGGCTGATATTATATGTAATTTTCTCATAATCAATTGATATTAAACATGAACTTTAAGTTTACAGTGTGGTAGGCGTTGTCGAAACGATGTACCGATGCATTGTGTGTTGTCCAATAGTCCCAACGATACGAAAGCCCTATCCTATTGCGGTTCTTTAAGTTGAAGAATATTCCTATGTCGGTTGTTGCACCAGGCATAGCCTTTGCAAATCCCTGATAACCATCGAGCACATACTCTATTGGATCGCTTGATGACGTTGCGTTATACACATACGCATAACTGGGACGTTCGCCCAAAGCCACGAGCGGCAAAGTAATGTCGGCAAACAACATAAACAAGTCGGTACGACGACGCGAAGGTATGTCGAATTCGAGGCGGAAATTTCCGTCCATAGCATACATAGAGGTTAATCCGACAGCTGCATTCATCATTTTCTGGTTTATGCGAATGTCGGTATATGGATTGAAAGAACCGCCCACCCAAAGCCTCAATCCGTCGGCAGGTTCTGAAACACGATATAGGAAACCAATCCTATTATTAATTGTAATGCCGTATGCACCAGCTTTGGAATCGGCCTTGTTTCCTGCCGCCAGGCATCCGCCGACGGTATTATCCAATGTAATGCGGCACTTTTTCCACTCGACGGTAAGTCCGAAATCAACACCAAGGGCAAATCCCAAATAATGCAAAGGCGACACCCCTGCATCGTAAAATTCGGTTGCTCCCAAACTTCCGCCACCAGTCAAATATATAGGTACGCGCGAATGTTCCAACGATGTTTTCTGCCCCATTGCAATGCACATGGGCAGCAGCAAAATCAGCATAATTGAAAATCTTTTCATGCCTTGTTTGTTTACAATTTATTTCTGCAAAGATAATTGTTTTATTTAATCTATTTGATAGTCAATATCTTTATTCGCATTCCATTCTGACACATTGTTTTCAATGTATTCGGCAATATGGTTCATTTCGGCAGAATCACGGATAATACGGTCATAATATCTGGATTGCCATGAAAAAAGGATATTGTTTTGGCGGGCAAATTTTGTCACACCGATTTTGAATCCACGAATCACAGATGCCAGATTTTTTGATTGCGGTCCAAATTTATTGGGTTCGTTATCATGTAGAGACGCAAAATTTTGCGTCTCTACAAAATCATCAATAATCACAATCCCATGTATATGATCTGGCATCACAACCCATAATGGAATTTGAACATGCGGGAAATGTTGTGGAATCGCCCGCCAACATTCGTCTGCAATTTCCCCAATCGGAGATAATTTCATCCTTTGATTTCCGTTTTCATCATTTTCAATTTCGCCAAAATAATGTTCACGGTCTTTGGTGCATATAGTTACGAAATATGCACCGCACCTGTAATCATGCCACGATGCGCGCACCGAAGCAATTCTGTATTTCCTCTGAAATTTTTCTTCCGACATATATTTGTTGTAACATCAAAAAAAACGGAGTCAAGATCCTGCCCTTCGACTACGCTCAGGGAGCACAGGATTTTGACTCCTTTTTTTTGAATACCTATAATATTATTTGCCTTGAACGAGCTTCATGGTATCCATTGCAATTACATATTCCTCGTCGGTGGTAACAACGATTGTTGTAACCTTCGAATCGGGAGTTGAGATAACTGCATCTTCGCCCATAATCTTGTCGTTCTTTTCCATATCGACCTTAATGCCGAGGCATTCCATGTTTTCGAGTATCGGGTGACGCATGAACCATGCATTTTCGCCAATACCACCTGTGAACAGAAGGATGTCGCAACCGCCCATCTCAGCCATGTAACCGCCGATGTAACGTTTTACGCGCTGTGCAAACATATCGAATGCGTAGGTGCTTCTTTCGTCACCTGCATCGCGACCTGCACGGATGTCGCGCATATCCTGCTTGCCACCGCTGATACCAACAAGACCGCTCTTCTTGTAGAAGATATTTGTAATATCCTTCATGGTCTTGCCTTCAGCAAGTTCCTTTTCTACAATATACAATACTGCACCCGGGTCAACATCACCTGGACGGCTACCCATGATAAGACCTTCAAGAGCTGTGAGACCCATAGTGGTGTCAACCGACTTTCCGTGGTCGATTGCAGCAATCGAAGCACCGCTACCGAGGTGGCAGCTAATTATCTTGAGGTCTTTCCAGTCCTTGCCAATCATCTTGGCTGCCTTCTCAGCAACAAAGCCGTGGCTTGTTCCGTGGAAGCCGTAGCGACGGAGATGATACTTCTGATAGTATTCGTATGGCAAACCATAGAGGAACGACTTCGGAGGAAGTGTCTGGTGGAAAGCGGTATCGAATACAACTGCCTGCGGAACATTCGGCAATACTTCGCGCATAGCGTAGATACCTGCCAAGTTACCAGGAGTGTGAAGCGGTGCGAGTTCCATCAACGACTTAATCTTTTCGATTACATCGTCGTTAACGAGAGCACTAGCCTTGAAAAGTTCGCCACCGTGAGCAACGCGGTTACCTACTGCTTCGATTTCCTTCAAGTCCTTGATTACACCCATTTCCGGGTCGGTGAGAGCCTTGAGAACCATTCTGATACCGGCAGTGTGGTCGGCGATTGGAGTCTGTTCGTAGTGCTTCTGTCCGTTGTACTTGTGAGTGAATTCTCCCATTTCGAGGCCTATTCTTTCGAGAAGACCTTTTGCCATTACGGTAGAATTGTTGTTAGCGTCAATGTTGATGAGCTGGTATTTAATTGAAGAACTACCGCAGTTTAAAACTAATATTTTCATCTTTTACGTATTTTGTTGTTAATGATTATTTTTTCTGAGCTATTGCCTGGTTGCAGGTTATTGCAACAAGTTTGTAAACATCGTCTACCGAGCATCCGCGGCTGAGGTCGTTGCAAGGCTTGGCGAGACCCTGAAGAACGGGACCTACTGCTTCGGCACCAGCAAGACGCTGAACGAGCTTGTAAGCGATGTTACCTACTTCGAGGCACGGAAATACCAAGGTGTTAGCCTTACCAGCAACCTTGCTGCCCGGAGCCTTGCTCGAACCTACAGAAGGAACGATAGCTGCATCAGCCTGAAGTTCACCGTCGAGAAGCAGGTCGGGACGAGCTTCCTGAGCAAGACGTGTAGCCTCGATAACCTTGTCAACAACTTCGTGCTTTGCCGAACCCTTTGTCGAGAAGCTGAGGATAGCAACTGCCGGGTCGATCTTTGCTATGTTCTTTGCAGTGTCGGCGGTGCAAACTGCGATTTCTGCTAGCTGTTTTGCATCGGGCATTGGAGTAACGGCGCAGTCGGCGAATACCATCTTGCCGTCGGTTCCATACTTACTGCCTTCGGGGAGGAACATGATGAATGCACCAGATACGCAGCTAACGCCAGGAACGGTCTTGATAATCTGCAATGCAGGACGGAGCATGTCGCCAGTGGTCGAACGGGCACCGCTTACGAGACCGTCGGCTTCGCCAGCCTTAACCAAGAGGATACCGAGGTACATGAAGTTCTCGGCAAGACCTTCGGCCTGTTCCATTGTCATACCTTTTGCCTTGCGGATTTCGTAAAGCATTTCGGCATACTTCTGCTTTTCGGGGTTGTTCTTCGGGTCGATAATGCGAGCCTTGCTGATGTTCTTCAAACCGAATTCGGCTGTCATTTCAGCAATTTTCTGTGCAGGACCGATAAGGATTACATCGGCGATTCCGTCTGCAATAATCTGGTCTGCGGCCTTTAATGTACGAGGTTCGTCACCTTCGGGAAGTACGATGCGCTGTTTGTTTGCCTGCGCATTTCTGATAATTTCTTGAATCAAATCCATTGTTGTATTATAATTTTATTGTTCCAAAATTTGAAAAACCAAAGGTAAGTTTTTTATAGCAGAACAACGCAAACAAAAACGATGTTTTTTAGCAAATTTATCAACAGCATATGCAATTACACAAAACACGTAGAGGCGCAACGCATTGCGCCTTATTAGCAAAGAATTGCATATTTATCCAATTATATAAATGCGGATTTATTCCAACGTCTCCTCTATCTGGTAATCGTTTCTTGTTGCTGAATTACGGGCAATCATCTCGCCGACAAAGCCCGAAAGGAACATCTGCGTGCCAAGAATCATCATTACCAATGCAAGGTAAAAATATGCAGTATCGGTAACCAGCGGTGCAGGAACATGCTTGCACAAGGCGGCAATCTTAATTCCGCCAACCACACAAATGGCTATGAAACCGATAATGAACATCACGCTGCCCCACAAACCGAAGAAATGCATCGGGCGTTTGCCAAAGCGCGACAGGAAATACAGAGAGAACAAGTCCAAATAGCCGTGTACAAACCTGTCCAAACCGAACTTAGACACACCATACTGGCGCTTGCGATGCTCAACGACCTTCTCGCCTATCTTCGAAAAACCAGCGTTCTTTGCCAGATATGGAATATAGCGGTGCATTTCACCGTAAACCTCGATATTTTTCACCACCTTGTTGCGATAAGCCTTCAGTCCGCAGTTCATGTCATGCAGCTTGATGCCTGTGACTCGGCGAGCAGTAGCATTGTATATTTTCGAGGGGATATTCTTTGTAAAGGTATTGTCGTAGCGTTTTTTCTTCCAGCCCGACACAAGGTCGAAGCCCTCCTCCTTTATCATGCGGTAAAGTTCGGGAATCTCATCGGGACTATCCTGCATATCGGCATCCATTGTAATGACAACATCACCCTTGCAAGCCTGAAAACCTACCTGCAAAGCAGCCGACTTGCCATAGTTCCTACGGAATGAGATACCACGCACCTGCTCGTGCTTCTTCTTCAGGTCGCAGACAACATTCCAGGAATTGTCGGTGCTACCATCGTTCACAAACAGAATTTCGTAGGTAAACGAATGCTCGTTCATTACACGTACTACCCATTCGCACAATTCTGGCAAGGATTCCTCCTCGTTATACAGCGGAACTACAACAGAAATATCCATAATTATTAATTTGGCGCAAAAATAAAAAATATTTACGATTTACGATTTTAGATTTACGATTGGAAATTTTATGATTTGACAATTTGAAGATTTGATGATTCCCACCATCTGAGTCAGACAAAGGTATTGTTTAGTCCTTAAAACAATGTTCTTAAACACTTTTACCCAATACGAAACATAGCAAACTTATTAATAGTGTTATCCTTATGATTTTTTTCAACACTATGCAATGACTTTTCTTTGATAAAAAATTTTAACTGAACAGTTTTTTTTCAAAAAAAAATACTATTTTAGTGGCACTTAAAAAATTAATGACTTTATAAAATTTAACTCATGGATATTAAAAAATTAGATGACGTTCTAACCGTCCTCAAGACAAGGGAAAAGAAGAGATTGGTTGCTGCATACGCAAACGACGACCACACAATCGAAGCAGTTTACAATGCAATTCAGGAAGGCATAGTTGAAGGTACATTGGTTGGCGACGAAGCTACAATCAAGGAAGTTTGTGCTCGCCACAATTTCGACGTTAGCAAGTTCCGCATAGTTCAGGAAGCTGACGAAAACAAGGCTGGTGCCGTTGCTGTATCGCTCATCAACAAGGGCGAAGGCGACATCCTCATGAAGGGTCTCCTCAGCACCGACAAGTACATGCGTGCTATCCTCAATAAGGAAACAGGACTTATGCCTGGACCAAAGGCTGTTCTTTCGCACGTTACAGTTTTTGAAATCCCATCGTACCACAAGCTGTTGGTAGCAGGTGACGTTGCTATTATCCCCGCTCCAGACCTGAACCAGAAGATAGCTATCTGCAATTATGTAATCAAAGTTGCAAAGTCGTTGCAGATTGAAACTCCGAAGGTTGCAATGCTTGCTGCTACCGAGCAGATGCTTCCAGGAATGCAGGCATGCGTTGACGCTGCTATCATCTCGAAGATGGCAGAACGCGGACAGATTAAGGGCGCTTTGGTTGACGGACCTTTGGCTCTCGACGTTTCAATCAACAAGGAATGCGCACAGACCAAGAAGCTCACAAGCGCAGTTGCAGGTGATGCCGACTGCATCGTATTCCCCAACATCGAATCTGGAAACGTATTCTACAAGAGCATAACCAAGTTCGGAGGTGGAAACCTCGGCGCAATGGTAATGGGTGCAAAGGTTCCTTGCGTTCTCACTTCGCGTGGCGACTCTGCAAAGTCGAAGATGTATTCAATCGCTCTTGCAGCACTTGCAGCTAAATAAGTAATCATTAACACAAAAGATATATGGAATTAAAGAAGAATAAAAGCTTAATAATCAACCCCGGAGCAACATCGACCAAGGCTTCGATATTTGAGGGAGAAACTGAAATCTTCACCGAAAACATCAAGCACCCAATCGAGGAAATTCAGCAGTACAAAGAGGTTGCCGACCAGTTCGAATACCGAAAGAATGCTATCCTCGACATGGTTAAGAAGCACGGCATCAGCACCGATGAAATTGCAATAGTAGTTGGTCGTGGCGGTCTTACCCGTCCATGCGAATCGGGAACCTACCGCGTTGACGAACTTATGCTTCAGGAATGCCGTGCAGGTATTCAGGGAAAGCATGCCTGCAACCTCGGAGCTCTCATTTCCGACAGTATTGCAAAGGAAATCGGCCTCGAATGCGCATACATCGCTGATCCGGGTATTGTTGACGAACGTCCAGAATACGCAAAGATTACTGGTCACCCCGAATTCGACCTCGATCCGACACGCGAAGGCGTTATCTGGCACTGCCTCAACCAGAAGATGACGGCAAAGCTCTACGCCCGCGAAATCGGCAAGACCTACGAAGACCTCAACCTTATCATCGCTCACATGGGCGGTGGCGTTTCGGTTGGTGTTCACCAGCACGGACGTTGCGTTGAAGTTAACCGCGCACTCTGCGGTCTCGGTCCATTCTCGCCTACCCGCTCCGGCTCTATCAACGCCAGCAAGCTTATCGAAGTTTGCTTCAGCGGAAAGTACGACATGGCAAAGGTTAAGAAGATGGTAACTGCCGAAGGCGGTTTCGTTGCTTACCTTGGCACAAACGACGCATACAAGGTAGAAGTTGACGCTCTCAACGGCGACCCGAAGAGCAAGCTTCTGGTTGATGCATTCTGCTATCAGGTTGCATTGGAAATCAGCCGTCTTGCAGCAGTAGTTCGTGGCAAGGTTGATGCCATCATCCTCACAGGCGGTATTGCATACAGCAAGCCATGGATGCAGCAGATTACCGACCAGATTAGCTGGATTACTCCTAACGTAAAGATTTACAAGGGCGAAAACGAAATGCTTGCTCTTGCAATCTGCGGAAACGAAGTTCTCAACGGAACCGGTACCGTAAAGGAGTATAAGTAATCGGCATCTTAAATAAAAAATGGGAATCCGAAGAGGGTTTCCATTTTTTGTACTTAATAATTATATATATGACGACAAGCGACTATCAGGCAAAGGCTGCAAAGAAATTTGCACAAGAGTGGAAAGATAAAGGCTATGAAAAGGGCGAAAGCCAGAAATTCTGGCTTGATTTGCTATGCAATGTTTTCGGTGTACAGAATTTTATCAATTTCATTAGTTTCGAAGACCAAGTAAAACTTGACCATACCGCGTTTATTGACGGCTACATTCCAAGTACACATGTAATGATTGAACAGAAGTCAATCGAAAAGGATTTAGGTGCCCCAATCAAGCAATCGGATGGTCGTTCTTTAACACCATTCCAACAAGCAAAACGCTATGCCGCCGAACTACCCTACTCTCAACGTCCTCGATGGATTGTCACTTGCAACTTCCGTGAATTCTGGGTATATGATATGGAGCAGCCTAAAGGCGAACCACAAATAATTCTTCTGGAAAACTTAGAAAAGGAATACTATCGCTTGCAATTCCTTGTTGATGAAGGCAACGAACGTATACGCCGAGAAGAGGAAGTTAGCATGAAAGCCGGTGAACTTGTCGGAAAACTTTACGATGCTCTTTACAAGGAATACATCAATCCCGACGAGGACAGTTTGCGGTCGCTCAACATCTTATGTGTAAGAATTGTCTTTTGCCTGTATGCAGAAGACGCGGGACTTTTCGAAACAAGAACAAGCTTTGAGGATTACATAAAGTCGTTCAATCTTCCTAATTTACGCAAAGCAATCATAGACTTATTCAAAGGTCTGGACACAAAGTTGGAAAACCGCGATAAGTACGACACGGCACTAAAGCCATTCCCATACGTAAACGGCGGACTATTCAGAGACGAACAGATTGAAATACCAAATTTCACGCAGGAGATTGTTGATGTCATTGTAAACCATTGTGCTACTTTCGACTGGAGAGAAATCAGCCCTACTATTTTCGGCTCTGTATTCGAAAGCACCCTCAATCCTGATACACGCAGAAAAGGCGGAATGCACTACACTAGCATCGCCAACATACACAAGCTTATCGATCCGCTTTTCATGGACGACCTTAATGTGGAATTTGATGCCATATGCAAAACAACAGCCGCAAAGGCTCGTAACGACAAACTTTTTGCGTTCCAGAAAAAACTTGGCAGTCTTAAATTCCTTGACCCTGCATGTGGTAGCGGAAATTTTCTTACAGAAACCTACATCTCGCTCCGTCGCCTCGAAAACAAAGTCATTTCAATTCTGAACAAAGGCGAAAAAGTTTTAGGCTTTAATGACGAGTTTATTAAGGTTAGCATCAGTCAGTTCTATGGAATAGAGATAAACGATTTCGCAGTTACGGTTGCAATGACAGCACTATGGATTGCAGAATGTCAGATGATGGAGGAAACGGAAAAAATCCTCGGGATGAACTTGGATTTCCTGCCGTTGAAAAATCACGCCAACATAGTGGAAGGCAACGCACTGAAGCTCGACTGGTCAACCCTTGACAAGGAAGAACAAACAGGTTTCCTATATGCCGACAAACTCAACATCTACAAGCTTGACGATGGCAATGATTTTAACGGCATGGTTGCCCACGAGCCTGTCCCGGAATATGGCAGACGCTACAAGGAATTGAATGTTGTCGCCAAAGAAATTGAAGAAAAGGAACTTCCTAAAAAACAAACTTCGCAAGTGGTTTACGACTATATAATGGGAAATCCGCCATTTGTGGGATATTCTCTTCAAAGCAAAGAGCAAAAGGAAGACACACTGAACACTTATGTTGACTATTGTGGAAAGCCATACAAAACAGCTGGGAAAATTGACTATGTTGCCAACTGGTATTTCAAAGCGGCACAACTCATCCAAGACAAACACACCAAATGTGCATTTGTTTCAACCAACAGCATAACACAAGGTGAGCAGGTTGCTGCTGTATGGAAGCCGTTGTTCGAAAGATTCGGAATCCATATAGACTTCGCTTACAGGACATTTAGGTGGGATAGCGAATCTGAATCAAAAGCACAGGTACATTGTGTTATTGTTGGTTTTTCTTCTACTAATTCTGAAAATGAAAATAAGTACATATTCACCAACGACTCACAAATAATTAAAGTATCAAACATTAATCCATATCTTATTGAAGCGGATAATGTTTGGATAGAAAGTAGGAATAAACCAATATGTTCTGTCCCTCAAATGTCCAGTGGAGGAAAGCCAGTAGAAGGAGGATACCTTATTTTCACAGAGGAAGAAAAAGAAATATTTTTAAAAAACGAACCAGAAGCAGAACGTTTTTTCCGTCCTTTTATTAGTTCTGACGACTTTATCAACGGACACAAAAGATGGTGTTTATGGCTTCTTGGTGTTTCTCCAGGCATTTTGCGTTCAATGCCCAAAGTTGCAGAGCGTGTTGAAGCTGTAAGGAAATTCCGTTTAGACAGTGTCAAGGCTGCCACTAGAGAATACGCAAATTACCCAGCTCAATTCATGGAGATAAAACAACCTGAAACAGAATACTTGTTGATTCCTCGCGTTTCTTCAGAAAGAAGGGAATATGTTCCTATTGGATTTGTCAAACCAATTGTTATAGCAAGTGACGCCACCTCCTTCGTACCTAACGCAAACATATATCACTTTGGCATACTTACCAGTTTTGTCCATAATGTATGGATGAGAGTAGTTTGTGGTCGTTTAAAAAGCGACTTACGCTATTCTGTAAACATAGTTTACAACAACTTTCCATGGCCGACACCTACAGATTCACAAAAGGCAAAAATCGAGCAATCAGCAAAAGCCATTTTAGAAGCAAGAGAAAAATATCCCGATAGCACTTTGGGTGATTTATACGACAAAACATTTATGCCAAAAGAATTGCGTCATGCTCACAAAATTAATGACCTAGCTGTAATGCAAGCATATGGATTTTCATCAAAAATGACTGATAGCGAGATTGTAGCAGAACTATTTAAGATGTATCAGAAACTTACAAAATAACAACACACAATTGAATATAAAAACGAAAACGTTACAAATTGTAACACTTTAACGACAACAATTAAACACATACCACAATGAAGATATACACAAAGACAGGCGACAAAGGCACCACATCATTGGTCAGTGGAACACGCATCGACAAGGACGACATAAGAATTGAATCGTACGGAACAATCGACGAACTGAATTCTAATATAGGTATGATTCGCAACTTCGGACTCGAAAAAGCCGACGACGATACCATAAATATAATACAGAATAAACTTTTCAGCATCGGTTCCTTCCTTGCAACTCCCGACGAAGCCGCATACGAACAAATTGCGACTAAAATCAACAAGATTTCCGAAAAAGATATTAACAATATCGAAAACGAGATTGACAGAATCAGCGAAAATCTTCCACCGCAGAAAGGCTTTGTTTTGCCTACAGGATGTGAGATTACAAGCTGGTGCAACATTTCGCGTACAATATGTCGCCGTGCCGAACGCCGCATAGTCAGCCTAAGCAAAATCGGATTTGTTGACAAGAATATAATGCTGTATATCAATAGATTATCCGATTATCTATTCGTACTGGGACGAAAATACATGGCTGTTAATAAAAAAGAAGATTTTTTCTGGGATGTAAACTGCTAATTGCAAAAAATTTCATTATTTCGCACTCCCAAAAATAAAGGAAACAAAAAAAATATTACGAATATGTATTGGACATTGGAATTAGCATCAAAACTTGAAGACGCACCGTGGCCTGCAACAAAGGACGAACTCATTGACTACGCAATCCGTTCTGGTGCAAATCTGGAAGTTATTGAAAACCTTCAAGAAATTGAAGATGACGAGGAAATCTTTGAAAGCATAGAGGACATTTGGCCAGACTATCCTTCAAAGGACGACTTTTTCTTCAACGAGGACGAATACTAAAAGAAATTTTTGATTATCTACCTGATAATCAACAAAAACGAACAAGCATATTTGCTTGTTCGTTTTATTTTATGTCATTTTAAAGCAAAATACGCTTGTTTATTTTCAACTATTTACAAAAATAGTATTACATTTGCTTGTCTATTTTCGAATGAAAAAAATGAATATTCTAGAGACTAAGATTTAATACTATGGGACGAAACCGAAAGTTATTTCCGAATGGAAAGTTGCGTTTAATGGCGCCAAAGAATGCACAAACAGACAAGCGTTATTCAATCTGTTATGAGTATTGTATTTTCAGGAAACCAGTCCGTCGGCAGAGCGGCTACACTGCCAGAATAGCCGACTGGGATGGAGAACAATTAAAAGCTTCATACGGGCAGGATTACCGAGAAGTAAACAACATCCTAGCAAACAGAATAAGCAAATACGATGCGATTGTCGCTCAATATGCTCAGGAACATCCTAACAGGCTTACTGCCGATATAATAAAAGACATTTTGGACGGGAAAGGTGTTTGCAGGCAAGACGAAGGCAAAGATTTCTGCGACTTTGTTCTCTCTTATCTTCAAAGCGAGTACAACAAGCACAAGATTAGCTTCAGCACCTACAACAATGGACGAAGTGCCATTAACATTTTCAAACAGTTTCTTGTTTCAACATCACACGGCACATACAAAACCGACTCAATATACCTTGGGGAAATAACACCAGAACTATTAAACGAATACATTCTATTCAAGCAAAACATAAAACACAACTGTAGCGCAACCATAAACCACGCATTAACACCTATCATCAAAGCTTGTAAGTATGCCTGCGCCCTTGGTCTGATAGACCACAAAATAGGTGTTCTGCTCGAAGATTGTAGAATCACCGAGATTGAAGAATATGATGCTAATGAAAAGTTCGACGGGAAATACTTAGTCGAAGAACAACTATCTCGCCTTGCACAATATTGCGATGAGGAACTATGTCGAGACAGACAGCGCGAATATATCATAATGTTTCTATTCGCATTCCACGCTTGCGGATTACGAGTATCAGACATAATAACTCTAAGATGGAAGGACATTGACTTCGAACATAAAAAAATCACAAAGAACCAAATCAAGACGAAACAACGGAACACAATCCCTCTTACCCAAGGGGCTAAAGACATTCTTGAGAACTGGGAAAAGACACATAGCAAACAACATTTCGTATTCGGACTGCTTCCCGATGACTTCGACCTAAACAATGCAGAAGACATCTATAATAGGCGAAATTCTGTAACCGCATCTATTAACCAAAGCCTGCGCGTTGTCGGAGAAAAAATCGGACTTCCATTCACACTGACATTCCACGTTGCCCGCCATTCATTCGCAATGTATGCACTTAATGAGAAGAAAATCCAAATGTCAAAAGTCAGTCAGATGCTAGGTCACGCATCGTCCGAAATTACAGAAAGAATATATGCCAAATACCTACCCAAGACCTTATCAGATGACCTCATCGATATGTCTTTGGACATACCAATCCCCAAAATAAAAAAATGACATAAGGAAACGCCACTATTATCAAGCACGGCTATCTTCATACTTGAATGCAACGTGATGGTTCCTTCCCATAAACTCCAAAAGGTCTTCCGTGGTGTAAAAGCACTTGTCTCCTACACGAGAATAGCCCAACATACCATTGTCGCGATAATACTTCAATGTGTTTGGACATACATCTAGCATCTTCATCACCTCCGA
This sequence comes from Bacteroidales bacterium, assembly GCA_017620015.1. GTDB lineage: Bacteria > Bacteroidota > Bacteroidia > Bacteroidales > ML635J-15 > Bact-19. The sequence goes on along the minus strand of JAFZRE010000023.1, from coordinate 46,319 downwards.
ACTTGTATATATCATCTTCGGACTCTTTCCTGCCACTTCCTTTATATAATCCACCTCGTCTTTTAAAGAATAGACTATCTGCTTCAATTCAGAAAGCGTATGTGTCATATCTTTCACATACGAGAATAAATCATAATCTTGACTGCTGTCGGAGTTACCGACAAATTCTTGTTTCGTTATATTCTTTTCGCTCATATAACTTCAATACATATATTATGTATTATTTATATTTTTACAAATTGCCAACTCTTCCATTCTGTACAACACGTCAAACTGTACAACGATAAATCTTAAACAACCACATTATACACTCAGATTTTTGTATAATAAAAAATCTTTGATTTTTCGTTATATATTGTCAATATATTATTACCTTTGCGGAAACAAAAAAATTGAAGTATGAAAACAGCGGTCATTTATGCCAGAGTATCATCTACCACCGACAGGCAGAACACAGAACGACAAGTAGTAGATTTGAGGAAGTACGCGGAGTTCGCTCAATATGATGTTGCAAACACCTTTGAGGAAAAAATATCGGGAGCGAAGAAGAACGAAGAACGAAAAACTCTACAAGAAGCACTCTCCTATTGCATCGACAATGATATAGACATTCTGTTGGTGAGCGAACTGTCAAGGATTGGCAGGTCGTCATTCGAAGTTCTCGAAACAATAAAACTGCTCGTTGACCATCAAATCAACTTGTATCTCCAGAAAGAACAATTCACTCTACTGAATGAAGATGGCAAACCATCCACATTCGCCCCCATAATGCTTGCGACATTATCTACCTGCGCAGAGCTAGAAAGAGAGAACATCAAGTTCAGACTAAACAGTGGACGAGCGAAATACATCGCGGATGGCGGATATGTGGGTCGCCCGAAAGGGACAAAAAAGACTGCGGAACAACTCGAAAAGGAATACCCGAAAGTCATCAAAGAATTGAAGAAAGGCACCAGCCTACGAAGGACGGCAAAGCTCTGCGATGTGAGCCTGCCAACCGTCCAGAAAATCAAAGGAAGACTAGGCATCTGAAATCAGAACATTTTCATCCCGAAAAGCAAAACATAAAAAAATCCAAGATTTATTTTCCTAATACATATTTTTTGTACCTTTGTCTCGTCATACCTTGCTTTATCATTGTGATAGGCAGTATGGCAGACATATATTTAAGGCGTTTACTGACGCTTTGTTTTGACACATAGAAACTTCGCAACTTTCTAAAAACCTAGTCAAGACAATAGCAACTGTGAATGCCTGCGACTGAGTATGGTTTACTCTAACCATATACCAGCGTGGGCTTCAGCGTTGCTCGTTTTACTAGGTTGGGCAATGCGAAGGCCCCTATGTGTGGGAACGGGCAACAGCACGGATTCCACGCTTTTTTATATGCCTATTTCGATTGTTTAAAATTAGTTTCTGCCAAAGGAATCCGTGGTAGTAGGATTTTTTGTAGTTGATTAATTTTAAACTATTATAGAAATGAATACAAAAGTTTTAATCGCAGCATTGTTTTTAGCTGCAATGGCATTCGTAGGATGCAAATCGAAACAGGCTGTTGTTACGCCGCAGGACAAAGGTATGAAGGAAATCCAGTTGCCGTGTGAAGGGTTTGACCACGACACCGAGGAGTATTTCACTGGTATGGGTACTGCCGAAAATACCAATATGCAGAATGCCCGTTCCGCTTCGTTTGATGCAGCAAAGAGTATGCTGATGAAGCGTCTAGGTGGTTTTGTCGTTGGATTGGCAACCGATTACAGTCGTACTATGTCGGGTAGCGCACAGCAGGACAAGGTTCAGCGTGCAATGGAAGGCGAAATGAACACCGTAGTTCAGAAAATGCTTAACGATGCAGAAAAGACTTGCGAAAAGTTGTATGAGACACAATCGGGTACATACCAGTCGCATACTGCCATTAGGGTATCGAAGAAGGAAATGCTAGACAAGATGTCAACCGCACTTTCGGACAGCGAAGAACTTGAAATCGAGTTCAACAGGGCACAGTTCCGCAAGTTCGCAGAAGACCGTATGGCAAAGATTAAGAGCGGAGAATATTAGGATTGTCGCTAACTGAGCTTCGTTCCTTGACTCACATAGTACGGAGTTCAAGGGACGAAACTTAGTTTGTTTTTGCTGACGGAAAAACATTCGTATGAATAAACTTTTCCCACTGATATTGCTATTGCTGGCGGTTGCATTCGCCAATGCACAAACGCCTGCGTGGACAAAAAAACTACCGAAGGCTGGCAACGGCACTTATATGTATGTGTGCGAGTCGGCTCTTGCTTATTCCGAAGCGGATGCAAGAAATCAGGCGATTGCGCGAGTGTTTCAGACTACGGCGAACCGACTTGGACAACCTGTGGATGCCGCCGATGTAAATGCAGCCGTACAGAGTGGAACTGCATTGGAAGTGATTTCAAGACAGTTCAATATTCCGATGAACAAGGTCTGCGAGTATGTAGAAAAGGTGTCGGGCGGAATGTTTCGTGTGTATGTGCTATGTCAGGTGGCTGTGGCGGGAAATATAACCGTGATATGGGAAACATTCAATGGCTGTAACGACATACACGAGTACAACAATGGTGTAGCCTTGCTGAAGTCTGCATTCGTGCCCGGTCTTGGGCAGATGGGCAAGCGACATTATGGCGAGGGCATTATCACTCTTACATCCGAGGTGCTTCTTGCTGGTGTCGGTACTGGTTGCTACCTATTTTCGAGACGGCAGCTTGACATTATGCGCGACAGCAATGTTACATACGAGGATTTTTCCAATGCGAAGAAGACCTACAATTCGTTGCGTACCACAAGCTACATTGCTTGGGGAACGGCTGCTGCCGTATATGTTTTCAACTTGTACAGGGCGTTTTCGATAAGTCCGAAATACAAGGATGGCTTGTCGTTTGCGCCTAGTGTAATGCCTGTGCAGGAGAATGTTGCGCTTGGAGTGCAGATGACGGTAAAATTCTAATTAGGAATTGAAAATGGATAAAGGACAATTTAAAATCGGAAGAATAATTGCGGTAAGGAGAAACTCCTTCGTATTCATTTTTACGCTTATTGTTTTTTCCTTCTTGTTTCCGTCCTGCATAAAGCAGTTGGAGAAGGAAGGCATATACGACACAACCTTATGCAGCGGCGTGCTCCTTGACCAACGAACCAACAATCCTGTTGTCGATGCTCGTATTTCGCTTACCGATGGAGAGCTTGTTCCGCTTACTGTGGTTTCGGGACGCGATGGTAGTTTTGAAATCGAGATTGACTGCGACCTTGCAGGGAAAGGCTACTACCTGAAAGTTGAAGCCGATTCGCTGTATGAGTCGCGGACTATTGCTTTGACCGATATGGGCTTTGGCAAGCAGTTCTACGAAATCGGTTCTGTGTATGTCGTTGGCCCCGATTTTCCGTTGGTAAGCACAATGGAATTTTCGGCGGTTACGGCAACATCGGTGCATTGCGGAGGTAATGTTACCGACGGCGGGCGTTCCGATGTGGTTTCGCGAGGTTTGTGCTGGAGTACAATGCAATATCCTACACTGCGCGACAGCGTTGTGGCTGTGGGCAACGGCACAGGCGTTTTCGAGACTACAATTTCCACTTTGCACTACAATACTACCTATTACATAAGGGCATACGCGACCAATGGCGTTGGCACAAGCTATGGCGAGCAGTTGAGTTTTACCACCTGCGACGGACTTCCATCCGTTACAACGGTGGCTGTTTCGTCTGTTACGCCAACTACTGCATCAAGCGGTGGCAATGTTGTTTCCGATGGCGGATTTGCCATAACTGCGCGTGGCGTATGCTGGAGTACTACAATGCAGCCTACAATTTCCAACTCGCGCACTTCGGATGGTGCTGGGCTTGGCTCTTTCATTAGTTCTGTGTCAAACCTTGAACCCAACACAACCTATTATCTCCGAGCCTACGCTACCAACGAGGCTGGTACTGCCTACGGCGAGCAGATGTCGTTTACAACTCTCAGCGGATTGGCAACGGTTACTACTTCCGAGGTTACTGCTGTAACGGCTACATCTGCGACCTGCGGAGGCTCTGTTTCTGCCGATGGTGGATTTGCCGTAACAGCGCGTGGCGTATGCTACAGCACCACACCAAATCCCACTATTGCCAGTCCACATACTTCCGACGGAGCAGGCTTGGGCAACTTTGTGAGCCAGCTCTACAACCTTAGCAGCAGCACAACCTACTATGTACGCGCCTACGCCACCAATGGTGCAGGTACGGTGTATGGAGAGGAAAGAATGTTTATGACAAATTAAATATGCATTGATATGATTTTAAATGATAAAGAAACTTTGGGAATGAAACATAAATACTCTTATGATGATATTGTAAATGCAGTTTCGGAACACGCAATTAATTTATTCTTCTATCCGTCATCCGAATCTTATGAGAAATATGGAGGATTTTTGACAATCATAGATTTGTCAGAAGAAGAAAAAAGCAATCTGAGATTGCATCTTTTTCAAAATAGAGAAATCCTTGATTCGATTAAGGTTGTTGTTATGTCTGATTTGGAAGAAGCATTGGAAGACAGTCTAAAAGAGAAATCTAATGTGAATTATGAATATAAAAAAGAAGTGGTAATAAAATTGGATGATGTTTCTGATATTGAGTAATATTGTTAAATAGGAAATACTATTTAGGTGGCATTGTATGAAATTTAGAATCGAGTAGAAATGATTACAGAAAAGATAACAATTGACACTATTGCAAATCTAATTCTAGATGGATTAATAGCTCTACTTAGTTTTATTCTTCCTACATTTAAACGACCAAGAATTTCTCTTGATTTAAGTCTGGATTCTAAAGGGAAAAAACAGGTAGATATTATCAATGATGGGAAAGTCCATTATGTCTCTGAAATACAATGCAATTATGAGTTTGAGTATTTTTGTAAAGTAACATTTTCAAATAACTCTATTTTTAATGCATATCAAGTCAAAATAGTTGGATTCCAACCAAAATATGTAGATAGAGAAAACTTGAAAACAGATGTCTTTAATTTAAAAAGTGCAGAAAAAAAATCTATAGAATTTACACTTAGACAACCTTTGAAAATGACTGCTAAACAATCAACAGATTTTCTTAAAAGAAAAGAATGTATTGTTGACGACATACATTTGTTATTAGAATATGAGAATGACAACAATAGAAAAAAATATACTTACTTTATAATGTCAGCAACACCTCAAAATAAGATGGTGTCTAAATTTAAGGCTGATAGAATTATAAAAAAGATGCATAGGTTATGAAAAAGATTATCCTATTTATTATAACGATTTTAATTGCTAGCCAAATTTTCGGAGATGTAAAAATTGGACTATTGACATATCGTATAGGTTCTACGGGAGCCGTTGTTGTTCGCGAGTCAGGATTTGGACCCGGAGACAACAATGATAGTTTTTACAATAATTATATTTTTTCATCTTCAACAGTTATTATTCCAGATTCTATTAATCATAATAATGTAAAAATCCCCGTAGTTGGGATTGCTGCACACGCTTTACACGGATGTCACATTGTTGGTAAATTAGTAGTACCAAATACTGTAAGGGAAATAGGAGAACAGGCTTTTGCTCAAACATATATAGATACTTTAATTATTGGTGATAATGTTGTGTCATTAGGAAACGAATTGTTCTATAATTGTGAATATCTTCGTTATTGTTATATTGGAAATTCTGTATCCACAATTAATAGTAGCATATATAGAGGTTGCAATTCATTGGAAACTATATATTATAATGCAAGGAAATGCAACAATGGGTTTGCTAATAATCAAACAATCAGAAATTTAATAATTGGAGATAGTGTAAAGGTAGTTCCCGATTATGCATTCTATCAATGCAAAATTACAGGAAAATTAGTTGTTCCCAATAATGTGGATAGCATTGGTATTTGTGCTTTTTATAAATGTGAATCTATTGATACTTTGATTTTAGGAGATTCAATCAGATATATAGGCGATAGTGCATTTTACAATTGTAATAGAATTAGTGGCGTTATAACACTTCCGAAACGCTTGTCTTATGTTAGCGATTATTCTTTTTATAATTGTACATTATTATCTGGAATTGAACTTGGAAATAATATTGTTTCAATAGGCAATTGTTCTTTTAGGTCTTGTGTCAATTTAGCTGGAGATTTGGCAATACCCAATTCCGTTACAAGTATTGGAGATTATGCTTTTTGTGATTGTAATAGATTGGAAAACATTAGTATAGGAGATTCTGTTGTAACGATAGGAAGTTTTGCATTCTACAATTGCGCAAATTCTTCATTTCTTTCATTACCCTACACTTTAGTATCCATTGGCTCTAACGCCTTTACAAACTGCGATAACCTTCTTTCGCTTGATACTCGCAATGTGGTTTCGGTGGGAGATTCGGCATTTGCCAACTGCGACAGGCTTGTGCAGGTAAATATTGGCGATTCGTTACGCAGTATTGGCAATGGTGTTTTTGGCGGATGTTTCCGTATGTCGTCGGTAAGCATTGGCAAGTCGGTGGAAACTATTGGCGACAACGCATTCAACGGTTGCATAAGGCTGGTTTCGCCCGCACTTCCCGAAACTCTTACAAGCATAGGCACATCGGCATTCAACGGATGTTCGCGCTTCGAGGGAATGTTAACCCTGCCACGCAACTTGACACAGATAGGCGACAGTGCGTATTCGGGCTGTTCGGGGATTACGGCTATAACCGCAAAGCCAACCAATCCGCCAGTAATATCGGAAAACACCTTCGCTGGTATCAGCAACGAAGTGCCAGTGTATGTGCCTTGCGGTCGCGTACTAAACTACTATGTCACCGACTACTGGGAGAACTTCCCGAACATACAGGAGGCTACGCCCTTCGAGGTTTCGCTTTCGTCAAACGACAATGCGATGGGTGTGGCTGTCGTAGCACAGCAACCAACCTGTAGTAACCTCCAGTGCCACATAAGGGCTAATGCCAACTACGGCTACCATTTCCTGAAATGGAACGACGGCAACGAAAGCAATCCGCGAATACTTGAACTCGATTCCGACACGGCTTTTATGGCAATATTCGTAGTAAACAATTCGTACATTTCCGTACAGTGCAACGATTCTACAATGGGTTCGGTTAGCGGTTCGGGCTTGTATTCATACAATGCTCCTGTGGAATTGCGGGCAACACCATACACCAACTATCATTTCCAGCGTTGGCACGACGGAGTTACCGACAATCCTCGCTATCTGCTTGCTACGCAGGATTCCACATTTACAGCTGTATTTTTGCCCAATGTTTCAACGGTTACGCTGTCGAACAACAATCCCGAAATGGGTACGGTAAGCGGTGGCGGTGTTTACTATTACCAGAACCAGATAAGCATTGCAGCCACAGCCAACTACGGCTATCATTTTACTTCGTGGCACGACGGCAACACCGCCAATCCGCGTATGATAACCGTTACGCAGGACACAGCGTTTACAGCCAACTTTGCAGTGAACATTTATGCGGTGTCGGCAACGAGCAACAACAACACTATGGGAAGCGTTTCGGGCGGAGGTAACTACAACTACCTGTCGTTGGTGGCACTCACAGCCACGCCAGCCTACGGCTACCACTTCGAGCAGTGGAACGACGGGCTTTCAAACAATCCGCGAACCATAAATGTAATTCAGGACACTATGTTTATGGCTCAGTTTGCCGCCAACACCTACAGCATTACCGTTCAGGCAAACGACCCGCGTATGGGTAGCGCATACGGTACTGGAAATTTCAGCTACAACACTACCACAACACTTTCTGCAACAGCAACCTACGGTTATCATTTCGTGCAGTGGAGCGACGGCAACACCGAAAATCCGCGTACCGTTCCTGTGACGCAGAACGCCATCTACACTGCAATATTCGAGATTAACACCTACGCCATTTCTGTCGGAAGCTCAAACCCAGCAATCGGCACTGCGGCTGGTGGCGGAACATATAGCTACAACACTATCGTAAACATTTCGGCAACGCCCAACTACGGCTACCACTTTGTGCAATGGAGCGACGGCAACACCGAAAATCCGCGCACAATCACCGTTATACAGAATGCCACATACACGGCGCAGTTCTCTATAAATTCGTATGCGGTATCGGTCAGCCCTAACAATTCGAACCGAGGAACGGTTTCGGGTAGCGGAAGCTATACATACAACACCGTTGCAACCATATCGGCAAGTGCATTCTATGGTTACCACTTCGTTCAGTGGAGCGACGGCAATACCGAAAATCCACGCTCGCTGGTCGTTATGCAGGACGAAAACTATACCGCGCAGTTCGATGCAAACAATTACCTGCTAACAGCCAACAGCACCGATGTGACACTTGGAAATGTTACAGGTGGCGGAACCTACGAGTATAATTCGCTTGTGGCAATAACGGCAAATGCCATCGAGCATTACCATTTTGTGCAGTGGAACGACAGCATAACCGACAATCCGCGAACAATAGTCCTGACAAGGGACACCACATTCACGGCTTCGTTTGCAATCGACAAACATTCGGTTGCCACAACTTCGAACAATCCGACAATGGGAGAGGCGATTGGAAGCGGAGATTTCGATTACAATTCTGCCACCTACATTTCGGCAGAAGCGTTTACTGGCTATCATTTCGTTCAGTGGAGCGATGGTGCAACTGCAAATCCACGCAGGATAATCGTAACGCAGGACACGATATTTACGGCTGAATTTGTCGTTAACGGCTATACGGCAACCATAACGAGCAACGACGAGACAATGGGAACGGTAACTGGCAGTGGTTTCTACGACTACCGCACTACCTTGGAATTGTCGGCGACGGCATTCTATGGATACCATTTCGCCCGTTGGAACGATGGCAACGCCGACAATCCGCGCACACTTGTCATCACGCAAGACACAGCCTTAACGGCAATATTTGAAATATCATCGTTTACGATTACCGTCGAGGCGGAGAATGCTCAAATGGGTAGCGTGTCTGGCTCAGGAAGCTACAACTATCTGTCGCAGGCAACAATAATTGCAACTGCTGCTACCAACTATCACTTTGAGCAATGGAGCGATGGAAGCACGACTAACCCAAGACTGATAAATGTAACATCCGATTCCGTTTTCGTGGCGCAGTTTGCCGAGAATCCTACCTTTACCATAACAGCTTTGAGTGCCGACACAGCAAGGGGAATGGTATATGGCGGAGGCTTGTACCATACTGGCGAAAGGGCTTCGCTGGTTGCAAGTCCGCACGAGCATTACTACTTTAGCCATTGGGCAGACGGAAGCACACAGAATCCGCGTACTATAACCGTGTTGAGCGATGCAACATATACGGCATATTTCGCACCATATACCTACATAATCACGGCAAATAGCAACAATCCAGCAATGGGTGGTGTTAGTGGTGGCGGTGCATACGCATACGGGGAAACAGCAACTCTGACGGCTCGTGCATACGAAGGCTATCATTTTGTCCGCTGGGACGATGGCAATGCCAACGCGACAAGGGAAGTTCTGGTGCAGAGCGACGAATCCTATATGGCTATTTTTGCGCAAGGCAATGACGAGAATGGCATTGACGAAGTACACTATGCCGACCTGAAGGTTTATTCATCCGACGGTCAAATAGTTGTTGAATGTTCAGAAACCTTGCCAGTCTATGTTTACGACATTGTAGGTCGCCACATATATTCTGGAACCGTAATAGCAGATGAACCATTGCGCATAAATGTACCTAATACAGGCGTTTATGTTGTAAGGGTTGGCGAAATGAAAGCCGAAAAGGTTGCGGTGTGGTAAGGATTAAGGAACAATCATCGCAATCCTTGATTATCCCCAAGGCGTTTTGTGAAGAAGAATAATATATTCGTCATCGGTGAAGAAAATACGGCAACGCGCTACACGCCTTATCCGTTTAGCCGCTCAGCCGCTTATCCGTTCAGCCGATGTAGAATCGGTTTAATCGTTTAGGCGTTTTATTGTTTAAATTATTTAGGGCGTGCTAATCCGACTTCTGTGTTGGCGTATGCTCGCTTTCCGTCCGCTTACCACTTCGCTTTTGCACCTCTCACTCCCGTTGGTCGTTCGGGACGCTTCGTTCCCGCTCAAGGGCTTTTTGTCCCCTCCGGGGAAAGCCCTTTCGCTGACGCTCCCTACACGCGAGCCTGTGAAAGCGCAAGATAAACTCCGCTTCCCTATCGGTCGCGGACTTTATCTTTGCCTTTCCCGCGCTGTTCAGCGCACGCCAAAGAACTTCTATATATTTTATAAAGGTTAAGCCCGCTTCCCTTTTTGGTCGCGGGCTTCCTTATTTAAAGCAAGGTATAATCGGCTAAACGGTTTAGGGTAAAAAAACAACCCCGTAGGGGTTTAATTATAAAGTTATAACATTGGTAGTGCATACCTACTACTTTTTTTACTGCCCGAAAATAACTTTCTTGAACTTGTAGAGTGTCGGTTTGGTAATCCCCAGCAACTGCATAATATCCTTGTCCCGCTTGCCCTTTGAATACAAAGCCTTGATTGTGGTCAGCCTTGCGCTGGCAATGGAACAGTTGTTGCGCTTTCGGTAGCCACGCAGGAAATCAATGGAAACAGCAATGCCCTTTTCCTGTAATAGCAACCTGTTTGCCCTGTCCGTCCTTGTCGGCTCGAAATACGGGGCAATAATAGCGTCCTTGCGCCTTTGGTTTTCCTCGCCTATAAGTTTCTGGATTGTCTTGCCCTGCGCCATTGCGACCTCGCCTGAAACTCGGAACTTGCGCTTGTCCTTCTTGATGTGGATTTCCCCGCGCCTCTTCATTGCCCACTGCGCTACGCCAACTATTGTGTCTGGCACTACCTTGCCGTCCGTGAGGTCGAGGTTCTCGACAGCGTGCCTTGTCATCGCGTAGATAAGTTGTTCAATGCACATACCCTCGTTTATTTTAAGCAGTTTGAGGGCTGTGACGGCAAGAACCTTGTGGCGGTAGCCGTCCGCAACTTTCGCTATTCTCCCGTGAACATACACTGGCTTCAATTCCGCATAGTCCTCTGGGAGTTCGGCAATACCTGTCATCGGGTCGAAGTACAGCGGGGTGGAAGTGCCATAGAACTCATATCGGCAATACTTGATGAGGAACTGACCGTAGCACATAGAACGAAAGTCGTGCAGGAACTTCTCGTCAATAGTAAGGTCATCTGGTGCTGGCTTCCTTTCCTTTGACTTGACAGCCTCTTTCTCCGTTTCCACGACAATATTTGGTATCGTGTCCGTTTGCAGTATGGTGTAGTTTATGACTGGCTTGCGACCATACGCCCCGTTGAAATACCTGTTGCATTGACCTCCACAATTATCTTTTATGAGTTCCTCTATGCCGAGTTCCTCCAGCAAGCCAAAATACTTCGCCTTTACTTCTTCCTCGCTCGTCAAGGGGTAGTTCAAGAAGTAGAAAAGCCTGTACCTGTTCCCGTCAACACCGTCGGAGGGAGTTCGGTAGGCTATTGTGGGTGGTATGGGTAGCGTGGGTAGGAACTCATCAAAATCCATAGGCATACAGTCGCAGTCAACGCCCAGATACCATTGGTGTTTGAACTTCTTTTTGCTTCGAGAGATATAGTCGCCCTCGTGATTGAAGATGGCGCAGAAGCAACCGCCTCTCTCTATGAGTTCAGCAAAATCGTCTATGCTTACGGACTTTTCCTCCCAGCGTATAGAGGAAATAAGGGGTGTGCCTTCGGGGAACTTGTCCTTGTCCTTATCCTTAATGGGTTTTACGGTGTAACATTGCTTGCTGACCGAAACTTCAATGCGAAAAATCTTTTCCGTATAAAAAGATATTGCCATACTTGTAGCATTTTATTATAAGCCTTCGTTGAGCATTTTAAGGCAATGGCGAGACGGGGAAAATGCTACAACGATGGAAAACCCGCCTCGCCATACCTTATTTATATTTTTAGATTTTTCCGAAAGTCGATAACACACATCTGGCAATGCTCAAAATCCTATTACAATAGCGGCAAAATCGCAGCCAAAAGCCTACCCTTCTTCATTTTACGCCATTTTACGCCAAAATATGCTTGTGTAAATCTACGATGCAATATCGCACCTTATTATATATCAGCACATAAACAAAACTTCAACGAAGACGAATACTAGCATCTAGAACGATTCGGAAAAAAACTGGGGACATTCGAAAAAAAATGTCCCCTTATTTTGTTTTTATATTACGCTAAAAAACAACAAAACAAAATACGCCATACCTACATTTTTCTAATAATCACCTAATTTTCAACAAATTACACTATTAAAATAATTTTAAAATTTTATTAAAACAATGTTGTATTTATGATTTTCTTTAATTAACTTTGGAACGAATTTTTGCACATTTGTCCGTATGAGAAAATACATAATAACAATATTTATGCTGCTTGTCACAAGCCTCGTCTTTTCGCAGCATCAGTCAGTTACAACGCAAGGAACTGAATTCTGGGCGGCATTCATGCTGAACGGTTCGCACACTGTCGGTGACTCTGGACTAGAACTAAGCCTTATGGTAACAGCCAAACGTGCCTGTAGCGTCACCGTGAGAAATCCGAACTCAACCTGGACAAACACTTTCAGCGTTGGCGCTAACGCTACCTACAAGTTTGTAATTCCGACATCACAACATTCACAATGCTACATCAACACCCCAACAAGTACAGCTGTAAACAAAGGACTTCTTATAACATCTACGGACACAATATCGCTTTATGCATCAAATTTTGCATCCGCTTCATTCGACGGCTCTATCGTACTTCCGACAACCGCACTTGGAAACGAATACATAATACAAGCCTACCCTCCCACACTTGTCGGATACGAATCCCAATCAGAGTCAAGGACTGAATTCTCGGTAACGGCAGTCGAAGACGGAACGATAGTTGACATTACACCAACCGTACTTTGCTACACAAACTCAAGCGCAACCACATCTTCTCCTTTTACGATTACACTAAACAGAGGACAGTCAGCATTCATAAAGTCAACCAGCTTTGGCGCTAGCGGCAACCTTTCGGGAACACGGGTAGTAGCCCGCGACTGCAAGAAAATAGCAGTTTTCAACGGAAACAATACCACGCAGGTGCCAACAGGAAACTTTGGAGACCACATTTTCGAACAGGCATTTCCCGTTACATCATGGGGTAAAAAATTTGTAATAACAAACACTTTGCAGAACTCAACAACCGGTAGATCAAAGGACTGCATTAGGGTAACCGCTTCTGCAAATAACACAACCATAAGGAAAAACAACACTCTTCTCACAACAATTAATGAAGGACAAACTTACGAATTTCAGCTTACGGGGACAGAAAAGTCAGCATATATTGAAACATCAAATCCCAGCGCCGTATATATGTACCTTGTCAGCCAGACACAAGGCGGCTCTGAAAATGGAGACCCATCAATGGTATGGGTAGCACCTCTCGAACAAAGAATAGACGGAATCGTATTCAACACATTCTATCCAACAATTTCAGCATCTAACACACCATCTACCCATATTGTCAACATCGTTGCAGAAACAGCCAACACTTCACAAATAAGATTAGACGGCAGTGCGATAACAGGTTGGGAAACCGTATCAGGAAACACCAACTATTCGTTTGCAAGAAAAGTCATCAGCCACTCTGCTCACTCAATAACAACAACAGGAGGCAACGGCTTCATTGCACACGTTTATGGAATAGGCAATGCAGTTTCGTACGCCTACTCGGTAGGCTCGATGGCAACAAACCTTGCCGAAAGAATGTACATAAACGGAATCGGCAGTACCGATGCCAGCGCTAACGGAAATTTCTGCGAAGGGCAGGAAGTATCATTCTCGTCGGAAGTTGACTACGACTACGACAACATAATATGGAATTTCGGCGACGGAACCACCTATACAGGCACCTCAATAACCCACACCTTCCAAAACCATGGCGACTATACCGTAAACATGCAGGTCAACTCAAACGGAAGCGGTTGCACAAGTTTCTCAAATTCAGTAAACTTCAACGTTTCAATAGGCAGAGTCTGGGAACGTGAAGTGACAAGCGAAGCAAACTATGGAGAAACCATAACCGTCGAAGGCGTGACATTCGTCGCTCGAAACGACACGACAATAACACACACCTACCAAAGTTCAGAAGGCTGCGACAGCACCGTAAACCACCACGTCATAATCAGGACTATTGTCCACGACATACATGTGGATTTGTGCGAAGGTGAAACTTACAACGCAAACGGATTTAACGAATCGACAACAGGAACATACACACACACGACAACCCTTCCTACCGGAATGGATAGCATAACAAACCTTTACTTGGTAGTACACGAAATTCCTAATGCAACAATTACTGGCAACCATGCCCTATGCAACGGCTCAGTATCACTAGTTGCAAACGGCGGCGAAACATACCACTGGTCAACTGGAGACGACACCAATGCACTTACGCTCACCGAACCCGGCACATATTTGGTAACAGTAACCAGTGAATTCGGCTGTTCCGCGACAGCACGTCACCAAGTTTCCAGTGAAATACGCATAAACGTAGCATACGACCCGATACCCTGCTTCGGCAACACTACCGAAGTAAGAGTCACCGCCCAATATGGTGTCCCGCCATACACAGGAGAACGGACAGAAACCGTAGCTGCTGGCTCAAGGACATATAGGGTAACCGATGCAGAAGGCTGTACCGCACAAGAAACTATAACAATTACCGAACCAGAAGAACTCACTAACGAACGAATTGAAAACGAAGCCTATTGTAACGATGAATTCGGAACCGTCACCGTAATTCCTCACGGGGGCAAATCTCCATATTCAATAATATGGGCCGACGGTTCAACTAACCTGACAAACACTAGGATTATCCCAGGACAATACAACACATACGTATTGAGCGACGCAAACGGATGTACATTGACCGACTCTACAAAAATAACACAGGAACCGCCAATTACAATCAGGCTATCGCACGAAGACGTATCGTGCAACAACGGCATCAATGGCTCAATAACTGTTACTCGCGTTAACAACGGACACGAACCTTACAGCTACAGCTGGAGCAACAACCAGACTGGCGAAACCGCAATCAACCTTGCCGCAGGTAACTACATGGTAACCGTGACCGACGACCATAACTGCACAGCTACGGCTGCCGTATCTGTATCGCAACCCGAAGCTCTGACAATTGAGAGCAGCGTAAGCAATGCAAGTTGCGTGGGCATGTGCGACGGAAGAATTACTGTAGTAGCAAACGGCGGAACTCCTGGCTACTCATACAGATGGAGCACGGGATACGACATGACCGAGTTGACCGAACTTTGCTCCGGCACCTACAACCTAACCGTTTCCGATGCACATGGATGCGTAGCAAACCGCTCCTATACAATAATACAACCATCAGAAATTACCGCCAGTGCAACTGCAACCGATGTAACCTGCTATGCCGGTAACGACGGTAAGATAACGGTAACCGTTTCGGGTGGAACCGCACCCTATTCGTATGCTCTGAACGAGTATATGTCGGAAAGCACAACTAATAACATTCTGAATCAAATCTCTGCTGGACATTATGTGGTTTACATAAGAGACTCCAGGAATTGTATGACCCGCACAGAAGTTACCATAAACAGTCCTGAAAGACTTTTGGCCGAATCAGAAATTGTAAAGACAAGCTGCAAGGAAGCATCCGACGGTGAAATCCACGTTTCCGCAATAGGCGGACATCCTCCGTATTATATCACCACCGATGTCATCAGCGAACAGCCTATTGCCGACAATCCTGCAATTACAGGACTTAGGTCAGGAACATACCACCTGATAGTAACCGATTCGACAGGATGCTCGTACTCGTTGAAAAACATAAGAATCCCTGAGAATCTTAACGAATGTATCCACATTCCAAACGTATTCACACCAACGACGATGGCATCAACGACACTTGGGAAATCACTCACATTGACATGTACCCCGATGCAAAAATATCAGTTTATAACCGCTGGGGACAGAAAATGTATGAAGGCAACGGCACATCCGAATACTGGAACGGCGAATACCGAGGCAAAAAAGTACCAGCTGGAACCTATTTCTATGTAGTAGAATTGGGCGAAGGCCACCACAACTATTCGGGACCATTATCAATATTGTATTAATACACAATGATTTATGGTTCAACTTTAATTAACCTCTGCCCTGTCACATCTTGACCATTTATTTATTAACAATTTATTTATTTTAGCATAGGAATCATTGCTTATTTTTGAAACGAATTATTTGCAACTGACCAATAGTATTAATTTCAAATTTAAGTAACTGTAAAACACAAAATTACAAACAATTAATAAAGTTAAATATGAATAAAAAAGTTATCATTGCATTGCTCGGTATAGCGTTGATTTCAACGAACCTCTGGGCACAGGAGAAAGAAGAGAAAGAAGATGAAGGTTATGTTTTCACCAATGTGAAGGAAATTCCTATCACCTCAGTAAAGGACCAGAATCGTGCAGGAACATGCTGGTGCTATTCGGGACTTGGTTTCATCGAAGCAGAATTGCTCCGTATGGGAAAGGGCGAATACGACTTCTCTGAAATGTTCATAGTTTGTAACACTTATATCGACCGTGCTCAGGCTGCTGTTCGTACCCACGGTGACGTTTCGTTCTCGCAGGGCGGTTCGTTCTACGATGTATTATACGGCATGTCGCACTTCGGACTTGTTCCAGAAGAAGAAATGCGTCCCGGTGTTATGTACGGTGACACTTTGTCGGACCACACTGAACTTTCGGCTGTATCAGATGCTGTTGTGAAGGCTATCGCTAAGGGCGACCACAAGAGCTTGCAGAAGGACAGCGCAAACCAGACTTTGTGGCTCAAGGCAATAAAGGCCATCCACGAAGTTTACCTTGGCAAATGCCCAGAAAAGTTCAACTACAAGGGTCGTGAATACACCCCAATGTCATTCTACCAGTCACTCGGAATTAATCCAGACGACTATGTATCAATAACTTCATACACACACCACCCATTCAACGAAAAGTTTGTCCTCGAAATTCAGGACAACTGGAGATGGTCGCAGTGCTACAATGTCACCATTGACGAACTTATGAGAATTTTTGACAACGCTATCGAAAACGGCTACACTGTTGCATGGGGTGCCGATGTAAGCGAACAGGGATTCAAGATTGGTACACGCAAGGGCTTCTGCGTATTGCCAGAGACCAACGCCGAAGCAGCCAGCATGAAGGGCAGCGATATGGCTCACTGGACAGGCATGAGCGCAAAGCAGATTGTTGACGAAGCAGCAAAGCACCCGACTCCACAGCGCTGGGTTACCCAGGAAGAACGTCAGGCTGCATTCGACAACTGGGAAACTACCGACGACCATGGTATGGTTATATACGGTACAGCAAAGGACCAGACTGGCAACGAATACTACATGGTTAAGAACAGCTGGGGTGAATACGGCGAATACAAAGGAATGTTCTATGCAAGCAAGGCTTACGTTAGATACAAAACCATGAACATCGTCGTTCACAAGGACGCTTTGCCAAAGGACATAAAGAAGAACTTAGGTATCAAATAAGATATAACTAAAAACTCAACTGGAAAGCGAAGCCATGCGTTTCGCTTTTCCATTTTAAAGAAAAAAGAAATGCTTATTTTTTACGTCATTCCACAAGTCAGAACAATAACGCGAAACGGAACGGAAAGCGTTGCGGTCGCTCACTGAGCGTAGTCGAAGTGCGGCTATCTATAGGAGATTGCTCACTTCGTTTCGCGAAGCTGCAAGCAGCGTTCCGTATAAACGAACTCACGAGCAACGTTCCTTATGCTGTTCGTTCTGTTTTACGGAATGACGGTTACGTTTAAAATCCGACACTTATGGAAGAACAAGTCGAAAAAAAGAAGAAAAGTAAAGGCAGAAAGGTATTGAAAGGACTGCTGATCGCATTTGGAAGCCTCATTGGCATCCTTGTGTTGCTCGTAGCATTCTCGCCACTGATACTGGAAACCTACATCAATTCCGAATCGGGCAACCGAAAAGTGAATGAAATCGCAGGCGACTACCTTAACGCTAAATTCGACTTGGGAAAAATAAACATCAAGGTCTGGAAGAACATGCCTAACGTTGAACTCGAACTCATTAACAGCGAAATCATCTCGAAAGCCATCAAGGACGACCTTACCGATACGCTTTTAAAGTTCGACACACTACGCCTTTCTGTCAACATTATAGAATTTTTCAAAAACGACAGCATCATTGTCAACGAAGCATTTCTCTCCCACCCCGTTGCAAACACCTACATTACCGCCGACGGCAAAGCTAACTGGGAAATCTACGAATCGGACACCACACCCGACGAAGACACGTCTTCGTTCGACTACAAAATACGCATAAAACGCCTGTTCATCGACAACCTGCAAGCCTCATACACCGACGAAGAATCGCAAATGAAGGCTTCGCTCGACTCTACAAACCTGGAACTTACAGGCGAAATTACCGCCGAAATAACTGACATAGCCACAAACCTTAAACTCAAGGCAGCATACGACGACGGAGAATCGCAGATACTCGCCGACGTACAGCCTACAACCATAACTCTCAACGGAAACATAACCGACGGTAAATACAAGCTCGACACCGAGTTCGGTCTGCTGACTGCAGAATTCAGCGACAGCACATCAAGAACAATAATAAACGTCGATACAATAGGAATCGGTGCTCTGGCAAAAATCACCGACACCACCTACAACCTCGACACAAAACTAAACCTTTTGCTTTCGGAATACAACGATTCCACACTTACATTCAATGACATACCATTAAATATTGAACTGAAGGCAATAAGCAATGCCGATTTCAACCGATACGACATCGACACATTAAGCATAACAAGCAACGACATATTTGTCGGAGCATCGGGTCTGGCTGAAAATCTGGCCGACTCGTCGTGGAATACCGACCTATCGCTTGTCCTTGACATTCCACACATCGACAACGTGCTGGAAATGATACCGAAAAGTCTTGTGGCCGACCTAAAGAAATACAAGATTTCGGGTGCCATGAACTTCAATGGTACCGCCCAAGGAAAATACAAGGACGACACCTACCCCAATATCGATGCAAATCTCACGCTAGACAACATAAGGGCAATTGTACTCGAACAAAACGCAGTCGTGAAACTCGACATGGAAACCGACCTGAAATACGTTTCCGAAAAGCAAAGCGAATCGTACATAAACGTCAAGCGGCTGAACGCCACAGTCGGCGAAACATACTTCGACCTCAAGGGTAAAGCCAGCAACATTCTTGGCGACCCATACATAAACGCAAAACTGAAATGTAACCTCAATCTTGACTATATATCGTCGCTGTTCCCAATCGACGACTTAACATATAAAGGAAAACTTTCATCGGACATCGAAGCGCGGTTCTCACTTGCCAACCTAATGAAGATGAACGTCCAGAAAATATACATGCTCGGCAACATCAACATCGAAAGAATATTGCTGAGAATACCATCGATGCGATTCCTTGTCTTCGGACAAAACGCTACTGCCGACCTCGGCATAAACTCGATGAAATCGCGCCGTTCGGAGCGCCTGCAACTCAGCAGTGCAAGAGTTACCGTAGATACCGTGAGAGTATCGTCACCGCGCACCATCGAGGCAAGAGTTTCGAAATTGAATCTCTACGCCAACGTCGAAGAGCCGATTAACGAAGTCCCGCACCTCATTGTTGCTGGAAGCCTAAGGGGAATGGAAGCTATAGTTGCCGACACAATGTTCGTCTCGGGAAAGACCGGCCGCATATCGATGGCTATCCGTCCCGACACCACCGACGCGCTCATTCCTGCACTCAGGGCATCGCTCGGACTTGACTCAATCGTTTATTACGAACCAACCCAAGGCGCTTTCCTCGACTCGACACGAATAGTTCTCAACGGACGTCCGAGAGTACGCAGATTCACTCGCGTAAACGGCGAACGTGTCGAAATTGACCCGTCTACCAGAAAACCAATCAACACCGATTCGCTCATAAACCTTTGCACCAGTATCGAAGATGCCGAAGGTGCTCTGCGCAAGTTCCGCTTCGACGGAAAGATATACGCCAAGACGGCACGTTACATGTCGCCATACTTCGACCTGAAAACCGGCACGCGCAGACTCGATATTACTTTTACCGACGACACGCTGCACCTCAATAACTTCATGCTGCGCGTAGGACGTTCGCTGATGAAAGTTGACGGACGTGTCGATAATATGCGTCGTGCATTCCTGCGCGGACGTACGCTCAGTGCCGATCTCAACATAAAGTCGCGAAACCTTGACCTCAACGAGATACTTTATGCCAACTACATGGGCGAGCAAGCGAAGCAAAAGGATGACGAAGCCAAGAAATCAGTTCAGGAAAGACTTGCTAAAGCAAAAGCTGGCATGGGTAATGCTCCACAACGTCAAATGCCCAACATAACCGACTCGGCACGAGCACATTATGTCGATTCGATACGAAAAGCATACAGCAAGAAGGACCTCAGCGAAATATACAACGAGCGCATGGGCAAGATGAAGGAGATGATGGACCGCGCCCACAAGGAAGAACTTGCCGCTAAAGACGATAATGAAATCCAGGATACTGCCGAACAAGAATACGATACGGTCCCGATGACGCTAATCGAAATTCCTGCAAACCTCGACTGCAAGTTAAAACTGAAACTCGACACTGTAAAATTTGCGGGACTCAAGATGAACGACCTCAATGGCGACATTACAGCACAGAATAGCACGTTATCAATCAAGGACTTGAAAACTACCAGCAATGTCGGTGACTTGAAACTGAATGCAATCTATACTTGCAACAATCCAGACACCGCCAAGGCAGGACTTGACCTCATCGGCACAAACATAACCGTTGAAGACCTGTTGACAGCATTCCCGATGATTGACTCGATACTACCAATGCTCAGTTCGTTCGAAGGCAAATTGGACTGCGAGCTGTCGGCTATAACCGACCTAGACAAGGAAATGGAACCGATACTGCCTACCTTGCAGACTGCTTGTCACATCAACGGCAAAAACCTTGTTCTGCTCGACGGCGAGACATTCACAACAGTTGCCAAGTATTTGATGTTCAAGAAGAAGACCAAGAACGTGATAGACAACATGTCGGTTGAATTTACGATTGACAAGAACATGCTAAGCGTATATCCGTTCACTCTTTCGATGGACAAGTACAAGGTTGCCGTAAGCGGAAGGATGGATTTCGACTTCAAGTACTTCTTCCACATTTCGGTGCTTGAACCAAAGGCTCTGCCAAATTTAGGCATTAATGTTCAGACCAAGGAACCGAAGAAGAACAAGAAGGACAAGGGCAAAGACGAGGAAGAAGAAGGCGAACTTGCCGAAGAAACCGACGACTTCCAGTTCCGTCTGGTAAAACCACTATACAAGGACGAAAAATCTATAGCACAATCGATTAACCTTGTCAACAAGTCGGGATTGGGCAGAATTTCGCTGCAGCAGAATTTGCGCAAGACCATACAGAACATCATCGAAAACTACGACGAAAAGAAGGAACAATAAAATACACCCTACCTAATCCAAGTTATGGAAACTGTATTTTCAATAATGATGGCAGCAATGGGTATATCGCTGCTGATATACGCCGGAATTGCATATTTGTCTGGCGATCCGATAATTTTGTTTCAGGGTGTATATTCGTTTCCGAAAGGCAAAAAGGAGAAAAAGGAATATGTCCGCAAAAAATTTGTAAAAATTATCGCGCTGATTGCACTTTCGTTTCTGGCAAGTTCTCTTGTCGGGTTAACACAGATTTATTGGCTTGCAGTAATTGTTTTTGTCTTGGGCATAGTTTTTACCGTTATACTCGGCAAAAAGATAATGAATAGTTAATCCAATACCATCTGGTCTGAATTTCGATTCAGCAGAACCCTCACAAGACCAAACAGAATATCATCGAGAAGTACGATGTAAAAAAGGAACAGTAACAATAAGGCTGTTCCTTAAATATGATAACGATACCTTATATTAATCCTTAACTTTACTATCTTTCAGCCACTTGCAATTTGCAAAACCCGGCATTGACAGGCAATTGTCTTCAGCTGCACGCATTTTCACCTGGTCATCAGGAGTCTTGTCATCGTAACCCAGCAAATGTAATACCGCATGTATTATAACCCTGAAAATCTCAGTATCTTCAGTATTATAGGTCTTTGCATTCTCAGCAACCCTATCTACACTTATATATATTTCCCCCGAAATCTTTCCTTTTTCATCCTCGGTATTGTCAAATGTAATAACATCAGTATAGTAGTCGTGCTTCAAGTATTCCTTGTTCATATTCAGCAAAAACTCATCAGAACAAAAAACATAAGCAATTTTTCCGACCCTCTTTTTGTGAGATTCGACAACTTCCTTAATCCATTTCTTAAGAGCAATGTACTTTACTCTTGGCTTCTCAACATCTTCACAGAAAAATTCTACTGCCATAATTATTTATCCTTTAAATTCTTTAAATATTCCTTGTATTTGTTTTTATAATAATCCCTTAACTTCAAATTCGACACCTGCAGCAATTCGTTGAACCTAATTTCGCTTTCCTTTTCCTCGAAAGCCTTGTCGGGATTGCTCAGTTTGTACTCCTTAGCTTCGTGCGACTGACGTTTCTGCTCGGTTTCGCGCTCGTTCTGACTGTTTTCGGCCTGTAGCAAGCGCGTAATTATCTGCTCCTGACGGTTTACCGTCTGCTGCGTGATGTTACGGTTCACCAAATCCCTGATGTTCTGCTCAACCATTTTGCTGGCTTCCTTCAAATACTTGGCTGCATCGGGACTGAGTTCTCCATTCATCATATCGTTCATCATCTTCTGCATCATCTCCTGCTGCATAAGCATCTTTGCAAGCTGTTCGCCGCTCTGCGCCTGCTGACCATTTTTCTTCATCTGGTCAAGCATCTGCTGCATCTGTTGTTTCAATTGCTGCTGCATATCGCGCATCTGTCCCATCTGCTTTTGCTGTGGTTGACCCTGCCCCTTGTTCTTGCACTTGTTACAACTAGAACTCGAATTGCTTTGCATCTGCATCTGCTGCTGTTGCATCTGGTCGAGCAATTCCGAAAGCAACAAAGCAAGGTTGTTTGCCGAAGTCAATACCTTCTGCTGAGAAGTCTGCGCCTGATATTTTGACGAATTGCCCAAGAAATCCATTACAGACGATAATCCTTTGCGTATCTCCATGACATCCTTCGACACCATTGAAGCAAGTCCCTGTACTCGTCCTGCCAAAGCGTTGATAGAATCCCTTATAACCGTAAAATTATCGGTTATATTTTTCTGGCGGACAACATAGTCCTTGTACTGCGGCGACTTGTACGACAAAGGTTTCATTCCCGACATTATGTCCTCCTGGTCGAACGAAAAAGTGAGCACATTTTCGAGCAACTGCCTTACATTCTCCATATTTTCGCCGTTTTCCTCCATCTCCATCTGCGCCATCATCGAATTCATCTTCTCCGACAACTGCTGCATCTTCTGCGAACTGTTCTTTTGCTTGTCAGAAGCCTTGTTGTTCTTGTTGTCGTTAAGGTCATCGCTGGACTGCTGCATCTCGTTTGAGATGTCGTTCATATCTTCTTTGAAATCCTGCAAAGGCATTGGTTCCTTCAAGTCGGAATTCTTGTCCAATGTCTTCTCGTACTCTTCTTTCAACTTATCGAACTGCTCGTTGAGTTCGTTCTGTTCCTTTTTCAGTTCTTCCTGCGACTTGCTCTTATCCTTGGTTTCTTCGGCGAGTTTCTTTTCCTTCTCGGCAAGGTTTTCCATCTGGTCGGCAATGCTCTTTACGCGTTCCTCGACTTCGGAGCGCTTCAGCAGTTCGAGAGTATTGTCCATATTCTGCTCCATCTCCTCAACCGACATCTTGAACTCCTCCGACTTCTTGAAAAAGTCGTCCTTGTTGAAGTTCTCCATCAACTTCTTCATCTCCTCAATCATCTGGCGCATCTCGTCGGTCATGAGGTTTTCCATAAGCGCGTTGATTTCGGCCTGCTTTTTCAGAAGTTCCTCGCTCTTCGAGAACTGCTCCTTTGCCTGCTGAAGCTGATTCTGCTCCTGCTTTATCTGCTCCATGAGTTGCTCAAGCTGGTCTTCCTTCTCTATTATGTCCTGCATCAACTGCGAGCGGTCGTAAGGAGAAAGGCTTTCGTTGACAAGTTTGCGCTTCAACTCATCGATGCTCTTCTTGATGTCCTCGCTGATTTTCTTTGCCTCATCAACCTTGTTCTCAGTTTCGCTGTTGGTCTGGTCGCTCATATCCTGCAAGTCCTGAGCCGAGGGAATATTGAACTCCATAATCTTGGAGCGAGCAGTCTTAGGTCCGCTATAACCGTCATTGTCGGCAACCTCGAAATAGTATGTAAGTTTGTTGCCAGTATGCTCAACCGACGCGAAATCAAACGCATAGTAAAAATCCTGCGAACTCAGCCTCTGCGAGAACTGCACTGGCGACTTTGAAATTTCCTTGTCGCCATCGAAACAATGGAAAGTCAGACGAGTAAAACCATAATCGTCGTCAATTGCGCCCTTGAAATACACGATTGCAGGATTGGTGCTGTCTTTTGCTTCATTTACGACAATTGCCGGATAAAGGTCTGGAATTACGCGGATGCGATACTTGATGTCAACAAGTTCGCTGAAATAGTCGTTGGCGACAAACAGCGAATAGTCGCTGCTGGCGGTTATGCGTTTGCTCAACTTGTACTCATTCTTGTTCTTTTCGGTCGGTAGAACGGTGCTATCCATCACAACCACAAGCGAATCGAGGTTTGCCGTTCCGAAAGTCCACACCACATTTGAGCCAATCGGCACTTCCATATCGCCGGAGTTCTTGATTTCAATGGCATCGAGACCTGTGTAAGCCATAGGCGTGATGTTCACCTTGAAATCCAAGATTATAGGAGCCGGCAAAACGCTTACCTCGTAATCCTTCGACTCTACATCCTGTGCCGTGAAATAGAACTTGAACGAATTATTCAGCGTCTTGAAGTCGTACTTGAATGTCGATGCCGACAGTTTTTCCATATAGAAGGAATTTCCGCCAAAGTTTATCATTACCTGTTCGGGAACGTAGTCACCTTTGACAGAAAGATTTACAGTAAAATCATCGCCCTGCCTTACCTGCAGCGAATCGTTTTCCAAGTAGAAAGCAAACGGTGCGGGCATCTCGAAATGCTCGTCGTACTTCACAATTCGCTCGGTGCCTTCGGTAACGATTGCCGGCTTGAACGAAATTATCAGCACAAAAACCAGCACGACAGGAGCCAAATACACCAGATACTTGACATTCTTCTTTATCTTTATTGCCGACAGGAACGGTATTGGCGAAAGTTTCTCGATTCTCTGCGAGATACTTGCATAAATAAGGTCGCGAGTTTCGGTATTTGCATCAAGCAATGAGTTGAGTTCCAATGTATTCTGCAACTTGTCGGCAACTTCTGGAAAATGTTTGCCAAGAATGCGGCTTGCTTCGGAATACGATAGGCGCTTGCCGATTTTCATCAGTTTGAGCAACGGCCAAAGTATCATAGTTACAAAGACGATTGCATAGAGCGTTATCGACGAGACAAACAGTGCGGTACGGAAAGCCGACGAGAATCTACCGTAATATTCCGCTATCACAATAATGAGATACCACAGACCTGAAATGGCGAGCGCAAGTATAACACCCTTTACTATCTTGTTCAGATAGTATTTCCTGATAAACTTATCAAGTTTGGAAATCAGTATGTTATACTTTTCGTCCATTTAAATTTCAAAACGAACAAAAATAGTAAAAAATGACGATACTGTCAAAATAAAAATTAAGTATGGATAATTAATAATGGACTATTGACAATTAATCACCCCTTCGACTGACGCTCAGGGGGCTTTTGTTATTGTCAGTACACCACCTTCACCGTCATATTTGTTTCTTCCTTTAACTTGCTGGCAATATCGAACGAATACCTGTAATATTCAATGTCGGTAATGCGACCTGCATCATCTGTAGTGTACTTGTGAGTAAGCAACAAAACTCTTGTCATCGCTCCATCGCTGTTATAGTTGCTACCCTTTATCTCCGACGGCATATATTTGGAAACCAATCCTTTGGAAGCTACAGACTCGGCATTGGGGAAACCGCCAAACATATCCGAAAAAGCCAGCACATCAATGTTAGGACGAGCAACATCGCTATATTTGTATTCAATAGTATCGTACCAATTTCCATCGTCCTCGCACAAGACAACAGTCATTTTTGCAATATTGTCGCCATCCCACAAATATTTGTTCCCGCACTCGGCATCACCACAAGCACTTAACCTTCCAGAATTGTATTCGTAGGCTGCAACCGTAACCGTATCTTCGGTTATCCTTTCTCTCTTCTTTACAAAACCATCCGAATCCAACGTAAGCGTCAACTTTTCCTTTGGACCTTCGCATACAATTGTGCTCTTGCCGTATGTCACGGTAGCCTTTTCGGTAAATTCCGATTTTGCTCCAGCATTGTAAGTCGTAGAAACCGCAACCAAACGCCCCGATTCGTCATACTCAAAATCGACAATACGTTTCTGCCAGTCATCATCGTTTATCAACAGTTGCTTTACAAGATTCTGCGGCTTTTCCTGAACATTTTCCGCAATGCTGTCGGTTTGCTCGGTCTGATTTTCTGCATTTGCGCAACTTAGGCAAATCATGCACAACATTCCTATAACTAACATCAAGTTTTTCATAATCTTATCCCTTTTAATGATTTAACTTTTTAATAACGTGAATACAATGAAAATATTGTGTTGACCAATCCATTTATCGCTGTACCCTTTCGTAATAAACATTCTTTATATTGGAAGCAATCGTATTGTCCCAAAAGTTATAGAACATAATGCCATTCGGCGAATAATATGTAAGTTTCTTATTGTAAGCCATATATGATGCGCCCTCAATCCTGATTGTTGTGTCATTAAGCAAATAATATCTGCATCCTGCCAAGCCCGAATGTCTTTCTATTATGCCCGAAGTCGTAAAAACAAGAGTATCTTTATAATCAAAAGAAACACCTTCCGACATTGAGGCGTTTACAGACCATTCTCCTAATATAAAGGAAGTTGGACTTATTGCAGTACTCCTAAATACCAAATAATTATTTTCATCCACATACAGTTTCAACGTATCGTCATTTATTTTGTATGTAGAAGATTCGTTAATCCTATCCATGTATAAAAATCCATCATCACATTCATTCATATACGTCATCGTCCCTATCCTAATCGTAGTATTCACGGAGTCGCATGAGAAACGACCATTAATCTCATTGCAACAAGCAACTCCGGAAATGCTGTCCTGATAAAAATTAAGCAAAAAAGGATAGTGATTGATTTGCGGCCAATGTTCCGGCGTTCTTGAAACATTATTTTCCATGAAAGCAACCAGTTGCCACGATGTATTCACAAGTGATTGCGGTCTCGTTTCCGATTGTTGCGGCTGTTCCTGCTGCTGATTTTGTGTTGCTTGTGGCGGAGTTTCAATTTCCTGCTTTTCACAACCTATGACTAACATTGTTCCAACGACTATCATTGCCACCACTAATGTCATTGCTACATTTTGTAACATTGTAAGTTTACTCATAATACATTCATTTTTTATTTACATTATGTTTCTCCGCCTGCCCATCTTTACGTTGCAAAGATAATCATATTTTCTATGTAATAAAAAAAAATTACTAACAACGCACTTTTGCTGCAAACGAAATTCAAGGAACATATCATCAACAAGGAAACGAAATACTATTTCTTTGTCTTTATTCGTCAATAAAATGTGAGAGGTCGGCTAAATATTCGTCACAAAAACGTGTAAGACAAGTAAAATTTTCGTCAATATTTTTGGCAAATTACTGAAAACTAATTATTTTTGCAACGACATATTTTTAGATTATGAAACGAAATATTTACAGCAAACTAGTGGAGTGGAAAAACAAGCCGTCGGGAAAGCGTAAACCTCTGATTTTGGAAGGTGCAAGGCAGACCGGCAAGACTTGGCTGGCAAGGGAACTCGGCAAAAACGAATTTGAGTCGTTTGTCGAAGTAAACTTTGAGGATTCAGAGCAGTTGAGGTCGATTTTTGAGATGGATTTCGACATTGACCGCATATTGCTTGCAATACAGTCGGCTACTGGCACGAAGGTCGAAGCAGGAAAAACATTGCTTTTCTTCGATGAGATTCAGCACGCACGGCGCGGTTTGCTGTCGCTAAAATATTTCCACGACAAGGCTCCGCAGTATCACATAATAGCTGCAGGCTCTTTGCTTGGCGTAATCGACCACAAGGATGATTCGTTTCCTGTCGGCAAGGTCGATTTCATAAATGTGCATCCGCTCACATTCGACGAATTTCTTTGCGCACTTGGCAAGGATGGTCTTGCTGATATGCTCCGCACACTCGACTGGAAGGCAATAGAACCTTTTGCATCAAATTATATTGAGATGCTACGCCAGTACTACTATGTTGGAGGTATGCCCGAAGCCGTGCTGACATTCGCCGAGGAGAAGGACTACAATGCAGTGCGAACCGTACAGAACAACCTGCTGAAGTCGTACGAACGCGACTTTTCGAACCATCCGCCAAAAGAAATCGTACAGCGTATGATAATGGTCTGGAATTCTGTTCCTTCCCAGTTGGCAAAGGAAAACAAGAAATTCGTATATACGGCAGTGCGACCGAGTGCACGTGCAAGGGACTTTGAAACTTCAATCCAATGGCTATGCAATGCAGGAGTGGTGTCAAAAGTAACACGTATTTCGGCAGGATGGCTCCCTCTTAAAGGCTACGAAGATGCCGATTCATTCAAGTTGTACCTTTTGGACATCGGACTTATGGGTGCCATTGCCGGACTTGATGCCAAGTCGCTTGTCGATGGCGATGACTTTTTTTCGCAGTACAAAGGTGCGCTAACTGAACAATTCGTATTCCAGCAGATAAGTGTTAACGAAGATATGGAAATCCACTATTGGACACCAGATGTGGGAACTGCCGAGGTGGATTTTATCATACAACTTGGCGATATGATTGTTCCGTTGGAAGTAAAAGCAGAAAAGAATCTGAAAGCTAAGTCGTTGGGACTATTCATAAATCAGTATGGGGCATCATGCGTTGTTAGAACTTCTATGGCACCATTTGAGCAAGGAAAGACCATAACCGACTTGCCGCTGTTCGCCATAATGTTTCTGCCACAAGTTATTGGCAACATTCGTCAACAAAATGTGCGAGATATGCCAAATATTCGTCACAAAAATGTGTGAGATAAGCAAAATTTTCGTCAACATTTTTGGCAAATTACTGAAAACCAGAATAAAAAAAAGCCGATAGAAATTCTACCGGCTTTGTATTTCTAAAGGTAACCTTTTATCTCTTAATGTCCATCTCCTTAATCAGGTTCTGCGCATTTGCGTACTTGTCGATGATGAACAAAGCATATCTTACATCCAAGCAGATGCATCTCTGCAAGTTTTCCTCGAAGTCGATGTCGCCAGACATTGCTTCGCTATTGCCGTCGAATGCAAGACCGATAAGTTCGCCGTTGCCATTGATAACAGGGCTGCCCGAATTACCACCGGTAATATCGTTGTTGGTAATGAAGCAGGTAGGCACATCGCCGTTCTTGTTTACATACGGACCGAAATTCTTGTCCTTGTAAAGTTGTTTCAACTTTTCGGGAACAATAAATTCATAGCTGTCAGGATTTTCCTTTTCCATCACACCCTTCAAGGTAGTATAGTAGTCGTAGAAAACGCCATCACGAGGTTCGTAGCTCTTGACATTTCCGTAAGTCATTCTTATTGTCGAGTTTGCATCGGGAGCAAAGTTCTTGCTGGGGTTCATTGCAAGTACTCCTTCGATGAAAATACGGTTGTTGCGTTCAAGGTCAGCCGACAAGTCGTTGTATGCAATCGAAACATTTCTGTAAACATCAATTATGTCGTTACCCATCTGCAATACTGGGTCCTTAGTGAAGGCTGAACCCGATGGCTTGTCGAGGAAAGCGTTAAACTTTGCTTCGGTAGAGAAAATTGACTTCGAGAAAGCATCATCAACATATTTTTCTACATCGCCCTTGTACTTGCCTTGGATAGTCTTGAAGAATTCGGGATAGAAATCGGGGCTCATTTCGTTATATGCCTTTCTGAACAAAGCCTTCATAAGTGCGCGTTCCGTTTCGGGGTCGTAGTCCTTGTAGAATTCCTTTGCTGGCTCTCTCATATCGCTTACTGCCGAATTTATTTCAGCGATTTCTTTCGAAGCGAAAGCCGTTGCCAACGACCTGCAGCCAAATGCAAAATATGGCAATTCGCTACCGAGAAGACCTTCGGTGATATACATTCTTGCTACTGCATGATTTCTTCTTGAACTATAGATTTTCTGCAAAGCATTCAAAGCGTCACGGTACTTCGATTCGCCCTTTGCATCGGCCCACTTGCACAAGTCAGCCTCAATCTGCTTCTTGATTCCCATTGTATTAAGGTGAGCCAAAGCCTTGTTCTGCTCGTTGGAGTACTTCCAATAGTTTGAGCAGGAAGCATATTTCGAAGCATACTGAATCTTTACCTTCGGGTCGGCGTTCATCTTCTTACGCAACTCGTTGACCTTCACATCTCTGATTTCGTATCTCAGCTTGTTTGTAACCTGCATGACTTCTTCGAGTCCGTACGAAGTGACATAGCGGTTGGTTGTACCAGGGAAACCCATAACCATTGCAAAGTCGCCATCTTCGATTCCCTTTGCGCTAACAGGTAGGAAATGCTTCGGTTTCAGAGGAACATTCTTCTTTGAATATTTTGCCGGTGAACCGTCGGGAGCTGTGTAAATTCTGAACATTGAGAAGTCGGCAGTATGGCGCGGCCACATCCAGTTGTCGGTATCGCCACCGAACTTACCCATCGATGAAGGAGGAGCACCAACAAGGCGAACATCCTGATAAGTAACATATACCAACAGGAAATACTGGTTTCCACCGAACATATCCTTTACCTGAGCCTTGTAGTTGGTTCCAGCAACAGCATTGTCGATTATGGTCTTCGAAGCCTTTTTCAATGCAATGTTGCGGTCCTTTTCGGACATATCCTTCTTGAACGACTTTTCAATTTCGGAGGTAACATCCTCAATCCTAACAAGAATCGAAGCGGTAATACCCGGATTTGAAAGTTCCTCTTCCTTTGAGTATGCCCAGAAACCATCCTTCAGGTAGTCGTGTTCTACTGTCGAATGGGTCTGAATCATTGAATATCCGCAGTGGTGGTTGGTGAACATAAGACCTTCGCCCGAAACGATTTCGCCCGTGCAGAAATGCCAGAAAGGAGAACCTTCCCTACCCAAACCTACAACTGCATCCTTGATACAACCTTTGTTTACACTGTAAATATCTTCGGGTGTCAGCTTGAAACCCTGCTTCTTCATATCGTCGTAGTTCTTGCCAATCATCGACAATAGCCACATACCTTCGTCAGCCCTTGCTGTCATTCCGAAAACAAGAACAAACACAAATAAAATCGCTGTAAATTTTCTCATATAGTTATTTTTTTAGTTTGACAATTGATTTTCAACGCATTACTACTTTGCAGAATTGCAAGTACACTTCTTGTATTTCTCCAAACCTTCGTTCAAGAATTCAGTAAATTCCTCTGCATTAGTGTTGTACGACATCGGTTTCGTAAGCACCTGACCTTCAGGACTTACAACCACATAGTACGGCTGGGTGTTGCACTGGAAGTTGACAATCTGGATGTCGGCGTTAACCTCGCCCAAAGTCTTCTTCACCTTGCCGTCGTTCGACGATGTAAACTGCTCTTCGGCAGGCACTTCAACAGATTTTTCATCCACATACAAGGCGGTCATAACAAACTCGTTGTTGAACTTTTCGGCAATCGACTTGTTTGCCCAGATTTCAGCCTGCATCTTCTTGCAGTTAGCGCACGAATGTCCTGTAAAATAAAGGATTATCGGCTTGTTCTGAGCCTTTGCGCACTCGAATGCCTGCTTGTAGTCGAAATATGCATTTACACCGTATGCAGTATGCATCGATTCAGAATACTTTGGCGTTCCGCACAAAGCACCTTCGGAAGCAGCGCCGCCATCATCGGCAAGGTTGAAGTTCTGCGTAGTCATTGGCGGAAGCAAGCCCGATACCGACGAGAGGTTAGCACCGAACATTCCTGGGAACAGATAAAGTGCGAACACAAAGAACGCCGATGCCAGAATCATACGGAAGAAACCGACAGTCTTAACCTCGCTGTCCATTTTGAAACGAATCTTGCCAAGCAGGTAAAGTCCGCACAAAACACTGATTACAATCCATATAGCAATGTAAAGTTCGCGGCTCATAATGTCGAGGTGGTAGTTCTGGTCGATGTTTGAGAAGTACTTGAGCGAGAATGCCAACAGGCAGAAGCCCATTACAACCTTCACCGAGTTCATCCATCCGCCCGACTTCGGCAACTTCTTGAGCCAGTTCGGTGCTATTGCCAAGATTGTGAACGGCAATGCAAAGCCAAGTCCAAAGCCAAGCATACCGATTGTCGGCTCGAGTACGTTTCCGCCAGCAGCCTTAACCAGCAAAGCACCAACTATAGGCCCTGTGCAGCTGAAACTTACGATAACCGTTGTGAGAGCCAAGAAGAACGATGCAAAAATTCCGCCCTTATCGACCTGCTTGTCGCTCTTGTTTGCCAGCGAAGTCGGGAGAATAATCTCGAACAGACCGAACAAAGATGCAGCAAACGCAACAAACAAAATGAAGAAGATAAGGTTTGGAATCCAGTGTGTACTAAGTACGGTAGTTAGTCCTGCACCAGCATTTGTAAGCGAGACAATAACACCAATAAGCGTGTAAAGTATGGTTATTGAAATACCAAAAATCAAAGCCTTGAGTATCGAGTTGAACTTGCTCGAATCTCCCTGCATAAAGAAACTGATGGTCATAGGAATCATCGGGAACACGCAAGGTGTGAGAATACCCAGAATACCGAACAGCAACGAAAGGAAGAAGAACGACCACAACGAACCGTCTTCATCGGGTTCTTCAACAAACTCGTTCTGCGAAACTATGCGTGGAGTTCCGCCCTTGTCCGACTGTACTGGTTCTGCAACTACTTCAGCGGAGTCGGTAGTGGTTTCTTCCTCTGCAACAACAGCATCAATAGTTTCTTGTTCCTTGTTGTCGGTTTCGGTTTTAGCATCAGCAATCTTTTCTGTTTCGGCAGTTTCCTTCTTTGGCAAGTCGATGTTGAACTTTGCATCGGCATTCACCGGCAGACACTGACCATCTTCGAAGCAAGCCTGGCCAGACAAAGATGCTGTCACCGAAAAAGAAGCATCAGCAGTCACCTCGATTTTCTGCTTGAAAGTAGCCTTCTTGGTAAAATACTTGACATTTACCATGAATACATCGTCGTATTCGGCAGTTGGAGCAGGTGATTCGGTAGTTGCGCCTACCAGTTTGTACTTGCCCGACTTGTCGAACTTTATTTCGAGAGGCATAGGTCCACCCGCATCAAAATGCTGTGAATAGAGGTGCCATTTGTCCTCGATTGTTGCCGTCATTACAAGATTGAATTCCTTGTCGGAAATCTTCTCGGTTGAGAATTTCCACTTAACAGGTTCGGCCATCTGCGCAAAAAGCATTGAGAATGCGAACATTGCAGTAGCCAACAAAAAGAATTTTCGCAAAAAGTTCATATACGTTTTGTTTTGTAAGTCGCAAATATACAAATAAATTTACGAATTACGATTTAGGATTTAGGATTTTTAAAATTTATAAATATCCACAAAAAAACATCCGTCTCACGACGGATGCTTATGAAGATATTGAGTGTGGAGTATATTCTACCTGGTAAGAATTATCTTCTTCTCGTCAACAATCCGGCGAAGGTTCATGATTGCATAGCGCATACGACCTAACGCAGTGTTGATGCTTACGTTGGTGACATCAGCAATCTCCTTGAAACTCATTCCACCGTAATGCCTCAGCATTATCACTTCTTTCTGCTCTGGCGGCAAGTATTCGAGCAACTTCTTGACATCGGTAAGAATCTGCTCGTCAACAATCTTGTCCTCAATAGTGGAATCGGTAAGCGAGGATGAATTCAACACATATTCGTTTTCATCGCTTGATGTCATGCCATTATTCTTGTCGTTCCTGAAATAGTCGATTACAAGATTGTGAGCAATACGCATCACCCAAGGCAGGAACTTGCCTTCCTCGGAATAGGAACGCGAACGCAACGAAGACATCACTTTCAAAAATGTGTCCTGAAATATATCGTCTGCAACGGTGGGATTCTTGACATTTAAAAGTATATAAGAATAAACTTTGCCCTTATACCTCTCGATAAGAACCTCGATGCACTTTTTATCCCCTGAAACAAATGCGTCAATCAGCATCTGATCCGAAAACTTGTCGTATGTCATATTTCTGTCTTACAATAAGTTAAGGATAAAAATGTATCTTATAGGCGTTCTTCCTTTCTTTTTTTAATGTCAATAATAATACTTTAACGAGGCAAATTTAAAATAAATTTTCGAAACTGCAGCAAAAAAATCAATTATTTTTTTCGCGCCACATAGAGAATTTCCTTTTTGTCAAGACGATAGCGTTCAATTTTTTCGGCTGGCAACTTTTCCTTAATGTCAAATTCCTCGACCTCGAAGCCTACCGACCTAAGTCTGTCTGGATAATCCAAACCATGCCAGCGAACATGGTCGTACTGACCGAAGTGCTTTTCTCGTTCCAACGGGTCGGTAATACTTGCATCCTCGTAAGTCTCCTTGAAATCGGTATTTATAGGTACCTGCAAAATGGCAGTTCCTCCGCTTTTCAGCACGCGGAAAATCTCCTTCATAGCGGTTATGTCGTTTGGTACGTGTTCGAGGACATGATTGCAGATGACATAGTCGTAAGATTCGTCCTTCAAAGGTATCTGCATAATGTCGAAATGCAAGTCGGCAATTGGAGACACAAGGTCGGCGGTGGTGTATTCCAGATTCTCAGCCTTTTTAAACCTCTTTATGAAAGGTTGCTCCGGAGCAATGTGAAGCACGGATTTCCTAGTTGTAAAGAAATCGGAATATTCAGTCCAGTACAACCACATAAGCCTATGTCTTTCGAGCGACAAGCATTTGGGACACAAGCGGTTGTCACTACCGCTCTTGCCGTATGGCAAAAACTTGCGGAACGATTTTCCACAAACAGGACAAGTAACATTGTTACCTATATAAAACGGCCTTACGAGAATCGAAAACAGCCCCGAAAACCTTATCAGTATAGGACGCGGTATTTTACGAACCAAAAACCTTATAAGTTTCTTCATATCAACTCAAATTTATAGTGGTAATAGCCTCAGTGGAATCAACTTTTACCAATTCATTCTTAAAATAATACCAAATATAAGCAGAAATATTCTTCCCCTCGAACGGCTTCATTTGAGAGATAAGTTCTTTATATCGAAGAACTTGCTCCGCATATTTCTTGTCGTGCTTTTCTGTGCCGAACTTATAGTCAAGAATAACAACCTCGTCGGGGAAAACCATAACCCTGTCGGGACGTTTCAGTTTGTCGTCATCCTTTTTAGCCATCGGATCGATAATTGTAAACTCGTTATACACCTTGCAACTACCGTCGAACCACTTGCGCATAGTCTCGCACGACAAGGCCGTACTAAATTCACGAACAAGGCTTTCGTATGTATCCTTGTCAATCTCCCCGTTGTTGTACATTATTGCGACAGCAGGCTCCACATCATCTGCGGTAATTATCTGCTCGAAAATTGCATGATACTTCGTTCCCCTAATTCGTGCCGACCAATCTCCGTCAACATCATCGCGCAGGTGGTGGACAATGCTTATCTGCGGCTCGTCGCATACTGGATAGTCGGTTATAAAATCGCCATTTGAAGCATCTCTTTTCTCTTCACCAGACAGCCTGCCTTTTGTAAATATTCTAACACTTATGGAATCGTCACCAGCCTTGACAATTGTCTCTACCCAACCGGATCCCCTTTTCCTTAATGGTTCACTTTTGGGAGGAACAACAATATCACTGGTCAAACTTTCTTTTCCAAAATAGTCGACAAGCAAATGTGAAACCTGAGAAATATTAGGTTTCTTGTCGACATTATCGCCCTCAACCTTATCGTATGCCGAAACATAAAGACCATATTTAGCCCTTGTGAATGCCACATATAGCAGATTGTACGACTCGATAGCCTTGCGGTAGTTATTTGCTTGATATTCAGCTGCCATATCAGTCTTTTCCAAAATCTTTTTGCTGGCAACAGGAATCTTTATCCTTTCTCCATCTTTAGACAATTTCCCTTCAATAGGCTCATCCACAAACAAATAATCAACGCCAACGCCTCCACTACCAACAAACTCCCAGTTGCAGAACGGTATGAAGATGTAATCGGCCTCAAGTCCTTTCGATTTGTGTATTGTTATGATTTTCATCGCATTCTGGCTCTCGGGAATCTTCAATGTCTCCTCATCGCCTCGCTCGTCCCAATAATCAATGAATGCCTGCAAATCGGTTGACTTTTCAGAAAAGTTATGGACAACATTCCTAAATGCAATCAAAAAAGGTACGTTTTTGCCGTTTTCGTTTAGCTTAAGCTTACCGATCATATATTCAACAATATCGAAAGCCTGCTTCTCCGACAAAAATTTCATGGTTCCACAATCATGTTTATCCAATGTTTCGCTATCAGGATTCAAATCCTCCAAGAACGCCTGCACCATCTCTTCCTTGTTGAAACAGGAACAAACCTCGAGACTGTTCTTCTCCAAATAATAAAGGTATGCCGCCTCGACAAGCAAAATATTATAGTTGACATTTTCCTTGTCGTCACCGCTATTTTTATAATTCTTGCTAGTGCTGCTAAGAATATAGCGCATATATGCCAGAATAATCTTGACAGCACGGTTTGTAGCTATATATAAGGCTTCATCGGAAACTACATCGTAGCGCACACCCGGTTTCCTATCGGATTCGGCAATAGCAAGAAAACTATTTGCCACAAAGCTTGCCTCGTTCTTCTTACGGACAAGTATCATTATTTTGCTCGGCGGTACGTTGTGTTCCAACTGCAAGGCCTCAATTTCAGAAACCATATCCTTGAACACACGCGTCATCGTCAGTTCATCAGAGACACCATGGGGACCATTATAAAGCCTTACCTTTATTTCTGAATTGTCATCCTTTGTTACACCTTGCCATACATCATTATATAGCGACAAGAACTGCGGGTCTATTTTTTCATCGCCAAACAAGCTTTTGTTGTTAGTGTATTCATGATAGAAAAAATCATTGTTGAATTCAACAATATTTCGTGCTGTCCTATGGTTATCAGCAAGATTCTTCAATCCGCAGTAATCTGAAAGCAACTCGGTGCTATCCTTGTTTACAAGACGCGAAAGGATACGCCAGTCACCACCACGCCACGAGTAAATCGACTGCTTGATGTCGCCGACCAGAATGCTGTCGTGTCCCTGCGACAAGGCATCGTGCAACATGGTCTGGAAAATATCCCACTGCTTGTCACCTGTATCCTGGAACTCGTCTATCATAAAATTGTCATACTTTGTGCCGATGCTTTCAAATACGAATGGCATCACCGACACATCGCCACTTCCATCGTCACAGCTTCTGATTATCTTCGACAGCAACGACGGCACATCCGAAAGCAGGAACACGGAATCGCGTCCAAGGTTTTCGTGCAAAATTTCGGTTGCCTTGGCATACAAACGAACCAGATTCAGGTTCTTCTTTAGCATATATGCCGTACAGAACTTCTTGTATTTAGAATCGCTATCCGAGTCGAGTTTACTTATTGCATCTGTAAATGGCTTAAACACACTGACAAGACCTTTATTTTTTGAATCTTTCTTAAACCAATTATCCTGTAAGAATTTGACGGCGGAAAATTTATCAAGAAGGGTATCCAAGCATAATGGTTTTCTATAATCGAAATCGGCGAAACTCTTGTAATTGTTGTAAATGCCACCGCTAGCATGTGAAAAATCGCTGTCACTCAGGCTATTTTTTTCTATTATAGCTGTAATTCCGTCAATACTTCTCTTTAACTCGGCACAGAAATCCTTGATAATACCGTCAATTTTAGCCTCATATGCATCAATATCAAAGTCACATCCCTTATAATCCGCCTTAACCGCCTGCAATATGAAATTTTCTATCGCTTCCTTCGGAATCCATTTTTTGTCGGCTTCAATATTATCCTCAATCATCGACGATATGTACTTGTTCAGTTCGTCATCAGTCTCCGCCATAAGCATAATATCATCCACAAGCTGCGAAATCACAAGTCCGGTATTCAGTTCCAACTCGTAATTCTGCTGCATATCAAGTTCATAGGTCAGGTTTCTGACGATTTTCTGGAAAAAGCTATCGATTGTATGTACCGAGAAAAATGAATAGTCGTGTATAATCTGAGTGAAGAAATTCCGAGAACGCCTGATTATGGTAGCCTCGTCAAGCCCTGTTCTCTCCTTTATCTTGTCGATGATACCTTTTGTTTTCTTCTTGAGGTCATCCGGAGCCTTGTCAACATTTGAAATCTGGAACAAGTTCAACACTATTCGCGACTTCATCTCGTCGCAAGCCTTATTTGTAAAAGTAACGGCAAGAATATTGCGGAAAGCAGCATTGTTTTCCGCCTCCAACATCATCGAAATGTATTCGTATGCTATCGTAAAGGTCTTTCCAGAACCTGCCGAAGCCGAATATACTGACAGATTCTCCATCTGCCGACTACTTTATTGTATATTCAATAATCTCACACTCAACTACATTTATAGTTGTGTCCCAGACATTTGGAAACTTTACGACGTTTACATCATATTTACCAACCACCCTGTCGGATTTCATAACGTTTCCATTTTCTATTTCGCCAATTTTCTCGTTGTTGATGCGAAGCTCCACAGTCTCACCATAATTATTTATTACGGCGATACTTCCTGTATGATTAATCTCACAAGAATTTCTCACACGGCAAGAAACCACTATAAATGAAGCGATTAGGATAATTATAAAAGCTAATTTTTTCATCTCTTATTTTTTTGCCAAAGGTAATAATTATTTCTATTCAAAACAATGGGAAAAGTCTAACTGTCGAACAGTCTGACAGACCGACAGGCGTACAGACAGACTGACCGACAGACAGGTCTTCTGATTGACTGGCCTTCTGATAGACAGGTCTTCCGATTGACTGGTCTTCTGATAGACAGGTCTTCTGATTGACAGGTCTTCTGATTGACTGGCCTTCTGATAGACTGGTCTTCCGATTGACTGGTCTTCTGACAGACTGTTAGCCTTTATAATTCCTTCCCTGATACATCCCGTTCCTTTTCATATAGGCATCCACGATATGCACCACCTCGAAATTTTTTCGTCCCCCAAAATCGGGATACAAAAGCATATCGCGTGGAGATTCGCTGGTCAGGCGTTCTACAATTATTTCGGGATTAAGAATATCAATAAAATTGGAAACTATGCGCACATAATTTTCCAGCGACATATCGGCAAGCATACTTGGATTTTCGGCATACAACTTTTCCAAACGAGTACCCCTAAGTACTTGCATCTGATGGAGTTTCAGAGTAGAGATTGGCAAATGGGAAATTTTTTCGGCGTGAGCATAAAAGTCATCTTCGGTTTCGTAAGGCAAACCGATTATAAGATGAAGTCCGCACATTATGCCATATTTGTAAGTCAAATCAACTGCCTCGACCGCCTGCTCGTAGGTATGTCCGCGATTTATAAATTCCAAAGTAGAATTTTTTGTCGATTCAAGTCCATATTCGATTTCGACGTAATTGCTTGCAGCATAGTCGGCAAAAAGTCTAAGTATCTCATCGTCAATACAATCGGGACGGGTAGAAACAACAAGGCCAATCACTCCATCAACGGAGAGGGCTTCGTCAAATTTTTTGCGAAGGATATCCAAACCGCCCCCTGAGCTTCGCTCCCTGCGGCATGCTGAGCTTGTCGAAGTAAGCCTGTCGAAGGGTCGAAGGGAAGGTTTTTCGCTCCTGTCTGGCACATACGTATTAGTATATGACTGAAAATAAGCCAGATATTTCTGTGCACTGTACTTCGGTCTGAAAAAATCTATTCCCTTCTGCAACTGCACGGCAATGGAATCATCGGAATTGCAATAAAACGGACTGAAACTTTTGTTGGTGCAATAAATGCAGCCGTCGGTGCTAATCTTTCCGTCGCGGTTGGGACATGTAAAACCCGCATTTACAGAGATTTTCTGCACCCGCTCGCCAAAAGTCCTGCGGATGTACGATGAATAGTCGTTCCACTGCAATGCGTTACTCATTTTTCTCCTTTCCTGATGTATAATGGTATTTTATCTCAATATCAGAACCTTCGAAGGTCGTATCGTAGTCATCATCGTCCTCATCGTCAAAGTCGTGAACAACCTTTTTGATTGGATAGATAAAGGCG
This sequence comes from Bacteroidales bacterium, assembly GCA_017620015.1. GTDB lineage: Bacteria > Bacteroidota > Bacteroidia > Bacteroidales > ML635J-15 > Bact-19. Next base: position 5,726 of record JAFZRE010000023.1, on the reverse strand, counting down.
CATACAAGTCCCGTAACCGCCCCTGCCAGATGGCCTTCCCAACTTATGCCAGTGTTCTGCGGATACAGTCCCCACACCATACTGCCGTACAAGAAAACAACAATCAGCGACAGTGCCATATTCTGGATGTTTCCGCTTCGTGCACCAACCGTAAATATGTATGCGGCAAAGGCGTATATCATTCCACTTGCCCCGATGTGTACACCACCGATACCGATTATCCACGTCAATATTCCGGTAAAAATGTACGAAATAAGGAAAACACGCAGTGCCTTTTCGGGGTAAAAGTAAAAAAGCATAGTTCCAAGCACAACGAAACTCACTGTGTTGGAGAAAATGTGGGAAAGACTAGCGTGGAGAAAAGGCATTGTGAACACACCGAACCAGTGCGAAATTTCCCGCGGCATAAGTCCGTACTGCGAGAAACTTACATCCAGCAGTCTTTCGGCAGCGAACATCATCCAGCACAGGACCATAAAGAACGTGGGAATGACAGCCGCCGCAAGCAAGCGCCTAATCTCTATCTTAGCCCTTGCATCCATTCATAAATTTTGTTACTATGGAAGAAAATTCCTTGTGTATCAACGAATTTGTAGCAACCATTTCGCCGCCGAACAGATAGTTGTCGCCACCAGAAAAGTCGCAGACCTTGCCGCCAGCCTCCTGCAAAATGATTATACCAGCCGCCACATCGTAAGGTTTCAGGTCGTACTCGTAGAAAGCATCGAAGCGTCCCGCAGCAACGTAAGCCATATCCACGGCAGCCGAACCCAATCGTCTAACTCCCTGTGCATTAGTGACAAAATGCTTCAGCAAATCAATGTACGGATTTATGATTTCGAACCTGTTGTATGGAAACCCGGTTGCGACAAAGGCATTAGAAACGGAATTTACCTTTGAAACGGAAATTTTCTCGCCGTTGAGCCACGCGCCACCGTTCTTGTAGGCATAGAAACATTCCTTCAACCCCACTTCGTACACCACCCCGACAACAATTTCGTCGTTCTGCTTCAAGGCAATGCTGACGGAACAAGGATAAATCCCGTGTATGAAATTGGAAGTTCCGTCAATCGGGTCAACTATCCAGTTGAAAACCTCGCCGACCTTCAACGATGACTTTTCCTCGGCGATGAAACCAGCATCGGGCAATATCCTTTGCAGTTCGTCAACGATGAATTTCTCGGTTTTCTTATCAATTTCGGTAACGAAATCGTTCTTTCCCTTGGCGTCGATTTTATAGTCGGCACTATTGATGTGGCTACGGATGATTTCGGCAGCATTCTCAGCCACAAATACAGTCTGTTTGCAAATATTCTCTAAGTTCATAATGCAAAGGTAAGAAAATTTAGTATCCTACGGACTGGTATTGAACAAATAGAAACAAATTTACAAATACAATATATCTCATAACAAAAAGGACGGAATTAACCGCCCTTCATTATTGTGTATTTTTCATATCCTATTCTTTTACAAATTTTCGTAAAACCGCCCCCTGAGCTTGTCGAAGGGTGCGGAGACGTACCACATACACCCCGCTTGTCAAATCTTCCACATCGCAAACAGCATTATCAGCGTTCACTTCCAGACGCTTTACAACATGTCCCAAAGCATTCACAATTTCAATTTCAGAAATTTGCTCTGATGATGTGATGTTGAGGATGTCGTTTACTGGGTTTGGGAAAATGTTTATCTGCATTTCTGCTTCTAAAATTCCTGTAATAACATTCAGATGCAAGGTGACGATTGAATCACAGCCGTTTGCAGCAGTGAATGTCTGAGTGTAATCACCTGTTTCGGTAAATGTTTCGCCATTCCAAACGAAAGCTTCATTTACAGAAGTATCGAACTCATAAGTTACCGGTTCGTTGATGACAAGATGCAACGTAACGACCGAATCGCAGCCAGTTGCAGCAGACAAAGTCTGAACATAGTCACCACTTTCGTTATATGACACACCGTTCCATACATAGAAATTGCAAGCCTCGGCTTCTACATGCTCTGCCTGCGGGTGATTGATTGTCAAATGCAAGGTTACAACAGAATCGCAACCACTTGCAATAGTGAAATTCTGGGTGTAGATTCCACTTTCGGTATAAGTTTCACCATTCCATACGTAGGAGTCGCAAGCGGAAACCGCGAATTCTGCCGTAGTCGGATGATTTATTGTCAAATGCAATGTAACTACAGAATCGCAACCATTGACAGCAGTGAATGTTTGCTGATAGTTGCCACTTGCCGTATATGTTTCCCCGTTCCACTCGTAGGATTCGCAGGACGTGACTTCGACAAGCTCAGTCAGCGGTTGATTGATTGTAAGATGCAATGTAACAATGCTGTCGCAACCGCTGTCGGATGAAATCGTTTGCTCATAATTTCCAGATTGGGTGTATGTTTGATTGTTCCATACATAGCTGCCGCACGAAACTGCTGAAAATTCTCGACGCGGCGATTCATTTATTGTTAACTGCAAGGTAACAACCGAATCACAACCGTTTGCTGCGGTAAAAGTACGCGTATAATTACCACTCTCGGTATAGGTAGTACCATTCCATACGTATGAATTGCAGGCCTCGACTTCGACAAGCTCAGTCAGCGGATAATTTATCGTAAGATGCAGTGTAACAACGCTGTCGCAACCGTTTGAAGCAGTGATATTCTGTACATAGTCGCCACTTTCGTCGTAGGTTACGCCGTTCCAAATGTAGTTGCCGCAGGCGGTATGCGAGAATTCGCGCTCCGACGACTGGTTGATTGTCAGATGCAAGGTTATTATGCTGTCGCAACCGTTCGACAGATGCTTGGTAAAGTCGTAGTCACCCGATTCGGTGTAGGTTGAATCACGCCACAAGTACGAGCCGCAAGCCTCGACAGTTGTTTCGCCAGTGAGTTCGCACGATTGAGTATCGAAACTCCACACCTGAGACCAAACCGAATTTCCGCTTGCGTTGTAGCCTTGAACACGCCAATAGTAAGTTGTGCCATAATTTAGATAGCAGGTTGCCGTTGTGTTGGCGGTGGTTCCACTACGGTATATTGTTGCAAAAGTATTATCAGTTGACACCTGATAGCGGTAGCCGGTAACATTGTCCAACGGATTCCAAACCAAATCCACACCTGATGGCTGTATTTCGTTGCTGCCGTTTGCGGGACTTACAAGCGTAGGCGCAGTAGTAAGCTGGTAAGCAGTAGTGAAACGCCATACATTCGACCAACCAGATGTATCCGAGGCATTTATAGCACAAACTCGCCAATAATAAGTTGTTCCATAGAGCATATTCGTTATGCTTGTACTCTTGTATGTTTCTGTACTTGTCGTTGATGACGAAACACTTACATTACGCAATAATTCCGAATTAAAGTTTGTTGTTGTATCAACCTGAACTATGTACGATGAAGAGCCTCTGGAGTTATTCCAATACAATGTACGCGAAGATACTGCCAAACCTGTACTATTATTTGATGGAGAATCCAATACAACCCAATCGACAGTATGGAATTGCCAAGTTGCAGACCAGCCCGATGTGTCAGCATTGTTTATAGCACAAACTCGCCAATAGTACATTGTACCATAACGCATATCAGAAACATATTTATATATGTATGTATCGGTATTGGTGGTTGTTGATGAAACATCTATGCTGCGCAACAACCCGGAATCAAAACTCGGAACTGTATCTAACTGAAGAATATACGCTTTAGAACCTTTTGAATTCTGCCATTCCAGTTCTTGGCGGGTATAATAGCCAACAGTAGAACTTGTATCGTTCGGTAAATAATATAGCGCAACCCAATCGGTAGTATGGAATCGCCATGTAGCAGACCAGCCAGATGTATCGACTGCATTTGCCGAACATACACGCCAATAATACATTGTGCCATAACGCATATCGGAAATATACTTGTATATGTATGTATCTGTGTTTGTAGTTGATGATGAAACATCTATGCTCTGCAACAATCCAGAATCAAAACTCGGAACTGTATCTAACTGAAGAATATACGATTTAGAACCTAATGAATTCTTCCATTGAAATTCTTGCCGCGTAAAATAAGTGCCATTTGCACTAGTATCACTTGGGAAAAACAGCAGTACATCATCCATCGTATGGAACTGCCAAGTCTCAGACCAGTCGGTTGTATCGACAGAACTTATTGCACAAACTCTCCAATAGTACATTGTTCCATAATATAAATCGTACACACACTTTTCATAATATGAATCTGTATTTGTATTTGATGTTGATACACTTATATTGCGCAATACACTTGAACTGAAATCATAAGTTGTATCAAGCTGGATCATGTATTCTGAAGAACCTGGTAATGTATTCCAGCGTAAATACTGCCGTGAATAAAACCTGCCTGTCGGACTTGGATTGTTGGTTGGTGAACTTAAAGTAACTGTTCCGGCTGTTGTGAAATTCCACACTTCGGAATAACTGGATGTGTCGCTGTCGTTTGTATTGGTTGCCTTAACGCGCCAATAGTACTTTGTGCTGTATAGCAATCCATTAATATAAATGGATGTCGATGATGTTGTATATGTGCGGAACATCGTTGATGAAAACGAAGGCACTGTATCCCACTCTAGGATATAACTTCCTGCACCGGTTATTGAATTCCAAGAAACAGAAGGTCTGACCATACTCGTATAAACCATACCATTACTTGGAGAACTCAAAATTGGAGCCGAGCAAGTTGTAAAATTCCTAACTTCAGAATAGTTGGAAGTGTCGCTGTCGTTGCTGTTGGTTGCCTTTACTCGCCAATAATACGTTGTGTTGTATCGCAATGCATTTATATTGACAGATGTTGAAGTTGTTGTAAATGATTTTGGTGATGAAAATGAAGATACAGTGTCCCATTCAAGGATATAACTTCCAACGCCTGTTATTGTATTCCAAGAAACTGTCGGCCTTACAATCGATGTATAAACTATACCATCATTGGGAGAAGATAATGTTGGTGCTGAGCAAGTTGTAAAATTCCGTACAGCAGAATAGTCTGATGTATCATTTGCACTTTCATTTACAGCACGGACTCTCCAGTAATATGTTGTCCCATACGACAATGCTGTTAAATTAACATAAGTATATGTCGTTGTATATGTACGGAACCTTGGGGATGAAAACGAAGATTCGATATCCCAATCCAATATGTATTTATTCGCCCCGGATACGGAATTCCATGATACTGTCGGTTTTACCGATGATGTATAAACTGTACCGTCATTGGGTGACGATAGTGTTGGTGCGTTTAATGCCATTGAGTCAAAAGCAAACGACATTAAGAAGGCACAAATAAGTACTGCAAAATTTTTCATGTTAAACCTTATTATCAAATTTTGTGCAAAGATAATAATTATTTGTGTATATACAAAAAAAGATCCCGACATATAGTCGGGACCTTGAAGGACGGCGGCGACCTACTCTCCCACAATACGCAGTACCATCGGCGCTGGTGAGCTTAGCTTCCGAGTTCGGAATGGGATCGGGCGTTTCCTCACCGCCATAGCCACCTAAAATATTTTTTTGTCGTATCGAGACCGGCATAAGAATAGAAGGATTCCAAGAATGCGGAAGCTTTCGGGCAATTAGTACTGCTCGGCTTTGACATTACTGCCTATACACCTGCAGCCTATCGACGTCGTATTCTTCGACGACCCTATATAGAGACCTCATCTTGAGGTGAACTTCGTGCTTAGATGCTTTCAGCACTTATTTCGT
>JAFZRE010000022.1 GCA_017620015.1 Bacteroidales bacterium | reverse complement strand
TCCTGGACTTTCTTTCGTTTGAAGCTTTCGCTGAAGCTTCTTCTTTGTCTTTCTTCTACTGTTAATTTTTCCATCGTTGACCTTTTTTATTTTACTGTTTTAGTGAATAAAAACGGTCAACCTATTTCAGGCATTGACAAAGTTCAAGGGTTTGAATGGCTGCGCCGTTTGAATGCCTGCGGCGTTTGATGGGCTTCGCCCGTTTCTATGTTTCTGTGGCTAAAGCCGTTTCTGAGTTTAACTTCGTTGAGGGCTACTTGTGCTGAGCGCAGTCGAAGTACGCCGTTCTGTGGCTGACGCCGTTTCAAGTTTCATGGTTTGAATGCCTACGGCGTTTGAAGGCTTCACCGTTCTAAGGTTATGCTGTTGAAACAATTTGAAACAACCTCAAGCCATCTCAAACAATCTAAAATCGTCAATCGTAAATCTAAAATAAAATTGTATCTTTGTGGTCGATATTTGACAATAGTAAACCAACAAGACTAGGATGAAAACCGAAAAACAACAGGCAAAAGCTGCTGCAGATTTTTCACAGAGGTGGAAAGGTAAAGGTTATGAGAAAGGAGAATCTCAACTATTTTGGACTGAACTTTTGACAGAGGTCTTTGATGTTGATAATCCGAGCGAGTTTATCCGTTACGAGGAGCAGGTTAAAGTTGACAAGACCAATTTCATTGATGGGCATATTCCTGCGACAAAGGTGCTTATTGAGCAAAAATCATTAGGTAAGGATTTGCGTAAAGGCTCGGTGCAGAGCGACGGCTCTGTTTTAAATCCTTTCCAGCAGGCAAAACGCTATGTTGCCAATATGCCGCTTTCGCAGCATCCGCGTTGGGTAGTTACTTGCAATTTTGCAGAGTTCCTTGTTTATGATATGGAACAGCCGAATTGTGAACCCGAGCAGATTCTTCTCGAAAATCTTGGCAAGGAATATTATCGCTTACGTTTCCTAGTTGATGTCCGCAGTGAACATCTTACTCGTGAGATGGAAGTCTCGATGATGGCCGGCGAAATTGTTGGAGTGATGTATGATGCCTTGCTGAAGCAATACGGAGACAACTCGCCAGAAACATTGCGATGGCTAAACATTCTCTGTGTTCGTCTTGTGTTCTGTCTGTACGCCGAAGATGCGGGAGTTTTTACACGCGACCAATTCCACGATTATCTGGTTCATTATGAAGCTGACGATATACGCAATGCCTTGATTCGTTTGTTCGAAGTACTGAATACGCCATTGGACAAGCGTAGCAAATATCTGAAAGACGATTTGAAAGCATTTCCATATACCAATGGTGGATTGTTTGAAGGAGAAATTGAAATTCCGCAGTTTACAGATGAGCTGAAACATATATTGTTGCAGAATGCCAGCCTTGATTTTGACTGGAGCGAGATTTCTCCGACAATATTCGGTGCAGTTTTTGAATCGACTTTGAACCCCGATACCCGCCGTAGCGGAGGTATGCACTACACTTCTATCGAGAACATACATAAGGTAATCGACCCATTGTTTCTCAATGATTTGCGGAGCGAACTGGATGCTATTCTGGAAGAAAAAGTTGAGAAGCAGAGGCAGAAGAAACTTTTGCAGTATCAGGACAAGTTGGCATCGTTGAAATTCCTTGACCCTGCGTGTGGTAGCGGTAACTTCTTGACTGAAACATATTTGTCGTTGCGTAGGTTGGAAAATGAGGCAATTCGCGAGCGTTATCACGGACAAATGATAATGGGCGAGTTTCTTAACCCGATAAAGGTTTCCATACATCAGTTTTATGGTATCGAAATCAACGATTTTGCTGTAACGGTAGCAACAACGGCGCTCTGGATTTCAGAGTCGCAGATGCTTGCTGAAACCGAGAAAATTGTGCAGCACGACATTGATTTTCTTCCGTTGAAAAGTTATGCAAACATTAAGGAAGGCAATGCGTTACGCCTTTCGTGGACTGAATGGGAAACCAACGAACACAATCCTGTTGTAATTGCCAAGAAGTCGAACATTTATCCTATAACAGAATCTCTCGTTAAAGAAACTGCCGAACCTGTAGTAAAATACGGTGAAGTTGACATCTACAGCGAAGAAATTAGCATACGCGCTACTGCACCAAAACCGCAAACTTACCATGTGGAATTCGATTATATCATGGGCAATCCGCCGTTTGTGGGAGCAAGAATGATGAATAAGCAACAAAAGGATGATGTAATTTTTGTGTTTGGAAATAAATGGTTAGGTGTGGGAGATTTGGATTATGTGTCATGTTGGTATAAGAGGGCTTCAGAGGTTATAAAAATAACCGACACAAAAGTTGCGTTTGTTTCTACCAATTCTATTATTCAAGGAGGTTCTGTTACCAATCTATGGAAGCCCCTTTTTGAGCAAGGTTTAATGATTAATTTTGCGTGGCGGACATTTCGATGGGATAGTGAAGCAAGTTTAAAAGCGCATGTACATTGTGTAGTCGTTGGTTTTTCATTTGCCAAGAATAATGGAGAAAAAGTTATATATGTTAAAGAAAAACGGATAGTAGCAAAAAATATAAATGGTTATCTTTTAGATGCTCCAAATGTATTTATTGAGAAACGAATGAAACCGCTATGTGATGTTCCGATAATCAGTCTTGGAGGGCAGCCGATAGATGATGGAAATTTAATTCTCACGATAGAAGAGAAAGATGATTTGGTAAAAAAAGAACCATTAGCTTCAGAGTTTATTCGCCCATTTATGATGGGAAAAGATTTTATTGATAGAAAACCGCGATATTGTCTTTGGTTGAAAGGGGCAAGTCCAACAAATATTAGAAAATGCAGCATGGTCATGGAGCGTATTGCGAAAGTAAAAGAATTTAGATTGTCTAGTAATAGAACAAGTACTTTGAAAGCTGCTAATGATCCAACTTTATTTGGAGCTCCATTTGAGTGCAAAAACAATTACATTGCATTGCCAAAGGTTTCTTCTGAAAATAGGAAATATATACCTATGGAATATTTAACACGCGAGATTATTCCAGGAGATAAACTTTTCTGCATGCAGGATGCTACTTTATATCATTTCGGTATTCTTACAAGTAATGTTCACATGGCATGGATGCGAGCTGTCTGCGGCAGATTAAAAAGTGATTATAGTTATAGTAATACAATAGTTTACAACAATTTTCCATGGCCTACGCCAACAGAAGTGCAGAAGACAAAAATAGAACAAACCGCACAAGCCATACTTGATGCACGGGCTAAATATCCGGACAGTTCATTGGCTGACTTATATGATGAACTAACTATGCCACCAGAGTTGCGTAAGGCACATCAAGACAACGATCGTGCTGTAATGCAGGCTTATGGCTTTGATGTAAAGTCAATGACAGAAAGTAAATGTGTCGCAGAATTATTTAAAATGTATCAAAATTTGACAAAATAGGTTTGATTCAGTCAATCCAAAATAAATTTCTATCTTTGTGCCTATGTTTGAATCGATAAAGACGAGATTGGCGAATCGCAGATTGCAGAAGGCTCGGGGGGGCGAGACTAGGCGCGTCCGTGCCTGCGGTTTGGAATTGGCAAACAAGATTGGAATATTGTACGATGCCACCGACGAGGCTCAGTTCGAGGTTGTACGCCGGTTGCTTTTCAAACTCAAAAATACTATTCCTCTCGTAAAGGCTCTCGGCTATGTGGATAGCGAAGAACTGTCGGATTTCCATATTCAACCGCTGGAATTCTCGTTTTTCTGCCACAAGGATTTGGACAGACTGGGTTTTCCGTCCGAGGAGGCAATCGCTGAATTCTGCAATGCCGACTTCGATATTCTGCTTTGCCTTGATATTGAAGAGAAGATTCCTTTGTCATACGTAAAACTGCGCTCGAAGGCAGGGTTTAAGGTCGGTTTGTACAATGAGAAAAATTCAGATTTGCTTGACGTAATGATTAGTCTCGATGAGGAAAATTCAAGCGTTGAGGAACTGGTAAAACAAGTAATGCATTATTTGGAGAATATTAAATATGAGTAAATTTGTAGGAACAGGAGTGGCGTTGGTAACGCCTTTTGATATTAATGGGAATGTCGATTATGTGGCATTTTCGCGTTTGCTTGCCAATGTGGTTGACGGTGGTGTCGACTATGTGCTGGTAATGGGTACAACTGGCGAAACACCTTGCCTGTCGGCCGAAGAACGTCGTAGGGTGATCGACTTTGCAAAGAAGGAAATCGCAGGTCGTGTGCCTATTATGGTGGGAATGAGTGGAAACAATACCGTCGATTTGCTTGATAGCATTCGTAACTTCGATTTCAATGGAATAGACGGACTTCTAACGGCTTCGCCATTCTACAACAAGCCAGTGCAGAATGGTTTGTATGCACATTTCGCGCATGTTGCCGAAGTGTCGCCTGTACCTGTGATTTTGTACAACATTCCGGGACGTACTGGCGTGAATATTGCGCCTGAGACCGTTTGCCGTCTTGCTCGTGATTTCGACAACATAATTGCTGTGAAGGAGGCTTCGGGTTCGGTTGACCAGATTATGCGCGTGGTGGAGAACAAGCCTGAGCGTTTTACTGTGATTTCGGGCGACGACGGGCTTACTCTTCCTCTTATGGCCGCTGGCGTAAAGGGCGTGATTTCGGTTGTTGCAAATGCATTCCCTCGCGAGTTGTCGCAGATGGTGAAACTTGCTCTCAACGGCGATTTCGAACCGGCAAGAAAGTTGCACTACAAGTTCCTGCCGACTGTTCGTCTGATGTTTGCCGAAGGCAATCCGGCTGGCGTTAAGGCTTACTTGGCACAGATGGGCGTAATACAGAATGTGCTTCGTTTGCCGTTGGTAAATGTAAGCGATGACTTGTACGCAAGAATTGCAGATGATATTGAAAGATTGAAAAATGATTTCTAGGTTTCTGGTTTCTATGTTTGAAGTTGTTTATAAGTTTGAAATGGTTTATATGTTTGGCAATTTCAAAACAACATCAAACAACCATAAACAATTTCAAACAACATAATCATTGTCAAATCAAAAAATCGTAAATCTAAAATCGTAAATACCTTGAAAACCGTTGCTTTCTGTACTCTTGGCTGCCGCCTCAATTTTGCCGAAACATCGACAATATCCCGCTTTTTCATAGAGCGAGGCTTCAAGGTCGTGCCTTTTTCGCAGAAAGCTGACTTTTATGTGCTGAATTCGTGTTCTGTTACCTCTAACGCCAACCGAAAGGGGCGAAACGCAGTGGCTCGAGCTCATTCGCTCAATCCCGATGCTGTAATAATCGTTACAGGTTGCTATGCGCAGCTAAAACCCGATGAGGTTGCTGCTCTTCCAGGTGTAAAATATGTGTTCGGCGTGAACAACAAGGCCGAAATTGAGCGGATAATAGACAATGCCGATACAAAAGATGTGTTTGTAAACACTACGCCTCACAACGAAATGAAAACCTTTGTGCCTGCTTTTTCGAAGGGAGACCGTACAAGGGCGTTTCTGAAGGTGCAGGACGGTTGCGACTATTTTTGTGCGTATTGTACAATTCCTTTTGCTCGCGGTCGCAGTCGAAATCCATCGATTGCAGAGTGTGTGGAGCAGGTGAAGTCGCTTGCTGCCGATGGAATGAAGGAAGTCATAATTTCGGGTGTGAACATTGGCGATTTTGGCAAGACGACTGGCGAGACTTTCTGCGACTTGCTGAAAACTCTTGTGAAAGTTGATGGTATCGAGCGTTTCCGTATTGGCAGCATTGAACCAGATTTGCTTACCGACGAAATAATTGAGTTTGTGGCTTCGGAACCGAAGATGATGCCGCATTTTCATATTCCGTTGCAGTCGGGATGCGATGAACTGCTGAAACTTATTGGTCGCCGATACGATACTGCTCTTTATCGCCACAAGATTGAACTTGTGAAGAAACTTATTCCAGATGCATTCATCGGCATCGACCTTATTGTCGGCGTGAACGGTGAATCGCCCGAAATGTTTGACAAGACGGTTGACTTTGTCAACTCGCTCGACATTTCATTTATTCATCAGTTCCAGTATTCCGAAAGGGAAGGCACGAGGGCATTGAAGTTTACTCCGCGCGTGACGGCCAAGCAGAAGCAGGAGCGGGCCGATGTCATCAAGTCGATTTGCGAGCGCAAGCACCGCGAGTTTGTGGAGAAGAATCTTGGTAGTGGGCGCAGTGTCCTTTTCGAGTCGGCAAAGAAGGGTGGTTTGATGTTTGGCTATACCGATAATTACATAAGGGTTGCGGTGCCGTATGACAAAAGCCTTGTGAATAGAATTTGTCAAGTACGCTTAATGGAAATGATTGATGAAGAGGTTGTTAAAGTAGAAATTTTGTAAAATAAGATAAATAATAGGTTATGAAGAAATCATTTATACTTGTAATTTTGATTCTAGCATCGATGCTGTCGTTTGCTCAGTTTGTTGTAAGTCCAGCTTTGTCGGATGCGATAAAGGACGGAAAGACGGAGTATCTAGATGTGAACATCTTTTTCGAGAACGCCGAATCGGTTTCCGACTTGGCTGTGCAGTTCGATAGGTATCATGCCGACTTCGATACTCGTGTAAAGGGTGTAACAGCATTGTTGAAACGCAACTACGAAAGGTCGTATGCAAAGTTTATGAAGCATATTGAGCCGTTGATGAAGGCAAATCCCAATGTGGTTGAGTCGATGGATGGTTATTGGATTGTCAATGCTGTGAATGCAAAAGTTCGTCGTGATGTTATTGGACAGATTGCTGGGTTTGAAAATGTTACATATATTGACCTTAATGCTCCGCGTTATAAGATTGAAGACGGAACTACTTTGGTTGAGGAAAATGCTCCGCGTTCGGTAAACGGAGTGGAGTGGGGCGTACGTGCTGTAAACGCACCTGCAATGTGGGCTTTGGGTTATACTGGTCGCAATATGCTGATGCTTAGCATTGATACTGGTGTAAATCCCGAACATCCTGCCATAAGCACCAACTATGCTGGTAATCATTTCCCGCAGTCGCAGTGTTGGTACGGAATGCGTCACGATATTCCGCGCGACAATGCTTCGTCGTGCCACGGAACTCACACTACGGGAACTACAATGGGACTTGACAGATCGACTCACGATACTATCGGTATCGCATTTAATGCCAAGTGGATAGCTTGCGACCCCGTTGCAAGCACTTCGTCGGAACTGCTGACGGTAAGCCAGTTCTTTTCGGTTTATCAGTGGGTTCTCAATCCCGATGGTGATGAAAACACAACTAACGATGTTCCGCGTGTAATTAACAACTCGTGGGGCTACGACTACGAGATGGCTGAGGAGTTTGGTGCTTGTTCGCTTCCTGAAAATTCGATTGTTGAGACTTTGGAAGCAGCTGGAATTTGTTCGCCGTTTTCGGCAGGCAACGAAGGCCCAAATGATGCAACAACTGGCTACCCTGCAATGTTGGCATATAATATTGTTAATCCAATGTCGGTAGCTGCTGTAAATTCGAGCAGTGTGGCTGCGGATTTTTCGAGCCGAGGACCAACGCCTTGTGTTGACGAGGAATCGTCGTTGAAGATAAAGCCTGAAGTTTCGGCTCCGGGCGTAAATGTTCGTTCGTGTGTAGGTACAGATAGTTACAATGCACTGCAGGGTACATCAATGGCTTGTCCGCATGTGTCGGGAGCATTGTTGTTGCTGGCAGAGGCTTTCCCGATGGCATCGGCAATGGAACTCAAGGAGGCTTTGTATTACTCGGCTATCGACCTTGGCGAAGAGGGAGAGGACAATACCTACGGCATGGGTATGATTGATGTGCTTGCTGCATACAATTATTTGTCAAATATATACACTGCATCGGCACCTGAGAACGATAATTTTGACATAAGTGTGAAGCTTCGCATGTCGTATGGCGATGGCATTGTTGACTACGATACGGTGACTTGTGTCGAAAGTGTTCCAACTGTGTATGCGCAAGTGTTCAATAGTGGAGATTACGATTCTGGTCATACAACGCTTCGCGTTTATTCGGGCGACAGTCTTATTGCAACTCATGAGTTTGAAGATGTTTCTCATATGGCGGAAGTGCCTTATGAATATGAACTGCCGAATGTGCCTGTTCATAGTGGACTTAACGAGTTGTATGCAGTAGTTTATTCGGGAAGCAATGGCCTCGAGTATGATACCTATAATAATAGTGCCATGCTGAGGTTCAACAAGTATTACGAATCGGAGTTCCCATATACAATAGATTTTGAAGAAGGCGGTTTCTTTTCAAAATATGGAGTTGTAATTGGCAATCCCAACGGATTGAAGACTTGGGAGATGCTTCCGTGGGGCGAAAATTCAGAACATCATGCGTTGGCATATAGGTTTAGTAAGAATGCTAAGAACAAGGATATTGACTATGCATATTTACCGCAGACTGATTTGCCTGATGTAGATTCAATTTTCATTAATTTCATATATGCCTATAAGAATCGTGTTTCGGATTCGATGAAAGACTCTTTGTTTGTAGAAGTTAGCACCGATTGTGGAGCAACTTTCCCATATCGTGTATGGGCAAAAGGTGGTCCTGAATTATATACGGTGAATGGTTTTTCCGACTCGTATTATGTGCCCGAAGATTATGCCGAATTTGATACTGTTTCGGTTTCGCTTGCCGATTTCCGTGGACAGAACGTGATGATTAGGTTGACCGCGAAGAATGCTAGAAATTCAGACTTGTATATAAGTCAAATTATGTTGGATAACTTGTGTCTTAGCGGAGAACGTGAATATTCTGTCATTAGTTCAGCACCTAGAATTGATGTATATCCTAATCCAACAGATGGAATTGCCAATGTTTTAATTCCTTCGGAGTATGTTGGTTCAAGAGCATGTGTTTATGATGTCTGCGGAAAACTTGTGAAAGAAATGTCTATTGATAATCAGAATATTATGCTGGATATGTCTGGTTGTACGGATGGCGTCTTTTTCTTGAAGATAGAATGCTCTGATGTACATGAAAAAATAGTGCTGTTAAAAAAATAGCAAAAAATTTTGAGGATTAAAATATTGTTAATAATTTTACGGCTTGATTTAATTGCATAAATTATGAATAGAAGAGTTCTTAGTTCAATGATTGTGCTCGCTATACTGGCGACATTATCTGTTGTGTGCGTAAACTGTCATAAGGATACCATAGCACCTTCAATCTACTTCCTTGCAAAGGACGGAGTAAACATTGACAGAAAAGGTGACACAACGGTTTTGTTATATACAAAGTATGTTGATCCGGGATGCTATGTTGAAGACAATGCAAGTGCTTCTGAAAATATTGAAGTTACTTCAGATTTGGAAACAGTATTGCCAATCGAAAGGAAAGTGGCTTCTCATATTGGTGAAATAAAGAAGACCGGAGACTATAAGATAACTTATACAGCTACTGATGAGGCTGGAAATCCAGGAACCAAATCGAAGATAATATCATGCAGGAATGTCAGTGATATGTATGCGGGAAGGTATTGGACAGAACGTGAAGAAGCTATTGGCGGTGGTGTTAGTGATATTTGTAATCCGGCAAGATACTATTCCAATATAACAGCTTCGCCATCCGTAGCAGGTCGTATTAGATTCTCAAAGGTGGCTTTGCACGAATACAATGGACAGAAGGTATCGTTCAAGGTTGATGCAGACCTTTATTCGCCTGAACTTTCACCACGTACACGCTCCGATCAAGTTGGTTTCCTCGGCACTGCAGCCGACAAGGAAGTGGCTTTCTATAATGGAATGTCGTATGAAGCAGCAGTAGATTCTGTTCGTTTGAACTATGTTTATTTGCAAATTCCAACTCAGGAATATACAGCATATACAGAAAGCGATGCGGCTGTTAGTGATTATACTGTAAGGATTCAAGGTCGTCTGGAAGGTGGTCTGCCAAAATCGAAGATTGTTTACAATGAAAGGGGCGTTATGCTGTACATTGTTCTCGAACTTAGCATCACAGTTAATAATCAGGCTATCCAGAATTATATAGAAACATATAAGGCAGAATAAAGTAATAATTATGCAGAAATAAGAAGTCGGAGCTAAAACTCCGACTTTTTTTGTGTATTCAATCAATATTACTTGGCCGCGGTTTTTCTTGCATCGCCTAATTTGAGACATAACAAAAAAGCCACCTTATCGGTGGCTAATTATCTGCTAAAATGAATTGTTTTACTTATTTATGCTAGCATTCAGTGCGTTGATAGCATCACCAACTTCCTTGGTGCAAGCACCGCCAATATTGATGTCTCTTAAAAGCTTTATACCATCGTCAGGTCTTTTATCTGTCCAGCTATTTATTATGGCTACAGCATCGTCACATTTTCCTTCATCAATGAATTTATTTACCTTATCGATGTCTGCTCTTTTAATAAGTAAATTTTTCTCTTGCGACTGAGTTTTTGGTGCTTCTGCATTTTGGCCAGCATCCGTACCCTTAGTTTCATTTACCGTTTCTGTTGTAGCGTTCGAATTTTCTCCATTTCCTTTGTCACCACAGTCACAATCGCAGCAAGAAGCGCCCATAAGTGTTAGAAATAAGGCACTTGCAATAATTAATAATGTTCTTTTCATTTGTTTTAAATTTAGATTTTACTTAAAATAAGGCAAAAAAAAAGAGGCAAAAGCCTCTTTTTTTAATTATTAGTTCTTCTTGCCGATTCCTAATTTACCTGCAGCTTCCTTGCCAGCGTTTACTGCGTCCTTTGTTCCTTCAGCAGTTTTCTTAGCAAGTTTTACAGAAGCATCTTCCATTCTCTTGTTCAAAGCTTTGAAACGAGCCAACTGAGCATCGTTAAGATTGTCTTCCTTAATCTTAGCCTTTGCAGCTTCTGCATTGGTCTTTACTTCCTTTGCCTTGTCGATACCACCATTGTCAACGAATTCTTCATAGCTCTTTACGAACTTTTCGTATTCGTCGAGGTATTCGTCAAAATTAACAACATTGCTAGTTGCTGGAGCTGCTGCTTCTGCTGCTGGAGCTTCTTCTGCAACTTCTTCAACTGTTGCTTCTGCGTTCTGATCTTCTTCGGTTGCTTCTGCTGGCTTGTCGTTGCATGAAACAGCCATAAGTGCTACGAATAAAGCACTTGCCAAAAATACTAATGTCTTTTTCATTTTATTGAATAATTTAAAATTTAACTATCGCAAATATAGTGCTTATTTTTAAACGTGTATCGTTTTTTTTCTGTTTTTTCAAATTATTTATACACATTGGATAATCATAGTATTAATGAAAAAAGCCTCGCATAACGAGGCTTTTTTGTTTGATAGTTTGTATCTTTTATTTAGCTGCCTGCCATTCATAGTAAGATGGGAACCCTGCTTCAGTTATTGTAAGCTTGTTGCCATTAATCTTGAACCCAACTTCTTTTGACACGCTGAAGTCTTCTCCCTTTGATTCGAGCTTCATTGTTTCTCCATCAATGGTGTAGTTCCATTTGGTGGTGTCTATTCCATCGTCGATAACATTAGGTCTTATATGTAGGCAAGTTCCATCTTCGTTGAAAATGTAGATGTAGGGGCTTCCTATTTCGTTGTCAACCCACATGCCATCGGTAAGAGCCTTGTCTTCAACCGGTCCTTCTTCAAATACTGCTTCCTCGATAAGTCCATCGATTCCGTCTGTTTCTGACGGTGTTGAATTGTTGTTGCATGATGCTGCAAAAAGTGCTACAAATAAAGCACTTGCCAAAAATACTAATGTTTTTTTCATCTTATTGAATTTTAAAAATTTTATTATTTGCGTTTTTCCCATTTGTAGGTCATGTCGCTCATACCAAAGTAGCCGCCCTTAAGGTTCAGCTGGTTGCCGCTAATCTTGTATGCGTACTTGTCTGGACCTAAGTCTAAGATAGCATCCGAGACTTGGCTGATAAATATTGAATCGCCTACAATGTCGTAAGTGAAGTCGTAGCTATCTTCTTCGTTGGAAGATATGTACTTCCCAGTTTTGTCGTCGTTGAACTGGTAGGTGGTATGGTCGCCAAGGAAGTCCAGGCTCCACTGTCCATCGGTTAATGTCTTGGCATTGCTCTTGCTGCCCGATTCGGTATTTGTCGTTGTTCCACTGTTGCAAGATGAGAGCATTGCTAATGCAAATGCTATGCTTGCCAATAATACTAATGTCTTTCTCATATCGATATCAATTTTTTGTTCGTGACGCAAAGGTACATATTATTGTAATTAGGTTGTGCAACTTTTTTGCAAAAATCCAAGCTATAATACAATCTCGGTTTTAAAGCCTATGCCATTTTTATAGATTCCCGACACAATAATACGTTTTTTGCCTCCGTCCGGCAGAAATATTATTTGAGCCTGCCGTCCGCTGGTGCTGAGGATTATGCCGTTTTCTGCTTTCCAGTACAGTGACTTTATCTCTCCGCCATTTAGTTTGTAAACAAGTCTGTTGTTAGAGTCTTGCTCAATTTTTATAGGTTTGGGAATTAGCTCCTCTACGAAAAATGCTGTCACCGAATCCTGTATGAAATAGAAATACGGCACTAGATTGTTGTTCTTGTCGACATGCAGACTATGACCGCCGCCAGGGTAGGTGAATAGCTTGCTACGGTTGCCTTTTACCTTTGCCATCTTGTCAATTAGCGACGAACCGTACATCTTGTTAGTGAGAGCCTTGTTAAGCGGCAACGAGAATATGCTTTTAACCGACTTTGCCTCTGCGCTGTTGTCGTTCCGTAGTGCAATTTTTACCGGGTCGAGCACATCGTTAAACGGGTGGTCGTAGCCGTAGGGGACAATGTTGTCGGCATCGCCGTGGAACGAGATTATAGAGGTCTTGGCGTTCGAGATCATATTGATGTCGTGCACTGCGCCCCACATGTTAGCCACAGCTTTTATGGTAAATTTTTCTTTGTATTGTGGCGAAACTGATTCAATGTCGCCAAGGTCGCTTTTGAATAGGCTTCCACGTGTTGATTCCGGTCTGTTTTTGTTGCGCATAAAGGCAAGATTAAGCGCGGTGATTGCTCCTGCACTTGTTCCACCTGCAAAAATCCATTCTGTATTTATGCGGTATTTTGCTGCATTGTGTACAAGGTAACGCATTGCTGCGTTTGCGTCCTGCACGGCGCGGTAGCCTGCACAGTCAATCTGGTCGGCACTAGGCAAGTAGCCCATGCGGTAGTTGATTGAGGCGACGACGAAACCCATCTTGGCAAAGTGCGTACTCCATTTCGTGTAAGCTTCCGATGCCTTGTCTCCATTGAAAAACGCTCCTCCGTGTATAAACATTATGAGCGGTCTCAACTTGCTGGTGTCGTCCTGCGGAACGTAGATGTCCATTTTCAGGTCGATGTCGCGTGGTGAAAGGTTGTATTTCAGCAGTTCGCCAAGTTTGTCTGTGTATGTCTTTGCAAAAGTCTCTTTCTTTTCGGGATTGTAGCTCCAAAAGCCCTTGGCGTTGCCGTAAACGATGTCCTTTGTTACGGTGACTTTGTATTTCTCCTTTTCAAACTGGGCTTCAAATTCCTTGTAGGCAGGGCATTCGTACTTGTACAGACGAAAATTATGCATTTCCTTATCCGTAGTGTATTCGCCGATTATGCTGTCGCTGCTTATTGCTGATGGGATAACTTTTACAGTAATTTCTGCATCATTTAACTTGACGGAGCATTTCTTATGTCCAGCTTCAATTGAAAACTGCTGTTCCTTTGCAACTGGTTCATTCTCTACCTTGTAGCACTTGCCGTCTGCCTTGTCGCTGGCTACGGTGTCAAATTTCACAATGTAGGTATCGTTTTCGCATTGTCCTAGGTAGTAGCAGTCGGTTCTGATTTCCGAAAGGTTGATTTTCTCGCATCCGGAAAAGATGAGTGCAATTGCGATTAGGATGGCGATGATAAATATGTGGTAGAAACTTTTTGCGATAGAAACCATATTCGGTATTTTTTTGCAAAAGTAGTCTTTTTTCATTTAACTGGCAATGTATTTATAAGATGTCTGGTGTTATTTTGCAAAAAGATATTATTTTTGTGATAAAGATTTTCCAATATGAATTTTGACGAACTACGGATTTCAAAACAGCTGATAAATGCTTTAGAAGACATTGATATTGTTGAGCCTACGCCCATTCAGGAGAAGTGTTTCCCACGAATTTCATCTGGCGCCGATGTGATTGGTGTGGCGCAGACTGGTACGGGAAAGACGTTTGCATACCTTCTGCCGATATTCAATGCACTTGAGTTTTCGGAGCAGAAGAATCCGCGTGTACTTGTGCTTGTGCCTACACGAGAACTTGCCGTGCAGGTTCGTGACGAAGCAGAAAAACTTGCCAAATACAAGAGTTATAGAATAAAATGTGTTTATGGCGGTGCGAACATCAATACACAGAAGGATAATATTTATACCGATGGCTGCGATGTGCTTATTGGCACTCCTGGTAGAATTTATGATATAGCGGTGACAGGTGTTTTGCGTTTTGCTTCGGTGAAACGTCTTGTGATCGATGAGGTTGACGAGATGCTGGATTTGGGTTTCCGTCCGCAGTTGGAGCAGATTCTTGAGATGTTGCCGCAGAAACGCCAATCGATGATGTTTTCGTCAACCTTGACCGATGAGGTTAGTGCGTTTATACAGAAGCATTTCCGCAATCCAGAGACAATCGAGGTGACAAGACGTTGTACGCCAGTGGAAAAGATTGAGCAGCGTGTGTATATGTTGCCTAACTTCAATACAAAGGTGAATTTCCTAAGCAAAATTCTTTCTGATGCTGACGAATATCCAAAGGTTCTGATTTTTGCCGAGAACAAGAAGCAGGCAGATCGGCTGTTCGATATGCTTGATGCAAAGTTTCCGGAAAGGGTAGGGGTGACACATTCCAACAAGTCGCAGAACTACAGGTTCAATGCAGTGAAAAATTTTGAGGAAGGTAAGTACAACATATTGATTGCTACTGATGTTGTTGCACGTGGCATTGACTTTACCGAGGTTTCGCATGTAATTAATATGTCGCCTCCAGAAAATCCGATTGACTACATTCATAGGATAGGTCGTACTGGTCGTGCCGACAAGGATGGTGTTTCTTTGCTGTTGGTTGCTCCGTACGAGGAAAATCTGTATAGCGAAGTCCGCACGGTGGCAGGAGAAAATATTTCAGAATGTGAAATCCCAGATGGAGTAGAGGTATCTTCATTGCTACTTGAAGAGGAAAAGCCTACCGTTTCGCATAAGATATACTTGAAAGCACCGTCGTTGAAAAATTCTGGAGGTGCATTCCACGAAAGGAGTGACAAGCGCAAGAAGGTTAACTCTGGCGGATTGAAGGCGAAGGCAAAACGCAAGCGCGGAAAGTAGTTCCCGCGCTTGACCTGATTTATTATCTTTGGTACAAATACCTTTTTATGCTTCGTTTTGGCGTGCGTTCGAAGTCCTCGTGCATAAATTCTATCTTGTGTATCGAGGCGTACGATGGCAGTTCCTTGTTTACCGAAGGCAGCCAGTCCCTTATCATTCTTTCCAATGCTTCGCCACTTATTCCGTCATGTTCTGCCTGCTGGTAGTCGGGATAGATAAGTGCGGTAAGAGCTCCGTGGTCGTCTATTACCAGCGATTCGGTAACATAAGATAGGTTGTTGAGAACATTTTCAAGTTCTTCTGGATAAATATTCTGTCCCGACGGACCAAGAATCATGCACTTGCAACGGCCTTTCAAGTAGAGATAACCGTCGCTGTCGATAACACCCATATCACCGGTGCGGAACCATCCGTCGTCGGTAAAGACTTGCTTAGTAGCCTCTTCGTTCTTGTAATAGCCGAGGAATACATTTGCTCCCTTCACCTGAACTTCGCCAGCAATCTTCTCTGGGTCGGGAGAATCTATCCTCAACTGCATGTTCCGCACCACCTTGCCGCACGAAAAAAGTTTTGTGTTGTTCCAATGTGCATAACATATTATAGGTGCGCACTCTGTCATGCCGTAACCGACGGTGAAACGGAAGCCTATCTTGCGGAAGAAGCGTTCAACCTCGTTGTTGAATGCAGCACCACCGATGATTACTTCCTCGAATGCATTGCCGAATGTGTTGGTCAGTTCGGTGCAAATTTTCTTCTCTAGCATCTGGTCAACAATAGGAATGCGGAACAAAAGCTTGTTTTTGTCGAGTATAGGTTTCAGCTTGTTCTTGTATATTTTTTCGATTATCAGAGGCACCGAAATGATAATGTCGGGACGGATATCGGCAAAAGCCTGCATTATGAGATTTGGCGTTGGCATTCGTGTGATGAAATGAACATGTGCGCCCATTGTCATCTGGAATAGGAATTCGAACATAAATCCGTACATGTGAGCCATCGGCAGCATCGACACAACTTTCGAACCCTGTCCGAAGCGTGGCAATGCGTCGTAATGTGCAAAATCTACATTGCTCGATAGGGCACGGTAGGGAATCATAACGCCTTTCGATTGTCCCGAAGTTCCCGAAGTGTAGTTGATGATTGCCAGTTCGTCGGGTGTATCTTCGTAATACTTAATGTCTTCCTTCTCGAAACGCTTGGGATAACGCTTGCCGTACAATTCGTTGAGATGTTCGCGTATCTGCATTATTTCGTCGCTTGCAGCATACAGGAAATTCAGGTCGGAAATGTTTACAACTACCGACAGACCAGTCATTTCGGCAATGTCAAGGCCTTTCCATACTGCATCGTCAACAAATAGCACACGAGCTTCCGAATGGTTTACAAGTTGCTGGATGACAACTGGCTTGAACTCGTGCTGAATAGGAACAGGTACGGCTCCGTAGGTAAGTGCCGACAACATGCAGACTCCCCAGTTGGCTTGGCTGCGTGAACAGAAAGCAACTTTGTCGCCAGTTTGCAGACCGAACTGCTCAAATGCTATATGTAATTTTGATATGCGTCTTGCTATATCCGAATAGGTAAGTGTAATACCTTGATAATTAGAAAGTGCTGGCCTTCCCCAGTTTAAGCGGAAGCTTTCTTCCAGTCTTTTGTTGAATGATAAATTATCCATATTCGTCTTTTAAAAATCGGCGCGAAATAATACATAATAAACCGACTGAAAAAATTATTAGGAAAAATGGACAACTTTTAGTGATAAATTTATATCTTTGCAT
This sequence comes from Bacteroidales bacterium, assembly GCA_017620015.1. Classification (GTDB taxonomy): domain Bacteria; phylum Bacteroidota; class Bacteroidia; order Bacteroidales; family ML635J-15; genus Bact-19. The sequence continues at coordinate 190,900 of JAFZRE010000022.1, read as the reverse complement.
TATGGAACGCAACATTAACTACAACGATGGCGACATTCTGATAAAGGATAGTTTCGGTGACATTTTTCTAGCAGGAACCATACGCACAACCATGGTATCGGCTGTAATATGCACGGCAGGACAAGTAAGTTTCTCGCTCGGCGGCACGACATACACCGCTATGGCGAACGACATTGTAATACTTCCGCCAAACCTGTCGATTGATGACGTTGTTCTCGACGACGATTTCGACGGATTGTTCTTTGCTCTGTCGTATGTGAAGTTTGAAAAGACGATAATGTCTGGACGCGGTCTGTGGCCTCTGATGATGTACACGCGCACGCACCCGATTATCCACATGAATAAGCAGGAAATGAAGCTTGCACTTGACTATTTTTCCATAGTGCGCGAGAAAATTGCTTCGCCACGCGACTTCTACTACAAGGAAATCATGCTTCTGCTGATGGAAACCGTTTTTTATGAAATATGTGTAATCATAAACAGGCATATCGATACAAATGTGCTCACCGTAATCGCCAAGCAGAAAGACTTGGTTTTCCGCAAGTTCATCGACTTGCTTTCGACCGAAAGCATTCACTCGCGAACTGTTGCCGACTATGCCAAAATGCTGTGTGTATCGCCCAAATATCTATCGCATGCAGTACAGTCGTTAAGTGGCAAGAACGCCCAGACATGGATTCTCGAATACGCTACCGATGCTATTGCCCACGAACTGCACTACTCGGACCGTTCCATAAAAGAAATCGCTCATGCTTTCGAATTCTCAAGCATAAGCGCATTCTCAAAGTTTGTCCGTATTCGCCTCGGCTGCTCGCCCCGCGACTTCCGAAACAAAGCCTACGATTCGGAAACAGGACAGAAAGGCGTGCTATCCTAAATGGTACTTCAGCAACTCGGTTGTAACCTCGTTAATAATAAACACATTATCTCTGGAATACCCTAACTTTTCAAGTTCTTCGACCAAAATGCCGCTGAAATAGTAGGCTATGCTTCCGCAAAAACCAATCCTGTACTTCAGATAGTCGGGATAAATAAGCAGGTAGTTGCCAAAGAAGTCTCTAAACGACTGACGCATAAGCTCCTGCATCTGCGGATGCTCGATGTGCTTGCTGATAATCTTGGTAAAGTTAGCAAGGTAACGGTTAGGATGTTCGCCCTTGTAAACGGACTTCAACACGGTTGACACAGTTTCACCAGTCTCATCAAAAATCTGCTTCGTAAGCTCCGCATCGAAACGTCCTTCCAAGTAGCGTTTGATGAAAGTTTTTCCGATTGTCGCGCCACTACCTTCGTCCCCAAGGATATAGCCAAGCGAAACAGGGCACTTTGTTATCTCAGTGCCATCGTAGAAACACGAATTGGAGCCTGTGCCTAAAATTGCCGCAACACCTTTCTCGTGCTTAAGCAGTGCCCTTGCAGTTCCCAGCATATCGGAGTAAATGTTTACGCATGCCTTGCTGAAAAAAGTTGACAAGGCTTCCTGCAGATGGGCAAAATTGTCACAGTTTGAGCATCCTGAACCATAAAAATAAACATCTGTAATTTCTTTTGCATTGACTTTTGGGGGGAATGCTTCTGAGATGCAATGCTCAACTTCTTCCTTAGTGACAAAATAAGGGTTGAAACCGATGGTTTTGAAACTGTATTCCTGACCTTTGCCATCCGACAAAAGCCACAATGTCTTTGTTGAACCGCTATCTGCAATTGCTATCATAACTTGTTTATTAAAAAGTTATTTCAAATTTTTTACCCATTCTTCAAGGTCTTCTTTGCTTGCATCGTTGAGCAGACGGCCTTCCTTCCAGTTGGCCTTTGGATATGCAGACTTCAAGTCACTGCAAGCCTGTTCTATTGGGCTGCTACCCGATGTTGCAAACGGAATTACAGTCTTGCCACTGAAATCGTATGCTTCCATAAAGGTATTGATTATAGTAGGGCAGGTGTACCACCAAATCGGGAAGCCTACATAGATTGTATCGTAGTCATCGATTTTGAGGTCTGTTTTCTTAATTGCAGGGCGCGAGGTCTTGTCCTTCATTTCCACCGACGAGCGCGACAATGAATCCCTCCAGTTGAGGTCGGCGTCAGTATAAAGTTGTTCGGGTACAATTTCGTAAAGGTCGGCGTTTGCAACTTCCGCAAGTTGTGTTGCTACTTGTCTTGTCACTCCCGATGCTGAAAAATAAGCTACTAATGTTTTCATTTCCTTTGTTTCGTTTTGATTTTCACTTTGATTTTCTGTTTTACTTTCGCTATTTGCACAAGCTGCCACTATCAATGAAGCGGCAATAATTATTAGACTGAATTTTTTCATTGTATTGAAAATTTATTGGAGACAAATTTAAGACAAAATTTCAATTAATGGTCACTAAAAATTACATAATATGACTATCTGCAATATGCACAAAAAAGGAGATTGGCTACGCCGAGCTGAAGGTACCGCATAAGCGAACTCACAAGGCTCGTTCCTGCGCCTGTTCGTTCAGCTTTGCGGAATGAACTATAGAGTCGTCATTTCGGAAGTTATGATGAACCAGCGATACGGAACGGGGAGCTGTGTGAATCAAACTATCCGAAATCTCCTTCGGTTCATTGTTATGTGATGATTGCGGATAATCATTTTACATAATGTATTGTATAAATGAGATTTCGCACTGGCAGGCTCACAAGGCTCGTTCCTATGCCTGTTCGCTTTGCCATGAGAAATGACGGTATGGAAAAAACAAAAGGCATCCTTTCGAATGCCCTTTGAATGATAGAATTATGAAAATCGTTAGTTTTTCAAACCGAATCTTACGAAGCCAGTTGCAACGAGACCCTTTTCAACAGATTCCAAATACTGAGCGATTGAAACCTTTGAATCGGAGATGTAAGCCTGGTTCATAAGAGTTGATTCCTTGAAGAACTTCTGCAAACGACCGTTTGCGATAGCATTTATCTTAGCTTCCGGCATAGTAGCAACAGTTGCTTCGGTAACTTCGGTTCTAATCTTGCGAGCTTCGTCAGCTTGTTCCTTAGTTATCCATCCCTTTGCCATGTTGCTTTCGATATGGTCGTCGCTGTCAACGAGGTTCGGGTTGATGCCAGCTTTCTTCAAAGCAGCGTCAACAGCCTTTGCGCTGAGTTCGAGCTTGGTCTTGTTGATTGCAATCGAGAATTCTTCGTCCTTAACCTTCTGAGGAACGCTAGCTTCGTCAACTGCGACAGGATTCATAGCAGTAACCTGCATTGCAACGTTGCGGCCAACCTGACGGTCAACAACCTTGTTAAGACCGATTACTGTAGCGAGCTTGTTACCATTGTGGATGTATTCAACAACGTAAGGAGCTTCCATTTTGTTGTAGTATGCAAGTTCCATCTTTTCGCCAGTAACACCGCTTCTTTCAGCAACTGCGTCAACGATAGTCTTTCCGTTTACTGTCAAAGCCTTGAGAGCCTCAAGGTCGGCTGGAAGATTGTCACAAGCAACCTTAAGGATGTCCTTTGCGAGGTTTACGAAATCGTCGTTCTTAGCAACAAAGTCGGTTTCGCAGCTCAATGCGATAACAACACCAACGGTATTGTTCTTTGCAGTACCAGCGAGAACAGCACCTTCGGTAGCTTCGCGGTCAGCACGCTTGTTAGCGATAGCAAGACCTCTTTCTCTGATAAGATCCTTTGCCTTTTCGAAATCACCGTCAGCTTCGGTCAAAGCCTTCTTGCAGTCCATCATACCTGCACCGGTCAAATCTCTCAATTTCTTTACGTCAGCAGCACTTATATTTGCCATTGTCTTTCGGTTTTAACGTTAATACTAGTTTTCTTCGGTTTCAGCAGGAGCTTCTTCAACGTGTTCCTTCTTAGCCGAAGTTCTTCTCTGTCTCTTTCTTTCTACTGGAGCCTGTTCTTCAGTCTCTTCGCCAGCTTCCTTTGCAGTGTTTTCCTTTTCAACTGCTCTTTCGTCCAAACCTTCTTTAATAGCCTGGCACATAGTAGCAACGATAAGCTGAATTGACTTTGAAGCGTCGTCGTTTGCTGGAATTGGGAAATCAGCGTTCTTAGGATCCGAATTGGTATCAACCATTGCGAATACAGGAATACCCAATCTCTGAGCTTCGTGAACTGCGATCTTTTCCTTGAGGATATCAACTACGAAAAGAGCTGCCGGAAGTCTTGAAAGGTCGGCGATAGAACCGAGGTTCTTTTCCAATTTTGCTCTCTGACGGCTAATCTGGAGCTGTTCACGCTTTGAAAGCGAAGAGAAAGTTCCGTCGCTAATCATCTTGTCGATTGACGACATCTTCTTAACAGCCTTGCGGATAGTCGGGAAGTTGGTAAGCATACCACCGGGCCAGCGTTCAGTAACGAATGGCATTCCAACCTTTGTTACTTCTTCTGCTACGATGTCCTTAGCCTGCTTCTTGGTAGCTACGAACAAAACTTTTCTACCTGACTTTACAATGTTCTTCATTGCTTCTGCAGCTTCGTCAACCTTTACGGCTGTCTTGTGCAAGTCGATGATGTGGATACCGTTGCGCTCCATGAAGATGTAAGGAGCCATTGCGGGATTCCATTTGCGTCTGAGGTGACCGAAATGTACGCCAGCCTCTAACAATTGATCAAATGTTAATCTTGACATTTTTAAAAATTTAAGTTTACATTCTGTAGTAACAATCGTGAAGTAGAATCCCGAAGGACCATCTCCACGATTTAGATACTAAACTCTGTTTATAATTCTCTGAAAATAAAATACTAACGCTTGCTGAACTGGAATCTCTTACGAGCCTTCTTCTGTCCGGGTTTCTTTCTTTCAACAACCCTCGAGTCGCGTGAGAGGAAACCGCAAGGCTTCAAGCTAGCCCTGTATTCCGGATCTACCTTCAACAATGCCCTTGAGATACCAAGGCGCAAAGCTTCAGCCTGACCTCTTACACCACCTCCGTCGATGTTGGCCTTTACATCGTAGCAGTCCATCTTGTCCAATGTCAAGAACGGTTGCTTTACGATATACTGGTACTGCATAATCGGGAAGTATTCTTCCATTTTGCGGTTGTTAACCGTGATGTTTCCTTTTCCTTCGCTAAGGTAAACTCTTGCGACAGCAGCTTTTCTGCGACCTAATGCATTAAATACGTCCATGCTTATTTAATTGTGTTTAAATCCAACTTTGTCGGGTTCTGAGCTTCATGCTTGTGCTCGCTACCAACGTAAACTTTCAAATTTCTGAACAATTCGCTTCCGAGACGGTTCTTTGGCAACATTCCCTTGATAGCGTGTTCAATGATGCGTTCCGGATGCTTCTCGAGCATTTCAACAGGAGTTTCAACCTTCTGTCCACCAGGATAACCAGAGTGTCTGATGTATTCCTTGTCGGTGAGTTTCTTTCCTGTAAGAACAACCTTTTCAGCATTGATGATGATGACATTGTCACCGCAGTCAACGTGAGGTGTGTATTCGGGTTTGTGCTTTCCTCTCAGCACGTAGGCTACTTTTGAAGCCAAGCGACCAAGAATTTCGCCTTCAGCATCGACAACATACCACTGCTTGTTAACAGTCTCCTTGTTTGCCGATATTGTTCTGTAAACCAATGTTTTCACTTTAAAAAATCTTTCTTTAAAATTAATAAATTAAGTTCCTTAGGCTGGATGACCAAACGGACTGCAAAAGTAATACTTTTTTAATTAACCAAAAAACTTTTTTATTGTTTCTGAAAAAAATATTTCAACAGAACTTTCTGCTGCAGAATTAAATATATTTCGGGGCACATTTTCATTAAATTTTATTACCTTTGCTTAATAAAAAACTCAACCATATATTATATAGGTATGAAAAAGATTTTACTCATTGCGTTATTGACGGTTTTCTCGTTGGCGGCAATCGCACAGACCGCTCCAAAGAAAGTTTACGATGAAACCATCAATCAGATGGCACAAATCGACAAGGCCGTAAAACAGGCAAAGTCGGAAGGAAAATTCGTAGTTTGCCAGGTTGGCGGCAACTGGTGCCCGTGGTGCCTGCGGTTCGCAGAATTTATCACCAACGATAGCACTATCAACAAGTTGGTTAATGATAATTTTGTGTATATTCATGTCAACTACAATCCCCGCCAGTCGGACGAAGCTCAAAAGGAAATATCTGCAAAAATGATGAAAAGGCTCGGAAATCCGGCAAGGTTTGGTTTTCCTGTGTTTGTTGTGCTCGACGAGAACGGCAAGGTAATCCACACCCAGGATTCTGGCTTCCTCGAAGAAGGCAAAAGCTACAACAAGGAAAAGGTGATAAGATTCTTTGAGTGCTGGACGCCAAAGGCGGTAAGGAAATGAATAATTGATAATTAACAATGGACAATTTATAATCTGTGGGGTCGCGGCGCGCCACGACTCCACAGAATTATAAATCCATAACAATTTTTCAAACTCAGCAAAATTGAAAAACATTTTTCCCATATTACTATCCCTCTGCCTGCTATCAGCAACAGCTTTCGCACAAGTCTTCGATCTGCGCTGCGAAGGTTTGCAAGCACCTCTAGGCATCGAAACCACTACTCCTCATTTCAGTTGGAAGAACACGCTCACTCATAACAACCAAAAGCAAAAAGCTTACGAAATACAAATCGCTTCCGACAGTACCGCACTCGTCAAAGGTCGTGCCGACATTTGGAAAAGCGGTCGCATGGAGTCGGACGAACAAATTATGGTTGCATACACTGGCAATCCTTTGCAAGAACGACATCTATACTACTGGCGTGTACGCACTTGGGACGAAAAAGGAACTTGTTCTGGATGGAGCAAAATTGAACGCTTCGCTGTCAGCATTCTCGGCGAAATGAATGGACAATACATTGGTTGCAAACAAGGAGACGGACTTGCGCCAACACCAATGCTCGTGAAAAACATCACTTTGAATTTGCAAAAAAGCAAGGCAAAAGTCCTCGCTCACATAAACTCGCTCGGATACCACGAACTTTATGTAAACGGCACAAAAGTCGGCGACAAAATCCTACAACCTGCCGTCTCCCAACTTGACAAGCACTCGCTGATTGTCTCCTACGACATCACCCCATACCTACGCAACGGAGTAAACGAAATCAAAATTTGGATCGGACAAGGCTGGTATCGCAACAATATTTTCGGAGTGCAGAATGATGGTCCGTTGGTAAAAGCAGAAATTTGTCTGCTGTCTGACGGCAAATGCCAAACCATAGCCCAAACCGACACATCTTGGCAGGCTTCGCCAAGCGGATATAGTTACACTGGTTCGTGGTTACCACTTCAGTTCGGTGGAGAACGATTAGATGCCAACTTTCAAACGCAATGGCAGGCCGCAACCGTCTGCAATGTAACAGGAATGCACACCTCGCCACAACTTTTCGAAGGCAACCGCATTATCGACACTTTGACGCCAAAATCTATCGAAAAGCAAACTGACGGCTCTGTCGTCATCGATTTTGGACGGGCAATTACGGGATGGCTGCAAATTTCGTTCGGTCAGTTGCAAAAAGGTCAGGAAGTTACAATGGAATACACCGACTATATACCTGCCGGTGGAAAATTTGAAAGTCAGGGAGAAAGCGACATTTACATTGCAAACGGCAAATCGGGCGAAAGTTTCTCCAACAAATTCCATCATCACGCATTCCGATATGTAAAAATCAGCAATGCCGAAATACAAGAAATCAAAGCGTTGCAAATTAGCGCGTTGGATGTTGACAAATCGGCAACTTTCTCCTGCTCCGACGAAAAATTGAATGCCGTTCACGACCTTGTAAAATACACTCTGCAATGCCTCACTTTCAGCGGCTATATGGTCGATTGTCCGCATCTTGAGCGGATGGGTTACGGAGGCGACGGCAATTCCTCGACAATGACCTTGCAGACTATGTACGATGTGCTTCCGACCTACTTCAACTGGCTTACAGCCTGGGGCGAGTCAATCGACAGCGACGGCTCGCTGGCCTATGTGGCACCATCGTTTCCAACTGGTGGCGGTCCGTATTGGTGCGGATTCATAATAAAGGCTCCGTGGAGGACTTATCTTAATTATGGAGACCGCTGCATGATTGACAAACTTTACGAAAAGATGAAACTTTGGCTCGGATTCGTCGAGAAGCACAGCAAGGACGAACTTCTGCTGCCTTGGCCCGACACCAAGAAGCGGATGTGGTTCCTCGGGGACTGGCTTGCTCCCGAAGGTGTTGATAGGGGCGACGAGTCGGTGATACACGCCAACAACTGCTTCATAAGCGAATGCCTTGCCGATATGGTAAAGATGGCAAACCTCCTTGGTCGCCCCGACGATGCACAAAAGTTCGCCGACAAGCGCAAACGGCTGAATTCCGCCATCCACAAGCAATTTTACCACCACGAAACTCACAGCTACGCCAACGGAACACCATTCGACAATGCATACGCACTGCTGACTGGCATTGCGACCGAAAACAATGTGGCACAAGAAGTTACCAAGCAACTTTTAGCCGATTCGTACGGAAAATACAAGTCGCACATTGCCGTCGGATTGTTCGGTGTGCCGATCTTCACCGAATGGGCAACTTCTACCAAGCATACCGACCTGATGGCTACCATCTTGCGTCAGCCCGACTATCCTGGCTACCTATATATGATTGCCAACGGAGCAACAGCGACTTGGGAATCGTGGGGACATGAGCGCAGCCGCGTACACAACTGCTACAACGGCATCGGAACTTGGTTCTACCAAGCTTTGGCGGGCATCCGTCCCGACGAATCGCAGCCCGGATACAAGCATTTCTTCATCGACCCGCAAACCGCAGACGGTGTCAGTTGGGTAAAAGCAACAAAACCGACACATTTTGGCGACATTTGCGTTGAAATAAATGCAACAGAACTGGACATTACGGTTCCAGTAGGCGCATCAGCTACAATTTACCCAGGCACAGCGAAAGAGCAAATTGTTGGTGCTGGAAAGTGGGTGATAAGGTAAATTTCGGCACACCCGTTGTCTGGATTTGCAATCCAGACAGCATGAATATAAGGATTTATAATCCGATTAATGCTGTTCTGTTTTCGCATTACAAATGCTGATATTCAAGCCTTTCGGATTGCAAATCCGAAAGGACAACATAAGATAAATTTCGAACATATAATACCTCATTATATTTAATTTAACCACCATTAACTTAATGACGGTTAAGTTAACTTTACATTATTTCTTTAATAAACAGTCTATTATAAAAATGACAATTTAAAAATTGTGACAAAAAAGCCATTATTGCCGAAGTGAAACGCAATCCCCGAAAACTGAATGGTGAGACGCTAATGTCCAAGTCGGAAGTGCTGAAGCCAAATCTTGACGGCTACGATATTGAATATAGACTGCTGTCGATGGAGGATATGTAGTGATATTCTCGTAAAAAGCCCCAGCAATAATCTTTCGTACACAAAGTAATCACACTTGTGAGCTATGCGAAATAATGAAAATCTTCAACTGATTGAAGATTTTTGTACTAATTTATTCAATGCAATGAAAAATTTAATAATTATTTCGTTACAAAATCAATGAAGTTGGATTTATTTACTGATGTAAATGGCACATCGGGATAGTTGTACTTGAACGAACTGGGACACTTCGGCTTTTTATCTCCCCACTTGAACTCAAAAGCCATCAATTCTCCGTTGCGCTCTTCTATCAAGTCAACTTCCTGTCCATTGTATGTTCGCCAGAAATAGTACATAGAAGTGCCGTGTCTGTTGTCGTTGAGTTTCATACGCTCCGATATCATATAACTTTCCCACAATGCCCCAACATCCTGCCGTATTGCAAGCGGACGGAAATCTCCAATTACAGCATTTCGAATGCCATTGTCGTAGAAATACCATTTGCCAGCTTTACTGACCTCCTTGCGCGGATTACGCGAATACGCCGGAAGCCGATAGATTACGAAAGTTTTTGCTAACAAATCAAGGTATTTTTCCACAGTGTTCCTACTCAACGACAGATGTTTGCCGAGTTCGTCATACGAAACTTCGCTCCCCATTTGAAAAGCAACCAAGCGCAATAGATTATACATTTTGCTTGAGTTTTTTATGCCGTCCAATGTCAGAATATCTTTAAGCAGGTACGATTGCGCAAGCTCGCTTAAGTACATTTGCTTTTGCTCAAAACTTTTAATAGAAAGAAGCTCAGGGTAGTTGCCATATACAAGACGTTCTTCAAGATCCATATATAATTGTGCGGCAGGAATTTGAGTCAGCCATTCCTCAGCAGACAATGGCGATAAGTGGAAAGTGTATGACCTTCCGACCAATGGCTCGCCAGTTTGATTTCGCAAATCAAATGAGGAAGAACCAGATGCAATGACCTGAATGTTTTCAACATCATCAACTATCAGCTTCAATATTTTGCCAATTTCAGGAATATTTTGTGCCTCATCAATTATTAAAAGGTCAACTCCGCTAAGCAATTGCCTATAGTGCGCTGCAGTTCTTTCCCGAAACATTACTTCCGTAGAAGCATCTTCTCCGTTCAGGAACAAAGTCTTTCCCGCATACTTTTCCGACACCTGCCTGATTAATACGGTTTTACCAACTCGTCTTGCTCCATATACAAGCATAACCTTTTGGTTTGTCAACAAACTTGAAATAACATTTGCCAATCTTCTTTCAATCATAATTCATTCTTTTTGTCAATGCAAAAATAATTAAAATCTTCAACCGAATGAAAGATTTTGTACTAATTTCTTCAATGCACTAAAAAAATTTATAATTTTTAATTTTACAATAAATTGTTTTCTTTTGTTGTCCGCAAAAAAATGTGCTTACGTTATAGGTCAGTTGTTGACATACTCTTATATACGCATGCTGATTATAGGGCTTGTCATTCCGAAAACCAGATTGAACCTGCGATACGGAACGGGGAGCAGTGTGAAATCGGTTGTCCGGAACGTTGCTTGCAACCTCACGAAGTAATCTGCTAACGTATTGTTGTGGAACAGATTCCGTACAGACAGGCTCACAAGCAACGTTCCTTATGCTGTTCGCTTTGTCTTACGGAATGACCTGATAGGTGTTTTGCGGACAACAATAATTATTTTCTCCTCTCATTTTTCCTTCTCATCCCCTTGTGTTTTATAACACATATTTTCACCTAAAAATCCCCCAACTTTTTATTTCTTTTCCCAAAATTCTTTCGTAAATTTGCGCAAAAATTTTTAAAATTTTAACAAAATGGATATATCTCATATTGAACACATTGGCATCGCCGTTAAGTCGATCGAAGAGACTAGCAAATACTACGAAGGTGTATTGGGTCTCAAGTGCTATGCTATCGAAGAAGTTGCAGACCAGAAGGTAAAGACTGCTTTCTTCAAGGTTGGACAGACAAAAATCGAACTTCTTGAACCGACAGCAGAAGACAGCACTGTTGCAAAGTTCATCGAGAACAGGGGCGAAGGCATACACCACATCGCTTTCTGCGTAAACGGCATCGAAAAGTGCCTCTCGGAAGTAGAACTCGCAGGTCTGCGTCTCATCGACAAGGCTCCTCGCAAGGGTGCCGAAGGCCTTAGCATCGCTTTCCTCCACCCGAAGTCAACTTTCGGCGTACTTACTGAAATGTGCGAAAACAAAAACAAGTAAATAATCACAAGATGGCTTTAGAAGAAAAAATTAAAAAATTGGTTGACATGCGTGCCGAAGCCCGTCTGGGCGGTGGCGAAAAGCGCATCGAATCACAGCATAAGAAGGGCAAATACACTGCCCGCGAAAGAATCAACATGCTCCTCGACGAAGGCAGCTTCGAAGAAATCGACATGTTTGTAACCCACAGATGCCACAACTTCGGCATCGAGAAGGAATCGTACCTCGGCGACGGTGTCGTTACCGGCTACGGAACTATCGACGGCAGAATGGTTTATGTTTTCTCGCAGGACTTCACCGTAATGGGTGGCTCGCTGTCGGAAACCAACGCCAAGAAAATCTGCAAGGTTATGGATATGGCAATGAAGGCCGGCGTTCCTATCATCGGCTTGAACGATAGCGGTGGCGCTCGTATCCAGGAAGGCGTTACTAGCCTTTCGGGCTACGCTGAAATCTTCCAGCGCAACATCGAAGCATCGGGCGTTGTTCCGCAGTTGTCGGCAATTCTCGGTCCTTGCGCAGGTGGAGCAGTTTACTCACCAGCTCTCACCGACTACATTATCATGTCGGAATCGAATAGCTATATGTTCGTAACTGGTCCAAAGGTAACAAAGACCGTTACCGGTGAAACTATCACCGAAAACGACCTCGGCGGCGCAATGGTTCACGCATCTAAGTCGGGTGTTGCTCACTTCGTAGCTCACGACGAAGAAGACGCAATCAACACCTTGAAGAGACTAATCTCTTATATGCCTCAGAACTTCAAGGAGCAGACTCCGCGCGTTGAATGCACCGACCCGATCGACAGAATGGAAGATGCATTGAATACAATTCTTCCCGACAACCCCAACAAGCCTTACGATGTTAAGGACATCATAAAGCTCATCGTCGATAATGGCGAGTTCGAGGAAGTTCACAAGGACTATGCAAAGAACATCGTTGTTGGTTTTGCCCGTTTCAACGGACAGTCGGTAGGTATTGTTGCCAACCAGCCGTCGTTCCTCGCAGGTTGCCTCGACATCGAATCGTCGCGCAAGGGCGCTCGTTTCATCAGGTTCTGCGACTGCTTCAATATTCCATTGGTAACATTGGTTGACGTTCCAGGATTCATGCCAGGTAGCAATCAGGAATACGGTGGAATCATCACCAACGGCGCTAAACTGATGTACGCATACGGCGAAGCTACAGTTCCGAAGGTAACCGTTACATTGCGCAAGTCGTACGGTGGTGCTCACGATGTTATGAGTTCGAAGCAGTTGAAGGGCGACTTCAACTACGCTTGGCCGTCAGCAGAAATCGCTGTTATGGGAGCATCGGGTGCTATCGAAGTTCTTTACGCAAAGGGCATGAAGGAAATCGAAAATCCTGAAGAAAAAGCCAAATATGCAGCCGAAAAGGAAGCCGAATACAAGGAAGCATTTGCAAATCCTTATCAGGCAGCCAAGTACGGATACATTGACGATGTAATTGAACCGCGTAACACACGTTTCAGAATCATCCGCGCACTTGCAGCTTTGGCAACCAAGAAGGATACCCGTCCAAACAAGAAACATAATAATATTCCTCTATAAACCATATTGTCATGAGTAATATGTTATTAGCAGTCAACGCAGAAAACTGGGGCTGGAACGACACTTGGGCATTGGTAGGAATATGTTTCTGCATAGTTTTGCTTATCATGGCTTTCTTCGTGATAGTCATGACTCTCTTCGGCGTTGTAGCCAAGAAGGGCAAAAAGCAGGAAGCCAAGGTGGAAGCACCTAAGCCTGCTGCCGAAGCAAAAGTTAGCGGTAAGGCTGACGATGCCGACTATGCAGCAATCGCTGTCGCTCTTCACCTATACTTCGGCGGCGAACACGACAAAGAATCCAATGTATTAACAATCAAGAATGTTTCACAGGTTTATTCCCCGTGGTTAAATAATTAAGGAAATGAAAAAGTACAATCTTACAATAGAAGGTAAAAAGTACGCTGTAGAAGTTGATGTAAACGACAACATTGCAAATGTAAAGGTCAACGACAAGTCGTACACAGTAGAAATTGAAAAGGAAAAGGAACCGCAGATAGCAAAGGTTGCTAAGCCAACTCCAAAGCCAGCCGCAGCTCCCGCTCAGAAGGCAGCAGCACCTGCATCGGCAGCATCCGCATCAGCAATCAAGGCTCCATTGCCAGGCAATGTAGTTAAGATTTTGGTATCGGCAGGTCAGGCTGTTAAGCGTGGCGACACTCTGCTCGTAATGGAAGCCATGAAGATGGAAAACAACATTATGGCAGAAAAGGACGGTACTGTAAAGGCTGTTTATGTTGAGGTCGGCAGAACTGTTGCCCTCGGCGATGCACTTGTTGAAATCGAATAACGAACCTAAAAAAGTATGATTATGGATATTTTAAAGAAAAGTCTGCTTGTCGGGTTCGTATTCCTACTGTCGATGCTGACTTCTCCGAAGATCTTTGCTGTTGAAACCAACGACAGCATAGCAAAGGAAGAAGTATCGGCAACCACGGGAGCAACCCAGAGTGCAGATTCGGTTGCAGCAACAACCTGCACCGACAATAAACAAATAGAAGAAAATGGCGAAACAGAGGAAACCATAGCCGAAGCAGAAGACAACTCCGCATGGGGCAAAATCGTAAAGTTCTGCAAGACCAGCGGTATTGCAGGTCTGGGCGAAAACTGGAAAGCCATCATAATGCTACTCATAAGCTGTCTGCTCATTTACCTTGCAATAGCAAAGCAGTACGAACCATTGTTACTCCTCCCTATTGCTTTCGGTATGTTGCTATCGAACTTGCCTGGTGCCGAAATGTACCACAGCGAACTTTGGTCGAATTTCCTCGATGAGAATAGCCCAGCTTACCACAGCTACGGCACAATCCTGAAGGAAGGCGGTATGCTTGACATCATCTATATGGGTGTTAAGTTAGGTCTTTACCCGTGCTTAATATTTATAGGTATAGGTGCAATGACCGATTTCGGTCCGCTGATTGCAAACCCGAAGAGCCTTTTGCTCGGTGCTGCCGCACAGTTTGGTATTTTCATTACCTTCCTCTGCGCAGTAGCAATAGGTTTCGCACCAAACGAGGCTGGTTCAATAGGTATTATCGGTGGTGCCGACGGTCCTACCGCTATCTTCCTGACCTCGAAACTTGCTCCGGATTTGCTAGGTCCTATCGCAATCGCAGCCTACTCCTACATGGCTTTGATTCCTGTAATTCAGCCGCCTATCATGAAGGCTCTCACCACAAAGAAGGAACGCCAGATTACAATGAAGCAGCTCAGGGATGTAAGCAAGAAGGAAAAAATCGTTTTCCCGATTGTGATTACCATGATTGCAGTTCTTATAGTTCCGTCGGCAGCATCGCTTATCGGCTGCTTGATGTTCGGAAACTTGCTTAAGGAATGCGGTGTAACCGAAAGACTTAGCAAGACCGTACAGAACGAACTTATGAACATAGTAACCGTATTCCTCGGAATTTCGGTTGGTGCAACTGCAGTAGCAGGTTCGTTCCTTACTCTCAAGACCATCGAAATCGTTATCATCGGTGTTGTTGCATTCAGCTTCAGTACTGCAGGTGGCGTATTGATGGCGAAGTTCATGAACCTCTTCCTCAAGGAAAAGATCAATCCGCTTATCGGATCGGCAGGCGTTTCGGCAGTGCCAATGGCAGCCCGCGTTTCGCAGACCGTAGGTCAGAAGGAAAACCCAAGCAACTTCTTGCTCATGCACGCAATGGGTCCGAATGTTGCCGGTGTATTAGGCTCAGCAATCGCAGCAGGTCTGCTCTTGAGCTTCCTAGGATAATGAAATTTGACGATAAAAAAATAGGGACATTTCGATGCCCCTATTTTTTTTTGTGTCACACGCTAAAACATCCAGTCATCCTGTATTTGCACCGAGATTTAAAACGGAGAAAATATATTAATTTTGGAGGATAAAAATAATTTGTTACTTTTGCCAAAACTTAATAATTTAAAATACTATGAAAAAGCGCATTTCAACAATAGTCGTATCATTAATAATCGCATTGGTAATATTTCCTAATTGTCGCCGTACAGAACATGATAAACTAACCTATTTTGGAGTATGGGCAATAATGGAATCTAACTCAGAAATAGTAAAGGATGGTCATTTGAAGATTACAACATCGATAAATGACTTGGATTATCATGAAGTAATAGCCGACATCAACAGCAATCTATTGAGCGATAAAACATGGACTATCAATGCTGATAGCAGTGAAAATGGAGATGGAAGAAGTTTCTACACCAAGGAATGTTGGTTGAATTTCTATGACGAAAATACTATGAATAAAATGATTATATACAAACACGTAGATACTATTGAGAACACAGATACAGCAATACTAACAATAGTAAAGAAGAAATATGAAGGAGACTGGCAGATATACAAAAAGGAAAATCGCCATGATAATACCAAGATAGTGTTTACGATAAACCACACGACCATTGACACATGCTATGCAAAATATACATCAAACGGATTTGTTGAAGACACAGTAATTCACAATCGCTCTTTGGGAGGAGGTGGATGGACTTACGAAGTTTCAGATTTTGTGAAATTAAAAGGTTCTCTTAAACTATCTGGAACTTTTGTAAGCGGAAACGAATACGGATTTGAAAATCTTGTGCTTAAGAGACAGTGACGAACAATAATACAAATTGTCGGCAGTGCCAATGGCAGCCCGCGTTTCGCAGACCGTAGGTCAGAAGGAAAACCCGAGCAACTTCCTCCTCATGCACGCAATGGGTCCGAATGTTGCAGGCGTATTAGGCTCGGCAATCGCAGCTGGTCTGCTGTTGAGCTTCCTGGGATAAGGATTCTATTTTTAACATTTTTACATAGGGACGGCAGAAAATGTCGTCCTTTTTTTGTCTTTTTATTTGTCCGCGAATTATGCGCTGTCATAGTTTTTGTGGTTCGACAGGCTCACCAACCAGACAAAAACATGCGCCAGCGCTCCAAAACGAAAACGTTGTTTTCTATATATATGTAACCTCTCCGAGGTTATACTCAACAATAGGAAAATGCAGTTTTTTGAGAGCGATTTTTATGGGAAAACGCAGTTTTTTACACCTTGAAAATATAGGAAAACGCAGTTTTTAGAATGGTGATTTTATAGGAAAACGCAGTTTTTGTTTTGTTAATTCATTGAGAATATGTATCTTTGTGGCGAATAAAATATTTGTACAATGTTAGAACGAAAAATAGAGAATTACATAAAGGATTTTTTTGTATCAAACGAGCAGAAGATTCTGATTGTTGATGGGGCAAGGCAAACTGGCAAGACATTCATAATTCGCAAAATAGGAAAGTCTATGTTTAAGAATTTCATTGAAATAAACATGCTTGACGACCGTTTGAATGACCACTATTTTGAAGATGTTCGTTCCGTTTCTGATTTTTATCTGCAATTGAGTTCTCTGTATGGTAGTAAGTTAGGACAGAAAGAAGATACCTTGATTTTTCTTGATGAAATTCAGGCATATCCGCATCTGCTAACACTGCTAAAATTTCTTAATCAGGACAATCGATTTACATATATCGCAAGTGGTTCAGAATTGGGCATCACGCTTTTCAATACATTGTCTATTCCGATGGGAAGCATTGATGTAAAGCATTTGTATCCGTTGGATTTCGAGGAATTTCTGTGGGCGAATGGTGTTGGAAAGGATTTCATTGCGCATTGTAGAGAAATGTTTCTTGCAAGAAAAGGTTTACAGCCCAATTTCCACAAGCGAATGCTAGATTTGTTTCAGAAATATTTGCTGGTTGGAGGATTGCCAGAAGCAGTGCAGTCGTTTGTTGACAATACCAATATAGCTACAGTGCGCAAGATTCAGAAGCAGATTCATAATTATTATGGTGTGGATGCATCAAGATATGATTTGGAAAACAGGTTGAAGATTCGTCGTATCTACGACATGATTCCTTCTGTGCTCGAAAACAAGAAAAAGCGTATTGTCGTGCGTGATATAGAAGGTATGGAAAGTAAGCGTTTCAAAGATTATCAAGATGAGTTTGATTATCTTATTGCATCGGGAATTGCGCTTGATGTAAAAGCAATCTCAACACCTGTATTTCCGCTTGTTGAGACAATGAGCAAGAATTTGTTGAAATTATATCTCAACGATGTTGGCATTCTTACGGGAATTCTATACAAAAACAATATAAATGCAATCCTAAATGATGAGCGTAGCATAAATCTTGGGACAGTATATGAATCTGTTGTGGCGCAGGAACTGAAAGCACATGGCTTTAATTTGTTTTATTACGACAACAAACAAAAAGGAGAAGTTGATTTCCTTATTGATGACTACGACAGTCTTTCGGTATTGCCTCTCGAAATCAAGTCGGGAAAAGATTATTATGTGCATAGTGCGCTGAGTAGTTTTCTTAAAAACAAGGATTATTCAGTAAAGAGTGCCATAGTATTTTGCAATAATGCCACTGTTGAACAAGAAAATGGAATCACATATATGCCTATATACTATGTGATGTTCTTGTAGAAACAAAAATGGATATTACCCTCTCTTTTATTGCTCCATCTTTGCCAGATTCTTGGCAATAACCTTTGAAATGTCATATTCCGTCACAATCTCAATCCACAGCCACTGCCCGTTGGGATTGCACTCGAGGAAAACATATTTGTCGTCGGGGGTGACAATAAAGTCGAAGCATCCGAAATTGAGTTTCATCCGCTTCAAAAACTTGCGGCAGAAATCCGAAACAAAGTCTGGAATTTCCACAATTTCGTGCTTCAGGTCGTGCTCATAGCCCTGTCGCCAGTCGATTTTTCCTGTAGTTTCCGACTGCAACTGCGAATCTATCTTGCAGGCAATCACATCGTCGCATACGGCAGTAATGCGCAGTTCGTACTTCTTGTCAATATAGTTCTGGACAAAACTTACCGTCTGCGAAAAAGCCTCATCGGGCTGACTTTCGAGGTCGCTGCTTTTGATTCGCTGCGAAAAGAACACATATTCCTTGTCGCCACCGAGGAAAAGTCCGCTATCGACAATCGACTTAAGCGAAATGTACTCGTAGTTTCTTGCAAACTTGAGTACGGCTTCCTTTGTATTTGCAAAGCTCGTATCTGGTGTAGGCATTCCGAGCGAACGCGCAACCTGCAACTGCAGCATCTTTGAGTCGGCAGGACGGTCTTCGACAATGCTACCAATCGAAAAAATGTCTTTTGTGTAGTAGCGCAAAAAAGCGAGAAAACCGCGAGCCTCGTCGAGGTTATGGCGGTTTATCTCGTCATGTTCGTTAACCACCGGCAACTCCGACGGAACCAGGGCGCGACGATCCCATACCGCCGTAATCTCATGTCCGAAAAGTTGCAGGTCGTTCTTTATGTTTCTTATGAGGAAATCGACCCTCCTGTCATCGCACCACCATTCAAACTCGTAGTCGGTAAGAATACACTCGGTGTTGAGCCTGAATACCGGGACATTCCACTCGTTCAGGTACTTGATGACATTGGTAGGATGAGTGTCCTCCTTATTTGTGTAAATAAGAATCATCGCACGCGATTAGAACCACATGTGACGATTGTTCTTGGTGTCGTCGATTTCGTTCTTAGCATCAACGCCTACATATTCACCACCCTTGTGTGTGCTCGGGTGACGAAGGCTGCGAGTGCTGGTGATTGTCATTTCGTATGTTACCTGATTTGCATCGTCGTATGAGAATTCGGTTGGAACATACTCCATAATGTCGGTAGGAACCACGAAATTCATCAACAATGGCATTATCTGACTATTCTGATTATATGCTTTCATACCAATAACTTTTTAATTTTTGTAATCCTCATCTTCAATAACCTCGTCGAAGTTGCTGTCGCTTCCTTCAATCTTTATGCTGCGGTCGTTCTGTGCAATGATAGCAATGTCGAGAACCATGCGTTCGAGCGAGAAACCAAGGGCTTCGCATACGAATTTAAGCACTTTAATTTCCGACTCCTTGAGAATCTTGTCCGACAAAGCAACAAGGATACAGCCGTCCATGATGCAGTGCTTGTCACCAAGGTTTTCAACGGTAGCACCGATTTCCTTGATGTAGTTTTCGATGTTTACATTCTGCTGGAGGTTGTTTTCCTCAGCGATAAACTTTTCAACTTCTACCATGTCAAGCTCCAAGTCGGCAGCCTGTTCCTTGATAGTGTCGAGTTCAACCTGCTCGATGATGCCATCGGCTCTCAATGTAGCCATTGTCAAGGCAACAAATTGTTTCGTAAATTTGGTGTTATCCATAAAATATGTTTTTAAATTCTGCGCAAAATTGCAAATGCAAATATACAACTAATAATAACGCGGACAACGATGATGCAAGATTTTTTTTGGCTAAAAGGTTAACAGAAGACCTGTCGAACGGAAGAGCAGTTGAGCAGTCAGACAGAAGACCAGTCGGTCTGTCAGCCTGCAAGCCCGTTAGCCCGTTAGCCTGTCAGCCTTCGATCTCCATAAAAAAGTTCAAAAAAAATATTCACTTTCTCTTTGTGGAAATCAAAAAAAGCATACATTTGCAATCGTTTTTTAATAAAGTATAGATATGGCAAATATAAAGAAAGTAGCAGTACTTACATCTGGTGGTGATGCTCCGGGAATGAATGCGGCAATCAGAGCCGTTGTTAGAAAGGCTTTGCACGAAGGTCTTGAAGTTATGGGCGTAATGAGGGGTTACGAAGGTCTAATCGCAGATGATTTTATCCCGATGGAATCAAAAAGCGTTGGCAATATAATTCAGCGTGGTGGAACAATCCTCAAGACAGCTCGTAGCGAAAGGTTTAGAACTCGCGAAGGTCAGCAGATTGCATACGACAACCTCAAGAAGCACGAAGTTGATGCTCTTGTAGTTATCGGCGGTGATGGTACCTTCAGGGGCGCAAGGGAATTCACCGAAAATTTCCCGTTCCCAGTAGTTGGTCTTCCTGGAACAATCGACAACGACCTTTATGGTACCGACATGACAATCGGATACGACACGGCATTGAATACAGTTGTTGAGGCAGTTGACAAGATTCGCGACACTGCAGCCAGCCACGAAAGAATGTTCTTCGTTGAGGTAATGGGTCGTGATGCTGGTTTTATCGCATTGCGTAGCGGTATTGCTTGTGGAGCTGAGGATGTACTTATCCCGGAAACAGTGACTTATCTCGATGAGGTACACGACAAACTTGTCAAGTACATGACCGAAAAGAAGACTTCGAGCATAATCCTTGTTGCCGAGGGCGACGATGCTGGTGGCGCATACGACATCAGGAATGCCATGGCAAAGTACGGCGAGGAGTTCGATATGAGAGTTATTGTTCTTGGTCACATCCAGCGTGGTGGTTCTCCGTCGGCATACGACAGGTATCTTGCAAGCCGTCTTGGTGTTGCTGCAATTGACGCATTGCTCGATGACCAGCGCAGTGTAATGTGTGGTATGGTTCACAACGAGATTGTCCTTGTTCCGTTCAACAAGACCATTAAGCACCACAAGACCATCGACCAGAAGATGCTCGACATCGTTGATGTTCTGAACAGCTAAGATTAGCAACATAATTTTTGATAGGGTAGCAACTCCATAGTGTATGGGGTTGCTATTTTTTTGTCTGTAGGGTGGGGGGATGTGTTGTGGTGTCGTGCCGCGACCACCATGTTTTTTTTAGTGCCCTAAAGGGCAGAACAGTCATGTCATGCTGAATTTATTTCAGCATCTGCTAATATTAAGTGCCCTAAAGGGCAGAAATATGACAAATATTATTCAAATTTCCCAGTTCAGCAATCAAATTTGTTAGATTACTTGCTTCGCTGCGTGAGCTAAAGGTTTGTATGGATTTGTTAAATTTCTCGCGCAGCGACTCTCATCCATATAGTGCAGCGACTCCATTTATTCCGAGCCTGCGAGGAATGTTATTCGTGTAGATTCGTGCTATTCGTGGTTACTTTATTCGTTTTGAGCGTTGCGAAAACCCTTTTTATCCATCGTAACAGATGCAGAAAACCCGAAGGGGTCATCCCGAATTTAGTTTGGGATCAGCATGACAGTTTACGTTTATTATTCATTGTTCGTTTTTGTTCTGAGCGTAGCGAAGAATTGCATTTGTGTCAATTGACTGCGTCGAGCTAAAGGTTGGCTACGCCGAACTAAAGGTTCGTGTCATTCGTGGTAAAAAAACATTCCGAGCCTACGAGGAATTATATTCGTGTCTATTCGTGTGATTCGTGGTTGCCTTTTCCCGTATTGAGCTTGCGAAAAACCATCCAATCTCGCGATGAATATCATTCACCGTTTTTGTGTTATCACTTGTTTTTAGTATTAAATTTATCTTATTACGTCTGAAATTCCTGTGATGTGATATAATCGTTTCTTCTTCTCAACTCCCTTTCAAAAAACGTTCATACCTTTGGCACTTGAATTTGTGTAATTGTGTATATACTGCAGGTACGGGTTTGAGAAGTGCTGAGCAATCCGCTAAGTATTTGGAAATCCGAACCTTATTTTGATGAAAATGTATTTTTAAATTTTTTGTATATGAAGAAAATTCTATTGGCTACATTGGCCTTTTTGTGGTTGCTTACCGGCTTAGGCGGTAGGCTTGTGGCTCAGGAGAATATTGCGGTGTGGCAGTTCCCGCTTATGCAGGAGACTTCAGACCCTGTAGCTCCGAGCTGTGTGTCCGACTTGATTCAAAGTACGGATTGTGAATTAACTGTGGCTACCGATGGGTGGACGTTTAGGGCTACCGACTACAACAATACCAATACGGTATTGTGTGGCGATGAGACTAACGCTACCACTTCCAAAGGTCTGCGACTGACTAACTCCAATGGTAATTTTACCGAGGCAAGCATTATCTTCAAGATTTCAACCGCTCCTTATGGAAGCATAAGGTTGAACTACGACCATAGGATTGGCGCTACTGGTGGTTACGAAACCGAAACTTGGTCGTACAGTACCAACGGTGTTAGTTTTACAGAAATGACATCCATTACTGGTGCAACTACCACTTATGCAACCGAGCTGGTTGATTTTTCGTCGGTTTCTGCGTTGAATGGTATGTCATCCGTATGGTTTAAGTTGACCGTAAGCGGTGCTACTGTTGATAACGCAGTTACTGCAATTGATAACGTTGTTTTCACAGGTTCGCCTATGACCTGCTTGAAGCCTATAAATGTTACAGCAGTAGCTAACGACCCTCATTCGGCTGTTATTTCGTGGGATCCGCAGGGTACAAACGAAGAGTCATATACCTTAGTATATTATACATCCCAATTGTCAACTACAGCATTGAATACTTTAGTGAACACTTCTGATGCTCATGTGATAACTAATGCAACTAGTCCTTATACACTTACTGGACTTAATGGTAATACAACCTATCATGTGTATCTGCGTGCTAATTGCGGTGGCGACGACAACAGCATCTGGACTGACGATATGACTTTCACGACTCCAGAACCTGTTGTCCATGTGATAACTATTGGTGATGGTACTGGAACTGGTTATTATGTCCCAGTAAATACGTACTACAATTACTCGCTTTCTCAGCAGATTTATACACCAGACGATATTGAGATGGCAGGAACAATTTCCTCTGTCGCATTTTATCACGATTATTCATCGTCATTCTCTATGGATGGAATAAGGTTGTATATGAAGCACACGACAAAATCGTCATTTGCAAGTAATACCGATATGGTTTCTCTTGCTGATGCAACTTTGGTTTATGAAGGTACTTTTGGCGCTTCTGGTGCTGGTTGGATCACTTTACAGCTTTCGACTCCATTCGAATACAATGGCACCGACAATCTATTGATTTGTATGTTCGACCAGACAAGTGGTTATCCTGGTTCTTCGTATAAGTTTAGATATACAGGTACAGGCGATAATTACACTTCGATTATGTACTATAGTGATTCCTATACACCAGACATTAATAATGTAAGCTCTTTCTCTGGCTCCAAGACTTATAACAAATACCACAACAATATTCAATTGGGAATTGCTCCTAATGGTAATGTATGCTTTAGGGTTTCTGATGTTGTCGCAACTAATCTCACAGCATCTTCTGCTGTCATAGGCTGGACAGCAGGTAATGAAGAAACTGCATGGGTATTGAAGTATGGTGCTGCTGGATTCAATGTTGAAACTGCTGGTACAGAAGTTTCTGTTGAAACAACGCCTTCATATTCATTGAGTGGTTTGAGCGCAAATACAGCATACGATGTATATGTAAAGGCTGTTTGTGGTGCTACCGAAGAAAGCAGATGGACGCGTGCGACATTCACTACTTATTGTAATGCGCAAGCCATACCATATACAGTGGATTTCGAGAGCTTTGATAATTACGCAGTTCCAAATTGTTGGACTCAGGTTGCTACATATACATCTGGTAATTATACATATCCGTGTGTAAATAACAGTACAACCTACGCACATAATAGTTCATCCAAGTCCCTTAGGATGTACACCTATTATTATTATAATGCTCCTGAAAATATTATTGCAATGCCACCAATGGACGACATAAATACTTTGCAGATATCGTTCTGGGCAAGGTACTACAGCACGAATCCGCAGTCGTTCCAGGTTGGTTATGTAAAGAATGGTGAATTTACAGCTATACAAACTATTCCTGGTCTTACTGCAACATATCAGCAGTTTACTGTATATATGAGTGAAGTTCCCGCTGATGCAGATGCAATAGCTTTCCGTTCGTATCATGCAAGTTCATCTTCTTATGTCCATATTGACGACATTGAAGTTAGTGAAATACCATCATGCGTAGCTCCTGATAATATTGTTGTTTCTAATATTACAGCAACAACTGCTTCTGTTTCGTGGACGGATGTATTGCCTACGACTGCATGGCAGTACCAGCTCGGTGATGGTGATATCACAGATATCGATGCAAAACCGATTGAACTTACTGGCCTTAATGCAAACACCGAATATACAATAAAGGTTCGCTCTGCTTGTGGTGGCGATTATAGCGATTGGTCAACTGATGCTACATTTACAACTAGCTGTAATGCTATAGTTGTAGATGCGGCTAATCCGTTTAGTGAAGATTTTGCAGATTTGACTTCTTCTACTTTCCCTCCGCAATGCTGGTCTCAGGAAAGAACGGCAGTCGGTACAGGATCAAGCGGAACTGATTATCCCAATGGAGCATGGACTTGCTATACTTCAACTCAAGGAACCGGCTCTAATCCGCCGATGGCTCAGTTGAGAGATTCCAGGGCAGGTGCAAGACATAATCTTGTTACTGCTCCATTGTCAATGGCTACAGGACGTTATATTGTTTCTGTAAGGGTTTATAGAAGTGCAACAGGAACAAATCATACAGTTGAAGGTATTAACTTGTACCTTAGCAAAACGTCTGATCTGGTTTCTGCTGGTAACGACGCAGTTGATTTAGGTTTTATTTCCCGTAACTATACTGTGGCATCAGGCGTTAATTCTGAAATAATTGGTGCTGAATCTGGAACAGGTTGGTACACCTACAACATTCCATTTGATATTTCTTCTGATGGTGTTTATTATGTGATATTCGAAGGAAGAAATAATTACGGTCTATCAACTTATATGGATGATGTTCTTGTTCGTACTGCTTCTACAGCTGCAGAAATCACAGCCTTCTCATTCGCAGAAGATGCTGAGGTTGCTGTTATCAATAGCGCAGATGCAACAGTTACCAGCTTGGTTTCTTATCAGACAGAAAGCTTAAACGGCCTTGTTCCAACAATTGCAATTTCCGACTATGCAACAATAGCTCCAGCAAGCGGTGTTGCTCAGGATTTCACTGGACCTGTTACTTATACAGTAACTGCTGAAGACGGAACAACAACTAAGGAATGGACAGTAAATGTAAGCAAGGTTGCTACCGCTTCATCGGCTAAGGACATCCTTACTTTTACCTTCTCGGGACAGTCAAGAGAAGCTGATATTGATGCAGAAAACCATACAGTTACTGCATACGCAGCATGGAACTACGACTTCGCAAATAACATAACTCCGACTATCACAGTTTCGCCACAGGCAACAATTTATCCTGTAAGCGATTCGTCAATAAATTTTGCAACACCTGTTACATATACGGTTACAGCTGAGGACGAAAGCACTCAGGATTGGACGGTTACAATAATCAACGACCCGTATGCTTGTGTAAACCCATTGGCAAGCACATTCACGGCACCTGAGATTGCTCCGACTTCTGCAACTATTACTTGGTGGCATCGTTACCTCGAAACTTCATACAATGTTAAGGTTTCGACAACCACTATGACAGACATGACTGCAACCGCAGATGTATATGACGGCGTTGTAAACGATACGACCATAGCATTGACCGGTCTTGCTGAAAATACACAATATTATATGTATGTTCAGTCGGCTTGCGGAATCGAAACTTGGATAAGCTATTCGTTCAGAACAATTGTTTCACCTGCAACAATACCTTATGTATATGCTTTTGAAGATGCTACGGAAAATAACAACTGGGTTCTTATCAATGGCGAGCAGACCAACAAGTGGTATATAGGTACTGTATCAAGCAATAGCGGTAATGGTTTGTACATTTCTAACGACAATGGAACAACCAATGCATATACCACAGGTTCGCTTGCATTTGCTTATGCTTATAGGACTATAAGTATGGGAACTGGTGACTATGTTATTTCTTACGACTGGAAAGCACAAGGTGAAAGTCAATATTATGACTTTATTCGTGTATGGTTAGCCCCGGCATCATTTGCATTTACTCCGGGACAGGCACCAGCCGGTGGAACATCTGTATATAATTATAATTCTGGTAATAATCCAAGCGGATGGATTTCTCTGGACGAAAGTCATGGTTTGAATCAATCTTCATCATGGCAAAGCCAGAGTTTGACAGCTAGTGTTTCGGCAGGTACCTACAATCTGGTATTCATGTGGGCTAACGATGGTAGCGATGGATCACAGCCTCCTGCATCTATCGACAATATCAGCGTTATACAGATTACTTGTCCTGTAGTTGCAGATATCGCAGCTAACAATGTTACAACCAGTTCTGCTGATATTACTTGGACTGAACGCGGTACGGCAACTGCATGGGGTGTTGTATTCTCTACAACTGCACTAAGCGATGTCCAGCTTGCTTCGGCAACTCCAGAAAATGTAACTGCTGCAAGCTATCAGGCAACTGGTCTTACTCCGAATACACCTTATTATGTATATGTCCGTGCAAATTGTTCAGATGAAGACCAGTCCGATTGGGTTGCATTCCAGTTCAGAACCGAATGCGGTGATATGGCTGTTCCTTTTACTGAAACATTCACCGACTACACTGCAACAGCATATTCTACAGCAGGTGTAATGTCGGATTGCTGGTCTTATATATATAATGGTACTAACACGGCATACGCACCACATGTTAGCAATTCTACTTCGTACTCTCCTATGAGCGGTGACGATGTAAATTATCTGTGTGCGATTGCTTCAACGTCTTCAACAGAAGCATACGGCAATAATAATATTATCATGTTGCCTCCTGTTGAAGGTGGTTATGCAAACAGAAACGTATCGTTTGATGCTAAGACAAGCAGTTCGACCAATGCAGCTGTGAAACTTGGCTATATGAACGGTGACAATTTCGTAAATCTGACTGATGTCGTATTTAATACTTCAGCAATATCATTCTCCTATGTAGTACCTAATACTGTTCCTGAAAGTGCAAAGCTTGCTCTGAATTTCTCGGTATTGGCTTCTGCTTCTTCAACAGTTTACTACGGAATCGACAATGTTACAGTTCGCGAAGTTTCGACGGACAACACTCTCTTGTCGTACTCTGCTACTACTGCACAGGGCGATGCTATCTGCAATGTCGATAACGATGCCCACACTATTTCGGTTGTTCTTCGTACAGGTTATGATGCTACTGCTATTAATTATACTATCGTACCTAACGACGAACATGCAACTGTTCAGATTCATGCAAACAACACATACTACGACCTTCCTGCAACTCCAAGATTCTTCTGGTATATGACTTCGGCCGATACTACCGTTACCTACAAGGTAACTGCTGAAAACGGTGCAGAACAGCTCTACTTGGCAAATGTTTCTGTTGAAGCTTGCGGTGCTCCGTCGGCTTTGGTTGCAGAACAGACTTCGTTGACAAATGTCAACTGCTCGTGGACTCCTGCAGAAGGTACATCAGCATGGAATTTCTACTGCTCGACAACCCAGTTGTCGGTTAGCGACCTTGCTGCTCTTACATCAAGTGACTATACAACCGTTACTACAACTTCGGCAAGCGTTACTGTTGTTGGAGAAACTACCTACTATTGGTATGTACGTGCAGACTGCGGTGGTAACTACAGCGAATGGATGAGCGGTTCGTTCTCAACTTGGGAAAACTGCGTTGCTCCTACAAACCTTGCAACATCTCTAATTGGTGACAACGATGTAATGATTACTTGGGATGTTCAGGATAACTTGCCAGTTGTTGAAATGACTATTAATGATGGTTTCGAAAGAACGGATATTAATGGTGGCGATTTTAGTTACACAAACTCGGCATCTGGCCTTGCTTGGTCGATTGTTTCGTCTGGAGCACATGGCGGAAACAAGTGTCTCAAGAGTGCAAGTGGTACACATTCTTCAACATCACAGATTTCTATGACACTGGATCTCGTAGATGCATCACCTTTCTCATTCTGGTACAAGGTTTCATCGGAAAGCGGTTGGGATGAGTTCTCATTTGCTATTGATGGTACTGATGTCATATCAGATGTATCTGGCGAAGTGTCATGGACACAATACTCGACTACATTGGCAGCCGGAACTCACACTTTGGCTTGGAAATATACAAAGGATGGTTCTGCATCAAGTGGTAGCGACTGTGCTTGGATTGATGACATTTCACTTGATACTAATGTTCCTGGTGGAAATTCTAGCGTAGTTATCTATAGGGATGGTTCAGAACTTGCTACTGTTCCAGCAACCCAGACATCTTATACCGATGAAGGTCTTGCTGCAGGTCACTACTGCTACACCATTAAGACTTTATGCCGCGAAGGTAGCGAATCGGAACTTTCGGCTCCTGTTTGCCAGGACATCAACGACTGTCTTGCAGTTACCAATGTTTCGGCTGGTAGCCTTACCGACAATTCGGCTGTAATAAGCTGGACACGCGGTACCGAAACTTCGTGGAACTTGAAGTTAAACGATGGCACTCCTGTTGCTCTTACCACCGAAGGTGTAACTGTTAATGGAGATGTTATTTCTTACGCTCTTACAGGTCTTGAACAAAATACTACTTACACTGTTGCAATCCAGTCGAACTGCGATGGTACATTGGGTCAGAACTGGGCTAGTGTTGAGTTCACAACTGAACGCACTCCAGCAACCTTGCCGTATGTATGTGGTTTCGAAGAAGCATCAGAAAATGCTAACTGGATACGCGAAAACGGCGATCAAACCAACAAGTGGTATTTCGGTACTGCAGCGCACAATAGCGGTACAAACGGTATGTACATTTCAAGCAACAATGGTACAGGCAATACGTACAATACAAGTTCAATTACATTTGTATATGCCTATAGACCTATAAATATTCCTGCAACTTCGGAATATGTTGTTTCATACGACTGGAAGGCAAACGGAGAAAGCAATTACGATTATCTCCGTGCATGGCTTGCTCCAACTACTGCAACATTGACCGCAGGTCAGCTTCCTGATGGTACGACTTATCCATATAACTACACATCAACAACTCCAACAGGTTGGATTTCGCTGGATGGCGGTAGCAAGTTGAATCTGGTAACATCATGGCAGACCAAGAACCAGACTATTGACATCCCTGCAGGTAACTACAACTTGGTATTTATGTGGGCAAACGATGGCGGTAGTGGTTCTGATACTCCTGCAGCAATCGACAACATCGACATTCATGCTCTTACCTGCCCGACAGTTGGTGACCTTGCTGCTGCACCTGCAAATATTACAAGCAACTCGGCTGTAATTACTTGGACAGAGCGTGGTACTGCAGAAGCTTGGGAAGTTGTTGTATCGGCAACAGAAGTAACCGACTTCGATGCTGTTACTGCAGCTCCTGTAAGTGATGCTTCGTACTCAGCAACTGGTCTTGATGCAGAAACAACCTATCATGTATATGTTCGTGCAAACTGCGATGTTGATGACAACAGCCAGTGGGCACATGCAACATTCACAACCGTTGCTGCTTGTCCTGCACCAGATGGTTTTGCAACATCGACAAGTATCAATAATTTGACTACAATCACATGGAACGGATACACAGCAAGCAACTGGACTTTTGAATACAGGCTTGGAACAACAGGCGACTGGACGGTTGTTGAAAACGTGGATGCTGCTACCTACACTATTACGACAACACCTTCATCAACTTACAATGTAAGGGTTAAGGCTGTTTGCGACGTAGATGTAGAAAGCGCATATTCTACAGTATTCAGTTTCACAACTCCTTGCGGTGCAATAACTGAATTCCCATGGAACGAAGGTTTCGAAAACGGAATTGACTGCTGGACTTTGGTTGATGGAGATGCTGATGGTTATGAATGGTATGAAATTAATTTGCCACAAGCAAGCCAATCCAATCTACTTTCTACTCATGGTGGTTCTTACATGATGACATCTGCATCATGGGCTTCTTCTCCATTGACTCCAAACAACTGGCTTATTTCGCCTGCACTCGATCTCACAGCACTGAGCGGTACAATTAAACTGTCGTACTTCGTTGGAGGTCATCAGACAGAATGGCCATCTGAACATTATAAGGTTTGCGTATCAACAAGTATTGATACTGCAAGTTTCACAACTATTTTGTTCGAAGAAACTATACCAACCTCAGGCTGGCTTGAACGTTATGTTGACTTGTCTGCTTATGTTGGACAGATGATTTATATTGCATTTGTTCATTATGACTGCACCGATATGTTTAGACTTGACCTTGATGATATATCTGTTTATGTTGACAATAGTACCGATGCTGCAATAACAGAGATAACTGCACCTACACATGGTGATTACTCGTCTTGCGCATTGACTGATGCAGAACAGATTAAGATCAATATTCAGAACAATGGTGGTGCTGCTATAAGCAACTTCGAAGTATCTTACTCTGTAAATGGTGGTGCTGCTGTAACTGAAACTGTTACTGCTTCGATCGCTCCTGCTCAGACTTATGAATACACATTCGTACAGACAGCAGATCTTTCAGCAGTTGGTGATTACACAATTAATGCTAGTGTTAACCTTACTGGTGATGAAACTGCTGATAACAACTCTGCAAGCATGACTATTACAAGTGGTGATGCAACTATCAGAATACATGCTCTTACTGATAGTGGTAGCGGTCAATCGTGGTCTGTTACCAATACCATAACCAATGAGGTTGTTGCTGGAACTACAACTGGTTGGCAGTGGTATGTTGAGGTTAACGAGTATGTTTGCGTTGATGCAAGTCAGTGCTATAGGATTGTTGTTAATGATGAAGATGGAGGCATGACTGGTGATGCTTATGTTGAAATCCTCTACAATGGCGTTCAGGTTGCTGGTAGCACCGAACCGGGTAGCTTCAACACATCGTCGCTGGTAGCAGAAAGATTTACTCCTCAATGTAATGTGTTCACAATTACAGCTTCTGCTGAAGGTTTCGGATCAATTGACCCGACTGGCACTGTTGTGGTTAATGAAGGTGAATCACAAACTTTCACAATGACACCGATGGACGGATTCGCACTTTCAAGCCTCTTGGTTGATGGTGTTGAACAGTTGTCGCAGGTAGTTAACAACACTTACACATTCGAAAATGTAACTGCAGACCACACTATCGTTGCTACATTCGACGCTGCAATTATCATCACGGCTACTGCTGGAAACGGCGGAAGCATCGACCCGGCTGGTCAGGTTTCTGTTGGCGCTGGTGCAAACGCTACTTTCACAGTTACTGCTGATGAAGGCTACACCATCTCGAGCGTACTCGTTGATGGTACAGAACAAATTACTGATGCGGTTGTTCGTACAACTTACAACTACACATTCGAAAATGTAACAACAAGCCATACAATCGCAGCATCGTTTGTATCTGCTCTGCCACACGTTATTACGGCAACTGCAAGCGCAGGTGGTTCTATATCACCGAGTGGTCAGGTTTCTGTTCCTTACAACGGATCGCAGACATTCGAATTTACTGCTGAGGAAGGTTACTCATTGGCTAATGTAACTGTTGATAACGTTCCTGTTACTGTAGCAAACAACTCCTACACATTCACAAATGTTATTGCAGACCATACAATCAATGCTAACTTCTCAGTTAGCAGCTACAACTTGACTATACATTATGTATATGCCGACAACACAACAGCTGCTCCTGATCATACCGAAACCGTTGTTTACAACACAGCATACTCGGTAGCATCTCCGGAAATCGCAGGTTACACTGCTGACCAGTTGACAGTTGCAGGCACAATGCCAGCTCAGGATGTTGAAGTAACTGTTACATACAACGTTAACAACTACAACTTGACAATACATTATGTATATGCAGACAATACTGAAGCTCGTCCGGATTACACTGCTCAAGTTGCTTACAACGCAACATACTCGGTTGAATCTCCAGTTATCGAATGCTACACAGCTAACACGCTTGTAGTTGAAGGTACAATGCCTGCACAGGATGTTGACGTAACTGTTATCTACAATGTTGACACTTACACTTTGACAATACATTATGTATATGCTGACAACACTGAAGCTCGTGAAGATTACACTGCACAGGTTGCTTGCGGTGATACTTTCTCGGTTGAATCGCCTGTAATCGACGGCTACACTGCCGATCCGGCTGTTGTTGAAGGTACAATGCCAGCAGAAAACCATGAAGTTACTGTTACATACAACGAAATTGTAACTCATAACTTGACAATACATTATGTATATGCAGCCGACAATACTGCTGCAGCTGAAGACCATGTAGAAGCTCTTGAAGAAGGTGCTGCTTACTCAGTTCAATCTCCAGTAATTGCAGGTTATACAGCAGACCAGACTGTTGTTGAAGGCACAATGGGAACTGCTGATGTTGAAGTAACTGTAAGATACACTGCTAACACTCACACTTTGACAATACATTATGTATATGCTGCAGACAATACCCCTGCTGCTGATGACCATGTAGAAACTCTTGCAGAAGGTGCTGCTTACTCAGTTGCATCTCCAGAAATCGATGGTTACACAGCTAGCCAGCTTGTTGTTGAAGGCACAATGGGAACTTCGGATATTGAAGTAACCGTTAGATACACTTCTAACACTGTTCCGACTTACACTTTGACAATACATTATGTATATGCAGAAACCAACGCTCAGGCTGCTGCCGACCACACCGAAACTCTTGCAGAAGGTGCTGCTTACTCAGTAACATCTCCAGTAATCGACGGTTACACAGCAGACCAGGCTACTGTAGCAGGTACTATGCCGGCACAGAATGTCGAAGTAACTGTTAGATACACTGCTAATGCTGCTACTACCTACACAATCGTAGCAACTGCTGGAAACGGTGGTACTATCACTCCTAATGGAACTGTAACTGTAAACGAAGGTGCTGACCAGCCATTCACAATCACTGCTAATGCTGGTTACCGCATTGCAAGCGTATTGGTTGACGGCGTAGAAGCTATCAGCGAACTCGCAAACAATGTTTACGCATTCACAAACGTTACAGCTAACCACACTATTGCAGCAACATTTGAAGCTGCATCCTCAACTACCTACACAATCATTGCAACCGCAGGTTCGAACGGTACAATCACTCCTAACGGCGTGGTAACTGTTGCCGAAGGTGCAAACCAGACCTTCAGGATTACTCCTAGCGAAGGTTACAGAATCGCAAGCGTAATGGTTGACAACGAAGAGGCAATAATGGATGTTGTGGATAATGAATACGTATTCTACAATGTTACTGCAAACCACACTATCAACGTTACCTTCACCGATGGTAATGCTGTTGACGAATACACTACCGCTTCGATGTCGGTTTACCCGAACCCGAACAACGGTATGTTCAGCATCGACTTCAGCAGAATCGAAGGTGATGCAACCTACCAGCTCATCGACGCTCGTGGCGCAGTTGTTGAAACTCGCGACATCAACGTGATGGACGGTGACACCATGAACTTCAACCACGACCTCCGTCCTGGCACTTACTTCGTAAGAATAGTTACTGCCGACAAGGTTTATGTTGAACAGATTGTTGTTGAATAATCAATGCAATCAAAAATAGAAAAGGCTGCCCGAGGGCAGCCTTTTCTGTTTTATTAATAATATATTATTCGATTGTACAGACGCAAGATTTTGCGTCTCTACATAAACGTGCGCAAATACGCAAATCCTCAAATCATCGAACCCTTGAACATTGAACTGTTGAACCTTGAACTCAGAAACGGCGCAGCCATAGAAACGGGCGTCAGCCCATCAAACTTAGAAACTTTGAAACGGCGTAGCCATAGAACGGCGAAGCCCTCAACGAAGTTAAACGCCGCAGGCATTCAAACGGCGTCAGCCATCTATTTCTTCCCATACTTCCACATCTGCCAGCTATTGAAAAGGTTCTGCCAGATTGAATATAGGGCGGGGAAGACAGATGCTAGCGGATTCAGGTAGGTGTTTGCCATCCATATTCCCATAGCGGTATTCTTTTGTCCTAGCAGTTGACCTCCAGCCATCTTGTCGTCGTACTTTTTGCCAAGCCACTTTCCGACGCCAAACTGGATTACGCAGAATATCAGCGAGGCAATTCCCAAGGCGATTATGCTGCCGAGGTTTTCTTTGCCGTATAGGAACATGAAGTCGATTGTCTGTCCAAGTGTAAACAGCAGAGCCAGTGCCCACAGGTAGAACGATATGCCTTTAATCTTGCAAAGAAATCCGTTGACTTTTGGAAGCCAGTGCTGCATACATAATGCAAGAATAAACGGCAATGCAATTATCGGGCTTACTCGCTTTAATATCAGCCAGAATGAATCGAGGAATGGCATTTCCTGCTGTTGTCCTATGAACGAAAAGTATATCGGAGCCACAACTGCCACCATAAGGTTGCCTAGGATAGTGTAGGTTGTCACTGTTTCGCGGTTGGCACCAAGCATGCACGATATAACAACCACCGATGCAGCCACAGGACAAAGCACACCTGCCAGTATTCCTTCGGCTATGGCATCGCCACCTCCAAGTAGCATTACAAGCCAGTAGCTTCCCATGCTTACGACAATCTGGAAAAGCATTAGCCACACGTCGAGCATCGTAACTTTGAGTTTTCTGACGTCCACTGCGGCAAAATTCAGCAGAAGCATGGCGAATATCAGAATTGGTACGTATGGTGTGAACATTGCGCAGTACTTGTGCAGCAACAGTCCGAGGACTATTGCAATGGGTAGTACAAAACTGCGAAATCTGTCCATGTTGTCGTTTGTTGTTTTCGGGCGCGAAATTAATAATAATGTTTACATAAAGGTTGTAACAGATGCTGAAACCCGAAGGGGTCATCCCGAATTTAGTTCGGGATCAGCATGACAGTGTAGAGAAACAAGACGATAAACAGCAGTCCCTTTTGTCATCCTGAACTTGTTTCAAGATCTAAAAAGGGACTGCAAGGCGTAATAAATAGAATAATAATAGTAACAGATGCTTAAAACCGAAGGGGGCGAATAGTCATCCTGAACTTCATCCAATAGTCATCCTGAACTTGTTTCAGGATCTTAATAACAGATGCTGAAATAAATTCAGCATGACAGTTTACGTTCATTATCCATTGCCATTTGTCCATTGTTAATTAATTTTGCAAAAAAAAGACTATGCAGAAGCACAACATACCCGTACTATTGCTTACCGGATATCTCGGAAGCGGAAAAACCACATTGGTAAACAACATATTGAGCAACCAGGAAGGCATTAAGTTTGCCGTAATCGTCAACGACATCGGCGAGGTGAATATTGATGCCGACCTGATTGAAAAAGGTGGGGTAGTGGGGCAAAAGGACGAAAGTCTTGTTGCTTTGCAAAACGGATGTATATGCTGCACTCTGAAAATGGACTTGGTGGAACAGCTAAACGACATTGTAAGCCAGCACAAGTTCGACTACATTGTTATCGAAGCAAGTGGAATCTGCGAACCGCTGCCAATTGCGCAGACAATCTGTTCCATTCCGACCCTCGAAGAAAAATACACGCGTCACGGTATTCCTTACCTCGACTGCATTGTTACTGTGGTTGATGCGCTTCGTATGAAAGATGAATTTGGTTGTGGAGAAAGTTTAACTAAGAAAAATATAGGTGAAGACGACCTTGAAAATCTTGTAATTCAGCAGATTGAGTTCTGCAACATCGTATTGCTTAACAAGGCTTCGGAAATTAGCGAAAGCGAGCGAAATCGTCTGAAGGATATTATACGCGCCTTGCAGTCGAAGGCAGAAATAATCGAATGCGACTACGGCAAAGTCGATTTCGACATGATATTGGAAACTGGGCTTTTCGACTTCGATAAGACCGTGACGGCTGCAACTTGGATTCGCGAAGTGGAGGATATTCACGATGATGACGACGACGATGATGACCGTGAAGAACACGAACACCATCACGAGCATGAACACGAACATCATCAAGAACATGAGCACCATCATCACCACGACCACGATCATCACCACGATGGCGGCGAAACCGAAGAATATAATATCGGAACATTTGTGTATAAGTCGCGTCGTCCATTCAATCTTGGTCGTTTCGACGAGTTCGTTGCACGTAAGATGCCCAAAAGCGTAATTCGCTGCAAGGGTATGTGCTATTTCAAGAACGAGGAAGATACATGCTACGTGTTCGAACAGGCTGGAAAGCAAATTTCGCTCCGCGATGCTGGACAATGGTTTGCTACTATGCCCGCTGACGAGCTCGAGGACTTGATTCTTCGCAATCCTGCCATCCTCCGCGACTGGGACGAAACCTACGGCGACCGCATGCAGAAACTAGTATTTATTGGTCAGAACATGGACAAGGAGCAGATCTGCAAGGATCTGGATATGTGTTTGACGGAGTAAATGATGTGGTTATAATAGTCTGAGATTGTTTCAAGTTGTTTCAAATAGTTTGAGGTGGTTTGAAATGGTTTGATATTTGTTGTCATAAACGTGGACGGCGAAGCCTTTCAAACCTAGAAACGGGCTTTTGCCCATCAAACCCAGAAACGGTGAAGCCATAGAAACGTGAACGGCGCAGCCCTCAACGAAGTTAACCTTTAGCTCGGCGTAAGCCAAACATAGAAACGGGCTTTAGCCCATCAAACGGCGCAGCCATAGAAACGTGCGTAGCCCATTAAACGGCGTCAGCCATAGAAACGTGCATAGCACATTAAATGGCGAAGCCATAGAAACTCCAAAACTTTTTTCTTCCTCGTATCATATTTTTTATTATCTTGCGTTTTTATTTTGCATACAATTTTGATATGAGAAAGATACTTTGCTTCGCATTATTATGCCTAACCATTGTAACACAATCCTTTGCAGGGCTTGAAGTGTATTTCATGTACTCAAAGTTCAACTCTCCGCAAGGTCAGTATATTGAAACATACATGAGTACAATTGGCAGTTCAACTGTGTTAAACAGGAACGCAAATGGCAAATTCCAGTCGGAAATAGAAGTTGTGATGGTCTTCAAGGCTGGCGACTCGATTGTGAACTTTGACAAGTATGTGCTTCGTAGTCCCGAAATATCCGACACTACTGGCGCAATCCCCAATTTTATTGACGTACAGCGTATTACTTTGCCAAATGGCTCTTATACTTTCGACATCAGCATTCGCGACATAAACAGCGAGAAGCCACCTTATTGTTTCAGCGACAAAATTGACATCAATTTCACCGATGCGCTTGCTTTCAGCGACATAGAACTTGTAGAAAGCTATACTAAGTCGTCTGGCGAATCCTCGATTACAAAGAGCGGATACGACCTTGTGCCATACGTCGCCAATTTCTTCCCCGACAATATGACCACACTGAAATTTTACATCGAAGCTTACAATACAGACAAGGCTCTGAACGACGATTTCATGCTGAAATACCATATCGACGAACATTCCACTGGCAAGGAAGTCCCGACTTGCAGCCGTTTCAAGAAGATGAAACCAAACAATGTTGTACCCTTTATTGGAGAACTTAGCATAGAGAAACTTCCTAGTGGCAACTACGACCTCGTGGTTGAAATTGCCAACCGTAACAACGAAATAGTCGCAAGTAGCAAATATTTCTTCCAGCGTCAGAACAAGACTGATTTCAGCAACGAGGAATATTCGGAACGGGCAAGGCAGTTCGACCTCAACAACACTTTTGCTGGCGACATGAACTCACGCGATTCGCTGATTTACTACATTAAGTCGATGCGACCGATTGCTAGTGTGTACGAACGTCCGTTCATCGACAACCAGTTGCGCAAGGCCGAACTTGCAACTTTGCAAAAGTATTTTGTCGAGTTCTGGGTAAAGCGCAATTACCTTAACCCTGAAAACGAATGGTACCAATACAAGAAGCAGGTCGAAATGGTTGAACGAAACTATGCTACTACCATCCGCCACGGCTTCGAGACCGACAGAGGTGTAATTTATCTGCAATACGGCATTCCGAACCACATTTACCAGTCTCCACTCGAAGCAGGAGCCTATCCTTACGAAATATGGCAGTACTACCGTCTTGGCGAAGACAACAACTGCAAGTTCGTGTTCTACAACCCGAGCATGGAAGGGCGCGAATTTGAACTGCTGCATTCCAACAAGCAGGGTGAAATCCACACTTTCAACTGGACACGCTACTTGTCGCGAAGCAAATCGTCATCGTACGGAACATCAGACACCTACAATTCGGTTGACTTCTCCTCAACTGGTTACGGACATAACACTTTTGACAACGACTGGGAACGTCGCGCCATAGAAGAATTTAACAAGTAACAACATGACACCTAGATTATTAGAAGGCGATAACGCAAAATACATATTTTTCCCCGAAGAAGCCGATACCATACTTAACAGAAATGGTTACGCGACCGTGTATGTAGGTGCCAATGCAGACACCAAGGAAAAGGTGATCCTCAAGAAAATTTCTCCGGTACTTTTCGGCAACGATTCGCAACGGTTCAAGTTTTTCGCAACCGTTTGCACCGAAGTAAAACTCGATGGTCTTGTCGGCATCAGCGACATGATATTCGACGAAGGCGATATTTACCTTGTCTGCGAATACGTTTCGGGACGCACCTTGAAGGAACTTATATACGACCCGAAGTTCATGGACTACCGCAACGACATATTTTTCCTGCGCATAATATCCAATTGCCTCGAAACCTTGTCGTTAATACACAAACTGAAACTTTGCCATGGCAACTTGCGTCCCGAGAACATAATCGTACAATGGGACGAATGCGAGGAATTCGACTTCCTGCATCCGACAGCAAAAATCCTGAGCGTCGAAAGCATAAAGCTTGGCTTCAAGAATATGCCGCTTATACGCAAAGTTGACAGTTTGTACCAAAGCCCAGAGCAAATACTTGGTTTCGAAGACCTTGTTGGCGACTACAGTGATATCTACAGCATGGGACTTATATTGTACGAGGCAATTGCCCGCGAACCAGTATTTTCGCCAGACAAGCCACTAGTGAAACGTCAGCAGGTATTTAGCAAGATTGCTCAGCACTATCGCATCAGCGATGAGGTTTATGCACTCATTGAAAAGGCAACAGTAAAACCGTTCTCGTACATCCCTGGTTCAATAAGCGAAGATGCACAGAAACTTATTGTCTTGAAATCACTCAACGAAAGATACCAGAATGCCGAAGCCTTCAAGAAGGATTTGGATGAACTAATTGGAAACTTATAAAACGAATTGACAATTGATAATGGATAATTGACAATGAACAATGGATAATTAATAATGGACTAAAAGGCTTGAAGGCTGACAGGCTAACAGACGAAAAGGATTGAAGGCTAAAAGGCAAAGGAAAGAATTATTAAAACGGATAATAACTTAAAATTAAGGACTATGGCAAAGAAATTTTTATATTTCATTATTTTGTGGATTATTACATTCCCATTTTTGGGATATGGCTATATTTTAATCCATTTTGAGAATGGTATTTATACAATTGAAAGGCTTAAAGGCGATGTTGTTATGTCGTTAATAATGTCTTTTGTAATATCTCTCGGACTTGTTGTAACATTCGCTATCAGCCAAAAGCAAAAGAATAAAGAAAACAAAGAACAATAGCAAATCTGTACAAACGCAAAATTTTGCGTATCAACAGAAACTAAAAAAGTACAGTCGCGGCGTGCCACGACTCTACTTTAAACCTTAAAAACAACTAGAAACTTGAAACTTTGAACGTTAAACAATTGAACATTGAACTTTAAACCAGAAACGTGAAACATAGAAACTAATTAAATAACTAAATCTAAAAACTTATGACAGCAGACGAAAAAAACAGAATGCAGAAGAAATGGGATACTGAAATAAAGTCCCTCGACTCATGGAGCATGTTCAAGGTAATGGGCGAACTCGTAAATGGTTTCGACCACTATGCAAAATTAGGACCGTGCGTTGCAATATTCGGTTCGGCACGTACAAAGGAAGACAATCCATACTACATCGGCGCAGAAGAAACTGCTTTTCAGCTCGTTAAGAAGGGCTATGGTGTAATAACAGGTGGCGGTCCTGGCATCATGGAAGCAGGTAACCGTGGCGCACAGCGTGGCGGTGGAATCTCGGCAGGTTGCAACATCGTACTTGAATTCGAACAGG
Source organism: Bacteroidales bacterium (assembly GCA_017620015.1). Classification (GTDB taxonomy): domain Bacteria; phylum Bacteroidota; class Bacteroidia; order Bacteroidales; family ML635J-15; genus Bact-19. The sequence goes on along the minus strand of JAFZRE010000022.1, from coordinate 150,460 downwards.
CCGCAAACAAGTACATCGACACCGACAAGCTAGTTACTTTCGACTACTTCTTTACCCGCAAGACAATGTTCATGCGTTATGCACAGGGATTCATCGTTTTCCCGGGCGGTTTCGGAACTTTCGACGAACTTTTCGAAGCAATTACCTTGATACAGACCAAGAAGATTGCCAAGTTCCCGATTATCCTCTTCGGCTCGAAGTTCTGGAACGGACTTTTCGAATGGGTTAAGGAAAGTGTTCTTCTCGAAGCACACAACATTTCAGAAAAAGACCTCGAAATATACAACATCGTTGACACTCCGGAAGAAGCCGTTAAGATTATCGAAGACTTCTATCGTAACTACGAACACAAGCCGAATTTCTAATTCAGCCTCAAACACAAGTATGGCTATCTGTGATTCAAATATTGCAGATAGCCATTTTTAATTATAGTGACCAATGTCCACTTTATCTTTCTGAGTTATTTGTCTTTTATTTCTGCACCTTTAAACCTTTCCGAAAATTCTCGTGCCGAGCGTATCAATTCTGGAATTTTGCCTATTTCGGTGGCAAAATCGCTATAATTTATGAAGAAATGCAGTTGCTTGTCGTTTGCAAGTGCAATGCTTATTTCACTTCTGTCGGTGAGGTGCTCTATGCTATACGAAACATCCAATTTTTTTAGTATGTTTTCAAGCAAGGTTTGTGCCGACAAACGGCTGATTTTCTGTTGTTTGGTCAGTTTTTGCGCTTCTGCCTTAACTTCGGCATAGTCTGTTTCGAGCCAGTTGGCGACGAGGTCGGGCAAGTCGGTTATTGTTTGTGCAAGTTGCTCTGTTGAAATGCTAATCTTGTATTCTGCCGATTTCTGTCCGTTCATCACGAAGCGGAAATAACCGTTTCCCAGATAGTCGTGCCTATACACTTCGATGCCGATTGTGCCAAGGTCGATGTTTATGATGCTGTTGCCTGCCGTGAGTTTCGGAATAGCAAAGCCATTGTCTTGCAGCCTTCTGACAAGCAGCTCGGCAGCAAGGTGGAACTCTTTTTCTGTGTCTGGCGATATGGTTTCCGACATCTTGTGCTGCACGAAATGTACTTTTGCTACGGTTTCGTCATCGCCACAAAGACGGGCAATTTCAAGGTCCTCGGCGAGTTGGGATATTATGTCGGTCTGTGAGTGCATTGCGGTTACGATTTTGTCCATATTTCCTTTGTGCTTGCTGGTTCGATGCTGATTTCATCGGGAATAGCATTTAGCTTTTCAATAGCATCACGTAATGTCGGCAGAAGGTTTACGCAGGTTTCGACAAGCCTACGATGGCTTATGTCCATGCTTATCTTGCGGTTTCCGACCTTTACGGTAAGCGTCGATTTTGTTTTCTTGTGTTCGAGCATATATTCGATTCCGCTGCCTTTAAGCTTTGATGCTATGAGTGTTTCGAGCGAAATCCTTTCTACATCCTGCTTTTTCGACAGGCGAATGGCTTCGTCGGCTATACTGTCCCATTCATGGTTCCAGTCGGCATACGAGCTGCCTATCGCAACAATGATGTCGGCGATGTCATCGGGATTTTTGTCCGAAATATCAATTTCGTCAAACTGGTCTTGCAGAACCATTTTCGAAATCTGTCCATACCGGCTGTCAAAGCGCATTTTTATTGCGATTTTGGTATCTCCTAGGTCGATTTCGTATTCGCGTCGCGGTTTAACGGTTATTTTTTCATCTGCAATGCCCTGACTTTTCAGCCGTTCAATCATCGGTTCTATTGAAAATCCAGCGTGGGCGTATGGCTTGTCGTACATTAGCAGGTTTATGCAGTTGCAGATGAACTTGCGTCTGCTAATCCTAATTTCCGCAGCGGTATCGGTGCCGTTTTCACGGCAAATCCTGATATCTTCGGCAAGTCTGTTTATATAGTACTGGCGTTTCAGCATTTTTGGTTCCTTTCTTTCATAAAGACTGCTATTTCACCCATAATTTTTGCGTAATCGGTGGCAAATGTGCTATGGTCAAGGCAGAACGATTGTCCGCCAGCCCTAAGCGTTGATTTGCCGATGTGGTGCTCGATGTTGTATTTTCCACAACTAGCAAGGAACGAATTCGCTATTGCGTCGATTGTGCGGCTGTCGATGGCGAATTGCTTGGCAACTTTTGTTGCCAGGCGGTATGTGTCGGGCCATTGCTTTTCCCATTCGGGGTAAAGTCCGTCGGCTTGGCGCAGTATCCGTGCTGTGGGTTCGGTAGGAAAACTGGTAATGTTTACGCTTCCGTCCTTGTTAGCATCGGTTGAAATGTGGTAGGCGTTCTGCGAGAAAAATGTTATGAATTCGGTGCAGAACAGACAGAAAGTATGGTTTGCAAAGTGGATTTTGTAGCAATTATGGGTGCTGTCGTAAGGAAAATCGGTGGGTGTAAGTCCGAGCCGTCTAAGTTCGGTAAGAAAGTTGTCCTCCGAGAAACTTTCAACGCCTCGCGGTGTCGTGTCGAACAAGGTCGACAGCTTGTACTGCATAAAGTTGTGCCTTGCCTGCGCCTCGTCGATGGCATTCTTGGCTATTGCTTCGGCAAGGACATAAAAGTATGTCTTCCAAGAGTCTGTATTTGAAACAATTCCTGGCATTTATTCTTTTGATTTTAATACTTTCCCGACTTGCTCGGCAATCTGCCTCATTCCGGCAACTGTCGGATGGCTGGTTTTCTTTGCAATGTTCTGCAGTTCGATAACAGAAATCCCATAATGCTTGCAAACTTCACGGATTGTTTCTGTAATTTCGGATTTAAGGCAGTCGTTTACAATGAAGTATATGCTTGCTTTGGGGTGATTTTCGGTCAGAAAGTTTGCAAGGTAGGTCATTGCGGGGCGGAAGGAGTAAAGGTCTTCTTCAGTCCATTCTTCGTATTTCAGTGTTCCAAGTGGTGCACCAGCCCAGTCGTCGTTTGTTGCGCCAAAAACGAGAATTATGTCGGGATTGCCGATGTTTGGTGCACGAGTGATGAAAGAGCGGTCCTTGTAGTCGCGACCGTAGTATCCGCTGTAGCTGATAGTTGAACCGCTGTACGAGTTGTTGATTTCAAGTTGCATTCCGTTTTCTTCGCAAAGAATCCACCACCATGTCTGCTCGACTTTTTCCACGTCGGTGCGATCGCGTTTGGTCTTGAAGTACCATTGTTCGTTTTCCAGCGGCGTCGTGTAGCCTTCGAAAGTGCTGTACGAGTCGCCAAGAATTGAGATGGTGGGTTGCTGGGAAAAGGATTGAAAACAGAATAGGACTAAAAACGACGAAATGAAGACTATTGTTTTAAAATAATTTTGCCAATAGTTTTTATGTTTTAATATTTGGCGCTCCATATTAGTTTTCATTTAATTACGGCATTTGACCTATTGAATATTTCTTGTTCCATTACATTCTGGATAATTGCAGCAACTCCAAAATTCTTTTCCTGAATTATTACCTTTTTTTGCCATACGCTTTATCATTGGTTTGCCGCATTTGGGACAGGTCGGTGCTCCCATTTGAGCACTTTGCTCTGTTCGGTATGCAAGCCGTTCTGCTGTTAGACCTTCGGTAAAGCCTCCTTCTTGCTTGAATTTGTCAATTTGGTTTTCTATTTGCTTGCCAAGCATCATTATCAGACGATTGCACAAAATAATCAAGCAATTTGCTTCGACAATAGAATCTTTTGAGCATAGCCATTTGTCAAATTTGTGCTTTTGTGCCAGTATGTGAATGCCACTTTGGTGTTGCACATCGTCTTTGTAAGTTGGATGATCTAAAGAAATGTACGAAACAGCATGATGCTCCTCGGATTTTACAGACCATGGTATTTGCTCTTGTCGCAATAGCCAATTAATATAATCGTTTGCCAATTCCGAAAGACTTGCGCGTGCTACATCAGTAAGACGCATTTCTGTTTCCTTTGAAGTGGAGTGACGTGAATTGCCTTCGGCAATATTTGCAGACACCGAGCGTGCAGCTTGCGTCATCTGGTCATATAGCCGTCCACATGGATCGTTGTCGCGATTAAGATTGCGAAGGCAAAATTCTTGCGTAGCAAGTTGTATTATATTTGCTAACACCCACGAATCCAACCAGTAATATCCAAAATTATTCAATTGCATATTTCTTTTTTAATCGTCACAAAATTAACAAAATGCCTTGCGGCAACAACTAACAATTAAAAAATATGCAGGCATATGCCAAAGTTTGACAAAATGCCTGCAGTATTTCCCTATCGCAATTATTATTCTACAATAACTTTCTTTGTTATGGTCTTGTCCTGCATCCTTATGCAGAAAAAGTACATTCCCTTTTCCATGCCTTCGAGCGAAATTGTTTCGTTTGCCGAGGTGGTGTTGACCGATTTTACAGTCTGTCCAAGAACATTTACAATGTCAATTTGTGCATTATCTTCTGGCAATGTTATGTTTACAATTTCCTTTGCAGGGTTAGGATAGATGCTGATATTATCTACATAGTTTGCATCTACGGCAGCATTTGAATTAACTACAATGTCGTCGATAAAAAATGCGAAAACATCCTCAGATACACATATAATTGCAATGTATAGCGAACGTCCTGCATAATTTGACAAGTCGTATGAGAATTGCGTCCATGCTACTGGGGCACTTATGGAAGAAGAGGAGTTGCCTGCTATGTATGTGTAGTTTTCATCGTCGGTTGAAACGGCAACTCTAAACTGCTCGAGTCCGTATGTGTTATTTGCGGAGCGAGCCCAGAAAGAGAATGTTGTTCCGTTTGTTATATTTATAGCAGGAGTGATGAACCAGTCGTTGTTTGCACCATTTGTTGCGTACATGCAGCATCCGAACTTAGTGCCACCATGTGCGGTAAATCCATTTGCAGTTCCGTTTTGGAATGCAATGTATGAACCTGTGTATCCGCTATTGGTAAATGATACGTTTTGGATTCCGCCTGTTGCTAAACCATCGCCATCCCATGTCTGGCAAGGCGCGAAATTATCGACTGCCCATGCTGTACACGACTCAAAGTCGTATGTAAATATACTTTCGCTGCTGTTGGTGCCTGTCTGTGTTACACTGATTGTTATGGAAGTCGCTCCGTTTCCGGAAACTGTAATTGTTGCACTGCGCTGCGAAGCAGATGTGTTAGCAGAAGCTGTTGCTGTTATCGTACCGTTGTTAGAACCTGATGCTGGGCTTATTGTCAACCAGCTTGCCGATGAGGTTGCCGTCCACGAGGTATTGCTAGTTACAGTTATGGTCTTGCTTCCACCGTTGGCAGTGTAGCTGAGTGATGTCGGAGATACTGACAGATTACTAGTTGTGCCTGGATTTGCCGGGTCGTAGTAATTACAAGTTGTTGCTCCTGTGTTGTTCGGATCGAGCCATGGTTTCAGCTTGTAGGCATTTGTGCTGCCGTTTGCTGAGTTCTCCCAGTGGAACGACATTTTTCCGTAAAGGTCGTATCTTGAATACGAGGACGCTGAACATGATGAAGCTCCTCCGCTCAATGTGCCGAAAACTCGACCTGCGGAATTGAAAATAGGAGAACCTGACGAGCCGCCTTCGGTAACACCGGTTTTGCTGCCGCTATTTACCCAGGTTATCTTCCAGTGCGCATTTGAGGCTCCTGTCATATCGCTGCCTCCATTGTAGGAGGTTGTAGTAGGAGTGGAGGTGAAGAATGAAATCTTCTTTATGTCGCCAGACGGATGGTGAATTCCCGCTCCGCCACCTGTCGGTGCAGTTGAGCTTCTGTCCCAGCCGTTGTATATGGCACCAATGTTTATCGCATTTTGTGTTGTAAAACTAGAAAGTTTTAATAAGTAAAAGTCTGAACCACCGTTGTTCGAGCCTTCTGCAACCTTGGTGCAGCCAGTGAAGTCGGTGTATTGAATCGATGATTCCGACGATGGATTTGAACATCCGGATGCCTCGTAGTTGAACCGGAATTTCCACTGCCTAAAATTAAGAACAGTGGCACTTGGTCCGCAATGATTTGCAGTAAGGATGTATGGCGTACCATCATTGCTGGTGTTATTTATAAGTGTACCAGTACAATATCCGCCATTATAACCTTCAACGACATATATTCTAGCTACGCCACGTTGCTGGATTCGCCAGTCGGCGCCAACCGAGCAGTTGACGTTTACTTCGCAGCTTTCGGAAGACCCGAAACCTGTTGCCCGAGTTCCCCTTTCGAAACCGCCTTCGCCACGGAATACATAGCCGAACTCGCCTATATTAATTATAGGTGCGGTATTGTCTGACGAAACGCTTCCATCATACGATTTTGTCATCGGAGCCACATATTCAATTGTAATGTCGTCACCAATGATGTTGCCAATCATATATGCATCACCATCAGGATTGTCGCTACGGAAATAAGGACCGTCGACAATTTTCATGTCGCTTGTATAAACATACACGGAAGCTCCGTTTGGAATGTCGAACTTGTCGAAGTACAATGCCGAAGCCTTTGCTCCGTCACTCGAAAGACGAAGTCGCCAGATGAGCTGTCCGTTGTCAAGCGTTTCCCATGTTCCTGAGTTTTTTACTGTCGTGTTTACCGGAACAAGTATGCTGACTTTATAAAAAGTGCCATTCTTTTCGGTTTCTTCAATCTCCTCGGCTATAAGTTGTGCTGATGGTGGATATACCGAAATGTGGTCAACTTCTGTTGTTGTGCCGTTTGTGAAACTTGGCGGAAGTAAAATCCGCTTGTCGTTTTTCTGCGCTGCACACAAAAGTGTAACGAGCAGAATTACAATGGTTACAATCGTTTGTTTCATTTTCGTGTATTATTTAAAGGTGCAAATTAACTCTATTTATGTTGAAATGACAAGAAAAATGAATATATTTTTGTCAAAAATCTTGTTTTTAATAATAGATTTCAATTATAAATCATTGATAAACAGTATATTATAATGTTTGTTGATAAAAAAAGTAAAAACATCAGAAAAAAATTTGCTGGTTTAGTAAAAAAGTACGACTTTTGCAGTCCGAAATTTAAAAGAGAAATAATATAAAGAGTTATGGCACGAGTTTGTCAAATTACAGGAAAAACGGCAATGGTGGGAAACAATGTATCTCACTCAAGACGCAGAACAAAAAGGATATTTGATATCAACATGAAGTCCAAGAGAATCTTTGACGAAGAATCAGGAAAGTGGGTTGAAATGAGACTTACCACTTCGGCAATGAGAACTATCGCAAAGAAGGGTTTGAAGGCTGCTCTTAAGGATGCCGAAAAGAAAGGTTTTGTTAAATAATTTTAGTCGGGAGGATTAAAAATGGCAAAGAAAAGTAAAGGAAATCGCGTACAGGTGATACTTGAATGCACTGAGCATAAGGAATCTGGATTGCCGGGAACTTCAAGGTATATAACAACCAAGAACAGAAAGAACACTCCTGACAGACTGGAGATGAGAAAGTATAACCCAATTCTGAAGAAGGTTACTCTTCACAGAGAAATTAAATAGTTTAGGATATGGCAAAGAAAGTTGTTGCAACCCTTAAGAAGGAAGGCGGACAAGTCTTCGTTAAGTGCATAAAGATGGTTAAGAATCCTGAAACCGGCGCATATCAGTTCAAGTCGGCTATCATGGACAAGGATCTTGCAAAAGATTTTTTTAAGAAATAGTTGTTTAATCAATTGAAATTATAGCACCTGCCGTATAAATTTTGACAGGTGCTTTTTGTCGTTTTATTTTAATCGTTTTGTTATGGGACTCTTCGGGTTGTTCGGTAAGGAAAAAAAGGAAAAGTTGGATAGCGGGTTGGAAAAGACCCGTACAGGCTTGTTCTCTAAAATCAGCAGGTTAATATTCAGCAAGTCGAAAGTTGATGATGACGTGCTTGACGAACTCGAAGAAATCCTTATAACTTCCGATGTCGGCGTTGATACGACGTTAAAGATTATCGACAAAATCAAGGAACGTGTAAAGACCGAAAAATATGTCGGAACTGACGAACTGAACGAACTTCTCCGTTCCACCATCGCTTCGCTTATGGAAGATGGTCCCGATATGAAGAATCCCGATTTCACCACACCCGACGGTTCTCCGTATGTAATTATGGTCGTAGGTGTTAACGGTGTCGGCAAGACTACCACTATCGGCAAGTTGGCTAACAATTTCAAGAAGGCAGGCAAAAATGTTTACATTGGTGCTGCCGATACATTCCGTGCTGCTGCAATCGACCAGCTGCAAGTGTGGGCCGATAGGGTAGGCGTACACATGATCCGTCAGGATATGGGTTCCGACCCAGCTTCGGTGGCTTACGATACGCTGGCTTCGGCTAAGAAATCGGGTGCCGACGTTGTCCTTATCGACACTGCCGGTCGTCTGCACAACAAGATAAACCTTATGAACGAACTGTCGAAAATCAAGCGCGTGATGCAAAAACTCGTTCCCGAAGCACCGCACGAGGTTCTGTTGGTTCTTGACGGCTCAACTGGACAGAATGCCTACGAACAGGCAAAGCAGTTCGTAAAGGCTACCGAAGTAAGTTCGCTTGCAGTAACAAAGCTCGACGGAACTGCAAAGGGCGGCGTTGTTATCGGCATTTCCGACCAGTTCAAGATTCCAATCAAGTACATAGGTGTCGGCGAGGGAATCGACGACCTTCAGATGTTCGACAAGCGCGAGTTTGTAGATTCATTGTTCAAGAAATAAATGAAGCGTTTACTGCTGACATTATTCGTTTCGTTGTTGTCGGTGGCGGGATGGTCGCAAGTGTGGATTCCCGTTACATCTTCCGATGTGGTGTCGTGCAGGAACTATTCCCAGAAAATAAAGGAAAACTCTTTCCATTCGTCTGTCACATGGAAAGTTACAGTAAAGGATAATGTCATATCAAGGACTAAGGTTTTGTTTTCGGAGACATATTACAACGAAAACGGACAGCCGTCGCGAATAGTGTATTTCGGAGATGGCAACCGCCCGAAATCATTTGTCATTGTAAAGTATAATTCACACAGTCTGCCTTTCGAGGAAGTCAATTTTACCGCCGATTCTGTCATGGTTGGCGGAACTTTGTACGAATACAATGACAAAAATATGCTCGTAAGCCAGATTTCATACGTTGGCAGTTCTATTACAAATCATTATCGGATAGAACATAGTGCCGACAGCATAGTAGTTTCTGAAATTGATTCGTTGGGCAAAGTTATCAGCTGTGGTTCAATTTCGAGCATAACCACCGACCAGAAGGAATTGGTTTTCAGGCGTGCACAAAATCCAGAAATGACGAATTCCGACTACGATATACTATCGGAAGTCACTCGCAAGCACATAGTCGGCTGTGCTGAAAAGAAAGTTTTCATTTACGAGAACGATAGGGTGGTGAAAACTTCTGTTTTCAATAGCAATAATGAGGAAATTTCGAGTGCATCGCTGGAATACGACAGATTTGGCAACATCAGCCGAATAATAGAGCGCAGGGAAAAAGATGGCGCTACAATCGTGTATATGATAAATTACAGGTAAGTTGTTTCTTTGTCGTAGGTTCGCAAAGCAACAATATAATCGTAAATCCTCTTTCGTAAATCTGTATATTGTCATCTACAATCGTAAACATTTAGCCCGGCGTAGCAACCTTTAGCTCGACGCAGTCAACCTTTAGCTCGGCGTAGCCAATCTAAAATTTAAATCGTAAATCGTAAATCATAAATCGTAAATTATCCTTATCTTTGCAGAAATTTGAGTTTAAATAAGAGTTATGACAGAAAAGATTAAATGCCTTATAATAGGTTCTGGTCCAGCAGGTTTTACTGCTGCAATTTATGCATCGAGAGCAAATTTGAGTCCAGTTGTTTACGAAGGTTTGCAGCCGGGCGGTCAGTTGACAATCACAACCGAAATTGAGAATTTCCCAGGTTATCCAAATGGCGTTACTGGTCCCGAAATGATGAATCAGCTTCGCGAGCAGGCAAAGCGTTTCGGTACTGATGTTCGTAGCGGTATTATTACCGAAGTTGATTTTTCGCACCGTCCTTTCCATGTTGTTGTTGACAATGGTGATGAAATTGATGCCGAAGTTGTGATTATTGCAACTGGAGCAACAGCCAACTATCTCGGACTTGAGTCTGAGCAGAAGTTGAAAGGTTTTGGCGTGTCGGCTTGCGCTACTTGCGACGGTTTCTTCTACCGCAAGAAGGATGTTGCCGTAGTTGGCGGTGGAGATACTGCTGCCGAGGAAGCTACCTATCTCGCAGGCATTTGCAACAAGGTTTACATGATTGTCCGTCGCGACGAACTCCGTGCTTCGAAGGCTATGCAGAAGCGTGTAATGGAAAATCCGAAAATCGAAGTGCTTTGGAACTGCAATACCAAGGAAGTCCTTGGCAACGAGATGGATGGTGTGACTGGCGCTCGTCTGCTCAATAACAAGACCAACGAGGAAAAGACAATCGATATTAGCGGATTTTTCGTAGCAATAGGCCATACTCCTAATACAAAGGTATTTGCAAAGTATATCGACCTTGACGAGAAGGGATACATCAAGACTATTCCTGGTACTGCAAAGACCAATGTCCCTGGTGTTTTCGCTTGTGGCGATGTTCAGGATCCCAACTACCGTCAGGCAATTACTGCTGCTGGTTCGGGATGCAAGGCTGCTATCGATGCAGAGCATTTCCTGTTGGAATACTAATGGATTAGGTATAGATAAAAATTTCGAATTTCCGTCCCTCGCCACTCCCTGAGCTTGTAGAAGGGACGGAAACCGAATCTCATAGTTTGGGTTCTTTCGGATTTACTGCAGTGTGCTAAAGGTTGTGATCCGAAAGGGTTGAATATTTGCATTTGCAATGCAGAAAAATCAGGTAAATGCTGATTCTAAAAATCATCATTTTGACCATATTCAAATATGGATGCAAGTTTTGCGACTTAATAAAATGTTAAAATTAATGTATTTTTGTTAAAATTCTGACTTAATAATTTGTAATACAATAAATTGTGATTTTGCAAAACTTGTAAATTTTGCTTTGGAAAATACCGTAAAACTTGTAAATTTGCAGCGGAAAAACATGGTAAAACTTGTAAATGCGATGGAAAGATTAGCTGCAAACGACTTGGAAAAGTGGTATTCGAGCAAGCGAAGAAAGCCGCTTGTTATTTGGGGCGCAAGGCAAATTGGTAAGACATATCTTGCAAAGGAATTGTTTGCAAAAAAGCATTTCCGCGATTTCGTTTACATTGACTTGAAGAAGGACAACAAGGCCGCAGACTTTTTTTCAACAACATCTAATCCCGAGGAGTACCTGCAATATATAGAAACGAGGTACTCCAAACGCATAGCGCCCGATTTGCCGTTGATTTTTGATGAAGTTCAGCAGTGCCATCAGGTGCTGTCATCGCTAAAGTATTTCTGTCAGGATTTTCCGGAACTGCCAATAATTGCAACTGGCTCGTTGGTGCGATTGTCAATCCGCCAGCAAAGCAAGTCGGATGCCGATGATTTCCTTTTTCCGTTGGGCAAGGTTGATTCGCTTTTCGTTTATCCTATGACATTTGATGAGTATTTGTTGAATACAAATCCAACAATGCTTGAAAAGATAAAAACTGCATATTCTACTATAACCCCATTGAAATCGTACGAGCACGAACTTGCAATGGATATGCTTTATGAATTCTTGACGATAGGAGGTCTTCCGGAAGCGTTAGATATATTCGTTGGTGAACATTCGTATGTGGATGCTTCAAAGGTGATTGAAAATGTTTATTCAAATTATCTTGCTGATATGTACACCTATAATGTGTCGAATGAAACGATTCTGAAGACACGCAAGGTTTACGGAAATATTTTCTCTCAACTCAACAAGGAAAACAAGAATTTCAAGATAACGCAGGTGGAGAAGGGAAAGTCTAACAGGGACTATTTCAATGCATTCCAGTGGCTTGAACTTGCAAACATAATTTACCGTAGCCGCCGACTGACAGGTAAGGTAACGCTGCCGCTGATTGAAGATACTGAAGGTTTGTTCCGTATTTACCTTTGCGATGAGGGCATGTTTGCATACCAGAGCAAAATTTCGCGTTCCGATTTTTTTGTAAAGGATAGGCGCAATACCTTGTCTGGCATTTTCTACGAAAATTATGTCGCCGATGAATTTACCGCAAAGGGCGTTCCTTTGTATTTCTGGACAGGCAAAGGTACCCACGAGTTTGAATTTGTAGTAGAGAATCAAGGTTTTGTTTTGCCAGTGGATGTTAAGAAAGGCAATAGTAAGATGAACTCATTGCAAAGTTTTAGGAATTTTAATCCGCATAGCACGGCAATAAAGATTTCCTCGGCAAATTTTGGCTACAACGCCGAACAGGACATTTTTACGATACCGTTATATGCCGTATTCGCTTTTGCCGATAACATAAAACGAAACGAACCGTTGCCAATGAAATAAAACTTTGCAAAACTTGTAAAATTCGCTCCACAAAATACCGTAAAACTTGTAAATTTTGCTCATAAAACTATTGTAAAACTTGTAACAAGCTGTCGTAAGCGGTTGTGAATTAGTTAAATGGATATTTGTGCATTTTTTGAGCAAAAATTATGGGCATTTTGGTTTTGAGATGTATCAGTAAACAGATTGAAAATGTTGTGAATGTTATATTGAAATAATTCGTATTTTTGCCCTCAACAATGACTAAAAAAGAAAGATACGAGAAGGTTCTTGCTTGGTTCAAGCAGAATATGGGCAAAGTGGAGACCGAATTGCACTACGGCAATCCGTTTCAGTTGCTTGTGGCAGTGATGTTGTCGGCTCAATGTACCGACAAGCGCGTGAATATGGTAACGCCGGCTTTGTTTGCTGCTTATCCTGATGCGCAGTCGATGAGCAAGGCGAGCGAGGCGGACATTCTATCCTATGTCAAGTCGGTGACATATCCCAATGCAAAGGCTAAACATTTGCTCGAAACGGCAAAAATCGTTGCCGAAAGCTATGGAGGCGAAGTTCCAGATGATGACAAACTTTTGCAGAAATTGCCTGGCGTTGGTCGTAAGACTGCCCATGTGGTGCAGGCTGTCCTTTTCAACCGTCCCGAAATGCCTGTCGATACGCATGTTTTTAGGGTGTCGGCACGCATAGGGTTGACAACGAATGCAAAAAATGTGCTCCAGACCGAAAAACAACTAGTAAAATATATTCCCAAGGCCGATATTCCCGATGCCCACCACTATCTGATACTGCATGGTCGTTATGTATGCACGGCACGCTCTCCCAAGTGTACATCATGCGGAATATCAGTATATTGTGCGTTTTATCAACAAAATACTAACATTGGTTGAAATTTGGATACTTATAATTATTTTCGCGAGCGAGAATTTTGAGTTATGGAGAAAGATATAGTTAAGTATATCGGAGAGGTATTGTCCGACTTGTATGTTGTTGACCCTAAGTCGGTAACGATATCGTTGGAAAGAACAAAACCTGGAATCGAAGGCGATTTCACGGTTGTGGTTTTCCCGTTTACGAAGTACAGCAAGAAGAGTCCTATGGATACCGCCAAAGAAATTGGCGTTTCGCTGAAGTCGCGTTGCGAGGATATCGATTCCTACAATGTGATTCAGGGATTCTTGAATATAACAATGACGCACGAATATTGGGTCAAGAGGCTCAACAATCTTGCTTCACCTTCAAAAAAGAAGGATGATTCGGCTAAGCCGTTGATAATGGTTGAATTTTCATCGCCCAATACCAACAAGCCGTTGCATCTTGGACATTTGCGTAACAATTTCCTTGGTGATTCGGTATCGCGCATCATAAAGGCTGCCGGGAACAATGTCATGAAGGTTAACCTTGTGAACGACCGCGGAATACATATCTGCAAGTCTATGATTGCATGGCTGAAGTGGGGCAATGGCATTACTCCCGAATCGGCAGGCAAGAAGGGCGACAAACTGGTTGGTGATTTCTATGTGTTGTTTAGCAACAAGTACAAGGAGGAAATTGCCCAGTTGAAGGCTCAGGGCCTAAGCGATGAGGAAGCAGAAAAGAAATCCGCACTTATGGCTGAAACTCGTGAAATGCTCCAGAAATGGGAGGCAGGCGATGAGGAAGTTCGTCGTGTGTGGAAGATGATGAACGAATGGGTATATGCAGGTTTCGACGAAACTTACAAGAAGATTGGTATTTCGTTCGATAGAATATATTATGAATCACAGACTTATCTGCTCGGTAAGTCGATTGTGCAGAAAGGCCTCGACCGTGGCGTTTTTGTCCGCGATGCTGATACTTCGGTGTGGATTGACCTTACAAACGAAGGCCTCGACCGTAAGATTTTGCTCCGTAGCGATGGCACCACAGTTTATATGACTCAGGACATAGGTACTGCAGCTCAGCGTTTCGACGAATATCATCCCGATAAGATGATTTATGTTGTTGGAAACGAGCAGGATTACCATTTTGCAGTGCTGAAGAAGGTTGTACAGCGTTTGGGCGAGGACTATTACGACAAGATTTTCCATCTTTCGTATGGTATGGTCGAATTGCCCGAGGGTAAGATGAAGTCGCGTGAAGGTACAGTTGTCGATGCCGACGACCTTGTTGCCGACATGATTGAAACTGCACGTGCAATATCCGAGGAAAACGGTAAGCTTGGCGACTTGAGTGAAGCAGAACGCAACCGCATCATCGAAATGATTGCAATCGGTGCGCTCAAGTATTTCATTCTTAAGGTTGACCCGAAGAAGCAGATGGTTTTCAATCCTAAGGAATCCATAGATTTCAACGGAAATACTGGACCTTTCATTCAGTACACGCACGCACGTATCTGCTCGATATTGCGCAAGGCAAAGGAGCAGAACATTAATCTTACCAAGCGCATTTCCGAGGATGTTCATCTGCTCGACAAGGAGGTAAGCATCATTTCTAATTTGTGTTCGTTCAGCAAGGTAGTCGAGGAGTCGGCTAAGAAGTTCGACCCAGGACAGGTAGCCAACTATGTTTACAATTTGTGCAAGGAGTTCAACCAGTTCTACCACGACTATTCAATCTTGAACGAGAACGATCCTAACGTTATTTTGCTCCGTCTGCGTTTGTCACAGCAGGTTGCAAAGACCATAAAGGAAGGCATGGAATTGCTCGGAATTGACGTGCCCGAAGTAATGTAGTGCATAATATAATATATAGTAGTGGACAGTCCCCAATATTAAAAACATTGGGGATTGTTTTTTTTGTGTGCGACGAATTTTATTTACTTTTGTGCAAAACTTTTTGCAGTGTCTTTCTTTCGCAGAAATATCAATGGCATACTTGGAACAATATTGTTCCATCTGATAGTGATATGCGTGTGTCTCGCCTGCAAGATAGGTGTGATACAGAAGGATCCCGAAAGTTATATCATAATTGATCCACAGGATTTTGAGATGGACGACAAATCGCAGTCGTCGGAGGCAGAAGACGAAATGATGACCGATGAGCAGATTGACCAGTACTTGCAGAATCTGGGCATTGCAGGATCGAATTATTCGGGAACACGCACCTATCAGCCGTCGTCTGGGCAGTCGATGTCGGAAGCCGACATGAAGGCTAGGTACGAGGAGCAATTCCTGCGCGAAAAGTATGGCGACGACTATAACGATGCGCAGAACCGTACCTACGAGGATTATATCGACCAGTCGCGCATGGGGCAGTACCAGTCCGACAACAAGCCGCGAAATATGGTGAAGTCTGGACCAGCCTTGGTATATGCCGAACTCGACAACAAGCAGCGCGAAGCATCGTATCTGCATGTGCCGGTGTTTACCTGCGAGGGAAGTGGGGTAGTGGTGGTGCGCATTTCGGTTGCGTCGAGTGGAAAGGTTTCTGCGGCCGAGGTCGTTTCTTCAAATCTTACCGCCGATGTGGAATGTTTGACGAATGCAGCGCGTACAGCAGCATTAAAGTCTTCGTTCTCAAAGATTTCGGGAAATAAGGCTGAAGGAGGGAAGATTACTTATACCTTTGTGAAGCAATAGTTTTAACCATTGAGTCAAAAAACAAATCTGAATCGAACCAACATTAAATAAAAAGAATTACATTTGCGAAACAATATAAAAAGAAATGAAAGCAAAAGAAATAGCAGAATTGCTTAACGGCAGAATAGTTGGCTGCCAGGATAACAACGAAGAACTGACAAACGCATTTTCGTCAGACCTAATGAGTGATGTTTTGCGCCTTGGAGGCGAATGTTCGCTGCTAATCACAGGCTTGTGCAACATACAGACCGTCCGCACAGCCGAAATGGCGATGATAAACACAATAATCCTCGCACGCGGAAAGAAAGCAGACGAAGAGATGGTTGAACATGCGGTTGACAACGACATTACAATAATCGAGACCGAGTACAGTATTTTCAAGACCAGCGGAATACTTTACACTCACGGCATTAAACCAATGTATTAATTATGCACTACACTTTTGACATAGAAAAAGGCAATTTCACCAATGCCGGCAATGCCTCGGGTAGCGTAAAGAAGACCTTGAAGCAGCTCAATGTTGACCCTGCGAGCATCAAGCGCATAGTGGTAGCTCTTTACGAAGCCGAAATCAATGCAGTTGCCCACGCTTACGGTGGAAAAATCGACATCGACATCGATGGCGACAAGATTGTGATGGTCGTCGCCGACCAGGGACCGGGCATCCCCAACATCGAACTTGCAATGACCGAAGGCTACTCAACAGCCTCTCAGAAAGTTAGGGAAATGGGATTCGGAGCTGGCATGGGACTTCCAAACATGAAGAAGAACACCGACAAGCTCGACATACAGACGGAATTGGGCGTCGGCACAACAATAACAATGACGGTTTTCTTGAAGAATTAACAATTAACAATGGACAATTAGCTACGCTGATATGAATAATAATATGTCATCACAAATTGTGACGACTATGTTGTCCTAAAAAACAAAGAAACCCAGAAACCTGAAACTTAGAAACGTGAAACATAGAAACGGCGTAGCCACAGAAACGTGAACGGCGTACTTCGACTGCGCTCAGCACAAGTAGCCCTCAACGAAGTTAAACATTGAAACGGGCGTAGCCCAAGAAACTTGAAACTTAGAAACGGCGCAGCCATAGAACGGCGAAGCCCTCAACGAAGTTAAACTTAGAAACTTGAAAAAAACTTTGGCCTATGAGTGAAAACGGATCATACTTCTACCACGCGCTTCGCGTCGACCGCAATACGTGCACCGGATGTACGCACTGCCTTAGGTCGTGTCCTACCGAAGCAATAAGGATTAGGAAAGGCAAGGCCGTGATATACAACAACAAATGTATCGACTGCGGCGAATGCTTCAAGGCTTGCCCCATTCACGCAATCTACATCAAGCAGGACGACTTCGAGCTGCTCGACGACTACAAGTATCGCATCGCTCTGGTTCCTGCGACATTCATCGGACAGTTTCCAAACGATGTAAAGACCTCGCAGATTTATGCCTGCCTCAAGAAAATCGGCTTCACCCACACTTACGAAGTCGAGCACGCCGTATCGTTCCTCATTGAACTGTACAAGCAGTACATGGCCGAGCACGATGAAATTGACACTTTCATATCGCCGTATTGCCCTGCTATAGTGCGACTTATACAGGTTCGGTTCCCATCGCTGGTGCACAACATCATACACCTTAGCGCACCTTTGGACATCGCCTCGATAGTTATCCGCCAGCGGCTGGTAGAAGCTGGTATTCCAAGCGAGGACATTGGAATTTTCTATGTGTCTCCTTGTGCTGCAAAGATTGCTGCTGTGAAAAGTCCTGCCGAAGGAAAGAAATCTTTCATTACGGGCGTCATCAATATGGACTTCCTATATAATAAGGTAAAACTTATGCTCAGCGGTTCAAAGTCGATTGCAGAACCTATAAATCATAGCCTTACGGGAAAGGATGTCCTCTGGGGTCTTACCACTGGAGAATCGCGCAACTTCAACAACTCATGTTTTGCCGTCGATGGAATACGAAATGCTATCGAATTTTTGGAAAAGGTTGAAGACGAAGATATTAGTGCAAACGGCTTGGTTGAAATGCGAGCCTGCGACCAAAGTTGCGTAGGCGGTGTTCTCTGCCCAACAAACAGATTTGTGGCAAAGCAAAAACTGAAAGCACGTGCCGAAATTATTGACAGCAAGCCGAAAAAGGAAGAGTCCGACCAGAAAGTTGCCTTCAACAACAAGGAATTCGCCGAAAAGATTGCCGAAATGGTAAAGGTTGACGAAATAAAGCCTCGTTCCATCCTCAAGCTCAACGACAACCTGCAGATAGCCTTCCGCATGGTCGAAAACATGAAGCGCATCGAAGGAATGTTGCCAGGAATCGACTGCTCAGCTTGTGGCGCACCTACTTGCAATGCTTTGGCAGAGGATGTTATCCGCAACGAAAGCAAAATAGAAAACTGCATTTTCGCACACAAGAAGATGGACGAGTTCTACAAGGTGATGTTCGATATCTGGGGAGAAGATCTGAAGACGTTATAAATGTTCAAGGTTTAAAGTTCAAGGTTCAATGATTTAACGATTTGAAGATTTGATTGATTTGAAAATTTGACGATTTAACGATTCAATTGTAGAGACGTTGCGAGCAACGTCTCCTAAATTATAAAAATTAAAGAATAAAAAATAATTAAACGATATGATACTGAAAGACATTATAGAAAAACTGAACCTCAAGGTTTACAACGAGGTAAACATGGACGCTGATGTAAAGAGCGCATATTCATCCGATTTGCTCAGCGACGTAATGGGCAACGCAAAAAGCGGTCAGGTATGGATAACCATGCAGACTCATAAGAACGTGGCTTCGATTGCCGCGCTGAAGGATGTTCCTGCAATTATCATCGTTCGCAACGGTGTTCCCGACGACGATATGCTCGAATTTGCAAAGGACAACGATGTGGCTGTGCTCTCAAGTTCGGAACCAACATTCATGCTTTGCGGCAAATTATACGAACTCATTAAGTAACAAGGCTTTCCAGTCATGAAATTCCGCGCAGACCTACACATGCATTCTGTGTTGTCACCTTGTGGCGACATAGAGATGAGTCCGTCTGCCATAATCGCAAAGGCCAAGGAGAAGGGGCTCGACATTATCGGTCTTACCGACCACAACAGCACTCTCAATGCCGAAGTCACACGCAAAATAGGGGAGCAGAACGGCATAGCCGTGATGATGGGTGCCGAAGTCACAACTAAGGAGGAAATCCATTGCCTGGGATTTATGCCCAACGCCGAAAAGCTTGCCGAATTCCAGAAATTCCTTGATTCTAAGGTCATTTTCTTCGAGAACGACCCCGACAAGTTCGGCTACCAGTTTGTGGTTGACGAGGAGGAAAATGTGCTCGACGAAGTTCCACATCTATTGATAAATGCCCTTGATTTGCCTATGCTCGATTTGCAGAAGAAAGTCTATGAGATGGGCGGAATCTTCATCCCAGCACACGTTGACCGCAGCACATTCAGCATAAGTTCGCAACTGGTGTTTGTTCCCGATAAGCTTAAGTTTCAAGCACTTGAACTTAGCTACTATGCTATGAAGAACAACTTTTTCGACAAATTTCCCTGGTTTAGCGACTACAATTACATACAGAGTTCCGATGCACACTACATCGACGACATCGGCAAGATTTCGAGTGTACTCGAGATGGACAGTTTCAGTTTCGACAACCTTAAAAATGCACTTCACACAGGAGAACAGATAATATTATGAAAACTCTTGATTTACATATAATTGACATAGTTCACAACTCTATCAGGGCAAAGGCTACGGAGATTGTGATTGAAATGGTTGACAGCGCAAAACAGGACTTGCTGTCGCTCAAGATTATCGACAACGGCTGCGGAATGCCCAAGGAAATGATGGATGCCATCAACGAAACGTTCTATTCGTCGCGTCCCGAACGCAAGATTGGTATGGGCATAGCCCTGCTGAAATTCCATTCCGAGCTGTGCAACGGCAAGTTCTACCTGAAGTCGGAGGTTGGCAAGGGCACCGAAATCTATGCCGACTATCAGCGTTCGCACATCGATCTGCAGCCCAAGGGCGACCTTGCAGGATGCTTCAGCAACTTCATCTGCCAGTACCAGGACATCAACTTCATCATCAAGTACACCACCGACGACGACTATTTCGAGCTTAGCACCGCCGATGTGAAGGAAGTATTCGAAGGCATGAACCTCAACGATGTAAACATCATCAACAACCTTAAGGACTTGATTGCCGAGAACATTACCGTGGAGGAATAGCAAGCCTGCTCCCGAATTGTCATGCTGTACCCAACAGTCATCCTGAACTCGTTTCAGGATCTTTTAACGTAATGCCTCTTTTCTTCTCCCATGTCATCCTGTCCCCAACTGTCATGCTGAATTTATTTCAGCATCTATTGCCGTTATGTTCTCTACATTGTCATGCTGATCCCGAACTAAATTCGGGATGACCCCTTCGGGTTTCAGCATCCGTTTTCCCTCCCCTCAAAAATGGAATAAGTGGTAAAATTCACCTCCTCAAAAACGGAATAAGTGGTTTTTTGTTTTGCGAAAATGAGATAATGAGGCAATCCAACGGTTGGGTAATTAGTGAATTGTTATTGGAGCAGATGTTGGCGCGATGAGCAACTTTGAGAAAGAATAAGGAAACAAAATAATGAAAGGTAAAGTTTTTCCTAAATGTAGTCTGTATTCGTTAAAAATGTATATATTTGCACTTGTAAAATAAGCCAAATATGGACCAAGATTTATATAGAAACATTGAAGAGTTGCTTCGGGTGGAAAAGGAAAATGTCAAGACGAGCACAATACTTTTGCAGAGTATGATGGATAGTGGCGTTAAGAATATAGACCAATTGGACAGGGTTGCTGACCGTCTGTTGGATTCAATGCATGGGTTATCTGGAGACGGTGAGGATATGTATCACAAGTATTTGGATTATATGTCAAAATTTAATCCAAAGGAAGCAAACGAGCGTAGAGATGACCTTGAGTATGACCTTGGTTATAAAACGCATGTGTTGTATGCTGCTGCAATATTGTGCAAGAAGGAACTTGAAAAATGTTTTTCTCCTAATGGCGGTCAGTCGTTTCAAGTTGTTATGAATGATTATATACCCAAAGTGTTTGAGATAAAAAAGAAAGCTGCATCGTTTATATTCTTTGCACATTATGCATCGGGGCGTTCCGTCGAAGATCTTATGAAAATGTTGCGCACTATAACGGAGGAAACCGAATATATCCGTGAAAGAGTTGACGAGTTTGAGGATTTGATGTGTTTCCCACGCGAAATATATCATCCGCTTCGTGAAGATGAATGGCAATTTATTCAGATTGTCGCTGACCATAATATTAAATTGTGCAATGAGCATCCTAAGTTGAAAGAGGATATTATGAATAAGGTCTTTGGAAGGAGAAAAAATGATTGATGCATGAAAAACATTTGGACACGAGACGAGTTAATATTGACACTAAGTGTTTATTTTCAGTTGCCATTCGGACGATTAAATCACAGTACTCCAGAAGTAAAGGAGTTGGCTCGTTTGATTGGTAGAACGAATAATTCTGCAGCTTTACGTCTTGTTAATTTCGCAGCGTGTGATCCTTATATTATTAATTCTGGACGAAAAGGAATGCCTGCTGGGATTCCCGTGTGCAAACCTATATGGGAAGAATTCGCCAACGACAAAGAAAGACTATTTTGTGAAGCACAACGCATAAAAGCCAATTTCCTTAATAAAACGATAGAGGAAACTCTTAACATAACAGAAAAGGAACTTGAAGGAAAAGAAAAAGAAGTTGTAATAAAACAAAGAGTCAATCAGTCTATTTTCCGTACAATGGTTCTAGCAAATTATGAAAATCGTTGCGCAATTACGGGTATAAATATTCCAGATTTACTTGTTGCTGGTCATATTATTCCATGGGCAGAAAGTACACCACAGCAGAAATTGAATCCAGAAAATGGCATTTGCTTGTCATCACTATACGACAAAGCTTTCGACAAAGGTTTTATAACTATTTTACCAGATGATTATACAATAGTATTGTCTTCTGCACTTCGTGAATATGAAACTCAAGATTATTTTGACAAACACTTCGGAAGTGTCAGCGGACAGCGAATTCTTATGCCTATAGAACATTCCCCAAATCGAGATTATTTAGCATACCATCGAGATCATATTTTTATGGGAATGTAAACAAATTTGCTCTCTAAATCAAAAAAATGGATTCCTTTGTACTAAAAGGTACAAAAAAAGTTAGTTCGTCAAGTATTCAACATATAAGAATCTCTTATATGTTCCCCGCTCTTCCCCCAATTAAAAAATCCAAAATCGTAAATCCAAAATCGTAAATAATATTGTATCTTTGCAACCCAAAATTGATTTACGATGAAGATTTCATACAATTGGCTTAAGAACTATGTGTCGTTTGACGAATCGCCGGAAGAACTGGCTGCAATATTAACAAGCGTTGGACTGGAAGTTGATGGAACTGAAGAAGTTTCGTCGGTGCCAGGCGGATTGCAGGGCTTCGTAATAGGCGAAGTGCTTACCTGCGTTGCTCATCCAAATTCCGACCATCTGCACGTTACTACAGTAAATGTCGGCGGTGACGAACCTTTGCATATCGTGTGCGGTGCTCCAAATGTGGCTGCTGGACAAAAAGTTGTTGTTGCTACCATAGGCACCAAGATTTACGCAAAGGACGGCGTGTTCGAAATCAAGAAGTCGAAACTTCGCGGTGAGCCTTCCGAAGGTATGATTTGCGCCGAGGACGAAATGAATATCGGCACTTCTCACGACGGAATCATGGTTTTGCCAGCCGATGCAAAGGTGGGTACGCCTGCTGCCGAATATTTCAAGGTGGAAAACGACACCGCCATCGAAATCGACATCACACCAAACCGCATTGACGGTGCTTCGCACATTGGCGCAGCCCGCGATGTGGCAGCCGTAAAGGGAATAAAATACAACATTCCAAAGGCAGAAATTACAGAAAATCCGAAAAATGAGATAAAAATCGATGTAAAAATCGAAAATACCGATGCTTGCCGCCGTTATATGGGCATCTGCCTTACCGATGTCAAGGTGCAGGAATCTCCCGAATGGCTCCAGAACCGCTTGAAATCGGTCGGCTTGAATCCTATAAACAACATCGTGGACATCACCAATTTCGTATTGTACGAAACAGGTAATCCGCTTCACGCATTCGATGCCGACAAGATTACTGGCAAGCAGATTATCGTGAAGAATGTTGCAGAAGGCACTCCGTTCGTTACCCTCGATGGCGTAGAACGCAAGTTGTCGGCAAACGACCTTATGATTTGCAATGCCGAGGAGCCAATGTGCATAGGCGGTGTATTCGGTGGCGAAAAGTCGGGAATCTCCAACGAAACCAAGAATGTTTTCATCGAGGCAGCATATTTCAGCCCAGTTTCAATCCGCAGAACTTCCAAGTTCCACGGACTTAAGACCGATGCATCGTTCCATTTCGAGCGCGGTGTTGATATCAACATGGTGCCTTACGCTTTGCGCCGTGCCGCAAGCTTAATCGTTGAAATGGGCTGTGGTCGTATCGCATCCGAAATCGTGGATGTATATCCTAACAAAATAGAGCCGGCAATCGTTGAATACAACATCGACCGTGGCAACGCCCTTATCGGCAAGGAAATCCCCGAAGACCGCATCCGCGAAATCATCGGTTTGCTCGACATGAAGATTTTGGAGGACAAAGGTCGCACTTTGAAACTCGAAATTCCAACCTACAGGGTGGATGTCACTGGCGAAGCCGACGTGGTTGAGGACATTATGAGAGTTTACGGATACAACAACATCGAAGTTCCGAATCATATTTCGTTCAGCATCAACTATCCCGAAAAGCCAGAACCGCAGAAGATGATGAATCTTGTTTCGGACGTGCTTACAGGAATCGGCTACACCGAAATTATGTGCCTCTCGATGATTTCAGCAGACGACATTGCCGAAAACAGCGAATATGCAAACCGCATAGTGAAGATTTACAATCCATTGAGCCGCGAACTCAATGTTATGCGTCCGTCATTGCTTTTCGGAGGTCTCAACAGCATAAAGGCAAACCTCAACTACAGGAACGGCGACTTGAAGTTCTTCGAGTTCGGCCGCACCTATTATTATAATGCAGAAAAGCAGGTTTCGGACATTACAGCATACAGCGAAACTCAGTATCTTGGAATGTGGATTACTGGTAAGCGCAACCAGTTGAGCTGGAACCTGAAGGACAATCCAACCGACTACTTCATGCTGAAGTCGGGCGTGGCAGCAGTGCTGAAGAAAATCGGTATCGATATGTCGGCTTTGAAGTTTGAGGTTTCGTCGGACGAAAAGTTCAGCACTTTCCAGTCGTTCAAGTTGAAGGACAAGGAAGTGGCTCGCATCGCAGTTGTTTCGAAGGATTTGCTCAAGAAGATGGACATTGCACAGGATGTATTTTATGCAGAAATCAACTGGGATGTACTTCTGAAATTCGCCAAGACTCACAAGATTGCATATCAGCCGATATCGAAGTTCCCGCGCGTTCGCCGCGACCTCGCTTTGCTTATCGACAAGTCGGTAACCTACGCACAGCTCGAGGAAGTTGCAAAGCGCACCGAGCCTAAGCATATTGTCGAGGTGGGTCTGTTCGATGTTTACGAAGGCAAGAACCTTGAGCCAGGAAAGATTTCGTATGCATTGAGTTTCGAGCTCGAGGATACCGAAAAGACGATGACCGACAAGCAAATCGACAAGATTATGCAGAAGCTCATAATGTTCTACGAGAAGGAACTTGGCGCAAAAGTAAGGTAAAAAAGTCGCCTTTTCCTTTGCTACGCTTGATGTTTGGGCGGTTTCGCCTTGGAAAATCAAGTGCGAATGCATGTTAATAAGCATTTTAAACTATTGGGAAACAATGTTTTGCAACTTTGCGTCCCTGTGAAAAAAAACTAAGCGAAAAAAGCTTTGGATTTTAGTAAAAAGATATATTTTTGCAAGCGATTGATAAGTAGTCAATTCATTTCTGAAGATTAAAAATCACAATGGAAATATTTGAAAGAACCGCTCGTATGGTTTGAAAATTGGCACTTATTTATTGATATAATGTCCCTGAGGGGAAAAACAATTTTACGATTAATTTTATAACATCTAATTTATAGAATGAAAACTTATTCAGAGTTGAACGAAATGTTGCTGCCCGAGTTACGCGAATATGCAAAGGGCTTGGGTATCAAAAGAGTAGAAGCGTTTAGAAAACAAGATTTGATAAGAAGGATACAGGATACGGAAGACCCGGATTTCGGTGATGATGACGACGATGATGATGATTTGCTGGTTGGCGTTACCGACATTATGGCTCCGCTGAAGGAAAATAATCGTCGTGGTCGCCCAAGGAAAGTTGAATCGGTAGTGTCTGCACCAAATTTGGAAACAGATGATGACGACGATGATGATTCAGACGAAACAGAAATAATAGAATCGGCTGAAAATGACAGGCCTACACAACGCAAACGCCATCGCAGGGCAAGAATCCAGGCGCCAATAATGACAACTCATCTTGATGAGACTGGTGCTGCTGCAAAGTTGGTATTCAACAATCAGGAAAATCAGCGACCGGTGGTAAATGCAAGACCGATGACGGAAGAACCAACTGCTGTAAATGTTGAAAAAGAGCAAGTTGCGGCTCCACAGCAGCCAGTGCAGAACAATAATGCTACACGTTTCGAAAATAACGATAATAACAGGCAGCAGCAGAATTTCAGGAGACCGCAAATGCGTCCCGAACAGCAGAAGTCTGGCGAATTGCCTTTTGCTCCAAAAACGGCTTCGACAATCGACGACAATGCTCCGCTTGTTAACTACGATTTTTCCAATGTCGTTACGGTATCTGGCGTGTTGGAGATTATGCCCGAGAACTACGGATTCCTGCGTTCTTCGGATTATTACTACCTGAATTCGCCCGATGATGTGTATGTTTCGCAGTCGCAGATAAAGCTTTTCGGTTTGAAGACTGGCGACACCATCGAAGGTGCTGTCCGTCCGCCGAAGGAAGGCGAAAAGTATTTCCCGCTGACAAAGGTTATCAAGATAAATGGTCTTGACCCGATGCTTGTTCGCGACAGGATTCCGTTCGATCACCTGACGCCTTTGTTCCCGACCGAAAAGTTCAATATTACAGGCAAGGGACACGCAACCCTTTCCACACGAGTTGTCGATTTGTTCACCCCGATAGGCAAGGGACAGCGTGGTTTGATAGTTGCTCAGCCTAAGACTGGTAAGACTGTATTGCTCAAGGAAATCGCAAATGCAATCGCAGCCAACCATCCCGAAGTTTACCTTATTATATTGCTTATTGACGAACGTCCCGAGGAAGTTACCGATATGGCACGCGACGTAAACGCCGAGGTTGTTGCTTCTACATTCGACGAACCCGCCGACCACCACGTAAAGGTTGCCAGCATTGTGCTTGAAAAGGCTAAGCGTATGGTCGAATGCGGTCACGATGTGGTAATTCTGCTTGACTCCATCACTCGTCTCGCCCGTGCTTACAACACAGTTGCACCTGCTTCGGGTAGGGTTTTGTCGGGTGGTGTCGATTCCAACGCACTGCATAAGCCGAAACGTTTCTTCGGTGCTGCTCGTAACATCGAAAACGGCGGTTCGCTCACTATTCTTGCAACGGCACTTACCGAAACCGGCTCCAAGATGGACGATGTGATTTTCGAGGAATTCAAGGGTACTGGTAATATGGAACTTCAGCTCGACCGCAAGCTCTCGAACCGCAGAATTTACCCTGCTGTGGATGTTACCGCTTCGAGTACACGTCGCGAGGATTTGCTTGTAAATCCAGATTTGGTAAACAGGCTTTGGGTTATGCGCGAGTTCCTTGCCGACATGAATTCGGTGGAGGCTATGGAATTCATCCGCACCCGCCTGCCGCAGACACAATCGAACGAAGAGTTCCTGCTCACAATGGACAAGGGACTATAGCGATTCACAAAATATTATTATATTTGCAAGTCGGGAATTTTCTCGGCTTGCTTTTTGTTTATTGTCATGAATATGAAGAAATTATTTTGCATATTGGCTCTGTTGTTCGTTTGCGGATTCGTTTTTTCGCAGAACGAGGAATATCATACCAAGTCGAAGGCGGCGATAAAGTGTTTCGAGAAGGCTGTGGCTTACTATGAGAATGGAAAAACAAATCAGACTGTAAAACTTGCCCTGCAGGAGGTTGACAATGCAATCGCCAAGGATTCGATGTTTATCGAGGCATATATGCTGAAAGCGGAAGTGTATGATTTTCTTGGAGATATAAAGTCGTCGATTGCCTATTACGAGAAGGTAGTTGACCTTGACCCGCACTTCGACTACGGCATAACCTTGAAGCTTGCAATGCATAATTATGGTATCGGCGACTATGCTTCGGCAAAAAACTACATTGATTTTTTCTATGCCAATGCCGATGTTGCCCGTTACAAGAAGTTCGATACCGAGCGTCTGCGCGAATACATAACTTTTTCGGATAGTGCGGTGCGTAATCCTGTGAATTTCAAGCCGAAGAGCGTGGGCAAGATAAATACTGAATGGGACGAATACTGGCCATCGTTGTCTGCTGACGAGGAAATGCTGGTGTTCACAAGGCAGATTCCGCTCAATCCCAACAATCCGTCGCGTAACCAATCGAATATGCACGAGGATTTGTTCTATGCCTACCGCAACCCGCAGACTGGCAAGTACGATTCGGGGGCACCGCTTCCCGGTAGAATCA
Source organism: Bacteroidales bacterium (assembly GCA_017620015.1). Taxonomy (GTDB): domain Bacteria; phylum Bacteroidota; class Bacteroidia; order Bacteroidales; family ML635J-15; genus Bact-19. The sequence goes on along the minus strand of JAFZRE010000022.1, from coordinate 122,751 downwards.
ACACCGAACTCAACGAAGGTGCACAATGTATTTCCGCCGATGGAAAGACTTGTGTGATAACGGCTTGCAACCGTCCCGACGGCAAGGGAAGTTGCGACTTGTACATAATGTTCTGGGAAGGCAAGCAGTGGTCGCAGCCGCAGAATATGCGTTCGGTGAATACAGAATTCTGGGAGAGCAATCCTTCGCTGTCGTCGGACGGAAAGTATTTGTATTTCTCGTCGTCGCGGTCGGGAGGTTTCGGCAAGACCGACATCTGGCGCGTGCAGATTGACAGCAAGGGAAATGCCATGAAGCCTGCCGAAAACCTTGGCGGAAAAGTTAATACGCCATACGAGGACATTTCTCCGTTTATACATCCCGACTGCAAGACCTTGTATTTCGCATCAAAGGGACATCCTGGACTTGGAAGCTACGACTTGTTTGTTGCAAAGACCGAGGACGAAGGCAAGACTTGGTCGAAGCCGAAAAACCTTGGCTATCCGATAAATACCTTGGGCGAGGAGAGGAGTCTTATTGTGAACGCAAAGGGCGACCTTGCAATGTTTTCGTCGTCGAGCACCAAGCGCGACTTGGACATTTACGGATTTGAACTTCCACCAGAGGTTAAGCCGGTGACTGTCACCTACGTCAAGGGTTATATCTACGATTCGAAGACCAACGAAAGGCTCAAGGCAAAATGCGAAATGCTTGACATTGAGAGTGGAGAGAAGATGGTGGATATGTTTTCTGGCGACAAGGACGGCGAATATATGGTATGTCTGCCAATCGACAAGGACTATGCCTTCAACGTTTCGCGTGAGGGCTATCTGTTCTACTCCGAGAACTTTTCGCTCACCAACCTTGAACATCCCGAGGAACCGTACATTATGAATATTCCGCTTCAGCCGATAGAAAAAGGCGTGACGGTGGTTCTGAAAAACATTTTCTTCAAGACCGACAGCTACGACTTGTTGCCCGATTCATACACCGAACTTGGCAAGGTTGTGGAATACATGAATGCAAATCCGAAGATGAAGATAGAAATCGGCGGTCATACCGACAATGTTGGCACCAAGGCCTACAACAAGACCTTGTCGGAGAATCGTGCGAAGTCGGTTTACAATTATCTTGTGTCGCAGGGAATTGCGAAGGAACGCCTGTCGTACAGCGGATACGACTTTTCGGTTCCTATTGCCACCAACGACACCGAGGAAGGACGTGCGCAGAACCGCCGTACAGAGTTTAAGGTTGTAAGCATTGAGTAGCAAGATGAAAAGAAAGAATGTAGCGGTAGTTTTGGCTGGTGGAAGCGGTCGCAGGATTGGAGGCGATTTGCCAAAGCAGTTTTTGCAAGTTGGCGGAAGGCGGATAATTGAATATTCTATTGACGCATTCGAGAAAAATGCTGGCATTGACGAGATTGCTGTTGTCGTTAACAAGGACTTTGTTCCGCTGATGGAAGAAATTGCAGCAGCAAACTCGTGGTCGAAACTGAAGCATATTTTAAATGGAGGCAATGAGCGTTCCGATTCAAGCATGTCGGCAATTCGGGCATACGAAGGCATTGATTGCAACCTTATTTTCCATGATGCAGTTCGCCCGATGGTTTCGCAGAGGATAATTTCGGATGTGGTTTCGGCCCTTGAAACTTATAATTCTATCGCAGTCGCTGTGCCGGCAACCGACACAATTGTGAAGGTTGACGAATCGGGACGTATGATTAGCGAGATTTTGCAGCGTCAGCTTTTGCGTTGCCAGCAGACGCCTCAGGCATTCCGTTACGAAACTATTGAGCAGGCATATAAATTTGCTCTTGCCGACCCGAATTTTGTCGCTACCGACGATTGCGGTGTAGTTTCGCGCTATCTTCCAAACGAGAAGATTTTCATTGCCGATGGCGAGGATTCGAATATAAAGGTAACTTATCCAAAGGATTTGAGCTTGCTGGAGAATCTTATTTCAGACAAAGGTTATTAGTATAACCATATTATAATGTAAAAAGGTTATTGTAATAACCTTTTTTGCATTATGAATGATTTTAATATGTCATTCCGACAATCCACAATGGCAGTTTCTTGCCGATAGGAAATTCCATCATGTCTGCCAATATATACGAGTTTGGTAGGTTTGCAATCTGGTCGAAAGTTTTGCCTTGTCCTCCGACTTCAAATGTAATTTTCCCATCTATAAGGAAATCTCCGTTTGCCTTGCCATACTCGACAGAGTGCGAAGCTGCCAGTTGGTTCACGACAAAACATTCGCGCAATGTACCTATCTGGTTTTGCTGTCCGATAGCGTAAAAGAGGTTCGGATTGTGTAGATAAATCTTGTCTGGCTTTTGCATTTTTGTTACTGACTTATTGTCGGAATAGAGCAGGTGGAGCAGTTCGGCGCGGCGCAAGCTGTCGAGGTAGCTTAACACGGTGTGCTTGTTCAGTTCCAGGTAGTTTGCAAGCTTGACTATATTTACTTCAAACGGTACATTTTCGGCAAGATATAGAAGCATTGCTTTTATACGGCGCGTATATGAAGGCTCTACACCGCAGAATAGAGTCAGTTCCTGTTCGATGATGAAGTTCGCGACATTCTCTATGCGGCTGTAGTATTCGTCCTGATTGCCGTCGTAAAATGGGTAGTAACCTACGCGAAGGTATTCTTCGAACATTTTCTGGGGACGGCAGACAGCATTCACTTTCTTGCAGATGTTGTATGGAGAGGAAATTATGTCGGACAATTTGAATATAGGTAACTTGATTCCTTTGTAGAAACGCAGGAATTCACGGAACGACAATCCTTCCATTGAGTAGCTTAGCACACGTCGCGACAGGTCGGCGTCTGCATTTAGTATCTGTATCAGAGAAGAACCTGTGAAGGTAATCCGCATGTCGGGATATAGGTCAATTATCTCCTTTATTTCGCGGCTCCACGATGGATATTTGTGTACTTCGTCAAGAAACAAGTGCTTCCCGCCCATAAGGTGGAAGTATTCTGCTAGCTCAAGCAGAGTGTGGTTGGCAAAAAACATGCTGTCGAGAGTGCAGTAAAGTGCTTCGCCAGCTTGCTCTCCATACTTCATTTTGATATATTGGCGGATAAGCGTAGTCTTGCCGACACCGCGTGAACCACGGATGGCAACCAGTTGCTTTTCCCAGTCGATGCTATACATTATATCGCGTACAATGTCGGTGTTTACCTGCGAAATTAGTATGCGGTGCTTATTTAGTAATGTTTCCATATTTTTCCGTTTTTGTCGCCCGCAAAGATAGTAAAGGTTATTTCAATAACCAAATTATTTAATAGAAAGATTATTTAGTTAACCGTAATATTTATTAAATAGGTTATAATATTAACCGAAATATATTATAAATAGGTTATTATGATAACCTTTTTGCGGCAATCATATTGACAAGTAAGAAAATTTTTGTAATTGGCTAAAAGAAAGTATATTTGCATCAGGTAATATATTGGATTATGAAAAAACTAGCTCTGATATTATCAATTTTGCTCCTTAGCATGATAGTGTTTGCACAGGACGTTGTTGTTTCGTTTACAGGAGTAAATGCCAATGGCGGTTACCAGAGGCTCGACAGCGTTGCAATTCATAACTATTCGCAGGGGTGGGACAGGACTGCCATATATCCCGACACCATAATGGTTGCAATACTTAATGGAATTAGTGGTCCTGTTGCTGATGCCGAAATGCATTCATGTGCGCCGAATCCTTTTGATGGCGAAACAGATTTTGTAGTGAATTTACCTAAGGCAGGTGCTGTTTCGATAAAAGTTTTTGATGTGTCGGGGCGTATGTTTGCCGAATACAATGGTAACGCAATGGAAGGTGCCAATATGTTTGGCGTCAGTTTGTTGCAACCAGATGTCTATTTTCTTTCGGTAACGGCAAACGGAACAACATCGACCATAAAGCTGATGAACATTGGTTCGGGCAATGCTGACCGTATTTGGAGCAAAGGCACAATGGCTAGCGAAAAGATTGTTGTCAGTGGTGACTTCAATCTTAACGATGATATGAGATACACAGGTTATGCTACATATAATGGTGTTTCGTACACAAGTACGCCGGTGACAAAAGTGCAGGCTGGAAGTGAGGATATATCCCTTGAATTTGATATTGTAGATTGTCCTGCTCCTTCGCATACGGAAATAAATGTGGAAAGATGTGCTGCGTATGTTTTTGGTAGTGAAACTTATACCGAAAGCGGCGATTATGAGCATACGTTTCAAGATGTTCATGGCTGCGATAGCATTGTGCTTCTGCATTTAACTATTACTAATAATGGTGTTCCCGTGTATAGTGAGGTGGAAATAAATACATGTGCAGATCCGTTTGTGTACAATGGCGAAACTTTTACCGAGAGCGGTAGCTATCAGCAGATTCTTACTGCGGCAAACGGCTGCGACAGCATTGTTTTGTTGTGGTTGCATTTGGGTTCTGGAGTGTATGACGAGCGCGATGGAAATTCATATTGCTCCATTATGTTGGGTGAGCAGGAGTGGTTTTCGGAGAATCTGCGCTATCTTCCGAATGTAAATTATCTTGCAGATGCTTCTGTCGTCGATGCGAGATATTATGTTTATGATTATGATGGTACAGATGTAAATGAAGCCAGGAATAATCCCAATTACAGCGAGTTTGGTGTTTTGTACAACTGGGAGGCGGCGCAGTCTGCTTGTCCTGCTGGCTGGCATCTGCCTAGCGATGCCGAATGGTCGCAATTGGAAGTGTATCTAGAGAATAATGGTTATAATTTTGACGATTATATTGATACGGATAACGATAGGGAAACGCATAATGTAATAGCTAAGTCGTTGGCTTCAACTTGTGGTTGGGTTGATTCTGAGATAGAAAACACTCCAGGATGGTTGCAACCTAAGAACAATACAAGCAGTTTCAATGGTAAACCGGCAGGAATGAAAATTGCCACTTCTCATTTTCAAGAAAAAGGGAATCGTACTTGGTGGTGGACTTCTGATACAGAATATGGTGATTCTAATAGTGCGTGGGATAGGAGACTTAGATATGATTTGGAAGAGTTGAGCAAAACGCACAATCACAAGAGTGTTGGTGTTAGTGTAAGGTGTTTGCGAAATTAATTCTTCTGATATTGATTGTATTTTATCTTTTCGGCTCAAATCGGATGTCTTTTTCTTCTTTTTCGGTTCATGAGTGAGCCGATAATATTGAAAATTTTAGTATTTTTGAGCCGATTTTTTTTTTTTTTGACTACTTATGGATTCGGATAGAGAAATATTTCAGTTCCTGCATTATCATCCTGAAAGTTCGCGAGATGAGATATTTGCTGGGGTTTCATTTGAAGGTAGTGATGCTACATTGAAGAGGAAAATTGCTTCGGCGGTTGATTCCGGATATATTGTTGTCACTGGAAAAGGCCGGGCAACGCGTTATTCGTTATCCGCTTCGGCCCACTTGCTGATGCCTTTGAATCTAGATACATATTTTGCCAAAGATATTGATGAACGCGTAGTACAAAAGGTTTTCAACTTTGACTTGATTAATGAGCAGTTGCCGAAAGTTTTATTGTTTTCGGATGATGAACTTGCAAGGTTGAATGATGCGCAGTCGCTATTTTGTAAGCATTTGTCAGAAATGACAGAAGGAGAACAGCGGAAGGAGTTTGAACGGCTGGGAATTGATTTCAGTTGGAAATCTTCGCAAATTGAGGGTAACACGTATTCTTTATTGGAGACCGAGAGGCTTTTGCGAGGAAGCAAGACTGCCGATGGAAAATCCAAAGAGGAGGCCGTTATGCTATTGAACCATAAGTATGCATTGCGTTTTATCCTTGATAATCCCGATTATCTTGAAGAACTGACTATAGGTCGTATAGAGGACATTCATACGATTCTTACTCAGGATTTGTCTGTTGACAAAGGAATTCGTCATCGTCGTGTTGGCATCACTGGTACAAATTATCGCCCGCTCGACAACGAGTTCCAGATTCGAGAGGCATTGCGTGATATGTGTACTCTTATAAATAATAGGAACAATGTGTTTGAAAAGTCGTTGTTGGCCTTGCTTCTTTTAAGTTATATACAGCCATTTATGGATGGAAATAAGAGAACTGCTCGTCTTGTCGCAAATGCATTGCTGATGGCAAATGGCTATTGCCCAATATCGTTCCGTACTGTTGACACAATTGATTATAAGAAGGCGATATTAATATTCTATGAACAGAATAATTTGTACGCATTCAAGGAAATATATATTTCGCAGTTTGAATTTGCGGTGAGAGAATATTTTTGATGTTCGGTAAAGTTATTAACTTTGCAGTTTGTTTACAAGCCTAAAAGGTATATGTCGAAAATAAAATTCATATTCGATTTAGACGGGACGATAACTTCCGAGGAAACTTTGCCCTTGATGGCAAAGCATTTCAATGTGCAGGAGGAAATCGAACAGCTTACGCGTGAGACCATACAGGGCGACATTCCGTTTGTGGAAAGCTTTATACGTCGCGTTTTCATACTTGGTAAACTGCCCGTCGATGAGGTTGCTAATTTGTTGGAAAATGTAAATATGTATCCGGAACTTGTTGGCTTTATCCGTGAGCACAAGGAACAGTGCGTTGTTGCAACGGGAAACTTGCTTTGCTGGTCGGAAAAGTTGCTTGCTAGACTTGGTTGCGAGGCTTATTGCTCTGATGCTATTGTCGAGAACAACAAAGTTGTAAAGCTGACTAAAATTCTGCGCAAGGAAGTCGTGGTGGAGAAGTATCAGGAAGAAGGATACAAAGTTGTTTACATCGGCGACGGCAACAACGACATGGAAGCTATGCGTGTGGCCGATGTGGCTATAGCCGTAGGGATGACACACTCACCGTCGAAGAGTATTTTGCCTATAACTAATTATTTGATTTTTAATGAGAAAGCCTTATGTCGTCAGTTAAATCAGTTGTTATAAGTTGTGCGGGAATAGGTTCGCGTCTCGGATTGGGGCAGACAAAGGCCTTGATTAAGATAAATGGCAAGTCGTTGATTGCATGGCAGTTGGAACTGTTTAAGGATGTCGAGGATGTTCGTATTGTCATCGGCTATCAGGCAAACGACATAATAGAGGAGGTGCTGAAGCACAGGAAAGATGTGGTGTTTGTTTACAATCACCGTTATTTTGAGACAAAGACTGGTGCAAGTTTCTATCTGGGTGCTGTCGATGCAAAGGAATATGTGCTTGAATGGGACGGCGACCTGCTTGTTCACCCCGACGATGTGAAGAAAATATTAGCCACAGATGGCGAATTTATCTGCTATGCCGACAAGAGTTCCGACGAGGCTGTGTTTGTGCAGACCGACGAGAACGGCGATGTGCTTGCCTTTTCGCGCGAGACTGGCGACTACGAATGGACTGGACCGGCCTGCATAATGAAGCGCAAGGTACAATATTCGTCGGGTAATGTGTTTAACCAGCTTGAACCATATTTGCCTATGAAAGGCATAAAAGTAAGAGCTTACGACATAGATACTTACGATGATTATAAGAGGGTAATGGAAATAACAAAGAACTGGTAGTTATGGTTGTTGGTGTAATAGGAGCGGCAGGAGTAGCGGCGACAAACAAGCTTTGCGAATTGATAGAGGAGAAATATACCAGAAATGGTGCGTTTCGCGACTGCCATCATCCCGAAATGATTATCTATCAGGCCACTCAGGCTCCATCTAGAAGTATGTATCTCGAAGGTAAGGGTCCAAGTTATATCGACGACTATGTGAATGTAGGAATCAAACTGAAAAATGCTGGAGCCGATACCATATGTATGTGCTGCAATACAGCTCATTATGCCTTGCCGGAAATCGAAAGTAAGGTAGGCGTGAAATTCATAAACCTTATCGCAGAAGTTGCTTTGAAATGCAAGCAGTTAGGAGCGAAAAAGGTAGGACTTGTTGCTTCTGATGGATGTCTTGGCGGAAAGGTTTACGAGCGCTACTTCGCAGAGATTTGCCCCGAAGTGGAGCTTGTCTATCCCGAACCTATGGTGCAGAAGAACGTTACAAAAGGAATCTGCAATGTAAAGAATATTCACAGGTTTGATGCTTTGGATTCGCCAGAAAGACCTGCTAGGATATTTGAGGAAGTCCGCGTTCATTTGCTTGAAAAAGGTTGCGATACAGTTGTTATGGGTTGTACCGACATAAGGGTGGATTATCATTCTGACGATACAAATGTTATTGATTCTCTTGAGGTTCTTGCCGACAAGATATACGATTTGACAAAAGATTACTATGGAAAATAAGGAAGCATTGGATTTTTTTGAGCGCATGTCTCAAAATACAAACGACCAGAAGTCGGTAAAACTTGCAAATGCAAGCGACTTTTCGCAGATGGATGCTGATTTTATTTTGAAATACAGCAACGCTAATACCGAGATACTTGACTTGGGTAGCGGAACAGGATTGGTAGTTAATAAAATTTACGACAAGGTTAAGCGAATTGTTGCGGTTGAGCCTTTTGAGTCGTTTACAAAATTCATTGTAAAATCTTCCAATGTTGAAATTGTAAATCATACATTTGATGACTACACACCAAGCAATAGCCTTTTCGATTTGATTACCATATTCGGAACCATGCATTATTTCAACGAGGAAGAATCGGTGAAGATTTACACCAAGTATTTCGGTAATCTTAAGAAAGGTGGTAAAATAATAATAAAGAACCAGTTCGGTGTAACAGAGGATGTTACTGTTGAAGGTTATTCTGAAGAACAGAAAACCAACTATTTTGCACAGTACAGGTATATCGACAAGGAAGTAGCTAATTTGAAGAAAATAGGATATTGCAATATTGAAGTTGCAGATATTTATCCGCCAGAGTGCAACAGGTGGACGAATACTCATTTCTACGCAATAGTGGCAGAAAAATAAAACTGATGCTATGAGAAAATTTTTAGTGAAGATTGCTTCTGCCTTGGGCATATACAAGTTTATCGTAAAGAAAGCGAACAAATATATCGAAAAGAAGGAAGCCAAGGCAATAAAGGAAAGAGGTATTGATGTCCTTGCAAAGGTAGATGCAATGATGCGCGAGCGCAATATCAAGGTGTTTTTCTGCTTTGGACTTTTGCTTGGCGCATATCGTGAAAAAGGATTTATTCCGTACGATTTCGACATTGACCTTGGTATGCTCGCTTCCGAACGCCCTGATAACATCATTGATATATTCAAGGAAAATGGCTTTACTTTTTTAAAGCAGTCGTATATCAAATCAAATGGACGCATTACAATTGACCAGTTCAAATACGATGGCGTTCCTATTGATATTTATTACTATTATGACTTTGACGAACAAAGAATAGCTTGCAGTCCACCGCGAAAGCACGAATTCAAGGATTGGCGTACGGCAAACGAAACCGATGGATTTCCAACATTTATTTTTCCTGTAGAGAGAACTGAATTTGATGAAGTTGAATTCCTTGGACATAAATTCTACATGGCAGCTAAGGCAGAATCGTGGCTACGCGATATTTATGGAGATGATTTTATGACACCAGTGAAGAATTGGACAGAAAAAACTCGGAAAACTTGTATCATTGCGTCTCCTGAGCGTCAGTACAGAAGACTTGATTTGTAGGACAGTCCCTTTGTCACATTCTTCCTAAACTTCCACATCACTTTTGCCACTTGCAATCTGAATGTAAGTGTGTAGTAAGTAGCAAGCACTATTGTGCCGCACCATTTTACAAATTCTTGAAAATGACGCTTGTGCAGGCTTCGCTTACCTGCGGATGTGCAGCGTATCCGCTCGCTGATGCCAACACCTAGGCCAACTCGCTCTATGTATTCTTCCGTTGTTCTCGATTCGGGGATAATGTGTTCTATTTCAACATCGGGGAAATAGTAGATTCCCATTCCCAAGCCTTTTATTTTGATGAAAATGTCTTTCTCTTCGCCACCAAGAAGAATGTTTCCGGTACGACCAAGCTCGGTGTTGAAATAACCGCTTTTTTCGAGGCATTGCCTTCTGAATCCCATGTTTGCACCAATTGGGTACTTGCGTTTGCTGTATTTTTGCGTCTTGTCGGGGCAGTTGGTTGCCGAAATCAGCGAATACATCCATCTGTTAAGCCACTTGGGCGGATGCCCTGCTTCGAATCGTGGTGTTATCTTTCCGCCGAAAGCCATCAGGTCTGGCGTGTTGTTGAGGTTCGACTTTAGATTTCTAAGGTAATTGGACTTTACGACAACATCATCGTCAAGAAAGACAAGAATGTCGCCATTGCTTTCGGCTATGCCCTTGTTGCGGGCAAACGAAAGCCCTTGCTTGCTTTCTGTACAGTATCTAAAATTGACATCGGGGAAATTCGCAGCAAACTGCTGGCATTTTTCTTCGGTGTCGTCGATGCTGTTGTTGTTTACGAGTATGATTTCGTATTCGTTGCGAGGAAAGTCGTTGCTGGCGATGCTTGCAAGGGCATCGTATAGGTACTTGGCTCGGTTGTATGTGCAGACGATTATCGAAATCATAGGACTATAATGTTCTGAATAATACCGCCCACTGAGCTTGTCGAAGTGAAGGGGTCATTAATTACGCCTCTTCGACTAACGCTCAGAGAGCTATTGATTATTGTATTAAAAGAGTCAGCCATAATTTTAAAATATTTCCCTAAACTTTTCAATTACAGCATCTTCAGAATAGTTCTTGAGGAAGGCATTTCGCGAATATTCGTTGAATTTAGGCCGTGGATTCTTTGCAAAATCGTTTAGCAGAGCGATAAATTCTTCTGCCGTGTTGCATTTGCCGCCAACCTTTTCGGTCTCGATATCGTAACCTTCAAATGCTTCGCTTGTGCCGATGATGTTCTTGCCGTGCATGAGCGATTCGCAGGTCTTTACCTTCATGCCGCTTCCCGAAAAAATGGGCAGAACCATAATGTCGGCTTCTTCAAAAAACGGTTCCAGATTTGGGACATCGCTTGCTATTTCAATGTCTTTCATCAGTTCCGGCTCGTCGTTTCTTAACTGCGACATTCCTTTGCCGACAATCTTCATCCTTATGCTTACATGCGGAAGCACATTCTTTGCAAACCAGATTATGCCTTCGTTGTTGGGTGGGAAATAGGAGCCAAGGAACATGCAAAGCGGCTTATCCGATGTCATTTCTTGGCTTTGTGGCTTGTTTTGGCATTTGTCGGCAAGTGAAATTGGGATTACCGACTCTGCAATTCGTCCGTACCTTGTTTTTATTTCGTTTCGGTCGCGTTCGTTCAGTACAATAAGCTTGTCGGAGTATTCGCACGAGTACTTGTCGTTTTTGTCGATGCAGCCAAGCAGTAAAAGCCTTGCAAGCCAGTTGTGGCTCAGCTTTGCCCTGAAGTACGGAACTTCCACGTTGTGGAAAAAGGTTATAATCTTGCCTTTGTACCCGTTCTTTTTTAGCGCCTTGGCAATAATGCCGAACACGCTGCGGTCAATAAAGACATAGTCGTATCCCTGTGCCATCGCTACGATTTTCTTTACCCGTCGTGGCGAAAGTCCGTAGTAGTAGTTGAAGATTGAAAGTATGCCGCTGCCTAGCATCGTAAACAGGCTTTTCTTTTCATTGTCTTCGTGTATGTGGTAGGATGTTAGGTTGTTTTCTCCAACAATCTTTGCCAAAGCCGAACGGTTGCGGTTCGTGCATTGTTCGCCGCCTTCGAGGATATTTCTCGATTTCTTGTAGTGTATGAAAAGTAGCTTAGCCATTTTTACGGTAACTGTTGTTGTTTGTTCTGGAATTGGACACTTTCATTTTCTTTAATATGTCGTCGCGACCAAGCTGGTGCAACCGTTTTTCAATCTTCTTGCGTGCATCCGGGGTGTACCAGAAGAAGTACATATTCTGATTTTCACGTTCTTCGCGCGACTTCGGTACATAAACCTTTTCCATTGTGTATGGATTCAGTTCGGTGTAGTACATCACAGTAGAGAGGGTCATCGGGGTAGGGGTGAAGGTCTGCACTTGTTCGGGACAGATGCCGAGGTCGCTGATTTGCGCCATAAGTTCGGCCATATCTTCTTCCTTGCAACCTGGATGCGCCGAGATAAAATATGGGATAAGCTGTTGTTTTAGCCCGTATTTCTTGTTTGTGCGGTCAAATAAGGCTTTCAGTTCCCCAAACTTGTCGAAAGGTGTTTTGCGCATAAGTTCCAGCACTTTGGACGAGGTGTGCTCGGGAGCGACTTTCAGTCGTCCCGACACGAACTTAGATATTACAAGTTCAATGTATTCTTCGTTTATGCGGTCGGTTTCGGCATTGCCGGTCTTGTGCAGGGCTATGTCGTAGCGTATTCCACTGCCTATGCTTATTTTCTTTATGCCTTTGACTTCCAATGCTTTCCTGTACAGTTTGCAAAGTTCTTCGTGCGAAGTGTTTAGGTTGGGGCAAATCTTAGGTGCTATGCACGACGGACGCTTGCATTTGCGGCAGAGTTCTTCGTCGTTGCCATGCATGCGGTACATGTTTGCCGACGGTGCGCCGATGTCGGATATGTGCCCCTTGAAGTTCGGCATCTTGGAAATGCGTTCCAGTTCTGCGATTATTGATTTTTCGGAGCGACTCGAAATTTGCTTGCCTTGATGTGCTGCTATGGTGCAGAACGAACAGCCACCGAAGCAGCCACGATGTATTGTCACCGAGTTCTTTATCATTTCGTAGGCGGGGATGTCGGGCTTGCCGTTGTAGCGCGGATGCGGAAGTCGAGTAAACGGCAGTGCATAAATGCTGTCCATTTCGCTTTCGGAAAGTGGTTCGTATGTCGGGTTTACAATCAGTTTCGAATGTTCAAGTTGCTGGGTTATGCGCCTGTTGGTGAACGAGTTGGCTTCGCGCTCGACGATGACGAAATTTTCGGCGTAGTTGCGCTTGTCGGCAAGGATTTCGGCGTAGGAGTGAAGCTCAATGTCGTCTTTCTTCTTGTCGTTTCCGTCGCTGAGGTAGGCGATCTGCCTTATATTGAAGCAGTTGTAGTGATGTCCGTCGCGGTTTATGTGGTCGGCGACTTCCACAATCGACTTTTCCGACATCCCATAGCAAAGTATGTCGGCACCCGACATTTCGAGCATCGACGACAATATTTTGTCCTGCCAGTAGTCGTAGTGGGCAAAACGGCGCATCGAGGCTTCAATTCCACCGATAACGATTGGCGTGTCGGGATATATATCCTTGAGTATCTTGCAGTAAACCTTTGTTGCGTAGTCGGGACGATGTCCGCTTTGTCCACCTGGCGTGTAGGCATCGTCGCTACGGAGACGTTTGTTGGCGGTGTAGTGGTTAAGCATGCTGTCGATATTGCCTGCCGAAACGCCAAAGAACAAGCGTGGTGCACCAAACTTGCGGAAGTCGCGTAGATCGTCCTGCCAGTTGGGCTGTGGAATTACTGCTACGCGGTAGCCTGCGTTCTGCAAAACCCTTGCAATCACTGCAGGACCGAACGACGGATGGTCAACAAAAGCATCACCGCTGACGAGTATAACATCGATATAGTCCCAGCCAAAAGCCTTCAGTTCCTTGACTGAGGTTGGAAAATAGTCGAGGATATTAGTGTGTTGAATCTCCTTGCCGTTACGTTTGTTATCTAGCGAAGAGTTCATTTTGGAACATCGGTGAAAATGTTGTTGGTGCCATTGGGTAAAGTCCGTATTCGGGCATAAGTGGATGATTGCCTTTCCGTACGCTTACCGCAATGCTGATGGTCGATTTGTCGGTAATCTTGTAGTCGGCGCCGAAGTATCCCGAAAACGAGGCTTTGTCGCCGTTGTAGTAGTCGCAGAAACTGACGGCAGCCGCACCATAAACGTTAATCTTTGGTGTAATTGAGTACGAGCCTTTGGCAAATAATGTGTATCGTGGAAATCCGTACGGACTTTTGCTTTCTGAATTTGCCGAAGCCGAAAACATGGAGTAGGAGACTGCAAATCCGCCAGAAACGGTAAACTTGTCGGTTACCTTGTAGCCAAATTCTGGAGCAACAAAGCCGGTTCCGAATGCGTGTCCGCCAAAACCGCCAACAGATACTCCTGTGCTTATTCGGCTTACGAAGCGTGAATCTTTTTCGTGTTTGTTTTTTACCATTGCTGACGAGTCTGGTTTGTAGAGATATAGTTTGTCGTTCTGTGCGAAAACCGACAATGTCAGCACTGTGAGTAATATTGCAAATATGCATCTTTTCATTCCAGATGAAAATTTGCCGTAAAGGTAAGCAATAATTATGAATGGGCAATTGCCGTTAACAATTTTTTAGATATGGGACTGGCATTCGTTTGCTAAGATACCTTATATATATATTGGCATTGTGCACCTAGTTTAAATCTTGGCTGTCGCCAATTGTTAGGTTGTCGGGGCTGATATATTTGTTATTTTGTTTTATTGTATTGATTATTAGTCTGTTAGTGTGGGGTGCGTAAGCCTGTAAAAAAAGCGAAAGAATATTTCGTCAATTCAAAAATATGTTGTACTTTTGCTCCCACAAAAATTTTAAAGTATTTTATTTATTAACAAATTGATTTTTAAAGATTATGATTAATCAGTACGAAACCGTTTTCATTGCAACTCCCGTTTTGTCTGAGCCACAGATGAAGGAAACGGTTGAAAAGTTCAAGAAGTACATCACCGACAATGGTGAGTTGGTACACGAAGAGGACTGGGGATTAAGAAAAATGGCTTACCCAATCCAGAAGAAAACTACAGGCTTCTACCACTTGTTTGAATTCAAGGCAGAAGGTGCTTTCATCAACAAGCTCGAAACCGAGTACAGACGTGATGAAAAGATTATGCGCTTCCTTACCTTCAAGATGGACAAGCACGCAGTAGCTTACAGCGAAAAGAAGAGAAGAGAACAGGAAACTAAAAAGGTGGAGGAATAATTATGGCACAGAACAATTCAGAAATCAGATACTTGACTCCATTGGCAGTTGAAGTAAAGAAGAAAAAATATTGCCGCTTCCTCAGAAGCCGCATTAAATATGTTGACTACAAGGATCCTCAGTTCCTCAAGAAATTCTTGAACGAACAGGGTAAGATTTTGCCTCGCCGCTTGACCGGAACTTCGTTGAAGTACCACCGCAAAGTCGCTCAGGCTGTCAAGAGAGCTAGACACCTTGCATTGTTGCCATACGTAACCGATATGATGAAATAATTAAAGGAGGAATAGAAATGGAAATCATACTTAAACAAGACGTAGAAAACTTAGGACACAGAGACGACATCGTTAATGTAAAGCCCGGATACGGAAGAAATTATCTCATTCCTCAAGGTTACGCTATCCTTGCTACCGAAACTGCAAAGAAAATTCATGCCGAAAACATGAAGCAGAGAGCACACAAGGAAGCTAAGCTCCGCGAAGAAGCTGAAGCACTCGCAGCTAAGATGGAAGGACTCGAACTTACTATCGCTACCAAGACTTCGTCAACTGGTAAGATATTCGGTTCAATCAACACCATTATGCTCGCTGAAGCACTCGCAGCTAAGGGATTCGAAATCGACCGCAAGAACATCCTCATGAAGGACAAGTCGATTAAGGAAGTTGGTAAGTACAATGCAGCAGTTCGCCTTTACAAGAACATCAAGGCTAACTTCACTTTCAACGTTATAACCGAAGCAGAATAAATTTTTTCATAAGATTATGAAAGGGCAATGAATTAATTTGTTGCCCTTTTTTTGTGCCCTTCGATACTTTCTACTGCGCTTACTTCGGCTAGGTCCAGCATACCTCAATTTGCTGTTCTGGATTAATAAAAATTATTGGTGTCCAATAAAAAGCGTTCGTCATTTCGGAAGCTAGTCGTAACACGCGATACGATAGTGGAGCGTTGTGAAGACTGCTATCCGTAATCTGTTAACGGATTATTATAGAGCAGATTACTTCGTGAGGTTGCAAGCAACGTTCCGGATAAGCGAACTCACAAGCAACGTTCCTTTTGCTGTTCGTTCTGCTTTTCGGAATGACAATATAGAGGATTTATTGGACACCAATAATAAAAAATGCCGACGAAATTTCTCCATCGGCATTCTATGAAATGTAATTTTACCTTATTCCCTTATAACCGAAATGTTTACATTCACATCGTTGACATCGATTTCAGTACCATTTTCAACATTGGCAACAATCTCGATTGAGTTTGCCAAAGTCTGTCCGCAGATGTACTCGCGGTAATGGTTGACTGCGGTGTCGAGTTCGGCTGTCGAACTGATTTTCACGCGGATGCGGTCGGTAATGTCGAAGTTGCTGTCCTTGCGGATGTTCTGGATACGGTTGACAAATTCGCGGGCAATACCTTCCTCAACGAGTTCGGGCGTTACATTGATGTCAAGGGCAACAGTGTATTTGCCTTCGTTTGCAACGAGCCATCCTGGAATGTCCTCGGAGTTGATTTCAACATCGGCAGTTGTTATTGCAACTTCTTGTCCTTCAACATTCAAAGTGAAGCTATCGTTACGTTCGAGCGAAGCAATGTCCTTCTGCGACATCTGTGCGATAGCATTTGCAACTTGCTTCATAATCTTGCCGTAACGTGGACCAAGAACCTTGAAGTTCGCCTTAATCTTCTTTACCAAGAAATCGGACGAATCGTCGAGAATCTGGATTTCCTTGATGTTGGTTTCGGTCTTGATAATCTGCTCAACCTTAGCCATTTGCTCTGCAAAGTCGTCCGAAACCGACGGAACCATAATCTTCTGCAACGGCTGGCGAACCTTGATGCTGACCTTGCGGCGCAAACCGAGAATCATAGATGAAATAGTCTGTGCCATTTCCATCCTTTCCTCAAGGCTCTTGTCGATTATTTGTTCGTTAACCTTCGGGAAATAAGCAAGATGAACCGATTCGTAGTTTTCCTTACCTGTAACGGCATTGAGGTCGCGATACATCTTGTCCATGTAGAACGGTGCAATCGGCGAAGCAATCTTTGCAATGGTTATCAAGCAGGTATAGAGCGTCTGGTATGCCGAAATCTTGTCCTCGTCATACTCGCCGCCCCAGTAGCGCTTTCTACCGAGACGAACATACCAGTTGCTCAGGTGGTCCATCACGAAAGTCTGAATCAGACGGCCTGCCTTTGTATTTTCGTAAGTTTCGTAAGCCTCGCCGACTTCCTTTACCAAAGTGTTCAACAAGCTGAGAATCCATCGGTCGAGTTCGGGACGCTTCTCGAACGGAACATCTGGTTCTGCGTAAGTGAAATTGTCGGTGTTGGCGTACATTGCAAAGAAATTGTAGGTGTTGTACAAAGTTCCGAAGAATTTGCGCTTCACCTCGTCAACTCCGGCAATGTCGAACTTGAGGTTGTCCCAAGCCTGTGCGTTGGTAATCATATACCAGCGAACGGGGTCGGCACCGTATTTGTCGATAGTTTCGAACGGATTTACAGCATTGCCGAGTCTCTTCGACATCTTGTTGCCGTTCTTATCGAGTACCAAACCGTTGGAAATGATGTTCTTGTATGCTACGCTGTCGAAAATCATTGTTGCAATTGCGTGCAGTGTGAAGAACCAACCGCGAGTCTGGTCAACGCCCTCGGCGATGAAATCAGCCGGGAACAACTTGTCGAACCTGTCCTTGTTCTCGAACGGATAATGCCACTGTGCATAAGGCATTGCACCCGAATCGAACCAAACATCGATAAGGTCAGGTTCTCGGAACATCTTACGGCCATCCGATGCAACAAGCACAATCTCATCAACATACGGACGATGCAAGTCAAGGTTTTCGTAGTTTTCCTTGGTGTATTTGCCAACCTCGAAGTTCTTCCACGGATATTCCTTCATATATCCCTTGGCGATTGACTTGTCCATTTCGGCGTAAAGTTCCTCGACAGAACCTATGCACTTGCGTTCGCTTGCGTCCTCGGTACTCCAAATTGGCAGCGGAGTTCCCCAGTAGCGCGAACGGCTGAGGTTCCAGTCAACAAGGTTTTCCAACCATTTTCCGAAACGGCCTTCGCCAGTGCTCTGCGGTTTCCAGTTGATTGTTTTGTTAAGTTCAATCATACGGTCGCGCATTGCTGTTGACTTAATAAACCATGAATCAAGCGGATAGTACAACACGGGCTTATCGGTACGCCAGCAGTGCGGATAGTTGTGAGTGTGCTTTTCGATCTTGAAAGCCTTGCCGTCCTGCTTCATCTCGATGCAAAGGCGTATGTTCAAGTCCTCGTCCTTGGCAGCGGCTTCGGCGTCGTATTTTCCATCGACATTGTACTTCGGGTCGTAGGCGTTCTTTACGAAACAGCCTTCGTACTTCGAATACAAGTCAACATTTATGTTGTTCTTTACGAATTCGGGGTCGAGGTCGCTCATAAGGAAGAACTTTCCTGTACGGTCAACCATCGGACGGAAATCGCCCTTGCTGTTGATAATCATTACCAGCGGCGGAATTCCAGCAGCCTTTGCAACCTTGTTATCGTCGGCACCGAAAGTCGGAGCAATATGTACGATACCGGTACCGTCCTCGGTGGTAACATAGTCGCCAGGAATTACGCGGAAAGCACCATCGGCAGGCTTAACCCACGGGAAAATCTGCTCGTAGCGCATATCGAGAAGGTCTTCGCCTGTATATTCGGCAACTATTCTATAAGGTATTACCTTGTCGCCGTGCTTGTATTCCTCGAGCGGAAGTTCTGCGCCTTGCGGATTCAAGTATGCGTTAACCCTTTCCTTTGCCATTACGACTGTAACAGGCTCGCCAGTGTACATATTATATGTGCGAACAGCAACGTATTCAATCTTGCGACCAACGCAGAGTGCTGTGTTCGAAGGCAAAGTCCACGGCGTGGTTGTCCAAGCAATGAAATAAGGTTTTCCCCAGCCAGTCATTTCGGGCTTCGGGTCGATGATTGCAAACTGAGCGGTTACGGTCGTGTCCTTTACATCGCGGTAGCAACCCGGCTGATTGAGTTCGTGGGTGCTAAGTCCGGTACCTGCAGCCGGCGAATACGGCTGAATGGTGTAGCCCTTGTAAAGCAAGTTCTTGTTATAGAGTTGCTTCAACAGCCACCACAAAGTCTCGATGTAGCGGTTATCGTATGTGATGTACGGATTTTCGAGGTCAACCCAGTAACCGACGCGTTCGGTAAGGTCGGTCCAGTGGCTTGTGTATTTCATAACTTCGCGACGGCAGGTGT
The DNA here is from genome assembly GCA_017620015.1 of Bacteroidales bacterium. Lineage (GTDB taxonomy): Bacteria > Bacteroidota > Bacteroidia > Bacteroidales > ML635J-15 > Bact-19. The sequence continues at coordinate 103,643 of JAFZRE010000022.1, read as the reverse complement.
CGTTGTAGTCGCTAACTGAAATCTTCTTGCCGATGTCCTCCTTGGTGATGCCGAGAGTCTTTTCCACACCGAGTTCCACTGGCAGACCGTGGGTATCCCAACCTGCCTTGCGGTCAACCTTGTGACCAGTCAAAGTCTTGTAGCGGCAAACAACGTCCTTGATTGTACGAGCCATAACATGATGGATACCAGGCATTCCGTTTGCCGATGGCGGACCTTCGAAGAAGATGAAAGGCTTGCAGCCTTCGCGGGTTTCTATACTTTTGTGAAAGGTATCCTCCTTTGCCCAGAGGTCCTTCATTTCGTTGTTAATCTCAAACAAATCGAGTTGCTTATACTCGGAAAACTTCTTTGTCATTGTACAATTTTTAAGTGGTGCAAAAATACAATTTATTTACGATTTACGAATGCCGATTTACGATTTAATTGGACAATGGAAAATGATTTATTTCGAATTATTATTGCATCTCAAAAAAAAACTTATATATTTGCAGTATAAGATTTTGGCTAAAATGAGACGACAAGGCATTGTTGAAAGAATTAGAAGCGAAGCAAGCAAGATTAAACCGAAAGTGCAGACAATACTTTACGGTTCCGAAGCGCGTGGCGATGCAAGACCCGATTCCGACATTGACCTTTTGATGCTTGTTGATGCAGACAAACTCACATACAGCGAAAAAGACAGTATCATTGCTCCATTTTACGACATAGAACTTGACACTGGTGTCATTATCAGCATTATAGTTATGCTTCGCAAGGAATGGGAAAACCGACCTTTTATTACTCCTTTCCAATACAATGTTAGAAACGAAGGAATAACGCTATGAAAAACGAATTGACGAACGAAAACTACGATGCTCTGTCGAAATACAGGCAGGAACGTGCACACGAAACTTTGGCGGAAATTCCTTTCCTCTACGAAAAAGGGTTCTACAATACAGCGACAAATCGTCTTTATTATGCTTGCTATTATGCAGCGGTTGCATTATTGCCCCAATACCATATTTCGACAAGCACCCACGCAGGAGTCAAAACTTTGCTTGGACTGCATTTTGTTTCAAAAGGACTTATTACAAAAGAGAGCGGAAGGGCTTTCTCAAACTTGTACGATTGCAGGCAACGAGGAGACTATGAAGAATTTGTATATTCAACTCGCGAAGATATAGATGAACTTTATCCAAAAGCACAACGCTTCATAGAAGAAGTTGACAATTTGCTTAATAAGGATAACGATAAATAAATAATTACAAAAAAAGCAGCCGACCGTAGCCGCCTGCTAAAAGCCATAAATTAATTATTGTGCCAAGACCGGACGCACTGGATGTCCTCTGTAGCGGTAATGTTGATGGTTCACCAAGCAATTGCTAGAATCAAATTTGATTATCCACGAATAGTTTGCATTGTCAGAGTAAACAGAACTTGACCAGTAGTAACCATCGGCATCATCCTCTAAAAGCAGAACATCGTAATAGTTCCCGGCGGCAGGCAGGAAGATGGAGTTGCCATTAGGCCCTATAAATTTTCTTCCGTTCACACCATTTATGGAAGTCCAAACATTAGTGCAATTATTTAACAATTCCTCCATTTCTTCTTTGGTAGGCATACGCCATCCTTCACCCCAGTTGACAGTAGCGGCATCATCGCAGGGTTCGAGAATAGTCCGATTGTCAGTATAGCCTGCGTAACCATAGGTGTATCCAAAGCCATTAATACCAAGTGGGCAGTATTTGGTGATGGAACAATATGCATCTCCACGGCTGTGTTGATAGGTGTGCCAGTAGTATATTTCTTTGGTGGTGACTTCTCCCCAGGCATAATAGTCACCATAGCTTTCTGGGTCTTTGGCTCCTATGTTGCGAGAAGCCCAACGTGTACCACTGGGCAGTCCAAGGTCAACCCATTCATATCCATTCAAACTGCCAGTTGTTTGTTGTGAATCTGGTGCGGATTCCGTATCATTGCTTGTCCATTGCGCATATAGCGTAATATCGGAAGTCAGAGTTATGTCCTGACCATCACTATAAGATACACCACTACCATCAGGCAATGTATTCCATCCGCCAAATGAATGTCCCTCATTGACAAATGAATTGTCGTCAAGGGGCTGAGATTCTCCTTCGGTAAGTGTCTGTGATTGCATTTCGCCAGTACCACCATTTGTATCAAAAACGATATCGTATGTTTTCTGCTTGTCGCACCCACTAATCGCCAACATTCCCACTATGGAGATGATTGCAAAGAATAATATCCTTTTCATATTATACACCTATTAAATTTACACGGACAAAAATAAGTATTTTGTTTAAATTAGCAAATGTTTTTTAGAAAAAACGTTCGATTATTGTTGTTTGCCGTGAGTTTATCAAACAAATTCAACTCAGAAACGGCCTCGCCACCTATTCCACCAATATTGCTCTGACAGGTTGTCCGCAGAAACGGTTGCCATTGTCAAGTACGCAACAATTCGAATCGAAGAATAGCAACTTTGCACCAGTAGGAAAACCAGTAGTAATATTACTGCACCAGTAGCTGCCGTAAGTTTCGGCGCCACCTGATATGTCATTGTAGCGATTACCAGCAGCCGGAAAGAAAATTGAGTTCCCATTAGGACCAATAAACAGACATCCATTTACACCATTCTGGGGAGTCCAAGTTACTGTGCTTTTGGTTCTCAGTTCGGACATTTCGTTATAAGTCGGTGTTCTCCAGTTTGCGTCCCAGTTGGTGGTGGCGGCATCGTCTTCCGGCAGCAAAGTCCTAAGATTGTCAGTAAAGCCGTTGTAGCCTTCGTTTGGATTATCCGAATACTTTGTTATAGTAGATTCTTCGCCATTGCACCATAGATAATTACTCCAGTCGTAAGTTTCCTTAGGCGTAATTTCTCCCCATGCAAAATAGTCGCCGTATGCAATCGGAGAATCAGCACCGACATTGCAGGTCGCCCATTTCTTGCCGCTCGGAAGTCCAAGGTCAACGTAATTATGTCCGTTTGCATTCCCTGTTATGCCTAAGCTCCACTGTGCATACAAAGTAACATCTTCTTCCGTTGTAATTTCTTGTGAATCAGCATATACCGTACCACTTCCATCTGTTGCAGTGTTCCAGCCAGTAAACCAATAGTTTTCCTTTGTGAAAGCATTTGTCGTAAGTATATGTGTTTCTCTTGGAACAAAAGACATCGGTGGCATTTCTCCAGTTCCGCCGTTTGCATCGAAAGTTATTATTACAGAGTCAATCGGCTCTGGGCCTAGCGTTGTATTTGTGTATTTCCATTGCGCGTACAAGGTCATATTGAATGTGACAGTTATGGTTTCACCGTCGTTGTAGGTTGTGCCGCTTCCATTCTTCATAACGCTCCAGTTGGTAAATGAATAGTTTTCGCGGGTATAAGAATTTTTTGTCAGAACCTGAGATTCTCCATCGGTAAATGTTTGTGGTGTCATTGTGCCAGTTCCTCCGTTCGCTTCGAAAGTCACCATATAGGTTTCCTTATTTTTGCAACTGCTAATCGCCATCATTGCAACCATAATAGCGATGACTATTAAAGTATATCTCTGAGTTTTCATATTATTAAACTATTAAGTTGGGGCAAAATTAATGATTATATTGAATTAAACAAATGTTTATTAATCATCAAAGTTGTTAAACTCTGTAAAATGGTGCAATAAGTTGATTTTATGTTTTGGCTCGCCATTTGCAGTGCTATTTTTGTGCTGTCGGTCAAATTTATTATTTTTGCAAGATTATTAGTAACGAAAATTATTGACTTATGAGAAAAATATCATTTCTGATTGCCTTGATGCTGATGTCGGCAATGGCTTTTTCGCAGTCAACCAAGGTGTTGATTGAGACTACAAAGGGAAATATTACCGTCGTGCTTTACGATGATACTCCGCTGCATCGCGACAACTTTGTGAAACTCGTTGAAAGTGGTTTCTACGAGGGTTTGTTGTTCCACCGTGTGATAAAGAACTTTATGATTCAAGGTGGTGACCCGATGTCGAAGAATGCTGCTCCGAATGCTCGTCTTGGCAATGGCGACCCGGGCTACACTATTCCTGCCGAAATCGTTTATCCTAAACATTTCCATAAGAAAGGCGCTCTTGCTGCCGCCCGTACTGGCGACAATGTAAATCCCGAACGCAGAAGTTCTGGCTCGCAGTTCTACATTGTTCAGGGTCAGACATATACCGATATGCAACTTGATCAGTTCGAGAAAAGGATGGGTAAAACTTTCACAACAAAGGAACGCGACACATACGCAACAATCGGTGGTACTCCACATCTCGACAACCAATATACAGTATTTGGTGAAGTCGTTGAAGGTCTTGGCGTTGTAGATAAGATTGCGGCAGTTGAAACTGCTCCAGGTGACCGTCCTGTTGAGGATGTGAAGATTATAAAGATGACGGTTGTCAAGGACGAACCTAAAGAGGCAGAGACTCCCGCCGCTGATAACAATAAAAAGAAAGCCAAGAAATAATGGCTGAAAGTTTCATATTTTCCGGAACTGGCTTTGTGCTTGGCAAGTACGAAGTTACAAATGGCGATATACTGAAGTATATTCGTCTTGGCTATCTTGACGGTTTCAACGAGTCGCGGGCTGCAAAGTCGGAGAATTTTGCTGCATACAAGGCAAAAAATCCTAACACAACCGCCTTTGACTATATGGCCGAGGCAAAGATGGGCTTCAAGACGCGCTACCATGTTGTGCCGTTTCCTCCCGCTGCTTCGCAGTACAAGAATGCCGATGATACTATCACTTTATGCGTAGGCGCAGTTGAGAAGGCTCTTGCAAAAAGCGGACTTTCAGGCAACGACATTGATGCTTGGTTTGTCGGGACGGCAACTGCTCCACAGAAGGCTCCTGGAATTGCCGAGTTCGTGAAGTCCTACTTTTGCTCCGAGGAAAAACAGTCGCCGTCGTTCTCGCTCACATCGGCTTGCGTCGGCTTTAATTCAAACATTGAGGCTGCGTTGGCATATTTTAATGCACATTCCGATGCAAAACATATAGTTGTTGCTCATTCCGAGGTAATGTCGGAACTTTTGCTCGAGGAACGTGACTTCGTGCCGTTTACGACTTTTGGTGATTCGGCTGCGGCTGTTGTGATTAGCAGGGTAGAGACCGAAGAAAAATGCGGCATAGTTGCCGTTCGCAACAACGAGGACATTGCAATGCTCGATTTCCTTGGTGCCGACCATTCGGGCAACCTTTTTATGGAACCGCGTATGGTGAAAAGCCGTGCAGTGCCGAATATTACATTTACTGCACAAAAACTGCTTGAGCAGTGCGGCTGGACTATCAACGACCTTGCAATATTTATCCCGCACCAGACAGGAAATGCAATTGTACATTCTGTGGCTCAGAACCTTGGCATTGATAAGGCTATGGTTTATCAGGATGTGCAGATAAATTGCGGAAACCTTTCCGGCGCTTCTATTCCTGCTTGTTTCGATGTGCTTATGTCGGAAGGTAGGCTGAAGCCAAACGACAAGGTTTTGACGGCAGTGGCTGGACTTGGCGGTGAATTTGGCGGTTTCGCATACATTATGCCGCCGCGCGAGTTCAAATTTTCACCGTCGCGCGAATTGGAAGGCAGAACGTTGATGCTTACTGGTGCTTCTGGTGGCATTGGTCGCGAAATTGCACTTTCGGCAGCTCGCAAAGGTGCAGAACTTATATTGTTATACAATTCCAATGTTGCGGTAATCAACGGCTTGAAAGAAAAAATCTCTGCCGAATGCAATGTGCCTGTTTCGATTGAAAAGGTCGATTTGTCCGACAAGTCGCAGGTTGATGCATTGGTGTCGCGCATTGCCGAAAAGTATGGCGAAGTTGATTATTTGATTAATACACATGCTGTTACTGGTGGACTTGCTCGTGCCACAAAGGTTGGTATATCCGAATTTGAGGATGTTGCACGTATAAACTACGAGTCTATCAGGTATTTGTGCGAAAGCATGTCCGATTATGTGCGTCGTGCAGTGCTAATAACAGGTTCGGTAGGCGAGGATGCTCAGTTTGCTGGTTCTGCTCCGTATGTTGTGTCGAAGCGTGCTTTGCGTGGATTTGCCCGTTCGTATGCTGGAAAGGTTTACGAAAATGACGTCAAGTGCATATATTATCTGCCGGGACTTATCGGTGCCGGTATGGTTTCGAAACTCGACGAATCGCAGATTCAGGCTTCGATGATGGCTGTAAACCAGAAAGTTCTGACAAAGGTCGATGAGATTGCCGAAAGGATGGTGCTGTCTGTGTGTAGAATCAAGGTGCCCGATGTGCGTATTTCGTTCGAGGAGAAACTTATGGTGATAAAGGATGTTTACCTAAACTACTGATTGAAAGATGTTTGAGAACTACATATTTTCCGGATTCGGATATTCTGCTGGCAAGTTCACAATTACCAACAACGACATTTACGATGCACTGAAGAAAGGCTACTTCGAGGGATTTGCCGAGGATAAGATTAGCGGTAGTGCAAAATTCGAGAAATATCGCGAAACTCACCCCAATGATACGCCTTTCGACTATTTTGCAGGTAACATTATGGGCTTCTACGAGCGTCATTATGTGCGTCCGTTCCCGCCGCGCGTGAACCGTATGCAGGTCGAATCGTCGTTGGAACTGGCTGTAAAGGCTGTGAAAAACGCTATGCTCGATGCCAAAGTGCAGGCTGGCGATATTGACGCGTGGTTTGTAAGTACGGTTTCGCCACATCAGCAGGCACCGGGAATCGCAGGTTCGGTAAAGTCGTTCTTTGTCGATGCAAAGAACTATACGCCAGCATTTTCGCTAATGTCGGGCTGCGCTGGTTTCAATCAGAACTTGCAGAAGTGCATCGAGTATTTCCGTCTGCACAAGGAAGCCAAGTATGCAGTTGTGGCTCATACCGAGACAATGTCATCGTTCCTGAACAAGCGCACGAAATTTGTCCCCTTTGTAACTTTTGGCGACGCTGCTGCTGCCGTGATTGTCGAACGGGTGCAAGCAGACGAGAAATTCGGAATCCTGTCCATTTGCAACTATCAGGATTTGAAAATGCTTGATTATGTGGGCGTTGACGATGACTGGAATCTCTACATGGACGACTCTGTAATCAAGGATAGGGCTTGTGTGAACATACCGAAGGCTTCACGCGAATGTCTGTCGGAAGCAGGATGGGGAATTGGTGATGTCGATATTTTTGTTCCGCATCAGACTGGCAATGTCATTGTAAAACAAGCGGCTGCCGAACTTAACTTCCCGATGGACAAGGTTTTCCTGAAGGCACAGAACCTTTACGGAAATGTCTCTGGCTCGACAGTTCCGCTTGGACTTGCAATGCTCGCCGAGGAAGGAAAACTCCACGATGGAGCAAAAATCTTGAGCGCAACTGCCGGTGTTGGCGGAAATTATGGAGGATTTGCATATTTGCACCGAAAGATTAATGCCGAAAAATCTAATTATTTGCTTCATAATAACGAACTTGCTGGCAAGAATGTGCTTGTACTTGGTGCTTCGGGCAAATTGGGAACATCGGTAAGCAAGGAGCTGGCTTCGCGTGGCGCAAATCTTTGGTTGCAAGGCAATTCTAATACAGAAAGTTTGAATAATATACTGAATGCGCAAATTCTGAAGTGCAATTTGGTCGACAAGGCTTCGGTGCGTGGTTTTATCGATGAGGTTAACTCGTTGGATGTCAAGTTCGACTATCTTGTCAACCTTGCCGAAAGCACTTCCGAAAACTGCATGGATGTGAATCTGTACGCGCCCATTGAAATTATAAATGACATAGTGGAGAAAATTTCACGAGGTATTCTTGCCGTAGGAAATGGGGCGGAGGACTTGAATTTTGACGAGAACTACAATGCGTGGGCATCGTCGAAGCGTGCGTTCCATGGCTATCTGGCATCGGCAAGCGGTGAATTTTCGAAGTATGGCATAAGGACTGTTTATCTGCATTTGGGCTTTATGGACGATGGTCTTGTTTCGCAGTTGCCCGAAAAGTCGGTGTTCAAGTTTATGGTGAAGTCGCGTCAGGAAAATCTTGTGAATTTGGATGTTGCTGCCAAAACGATTGTCAATGCGCTCTACATTCCGCGTCAGCTTGGCGTGAACTATTCCTACGAAAATTTGATGCTCGTAGGCAGGTTGGGGTACGACGAGAACAAGGTGGACTAAAAATTTTCGTTTTTTTTCTCGTAAGTTTTTCAGATTTGTAATCCGAAAGGCTTGAATATTAGCATTTGTAATGCGGGGCAGAACAATCTTAGGCGGATTATAAATCCTTATATTCGCTTCGTCTGGATTGCAAATCCAGACAACATTGAGTGAACTATTCATACGAAAATTTGATGCTCGTAGGTAGGTTGGGGTACGATGAGAATAAGGTGGATTAAAGGGATTTGCGAGGTACGATTTACGATTTTAGATTAACTTCCGTTTCTTGGTTCTTTCGGATTTGCAACCTTTAGCTCGCCCTATGGGCAACCTTTAGCTCGCTGCCAGAGGCAGCAATCCGAAAGGTTTGAGTGTCAGCATTTATAATGCGCATAAAGCCAGACAACAATGACAACAATGAAAAAAAATGTAATGTGGCATTATTTTTTTGTTAATTTTAGGCAACCATTTGAACTTTTTCGCGTTATGTAAAATGTATAGATGAAATATTGTATGTATATGAAAAGATTATTATCAGTAGCAGTGTTTGTTTTGCTGTCTTTTGTAATGATGGGACAATCGATTGAAAGTCTGACTGTTCGTTTTAGGGGACAGCTAAACGGGTCTATGTATCAGCGGCTTGATAGCGTTACGGTGACGAATACGGTTCGTGGGTGGTCGGAAACAGTGATTTATCCTGATACGGTAATTGTACTCAACTTAATGGTAAATGTTCCGGAAAAGGAAATCTCGGCGGCAGGTTTTGAACAGAATGTGCCGAATCCTTTCGACTGCCATACTATGGTTGAACTTTCCATTCCGCAGGATGAAAAGGTCTGCCTGCAACTTTATGATGAACTTGGAAAACTATGTTCTGAATTGAATGTCAACTTGTTGGCAGGTTCGCATAGCTTTGAAATATCGGCATCGAAACCGCAGATGTACATTTTGAAGGCAGTTGCTGGAGCCAAGACATATTCTGTGCGTATGCTGAATGTTGGTAGAGGAGGTAGCGATGGCATACAGTATAGCGGATATGCTGGTATAACTGCAAAATTGTACTCTGAAAATGAATTTGTTCTGGGAGATAACATTCAGTATGTAGGCTATGCAACCATTGATGGCAATTTTGTAGAAAGCAGGACGATAAATCAGGTATTGTACATAAATCAGGAAGTCATATTGCACTTCACCTATTATTCTATACTTCAGGTCGAAACATTGGCGGCAACCGAGGTTACCCGAGTATCTGCAAAGCTAAATGGATTAATCAGTTATGATGGAAACTTGGAGATAACAGACCGTGGCTTTTATTATGGTCTTACTCCGGATGCCCTTGACAATCAAGTGGAATCAAGTTCTACGGAAATGAATTTTTCTGCGACCATAGATTCGCTGGATATTAACACCACCTATTATTATAAGGCATACGCTACCAATAGCGATGGTACATATTACGGCAGTGTTATGTCGTTTACGACTGCAACTGTAGGCGATCCAACAGGAACTCTAAACGGATACGACTGGGTTGACCTTGGGCTGCCATCAGCTACAAAGTGGGCAACCTTCAATGTCGGCGCAACTGCTCCTGAAGAATCTGGCAATTATTATGCGTGGGCAGAGGTGTACCCAAAAGAAAGATATAACTGGCAACATTATGACTTATGTGCAGGTTCGGAATTAAATATTGCTGCGATACAAATTTCGGGTATGGAGGATTTGTTGACACCTTGACAGTTTTGCAACCTATTGATGATGCCGCTACTTTCAATTGGGGTAGTGGTTGGCGTACACCGACAAAAGAAGAATTTGTGGAATTGGTGGAATATTGTACTCATGCTTATACTACCCTGAACGGAGTGCCAGGATTGCAGTTTACTGGACCTAACGGCTATTCCATTTTCCTGCCCTCTGCTGGTTTCGCTGTCGAAGCTACAATGCCAGGAAATGATAAATGTACTTATTGGACGAGTACGCTCAACTCATGCAATAATGGTGGAGGCAACAGTCCTCATACTGCTATCATATTTGATGATTATGTTCTTGATATGGAATACTGGACACCGAGTGGTATTACTGTACAAATCCGCTGTTGGGGACGACCTGTACGCCCAGTATGTCGATAATGATTGCTCGTGCTAGTTACATGTAATTTTATATTTAGAAATATTATATTTGTCACAAGATATTGTACTTTTGTGTCTAACAATAAAAACGATTTGTGCATGAAAAGAATATTGTCAGTAGCCTTGTTTGTAATGCTTTCCTTTGTAGTGATGGGGCAGATGGCGGATAATTTCTCTGTCCGTTTTATAGGACGGCTAAACGATTCTCGATATCTGCGGATGGATAGCGTCAAGTTTACTAACACGACACGTGGCTGGACAGAAACTGTTGTTTATCCCGACACTATGATTGTGGTAAATGCTACAGTAAATGTATCTGATGCGGAAATGTCTGCTGTTGGCTTTGAACAGAATGTGCCTAATCCGTTTGATTGTCATACTTCGGTTGAACTTGCAATTCCGCATGACGAAAATGTTATGTTGCAACTTTTTGATGTCGCAGGAAAGCAATGCGCGGAATTGAATGTCGCTCTGAATGCAGGTTCGCATAAGTTTGAAATTACAGCAGCAAAAACGCAGACATATATCTTGAAGGCGATTGCCGGCGAACATACCTATTCTGTAAGGATGGTAAATGTTGGAAGCGGTGGCAATGATGGTATAAATTATAGTGGATATGTAGGGCTACCTGCAAAATTGTACTCTGATCATGAATTTGTTTTAGGAGACGTTATTCAATACGTAGGTTATGCAACTATTGACGGCAATGTTGTTGAAAGTAGAACTATAACTCAGGCATTATACATAAGTCAGGAAGTTATATTGCAGTTTACATATTATTTAAGGCCGAGTGTTGAAACATTGGCAGCAACAGAGATTTCTCTCACATCTGCAAAGATTAACGCTTTAATAACAAATGATGGTGGAGCGGAGATAACTGCAAGTGGATTTTATTATGGACATTCACCAGATAGCCTTGAATATGAGGTTGTTTCTAGTTCTATGTCAACATCTTTTTCTGCGGTTATTAACTCGTTAGAAGTAGGCGCTACTTATTATTATAAGGCCTATGCTACCAATATTGAGGGAACTGCTTACGGCGAAATATTGTCCTTTACGACTGATAGCGCTGTCATTATGGTTGATGGTCTTGTTTTAAATGTTGGATGTGGGCAGGCTTTCGACTTTTATGATTCTGGAGGATCTAATGGTGGGTATTCGAATGGTGAAAATATGAATGCAACATTTACATCTGAGGGGCGTATAACGTTGTCTTTCTCCAGTTTTGAGACTGGGAATTCAGATTACATGGATGTATATGATAATAATGAGGCTACTGGTCAAAGATTGATATATTATGCGACTGGTTCTAATATTCCATCAACAGTTACTGCATATAGTGGCGCAATGACAATTGTATGGCATTCCTACGGAAGTGTAACAAGAGCAGGTTGGGAAGCAACAATTTCTGCAGACTGTGAGCCGGTAATTCCTAGAGTAACAACAGGTTATTTGAGTAATGTTACAAATAATACAGCAACAATTAGTGCTAATGTTACGTATGGCGGGAATGACATGGTAACAGAGCGAGGATTTTTATATGGTACACATCGAGATAGTCTATATAATAGCATACAAAGTGGTTCGGGGACTGGTAGTTATACAGCCGAACTAACGGGACTTTCTTCTGGTTCTACCTATTATTTCAAGGCATACGCAACAAATAGTGTGGGAACTGGGTATGGTCAAGTATGGTCATTTGAAACGGACGCAACCCCTCCTGCATCATTACCTTCTGGTTATATGAATGAACATGGATATGTTGACCTTGGCCTTCCTTCTGGTACTCTTTGGGCAACCTGCAATTTGGGAGCAACCCTGCCCCTAGAGGCTGGCAACCACTATGCATGGGGCGAATTATCTACTAAGAATCAGGTTTATAACTGGACAACCTATCGCTACTGCAATAGAAGTAGTAATACATTAACGAAATACTGCAGTAATTCAAGTTATGGTAATAATGGTTTTACCGATGCTCTTAACACTTTGGAAGCAAGCGACGATGCCGCTACAGCAAACTGGGGCTCTGTTTGGCGTATGCCGACAAACACAGAATTCGACGAATTAAATACTAATTGTACGGTAATATGGACTACTCAGAACGGAATGCCTGGCAATATGTATGTCGGACCCAATGGTAATTCTATTTTTTTGCCATGCGTGTATCCATATAACGAAAATGATATGGTAAATCCTAATGTCGCATATTATTGGTCAAGTTCACTCAGTACGAATAATCCTACTGGAGCATGGGGACTTGTAGGAGACTATGAAAATAGTTCCTTGGTAGTTATAAGCCGTAGTTGGGGATTGGCTGTTCGTCCTGTTTGTCATATCGGTAATGATAATGATAGCACTACCATTTCTGTGCCGACTGTAATCACAAACGCTGTATCAAATATAACAGCCTATGGCGCAACCTTTTCCGGTAATGTAATCTCTAATGGCGGTGCATTTGTAACTGCACGCGGATTTATGTATGGAACCAGTGCGGATAATCTTACGGAAATTGTGCAATGTGGTAATAGTACGGGAGCCTTTACAAGAACAATTAGGTTAAATCCAGTTACTACATATTATTATAGAACTTACGCAACAAATATTGTAGACACTGCGTATGGTGAAGAGATGTCGTTTACAACAGAAAATGTCGGAGAGCCTACAGGTATGCTAAACGGATATGAATGGGTTGACTTGGCTTTGCCAAGTGGTACCAAGTGGGCAACTTGCAATGTTGGTGCAACAAATCCAGAAGATTACGGCGATTATTTTGCATGGGGGGAGACTTCTCCAAAAGATGAATATTCATGGGATGCATATATGTATGCCAATGGAATTTCTGATGATGATCCAAAACTTACCAAGTACTGCAACGACTCAAGATACGGCAATAATAGTTTTTCCGATACTCTTACACTTCTCGAAGCATGTGATGATGCCGCCACTGCCAACTGGGGGGCAGGCTGGAGAATGCCTACATATACAGAAATGGTAGAATTGAGAACTAATTGTACGATGTCTTGGACAACACGGAATGGTGTAAACGGACGCTTGTTTACAGGACAGAATGGCAACTCTATCTTCCTGCCCGCTGCTGGTTACTATAACAATATCAGTTTAATCGGAGCCGGCTCTTATGGTGAATATTATTCGAGTTCGCTCTACACTGTTCCCCCAAATAGTGCTTGGAATATTTATTTCTATTCGGGTGGTTGTAGCGTAAACCGCAGTCGTCGCTGTTCAGGACTGTCTGTTCGTCCTGTTTATGCACCGTAAATTTACGAAGTTCGATTTGTAATTTTAGAATTACGGCAGTCGGTGATGGTCGGCTGTCGTTTTTTGTTGTAGAGATGTAAATAATGAAAATTTTTGTTGTTTATGTCCTTTCGGATTTGAAACCTTTAGCTCGCCCTATTGCGGCAACCTTTAGCTCACTGCCAGGCAGTAATCCGAAAGACTTGAATATCAGTAATGCGGATTAAAAATCCTTATATTCACATTGTCTGGATTGCTGCCATAAGCAGCGAGCTGAAGGTTGTTGCCATTGGCAACGAGCTAAAGGTTACAAATCCAGACAACATTGAGAGCTAAAGGTTATAAATCCAGACAACGTTATTTTTTATTCCTAAAAATATTTCTTGTCAGTTCTATTATTTTTAGTATTTTTACGAAATAGTTTTATTGTACATAAATTAACATCAGTATAAATTAAATTTTACAACAATGAAGAAAGTTTTTTCAATTTTTATGGTCGCTTTTGTGACAATGATGGTGGCTTCCTGCGGTTCAAGCGGAGATGGTTCAAAATTGGAAGCCAATTCTCAAACTATTGAAAATGTCGGTTCGGACAAAGTCGGTCTTGATGACGTGACAGAAAGCAATTATGCCGCACTCTTGAAAGAGCATTTCGGAATTGACGCGAAAGACATTGAAGAAGATGGTTTCAAAATTATCAGTGTCAGCGGAAGTGATTATACGTCAGGCTTTAAACTGACACTCACTTATTCCACCAAAGATGATGACACCGCAGACTTCCAAAACGCCTACAAGGCTAAACTGTTTGATGTGACCAAAAAAGTCGGCACGGCGAACTACAAAACCGATGATTTAGGTTACATATCAAGCGAGACAATCGAAGATTACAGCGCTCTGAATTCTGCGTCATACGATCTGGGCAAATGGTACTACAAGTATAATAACAACGAGATTTCTGTCAATGTAACAGCAGGCTCTTCCGTATGGATTCAATTGACAGGGCACAGAAAGTAATTTTACGAAATAGTTTTTTGTATATTAAATTAACATCTGTATAAATTTAAATCTTACAACAATGAAGAAGTTTTATTCAATTATGATTGCCCTTGCAACAATGACTCTTATGTCTTGTGGCGGCGAAAACAAGACTAATTCTCAGACCGAGACAAATGCAGAAGAATCCGCTGCAACGACTGTTGAAGCAGTAGAGGAGGCTGTTGCTCCCGAGGCAAATAGCGAACTCTCATTCGAGGAGTTTTCTGCACAAATGAAAGAATTCTGTGGTATCGAACCAATCACAAGCGACAAGATGACGAAAATCGTGGCTCGCAGGGAAAGCGAAACCGAGTTTTTCATGGCGTCGCCAGTTACCGCTGACATTGACAAGGAAGGTGTTCAGCGGGAATACTACAATGCTTTTGCCAAGGTTGCTGACGGCGGAAAAATGTATGGCTTCCACATGAACCAGACTCGTGGCGATGATGTATTCAAGGACTACGACGAATACGTTAAGTTTATTAAGGCAAACGGCGACTACGCCAAGGCAAAATACGGCTACGACTACAACGGTAAGAAAATTTATGTCGATTGCGCTGTGTCGTTCGGCGATTTCGGTCTGACCGTAAAACTGCAATAACACGTGTTTTACGAATATCAAAACAGGGGATGTCTTTAATGGCGTTCTCTGTTTTTTTGTTTCTAAAGATGGTTTGATGTTCGGAAGTTATTCCCTAATTAGATTTCTATAATGCTTGTATCTGTCAACCACGCTGTTGGTGAAGGCTACTGTGCGGCTTCCCTTGTATTTCCCACATTTTACTACGGGGTCGGTATAGTAGGTTCTGTCGTTGAGAAAAGTCATATATTCAGCAAGATTGTGCCATGAGTTAGGGTTGTCCGAATACTTTTTGGCAAGGTGAAAGGCATCTTCCGAGTGTCCGTGTCCGGCATTGTAGCCCATAAGCACATACCTGATTATCACGGCGGTATCGGTAATGGATTCAGGTGTATGTTTTTTTAGGTAGTCAACGTGCTTTATGCCAGCCATAAGTTGTACTTCGGGGTTGGAAATGTCGGCGCTGTCGTTGGCAAACTTCTGGTAGGCTGCTGGCATAAGCTGCATAAGCCCGTAGGCACCAGATGGATTGCTTATGTTTGGGTAAAAGTGTGATTCTTCGTATATCAGTGAGGCTATGTAGCGCCAGTCCCATTGTAATTTTTTAGAATGCTTCCTGATAAGGTCGTCGTAAGCACTGATTTTATTGCCGTTTCCCGAATAGTATTGACTTGATACATTTATATTTATGTATGAGTAGTATATTTTGTGGCGTAACTTGTACTTCTTGGTTTCAGTTTCGCGTGAGAGCCATGCGTTTATACTGTCGAGCAGGACTTTAGCTTCGGGATTTACTTGCCATACAATGTCTTGTGACAGGCATATTGACGTGTCTATTTTGAGTTGTGGATATGCTTTCTGGTAGGTGAGCGCAAGTGCCGAGTCGCAGATGGTGGCATTTATTTCTCCAGATGCAACCTTGCGTGCAATCTTTTCTTGCGAGATGATGTCGCTACAAATTATTGTTTTCTCGTTGTAAGTAGTGTGAAACCTATGTGTTCCAGTTGCATAAACTGTGTCGGGGATTTGCTTTGTGCGAGAAAGTATTACAAGGCTTGAACGAAGGAGTGGCTGCGACATTGTGCTGTCGGTCATAAAGGTGTGCTTTGCAATTAGGTCGCATTTGCTTGCGGCGAGAACTCTTTCTGCAATAATTTCGTTTCCAATAGGGATTATATTTAGTTCGAGATTGTGTTCCTTGCAGAAATCTTCAAGAGTTTCGAGCTGGAATCCACGTGGCGTTGCATTGAAAATGCAGTATTCTGTGGCGTTCTCGGCTAGCGCGACATTTAGTGTTTCTGAAGCGACGATTCCACTATAGTCGCGGTCGAATGGTTTGGGCGGGACTTCTTTTGTTATGTCGATGCTTAGTTTTATGATGCCAACGACAATCCACATCGACAATGCCGACAGCACGGTTATCCTTGATATTTTTGCATTGATATCCATTATGCTAGTTGTAGAATTCCCACGAAATTCCGAAGTTGAACGCAAAAGGATTGTCGGGCAGTCTGTATAGCGAGAAGAATGTCGGTTTCATGAATAGCGAATTGTAGTTCGACAGTTTTGCAAATACGCGGAACCTTTTGATTTTTGCACCGACAAAAAAGCCGAGGTTGGGGTAGAATCCAAATTTCTGGTCGTCCTGCAAGTAGAAAACTGCTGTTGCAGGCATATAGGCATAGCCGTAGAAGTTCGAGTTCATCTTGGCATCTAGGCCGATTTGCAGAGTGAGTGCCTTGTTGAACATGTCGGTCATGAAGTAAAGGCTTGTGTAGCCCATAAGTTCAGGAAGCCTTACATATTGCTTGTCTGAAATGTATTGGTAGGCTACCTTTGTGTACCAGTGGAACTTCCAGAAGTTGAAAGTCTTGTTTGCATATACATCGGCAACTATGTTGGCCGGGTGAATCTGAGTCGGCAAAGCTTGCTGGTCGAAAATTATGTAGTCGTGCAGAAGATTAAAATTTGCGCCTATGGAAAGGTCGTATTTGTTGTGGAACAAGTCGATATGGGCATTGGCTATTCCAGGTTTGGCAAAGTCGTTGTCCCATTTGAAATTGTTAGATGTGTAGTAGGTTTCAAATAAGGAACAATAGGTTCGTGAATACCCGGCTCTTGCATTGATACCAAGATTTTCTCCGAACATCTGCCGCAGTTTGACCGACATGCTTATGTCGTATGCATCTCCACCGAACAGGCAGTAATCGACATTTGCCTGAAGGAAGGTTCTGTTGTGCTTGAAGATTAGGTCTCCTGTGACGTATGTTGAACTGTAGGTGATTTTGTGTGTGGTGTCAATTAAGAATGAATAAGTTCTGTTTTTCAGTCCTGCGTACAGTTTCAGTGAGTTGCCAGTTGAGTCGTTTTGTATGTTTAGGCATAGCAACAGCTTGTTGTTGAACTGGTAGTATGTTATCGAGTCGTTTGTTTTTGTCGAGTCGTTGTAGATGTTCGTGTAGAACGATGATTTTGAGTCTTGGTATTTGCGGACATAGCGGTCAAAAGTCACATCGTGGACTATTGAGAACTTGCTGCGCAAAGTTTTGTTGATGACAGTATCGTTTTTTTCGTCGCGAATTATGGTATCGACGATATATTGCCCGAAGCGGTATTCGTGGTTGTACTGCCCGCCGAGTTGTGAAATTGTGCTTGTCGCCTTTGTGAGCATAACGTTGTTGTCAACAGCCCTGATGTCCCCGCTCATAAATCTGTTCACGTCGGCTATTCCGCCGTTTTCGTTGCAGTTTATCTTGTTGAATATAAAGTTGAAATGGTTCTGGTATTTCTTTTTTGTAAATGCTCCTGCGAAACTCAGTGCGTTCACTTTTGATGCGTTGTTGAGGTAGAATCCGTCGGAATTGGCTATGTCGTAGTTAAATGTAAGGTTGAAGTAGGGTGTAAAATTCTGGCTTAATATGAACTTTACAATTTCAAGACCTTTGTTTCCACCGTAGAAGTCGAAGCGTGAGAATGGTGTTTGAGCATCGAAGTAAACGACATCCTTGTGCGATTTTATGAATGCCTGGTAGTTGTTGAGAAATATGAAGTCGTGTGATGCTTCCTTGTCCGAAAACAATGCAGGAAGATATGGGTTTCCTGGGTTCAGAAGTCCAAGCGTATTGTCGGAAACTTTTTGCTGTGGCATGAACTTGTAGAAGTTATCGATAGTGGTGTCGTTGTAGAAACTGAAGTCGGCTGTGGTGTCGTTGTCGAGTTTGTACGACGAAAAATAGCGACGAATACCTTCGTGCTGTGAGAATGCTGTAATTCCGAGCAGCAATATTACTATGAAAACCACTAATTTTCGCATCGCTGCAAAAATATTAAAAATATTCCAAAGAATGGGTGCTACCTATGAAATATATGGAAGATTGTTAGTCTTATTCTATGTCTTCCGCAATTTCCAAATCCACAAATTCGTACTTGTTGCCAGTGTAGTCGAGTATTCTTACAAAATCTTCGGTGCTTATGGAAATCAATGCGTTAAGTTGATTTGGCAGGAAGGTTAGGTGCCCTTTTGTAAGCAAAGTCTTGTCGATGAATGCAATGGTGTGATTTTCTGTGTCGTTGAGTAACGAAAAGACAGAAATTGCACCAATCGTTCCTTTAATCCATTTGTCGATGCGTTCCTGCGAGGCGAACGAAAGTTTTCCCTGCTTCAGTTTGTGCTCGATAGCGTGGATGTTGATGTCGCGGTAGTAGTCGGAAATGAGCAAGTAGTGCTGGTTGCCCTTGTGGTTGCGCATAAAGAGGTTCTTGCATCGGCAGGCACCAATGCGTTTCCAGAATGTACCGTCGTCTTCCGACGAGAAGTCGCGTGGCGATTCGTAATATTCAAATTTTATGTTCAAGTCGGCTAATGCCTTGTAAACTATTTCCTGTCCAATCATTTTTCGAAGTATTTTGCTAATAGTTCATGTGCGGCGACGAAACTGCTTATTTTGTTGTCGAGAACTTTCCTTTCGTAATCGGGAAGGCTCTCTATTATCTTTTCGTTTTGGTAGAAACTGTTCTTAATTGCTTCGTTTATAGTTTCGTAGAGCCAGTATTTTGCCTGTTCGTTGCGGTTGTAGTCGAAGTAGCCGTTTGCATTTGTGTGGGCTACATATTTGGTAATCATCTCCCAGATGTCCATAATTCCCGCACCCGAAAGTGCCGAGCAGGTTGTTGCTATCGGTGTCCAGCGTGACTTTGGCATTGGGAACAAATGCAGTGCATTCTGATACTGTGTACTGGCAAGTTGTGCCCGTGTGATGTTTTCACCGTCGGCTTTGGTAATTGCTATTGCGTCGGCCATTTCCATTATGCCGCGCTTAATGCCCTGCAGGTCGTCGCCTGCGCCGGTGACGAGCAGTAGCAAGAAGAAGTCAACCATACTGTGGACAGCGGTTTCCGACTGTCCGACACCAACCGTCTCGACGAATATGGTGTCGAATCCTGCGGCTTCGCAGAGAATTATGGTTTCGCGGGTTTTGCGTGCTACTCCGCCTAGCGAACCTGCTGATGGCGAAGGACGAACAAAGGCGTTGGGGTGGGAGGTAAGATTTTCCATACGGGTCTTGTCTCCAAGGATTGAACCTCCGCTTCGTTCGCTGCTCGGGTCCACGGCAAGTACGGCAAGTTTATGGTTTAGGTCGCAGATTTTTACGCCAAGTGCTTCGATGAAAGTGCTTTTGCCAGCACCGGGTACACCAGTTATGCCAATTCGTATCGACTTGCCAGAATGTGGTAGGCAACCTTCGATGATTTTTTGTGCAATGGCTTGGTGTTCAGGTCGTACGCTTTCAATCATGGTTATTGCTTGCCCGAGAATATTGGGGTCGGAACGCAGTATGCCGGCAATGTATTCGTCGGCGGTGAGTGTTGTCTTGTGCCTGCGGAATCGTGCAATATTCGGGTTTACCTGTGGCGGCTGGACAACGCCATCGGTTACGGCAAGAGCGCTGTTGTCGGCCTTGCTTTCTTCGACTTCTCCGCGGAAATGTTTGGTGGTGGCTGGGGTGACACTAATTGCCTTAAAGTCATTAGTGGCTTTAAGGTCCTTAGTGTTGCCATCCACCTTCCTTTTTTCCTCGGTTCTCATCCTTTTCATCCTTTCTGCAAAGCCGCCATTCTCTATAAAATCCTTGCTTAGTCTATCCAATAGGCGGAATAGCAAATAATCGGTTTGGTTTAGCAGGATTATTGCCATATTGGCTATAAATTCAGGAGGATTGCTTTGCGCGATTGCCATAAAGTACTCGGCGCTGTTGTGCTCGGAACCCTTTTTGCGCATTGATTCATATTCCGCAGACCCTTTAGTCCAAATGCTATGGTTTCTAGTGTTAAGATAATCAATGTAGTCTTCAAGCAGTTCCTTTAGGCTGGCTTTAGCAACATTTATCAAGAATATTTCTGTTTTACTTGATGTGCTTGACGCAGCACTCCCTTCTGCAATGTTTTGTTTGCCAGAACGCGCTGCCTGAATCATCTGGTCTATGGTTCGGTCGCCTTTCTGCAAATATTTGCTACAGAAATAGTAGGTAATTTCATATATCACTTCTGCTTTCTGGTATGCAACGAGCGATTTGTAATTTCCAGGTTTTGATAATAATTGGTCATCCATAAAATATCCTATCTATATTTGTGTCTTGCTAAATAGTTCTGTACATAGTCTTTTACACCGTCTTCAAGGCTGTGGAATTCGGCAGTGTAGCCTGCTTTCCGCAGCGAGGTTATGTTGGCTTCGGTAAAGTACTGGTACTTGTCGCGAATGTCGGCAGGTGTATCGATGTAGGTTATGTTTGGCTCAAGTCCCATTGCTACGAAAGTCGCTTTGCCAAGGTCGTTGAACGGACGGGCTTTGCCAGTGCCAAGGTTGTAGATACCGCTGTGCTTGCGAGTTTCCATAAAGTATATCAGCACATCGACGACATCCTTCACATACACGAAGTCGCGGCTTTGCTCGCCGTCGGCGTAGTCGGGACGGTGCGAGCGGAACAACTTGAGCATTCCAGTTGCATTTATCTGGTTGAAGGCGTGCATAATTACCGATGCCATTCTGCCCTTGTGGTACTCGTTTGGTCCATACACATTGAAGAACTTGAATCCCGCCCAGAAAAACGGCTTGCGTTCCTGTGCGAGCATCCACTTGTCGAACTCGTTCTTCGAAATGCCGTATGGGTTGAGCGGTTTTAAAATGTTGGGGTCGGTGGTGTCGGAAAAGCCGTTTTCACCCATTCCGTATGTTGCCGCCGACGATGAGTAGAGGAAAGGAATGCCGTATTTGCAGCATTTTTCCCAGAGCATCTTGGTGTATTCTGTGTTCATTTTCAACAGCAGCGACAAGTCGAATTCGGTGGTGTCTGTTCGTGCACCGAGGTGGAAGATGGTTTCAACCTGCTTGTGGTTGGTATCGAGCCAGTCGGCAAAGTCGTCGCGGTTGACGAACTTTACTTTCTTGTTCTCGAAGTTGCCCTTCTTGTCTTCGCGTGAAAAGTCGTCCGACAAAACAAGGTCGTTGTATCCGCGTTCTATCAGTGTGGCTGCCAAGTTGCTACCAATGAATCCTGCTGCTCCAGTTACTACAATCATAGTTTTTCAATTTTTGTGCAAAGTAAACAAATTATTTGGAATGGAGACGTGTCGTGGGCATATAGTTTTGTTAACCTTCCACCTTTAATAAATACTTTTCTTTGTCGTCGTTGCGAAATGTTTATTTCCTACTTTCGCAGACAAAATAATTTGTATAAGATGGAAAAACAGCATGCTCATAAGGAACAGCTTTCTAAGATGCAAAAACTATATTTGGAATACAAGGCGGCGGTAGCCAACAAATTGCCTGACGAGGATGTAGAGGCTTCACGAATTGCATTCTATGATATTTGCGACAATTACGATTGGATGGATTATGTTGTTGTGGAAAATGGCCGTGAGAAGTTGGTAAACATAAAGGATGAGGTGCTTGTTCCTGCAAAATACGAGCGTTTAGGTTGTTGCTGTGGAAAGGTCAACGACAGAAAGTTTCCTGTTCCTGCAATGTCGGAAGGAAAGTGGGGACTTGTCTTGCCAGATGGAAATGGTACAGTTGTTCTTGATTTTCAATATGATGAAATTGAGAGCTTGGACAAGTTTTTTGTCGTTTCAAATTCGGGGAAGAAAGGTGTTGCCGACAAGAAAGGCAGGTTGCTTGTTCCGTGCATAATGGATGAGGTCGTTTTCCGACCAATCTACATAACCAACGAGGATGACGGGCATTCGTGGTACGATGACTGCATGTTTGAACTTCACAAGGATGGCAAGGTCGGTGTGCTTACTATGGACGGTCACTATGTAAAGCCGTCGTATGATGAAATCTTATTTTCTGAAATTTTGGAAACGGACGAGGCTCTTGGTGCTGTACTCGATGGTCGTGACGGTTGCGTTTCGATTGATGGAAATTTAGTTCCTGATGAGGATTTCGAGAAATACGAGGACAAGTTGATATATGTCAAAGGACGCTATAGCCATCGTTCGTCGTATAACTACGAATTGGATGTGAAAATGGGGTACGCAGAAGGTAAAATTTAGATTTTTACTCCTTTATTAGCGCATCGTTGGACATAATGTAATTTTCGAGTGCTTGGTATAGTTCAA
The DNA here is from genome assembly GCA_017620015.1 of Bacteroidales bacterium. GTDB lineage: Bacteria > Bacteroidota > Bacteroidia > Bacteroidales > ML635J-15 > Bact-19. The sequence goes on along the minus strand of JAFZRE010000022.1, from coordinate 80,887 downwards.
GGAATTCGTTGCCTGGGTTGTCGTTCAATGGTTTCAGCGTAAGTTTGCCGTCAAAAAGGTCTAATGTATAAGTTTTGTCTTCCGTAATGAACTTGTTGCCGAATGTTAGTCCTGCTAAATTTCTGCTGTCGCTGAAATGAGGTGAGAATGTGTTGACTCTGAAATTATTGCAAGTGTCAAGCCCTGAATTTAGCCAGGCCACGTTTTCTGGAGTTTTTATGCCATATGTGTGCTTCAGGTAGGTAAGTATGCTTGGTGTGATGCTCCTATGGGAAACAACTGCTGGGAATCTGTGGCTTTCGCGAAGCATTGGTGACCATATTATCAATGGAACGTGATAGTTGTCTATTCGATTTTTCTTGTCGGTAGTAATGAATTTGTGGTCGCCTGTGATTATGAATATTGTGTTGTCGTATGAATTGCATTTTTCATATTCACTGAAAAATTTGCGTAGGCAATCATCGGCATAAAGGAACGAAGCATTGCATTCCATAGGGCTTTTTATTTTTCCTTTTTGGGGTAAAGCCTTGTATCTCTTGATGTATTCGTCTTGGTTTGGATATTTGAATGGGTCATGCGTGGTTAGTGTAAGGTATATGTCGAGACGAGGTGTAGTATCCGGTGTTTTTATGTCTTCGAGCGAGTGCAGAAGCATATATTCGTCAAGCAGTCCCCATTCGTTGCGCTGTTCTGCGGATTCGTACTCGGGCTTGTCGTAGTACATTTCCATAAAGTTGTTTTCTGCAAAAATGTCCATGTTGTCGAATCCGTACCAGCCACCGTAGAAGAATGTGTTTTTGTAGCCGTTGTCGTGCAGAATGGTTGCTATTGTGTTGAATGTCGGCACGTTGCGTCTATATGACATGAAGCCGTTTTCCCCGAATGGCAGTGCTCCGAGTATGGATGGCAGTGCTCCGAATGTACGTTCAGATGTAGATAGGCAGTTTTCCCATACTAGCGAGTGTTCCGACAGCGAGTCAAGGAATGGCGTAGCCGAGGCTATTGTGCTGTTTTGTCCGCTAATGTAGTTGCATAGGCCTTCGACTATGATTATTACTATGTTAGGTTCACATTCGCGCTTTTCAAGGTAGTTCGATATGACATCTGGTGTTTCTTCTTTGTGCAGGAATGGGTAGTGGTAGTCAACGAATTCGTATTCTGGGAAGTACGAAACAAATTTTTCCGATTTTTCCTTTAATTCGCTGTCTGTGAACTGGATTACAGATTCCTTGTTTTTAAGGCTTTCGTAAAGGTATCTGGTCTTATTTTCAATGACGTAGTATTTTTTGTCGGGACCGACCTTGCCTTTTTTTAGTCCAGGGAAGAATGCACTCACTATAAACACTACAAATATGGTGATTTGTGCCCATTTTGGCACTCGGAATAGCTTTCTTGGTATTATTATGTATAGTATTGATATGATGATTATTAGGATGATTATCGGAATGTTGTAGGGGCTGTTCGTCTTTAAGGTTATAAAAAGTTCGCGAGGTGAGTATGCTGTTATTATGCCGTCGAGTGGTATGTGTGTTGTTACGAAATAGCACATTAAAATTATGGATATGCAAAGGTAGGCGGCAAAAAATGTCCTAATGGTATAGGTGGCAGCTTTTTGTGAAAATTTGCTGATTATTAGGTGGATGAAGAATAATAGGCCGACAATCCATCCTATGTTTGCAAGGTCAACGGTAAAACCTATGAGGTTGTTTCCGATAAGTTCGGCGTGATAGCCGGTTGCGGAAAGTGCGATGGTTTCAACAATTCTGACAAGAAACATAGCGCAAAAAAGGATAAGACATTCGGAACAATAGTCGTTCAGGGCTTTTGACAGCCAATTGCCATTGTCCGTTAATCCTTTTTGCTTCATTGTGTTATGCTTTGCTAATAAAACTTGCTTGAAGTCATTTTATTGCCAATAAATAAAAAAAACTGCAAGTTTTGCTCGCAGTTTTTCGGTGACCCATGAAGAATTCGAATCCTCAACCTTCTGATCCGTAGTCAGATGCTCTAATCCAATTGAGCTAATGGGCCAAAATTTTCGACTGCAAAGGTACTGCTTTTTGTTTAATTGGCAAGGAAAAATTTATTTTTTTTCTTTGAGCAGGAATATTCCACCTATGGCTATTGGTATTCCGACATTTACGAGGTATAGTAGGAGCGAGGCGAGTGCTATTGCGGTTTCCTGCGTAGTGAAAATTCCGATGAAAAGTATTGCAAACGATACTCTGATTCCTAGTTCGGCTGCTGCAATGCTCGGAATGAGATATGTGCAGATGTAGGTAGCAAAGATTGCTGTAAATGCGCTTTGTGCGGGAATGTCAATTCCGAAAAACCTGAGCGACAGGTAAAATTGCAGGCAGAAAACAGCATATCTTACAAGACTAAGAACTAATGTTATAAGTTTGCTTTTTGTACAGATCTCGCATTGCGGAACGTATTTCTCAAACCTTTTCTTTACGAATTTGGTTTTGCCCAAGGCATTTACGATGCTGTCGAACTTGATGAAAATGACGATGATGGCAACTCCGCATATTGCACTGATAATCATAAGTGCGTTGTATGGGATTGCTCCGCTGATATGGTTTCCAATAATCAGCAGTCCGGTGATGCCGAAGATTACCGTTGCGCAGAATTGTGCGGTGTCGCCGAAGATGGTCAGGTACGATGCTTTGGCTCGGTTTTCCTTCTGTACGAAAAGTATGCGGCCTGCAAATTCGCCTGCGCGGTTCGGGGTAATTGTGCCTACGGTTACACCCGACATCACTGCTTTTATGCATTTGCCGAAGCCGATTTCTGGTTCTATGCTGCGGACAAGACGTTGCCACTTGAAAGTTTCTATAGCCCAGTTGAGTGACATTAAAAGTAGGATGGATACAAGGACGAGGATTCTAGAAAGTTCCATTTCTGAAAAGTAAGTTGGCAGTCGGTCGATGTCGGGGGCGGTGGCAATCCTGTAGCCTACATATGCATAGGCGAGGACGACTATCGCCACTTTGATTGCAATTTTTAATCGGCTTGCCGTCTTTGCGTCCATTATTTGTCTTTGTTTACAACTGGTATGAGTATGGTGGCGAAAAGTCCGAATACTATTACAAGTACGGTTTGGAGTCCATGTGCCACAAGAGCAAACGATGCTCCGGTTTCGCTCGGAATGCCGTAGATTATGAGTGTCTGTATTATCATGAAATGGTACGATCCCATTCCGTTTGGTGATGGAACAATCATTCCGAAACTTCCTGCAACAAAGAGCATTAGCGCTGCAAGTACGTTGAGTCCACTCAGTTCTTCGAAGGCAAAGAAGCAGAAGTAAAGCATCAGGAAGTAAAGTGTCCAGATTAGGAAGGAGTGGAAAATAACGCCAGCCTTGTGATTTGCGTTTTTCAGGCAGAGAATTCCAGTCCAGAAGTCTTTTATGAATTTCGATATTTTCTGGCAGAACTTGAACCTGTCGAGTTTTCCTTTTGCAATGACAATAAGCAGGCACAGCCCGGCAATTCCTATAACGGCAAGTATTATTATTGTTGTCGGCGAGAAAATCTTGGCTAGATTGTCCTTTATTTCTGGGTGCTGTGCGACAAAGTCGCCAAAAACATTGGCTTGTGTGGCGAATGCGACTACGGTCAGTATTGCCACGAGAATGAGGTCGAGAAGTCTTTCGCTGACTACCGTGCCTAGCACCTTGGAGAAATCCTGCTTTTCGTAGCGTGATATTAGTGCGCAGCGTGTCACTTCGCCCAGGCGTGGAATTGCGAGATTGGCAAAGTAGGCGTTCAGTACGGCGAAAAATGTGTTTATGAACCTTGGTTTTTCTCCAGTGGTTTCGAGTAGAAGCTGCCAGCGGCGGGCACGACTGATGTGGCTGAGCAGGCTTATCAGTGCTGCGGGAATCAGCCAGCCCCATTTTATTGCCGACATCGTGTCGAAGAAGTTGCCAAAGTCGAAGTCCTTGTAAACCAGCATGAATATGGCTATGCCGAAGCCAACAAACAGTATAATCTTTATGGCAGTTTTCAGTTTTTTGTTCATACTGGAAAATTTTTGCAAATATATCATTTTTTATTCCGACTTTTGCATTATGGTTAGACCAAAAAAATATCTAGGACAGCATTTCCTTACCGATGCAAGCATTGCAGCTCGTATTGGCGATGCTTTACAAAATGAATCGAACTTTCCTGTGCTTGAAATAGGACCGGGAACGGGAATTCTTACAAGGGAGCTGATTAGGCGAAATTTTTCCAATCTCATTTTGGCAGAAATCGATACTGAATCGGTTGAATATCTGAAGAAAAATTTCGATACGACAAAGTTCAACTTGCTCGAAGCTGATTTCCTGAAGATGGATTTGAATGCATTTTGCGATTCCGAAATGTGCATCATTGGTAATTTCCCATACAACATTTCCAGCCAAATTTTTTTCAAGGCATTGGAAAGCAGGGGAAAGGTATCTGAAATAGTCTGCATGATACAGAAGGAAGTTGCCGAGCGTATTGCTTCGAAGGAAGGTTGCAAGGTTTATGGTATTTTGAGCGTGCTGATGCAATTATATTATAGGTGCGAATATTTGTTCACTGTTCACGAGCATGTTTTTAATCCGCCGCCAAAAGTTAAGTCGGGTGTTGTGAGGTTTGTGCGCTATCGGCAGACAATAGAAGGTGTCGACGAGAAGAAGCTTTTTATGGTGGTAAAGACGGCCTTCAACCAGCGACGCAAGATTTTGCGCAATTCACTCAAATCGATGCTCTCGCCCGAAACCGATATGTCGCATCGTTTCTGGAATCTTCGTCCCGAACAGCTTTCTCCCGAGGAATTTGTGGAATTGACAAGGATGCTAAAATAAAAACTATAAGGATAGTCGTTGGCTCCAGCCTACGACTTGACTAATCAAGGCTCTGCCTTGCTAATTTTAGAATTACAAACAAGGATTATTATAAAATGGCAAATGGCTGTCAAATAAGAAAACAGGACGAGACGTATTTTATAACTCTAACCGTAGTGGATTGGATAGATGTGTTCACAAGAAGGATTTATCGTGATATAGTTGTAGAAAATTTAAGGTATTGCCAGAAAAACAAAGGCTTGGAGATTTTTGCATTTGTAATAATGACAAATCATATTCATTTGATTGTTAGGTGTCAAAATGGAAATTTAAGTTCTGTAATACGGGATTTTAAAAGTTATACAGCCAAAAGGGTTCTTGAAACTATTTCTGAATGTGCCGAAAGTCGCAGGGAATGGATGTTGAAAATGTTTGCAATGTCGGCTTCTCGGAACAAGAGAAATGAAAAATATCAGTTCTGGAAACAAGATAATCACCCAGAACTTTTGTACAGTAGTCGCTTTATTGATGAAAAGGTTAATTATATACACGAGAATCCGGTGAAGGCTGGTTTTGTGTCGAATGCAGAAGACTATGAGTATTCAAGTGCGAGATGGTATGCTGGAAAGGATTGTGCGTTGGAAGTGTCTAATTTGTAATGACATGGCAGGAGCCATGGGATACAGCGTCGTAGGCATGAGCCTACGACGAAGCAGCTGAATGAAAAAAACTATAATAGATAGTCGTTGGCTCTAGCCTACGACTATACGAACCAAGGCTCTGCCTTGAAATCATAATGTAAGAAATGTTGTTTATAGAAATTGTATGGAATGTGATTTAGACATGGCAGAAGCCATTATGTACAGCGTTGTAGGCAGGAGCCTACGACGAACGAAGAAGAAATTATTTATGGTTGTGAAGACGGCTTTCAACCAGCGACGCAAGACTTTGCGCAATTCACTCAAATCGATGCTCTCGCCCGAAACCGATATGTCGCATCGTTTCTGGAATCTTCGTCCCGAACAGCTTTCGCCAGAGGAGTTTGTAGAATTGACTGGGATGATAAAATAAAAGTCAGATTTTTTTGAAAAAATTGCAAATAAAAAAAGCCCAGAATTTTCTGGGCTTTTTTTATTTTTAATAGGTGGTTTAGCCAAACATTGCGAACAAGCTACCGTATGCTGCACCAATTATTGCAACAACGATAATGTAGTATACAATGTACAAAGCACCGAAGATAATACCAATGATTGATGTTATCTTACCAGCCTTAAGCATACCTTCACCAGCGTACTGATCTGGAGCTGCATTGTAAGCTTCATAACCTTTCTTAGCAAGTATAAGACCTACTATACCGCAAATTAAACCTACAAAAAAGCATCCAAATACGATGGAGCAAATACCCAATACCAATGCAGCTACTGCATACGGTGCATTCTGTTTTTGAACTTGATCATTCATATTATTATATTTTTTTAGTTTTTAGTTTTGCAAATGTAAATAATTAAGACTATTTAATGAAATATATTTTTAATTTTTTTTAACATATCTAACAATATAAATTTCAGTGGATTACATCAACAGTCAACTCAAAATGCAACATTCTGATAGATCCAGTTGAACAAAAATGCCGCTAAATTTGCCCAAACAATAATCCACGCCACTCGCTTTGTCATACGTTTGGTGGCATAAAGTATTATACAGGCAATCAATGTCAGAAACCACGCTACAATAGGCGGGAACTGAACTATACATCCCCAAACATCGCCTTGCAGCAGACGAATAATCCCACGCTGACATCCGCACATAGGACAACTAATGCCAAAAAGTTGCTTGTGTGTGCAAGGCAACATATGGGAACTCAACCATTCAACTATACTTTCCATATTTTGCAAAAATATAGATTATCAAGATAACCGCAAAAAATATTAGTGTGATGATAAGTGTTTTTTTCTTTGAAAATCATTAGAGCTAGAATGTTATGAATAAGAAATTGTTTATTATTTATAACTGTAATCCTGCTCGGTTTTCTGGGCAGGATTATTTTTTATTACTTATAGGTGTATGCAATTTGAAAAAACATTATCTTTGTCCCGATTCATATATTTATTTTGTAAACAGAAAGTTTTATGGAAAGATGTGTTTTAGTGCCTTACGAGTTTAGTAACGAGGCAAATTTTGCTCTTAATCACGCTTACGAAATAGCAAAGTTCGAGAAGCTTCCTATTCATATCCTTTATGTCGCCGACTCCGACAAGATGATAGACGAGTGGCAGGCAGAACTTGAAAAAGTGGCAGAAAAGTTTAAGAAAGATACTGGTTATGATAAGGTTACTACCGTTGTGAAGAAAGGTTCTCCATTCGATGTAATCCATGAATATGGTATTGAACAGAATGCCTATCTTGCTGTTATGGGCGTACACGGAATCAAGACCATCGAGAAGCAGGTAAAGCTGATACAGAAGTTCGTAAAGGTTCCTTTCGTGCTGGTACAGAGCCCGTTGGCATTCGGCGAGTACGACCGCATTTGTATTCCGATTGACGGTGACAAGAAGTCGCGCGCTAAGTTCATCTGGGCTAAGTACTTGAACCTTATTTTCGAGAGCCATGTATATGTGGTATATCCTAAGACCAACAGCGAGAGCCGTCAGGCCGACATCAACAGCAACCTTGCATTTGCAACTTCGCTTTTTGCCGACAATGCTATCGAATTTGACGTAGAAGGTGTTCCCGAGGACGATTTCTACGACAACATCTACGACTATATGCGCGGTGTTTCGCCCGACTTGGTGCTGTATATGTCCGAAAACTACAAGAAGGCTTTCACAAGCATCAAGCATCCGAGGAATATCGAGCTTAGCAAGAAAATCCCTGTTATGTGCGTAAATCCACGTACCGATATTGTGAAGCTTGGTGGTTTTAACTACTAGGAAATATGTCGTTCAGGGTTTATTACCGATATCTGCTTGTCGTGGCGGCTTTGTTCGCTGCGACATTGCTGTTTCATACGCGCGCCTATGCTACGCACAATAGGGCGGGTGAGATAACATACAGGCAGATTTCGGCATTGACCTTCGAGGTGACGGTAATAACCTATACGGCTACAGGTCCGGGTTGGACAGCCGACCGTCCAGAACTCGACATCGATTGGGGCGACAACACAACTTCGACGCTTCCGCGCTGCGAGGAGATTACGATTGGTCTTCCCGACTATTATAAGCGCAACAAATATGTGGGACAGCATACTTACGGCGGTCCAGGCATTTTCAACATTACGGTGGAAGACCCAAACCGAAACGCCAATGTCACCAATATCCCCAATTCGGTGAATACGCTTTTCGCGATTTCCACCACGATGATAATTGAACCGACTTTGGGACTTAACAGCACTCCTATACTAACGCAACCACCTGTCGATAAGGCAGCTGTAGGACAAGTGTTTGTTCACAACCCCGGTGCCTACGATCCCGATGGCGATAGCCTTTCGTACAAGATAACGCCTTGCCGTGAGGAAAACGGTGCGCCAATTCCGAATTATTCATATCCTGCCGCTTCCAACTACATCAAGGTTGACGAGATTACTGGCGACCTGATATGGAATACACCTATCTATATCGGTGTGTATAATGTTGCTATGCTTATTGAGGAATGGCGCGACGGTGTGAAGATTGGCGAGATTATCCGCGATATGCAGATTGAGGTTTTTGACAGCGGAAACACGATTCCGCAGATTGACCTTATTGCTCTTGACACAGTTTATGGCGGTCACGACAGCATCTGTATTGAGGCTGGCACTTGGTTGAAATTCAATGTTGAAGCACGAGATGTAAACAATGACACAATAATACTTTCGGCCTACGGTGCTCCATTTGTGGCAAGCAATAATGCTCCTGCTCATTTTGAGCAGACCATTGTGCAGGCAGGGTATGCAAAGGGAAGTTTCGAGTGGATTACAAGTTGCGATGTGGTAAGGAAACAACCTTACATTTTGAATATCAAGGCACAGGACAAGAATCCTATTGTCAACCTTGTCGATTTGAAGAGTGTTTACATAACAATAGTTGGTCCAGCCGTTGACAATCTGCAGGCTTTGTCGTCGGTACAGGACATTACTTTGTCGTGGTCGCAGTCGATGTGCGGGAATGTTGTCGGCTACAACATTTATCGTAAGATTCAGCCGTCGGGATTTGTTCACGCTTTTTGTCAGACAGGTGTTCCTGCTTCTACTGGCTACGAGAAAATTGCATACGTTCAAGGTCGTGAAACTTCACTTTATATCGACCGCGACATTGCACAGGGACACGAGTACTGCTATATGGTTTGTGCCGTATTTCCCGATGGAGCAGAAGGTTATGCTTCCGATGAGGTTTGTGCATCGTTGGCAAAGGGGCTTCCGACTATGACAAATGTGAGCGTTACCGCTACCGACAGGGCAACTGGAAGCATTCATGTGGCTTGGGTTAAGCCTGACGAGTCGGAACTTAATGGAGCCGTTGGACCTTTCCAATATGTTCTTTACCGTTCGACTGGATTCCTTGGTGAAAATTTTCAGCAGATTGCTGTGATTGACGGTATTGATAACACAGAATACAATGATTTGAATATCAATACAATCGACCATCCATTTACTTATAAGATAGAATTTTACAATAATGCCGATGGCGAGCGCTTCTTGATCGGGTCTCCTAGTTTTGCATCATCAGTTTTCATTGACCTTGTGCAGCAGGAGTCGGCGGTAAAGGTAAGGCTTAGAAACAATGTGCCATGGACGAATTACCAATACGAATACTACAGGTACGATACGGTTTCCGATACCTACTTGTTGATTGGAACTACGGTGGAAAAGTCTATCATTGACGACAATGCGACTGTCGGTCACGAATATTGCTACTATGTGAAGTCGTACGGACGCTATTCGCTTCCAGGCTATCCCGAGCCGTTGGAAAACTTGTCGCAGCAGGTGTGCAAGTTGTCTGTCGATACCATAGCTCCTTGTAAACCAGAAATTTCAGTGACATCCGTATGCGATTCAGCCTACAACCTTGTTCGCTGGTCGATGCCAGATTCCTGCAATTACGATGTTGAAACTTATACCTTGTATTTTACGCCATTCTTGGACGGTGAATATCAGGTTCTTTCGACATTTAGCGCTGATGTGACTGAGTATAAGCATTATCCGACTGACGGGATGGCTGGCTGCTACTACATTAATGCGACCGACCCGTATGGAAATGTCGGCGAAAATTCGGTTGTGTCGTGTGTCGACGAATGTTCCTACTACAATTTGCCTAACGTTTTCTCTCCTAATGGTGATGGTATCAATGACTATTATCATCCGATTGGCGAATACAAGTTTGTAGAGAAGGTTGACATGACAATCCTTGATCGTTGGGGCGAGGTTATGTTCGAGACCAACGACCCCGACATTATGTGGGATGGTCGCAACAAGAAGACTGGCAAATATGTTGTGCCGGGCGTATATTTCTATATTTGCGAGGTTTACGAACAAAGGCTGACTGGTTTGGAAGCCCGTCATCTGAAAGGTTTTATACACGTTTTCCGTGAGAAGGAAGTTAACAGTAATCACGACTGATGCAGAAACGGATTTTACATATTGCCCTTATGCTTTTGGTTGCTGTCTGCTGTAATGCGCAGATTGACGACTTGCAACGCGATTATTTCCGTGCGCAGAACTTTGTCCTTCACGGTGAAACCGATTCGGCAATTTCGATATGGAGAATTCATGAGGATGTGGTGGAGTTCGCCGAATGTCTGGCAGATCACTTGATTGCTACAGAAGATTATTCGCAGGCACTGGAGGTCTGTCGTAAGATGGAAAATACAAATCCAGCGGAGGCTCAGTTCCGTATGGCTAGGATTTATGCAGGAATGGGCTTTGCCGAAGAATCGGTGGTATATTTGGGCAAGCATTTGGCAGGTAAGTCTGCAAAGTCATATTCGCAGATAATCAGATGCAAGGAGTTCGAGAACATAAATCGCACTCAGGAGTGGCGCGACTTCTGGGAAACGCCACGTTATTCCAAGTCGGACGAGACTTTTGCCGATGCGGAATACAATATTTCGTGTGGGAATTATGATTATGCAATCGAAATTCTTGACGGAGCAAATACCAAGTCTTGGAAACGTAACTATTTGTATGCCAAGGCGTATTATGGTATGGAGAAGTATGCACATGCTGCAAAATATCTTGAAAGCATAAATTCAAAGGATGTAGATGTTATAGCTTTGCGTTTCAATATTGAAAGGGCATCTGGGAATTATGCATCAGCCTACGAGACTGGCAAGTTGCTCCTTGCTGCCGACAGTTACAATGCAGAAAATCTGCTTGATTTTGCAGAAGTCTGCATGAATCAGAAGAAGTATTTGGAAGCACGTCGATATACAGGACGGTATTTACAATGTTTCCCCGACAGCGAAAAGGCTTTGTTTATGGACTCGCGTCTGGCATTGTCGTCTGAAAATAAGGATGATGCACTTGTGGATATTTCGAAGATTATAGAGCATAATTCGTCCAATCCCGAGTATTTTGTTATGCGTGGTGAGATTTACTACGGTTATGAAATGTGGGATTTGGCGGCATACGATTTCTCTATGGCACTTGACATTACACCCGACGATTCCCGTATTAATTACCTTATGGGGATGTGCCGCTACTATCAGGCATCCTACGAGAAGGCTTGTTTTTACTGGCGTAGGGCTGCTACAGGCAAGTCGCGCGAAGCTGCCGAAATGTATTATAGGTATTGCGAGGAGTGAGAAGGCTGGAAACCACAACACAACAATACAACCACCAGAAACTATTTTAAACCATCTCAAACCATCTCAAACAATTTCAAACATTAACCCCTCCTCCCATTGTTTTTTGAAAAAGAATATATATTTTTGCTTCATAATCATAATGTATGATATTTTAAATTATTTGTAAATGGAAAATAACATCCCCAAGGACGAGAATTATACTGGCGAAGGACGGGTCAATGCGCCTAAGAATGAGGACAAGCCGCACAAGGTGGAAATTGAAATAAACAAATTCCAAAACCTTGTAAAAGCATTGAACGACCCTAGAATGCTTGCAAAAATTATTATGGTTACATGTATAATAGTTTTTTTGCTATTTCTGGGAATATCGCTTATTGCTATGATGCTTAAGAAATTCTATCCTTACAATGTTATTTCTACCAATGAATATGGTGCAACGTTTATACAAAATGAAGATAAGGATGTCATATATTGGCTTTTTAATTCCGCCGATCTTTGGGCAAATTCCGGTGTAGAAGTTAAAAAAGGAGATATTGTTACTATACATACTTCTGGTGCATTTCATACAGCAATACACCATCTTGCTGATGATGCAGACAGCAACAGAATTCAATATAATTGGATGGAGGCAGATGGTGGAAAACCGTCAAAAATACCTCACGATGATAAACGTGCAGAATATAGAATTATTCCCCAATATAGTCATAATACAATTTTAATGCAAGTTATACCAACAAAATACTTTGTTGGAAATATAGGAGAATGGTGGCGTAACGAAAACAGAAAGGATGATTCTGAGTCTTTTGATGATCGAGTTGATGGAAAGTCTGCTCATATTTATGTTATAGGAATGGGACGTGATAATATTGAAATACAAGAAGATGGATACTTGTGTTTTGCTGTAAATGACATTGTCCTTACGCAAAGAAATATTAAAGAGATGATGAAAGAAGTTAGTATTGATAGTAATGAATGTAAAGATACTGGAAATTTAGAAATGGGTAATTACCCCATTCCTCAAGACTCAATTGAATTGACGGACTTAAAGTCTCATATAAAAGAATTCGAAAAGGAGGACAATGGTTTAATAAGACTTATAAATGAAGCTATTAAAGATACTACCAAAATAAAAGATAATATTGCATTTAAGCAAGAGATTAATAAGACTGTGACAGAACTTGATTATTACTATATACACAATTACATTAATGCTTGGTATGACGACAACGTCGGTTCTTTTCTTGTTGCCATAGAACGTAAAAAATAACTAATATGTCATCATCGCTAATATCCACTATAAAAAGCGCAATTCTTACAGAAACGAATGCCGATGTTAAAATACACGAACGGTCGCTGGCATCGGCATTGATAGAATACAATAAGGATAGTGAACACAATGCGTGGCAAGATTTTAAACTTATATTAAAATTATCCAAAGGCAAATCTCTAATTTTTACGAGATGGTTGCTTCGCTTTGTGTATTTAATCTTTTTAGGTATAATTGGGTTGGTGTATTTAATATGTAATGTTATATATTTTGTATTCACGGCAGGGAAGTGGCGAGGAATGAAAAAGGCATCATCTGGAATTAACGCAATAATTGTTTCGTTGTTTTTTATCTTTGCTATCGTATCCATTGTATATGCCTTGACATTTAATATTCGGGAAGTTGTCCTATTTCCTGGCAATGCACATGTCAATGCGGAAGGTGTGATTTCTATTGACCAGCCTTGTCACGAAACACATTCATTTTTTCTGCTTAACTCTGCAACATTATGGCAATCTACCGGAATCCCTATATCAGAAGGAGATGTGGTCTATATTACGGCATCTGGCAGTGTTTATAGTGATGTCGCGGAATTGAAAAAACACACACAAAATAATGTAAAATTAAAATATGAAAGAAATTTATATAATGTAAATGCACATAAAGGAGATACTAAGAGTGCTAAATATTGTATATATGGAAGAGGCAAGAAGGATACGAATGCGCAATTTGGCACGCTTCTATATAAAATAAGTTCTGAGAATAGTCAGAAATATAGAATTTATAATGATGATACAGCATCATTAATCAATCAGATAGATTTTTCTGAAAGTAAATTAAAAAAATCGTTTAAATTTGAAGCGAAGACTAGTGGAATTTTATATTTGGCATTTAATGATATATATCTTGATGAAATAATAGTCAATAAGATAAAGGATACGAACAATAGAAATACAGATACATATAAAGAACTAGAATCGTTAGTAAAAACTATAGATAAAGTCTCTTTGGACTCCTTTAATTATAAGGATTCAAAACTTCGAGAATGCCCTGATATTTGGTTCAAAGATAATCTCGGAGAGATTCTTGTTAATATACGCGTTGAAAAAAATATTGGAACAACAGAGAAGAGCTATCCGTTTTCATTATTTGCATCTGCATATAGAAATATAAAACATCGAATGGATGAAATTAAAGATATCGCAGGCTATTCAGAGAAGGATAATATACCCAATGGAGATAGTATTAATAATACGGATAATTCTAAGGGAGGTGACTCGTCGGCTATAGGACAAGTAGTTGCTACTGAGAATGATGAGAATATACGATTTCCTCTTTTATCTTTCTTAGGTTCTTTCCCTGTTTTTTGGATAGTATTGATATTGCTTTTATTTTTCGCAATAGACATAATTATTAGTGCTATATTACGTAATTTGGATAAAAAGCAAATAACCATTAGAGAAATATTTCAAAAACTAAAAATAAGAATAAGAAAACTGAAAATATATAAATACTATGAATCTCACAAAAGAAGAATTTAAAATTATGGTGATGCTTTATGCATCAAACATAGATGGAAATATCCATCAGTCTGAAATTGAAACGATACTGGAAAAGTATGATGCGGCAACATTTAAAAGAGTAAAGAGAACTTTCGATAACATGAATGATGCCGAAGTTCTTGAACTTATTGATTCATATATGAAGGGGCAGGCTCAGTCGGAAACAGAAAAACAGGAAATTCTTGATAGTGTAAAGTCGGTAATTGATGCTGACGGATATAATTCTGGAATTGAATCGTATTTGTTTGAAAGAATAAAGAAACTTTTAAAATAATATACATTATGAAGAGGGTTGCTCTTTGGGTAATTGCATTATTGGTAATTGCCGCTAGTTGCTCGTATGCAAAAAAGGTAGAAAGAACGGTGTCGTACAATATGCCGGATGGTACATTGAAGATAATTTCGTTTAACATAAGGCTTAGTGCAAACAAGGTTGATGGTCGCAATGCTTGGAAATATCGTAAGGATGCAACTCTTGAAATGATACAGAAAGAAACTCCATCTGCCTTTGGCTTGCAGGAGGCGATGCCAGACCAGGTTAAATACATCAGCGATGCTTTTCCGCAATATGACTATGTAGGTGTTGGTAGGGACGACGGTAAAAAATCGGGAGAATTCATGGCAATATTCTACCTGAAAGATAAATTTGAATTGCTTGATAGTGGTACATATTGGCTGAGCGAAACTCCCGATGTCGTGTCAAGGGGGTGGGATGCTCAATGCAATAGGACGCTTACTTGGGTTAAACTCAAGGAAATCTCTACAGGAAAAGTATTCTTCTATTACAATACCCATCTGGACCACATTGGAGAAAAAGCAAGAGAAGAATCTGTAAAGCTAATTGTAGATATTATAAAGAAAAACGTACCCGAAGGAATGCCTGTAATTTTTGGCGGAGACTTAAATTCATCAATCGATAGTCCAATATTTAATCCTTTGCTTGATATGAATATGAAGTCTGTCAGGGAAACTGCGCCTGAAACCGACCACAAAGGAACATTCAATGCTTTTGGGACAGCTCCTTCAAACATTATTCTTGACCACATATTCATTAGAGATATTGAGCCCATTTCATACAGAACTCTTGTGGGAAATTATGGCGCACCATATATATCAGACCATTATCCAATTGAGGTTGTGCTGAAGTTGAAGTAATTTATTTGACTCATATCTAAAACGATTTATTTTTAACACCATTCGTTTAAAAACTCTTTTCCTTCACTCATAATTTCCTTGCCCATAAATCTTACCTTTGCGTATTAATTATACGCAAATGGTTCTTAACTATATCTGGATAGCATTTTTCCTAATTGCTTTCATCGTGGCAATCGTGAAGGCAGTGTTCTTTGGCGACATGGAGGTGTTCCCCGCGATGGTAAGCTCTACCTTCGATATGGCAAAGCTTGGCTTCGAATTGTCGCTTGGCCTTACTGGTGTAATGACATTATGGCTTGGAATTATGCGTGTAGGAGAGAAGGGCGGTGCAATTGGACTGCTGTCGAAAGGAATTTCGCCGCTGTTTAACAAACTTTTCCCTGATATTCCTAAGAATCATCCTGTTCATGGTTCTATGGTGATGAACATTGCCGCCAATATGCTCGGCCTCGACAATGCGGCAACGCCACTTGGACTTAAGGCGATGAAGGAACTTCAGGATTTGAATCCAGACAAGGACCGCGCATCGAATTCGATGATAATGTTCCTGGTGCTAAACACATCTGGACTTACCATAATTCCCATAAGTATAATGGTTTACCGAGCACAATTAGGTGCAGCAGACCCGTCAGACATTTTCTTGCCGATACTTATAAGTACTTTCGTTAGCACTTTGGTCGGAATTATTGCCGTATCGCTATGGCAGAAAATAAATCTGTTTCAGAAGGAAATTCTGCTATATCTGGGCGGACTGACATTGTTGCTTTCGTTGGCAATTTGGGGGTTCACTTTATTGTCGGCCGAATCGCAGGGTACTGTTGCTTCAATGATTTCAAATGTGATTTTGTTCTCGATTATCATAGGATTTATAATACTTGCGCTACGGCATAAGGTCAACGTTTACGATGCGTTTATCGAGGGCGCAAAGGACGGCTTCAGTACGGCAATCAAGATTATTCCTTTCCTTATTGCTATTCTGGTTGGAATTGGCGTTTTCCGCGCTTCAGGTGCAATGGAGGCTATGATGGCAGGAATTGCTTGGTGCTTTGACAAGTGCGGATTGCCTACCGATTTTGTTGATGCTTTGCCTGTTGCCTTTATGAAACCATTGAGCGGGAGCGGAGCACGTGGACTTATGGTCGATGCTATGACTGTTCACGGTGCCGATTCGTTTGTTGGTCGTCTGGCATGTACGTTCCAAGGTGCGACCGATACGACATTCTATATTTTAGCGGTTTATTTCGGTTCGGTTGGTATCCGCCAGACACGTTATGCGGTTGTTGCTGGACTTATTGCCGACCTAGCCGGTATTATTGCCGCCATTTTTGTCGCATATTTGTTTTTTGGATAAAATTTAGAATAAGATGATACCATTTTCTCCACCACGCATTGACGATAAGATTATTGCAGAAGTCGTTGATACTTTGAAATCAGGTTGGATAACCACAGGACCCAAAACCAAACTTTTTGAGAAAAGGTTGACCGAATACACTGGCGGAAAATCAACGCTTTGTGTTAATTCTGCTACGGCAGGACTTGAAATAGCTCTCCGTTGGTTTGGCGTAGGACAGGGCGACGAGGTGATTGTGCCAGCTTATACATATTGCGCTACCGCAAATGTGGTTGTACATTGCGGAGCAAAACCTGTTATGGTCGATGTAAATGCTGATGACTTTGACATTAATGTTGAAAAAATACGCGCTGCAATAACAGACCGCACAAAGGTTATTATGCCTGTCGATATTGCTGGCTTTCCGTGCGACTACGATGAGATAATGTCGCTGGTAAGCGAGGAAGGCATACGACGCAAATTCTCGCCAAACAACGAAATTCAGAAGCAACTTGGTAGAATTATGGTTCTTGCCGATTCGTCTCACTCGATTGGTGCAAAATATAAAGGAAAACACACTGGTTCGTTGACCGATGTGACAGTATTTTCATTCCATGCTGTCAAGAATTTGACAACAGCCGAGGGCGGAGCGGTAATTTTCAATCTGCCCGAACCTTTTGACAATGAAGAGATATATAAGTTCTTGTGTGTGCTTTCGTTGCACGGACAAAACAAAGATGCGCTGGCAAAAACAAAAGGAAACTGGAAGTACGATGTCATTACTGCAGGCTTCAAGATGAACATGACCGACATAATGGCTTCGATGGGGCTTGTCGAACTTGCTCGTTACGATGACGATACGCTTGTGAAACGCAAAAAAATCTTCGATTTCTACACTTCGCAGTTCAAGGATGACAATAGGTTTGTGCTTCCTGTTTATGAAACTGCCGATAAGCGCACATCCTATCACGTTTATTTGCTTCGTGTAAATGGAGCAACGGAGGAACAGCGCAACGAAATCATCCGTCGCATAATGACTCGCGAAGTCTCGGTAAACGTGCATTTCCAGCCTTTGCCATTGCTGTCGTTCTACAGCGGACTGGGCTACAAGATGAGCGATTATCCGCAGGCATACGACAACTACAAGTGCGAAATCAGTTTGCCCGTATATTACGACCTTACCGACGAGCAGATGCAGACGGTTGTTGATGCTGTAAAGGAATCGGTAAAAGAAGTGATGGGGTAGATGATTGTTTGAAGTTGTTTGAAATGGTTTGAGGTTGTTTGAAATTGGCGTTAGCCTGTTAGTCTGCGAGCCTTTCAGCCTTCAAGTCTTTTCGCCCTTTGGGGTTGAGGTTGTTTCATATTGTTAGTTTTAACTTTCAAACCATCTTAAACTCATAAACCATTTAACTTACTATTCGTTTCCGTCCAGCATTATGAACGCAGCCCAATATCTTGGATTCTCGAAGCCAGCTGTTGTCTTTACCTTGTTTTGCGCGTTAAGGAAGGCTTCACGTTTCGACATTCCTTTGGTTAGGTTGGTGTAGAATTCGGTCATCATCAGCAGGGTGGCGTTGTCATCAACAGGCCAAAGGCTCATTATAATGGTACGCGCACCAGCCTTCTTGAATCCGCGCTGAAGTCCGAAAACACCTTCGCCAGTGATTTCTCCCAAAGCAGTCTGGCAGGCCGAAAGTACAACCAAGTCGGTCCTGCGCAAATCCATATAACTGATTTCCTTCGCTGTAAGAACACCGTCCTCAACACCTTCGGGGATTGGAAGATTTTGCCAAGCATAGTTTGCTCCCGACATTAATAGTCCCGATTGGATAAGCGAGTTGTCGCCCGACAGTTTTTCGTTGGTGGGCAGGAAGAACCCGTGTGTGGCTATGTGCAAGGTGGATATGCTTTTGCCCGATAGAGCCTTGAACGATTCTTCGTTTGCTGCTGAGCCTTCGTACAATGTGGTTTTTACTTTCTTTTTCTTGAGTTTGCCGACAATGTTTTCGACTTCGGTTTTAGTACCAGGCAAATACGAAAGGCTTCCGCGCTCCTCGTTCTTGTTGAGGTCAGCAAACGAATTCATGTTTGCGCTGCGAGTTGAATAGCGGTTGCTTTGCTGCTTCATGGTTGCCGTGTCGCTGTCGTAGAAGATGCCACCATAGAGAACGGATTCTTTCAAAGTCGTCGGCATATAGTCCATAGCAAGGAAGCGGGTTGACGAAACACGGTAAATCTCGTATTTATCCGAGATAGTCTTGCTGTGGTCGATAGGTGCGTATTCCACTGCAATTTGGTGCAACATTCCCGATGGTGCAAAATAGATTCGAGGTTTTTCTGTGAAGTATTTCTCAAGCGGTTTCCATAGTGATTCGTAGAGGTTTGTGGTTTCGTATATTCCTTGTCTTTTTGCTGAAACTAAAGTCGCACCACGGTTTTCGTAGTCGCTTTGAGTGTCTGTTTTTATGGGAGTTATGCCACGAAGCATTTTCTGTATTTCCGATTGCTCGAAAAGCGGAACCAACTTGGGCGTTTCCATATCTTTTGTCAGTACAAGTGCCACGTATTTTATGGTGTCGTTTTGCTTGTAGTTGGTAAATTCAATTGCGACATCGTTTGCTTTTAGCGAATCCTGAACATTTTTCCAGTTTATTGAGATTGTGTTGGCAATATTGCCATATTCTTTGCTTCTTTCAACTATTTGTTTTTCAAGGTTTTGTATTCTGCTGTCGAGGGAGTCGCAATTATATGACCTCTCGTTGATAGGTTTTTCAAGTTCCTTGTTGAGGATAAAGTGCATGGTCTTCAAATTCTCGTAGTCGCTTATTAGAGAGTTGTCTCCGCTTTCCATTATTATGTTTGTGAAGTTGATTTCCGATGCTAGCAGCAGTCCTTTTGTTATAAGTTCTGCATCGTATGAGGCGGAGAATCCAGTTGTGTCGTCGGGTGTGATTGCCGATAGCTTTATGATTGAATTGTATATGTGGTTGTTGTAGTCCCAGTATGTTTCACGCTCGTTTGCAGTCATGAACGAAAAGTTTGAAATGAGGTTCTGTTTGCTTGCACTCATTGCTTTTTCGGCTTCGCTTAATGCTTTTTCTGTCTCGCCCATGTCAAAATATAGGTTGGCTATATTTTCCATTGAGTATATGCTCATCGGATGCCTGTCGCCCATTTTTTCCTTTATTGTTTTTAGACCTTGAGTCTCGTATTCAAGTGCCTTGCCTAAATTTCCATTGTCGTGGTAGTATATGCCGATATTCATAAGAGTGGTTCCATATTCGTAGTGGTCGGTACCAAGTTCTTTGCCATATATTTCGAGTGATTTTGTGTAGCATCTTATTGCATTGGTACTATCCTTCATTTCGTTGTATATGTCGCCTTGTTGCCTGATGCTGCTTGCGTACAAGATGTTGTTCGCGGTGTTGTACAGTTTTTTTATCAATTCGCATATCTTTATGCTGTTTGCTAATGCAGATTGAAGGTCTCTTTGCTTTGCGTAGGTATTTGTGAGGTTGCCGAGGCTTCTTATGTATTCGAGGCTGTTTTCACCGGCAAGTTTCTTGCTTATTTCTGATGAACGCACGAAACAATCCATGGCTTTGCCGTAGTCGGCTATGTGTTCGTAGTATATGCCGAGGTTGTTGAGTGTGTTCGAATAACCTATAGGCAAAGATATTATGCTGTCCTTTATCAGTTTGTCATATATTTCTAAGGTGTGAGTAAGTGTTTTGTAGGCATTCTGGTTATCCCTGAGATAATTGTATGCTGTGCCGATATTGTTCAGAGCCTCTGCGTATTTATAGTCGTATTCTCCATATATATTCTTCTTTATTTTGGCGGATTCGTTGAATAGCTCCAGAGATTTCTGGAAATTTCCTAAATCCTGATATACGATGGCAGTGTTGGTCAGCGTTGACGAGTAGGAGGGCGAATTCAAGTCAAGGTACTTTCGGCTCATTTCAAGGCAACAGTTAAGCATCGACATTGCTTCGTCGTACTTTCCTATGTGGATAAGTACAGTCGATAAATTGTTTTGCAACCTTATGTACTTTATGATATCGCATGTTTTTAAGTTGTCGCGGTATATTTTGTATGCTTGTGTGTAGTTTGCGTATGCTTTATGTAACTCGGATTGTTTATTGTATGAAATTGCCATGTTTGATAATGCGTCGGCGTATTCAAGACTATTTTCAAGATTGTTCATCTTGTATATGTCTAGGCTTTTCTGGTAATGTGTCATGGCAGATGCAATGTCTTCCTTGTCGTTATATGCATTTCCCAGACCGAGTTCAAAGGTTGCGATAATCGGAAGTTTGTCAGCATTTAAATCCTTGTATATGTTTAAGCATTCGGTTATGTATTCGATTGATTTGTCGTGATTGTGCAAGTCGTTGTGTATTACGCCGATATTGTTCAAGATGTTGGCATATTCCTTAGATTTTTCACCATATATCATTTTGCTGACTTCGGCATTTTTTATGGCATATTCGAGGGAGAGTGCGTATTTGCCGAGATTGTTGTAGTTTTTGGTTATTCCGCTAAGGATAAAGGTGTTGCAAACGTCATTTTCCAGTCCGTTTTTCTTGATGACTTCGTAGGCTTCTAAGTATGCTTCAAGTGATTTTTCGTAGTGGTTTCCGAGAATGTAGGCATCGCCAAGTCGTGTGAGCGATTTTATGAGTTTTGTCTTGTCGCCGTTGTTTTTGTTTAGGTTGGTTGCAATTTCGTAATATTCGGTTGCCTTGTCATAATCTTTCTTGAAAAGTTCGTAGGCGAGACCGATATTTTCGATTGTAGCAATATATTGCAAGTTTGTTTTGCCTAGCGAGATGGCTCTTACCTGTTCTATTTCGTTGAGACATTCTATGAACTTGTCGGCATTGCCTGTTTGTATGTATATTGGCATTTTGTTTTCCAGCAGGTTGGCGTAGAGGAATGTTTTTGTTCCGATGCTTTTTTTCATTGCCGACTGAGCCTTGCTTAGTATTTCGAGGGCTTCTTCGTATTTTTTCTGCGATGTATATTCCTTGCATAGCATTATGAGCGAGTCGGACTTGACCGTAAGTCGCCTGTCGGGTTGCTCGGTAACGCAGGTCGGCGACATTGAGTATGCCATGACCGTATCGCCTAACATATAGTAGCATCTTGCGGCTTGACGGAGCGAGTGTTCGCGTCTGACATGTTTGGGCGGATAGATAATTGTGTCTAAACCGTATGATTCCGAGAATAGGGGGATGGCTTCATTATATTTACCAGTTTTGTATAGGTTGAAAGCTAAAGCATAGAGCGAATCCGACTTGTTAAGCAGTTCCGACTTTTCGGTTTGTGCTGTTGCTGCAAGGTTTGAAAACGTAAGAAGAGCAATGGTTATTAGCCAGAAGTGTTTTGAATTTTTCATTTTGCCGATAATATTTTGTTAGAGTACAAATATACTCTTTTTTTCGTTTCTGTTGATATCTGTGTATAAAAAATGAGGCTGCCAATCGGCAGCCTCATTTTTTAGCTTGTTATTATTTCACGTTAAAGTCGTTCTGGAGGTTTTCGCGACGTGATGTAGGCTGCTGCTTTCCTTCACTCATTCGGTTTACACCATCGAAGATGAAGTTACGCAATTCGGAAACCGAAATAGACTTGTCCTTGTTCTTGTCAGCCTTGTTTTTCTTGAATGCGTCCATTAGGCAGTAGGTAAATATACCGTTTTCGATGGATTCGTTTTCCAAAGCGTAACCGCCACCCGATGCAGCCGAGATTACAACAGTTCCTGTTCCTTTCTTAAGGTCGCTGAAGAGCAGACGCATAAGTTCGAACGAGTTTCCGAGGCTATTTTTTGTTTTCTTGCGCTTGTTTACTGTTACTGCGCCACGGGTATCATCACCATCTGCTTTGTCTGCAATTTCTACGCCGTCCTGCTTGTCAACTTCACCAGAGTGGCAGGCATCCATTAGGAGCATCTTGTTGCGGGCTGGAATACCGTCGAGCAGACCTTCAATGTCTTCGTATTTCAAGCCGTTGACCGACGGGTCGAAGAAATCTATGTTCTGGGTTGCGAAGTACCAGTTCAAATCATCGTCAAGCAGACCGTGACCAGCGATGTGTACATATACATAGTCATCAACTTTCGATTTCATAAGTTTTTCCTTCAAAGCAAGGAAGTTTTGCTTTGTACAATTGCTGTTATAGAGAGAATCGACAACTACATGGTCGAAATTGGTTGCATTTTCGCTGAACAGCTTAACAAATCCGCGTCCATCGTTGATGGTGTAGCGTAGGTTGTATTCCGACTGTGCATATTCTGCAACGGCCAAAGATATGAGGTATAGTGTAGGTTTCTGCTTTTTGCCTTGAGGCTCGTAGAAGACTTCTATTTCTTCCTTGAGTGATTCCATACCTTTTTCGTTTACGCATGAGAACTGTATTGTATTTCTTCCAGTTGACAGTGGAACTTCAATGTTTGCAATAGTTTCTCTTGAATATCTGTCGCTCAAGTCCATTCCGTTGGTTCCATAAAGCGGAACATCGTTAACATAGACATTTAGACGGTTGAGGTTGTAGTTCAAGTCCTTCATTGAAAGTTTGGCGTCAATAGAAGACCTTGAAGTGGTGAGTTTTATCTCATCCATGTTCATTATCTTTATTTCGGGAAGTTCCATCTCGCCGTTGAGCATGCTTTCGGTGAAGCCAAGTTTCTGGATACGCTTTTTGTAAGCCGACTTATACATTTCGATTATTTCGTTGTCGAATACGTCGAGTGATTTCAGAACCAAGTCGGGGCGGTTGAAGCGGAGGTCGAACTGCTCTGCAGGATAAATTCTACCTTCGTGGTAGTATCCGAGGCCTGTAATTGCATCGCCTGTTGCCATGTAGTAGTGTTCTGGTGTAACGTAGATAAGTTTACCACCGTCAACAACATAGATGCTGAGGAGTTTCTTTCCCGACTGTATGTCGTAGATGTTGAGTGATGCATCCTTTGCTGCGGCAATGAGGAATTGCTGTCCTTTCATTACGATAAAGTCGCTTATGTAGCCATACTGACCCTTGTAGGTTACGTTCTTGCCGTCCTTGCCAAGACGTTCAATTTCGTAGCCTTTGCACTTATAGACATCACCGTTCGACGGGTCAATCTTAAGCATATAGTAGCCGTCCATTGTAGGTTCGTCTTTCTGACGGAGAATCAACACGTTGTCGGTATTAGAAGCTTCTGTCATTGCACTCATTTCGCATTCAAGCCCAGCACCAAATCCAGTGAGGACAGCTGGCTTATGCTTATATATTTTTCTGTCGGCTTCGACACCGAATAGGTTGTTGGTTGTGTCGATAAGCATCTGTTTGTATATGTGGATGTTGTTTGGCAGAGCCATGCCTGCGGCAACACCCTTCTTGGCAATGCGCTCGTCTTTGCTTCCAAGTATGTTTAGCGATGAGATGTTGGCATATTTCAGAAGCGGGTCAGCAAGTCCCCATTTGCCAGCAGAATATACAAGGTATTTTCCGTCGGGGCTAACTGCTACCGAATATACGTTTTCATCGTACATGTTGTCCTTTGCATCGTTGCCTTTCATTGCCTGTTCCTGTATGCCCTTTATGTCGAACACCTGCTTAACCTTTCCGGAGCTGCTCTGGGCTTTGAATTTCTGCAATACCTTCTTGTTTTCAAAGTCAACTACCGAAGCCGAATTGTCGCTTCCTGCGGTAACTGCTACGCAGCTGTTTGCCGACATTTGTATGTCGTTGATTTGACCGTCGTGAGCATCAACTGCTTCGCATACAAGTTTGTCGATTGCAAATGTTATCTTGTAGGCATATCCAAGTTCATCGCCAAAAGCAAACGACTTGCTGTCGGCGCTTGCCGAAAGTGCAGAGATGTTGAAACTTCTTGGGATTAAGCGTTTTTCGAGCTTGTAGTTTGGCAGTCGCCAGATGCTGACGGAACGGTCGGCTGATGCTATTGCAACCATATTGCCTTGCTTTGAGAATGAGATATCGTTTATTGGAAGGCTATGGATGCTTTCGTAGTGCTGCAATATCATTTCGTTGTTGCAGAAATATAATCCGCCGTTTTCATCACCTGCGATGATGTATTTGCGGTCTTCCGATTCGGTTGCATATGTGAATTTTGTGTATGCATTGTTGTTGAACAAAGTTCCACCGTCGGTTTTCTTAAGCGAAGAGTTCTTGATTTTGAAGTTTGCCGACATTTTCTTTGGCGGAACTCCGTGCGAAGCTTCGCTTGTCTTGAGTGTAGTCGGGTCGAAGCTGATTGCATAGTCGGTGTTGCTTGCATAGAGCAGACCGTCATCATCGAACTTGATTCCTGTTACGAGTTTTTTGCCTGGGAATTTTGTTCTGAAGAAAACCTTGCCGGCTATAATGTCGTAGATTATAATTTCATTATTGTCGTCGGCGCTAGCAATGTAACGTCCAGTGTTGTCCCATTCAACAAACATTATGCTTCCAGAGTGTCCCGACTGAATTACAGGAACAACGTCTTGTGCATTAAGCGATATGGAGCAGATTAATAAAACTGCCGATATTAAAAACAAATTCCTCATAATCGTTATTTTTTGTATTGTTGTAAAATTTTAGCTTCTGTTATCTTGTTCGTCTTGATAAGGTAGGTCACGCCTGCACCGAATTGTACCTTTACTGACTTTACTGCGGCAATGTTGGTAATGTCTGGTACCAGTGCAAATATTGACAGCATAAAGGAGTTGTTGAAATAGAAGTCGAATCCAATCCTCGGGTCAATGTGGAATCCTAAGTCCCTCATGCGTTCGGCAGCAGGATTGCCACCGAAGTCTATAAGGTTTTCTCCGTCCTTGTATGCAACAAGCGCCTGGTTGTCCTTGTCGCTTATTTCAAGAGTCTTGAACAAGGTGTATTTAAAGTTGGCTCCGATACTGAAGGATGTGTGAAGACGTCCTAGATAGAAGTGTGGCCTATACAATACTTGGACTAAGGGTGTATAGGTAGTGGAGTTCAAGCACAAACCTTCCCTTTGGATATTGCTGTTATCGATTACTGAGTTTGGAGACCCCAATCCTAGTGAAGTGTACCTGTATTCAAAACCGATGGCAAGTGTAAAACGGTGCCTTTTTATACCCATGTCGAATGGAAAATACAATGCTCCGCCGAAAACTTGGGTTTCGTCGGTCATATAAACGTTATTTGTTTTCGTAGTGTCTGGGAAATAGAATTTCATCGGGTCACTTGATGTGTATGACTTTCCCATAAGGTATTCGACACCAAATCCGTTTACTACTTTTTGTGAGAAAGCTGCAATCGGCAATATGGTAATTAGCAGTACGATTAATAATTTTCTCATATGTTATCTGTTTTCAAATTTCTTGCAAAGATACAACTATTTTTATATGCTATTGCGTAATAGTTACTTTTTTTATGGTGTTGGGGTTGTTTTTTATAAATTGGTTCAGTTCATCGTTGTTCACGTCGATTTGCTTTGACCTTGAAACCATTTTTATACCCTTGCTTATTGATGTATTGTTGATGAGGGTTATGCAGAGTTCCGTTGTGCCCTTGCACTTTTTGACGACATTGAGGAAGTCCTTTCTGAAATTGGAGTCTATTTCGTTGATGTCTAGATACATATTTATGGATTTTACATCAACGTCCTGCAGCATCCTGATGTTAGAATATACGGCCGACAGGTTGACTTCTTTGTTCTTGTCGTCTTTTTTCTTGTCGTTGCTGAAGAAGAACCTTTCCTTGATTTCGACATCCATTATTATTGAATACCCTTCGTTTAATACGGATTTGTATGTGCTGTAGTCTTTCCCGAAGAGTGTGAATCTTAGTTCTCCGTGGTAGTCTATTATTGTGTATTCGCCGAATAAATTGCCATTTTTAGATGTCCTTTCTGTGCTTTTTGTGACGTATCCTACGATGGTAAATTTAGTCTTAGTCTTTTTCTCGTCAATAATTTTTGTAGCTACGTCCAGATGAGTTATGTTAGTGTGGTCTATGAAAAACTTGAACTTGTCGAGCGGATGTGATGACAGGTAGATGCCAAGCACAGAGTATTCGTTCTTTAGCAATATCGGCATATATACCATCTTGTCCATTCGAGGTGGAAGTTTTGGCAGTGCTATTGAAAACGATGCTGTTGATGCACCGAACAGTGACATTGTGTTGTCGTTCTTCTGCTGTTGTACGGAGCGTCCGAACTTTATAAGCATATCGAGTGCCGATTCGCCTTTTTCTCCGAAATCAGATACTATCTGGTCGCGTGATGATGCATTGGGATTTGTCGGTGTGTTGAAACTGTCGAATGCTCCACCGAAAGCCAAAGCTTCGATGGTTTTCTTGTTTACGGACTGGAGGTTTACGCGAGAGACGAAGTCAAATATATCCTTGTATGGTCCGTTAGCTTCGCGTTCGGAGATAATAGCCATTACAGCACCTTCGCCCACACCTTTTACACCACCGAGTCCGAAGCGGATGTCGTCGTTTTTGGTTACCGTGAAGTTGAGGTCACTTTCATTAATATCTGGCGACAAAACGTTAATTTTCATATTCTTGCATTCGCTCATCAACTTGGTAACTTCTGTAATATCGTCCTTGTTGAGCGTAAGGTTGGCAGCCATGAATTCTGCTGGGTAGTGGGCTTTTAGATATGCAGTCTGGTACGAAACCCACGCGTAACATGCTGCATGTGACTTGTTGAATGCGTAGGATGCGAAGCTCTCCCAGTCGCTCCATATTTTTTCCAGAATCTTCGGGTCGTGTCCGTTCCTTTTGCCGCCTTCTATGAACTTAGGTTTCATTGCATCAACAATGTCTTTCTTTTTCTTACCCATAGCCTTACGTAAAGCATCGCTTTCGCCACGTGTAAAGTCGGCAAGCAGTCGCGACAGCAACATCACCTGCTCCTGATATACTGTGATTCCGTAGGTGTCTTTCAAGTATTTCTCCATCACGGGGATGTCGTATGTGATAGGCTCCTTGCCGTGCTTGCGGTTGATAAACTGAGGAATGTACGCCATTGGTCCCGGTCTGTAGAGAGCGTTCATAGCGATGAGGTCCTCGAATACTGTCGGCTGTAGGTCGCGCAGATGCTTCTGCATTCCTGGCGATTCAAACTGGAATATGGCAACAGTCTTGCCAGCACAATATATCTTGTAGGTTTCTGGGTCGTTGATTGGAATGCTGTTGATGTCAAGGTCTATGCCTTTGGTTTTCTTTATGTTGGAAACCGCTTCCTTCATTATCGACAGGGTAATCAGTCCGAGGAAGTCCATCTTTATAAGCCCCACGCTTTCAATGACATGTCCATCGTACTGGGTTACAGGCACACGACCTTCTGTTTCCTTGTCCTCGATGGTGCTGATAGGAGCGAATTTGGTAAGGTCGTCGGCTCCGATGATGAATCCGCAGGCATGTATTCCGACTTGACGGATTGTACCTTCTAGTTCTTCTGCGTATTCAATCATTGTGGACGTATTGTGGTCTTCGCCTTCGAGAATCTGTTTTATCTCGGGTACATATTTTATGCAGTTTTTGAGGTTAACCTTTGGATTCTTTCCCTTTTCGTCCTTTATATTGTCTGGGAACTTGTCTGGAATCATCTTTTTTATCTCGTTGACGCGGTCAAGCGGAACACCTTGTACTCGTCCAACATCGGCAATTGCTGATTTTGTAGCCATAGTTCCGTAGGTTATGATGTGGGCCACCTTTTCTTCACCGTATTTATGTGTTACCCAATCTAGAACCTTGCCTCGGCCTGCATCGTCGAAGTCAACGTCAATATCGGGCAGGGAGATACGGTCGGGGTTGAGGAAACGCTCGAACAGAAGATCGTATTTCAGAGGGTCGAGGTCGGTAATATGCAGGCAGTATGCGACTACCGAACCTGCTGCCGAACCACGTCCAGGTCCAACCCAAACTCCGAGTTCTTCGCGTGCTCCACGTATATAGTCTTGTACAATAAGGAAGTACCCAGGGAAACCCATTGTCTTCATTATGTGCAGTTCGAACTTTATTCTGTCGGTTTGTTCTTGTGTGAGGTTCTCTCCGTAACGCTTGTGTGCGCCTTCCCATGTAAGTTTTGCAAGGTAGTCGGCTTCGAGCTTAATGCGGTACAGTTTTTCGTAACCGCCAATTTTCTTAATCTTCTTTTCTGCGTCTTCCGGCGACATCACTACTTGGCCGTTTTCATCGCAAGTGAATTCTTTGAAAAGGTCTTCGTCTTTAAATTTCTTGTGGTATTCCTCTTCTGTGCCAAATTCTTCGGGAATGGGGAATGCCGGCATAATAGGTCCAGAGTCAATGTCGTAAAATTCTACTTTGTCGGCAATTTCCATTGTGTTTTCCAAAGCTTCTGGTAGGTCGGAGAAGATGGCTTCCATTTCCTCTGGCGACTTGAGCCATTCCTGCTTGGTGTAGGCCATGCCTCGGTTGGGGTCGTTTAGTTCTGTCTGTGTGCTTAAGCATATGAGCCTCTCGTGGGCTTCTCCGTGTTCTTCTTCGACAAAATGCACATCGTTGGTTGCAATAATCTTGATGTTGTGTTTGCGTGCAAATTCAACCAGCACCTTGTTTACGGCAACTTGTCGTTCGTAAGTGTCACGTGCTCCGCCAGGCTTGTCGGTTTTGTGTCGTTGCAGTTCTATGTAGAAGTCTTCGCCAAATACCTGCTTGAACCAAAGTATAGTTTCTTCGGCTTTGTCGAGTTTGTTGGCAATAATAAGCTGTGGTATTTCACCGCCAAGACAGGCTGAACTGGCAATTATGCCTTCGTGGTATTTTTCAAGCACTTCCTTATCTATTCTAGGCGTGCTGTAGTATCCTTGTGTGAAGCCAATTGACGACAATTTGCAAAGGTTTTGGTAGCCCTTTTTGTTTTTTGCCAATAATATTAAATGGTATCCGCTGCTATCGACTATTTTCATTTTTCCAGTCTCGGGTGATGGTTCGCGGTAGTCCTTGTCCTTGTCGTGCAGTGTACGTCGAGCACAATATGCTTCAATGCCAATTATAGGCTTGAATAGTTGCTTTGTCAATTCATCAATGACTTTTTGCGCTTCGGCTTTTTCTTCGTCCGGAAGTTCTTTGTTTTTAAGAATTGTGTTTTGTTCTTTTATCTTGTCATTAATTTTCTCATTTACTTTCTTAACGGTGTCAAAAAAGTCCTTTATGCCATACATGTTGCCATGGTCGGTAAGGGCAAGAGCCGTCATGCCGTTTTTCATGGCCTTGTTTACTAAGTCGGGAACCTTCGACATTCCGTCGAGTACTGAATAGTGCGAGTGAACGTGTAAATGCGTGAAATTAACCATCTTGCAAATCTTTAATACCAGCTACGAAATTAGTGCGTTTGGGATTACCAAACGTATTTTTGAGCCTACTTTTTATCAAAAAGTAATTAACAGAATGGTGTTATTTAGGTATGTGGGTGTAGTCTAAAAACTTAACTATTCATTTGGTTGTTGTCAGCCATTTTTTCAAAAAATCTTCCATCGCGTGATAAAATTCGAAGCGGTTTTCCTCGTTGTGGAATCCGTGACCTTCGTTGTCCTTCACCATATAGTCAACTTCTACGCCACGTTTGCGCAAAGCTTCAACCATTTGGTCCGATTCGGCTTTGTTGACACGTGGGTCGTTGGCTCCCTGGGCAATGAACAGCGGGCGAACAATTTTTTCGGCATTCAGTGCAGGAGAGTTTGCTGCAAGCATTTCCTTGTCGGTTTCGGGATTGCCAACTTGTTCGTACATCATCTCAAGCATTGGCTTCCAGTATGGCGGAATTGTATTTAGGAAGGTAAAAAGATTTGATACGCCAACGTAGTCAACGCCGCAGGCAAACAGTTTGGGAGTTTTCACCAGAGCTTGTAATGTTGCATATCCTCCATAGCTTCCTCCATATATTGCAATCCTATTTTTGTCAACATATCCCTTGTCAATCAACCACATAACACCATCGGTAATGTCGTCTTGCATGGTCTGTCCCCATTGTTTGTACGACAGTTCCTTGAACTTGCGACCAAAACCGGTAGAGCCACGGAAATTCATCTGAAACACGGCATAGCCTCTGTTTGCAAGGAATTGAACTTCAGAATCGTAGCCCCAATAGTCGCGAGCCCATGGTCCACCATGGGGAATTACGACTGCTGGCAGATTTTTTGCAGAGTCAAGAGTGTAGCCGTTTGGCAATGTAAGGTAGGCTTCGATTTGTAAGCCGTCGCGCGATGTGTAAACTACAGGAAGCATCGGTGACAATTCGTCTTCTTTCAGCCATGGCGAAAGGTCGGCAATCTTGCTAATTTTGTCCGCCTTGACGTCATATAGGTAATAGGTGCCACGGGTGCGGTCGTTTCCGACATAGACAATGCGCATATCCTCGTCCTTGTTGGTAGCTGCCGTACCAAACTTATGGTTAGGGAATGCAGCTTTTAGCCTATCGTTTATGCGTTCTGCATCAGCATCAAAGAAATGGCGGACTGTATCCTTGTGTCCCGCATACGAAACCGAAGTTAATTTTTTACGCAGGTTAGACCATCCAATTCCAGAAATGTCGTAATGGTCGTTTGTGAAAATTTCTTCAAGTTCTTCGGCGGTTGCTGGGTTCATGAGCACCAGAGCCGATTTGTCGCGACCAAGGTTTGTGATTGCATACACATTCTTGTTGTCGGCAGTGAAAACAATAGCCGAAACATCCTCCTTGTACGAAGTGCGTATTACGGGACGGAAATCTTCATCTTCGGTGTCGCGGTAGAGCATTTCCTGGTTAACGCCATCGACAATCGAATAGGCAATTCGTAACTTTCCTTCGTGGTCGGTCATCCATGCCTGAATATTGCCAGGATTTTCGGCGAGCATTGTCATTTCTCCAGTCTTCAAATTGAGTCTATATGGGTCGAAAATCTCTGGGTTGCGTTGGTTAGTTTCGATAAGTATCTCATCGTCAATATCTTCCAAGTCGTCAAGGATATGTGTGCGAACACCTTTCATCTTGGTGTACGGTCGCGTGTCGCTACCGTCGGCATCAACGCCGTAAAGTTGGAAATTCTCATCTCCGCCATCATCCTTCATAAAAAGGATTCGGTTGTTGTTTGCCCACATATATCCATCAACATCACGGTCTTCCTCGAATGTGACCTGATGCGGTTCTGCCAAATCGATACCAGTAACAAAAATGTTCATCCTCGATTTGTAAGGAGCCAGATATGAAATGTGTTTGCCATCTGGAGAAATGTCAAACGATGACTTTTCTGAATTGCGGAAGAACTCTTCAATTGGAATTTCACGAACTTTGTTTGCCATATCTTTTTTTTGCGAAGATAGTGCTTTTGTAAATACAAGGCAAACCAAATGTAAAATTTCATATTTTTGTAGCAAAAAACAAAAGAGATGATTGTTGAAATTTGCGCCAATTCGGTACAGTCGGCAATAAATGCCGAAAATGGTGGAGCAGACCGCATAGAATTATGCCAGAATCTTAACGAAGGTGGCACTACACCATCGTATGCGGCAATAAAATATTGTGTTGAGAATCTGTCTCTAAAAACTATGGTACTCATTAGACCGCGTCCCGGTGATTTCTGTTACAACGACGCCGAATACGAGGCGATAAAACAAGATGTATTGATATGCAAAGAGCTTGGTGTTCATGGAGTTGTTGCCGGTTTCCTCGACAAAAACCTTGACATTGACATAAAACGCACCGCAGAAATCGTAAAGCTTGCCCGTCCGATGGAAGTGACTTTTCATCGCGCCTTCGACCGTTGCCGCGACTGGCACATAGCTTTGGAACAGATTATTGAATGTGGTTGCGACCGCATTCTGACGTCTGGTCAACGAAAGACTGCACCAGAGGGCATTGGTAATCTGCGCGAAATTCAAAAACTTGCAGCTGGTAGAATCAAAATTCTTGCTGGCAGTGGTGTGAATTCGCAGAATGTTGCTGAACTAATACGCGCAACTGGTGTAGGCGAGGTGCATTCTTCGTGCAAGCATACCATAGAAAATATGCAAAAGACCAATATTGAAGATTCAAGCCGTTATATAGAGACTGATTCAGAAGAAGTTGAACGTTTTGTTGCTGCGGCAAAATAAACATTGATAATCAAGTTGTATTGATTTGGAATGCACCAACAAAAAAAGCGGGCTTTTCAGTCCGCTTTTCTGCTCCCCAGGTAGGACTTGAACCTACGACCCCCTGATTAACAGTCAGGTGCTCTAACCAACTGAGCTACTGAGGAAAAGCGGTGCAAAGATACTGCTTTATTTTTAACTGGCAAATAATTTTTTAATTATTTTTCTAAAAAGTGACAAATTGTTGAATTGTAGAATGTTATCCAAGCGAGTTGCCAAGTTTGTACATTTCTTTAGAGAAAAATGTTCTAATTTACGTTCGCGAATCTTCGCGTTTTTACTTTTTCTTGTAGATTTTTAGTTTCTGGCCAATCTGTAATTTCGACGGGTCTGAGATGTTGTTCCATTTTAGAATTTCATCTGCAGTAGCCCAACTGTAGCGCTTGGCGATGTTGTACGGATTGTCACCAGATTTTACCGTGTAGGTTTCAACCAAAGTGTAGTCCTTTGCGTTGAATGTAGCGGTTGTGGACGCGCTTGTGTTTGATTGTGTTGCGGGCTTTGTTGTGTTTGTGGTTGTCTTTGGCTGGGTAGTCTGGCTATTCGAGGCTGGTTTCTTCCCTGTCCATATCACAAGTGTTTTGCCTGCGGTTATGTTGGTGTTGCTCAGACCGTTCCAGGCTTGTATGTCGCTGACTTTCACACCGAATTTTTGCGCAATCTTGCCAAGGTAGTCGCCGCTCTGTATGGTGTAGATGATTTTTTCGCCATTACCTTCAACGACGTAGTTTTTCGGTTCTACTGGTGGCTTTGGCGGTGGAAAATAAATGGTGTCGTTGTACTTGACAATGCTGTCGTGAAGCCTTGTAAAATCATCTTTTCTGCCAGTAGGCAGCTTGAATGTCACTGCAGTATGCCGTCCGTCGATGACTTCGCAATGGAAGGTCGAATTGAGCGATTTCAGTTCGTTCAGACTTATGCCCATTACCTTGGAAATCTGCTCGATATGAATGCGGTCACTAATACGGATGGTGTCGTATTGCTGTTCTATCGCCTTGACTTCGATTATGCAGTTTCTATAGTTTTCTGACCACGAAATCATTGCACACCAGATGTCGAAAATGTTCTTGCCATACGGGTCTAGCGATGTGTAAATTTCGTTTAAAGGCTTGTTCTGCACTTGCATTCGCTTCAGGTTCGACGAGCCGAAAAGGTATGCTGCCAAAGCTTCGTCCCATTTGTCGAACTTGTCGTGCAGATATTGAAGTTGGCGTATTGCAGCCGGTGTCGATTGCATGATGTCGTGGCGTCCTTCGGTGCATTCGCTGATTTCTACGCCGTATTTTATTGCATATAGGTATTGCAGTCCCCACACACCGCAGTTGCCGTCAAGTTCGTATTCCTTGCCGAATGCAGAAATCGCAAATGGGAGCCACAGAAGTTTGTCGGGGTAGGAGGCTAGTCCTGATTTTTCGGCTGCGTAGGCTATTTCGGAGTGCGCCTTTAACATCGACATTTTTGTTTCCTCTGGTAATGACGATATTGCATCATAGTAAGATATTGCGTTCTGTGTCAGAGTGTAAGGCTCTTCTGAAATAATGACCTTGGGGTAAAGGTGTTCGTTGCCGACTGGTGACGAAATTTTGGCTTCGATGTACTGCGGACGGTAGTTGCCGAGATTCTTTTTCAGCGAAGCTATGAAGTCGTTTTGCCCGAAAACTGCTGCAATCGGTAGCGTAATAGTTATAAGGGTTAATATGTGTTTGTAAATCAATGACATTGTTTAGGATAAAAATAAGATGTCATTCCGTAAAGCAGAGTGAACCGACAGAGGAACGTGTCGTGTGAACTCGCTTATACGGAATCTCCTTGAAATTAGTACTTGGGGAGATTCCGCACAGTCGAACATCACAACGCTCTCCGTTCTGTATCGCGTGTCTGTTCTGACTTGCGGAATGACGTAAAAAGTAAATCATTATTGGATTAGAATTTCTCATCATATTTAGTCCAGAGGAAATCGCCGAGTTTCCAAGCCTTGTCAACGACCTTTTGTCCCCACATATTTGAGTATTCGGTAAGTTTTGCAATGGCTTCCTTTCGGCCGTTCTTCTTGTCCATCAATGCTTTTGCTTCGGCTTCAATGTTTTTCTGGTTGTCGAAAAGTTCTTTCTGCCACGGAATCCATACTGCATCAACCACGTTCTTGCGCATATCGCCCCAGCGCTGGTGCGTTAGTGTGCCGAGCCTGTTGAAAGCCCACCAAGCAGATTCCTGGGTGTAACCATTGGGACGACCTGGCGTTTCGTAGCATTTGGGCAGTTGCGTGATTTGTGGGTAGAACGGCACATAAATCGAAGTCGCAACATTGTCGAGGGCGATCCACGCCACACCGCCGATTTCGTCTGGCAACCACGAGCGGCATTGCAAAATGGTGGCGTACATTGTGTACCAGCGTGCTATCGTGCGTTCGCCGAGCATTTCAATCTTGCCTGTTTTCGAGTCCACATCGTACCAGCTTCCGCGGACGTTCTCTATTTTCATCTGGTCGTAAGGCATTTGAGGGTTTGCCATTGGCGAAATAATCTCTTTGCCGTCCTTGTCGGTAATGGTGAGGGCGTGTGTAATGTCGTATGGCGTACCTTCGTAGTAGTCGCGGAAAATCATCGAAAGTTGTTCCAAAGTCACTGGTTTGTCGGGTTTTACCGAAAATGGATAGTCCTGGTCGTTTGCATCGAGTTTGAGCGACGGGGCCACAAGGTCAAATATACGCCATTCGCGACGGCGGGCAGCAATGCTGTTGCGGCTTTCGGGTGCGTAGGCGTGGCAGAATTCAAAATCTGCTTCCGACTTGCACCATCCCGAATCCAAAGCCATCTTGAAGATGTTCTCACTTGCCATAAACATATCGCTGTTTTTCAAGTCGATATGCTTGATGGTGCTGGCGTTGGCATTTACTGCAATATGGTCGTCGGGAACGCGTTGTGCAACCCAGATTCCACCTTTCTTGCCTTTGCCCGGACCAATGATTTCAAGGTGCCAAACTTCGTTCTTGTCGGCAATGGTGAGGCATTCACCGACATCTATCCAGCCGTATTCTTTAATGAGTTCGCCTGCGAGAGTTATTGCTTCGCGAGCAGAGGCGCAGCGTTCGAGCATAAGTTGGCAGAGTTGTGTGCAGTCGATGATTCCGTTTTCGGAAACCAGCGTCTTGCGTCCGCCGAAAGTCGATTCGCCAATGCCGAGTTGCTTTTCGTTCATACAGGGGTAGGCGGTGTTTATATAACGGTATGTGTGCGCAACCTGCGGAATTTCACCGACTTCTTCGAATTCGTATGTGGGCATTGCGTAGATGTTCTTCGATACGCGCTTGTAAATCTTTTTTGTTGCGCCCTTGGGATAGTCGCGTGCCGGCTCGATGTTGAATTCCGATTTTGATCGGTGGCTGTCGTCGGTGTGCGAGGTAAATACCGAACCGTCGGCACTTGCTTTCTTGCCAACCGTTATGCTTGTGCAACCATCGGGGTATCCGCCAACCCAGTCGGAGTAGTCGATTTGTGCAGTTGCAACAGATGCCGAAAGTACGCAAATGCTTATTGCAGTGAAAAATTTTCTTATCATAGTGTTCTACTTTATTTTAGTCAATTACATTCAGTCCGCCCTTAATCATTGAAATCTCGTATGGACTGTCGCCGATGATTTCTCCATCGGTTTCGGCAAAAGTTGGGCAGTCGTATGTTACCTTTATGCAGTTTTCGGTGCGGGCAAATACGACATTTTTGTTTTTGATTTGCTTAATTGTGCTGTTGTAAAGTTTGCTTACATTCCTAATAACAAAGAACTTGCCTATGTCGCCGAATATGGAAATGTCGTATGCTCCGTCGTTTATGATGGCATCTGGTGTTTGTTGCATTCCTCCACCGGAATATTTTCCATTGGCAATGCTGATTGACAGTACCTTGCTACTGAATTTGAAATCTTCGGCTTCGATTGAGACATTACGCTTCTTGCATTTCAACAGGCATTTGAGTAGACTGAGCAGATAGGTAATTTCCTTGCCACGCTGTTCGTGCGAAAGTTCGTTTGTCATCTTAACAATTTCTGCATCAAAGCCAAAACCAATGCTATTGATGAAATATTTAGTGCGTCTTTCTCCATTTTCGGAGAATGTTACCACGCCGACATCCTGTTTTGTTATGTTGTGTTTAAGCAGTCGCTCGATTGAAGCCTTGTAGTCGTTTTCCCAGCCATAGTAGCGGTTCCAGTCGTTTGCTGTGCCTTGTGGAATTGAACCGAGGCAGATTTCGGAGTAGGGGACTTCGGTCTGCGAGAAAATTCCGTTCACAACCTCGTTGGTGGTACCGTCGCCACCGAGGACAATAAGGTTGCGGTGCCCTTCACTGAGTATCTGTGGAATGGCATTTACTGCATCGTTGGCAGATTTTGTGAGGTAACAGCCGAAATTTATGCCTTTTTCGGTCATATATGCTGAAATCTCGTCCCAGATACGACCTTTGCTGTTGCCGGAGTTAGGATTTACTATGAAAAACAGTTCGTTATCCATTAGAACATTGTTTTTATGCGTTTCAAACCGTTGATAAGTGCGTCAACTTCTTCCATTGTGTTGTAGAATGCGAACGATGCGCGCGCTGTGCCTGTGATTCCAAAATGTTGCATTGTTGGTTCAGCGCAATGTGTGCCTGTGCGGATTGCAATGCCAAGTTGGTCGAGGAGAATACCAGCATCGGAGAAGTGTATTCCGTCCATTACGAACGAAATGAGGCTTGCCTTGTGAGGTGCAGTGCCGATGATTCTTACCCAGTCGAACTGCGAAATCTGTTCGGTAGCATAGTCGAGAAGTTGTTTCTCGTAGGCTTCAATTTCTGGAATTCCAATATTCTGGATGTACAAAATTGCCTTTTCGAGGGCAATGGCATCGATATAGTTTGGGGTTCCTGCTTCGAACTTGAACGGCAGCACATTGTAGGTTGTCTTGGCAAAGCTTACGCTTTCGATCATTTCGCCACCACCTTGGTAGGGAACCATCTGTTCTAGAAGCGATTTTTTGCCGTAAAGTACTCCTACGCCGGTAGGACCGTATGTTTTGTGTCCCGAGAACACATAGAAATCGCAGTTGAGTGCCTGAACATCGACATTTGTATGCTGTACGCCCTGAGCTCCGTCGATTAGGACGGGAATGTTGTGCTTGTGGGCGGTTTCTATGACTTCCTTTATGGGATTTACCGTGCCGAGAACGTTGGAAATTTGCGTAACGGCAACGATTTTTGTGCGGTCGGTAATCAGCGATTCCAATTTTCCAACTTCGAGAACTCCGTTGTCATCGAATGGCAGAACCTTGATTTTGGACTTTTTGCGGTCGCAGAGGAGTTGCCACGGCACGATGTCGGAGTGGTGCTCCATTTCGGAGACTATTATTTCGTCGTCTTCGCCGATGAAAGTCTCACCGAACGAGTAGGCGACAAGGTTGATGGATTCGGTAGTTCCGCGCGTGAAGATTATTTCTTCGGTGGAACTTGCGTTTATGAATTTCCGAACAGTTTCGCGGGCACGCTCATTGGCTTCGGTGGCGAAGTTGCTGAGGTAGTGTACACCGCGATGAATGTTCGAATTGAAGCGCGAATAGTATTCGGCTATCGTGTCGATTACTATTCGCGGCTTTTGTGATGTGGCTGCATTGTCGAAATAGACAAGCGGCTTGTTATGAACCTTTTCTGAAAGTATCGGGAAGTCCTTCCTGATTTCTTTTACATCAAAATTCACTTCTTTGAAATTTATTATTCTACAATAAGTTTGTTAGACTTTACAATGCTGTTAGTGTATGTCTTCAAGGTGTAAATTCCTTTTGCGTAGTTTGTAAGGTCGATTGTTGCGTTGTCGGCATTAACTTGCTGCTGCATTACGAGTTTTCCAGTAATGTCGTAAACCTCAATGCTTTCAATGTTGCTGTCGGAAATGTTGAACAATCCGTTCGATGGGTTGGGGTAGATGCTGGCAACAGTGCTTTCTTCAGCAATATTGGTTACATAGTAGTCGCTAACCTTGAATCTCTTCGACTGCATTACGCGTCCCTGAGTGTGATTTTCAACCCATACTACAACCTTGCACTTTGAAATGTCGTAGTCGTCGCTTACGGTGATTGTGTAGCTTGTGCTGAACTGGTTGTTTTCGTCGAAAGTTGCAACTGTACCGTTTGCGTTGGGGTATATAACGCGGACGAGGTTGCTTATTTTTCTAGCTACTCCCCAGTTGTAGTCTATGTCTTCTGCTAGAGCTGCCATTACGACAATCTGGTCGTTGCCAAAGTATTCCGAAAGTTTTTCAGCGGTAACATTCAATGTGAATGTCTTGCTTCCTACTTCGGTCTGTGTCAATTCTGCAGTAAGGTTATATATAGAATTGATATTCTTTACGTGATTGTAGTAAATGGTATATGCTTCTTGCATTTCTGATACATTTGTTGATGCACCAGACATTCCAACATATCCGTCGAAAACAATTGAAGGAGTGCCATCAAAACCATAGTTCTGACCGAACTCATTGTTCTTTCCTGCCCAGTAGTTGAAACGGTTATTTGACTCTGTGTATCCGTATGTGTCGGTTATGTGTTGGTCGAGAACAATAATATCGAAAGTTCCTGCTGCTTCCATATTGTCGAGAGCCTTTGCTGCGTATGGACAATAGCCGCAACTTTTGTATGAGAATACTTCGGCGAGTACAAATTCCCTTTCAACGCTACCTTCGATAACAGCTGGTGCTGTGTTTGATAGGTCGGAATAGCCGATTGCAGCTCCGCAGTATGCCTGTACATTATATTCGTATGAACCAGGGTAAACATGCGTATCGGTGTATGAGGTTTCCGTAGTTGTGGCAACTACTTCGTGGTCACGCAAAATTGAGTAATAAACAAGTTGAACGTTATCGGCAGGTTCCCAGTTAAGTACGACATCGCTTTCGTTCTGTACTGTGGCAGTAAGGTTTGTTGGTGCTGCTGGTGCAGGAACTTGTTCAATTACAAGGTCATCAATGTAGTATAGTCCAGCTTGGTTGTTGGCTGTGTGCGAGTAGAAGTCGATAGCATCAAGTTTGTTGACTCCGCCTGCATTTGTACCTCTGCTCCATCGGTAAGAGATTACAAGTTCATCGTTTAGATAAAAATCAACCCAGTCGTTGTCAAGGTCAACAAAATGCTGAATTTTTGTCCACGAGTCAGCAGTGTACGAATGTGTGTACTGGTTTTGGTTGGCATCTATTTTGACTGTATCATCGTTGAATGTCAACTGGATTCCCCATTTTGAGTCTGCTTCGTTGTAATCCTGTAGAATGTTGTAGTAGCCAGTGTGTCCTGCTGGTATATACATATAGAATTCTATTCTGTAGCGACCTGTAGTACGATCGTTCAAATTTAGGATGACATCGGTGTCTGTAGAACCGTTTTTGTATGCTTTCATAGACTTGGTTCCACCGTGTGCTTGTTCTTCGCTTATCAAACCACCCAATGGACCGACACCCCAAGTTCCCCACTGGGAAGGCACTTCCGTTGCCATATACGAGCCGGCATCGTATGACTCAAAATCTTCGTTTATCACCTGCTGTGAATTTGCAGTGATTGACATCAGCATTGCTGTTGCCATTGCGATAATTAAATAATAAAATCTTCTCATAAGACAAAAAATTGATGTTAATAATGCACAAAGATAAAACAAATTTGGGATTTATGATTTGGAATTTGTGATTTTTTTGATTGAAATTATAAGGTTGGCAATTGTAGAGACGTGGCATGCCGCGTCTCTACAAATTGTCCATTATCCATTATTAATTATCCATTATTAATTGTCCATTATCAATTGTCCATTGTCCATTGTCAATTATTCAAGGTAAATCTTTCCGCTTTTGTCGCTTCGGTTCAATTTCTTGTATTGCTCGGCCTTGTGTTTAACAACCATAATGAAATTGTAGGCATTCATGCTGTTGATGAAGTCGGCGGAAAAATTGCACCAGTCGAGGAACTTGTATGTTTCTGCTTGTGTAAAACCTGTCAGTTCCATAATTTGACTGTTAGTTATGCGTTCTTCAATAAGTTGGCTAACCTTGTCTTTTTCTTGAAGTTCGGCGAGTTTCTGCCGTTCTTTGCCTTCCTTGCTGAATTTTTCGTAAAGTGCTGTAATTGGACTGAACGAGAATCCTGCACTGCTATTGTCGGTTCGGTTGTAGAAACTGATGGCGGCCTGTTTTACTGGAAAATTTTGTTGCGCATAAATATAGTCGTCATCGGGAAGGTTCATGGTGGTGACTTCGTATTTCAACTGGTTGTAGCGCCACTCAAAAATGTCAACGCTCGGTAGCATATATGCAGTTGTTTTCATCTTGACAATAAGCGGTTCGTTTCGTTCAACTGCCTTTTCGTCGATTACAACGTGCTTGCGTTCGTAGCCGAGCATCGAGAAACGTATTGTATCGTACATTTTTGCCGACAATGCAAAGTAGCCTGACGTGTCGCTTATTGTGCCTTCACGTCGGTGTTTGATTGATATGTTGGTGTATATCAGTGGTTTATTGGTTTCTTCGTCAAGGACATAGCCAGCAATAATCACGCGGTCGTCCATCTTGATGAACTGTGAAAATGAAAAATTGCAGCAAAATACTGCTATCGTTGTGGCTAGTAATATCTTGACTGCAATTTTCATCGTGAATACAATTTATTTCACGAATTCTAAAACCGAATCGGTTATGTATTTCAGTGTTTCTTCGCTGAGTTCTGTGTTCATAGGCAGAGCCATTACCGATTCGCACAGCTTGTCGGTAACGGGGAATGCGTTCGGGTCTGACTTGAATCCCTGAAATGCTTTCTGTTTGTGCAATGGGATAGGGTAGTACACTGCCGATGCAATTCCTTTTGCTTTAAGGTGTTCCATAAGCGCGGTACGGTCAACGCCATTGAGACGGACAACATATTGGTGGAAAGTGTGCGTAGTCTTGTCGGCACGTTTGGGCGTGCTGATTTTAGTGCAGTTGGCGAAAGCCTTGTCGTAGAAGTCGGCAGCCTTGCGACGTGCGTTGTTGTACTCGTCCAAGTGAGGCAATTTTGCGCGGAGAACTACTGCCTGAATGGTGTCGAGGCGTGAATTTACGCCAATGCGGTCGTGGTGGTAGCGGATTTCCATACCGTGGTTGACGATGGAGGAGATTTTTTCGGCAAGTTCGGCATCGTTGGTGAACAATGCTCCGCCGTCGCCGTAGCAACCGAGGTTTTTCGACGGGAAGAACGACGTGCAGCCGATGTGACCGATTGTTCCTGCTTTTTTCACGGTGCCGTCAGAAAAATGGTAGTCGCTGCCTATTGCCTGTGCGGTGTCCTCGATGACATAAAGGTTGTGGCGGCGTGCAATATCCATAATGCGTTCCATATCGGCGCACTGACCGAAAAGGTGTACGGGGACTATTGCCTTTGTGCGCGGAGTGATTGCCTTTTCAATCTCGTCGGGGTTGATGAGATAGGTTTCGGGGTCAACATCGACCATAACAGGTGTAAGTTGCAGCAGGGCGATAGTTTCGACTGTTGCGATGAATGTGAAATCGGTGGAGATAACCTCGTCGCCGGGTTTCAGTCCGAGAGCCATCATTGCAATTTGCAGGGCGTCGGTGCCGTTTCCGCAGGTTATCACGTTGCCAACGTTTAGATATGTAGCAAGTTCCTTGCGGAAATCCTTGACATCCTGACCGTTAATAAATTCGGTGTTATTTATCACTCTTGCAATACCGCTGTCAATTTCGTCTTTTATTTTAAGGTATTGCGACTTTAAGTCAACCATCTGTATCATACTCGAAAATTTTTTGCAAATATATGAAGAATTTGATAGTCATTCCATTTGTTTATAGCGAAATTTCAACATATATAATATTCGACCCCGCTGGGGTCGCTGTCTAGCGTTTTTGCTATGTCTATAAATATGTGACCTCTCCGAGGTCGGTAGTTGTTGAATCATTGTGTCTTGGACGGTTGCAGAGAGCAGGATATATGTCAATAGGTATATCAAAAAAATAAAAGGCTTCTTATAGGAAGCCTTTTAGTGCGAACAGGAATAAATTCCCACTACGTCGCTGGTGGAATAAATTCCAATTGCAAAACTACTATAAATTATTTTAATTGTACAAGTAATTTTCAAAAGCATTTTGCTGTTCGGTTAATTTTCGATACATATAATATTCGACCCCACTGGGGTCGTTGTTTGATGTATTGTTTTTGTCTATAAATATGAGACCTCTCCGAGGTCTGAATGATCATATTTTTTATGAATGCATATGACAAAACGATAAACCCAATCGGTCATTAAAGGGTCGTTATGAGTGGTTACGCTTGTAAACAATTGACGTATAGGCTATTACAAGTACATTTTTCTAATGGCGGTCATTAGAATATTTGAATCATAAACATCTGTATAACAATCGTTTACAAGACCGACCACAACTTTCTATATTTTCTAACGACCGATTTTGGATGAAATACACTTGTATCATTTTCATATTTGTTGACCTCAGCGAGGTCAAATAATTATAGCACAATAATTCCCCACAAAACACGACCTCGGAGAGGTCGAATATTATTCAATCCATTCAAACGAATATTCCTCTTTGTATTCGATTTGGAATTTCTCAATAAAATTATGGAATTCTTCTTTGAACGTTTGTTTGCGGTGATGCTCTTTTTGATTGTTAATATACTTTATTACATTGTCTATTTGTGATATGCTATAAGAGAATGCTCCATATCCGTTTTGCCATTCAAATTTGAATTTTGATAATCTTTTATCTTTTATGAATGCGTTAGAAGATTTCTTTATTTCTCTAACAAGGTCAGAAATACAGCAATTTGGCTTTAAATTGACAAATATGTGTATGTGGTTACGAGTTCCATTGATAGCAAGAGCCTTTTGCCCTTTATTTGCTATTATGCCACTTATGTATTTGTACAGTTCATCTTCCCATTCGGGCATTATAAGAGCGTCTCTATTTTTTACTGCAAATACTAACTGAACATATATTTGAGAAAAGCAATCTGCCATATCTGAATTTTTTGCAAATATATGAAGAATGGCGATAATTCGCCATCTTCATCGCTGGAACTTTTTTCCATCATTCGCTTTTACGCAAGTTCCAAAATTTTTTTCACTAC
Source organism: Bacteroidales bacterium (assembly GCA_017620015.1). Taxonomy (GTDB): domain Bacteria; phylum Bacteroidota; class Bacteroidia; order Bacteroidales; family ML635J-15; genus Bact-19. The sequence goes on along the minus strand of JAFZRE010000022.1, from coordinate 36,736 downwards.
GCTGTTATTCGGACTAATGTCGGGCAGAAACTCAAATGACTTGTCAAATTCTGCTATCTCGTTTAAATCCAGCAGGTATTCTTCCGTCTTGTCCTTCGCGTTTGTGCTAATTGTGTAAAAATACGTGTAAACATCTGTCATAGGCGAATATATTTTGTTTGTGAGTATAACGGATGTCTGTAGGTTTTATTATATAAATATGAAATAATTTTTTCAGATGTTTATGAAGTCAGATTTTACCTATATTTTAAAAGAAAATATATTTGCAAATTGTCAAGAGCAATAACTTTTTTGTGTATTGCCAACTAAAAGGCTTATCTTTGCAAAAAAATAAGATATCATGAACTTATCGGATTTGACAGGACATCGGAATTTTTTCCTAATTGCAGGACCTTGTGTGGTCGAGAATCTTGAAATAACCTACGAAACGGCCAAGACGGTGAAGTCTGTCTGTGAGAAACTTGACATCCCGTTTGTTTTCAAGTCGTCGTACCGCAAGGCTAACCGTAGCAGCATTAGTTCGTTTACAGGAATAGGCGACGAGGCAGCACTTGAAATTCTTGCCAAGATTAAACGCGAACTCAACGTGCCGATTTGCACCGACATTCATGCGCCCGAAGAGGCCGCTTTTGCTGCGCAGGTTGCCGACATCGTGCAGATTCCTGCTTTCCTTTGCCGTCAGACCGATTTGCTTGTAGCTGCTGCAAAAACCGGTAAGATTGTGAATATCAAGAAGGGACAGTTTCTTTCGCCCGAAGCTATGAAATTTGCTGCACAGAAGGTCGTAGATGCAGGCAACAGCAATGTGATGCTTACCGAACGTGGCACTACTTTCGGCTATACCGACCTTGTTATCGACTTCCGTGGTATTCCGACAATGAGGCAACTCGGTTATCCTGTTGTGCTCGATGTTACCCATAGCCTTCAGCAGCCGAACCAGACCAGTGGCGTAACAGGCGGACTACCGCAGATGATTGAGGCTATGGCAAAGGCTGGCGTTGCTGTAGGTGCCGACGGTTTGTTTATGGAAACTCATCCGAATCCTGCCGTGGCAAAGTCCGATGGTGCAAATATGCTAAGGCTCGACCTTATGGAAGATTTGCTGGTTAAGTTGGTTCGTGTACGGGAAGCAGTAAGGTAGAAACTATTCGTTTGACGAAAATTCTATTTCACGTTCATATATTCCCTTGTTGCACTCATTCAGAAATGGTCTGATTGAGTCAAGTGTAATGTGCTTGCGGTATGCTTCATGAAAATTAAGTAGTGAGTCGGGGACAGTTGTAGGGTAAATCCTGAATTGCTTGTGTCCATTTATTGGCGGATGCGTGACAAAATATAGTGAGTAGTCGCAATTGCCAATACGTACAGTACTGTCTTTTTCCAGTTCGAGGCGGATTGTCATACCGCAGTAGGTACCTTGTCTGGTGCTGTTGGAAATGAAGTTGCCGAGAGAGTAGGCAAGAATGTGCTTTTCGCCAGTAATGCTGTCAGTACGAATTTCTATTGGTTCTACGATATGAGGATGTCCGCCAATTATATGTGTAACACCTTTGTTAAACAACCAGTCAGCCAATTTCTTTTGAGAAATGTCTGGTTCTAACATGTATTCTGTGCCCCAGTGCATGAAGGCAATAATTGCATCTGGCTCCATACTTTTTGCCTTTTCGATGTCGATGGATATCTTGGCAGTATCGATGCGGTTTACAATGTTTGGCGCGTGAACTTTTGCGCCATTTATTGCGTATGTATAGTTGAGCATGGCGATGCGGAATCCGTTTTTCTCGATAAGTAGGGGATAGTTCTGCTCAAATGATGCAGTGTCCAAATATGTTCCGAGGTGCTGTATTCCAACTGAATCCATCACGCGTATGGTGCGTTCCAACCCTTGCTGTCGTCTGTCGCAGGTATGATTGTTGGCGGTGAGCATAATGTCGAAACCAGCAGCCTTGCAATCTACAAGGTATTTGTCTGGAGAAGAGAAATTTGGATAGCCATGATAGGGTGGACCTGCCAGTGTTGTCTCTAAGTTGGCGACGGCAATGTCGGCCGATTCAATTTCGTGCTTTACATATTGGAAACACTCGCTGTAGTCGTAGGTGCCGTCATCTTGCAGTGCCATCTTGAATTGTAGGTCGTGTTGCATAAGGTCACCAGCGAACAAAAGAGATATTCGGTATGTGGTGTCCTTGGTTTGGACTTCTTCTACAATAGTGTCAGTTTCAATTATTTGCGGGACCTCTGGAGCTTGCTTTTGCTTGCAACTTGTTGCAAATGTTGCAGCTAACAGTATGACAAGTAGATTCTTTGTTACCTTCATAGGAGTTTGTTTGTGGGCTAACGGGCTAACAGCTGAACAGCTCTACAGCCTTTTGTGTTTTACAGGCTAACTGCTATACAGCCTTACAGCCTTTCGTTTTCACAACTTTTTGTCTGTTAGCCTGCAAGCCTTTCAGCCTGTTCGCCCTTTTAGAACATCATTGGTCCAGGGCGTTTCTTCATATCCTGCATAAACTTGTAAACCTGTGCGTTATACTCGGCGACAGTCATTGTCTTGGTTTTCTTCTTGTACTTTGGCTTGTCGATTTTCACAGGTGTGTCGCTCATGGTGATGGTTTTTGCTGCATAAATCTGTCCTCCGCCGTAGAGGTCAATCTGGAGAATCATGCCCGGAAGTCCGTGATAAACATCTGGACCGTAGGGGATAGGCATATCGAGTGCAAACCAAGCGGTAATTTCCTGACCCATAATGGTGTCGTTGTAGGTTGCGCTCATGCAGATGTGTCCTGCTACTTCCTTCATTGCATTGGTGACTTTCCATTTCAACTTCGGGATGCTGTCATCAACGATGCTAAGTTTTCCCATTTGGCGAATTACATAGCAGACTTTGTTTTTGTCCTTGTTGCTGTAGATTGTGTGCTCTTCGGTTGCACCGCCCCATCTGTCCATTGTTTCTTCTACAATAGGTTCGTAGAGCGTTTCTGATGGTGAGAATTTCAGTAATGCCTTCGACTTTCTAAATTTCCATTCGCTTTTCCACGAGTATGTGTCCATCTTCCTGTCTGGCATAAACCACTGCATCATTTTTTCCACATCAGTAGTTATTTCGTATTCGATTGTGCCCGATGTCTGCTGTGCGCTTGCAAAACTTGCTGCAAGTGCGATTATCGCTGTTAGTATGATTGTTCGTTTCATCTTTTTTTGTTTTTTGGGGACGATGCATGCATCGTCCTTTACTTTACTTCTTTTTCCTTTACTCTCTTATCACTTTTTTAGAAATCTATTTCTGGACGATTGCGTCCTTTATCCTGGAAGCCCTTCATGTTGTACGAGAAGGTAAGCATATAGTATCTCGACAGGGTTGGCGATTCACGGTAGTAAACACGGTTTACAGATGCGTACTGGGCAATCGAAACGCTCTGGTTCAGAAGGTCGCAGGCTGCGAGACGAAGTTCAAACTTGTTACCCTTGCCAAGGTACTGCTTTATAGAAACATTCAGGATGTGCATGTCGGGATTGTTGGTAAACTCGTTGTTCATATACTTGTTGTACTTATAGTTTGCTTCCAAGTAGGTGCGACCGAACATCTGCCACTTGATTGATGTGCCGACATTATAGTTCGTTGTCTTGTTGTTGTTGAAGTAGTTTTCCGACTTGTAGGTTGTGGTTGTGTAGCCGTAGCGTCCATTTATTCTCCAAGTGAGCTTGTCCGAAAGGTTTATCTGGAATGTGATATTCGGGTTGAACGAATTGCTCTGCGACTTGTTTTCTATTCCGTTGATGAAAGTCGGACTTTGGTTATAGTAGTGACGGAATCCGATGTGAGTAGTAAATTTCGACTTTATTATGGGAAGTTCCAAGTGTATATTTTCACTAGTGCGGTGTCCACCGTGTACGATTTCAGGGGTACGAACATTTCTGTAACCAAGTCCATCGACATATTCAATTTTCTGATTGTAGGTTATAAGGTCGGGCTGGTACGAATAGTCAAGACTTACGAATGCTCCCATAAATGACGCTCTGTTGTGGTATCCGAACATTGCGCTTGTGTTGTGTTCGCTGGTATATGAAAGGTTGGGATTACCATTTACAACATACAGCGGGTCCATATTGGTGGAAATCGGTTGCAGATAAGTGAAATCAGGCTCTTCGATGTCGTAAGAATAGTCAAACGACATCCAGATGTTATTCGGTGATTCCCAGTTAATTTCGAAGTATGGGATAACGCTTCCGTAGTTGCGTCTGAGTGGGTCTCCATCGACACTAGCGCGGGTGTATTTGCCGTTCTGCTGCAAGTTCTTGTATGCCGCACCTGCATTGATGTACAATCCGTTGAACGAATATGCAAATGCAACTCCGAGACGGTTGTAGAAGAGGTCGCGCTGCGAAATGAGCGACAGCGAGTCGATGGCGGCATTCGACTGAAGTTCGTCCTGAGCTTCGTGCGAAAGCTTTTCGGTGTTCATTGCGAAATTGTAGAAAGTGCTGAATGTGAATCGTTTGCCTATAGGTTCAACATACATTACGCTCGATTTCAGATTGTTGGTATTAGTGTTCTGCGATGATGCAACCTTTATACGCTCGTCTGGTGTTGTTGCGTTCAGAAAATCGTTCAGATTCTCTTCGTTTTCCTTTTCCAACGCTATCGTGTTGTTGTTTTCGGCACTGATGGAGAACGAGCGCTTCGGTTTCATAAACTTGTGGTTGTAGATTACAAGAGCATCGGTGTTTATGTTGTTGAGTTTGCTGTTGCTGAGTTCTTCGTATTGGTTGATAAGGTCAAGATTGGCAGTCTGATAAATAGCAGTATTCTCGTAGTTCTTTCTTGTGCCTGTGAACTTTACATTTACTCTGCCGATAATGTAGTCGAGCGAGTCGATTTTTTCTTCGAGACGAGCCGACAACGAGTGCGAAAAATTCTTGTTTGTATTGTATGATGTGTCGGTCATAAAATATGTTGTATCTACATTCATATTACTAACCGTGTCCATGAATGTGTACATTGTCTTCTGGTTGGCGAAAATGTCGGCTTGGGAATTAATTTGATTATAGGTGTAGTTGGTGTAAAGAATGGTTTTGCCATTGTCGTAGTTGAAGTTTACACCTCCACCGTAATTTTGAGCAAAACCGTTGCCGTCCCAACTGATTCCACCTCCGAATCCGCCCCACCATGCGTTGCCACTGCCAAAACCGAAATCGCCATTGTCGTGGGTAAATGCGCTCGAACCCTTAAATTCTTGCATGTCTTCCCAGTCTGTACGGGTGGAGTTGATGTCGTTGCCGTAGCCGATAACCGAAAGCTGGTACTTGTCGTTGAAGCGGTTGAAACTGCCTTTTGCAAGCCACGGAATGAAATTTCCATCGCCCCAGCCGGCACCAACGCTTGCCTTGCCGAAGTAGCCCTTCTTGTATTCCTGCTTCAGTTCAAGGTTCATAACCTTGTTCTGGGTACCGTCCTTTATGCCAGTAAGCTTTTCCTGCTCGGACTTGTCGTTGTAAACTTGCACCTTTGAAACTGCTTCTGCATCAATGTTCTGAGTGACCATCTTGGGGTCATCACCGAAAAAGTTCTTGCCATCAACATAGACCTTGCTGACATCCTTGCCCATCGACTTTATTCCGCCGTCGGCATCAACTTCAATGCCTGGAAGTTTTTTCAGCAGGTCTTCTACGGTAGAGCCAGGTGCAACCTTGAAAGTTGCGGCGTTGTATTCTACGGTATCACCTTTAAATAATAACGGAGCCTGAGCTTCGTGTACAACGACTTCCATAAGCACTTCGGCAATAGGCGACAACTTGAGGTTACCAAGGTTAATGCTCTTGCCGTCGGTCTTCTTTATGTGCTTCTGGTAGGGCGTGTAGGTAATGTGCGAAATCTTCAACAGATAGTCGCGGTTCTTCACATTCTTGAACACGAAATGCCCGTCTGAACCCGAAATTGCATATTCGAGCAGGGTGGAGTCTGACTCGTTAAGAAGCATAACGGTTGCGTATGGAACTTCTTCTCCTGTGTCGGATTCGATAAGGTTTCCGGAAATTTCAATATTCTGCGCAGAAATTCTTGCTACGCAAATTGCTGATATGAATAATAAAGTGATAAGCCGCTTCATATATCGTATGTTTTTATTGGCACAAAAATATAACTAATTTTTTGTGGAAAATGTACCCAAATGAGTTTTATGTAAACTTTAACACAAAAGGGAATGTATAATGTACAATGGATAATGAACAATTAGTGTCAGTTGGGTTGTCGCCCCTTCGACTACGCTCAGGGGGCGGAATCTTAGAAACGCCGCAGGCATTGAACGGCGAAGCCCTCAACAAAGTTAAACCCAGAAACGGCGAAGCCATTCAAACATGAAACATTCAAACGGCGTCAGCCACAGAAACGGCGAAGCTATTGAAACGGGCGAAGCCCTAGAAATTCACCTTCGTTCCCTTATCTATTCCGTACTTGTCGCAAAGCCCTGCGTTGATTTCGATTACATACATTGCAGGGGCTTCGGAGGGTAGGGAAGTGTCGTCCAAAGTGTTGGTATTCTTGCAGATGCTTACGACTTCGCGTTTTGCGTTTACATAGATTATATCCAAAGGAATCAGCGTGTTGTGCATCCAGAACGAACGCCAGTCCTCGTTGGAAAACAAGAAAAGCATACCTTTGTTTTCGTCCATCTGCTTGCGGTACATAAGTCCGCGTGCGTGTTCTTCTTCGTTGGTAGCAAGTTCCATATCAATGCTGAAAATTACAGAATCATTGTCATTTAGGAATTGAAGTTCACCATCCTTGCGGAACTCTGGCGGATTGTCGAAGTCGTATTTCTGGACTTTCAGTTCCTTGGTGGGCTTGTTGCCGTTGCTTGAACCTTTGGGTTTAGGAGTTTTGTTGCAAGCCGTTAATGCAATTGCAACTAATAGTATGTATGCTAATGCTTTGATTTTCATATTTAAGAGTTTTGTAAAGTGTGAAGTTTATAGTAAGTTCCTTGTTTTGCAATAAGTTCGTCGTGCTTTCCTGTTTCCACGATTTTTCCGTTTTCCACGACAATTATTATGTCGGCATTCTTTATGGTTGACAATCTGTGCGCAACGACAACCGAAGTCCTATTCCTCATCAGATGTTCGATGGCTTCCTGTACCAGTCGTTCCGATTCGGTATCGAGGGCTGATGTTGCTTCATCGAGGATGAGGATTGGCGGATTTTTCAGCAAGGCGCGGGCTATGCTTATTCTTTGTCGCTGACCGCCAGAGAGTTTGCAGCCGCCATCGCCAATATTGGTCTGGAAGCCATTTTCGGTTTCCATAATGAAGTCGTAGGCGTTGGCAATCTTGGCGGCGCGTTCCACATCTTCCTTGGAAATACCTTCCTGTCCGAGCGTTATGTTGTTGAGAATGCTATCGTTGAATAGGATTGGGATCTGATTTACATATCCCATTAGGCTGCGCAGTTCCTTGAGCTTGTAGTCGCGGATATTTTTGCCGTCGATGAGGATTTCGCCATCGGTAACATCGTAGAAACGAGGAATCAAGTCAACGATGGTCGATTTTCCCGAGCCGCTCTGTCCTACAAGTGCGATGGTTTGCCCTTTCTTAATGGTGAAGTTTATACCGTGAAGCACTTCTGAATCGGCATTGTAGGCGAATTTTACATTGCGGAACTCGATTTCGTGGCAGAATTCGGAAATGTGTTCGTTGCCTTGAGAGTTGATTATCGGGTTTTGTGCATCAAGTATTTCGTTAACACGGTCAACTGATGCCATTGCCTTCTTCACATTGAACCAGCCTGTCGAAAGTGTTTTTGCCGGCTGAATAATCTGACTGAATATTACAAGGTATCCGATGAGTGCTTCTGGTGAAAGAGTGCTGTTTTCCGAAAGAATCATTGTTCCGCCGAAACACAATATTATAATTACTGCTATTGTTCCGAGAAATTCGCTCAGCGGACTTGCGAGGAAACGGCGGCGGTGTACCTTGTTCATCAGGGTTGTGTATTCGTCGTTGGCTTGCTCGAATTTGGTGTCGATGTGGTTTTCGGCATTGAAAGCCTTTATGACGCGCAGTCCGCCAATCATTTCATCGATTTGAGCAAGAAGTCCGCCCATCTGTTCCTGCCCAGTCATCGAGGTTTTTCTTAGTGACCGACCAGTCTTTCCAATCAGAATACCGAAAATTGGAAGCAGGATGAAAGCGAAAATCGTTAATTTCCAACTAATTACGCACATTGAAATCAGGTAGATGAGGATTTTGAGCGGGTCGCGGAAAAACATTTCGAGCGAACTGCCGATTCCCCAGTCGATTTCCTGCACATCGTTTGTCATTCGAGAGATTATGTTTCCTTTCTTCTCTTCGGTAAAGTAGGCGATTGAAAGATATAATGTCTTTTGGAACAATGAGTTGCGTATGTCCTTTATGACACCGTTGCGAATCGGCACAATGAAGTGGTTTGCCAGATATGCAGTGCCTGTTTTCAGGAATGCTGCGATTGCTACGATGCTTGATATTGTAATGAGTGCGGTAAGTTTGCCGTTGTTGTCGATAATTGTTGTGAGCCAGTAGTAGAAGTTGTGCTTCATCGATTCGATGTCGGTGATGCTCATTTCAACCATATCTCTCACAGGCTCCTGCGTGTTGAAAAGTATCCCGAGGAAGGGAATGACCATAGTGAACGAACAAAGGCTGAATATTGCCGACAGGAAGTTGAACAGAATGTTCAGCACGGCATAGCCCTTGTATGGCAGAATGTATCTTGTGACTTTCAGGATGTCTTTCATATTCCCGTGTAGTTGAACGGTGTTATCTGCATAAGTTCAGCCTTAACATCTTCGCTGACATCGAGTCCGCCGATGAAGTCGATGAATGTCTGGTGTGTGACTTTTGCGTTTGTCCTTGTGAGAGCCTTCAGTGCTTCGTATGGATTCGGGTAGTTTTCGCGGCGAAGAATTGTCTGTATTGCTTCGGCGACGACCATCCAGTTGTTTTCGAGGTCGGCGTCAATCTTTTCGCGGTTGAGCAAAAGTTTCGACATTCCCTTGTCGAGCGATGCAAGTGCTATAAGTATATGTCCCATCGGTACGCCGAGGTTGCGCAGTACGGTCGAGTCGGTGAGGTCGCGTTGCAGACGGCTGATAGGCAGTTTGCGTGCCAGATGTTCGCAGATTGCGTTGGCAATTCCGAGGTTGCCTTCGGCATTCTCGAAGTCAATTGGGTTCACCTTGTGCGGCATTGCGCTCGAGCCTACTTCGCCAGCTTTGATTTTCTGCTTGAAGTATTCCATTGAGACGTATGTCCAGATGTCGCGTGCAAAGTCGATAAATATGGTGTCGATTCTTGCCATGCAGTGCATAAGGGCGGCAATGTTGTCGTAGTGTTCTATTTGCGTGGTAGGACAACTGCGGTGTAGTCCTAGTATTTCGTTCACGAATTTGTTTCCGAAAGCGTTCCAGTCGATGTGTGGGAATGCCACATTGTGCGCGTTGAAATTGCCGGTTGCACCGCCGAACTTTGCGCTGAACGGAATTTCTCTCAGCTGTCGAATCTGCTCGTTGAGGCGGACGACGAAAACATTCATTTCCTTGCCAAGTCGGGTGGGAGAAGCTGGCTGTCCATGTGTGCGTGCAAGCATAGGTATGTCCTTCCATTCATCGGCAAGTGCGGCTATTGTCGCCACTGTGTTTTCGAGGCGAGGCAGATATACGTTTTCTACCGATTCTTTAAGCAGTAGTGGCGTTGCTGTGTTGTTTATGTCCTGCGAAGTAAGTCCGAAGTGGATGAACTCCTTGAATTGCGACAGACCGTGTGCATCGAAGTATTCCTTTATGAAATATTCCACAGCCTTCACATCGTGGTTTGTGGTTTTTTCGATGTTTTTTACCTTTTCTGCATCTTCGGCAGTGAAATTTCTGTACAAGTCACGCAGAAGTTCGTATTTGCTGCTGTCGAAGTTTTTCAGCTGAGGAATGGAATTTCTGGTAAGTTCGATGAAATATTCGATTTCGACTCTTACGCGGTATCTAATAAGTGCGTATTCAGAAAAATATTCTCTAAGTTCCTTTGTCTTAGGATAGTAGCGTCCGTCAATCGGACTTACAGCCATTAATGCATCGTTTGACATATTCGTATATTATTTAAGGTGCAAAGTAAAGAAAAAAAAATGAGGTATGAAATTACTTTCTCATTGTCATTTTGTTTCGATTGTAAAATTGATTTATTTGAATGAAATACATTGAAAATAAAAAAACCGCCCATAAGAGCGGTTTTTATCATGAATTTCAATATTTCCTACCAAGCGAAAAGCGGATAGTTTGCCATCATCTTGTTGACTTCGGCACGAACGTCGGCGATAACCTTTTCGTTTTCGGGATCGCAGAGAACGCGGTCGATGAGTTCAACGATGTAAGCCATCTTGTCTTCCTTTACGCCACGGGTGGTGATAGCCGGAGTTCCGAAACGAAGACCTGAGGTCTGGAATGGGCTGCGGGTGTCGAAAGGAACCATGTTCTTGTTGGTGGTAATGTCGGCGGCAACAAGAGCCTTTTCTGCGAGCTTACCGGTGAGTTCCGGGAACTTGGTGCGGAGGTCAACCAGCATTGAGTGGTTGTCGGTACCGCCGCTGACAATCTTGTAGCCCTTAGCCATGAAAGCGTCTGCCAAAGCAGCAGCATTCTTCTTAACCTGCTTCTGGTATTCCTTGAATTCGGGAGTGAGAGCTTCTCCGAAAGCAACAGCCTTAGCAGCTATAACGTGCTCCAACGGACCGCCCTGGCAGCCTGGGAATACAGCAGAGTCGAGCAATGCCGACATCATCTTTACTTCGCCCTTCGGAGTCTTCTTGCCCCAAGGATTCGGGAAGTCCTGTCCCATCATGATGACACCTCCACGAGGACCACGGAGGGTCTTGTGTGTAGTAGTGGTAACGATGTGAGCGTACTTAACAGGGTTTTCGAGCAAACCTGCTGCGATAAGACCAGCAGGGTGCGACATATCAACCATAAAGATAGCACCGATTTCGTCGGCAACCTTGCGGATGCGAGCGTAATCCCATTCGCGGCTGTATGCAGAAGCACCAGCGATGATGAGTTTCGGCTTGTTTTCGCGAGCAACGCGTTCGAGCTGGTCGTAATCGACGCGACCGTCGCTTTCCTTTACGTTGTATTCCAATGCCTTGTAGTTGATACCCGACATATTTACTGGTGAACCGTGTGAAAGGTGTCCGCCGTGTGCGAGGTTAAGTCCTAGGAATGTGTCGCCAACGTTGAGGCAAGCAAGGAATACTGCCATGTTTGCCTGTGCGCCCGAGTGTGGCTGTACGTTTGCCCAGCAAGCGCCGAAGATCTTTTTCAGTCTTTCGATAGCGAGGGTTTCGCTCTGGTCAACAACTTCGCAACCGCCGTAGTAACGCTTTCCAGGGTAACCTTCGGCGTACTTGTTAGTCATTACCGAACCCATAGCTTCCATAACCTGGTCGCTTACAAAGTTCTCCGATGCGATAAGTTCGATACCTTTTGTCTGTCTTTCTCTTTCCTTTTTTATAAGGTCGAAAATTTGTTCATCTCTAACCATGATGTATTTTATTTAATTTTTAATGTGTTTTGAAATTTTCGGCAAATGTAATAATTATTTATCACATCGCTTATTAGTTTTCTGATTGTTTTTCAACATAGTGGAAATGGGAGGAAATGTCGTTCGTTTAAAAACAAAAAGACCACCCAATTAGGCAGCCTTTTTGCCGTTATGAAAAAATTTTATTCCTTAATCTTGTTTAGAGACTCCTTGTATTTCATTATGTCATCCACAGTGCGTTCTGTCTGGAAGTCTATTATCGACCAGTCGTATATCAATTTTTCCTTGCCCGAGTCGTCGGTGGCGAGTTTAGCATTCTTGTACGAAAGGGTTAGGTACTTGTATTTAAAGTTGCCACTGGTTTTTCCTGCTTTTAGGTCTTCGAGAATCTGACATTCCATATTTACGGTAGCTTCAAATATAGTTTTTTCAAAAGTGCTTATTGGTTGAGTATAAGTCCACGATTCCGGACAATGTTCGTAACCTTTGCCTGTGCATTTCAACAGAGTAAGCCTACCGTATGAGTCGTATTCCTCAATTACGTTTTTGTATGTTACTTCCTCTGTAAATTTGTTGAGCTTGCCACCTTCAAGATGTACGGTCAAACCTTGTGCGTTTGCTGCCGAAAAAATTACCACTAGGATTAATGCTGCTAAAATCTTCCTCATATTTGTATGTTTTTAGTTAAAATTAATTTTGTGGCAAAGATAATTGGTTTTTCTAAAAAACTAGTTTTATTGATTTTTTTTTCTGCAATTTTCTTCTTATGCTTTTGGTACGTTTGCAATTATCACATAAATGTTGTTTACGAACATGTTTACCGCTATTGCAAGCAAAATTACACCGAAAAATTTGCGGATAATGAAGATAAGGTTTGCCCCGAGCAGGTTTTTCACCTTGTCGAGCAGGCGGATGACAAAATAGTCGAGAACAAGGTTGAGTAGCAGTCCGACAATTATGTTCAGTACGGCATATTCGGCACGTAGCGACAAAAGTGCTGTAAGCGCACCGGGACCAGCAATTAGTGGAAATGCAACTGGTACTATGCTAGCTCCGCTTCCAAGGTTTTCGTTCTTGATGATTTCGCGGCCCAGAATCATTTCAACAGCAAGTACGAACAGCACGAACGAACCGGCAACTGCAAACGAGGCCTTGTCGATGCCAAATAATTTCAACAAAGCGTCGCCAGCGAAGAAAAATGCAAGGAACAACCCCAAGGCTGTCAGACAGGCTTGCATCGCCTTTATGGGTTTTCCGCTTTCCTTTAAGCTTAGGAATATAGGTATCGAACCCAGGATGTCGATGATTGCAAACATCACGATAAACGAGCTGAAAACTTCGATGAAGTCAAATTGTCCGAAAAACAATCCTATTTGTTCCATAGTTATAATTTGTTATCGTTTCAATTCGCGGCGATTCTTGCCTATATACAAACAATATAAAATCAAGTCGAATGTTACTAGGGCTGCATTGAATACATATAGCCATATTACTATGTCGTTGCTGTACAATGATTTGTGGATGATGCCGAAAATATAACCAAGGATAATCAACGACATGAAGAGCGGGCTTTTCCCAATCACTACCTTGGTGCGCAGTGACTTGGCAATAGAAACTGGCCAGCTAATTGAGAAACATAGCAGGAAAAGTACTTCCCAGATGCTGAAATTTGCCATTGTCTTGTTATTTTAGTATAATAAATATATGGAATTCAGGCAGTTTTCTTTTTAAGATTTCCTATTGATTCGTATGAATACCTAAATTCGCTACAAAAATACTGCATTATTTGCTTTTTTATGCAAAAAAATGCTGTTTTTTGTTAACAATGCCATGTATGTAAAGATAAATAACTGTACATTGAGGATATTTTATATTTTTGTGCGGAATTTGGTCTGGTGTAATGACTGTGCCGATAAAGATATTAAGTATTCTGTGCCAGTGGACCTGGGGTGTAGTTCAGAACATTGTCGGGTTGCTGGTTTTCGTTGCGACGTTGAGGAACAAGCATTCTATTTTTAGGTGTGCTGTGGTTACGCATTGGAAGCATCCGTACAGCATGGGATGCGGGATGTTTATTTTTAAGGGTGACCATGGATTTGCGTATTATTCTGATGAAAAAAACGAAAAGATAAACCACGATGTTCTTGTTCACGAGTATGGGCATACGGTGCAGTCGCTTATTTTGGGGCCCTTGTTCGTACTTGTAATCGCCATTCCGTCGTTGATTTGGGCTTCGGTGCCGTATTTTTCTAGGCTTAGGTCGCGTAAAGGCTTGTCGTACTACTGGTTATATTGCGAGAAGTGGGCGAATGTGCTTGGCGACAGAGTTTGCGGTAATATTCGTGAAAAGTGTTAACTTTGCTGAAAAATAATGCTATGAAGACGTTTCTGTCCATATTGCTTGTGATGTTGTGCGGATATGCTTTCGCTGGTCATAACTATCTGTTTTTTGATACCGAAACTACAGGTTTGCCTCGCGATTACGAAGCACCTGCAAGCGATACCTTGAACTGGCCTCGCATGGTTCAGTTGAGCTGGATTCTTACCGACAGTCAGGGCAATGTGCTTTCGGTTCACGACTGCATTGTGCGTCCCGATGGATTTGAGATTCCCGAACAGGCAGCTTCTATTCATGGTATTTCAACAGAAAGGGCGATGAGGGAAGGAGCTCCGTTGGACTCCGTGTTGACTGTTTTCCTGCAGACACTGGATTCTGCCGAATACATAGTTGGACATAATATCTCTTTTGATATACATATAGTTGATTCTGAGTTTATTAGACGAGGCGTTGATGCTAGTCTTGCTCCTATGAAGGCTTACTGTACTATGCTTGCAGGGACTGATTATTGTAAGTTGCCGGGAAATTATGGACATTACAAGTGGCCTAAATTACAGGAACTGCACAAGAAACTATTCGGGACAGAGTTCGATGATGCTCACAATTCTGCTGCTGATGTGGAGGCAACATGCAAGTGCTTCTGGGAGATGAGGAGAAGGAAGGTGATATAAAAGAATCGCGACATGGCGCGATTGTACAATATTCAAAAAAATCAAATTGTAGGCGCAATGCTTTGCGATGGTTCTAGGTTCAAAATTTAACAACCGAAAATCATTATGTGTGCATTCACATTTTTTTGTTAATTTTGCCGAATAATTTTAATTGAGTTTGAAAATGAAAAGAGTATTGGTAATCATACCTATATTGCTATTGTGGGTGCAGTGTGCCTTTGCCCAGATAAGTACTTATCCGTGGACTGAAGATTTCGAGAGCAATAGTTTTGTAACAAATGGATGGACAACCAGCATTGTGGCTGGTGATGCAGAATGGACTATCAGTACGGGGTCTGCTGAAGGTGGTTCCCCTTCGGAAGCATACAGTGGTTCGTATAATGCTAGGATTAACAATAGGAGTAGAGAAGGAGATACTGCAGTGTTGCTTTCGCCTGTTTTTGTTCGTCCAAGCAATGTGGATACGCTTGAATTGTCGTTCTTCTATGCAAATCCCACATGGAGTGGCGATTATGACCGCCTTGTTGTTAAGTTGGTTAATGGATCTAATGAAAGAGAATTGGTTAGCATTGAAGATTATCACGACAGCTGGGAGGAAATGAATCTCCACCTGTTTGCTGAAGATTTGCCTAGTAATTTCCAGATTAAATTTGTCGGAATTCCTAAGTATGGCTATGGTTTTTTGCTTGACGATATTGAGTTGAATTGGATAGAACATACCGAAGCTCCTGTTGTGGTTAATACTTATCCGTGGAGAGATGATTTCGAGAGCGGAAGTTTTGATACAAAAGGATGGACAACAAGTATATTATCGGGAAATGCCGAGTGGATAATTGGAACGGGAGGCGATGGATACGAGTGTCCATTGACATCTGCGTACAGTGGTTCGCATAACGCTAGGATTACCAATGATAGTCAAGAAGGTGATACCGCAGTATTGCTTTCGCCTATTTTTGTGCGCCCAAGCAATATGGATACGCTTAAATTGTCGTTCTTCTATGCAAATCCCCAATGGAGTGGCGATTATGACCACCTTGTTGTTAAGTTGGTTAATGGAACTAATGAAACAGAACTGCTTCGCATTGAAGAATCTCACGATAGCTGGGAGGAAAAGAACCTCCAGTTACTTGCAGAAGATTTGCCCAGTAGATTCCAGATTAAGTTTATCGGAATTCCTAAGTATGGTTATGGTTTTTTGATTGACGATGTTGAGTTGAATTGGATAGAACATATTGATACTCCTATTCTGGTTGACACCTATCCATGGAATGAGGATTTTGAGAGTGCTGATTTTGAAACTAACGGCTGGACAACCAGCATAATCTCGGGAAGTGTAAACTGGTATATAGGGACAGGGTCTGCTAGTGACGGTCCGCTTTCTAGTGCTCACAGTGGTTGGTTCAATGCCAGGGTTTACAATTCATCGCATGGGGCTGATACGGCAATGTTGCTTTCTCCTGTTTTTGTACGTCCTGCCGACATCGATACTCTCGAATTGGAGTTTTTCTATGCAAATCCGGAATGGGGCAGCGACTACGACAGGCTAATTGTCAAATTGATGAATGGTGCTAGCGGAACAGAGCTGGCAAGGGTTGTTAGTTCTCATGATGATTGGACAAAAATGAAAATCCGCCTTGCAGTGTCCGATTTGCCAGAGAATTTCCAGATAGCATTCTTAGGAATGCCATATTATGGCTATGGTTTCCTATTGGACGATATTGTGCTGAGGGAATATGTGCCAGTTATAAATTACGTAGAAACAGATACGTATCGTCAAGTTGGACTTGACGAAGAATTGGGTACATTCCCAATGGAGACATCTAATAGTTATGGCTATTCTCAGCAGATTTATCTATCGTCGGAAATGGGCGGACCGAAGACAATATATACTCTTTCGTTCAACTATTCGGGTAATGAAACTGAAGAGGTAAGCAGATTTGTAAAGGTGTATATGGGACATACGCAGAAATCAAGTTTTAATGCTGGCTATGATTTCGAGACTATGTCGCTGCTGACAAAAGTTTATTCTGGATATATGACAATTCCCGGCGAATCGTCGTGGGTTACTATAGTTCTCGATGAACCGTTCGTTTACAATGGAAACGACAATCTGCTGCTTGCCGTGTATGATGTTTCTGATAATTCTGTTGATGATAGAACATTTTATTGCTCGGAAACTGAGACAATTCAAAATTTAATGGTTGTATGCAGTGATTTAGTCTATCTTAATTCGAACTTGTACGGGTCGATGTATAATAAAAGGAGTAATGTAAGGTTTGGAACTGAATATGCCGAACCGGCAACTCCAGTAATTGATGTCGCTGATTCTGATTCGTACAGGCAGGTTGGAACTGATGTTTCGCATGGGTATTATTTGCCGTTGGTGTCAGACCGTGAGTGGTCATATTCACAGCAGATTTTTACATCGGCAGAAATAGGTAGTGCACATACGATTTATTCGTTGTCTTTCAATTATTTAGAAAATACTAATGGCAATCTTTCACGCAATGTGAAGGTTTATCTCGCACATACCGCAAAGGATGAGTTTGATTTTCCATTTCGTGAGACCATTGACTTGGAGGATATGACGAAGGTTTATTCAGGACAGATAGTGTTCGATTCCGAAAGCGGCTGGACATCTGTTGGGCTTGATACACCTTTCCAGTATAATGGAACAGATAATCTTGTCCTTGCTGTTGTCGATTGGACCAATGCTTATACTGATAGTCCTATATTGTTCGCATGCTCAGATTTGACAAAGACAAAGGCTGTTTGTTTTTATGACAACCGGTCGGCTTTGAATAATTTGACTTCTGCACCTTGTGAATTGTTATGTTTCCGTAGCAATATAAGGTTTGGATTTGAATATGTTGAACCAGTTCCACAGGTTGTTGACACTTTGGAGACCGAGGCTTATTTGCAGGTAGGAACAGGTACTGTCAATACTTCCAATATGCTTCCAATCAAAACCGACACAAGGCATTCGTATTCGCAGCAGATTTTTACCGCCGAGGAAATGGGAGGTAGCCGTACCATATATTCGATTGCTTTCAATTATTCTGGCAATACCAACTATGACCTTACAAGAAATGTTAAAGTGTATTTTGCTCATACTCAAAAGGATGAATTTGAAGCCGCAGGGGAAGATTTTATCATTGCTGATGACTTGACGAAAGTTTATTCGGGTGTGATTCGTTTCGATGAGGAAAGCGGTTGGACAACACTTGTGCTAAGTACTCCGTTTGTTTATAATGGTACTGATAATCTTGTGGTTGCTGTGGTTGACAATAGTAATTTTAGTACATCGGCAGTTTCGTTTGCATGTTCTGGAGATGCAAGGAGCAGGGCTGCGTCTGTATCGGATTATTATTCTATTTCAATTGCCAATCCTTCGAGTGCGGACGACATGGAACTATGCTATTACCGCAGCAATATTCGGTTCGGTTTGGAATATATTGAACCGCCTGTACATGTGGTTGATACTATTGAAACGGCATCGTACTTGCAGGTTGGTACTGGCACAGAGACACTCACGTTGCCGTTGAGTACCAATTATAACTATTCTTATTCTCAGCAATTGTTTGCATCGTGGGAAATGGGTGGTGAGCGTGACATATATACCGTCTCGTTCAACTATACAGGAAATACGCATGAAGGCGACATTATTAGGAATACAAAGCTCTATATGGGGCATACCGACAAGTATGAGTTCGATTATTCAACCGATTGGGTGTCTTTGGCAGATGTGTCTAATGTTTGTAATAGCACTGATACTATTAATGGGGAAAGTGGCTGGATAACATATATTTTGCGTACACCGTTCCATTATAATGGAACCGATAATCTAGTGGTGGCTGTAAGGGATAATACAGGAACATATATATACGACAATGTTAATTTTATGTGTTCAGAGTCGGAATATTTCTCATCTATTTATGATTATAATGATAGTAGAGCAGAGTATAATCTCGATACTTATGATGGAACAACTCTTAACAGACGCAACAATATCCGTTTTGGACTTGAATATGTAGAACCGCCTATTGCAGGTGTTGATACGCTTGTGGCAGATAATTACTTGCAGGTTGGAACAGGAACAACAGTCCGTGAGGCTTTGCCAACGAACACGACAGTAAAATATAGTTATTCGCAGCAGATTTTCAATTCTGCCGAAATGGGAGAAGCAAAGACCATATATTCGTTGTCGCTTAACTGTGTGACAAACGACAATTCCGAGGCTCCAAGGAACATTAGGGTATATATGGGTAATGTTAATACTTTCGAGTTCGAGTACAACGATTGGGTGGCTTCTGATAATTTAACCATAGTATATGATGGTGAACTTACAATTCCTGCATATTCTGGTTGGGTTTCGATAATACTTGACCAGCCATTCGAATACAATGGAACAGATAATCTTGTATTTGCTTGTCTCGACAATACAGGCATGGCACATACTTTAAAACGTTTTGCTTGTTCAGAAAGCGACTGGGGCAATTCCATTATGGCGGTCAACAATATCAATCCAATAGATTTAGAACACACCGAAGGACTTTCTGGTATGATTATGCAGACTCGTAATAACATAAGGTTTGGAACTGAAAGTCAAACGGTTTACAGCCTTGACGTGTCGTCTGACGATGAGGTGATGGGAAGTGTTTCTGGTTCTGGTAGATACGAGGAAGGTCGCGTAGTTGATGTTAGGGCTACTGCACATCCGTGTTTTAGGTTTGAAAAATGGAGCGACGGAGAAACCGCAAATCCACGTCAGATTACAATGACAGAAGACATTGTGCTAACAGCGTCTTTCAAGTCAATCGACAGTGATACGCTCAACTATGACAATGGCATTTACAATGTTTCGCTCGGATATCGCCAGCAGAATGTGGAGTGGGGTATATTGCTCCTGCCACAGCATCTTGAATCGCGTCCGCATTTGACAGATGTAATGTTCTTTGTTGACGGTGAATATTCATACGGAGACTATAAACTCAGTGTATATCAGGGAACCGACACTTTGCCGTCGGAAAAGATTATGGAGGATTCGATAACTGTTGCACAATATACTTCCGGATGGGTGAATTTTGGTTTCGATACGCTTGACATTGATACAGAATTGCCGTTATGGATAATTTTGAGTTGCGAAAGCGAATATCCAGCAGTAGCATCTGTTTTCGTTGGCGCAGGTTATGAAAATGGTGCATGGTGGAATCCAAACGGAACATGGACTCAGCAGACATACGGCGCTTGGATGATAAAGGCTGTGTTGCCGTTGGTTGAAGAAGATGGTGGTGATGACGATGCTGTTGATATGATTTATACTGAAACCATTGGCGTATATCCTAATCCTGTTTCATCGCACTTGTATATAACTGGTGTCGACAATGGAGAAACCGTTGAGATTTACAGCATTGTCGGGACTATGGTTGCATCTTTCACATATAATGGTGATGCTATTGACGTAGAAAATCTTCCTGCGGGAATGTATGTGATACGCTCTAATGGAAGTATTGTAAAGTTTGTAAAGGAATAATATTGTTGAAATGACAAAAAAAATCACGGTTATGCCGTGATTTTTTTTGTCATTGCTGTTGACGGAGATAAACACACAAAAAATATTTTTGCATATCCGAAAAAAGATATACTTTTGCACCACTTATTTATTAAGTGCCACTTTAGCTCAGCTGGTAGAGCGACGCATTCGTAATGCGTAGGTCGCGAGTTCAAGTCTCACAAGTGGCTCTTTTTTCATTTTTAGTCGACTAACGAATTAGAAAACAATATGTTTGAAAGTTTATCGGAAAGATTAGAGAGGTCGTTCAAGATACTGAAGGGCGAGGGTAAGATTACCGAAATAAATGTTGCAGAAACGCTTAAGGATGTCCGTAAGGCGTTGCTTGATGCCGATGTCAACTATAAGACTGCCAAGCAGTTCACCGAAACTGTGAAGGAAGTGGCAATGGGTCAGAATGTAATCAAGTCCATAAAGCCAAGCCAGTTGATGGTTAAGATTGCCCACGACGAGCTGGCAAAACTCATGGGCGAAACTGCTGTTGACATCAACACAAAGGGAAATCCAGCAATAATACTTATGTCTGGTCTGCAAGGTTCTGGTAAGACAACCTTCAGCGGTAAGTTAGCCAATATGCTTAAGACCAAGCGCAACAAGAAACCTTTGCTCGTTGCCTGCGACGTTTACCGTCCTGCTGCTATCGAGCAAATCAAGGTTTTGGGCGAACAAATCAACGTTCCAGTTTACAGCGAAGACGACAACAAGAATCCCGTCCAGATTGCTCAGAACGGTATTAAGCACGCCAAGACCTACGGATACGATGTTGTAATCGTCGATACCGCTGGTCGTCTGGCTGTTGACGAGGAAATGATGAACGAAATCGAAAACATCAAGAAGGCAATCAATCCGCAGGAAATACTTTTCGTAGTTGACTCGATGACAGGTCAGGACGCTGTTAATACTGCAAAGGAATTCAACGACAGACTTGATTTCGATGGAGTTATTCTTACCAAGTTGGATGGTGATACACGTGGTGGTGCTGCAATTTCTATCCGCAGCGTTGTCAACAAACCGATAAAATTTGTTGGTACAGGCGAAAAGATGGATGCAATCGACGTTTTCCATCCGCAGCGTATGGCCGACAGAATTCTAGGCATGGGTGATATCCGTTCACTTGTTGAACGCGCACAGGAGCAGTTCGACGAAGAGGAATCGCGCAAGTTGCAGAAGAAAATTGCAAAGAACACCTTCAACTTCAACGACTTCCTTGCTCAAATCCAGCAAATCAAGAAGATGGGTAACATCAAGGATTTGGCAAGCATGATTCCTGGGCTAGGCAAGGCAATCAAGGACATTGATATCGACGACAATGCATTCAAGGGCATTGAGGCAATAATTCACTCGATGACACCAGCCGAGCGCGAAAATCCCGACATCATCAACGGAAGTCGTCGCAAGAGAATTGCCGATGGTAGCGGAACAAGCGTAGCCGAAGTCAACCGCATCCTTAAGCAGTTCGAGGAAACCAAGAAGGCAATGCACTATATGTATGCAAACAAGGGAAAACGCTTCGGAAGAAGATAAAAAGGATGTCATTCCGTAAGACAAAGCGAACAGGCACAGGAACGAGCCTTGTGAGCCTGTCTATACGGAATCTCCCAAAAACATAACCCGTCATTGGCGGGTATTTTTATGATATGGCAAAGGAAATCGAACATAAATTTACTGTCAAGGGAGACAAATACAAGTCACTTGCTACTCCAACGCTATATAGGCAGGGCTACATTCCTACGCAAACCGGAATGACGGTAAGAGTGCGCATTGCTGGTGAAAAGGGCTTCATAACACTCAAGGACAAAACCGTTGGTATGAGTCGTAATGAATTTGAGTACGAAATTCCAGTCACCGAAGCCTGCCAGATGCTCGACACAATGTGCGACAAGCCACAAATCGAAAAATATCGCTATGTTATTCCTGCTGCCGAAAAAGGTCTGAAATGGGAAGTTGACGAGTTTTTGGGCGACAATGCAGGACTTGTCGTTGCCGAAATCGAAGTTCCTACCGAAGATACGAAATTCTCGATTCCAGAATGGGTTGACAAGGAAGTTACAGGTGACAAAAAGTACAATAATTCGCAGTTGTGCAAGAAGCCATACAAGGAGTGGGAGAAATAAATTTGCAATAAAAATAAAAGCGGAAATATTTCCGCTTTTATTTTTGTGATTATTCAGATTTTAAATCTAGTTTGATTTCCAGTTCTTCAAGTTGTTCTTTGGCAAGTGGGGCAGGAGAGCCGCTCATCACATCGCGTCCGGAATTGTTCTTCGGGAAGGCGATGAAGTCGCGGATGCTGTCGGCGCCGGCAAATATCGAACAAAGACGGTCGAAACCGAATGCAAGACCAGCGTGAGGAGGAGCACCATATTCGAATGCGCCCATAAGGAAGCCAAACTGTTCCTGTGCCTGCTCGTCGGTGAAGCCAAGAGTGTGGAACATTTTGTTCTGCAATACTCTGTCGTGTATTCTTATCGAACCGCCACCGACTTCGCAGCCGTTCATTACTATGTCGTATGCATTTGCGCGGATTTCTCCCCATTTCGACGGATCGTCAAGCAGATATTCGTCTTCGGGCTTTGGAGCGGTAAACGGGTGATGCATAGCGTAGTAGCGCTGAGTTTCGTCGTCCCATTCGAGAAGCGGGAAGTCGATTACCCACAATGGAGCAAACTTCTGCGGATCGCGAAGTCCTAGTTGGTTGCCCATTTCGAGACGGAGTTCGTTCAACTGCTTGCGAGTCTTCATTGCCGGACCACAGAGAATCAACATAAGGTCGCCAGGCTTTGCACCGAACTTGTCGGCAAACTTCTTCAAATCGTCGGCATTGTAGAACTTGTCGACCGATGACTTGAACGAACCGTCGGCATTGTACTTGATGTAAACCATTCCGCCAGCACCAACCTGCGGACGCTTAACGAATTCGGTAAGCTGGTCGAGTTGCTTGCGGGTGTATTCTGCGCAGCCTTCAGCGTTTATACCGACAACAAGTTCAGCACCGTCGAACAGACCGAATCCTTTGCCCTTGGCAACATCGTTAAGTTCAACAAATTTCATTCCGAAACGGATGTCTGGCTTGTCGCTGCCGTAGTATTTCATTGCGTCGTGCCAAGTCATACGCGGGAACTTGTCGAATTCTATACCTTTTATTTCTTTAAATAGGTGCTTTGCCAATCCTTCGAAAGTGTTGAGCACGTCTTCTTGCTCAACAAACGACATTTCGCAGTCGATCTGAGTGAATTCTGGTTGACGGTCTGCACGGAGGTCTTCATCGCGGAAGCAGCGTACAATCTGAAAATAGCGGTCGAAACCTGCAATCATAAGCAATTGCTTGTACTGCTGCGGACTTTGTGGCAGAGCGTAGAATTCGCCTGGGTTCATTCTCGACGGAACTACAAAGTCACGTGCGCCTTCTGGTGTCGATTTGATAAGGAATGGGGTTTCTATTTCAAGGAAATTCAAGTTGCTTAGGTAGTTGCGAACAAGAATTGCCATGTTGTGACGGAGTTCGAGGTTGCGGCGCACTGGATTTCTGCGAAGGTCGAGGTAACGGTACTTCATACGAAGGTCGTCGCCGCCGTCACTTTCATCTTCAATTGTGAACGGCGGAACCTTGCTGGCATTCAGCAGATTGAATTCGGAAACCTTAATTTCGATTTCGCCAGTTGGCATGTTGGGGTTCTTCGATTCGCGTTCTACAACAGTGCCTTTTGCCTGTAAAACGTATTCACGTCCGAACGAACGAGCCTGTTCGATAAGCTTCGGGTCGCTAACGCCATCCTGAAGGAAAAGCTGAGTGATGCCATATCTGTCGCGGAGGTCAATCCAAATCAGCGCACCTTTGTCGCGTACGCGCTGTACCCAACCGCTCAATGTAACTTCTTGTCCTGCATTTGCGAGGCGCAATTCCCCGCAGGTATGAGTTCTATACATAGTTCAAATTTTTTAGTGGCGCAAAATTACTCAATCGTGTGGGATATAACAACTTTTTTTTGATGAATAATTGTCCATATTGTTCAAAAAAATAGCACATCAATTTATGTAATCTCAATTAAAATATTGTATATTCGCACCAAAATTTTGAAAACATAAGTTTATGACTAAAATAAAGATTGGATTTACTCCAGGTGACATTAACGGAATTGGTTACGAAGTGATACTCAAGTCGCTGATTGATATGAAGAACATTCCAAATGCAGTGACAATTATTTATGGTTCTCCTAAAATTCTGGCCTACTACAAGAAGAATCTCGGTAGCAATGTGAATACGACTACTATAAATTCTGCTGAAGAAGCAAAAAACATTGGAATCTATGTCATTAATTGCAATAGCGAAGATATTCGCGTGGAGTCTGGTAAGTCGAATGAAGTTGCGGGGCTGGCATCGTTCCAGTCGCTTGAAAAGGCTGTTACAGACCTGAAAAACAATGAAATAGATATCCTTGTGACTGGCCCAATAAACAAATGGAACATACAATCTGCTGGATTTAATTTTCCTGGTCATACCGAATATCTTGCACAGCAGTTCAATGCCGACAAGTGCTTGATGCTCATGTGTAGCGAGGCTTTGAGGGTAGGTGTGGCTACTGGACATATTCCTATTTCGGAAGTGTCAAAAAACTTGACAAAGGAACTGATACTTGAAAAGTTGGAAATCCTAAACGATTCGCTCAAGCGTGATTTTGTTGTCCGTAAACCGCGCATTGCAGTTCTTGGCTTGAATCCGCATTGTGGCGACCACGGAGTTATTGGAAATGAAGAGGAAACGATAATAATTCCAGCTATAAACGAGGCTCGCGGAAAGGACATTCTGGCTTTCGGCCCGTATTCTGCCGATGGTTTCTTCGGTTCGGGCGATTTCAAGAAGTTTGACGCTGTGCTTGCAATGTACCACGACCAGGGACTGGCTCCGTTCAAGGCGCTGACATTCGACGACGGAGTTAACTTCACCGCTGGTTTGCCGATTGTACGCACTTCGCCTGCACACGGAACCGCATACGAGATTGCCGGCAAGAATCAGGCTAACTATCTGCCGATGTGCAACGCAATACGTATGGCAGTGGATATTTTCAACAATAGGAGAAGCCTTGAAAATCTGGAAGAGTCGCGCCACAATGTTGACGATTATAATATTAACGAAATAAACACGGTTGACGAATAAGATGAGCTTATACACAAAACAAGATGCCCTTGACTATCATAGCCAAGGCAGGAAAGGAAAGATAGAGGTTGTTTCGACAAAAGATTTCCGCACTCAGAAGGACTTGTCGCTTGCATATACACCTGGCGTTGCCGAGCCTTGCTTGGAAATTAAGGACGACAAGCAGAAAGTTTACGACTATACGGCTAAGGGAAACCTTGTGGCTGTGGTCAGCAATGGAACTGCTGTTCTTGGCCTTGGTGACATAGGTCCCGAGGCAGGAAAGCCTGTTATGGAAGGCAAGGGCTTGTTGTTTAAGTCGTTTGCTGATGTTGATGTGTTTGATATTGAAATCGACGAGAAAGACCCGCAGAAAGTTGTAGAGATTGTAAAGTCGCTTGAACCGACATTCGGCGGTATAAACCTAGAAGACATAAAGGCTCCCGAATGTTTCTATATCGAGTCCGAACTAAAGAAGCAGATGAACATTCCAGTTTTCCACGACGACCAGCACGGTACTGCAATTATTTCGGGTGCCGCTTTACTCAATGCCCTGAAGATTGCTGGAAAGAAAATCGACGAGGTTAAGGTTGTGTTCAACGGGGCAGGTGCGGCTGGTATAAGCTGTGCACGTCTGTTCTGCACTCTCGGTGTAAAGCGTGAAAACATAGTTCTTTGCGACAGCAAGGGTGTTGTACGTGCTGACAATCCGAAGCTTACCGAGCAGAAGCGTGAGTTTGCAACTACACGCGACTTGCACACCTTGGCAGAGGCTATGGTCGGTGCTGATGTTTTTGCTGGCGTTTCCGTTGGCAATGTGGTGTCGAAGGAAATGATGAAGACTATGGCAAAGGATCCGGTGGTGTTCGCTATGGCAAATCCTACTCCCGAAATATCCTACGAAGATGCAAAGGAAGCTCGTCCCGATGTTATAATAGCGACGGGCAGAAGCGATTATCCGAACCAGGTGAACAATGTTCTCGGTTTCCCGTTCATTTTCCGCGGTGCTTTGGACGTTTGTGCAACCCAGATTAACGAGGAAATGAAGATTGCCGCTTCACATGCTTTGGCTGAACTTGCAATGGAACCAGTTCCCGATTATGTTTGCGAGGCTTACAATGTCGATAAGATTGAATTCGGTCGTGAATACATAATTCCCAAACCATTGGATTTGCGTGTAATTGAGTGTGTAGCACCTGCTGTTGCAAAGGCTGCAATGGAAACTGGTGTTGCCCGTCGCAACATTACCGACTGGAACGAGTACAAGCTTCAGCTTCGCGAAAGAGTAAGAAGGGTACATGCAAACTACGCAAAGACAAGATAGAAGAGATTTTGTCCTATAGTTTTAGATCTTTTTTACAGAATCTTCATCGCTATCGCCGCGCAGGCTTCGGCATCGGCTAGGGCATGGTGGTGGTTTTCGAGTATGTAGCCGCAGGCTTCCGAAACTGTGTGAAGCTGATGATTTGGCAGTTTGTATCCGAAAAATTTTCGCGCAGCTTGGCATGTGCATTTGAATTCATAGTCTGGGTAGGTCATGCAATATGTTTGGAAAACTGCTTTTAGGCAGCCTTCGTCGAATGGGCTGTTGTGCGCCACAAGCGTAAGACCTTCGATTTTGGGTTCTATCTGTTTCCACACCTCCGGAAAAATAGGGGCGGAGTCGGTGTCTTCGTGTCCAAGCCCGTGTACACGTTGGCAAAACCATGTGTAGTAGTTAGGTTCTGGCTTTATGAGACTGTAGAACGAATCGCAAATTTCCCCGTTGCGCACAATTACCAATCCAACGCTGCAAACACTGCTACGTTCGCCGTTGGCAGTCTCGAAATCTATGGCGGCAAAATCCTTCATCTTTTTTTTGCAAAGATATGTATAGTATGCGAAATAAAATGTCGTAACCTTGCATTTAGATAAAATTAACTTGTGAAAAATGCGGTTACGAAAAAAAGGATTAACTTTGCACGACTTTTTTTCAGACAGAATCGGGTTCTTTGTTTGAAGAAAAGTAAGATGTTTTTTATTGAATTAATGAACCCAACTGATTGTTTATGAAAGACATATTTGAAAGAATTCACGAGTCGTCGGGCGGTCCGCTCGGACAGTACAGGGAAAAGTTTGAAGGATATTACACATTTCCAAAGTTGGAAGGCGAAATCGGTCCTCACATGAAGTTCCAAGGCAAGGAAGTATTATGCTGGAGTTTGAATAACTATCTTGGTCTGGCAAATCATCCTGCAGTTCGCAAGGCTGATGCCGACGGCGCAGCAAAGTGGGGCTTGGCTTATCCTATGGGAAGCCGTATGCTCACAGGTCACACTGCATTGCACGAACAGTTGGAACGCGAACTTGCCGATTTCGAAAAGAAGGAAGCTGCTTTTCAGATGAACTTTGGCTATCAAGGTATTGTGTCGGTTATCGACAGCCTTATGACTCGTCACGATGTGATAGTTTTCGATGCTGAAGCTCACGCTTGTCTGCTCGATGGAAAGCGCTTGCATATTGGTAAGTCGTTCTCATATAAGCACAACGATATTGTAAGCTGCGAAAAGAAGTTGCAGGTTGCATGCAAGATTGCCGATGAACAGGGTGGTGGCGTTTTGCTTATCACCGAAGGCGTTTACGGTATGACTGGCGCGCTTGGTATCCTCGACCAGATTGTGGCTTTGAAGAAGAAATACAATTTCCGCATTTTGATTGATGATGCTCATGGCTTTGGCGTTATGGGTGAACACGGACGCGGTACTTCGGAGCACTTCAATGTAATGGATGACATTGATATATATATAGGTGCATACGCAAAGTCGATGGCTTGCATCGGTGGTTTTGTTGCATCAAAGAAGTACATCATCGACTTCCTGCGCTACAACATGCGTTCGCAGATTTACGCAAAGGCTCTTCCTATGCCGATAGTAGAAGGTTGTTTGAAGCGTCTCGAAATCATTCGCAGCGCCGAGGGTGACGAACTTCGCAAGAAATTGTGGACAGTAACCCGCCGTTTGCAGGAAGGTTTCCGCAACCTTGGTTTCTCAATCGGTCCCGCTGAGGCTTGTGTAACTCCGGTTCATATCATGGGCGGTGTAAATCAGGCAGCTAATATGGCTTACGACCTGCGCGAAAACTACAAGATTTTCTGCTCTATCGTTACTTATCCTGTAATTCCTGTTGGAATGATTATTTTCCGTATTATCCCTACTGCTGCTCATAGCATTGAGGATGTTGACTATACGTTGAATGCATTCAAGGAAATCAAGGAAAAGTTGGCAAGCGGCAAGTACGATGAGCCTGCTCCAATGCTGAATTTCACTAGGTAATTTTTATTTGTAAAAATACGGGGAGAAGTGTCCTGATTGGTTCGGGATGCTTTTCCTTCTTTAAGTAATAAGTGTATGAAATACAATCTAATATGCAAAAAATGCGGTGCGGTAATAAATAATTTCGCCGAATGGTTTGAAAATGACCAGCTTTGCCCAGAATGTGGAAGCAATTATGTTGAGGTGAAATACGATGCCGACTACTCGACACTTCCCGAACTTTACAAGGGAAAACCTGAAAGTTTTTGGCATTACTTCGACTTTTTGCCTCTCGAGGACAAAAAGAACATTGTAAGTTTTGGCGAGGGTGCTATTCCTGTGGAACATTGGGATTTCCTCGACCGCTTTGCAAAGGAAAAGTATGGAATCGACTGCAAGGCATACGTTTACCGCAACGACCTCAACGGAGGAACCAATACTTTCAAGGATGTGGCTGCTTCGTTGGCTGCTTCGCTGTTCAAGGAGAACGGAGTAAAGGAATATTGCCTCGCATCGAGTGGAAATACAGCAACTGCCTACAGCAAGTACTTGGCAAAGGCTGGCGTTAAGTTCGATATTTTTGTCCCCGAATGCGTTTGCAAGGACACAATCGATGAAATCCGTTCGCTCGGTCAGAACCTTGTGGTTTGCGAAGGCGACTACGGCGCAGCAAAGAAGGTTGCAGCCAACTTCCACAAGGAGCAGAAGGTGATGATTTCGGCTGGCAACATCGACCCGATACGCGTTGAGGCAAAGAAGACTATGGTTTTCGAGTTTATGCGTCAGCTTGGTAAGATGCCCGATGTTTATGTTCAGGCAGTTGCTGGCGGTACTGGTCCTATTGCACTTGACAAGGGTGTACGCGAAATTTGCGGAATGTATCCCGAAGTGAAGTTGCCGCGCATGATTTTGGTTCAGCAGGACACCTGCGACCCGATGGTACAGGGTTGGGAACGTGCCGTTAAGAGCAATTTTGCTGATGGTTACGAAAAAGATTATCCTGTAATTGACAATCCACAGACAAAGGTTTCGATACTTTCGGCTGGAAATCCGGGAATGTATCCATTGGTGGCTCCGATAGTACGCAAGAGCGACGGTTGCTTTGTACGCATTAAGGAATCGCAGATTGCCGACTATGCACGCATTGCAAAGAACGAAAAGGGTGTTTACTTCGGTCCTGCAGGTGCAGTTTGCTTTGCTGGCTTCTACAAGGCTCTCGAGGAAGGTCGTATCAGAAATGGTGAGACCGTTCTCATAAACACTGGCGAAGGTGCTGCAAGAGCAAAGGATTTCAAGGCGGAGGTTGATGCAAAATAAAATTATCGCACCCTGAGCCTGTCGAAAAATACCGCCCACTGAGCGGAGTCGAAGTGAAGGTATTCTAAAATGTAACAATGTGGTTTTCGGCAGCCCTTCGACAAGCTCAGGGAGCCGATTAATAAAAACTATGAAACATCGCTTTGCTGGCAAAATAGTATGGATAACCGGTGCTTCGTCGGGAATAGGCGAGGCGACAGCCTACCGCATGGCTGCCGAAGGCGCAAGTCTTATTCTTACTTCGCGTAACGAATCGGCGCTTGCATCGGTGCGCGAAAAGTGCATTGCCAATGGCGCTCCAAAGGCAGAGGTTTTGCCAGCAGATTTGTCGCAACTCGAAACACTTGAAGCGGTTGCCGAAAAGGCTTGGTCTATGTTCGGAAAAATTGACATTTTCTTCTGCAATGCAGGCATCAGTCAGAGGTCTAATACCATCGATTCGCAGATGGAGGTAATCGACAAGGTGATGACTGTCAACTATTTTGCTCCTGTTACAATCACAAAGGCATTGCTGCCGAAGATGATTTCTGCTGGTGGCGGACAGATTGCCGTTACTACAAGCATTGCAGGAAAATTCGGTTTTCCGCTACGTTGCGCTTATAGTTCATCGAAGTTTGCACTTTACGGCTTCTTTGAGACGGTGCAGGCGGAGTGCTACAACGACAATATTCGCGTTACCTTTGTTTGCCCCGGTCGTGTTCAGACCAACATTTCGCTTTATGCGCTCGAAAAGGACGGCACTCCGCACGGCAAGATGGACGCAGGTCAGGCTGGTGGAATAACATCGGAGAAGGCGGCACGCAAGATTGTGAATGCCATTTACCGCAAGAAGCGGGAGGTGCTTGTCGGAGGCAAGGAGCTGATAATGGTACACATCAAGCGTTGGTTTCCTGGACTGGCAGCGAGAATAGCAAGGAATATAAAGGCGATGTAAAAGGATTGGCTAAAAGAAGAAAAGGCTTAAAGGCTAACAGACGGTTGTACAGACGCAAAATTTTGCGTCTCAACAGAAACGGCGAAGCCAAAGAAACTTAGAAACGTGAAACGTAGAAACAAATAAGAATACAATGGAAAATTACTTTATATCAGGAATACAGCAGGTTGGTGTTGGTACCGAAAACTTTCACGAATCGTGGAAATGGTACATCGAAATGTTTCAGATGAATGTTAAGATTCTGGAAGATGACACCGTTGCAGAACGCATGCTTCCTTACACTGGAAACCAGCCGCAGAAGCGTCACGCCTGCATAGCAGTAAACTTGCAGGGTGGTGGCGGATTCGAAATATGGCAGTACTCACAGCGCAAGCCCGAACCTATTGCTTTCGATGTGCAGGTTGGCGACCTTGGAATTTTCGCAGCAAAGATTAAAAGCCGTAATGTAAAGGCTTATCACGCTGAGTTGAAGGCCAAGTACGACAAGATTAGCGATGTTGCCAAGACTCCCGAAGGAAAGGATACTTTTATTGTAAAAGACCCGTGGAACAACTATTTCCAGGTTGTTGAGGACGACTATGTTTTCATTGATGAAAAGCGTTTGTCGGGCGGAACGGTTGGTGCTATGATTGGCGTTACCGACATCGAGCGTGCATTCTCGGTTTACCGCGATGTGCTTGGTTACGATACCGTTGTTTATGATGAGACTGGCGTTTTCGATGACTTTGCATTTATGAATGGCGGAAACCAGAAATACCGTCGTGTATTGCTTAGGTCGTCGCGCAAGCCAAAGGGTGCTTTTGCAGAACTTATGGGAAGCAGTAGCATTGAACTTGTGGTAGCATTGGAGCGCCAGCCGAGAAAGATTTTCGAAGGCCGCTATTGGGGTGATCCTGGTTTCATTCAGTTGTGCTTCGATATTACCAACATGCAGGAATTGCGTAAGTTCTGCGAGTCGAAAGGCTTTCCGTTCACAGTGGACAGTTGTCCCAACAACGAGCGTTTCGATATGGGCGAGGCAAGCGGACATTTCACCTACATCGAAGACCCCGACGGCACTCTGATAGAATTTGTTGAAACACATAAGATTCCCGTAATGAAGAAATTGGGCTGGAACATCAATATGCTCAAGCGCAACCGCGAAAAGCCTTTGCCAAGGTTCTTGTTCAAGGTTATGGGAATGTTTAAGGTTAAATTATAGGAAGATTTTATGGAAACAGGTGCATACATAGGAAACAAGGATGGTCTTGCTAAAACATCTGAAAGCGAATTGATGTCGGTGGAAGAATACTTCGATATGGTATGGCATCGTTACCTAGAGAAAAAAGTAAAAATGCAAACTATAAATAATTAGGGATGAGCGAAGGTTATAGGGATTTGTTAGTTTGGCAGAAAGCAATGGATATGACCGAAATGCTGTATGGGCTTGTAAAGCGGTTGCCGAAGGAAGAATTATATTCGTTGGGTGACCAGATGCGCCGTTCGGCAGTTTCCGTTCCATCCAATATTGCCGAAGGTAACGGGCGGCAGAACGATGGTGAAAATGTTCATTTCTTGAGGTATGCATTAGACTCATTATTTGAATTGGAAACACAATTGCAGTTGTCGGTAAGAGTAGGTTATTTTACCCAGTCCGAAGTAGCACCGTTGTTGAGTCAGGTAAATGAAGTTGGCAAAATGCTAAACTCTCTCATAAAGCATCTTTGCAGTGTATCTCAAAAGCGCTATCCGTCTAACAACAAGACTAACGACTCCAAAACTAAGAACTAACGACTAAAAACTAAAAAGACTAACGACTAACTATGGGAAACTTATATGACCTATTGATGCAGGATGCGCGTTTTGAGGATGCTCTCAAGGCATGCATGAACTGCGGAATATGCACGGCAATATGTCCTGCTGCCGAGTTTTTCCAGTACGACCCACGTCGGATTTGCGACATCGTTCAGCGCAAGGACGAAAACGAGATTGAGGCGTTGCTTCGCTCCGATATGATTTGGTATTGCGGTCAGTGCCTGTCGTGCAAGACGCGCTGTCCGCGCCAGAATGTGCCCGCCGAGGTGATACTCGTGCTCAGACAGGTGGCCATCAAGCTTGGCTATATGGACGAGCGCATTGCCGAGCAGGAGAAGCGTCTGGCAGAGACAGTTGGAAACAATATCCTCGAAATCGGATATTGTGTTCACCCCGATAAGGTAAAACCCGAACTTCATCAGGAGCAGGGACCGATTTGGGAGTGGTATGTGAATAACATTGAGGCTGTTGCGCCGAAACTTGGTGCCAACTATCATGGCGACGGACCTGGAGCATTGCGTAAGATACGTGAGGAAAACCTTGAAGAGGTAAGGAAAATTTTCGAGGTTACCGGCGGTATGGACTTGTTGAAAACATTGAAGGAGGAAAAATGAGAAAGTTCGGCTTTTCAATATCGCAGACACGGTCGATTGACCTTGACCAAGTGGATTTTTCCCATCTTGATGAACTGAAAGAAATTGTGCCGTCGTTCATGGTCTGCATAAATTGCGGTGGATGTACGGCAACTTGCTCGGCTCAGCAGTTCTCCGATTTCAACATCCGCAAGATTAAGACTCAGTTTATGCAAGGTCAGTACGATGGGCTGGCCAAGCAACTTGAGAAATGTATGCTTTGCGGAAAATGCACTTTGGTATGTCCGCGCGAGGTCAACCTTCGTAATTCGGTGGTTGCTATGCGGAGAATATTAACTAAAAACAGCAAGTGATTATGAAATATTTCAATCCGTTTGTACTGCCTTTCGTGATTGGGGCGTTTGTCTTGCTTGGAATTTGCGTGTTCAAGTACATAAGGTGGTACAGGTCTTTCGATAGGGTTCAGCGTTCGAAGGTGAAGAAAAATATCCTGTCGCTGAAGTTCATCCCTGCAATATGGGAGGCTGTGATGGAATGTCTGTTCCACAGGAAGGTTTTCAGGCGTAACCTGGTTTTGGGATATATGCACAGCAGTATTGCCTTCGGATGGTTTTTGCTGATTCTGGTCGGCGCTATCGAGGCGGAACTTTGCGTAAGCGGGTCGAAACCTTTCTGGGTGGCGATATTCTATAGGTTCTTCGTGCATGAGCATACGACAGAAATGAGCCGTATTTTCGCGCACATAATGGATGCTTTGCTTCTCGTTGTGCTTTCGGGTGTAACGTTGGCTGTGATAAAGATGGTGTACTCCAAGATTGTAGGAATGCGCCGTGTTACCAAGCATGTTTTGTTCGACCGTTTTGCAAAATTCTCGCTGTGGTTCATTTTCCCGTTGCGACTTCTGGCTGAAAGTTATACGGCTGCATATTACGGCAATGGCGGATTTATGACACAGGCGTTGGGAAATTTGTTCGCTCCGATATACCACGAGTATGTCGAAATTGCTTTATGGACAATGTATTCCATCTGCTTGGCTGTGTTCTTTGTTTCGTTGCCGTTCTCGCGTTACATGCACATTTTCACCGAGGTTTTCCTTATTTTCTTCCGTCGTATGGGCGTGACCGAAGGCGATGAGCATACAGGTTTTACAAAGTACGAATTGAGCGCGTGCTCGCGTTGCGGTATTTGTATCGACAACTGCCCTATGGACAAGGAATTGGGCGTGCAGGGTGTGCAGTCTGTTTATTTGCTGCGCGACATTCGCTACAAGCGCGGAACCGAGGAGGTTGCAAACCAGTGCTTGATGTGCCAGCGTTGTTCGTCCGATTGTCCTGTAGGTCTCGACCTTATGACAATTCGCCGTCAGGTTAGGACGAAGGAGACTTCCCTTGATGCTTCTGGCAACTATAGTTATGCCGACAATATTCAGGCTTTCAATTCGGTGGGACGAGTTTTGTATTTCGGCGGATGTATGTCGCATCTTACGCCGGGCATTACCGAGGCTATGGAAAAGATTTTCGAGGCCGTTGACCAGAAATACTGGTACATGGACAAGGACAGAACAATTTGCTGCGGACGACCGTTGTTGCAACAGGGATTCCTGAAGCAGGCCAAGGACTTGCGCCTGAAGAACCAGAGCATGATAATAAAGTCGAAGGCAAAACTGCTGGTGACATCGTGCCCGATATGCTATCAGTCGTTCACTAAGGAGTACAATCTGCCGATAAAGGTTATGCATCACACCGAATACATTGCTGAACTTATAAAGTCGGGTAGGTTGAAACTGCGCAAGGACGACTTGAAGGTTGTTTACCACGATCCTTGCGAACTTGGTCGCGGATGCGGAATTTACAACGAGCCGCGCGAGGTTCTGAAGTCGGTATCAACCTTGGTGAAGGCGAAGAACGAAAGGGAAAAGAGTTTGTGCTGTGGTTTCAATTTGGGTAGCACTGTGCTTACAATGGAACAGCAGACCAAGGTGCGCGATGCAGCGGTCGAAAGCCTTATGGATAAAAATCCCGACTTGATTGCAACCGCTTGCCCTATGTGCAAGAAGGCATTCAATCACGCTACTACATTGCAGGTGAAGGATGTTGCAGAAATTGTGGCGGAAAACATATTTGATAATTGATAATGGACAATGAACAATTGACAATTTCAATCATTGCAAAACAATCATTCTAAAAAAATGATTGTAAAAGAATGATTGAAATATAGGCAAGTGAATTTAGGTTGCCCACATAACCCCAGAAACCGCGTAGTCATTAAAACCTCATGGTAGTCGCTACGCGAGAAATAATACAAATCAACACAAATCTTTCAAATTTATTTGTTGAATTTGAAAAGATTTGTCAGATATAACTTCGTTGAGGACTTCGCCGTTCGTCCGACAGGGCACTCCTAACCCTAGAAACGGGCTTTAGCCCATTCAAACCGCGTCAGCGAGAAACGGCGTAGCCATTCAAACGCCGTAGGCATATCCACTCCTATATCTCTTCCAGTATTTCGAGGAATTGGTCGCGAGTAATATTCACATCGCGGATTATGTTCTTTATCACCAGTTCGGGAACGGGGTCTTTGTGTGTCTGGAATGTTACAGGTCTGCAAAGCCCTTCTTTCGACCAGATTTCGTGTCCGCCCTTTGTGCGTTCCTTCGACAGCCCCAACTGTGTCAATACTAGTCTAAGTTCACTTAACGATATGTTCGACAACTTTTTCACAGCGCAACTCTCATTGGAGAAACAATGCGTTCGAAGTTCACATTGCTGTCGAACAGTCTTTTCATTTCCGCTTTGCCCATCTGCGTTTTGTATGACGGAGGCCTTAATTCTGTCTTGAGGATTTTCCATCCGTGATTCCGCAGGTCATCAAGGAGCGTACCGTGCTCAATGCACCATTCGGCATATATCTGGAATTTCTCATAGAAACTGCATATACATTGGCTGTAAGTTTCGCCGGTTTCGGTAATGTCGAGCGACGGACAATAAGCCACATATTCGCCATCGTACTGGAACACATAGAAGTCGATGTTGAAACGATACTCGGTGTTTCCTACATTTGACTTTGCCGCAATCGTAACCTTGTTTTTGCTGTTATCCATAACTTCAATTGAATTTATCGCAAATGTAATGCGTTTTTCTTTACCGACAATAAGAAAAATAATTGTGCAGACGCAAAATATTGCGTCTCATCCGAACCCCTTGAACCAACCCAAATCACCCTACATAGGTTGTGGATTTGTATGCATTTTTCATCCTAAAATGTTCCGTAGCATTGTAGTATCGAAAAAAAATGTATTTTTGCAGTAGAAATATAAATTATAAATGCCATTAACTTTATGATTATGAAAAGATTTTTTGCTGTTTTATTTATAATGATATTGATTGTCAGTAATCTGTTTGCCATTGACTCTCCTACATTATATAGCCCCTCCAACGGTGCAACTCTCAGTAATACGACATCAGTAAACTTGCTATGGAGTAGCGTATCAGGGATTACTGGCTATTTAATTGAGGTTGACACGACAAATGGTTTCAATTC
>JAFZRE010000021.1 GCA_017620015.1 Bacteroidales bacterium | reverse complement strand
TCCCTGAATAAACTCTATTAGAATCTTCAAAGTTGTTAACCTGTCTTTATCTTTTGCTACTTGTCAATCTTTCAAAGAACTTTTTTTCCCGCCCGATGCCCTCCGGATCACATCCGTCCCTCATCGTTTGGGATTGCAAAAGTATAGCATTTTTCATTACCACCAAAACTTTTTTCACTTTTTTTTCAAAAAAGTTATGTGAATTTTATAATGCATTGACTATAAATGTATTACAAAGGCAATTTTTGTTGAAATTTTACAAAAATTCAGCTAAAAACACCTCCTTTTTTGCCTTTTCAGGCTACCCTAACAAGCACCATAACGTCATTTTCTTCGCGCGGTTTCGGAAAAGTGAAAGAAAATATACCTATCTAGGCATAGCCTATTTCTTTAAGACACGATAAAATACACATCGCAAACTAGTGAAAAATGGATATACCTATATATAATATATAGGCAAGACAGAATAAATAACATACAAAAAAAACAGCAATCCCCCAATTTTCCATGCTTAATTTGACTACACGACAAATCAGATCATAGACAAAAATAAAAACGGCTACCGCTACAAACGTAGCAGCAGCCGCATAAACTCTTTAAAAATATTTATTCTGTTACAATTGTCATAATCGTATCGCCCTCATGAACCCAGTCTCCCTGCTTACAATAAAGCTTACCGATAGTTCCGGCATATTCGGATATGACAACCTCGTAGTTGGTGTTCGACTCAACATAGAATAACTGCTCGTCCACCGAAATCTGGTCGCCAACCTTGTACTGGTCAGAAATGAAGGCGAACAACAACCTACCTGTTTCTGGCGACTTGATTTTCTTAATCTTCGGATCCTTGTCGTCCTCAACCTGAATTACTTTGTTCTCCTTATTCTTAACAACATCAAGTTCTTCGTTGAAGCGCTTCTTTGCCAAACCGCTCTTGTAGTCGCGGTACTGACGGTCGTGCATTGCAAGCTCAAACAATTCTTCATCATCTTGACCTAAATCCCAGCCTTTTGTCATCATTTCCTGACGATACGATTCAAGTGCATCGGGATATTCGTCCTGCGGATTGCCAGTGAAGAATTCGTAACCCTTCGACTTTGCAAGTTCCACAATCTCTGGAGCAAGTTCGCCAGGAAGCTTACCCATACGACCAAGAATCATATTCCAGCTGTCCTTGTCAATCATCGAGAAACGAGGCTGACCAGCCGACATTGCATAGATGTTCATAAGAGCTATGTTCTTGACATACTGACTGAAAGGTGTTACCAGTGGTGGATAGCCAAGCTTAGGCCAAACAAATTCTACCTCTTCGAAAAGCTGAACCAAAAGGTCGTCAATCGAAACCGTAGGTTTACCCGACTGCTGCAACGACACATTGATAGCACTGTGCATACTCTTGAGGTCGGACATCATCGAACCCATCATTCCTCCCGGAAGACCGCACCTTACAAGCAACGAAGAACTCTGCCTGTTCTTCATTTCCATGAAGTAGCCCAAGAAATCGTCCATGTACTTCTGGTTGAGAGTACGAACCTTCATGTAGGCATTCATATTGATTTCGGGAACATCGAAACCTGCATCATAAAGCATTTCCCTGATTGTTATTACATCGGGGTGAATCTTTCCCCACGACAGCGGCTCAACGGCGACATCAATGATGTCGGCACCATTTCGTGCAACTTCGAGCATCGAAGCTGGCGAGAAACCTGGTCCGCAGTGTCCGTGATACTGAACTATTATGTGAGGATACTTGTCCTTGATAGCCTTCGTAAGTTTACCCAAAGTAACAGGGCGACCAACACCAGCCATATCCTTAAGACCAATTTCGTCGGCACCAAATTCCACAAGCTTGTCAACCACCTTCATGTAATATTCAACAGTGTGAATCTTCGAGTGGGTAATACTGAGCGCTCCCTGCGAAATCATACCTGCCTCCTTGGCATACTTTACCGACAGCTCGAGGTTGCGCGTGTCGTTCAAACCGCAAAACGAACGTACTACATCAACTCCCTGAGCCTTCTTGACCTTGTACATCAACTGACGAACATCTGCCGGAACCGGATACATACGCAACCCGTTCAATGCACGTTCGAGCATCATTGTCTGTATTCCTGCCTCGTTGAAAGGCTTTGTCCATTCGCGGACGGCTTTGTTCGGATTTTCGCCATAAAGCAAGTTAACCTGTTCGAATGCACCGCCATTGGTTTCAATACGCGAGAAACATCCCATTTCAATTATTGCCGGAGCAACTTCTTTCAACTGGTCAATGCGTGGAACATATTTTCCAGCCGACTGCCACATATCCCTGTAAACTAAACAGAATTTAATCTTTCTTCCCATTATATATTTTATTGTTTTTGCCTATAAATCAACAATCTAAAAAATAAAAAAATTTCCGTTCAAAGTTACGAATTATTTTTTGCATTTGAAATAGCATTTTTTCAAATTATCTGTAAGGCGAAATAAATAAGATTAACGAAAGTTTTTTTTGCGTAAAGCAATGTAAGCCTCGGCTATTTCATTTAAAAACAAATCTCTGTCCTCGTTCGCACCCTGAGCCTGTCGAAGGGTAAGGTTAATGTATATTATATCATTTCGTCATCTTGACTTCGACAGGCTCAGTCTGCGGATTTGTTCAATTGTTAACAGCCTGTATTATAAAAAGTGAATCAACCGCAAAAAGTGAGAACCCTACAGAATCATTTCCACGATTCGATGTCTTTATCCTTTTACAATCTCTGGCAAGATTGTAAAATTGTGTAAATGTGAGTTGAATCAAATTCGCCTAGGACTTTAATAAAGACAATCTGCATCGTTTTCCCATAGGGTTTCACAATAAACATGGGGATTATCTCACTAAATGAAATGCTCCTTCCATATTGTATAGAGTTTTGTCCATGCCTTCTGCTTCGATGATATAGTAGTAAACGCCCGGAGTTGCATTTGTCGAACCTTTTATTTTTCCATCCCAGCCAGACTCTTCTTTCTCCCAGTCGGTCCACTCAAAAATGACTTGTCCGTGTCGGTTCATAATTATGCCGTGGAATGTTTCAGCCTTTATGGACTGGCCGTTCACTTGGAAATATTCGTTGAGACCATCACCGTTGGGAGAAAAGATGTTCGGAACTTCG
Source organism: Bacteroidales bacterium (assembly GCA_017620015.1). Taxonomy (GTDB): domain Bacteria; phylum Bacteroidota; class Bacteroidia; order Bacteroidales; family ML635J-15; genus Bact-19. The sequence goes on along the minus strand of JAFZRE010000021.1, from coordinate 17,919 downwards.
AGCTTGCTCTCCTTGTCAACGAATACACATTCGTCAAGCATTGCAGTATCGCGGCATTCTGGAATATCCCTGTTCATAACCACAAGATATACTTCATAGCATCCAGGATCGATGTAGATGTGTTCTACTACTGAATCACATTTTCTCTCAATCGCATCGTCACCGAAATGCCATTCGCAAACGCGATTGCTCAGGTTGTCGTAATTTGTTGTGTTGTAGAATATTGCATTAGCCTCTGGTGCTACGAGATTACCAACAACCTCTGCCGAAATTTCTATTTCAGCCTCAATCACACCTATTGAGCTAACCTCGAACTCGGGGAAGTCGGAGCATTGTGCAGTGCCGAAATACCTACGGTAAGCTTCTATGTATTCGATGTTGGATGTTTGATATTCAGAGCGATAGGTATAGTATCCTGCAGGAATGCCGTATATATGCAAATCGGTTATAGCATAGCCGTTAGGGTTGGTTACGGTTGGTCCAGCCGTGGTGTCAATCCAATAGAATGCGAAAATTCCTGCTGTGTCGATGAACTCAATTCCGCCCTTCCCCAATGCGCAGGTATCGTTTATTATATTGTAGCTATATTCGGGGAAATCAGGCTCTTCGACAATTGCTCTGCCGATACTCGAACTGCATCCCCACAAGTTGGTTGCTGTAAGTCCTACAATGTGGCTTGTTGTTCTGTCGTCCCAATGTACGAATGCACGGTATTCGCCTGCAACAGCATTAGTCTGTACGGAATCAATGTTGCCGTTGTCAAAGTCCCAGTCGTAGATTGAAAGCATGTCATCGTAAGCTGTAAGAATGGCCGTTTCGCCGAAGCATTTAGGCGGAATTACCTTTATAGAATCCGACGGAACCGCAGCAAAAATCACCCTTATTGTATCCTTGTCGGTACAATATTCCGTATTTTGTACTGTCCAGTAAATATCATAGTACGGATTCTGCGTATTCCCGCTATTTAGCACAGTAGTATATACCATAGTACTAGGACTTGTCCTGTCCTCAAAGGTCACAACATAGGAATTTGCATCTGTTGACCATCTTCCTTCACCTACACCGTTGAAGTCAGCACATAGCATTCCAGAATACGAGCAGAAAGTCCTCGAAGTATCACGAATCTGAGCTGTTGGCTGCTGTATGAAATCGATTGTCCACGGACCAGCAGTGTCCTTGCAGAAACGTTGGTTATCTTCTGGACCTGTGTATTCAATCCAGTAGAAATCATGCTTGCCGTAGCTAGCAACACTAACATCTGTAACATTGCTATAGCATGTTGAATTGTTTGGACCGAACTGTGTTGATGGACTAACTTCGTACCAGAAACCACTTATACCATCTCCAGGATTTTCGGCACGCAGAGACGCAAATGTAAGTCCACATGCTATTGTATCGCCTTCGTTCATGCTTATCACGGGCGAAGGTTGTTCGTAGAATGTTACTTCAACCTCATCTGATGCAGAGCAGGTTTCTTCGTTTTCTGTTTCAATGTGAGGATGATTTGTTTCCATCCACCTGAAAACTGCCGTGCCGTATGCCGAATAATGACCTGTTGTATTCGGGTCGTTACGGTCGGCAAACGCCATTTCACCGCCGCTCATGCTTGTCCATACTCCAGAAATATTGTCACCTTCGGAATGCGATGAGATTGCATGAAGTTGGAAATCAAGTCCGCAGACACTAAAATCAGAACCAGCATTAACATTTGGCATCTCCATAAATTCTACCGTTACAGTATCAATGTCGAAACAAGTTGCTGCATCACCTGCAGTATTCATTTCCCTGACAATGAAGGTGTATATGCCGTAGTCACTCACCTGAACGCCTTCTACAATGCTGTCGTGCGGTGTGTTTGTCCATACGACCTGTGCATCTGGATTTGGCATATCACCCACAGTCCACTGGCAAGTAGGTATGTAGTCGTCGCTTGGTTGCAGACCCCATGCTCCATTAAGTTCGTAACTATTGCCACAGGCGACGTGGTCGATACCTGCATTTGCAACAGGCTTCTGCAAGAATCTCACATGCATAGTGTCTATCGACATACAGTTTCCATTTCTGCCGATGAAGAAAAAGTCAACATCTTGGAAACTATTGATTTGCACGGTGCTATCAAGAGTAAATGTGGTGGTGCTGTTAAGATAATCGGAGAAATGTCCAGCAATTTCCTTGCAAACCCACGAAAAGTCGGTATAACCTTCGGAAGCCAGTGTCTCGGCACATAGTTCAACACTGTTGCCGCAGACAGCAACGCTATTGCCAGTCGAACCGCACTGATGTACGCTGACGACAGGCACTTTCCTAAACACCATTCGCTTTATTGCTTCACCTTGGCAGTCAGCATCTTCTGGAAGCCTGGGGTCGTCTATAGCTTCAGTCCACTTGAAGACATATTCCACTTCACTTTGGTCGTTGGGTATCGGTACGGTTACGAAGCAGTGCGGATAGCGGTCACTACTTGGCGACTGCGGGTTGTTGTAGTTGTTGTAGATAACCGAAGGAAGTACTTGACCGTTCGTATCGTATGCAGTCCATCTGCCCTCGTTTGACGGATTGGTATTGTAAACCTGTAGCTCGCCGACGTGACCGCAAACGGTATCGACGTTGGTAGTGGTTGCTGGCGCAGGAATATTGACGAAAGTTATTCGCATATTGTCACTTCCGACACATTCTCCGTTGCGTTCGGTAAGAGTTAATACGTAAGTACCACCAGCATTTGCATTGACCATAGTTTGAATACTACTAGCATCACTCATAACAACGCCAACGCCAGTCCATTGTAGCGAAGAGCCAACAATTTCTGGAATTGTAGGATTAGCTCCAGTTATTTCTGCCTGTACACCGCAGACGGTAATATCGGGACCAGCTTCTGGTGTCGGCACACGACGGAAGTCGTATGTTGCACTTGCACTGCCTGTACATTCAGAGTTTACAATGTTCCATGCGAAAGTGGCTGCACCGGGTGCATTTACAAGAACAATTGCGTCGGGTGAGTTGTTTGTAGTGTTGGCTATTGTCGTATAGCTATAGTTTTCAACGCCTTCTGGTGCAGTTGCTGTCCAATAGCCGTATGTGCCGTCAGGCGGTTGCGAACCGTGAAGCCTCATCACCAAACCACAGGTGTCGGCTGCTGTAACCGATGGATGTGGCGATTCTTTCCACATAAGTGGCACTGGCTGTGATACGGAACGGCATCCGTTGCCCCAGGCGTTAAGTCCCGACCCGAAACCTACAACCGCCACAAGGTAATATTGCCTATTGTTTTGCCCGTTAATGGTGGAAAGATATATGGCTTCGGTGGAACCTGGCAATTCTGTAACAAACGAGGTATGTATGTCGCTCGGATTTGTGCATACAATGTAGGAGAAAACGGCATTTCGGGCGGTATCGACCTGATTGCCGTTGTGACCGTGATTTTCAGTATGTCCGCGCTGTAGCCAATAGGCCTCGCCAGTACACATAATCTTAGCACCGTAGTCGACAAATGTTCCTGCATAGTTGGGACAGTCGCACTCGTAGTTACCCTGTATATTTACATTGCTGCATCCGTGCTCGTCGGAAACCAAAAACGAATATTCAATCGGTCCTTGTGCCGACAAAATGTATTGAGGCTGATTTCTATCAATTTCATCAACGTTTATCATAGCCGAACCATTTGAACTGTAACCGCCAGTGATGGAATATGCCGGTGGATTGTCAGGGTCGGACAAGCCATTGACATCGAATCTAACTTCGACAGTCCCGTTTTCCGACGATGTGCAGATTTCTGCGCGGTTCGACACCGTGATTTCATCGTAGATGGTAAATGTCTGGCTGCTAAGCGATGAAATTGCACATCGCGCTCCGCCGAGGTCGTTTGTTATGGTATATACACCCGGCTCTGCAAGTGCAGGGACAAAGGTATGGACTTCGGCATTGAAAGCAGGTGTTGGTGGTGTGCAAGTAAAAGTTCCGTAATCGGAAGCCGAAAGTTCAATCAGTTCGCCCGAACGGCAGCGGTCACTTATGGATGCAAGCGTAGCGTCCGTTTCGGGAGCGAAGTTTACTATAACACTTGCCTCGCCCGAACAAGCCTGGTTGCCCATATAGTACTCGTGCCAATAGAAAGTATATTCGCCGTAAACGTTAACCGAAACTTCTGTCTGCGGCAGGTCGGAAGCAGTAAAGATTGCTGTGCCAGGACCAGTATATGTCCACTCGCCAGTGTTGGACGGAAGATCGAAGTTGCTGGCTGTGAGTGTTACGCTGTTGGTACAGGGCATTGCGTTCGATACTGATATTTCGGGAGTTGGTGTTTCACAGCACGAAGGATCGCCAGCTGGCAGGACATAGACTGTTACGGTTGTATCGTAGGTGCAACCGAAATCATCGGTAGCATAAAATGTGTATGGGACAAGTACGGGATCATCCGGATTAGGATTTTGTGGCCGGTCAACCATAGTAACAATTGGTTCGTCATTGTCGCGTTGACTCATTGAACCATTTTTTGTATTAATTGTATTTGTATCGTACATTTCGCTACCAGATGGAATATGGTCATGTCCGTTTCCATTTATATCCGGACCTGTACTAAGAAAGAACCAGTGACCATCTGCCCAACCCATTCCCGGACCAAAAGTATATGTTGGTCCATAATACCACACATCATCTGGATATAAATCCTCATTAAAAAAAATACCCCATTCTAAAAGGTAGCCGTTATCAATATAAAGTTGATCACAAATATTTATACTCCATACACCATATAATGGACATCCAATAAGCGATTCCAAACTTTCGTAGGTTGCATAATCACCCGGGTCTAATACATTGTTAGTTTGTGTTTCGCCACAAGGGTCGGTATATGTGGTAGGAGTTGTTGGTCCGTTGGATCCAAATGGCTGTGTTGCTGTGGGTGTAAAATTATAGGCATAACCTTCTCCTGGGGTAAGATAACATGGACTGCTTGACGAATTTGGATCGGGTGCAAGTCCTAGGTGGATATTTCCACCACCGCTTGACCCAGCATTGTTTATTCCTCCGGTATTAGTCCAATGTTGATAAATAGTTCCATTTGAGCTCGAATAAGCTTTAAGCAAGCAAGTCTGATTGTTAGGACATCGTACCACAATAGAAAGATCTCCCATATACGAGTGTTCCATTTTTAGATATATTCGTTCAATATCATTAATAGAATTAATGACAGCATCTTCATCAAATTGAGTAAAAACCATTTGTCCTGGATAGCATCTATATTCTCCATCAGGAAGGGCTATTGTTCCTCCAAGTACATTAGGAGTTTCATCGCGCCACGGCTCTACGTGCGGGGAACCAGTAAACGTAACCTCGGTACCAGAACATATAGTGTCAGGGCTAAAATGTACATTTTCCCAAGTAGGAGGAATGGAAACACGCACCCTCACGGTATTTACTTCGTGATTTGCACATCCACGGCTGTCTATTGCATTACACATGACATAATAGCCACCGCTTTCGGTAAAGGAATGGCTTAATGTACGCCCCGCATCATTGAAACGCAAAGTGTCGTTTCTGCTGAAAATCATCCAGTTATATGTAAGGTTGTCATCGGTTTGCTCGTATTCCTGATTGTTGTTAAAAAAAACATTGTGAGCGGTAAATTCAACGGCTGTGCTCATACACACGTCGTAATATTGTCCTGTTTCGGTGTCGGTTGGGTCGATGTTGGAGGTAATGGTTGTGGTAAATTGCTGACAGGGGCTTCCGCACCAAACCTTTGCCTTGAAACCTTGTCCCCTTGTCTCACCCGAAATCCAGATAAAACGCAACGCACCATGATGTGAAGTGATGGTTCGTCCGTTGAGCGATGTCCCCGTGGCGTTGGCAACAAGGACTTCGCGTGTAACAGCATCCTTTATGGTAAGCAAGGTGCCGTTGGCAAGGTTGAAATTTACAAACTTTACGCTTATAATGCTGCCGTTTGACGACTGTATGGTCCTTATGTAGGTCTGACTTGCTATATAGTTGCCGTTTCCCCCGTCGTCGAAGAAATATGTCGTCGTTGTTGCTTCCGATGACGAACTTTCGCAGTCAATCTGGAATGCATCTGTTTCAGGCACATCCGATATAAGTATATCGGTGGCGAAGCTTAGGCTGGATGCCATCAGTAATAATATGGCTGCTAAAATGGTTCTCATAACTTTATTTTTTTGCTTTTCAATTATATGACAAAAAAAGACGCCATTTCGTTGCCTGGGAAAATCAAAAAAAATTAAACTTTTTTTGATTTGATTGAATAACAATAATTTACGAATAAAATTTATGATTTTTTAATTTATTGCAGATGTTGCACGCAACGTCGCTACAATTAAATCCTTGAATCAAATCATCGAATTATCGAATTTTTAAATCAGCGAAGCTAATCATCAAATCACCAATCGTAAATCGTAAATTTTCTTTATTTTTGCATCAAAAATTAATTTAATGGTAACACTCGAGAAGATAAAAGAAGCCGGCAAGCGCGTAGAGGCTCTGAGGAGGTATCTTTGACATAGATGCCAAGCGAGAATTTGTTGAAACCGAAAACAAGAAAACCGAAGCAGGCGATTTTTGGGACAATCCCGAAACTGCCGAAGCAACCCTGAAAAAAATAAGCGATGTAAAGAAATGGGTGGTCGAATACGATGCCGTAGCGTCGAAATACGATGACACCGAGGTAATGTACGACTTCTTCAAGGCTGGAGACATCACAGAGGCCGAAATGGATGCCGAATACGACAAGTGCATCGCGGTGATTGAGGCTCTCGAACTCAAGAATATGCTTGGCGGTGAGGAAGATGTGCTTGATGCTGTGCTTACGATAAATTCAGGTGCAGGTGGCACCGAAAGCAACGACTGGGCAGATATGCTCTACCGAATGTATGTGCGCTGGGCCGAGGACAACGGCTACAAGGTGCAGCTCATCGACCGTCAGGACGGTGACAGCGTCGGCATCAAGTCGGTGACAATGAGTTTGTCGGGCGAATACGCCTACGGCTACCTCAAGGGCGAAAACGGCGTTCACCGTCTCGTGCGACTTTCGCCATACGATGCGGCACACAAGCGACATACATCGTTTGCATCAGTGTTCGTGTATCCGTTGGTTGACGATACCATTAATATAGAGATAAACCCAGCCGACATTGAGTGGGACACCTTCCGAAGCAGTGGCGCTGGCGGTCAGAATGTCAACAAGGTAGAAACGGCTGTACGACTTAAGCACATTCCAACGGGCATTGTCATCGAAAATATGGAAACGCGTTCACAACTCAAAAACCGCGAAAATGCACTGCGGTTATTAAAATCACAGCTTTACGAACTCGAACTGCGCAAGCAACAGGAAGAACGCGACCGCATCGAAGGACAGAAGCGCAAAATTGAATGGGGCTCGCAGATTCGCAACTATGTGATGCAGCCGTACAAACTTGTGAAAGACTTGCGCACTGGCTACGAAACCGGCAATGTGCAAGCAGTGCTCGACGGTGGAATCAACGAGTTTATTAAGACTTACTTGATGGAGTTTGGAAGGAAGTAATGATGTAATTGTTAGTCTAATTGTTAGTCGTAGGCTCGAGCCTACGACTAATCAAATACATTGATAGATTAATATATATCCGAAGGTTTTGCACTTCCGAACTTGTGACGCTCGACCGTAGGGTCGTCGATGAAGTCGTCGCGGTGGATTTTTGCTCCTTTTACAATACAGTTTTCAAAAAACCACATTGCCTTGTCGAAGTCGTCGTACATTCTTGCCGCAACTTCGTGCCCAACAGTGTTATAGCGCACAATATAGTAAGGATAGCCGTATTTTTCAAAACGTTTCACAAGCTTGCTACTGCCGAACAATCCTATGTTGAACATCTTGATTTGCTTGTAGTTGACAAGCTGGTCGGCAGTACCGTGGAGCATCATCGTAGGCGCAGGCTCCTGATGGCGGTACTTTACCTTTCCATTGGTCGAGAATATTGCACCGGCATACGACATAACACCAGCATACCTAAAACCATCGGGAAGAATCTGTCCGAGTTTTGTCCTGTTGCCAAGTTCGTAGTCGGCCTGCAATACGGTAATTGCCCCTGCACTAGACCCTGCGATTATCAGTTTCTTGCTGTCAATCTGCAATTCCTTTTCGTGTTCCAATATGTATTTCGTTGCCGTTAACAAATCTTCGGCAGCCATTGCGATTGCGTTTTCCAAAGGCTTGTAGTTGAACACTCCCAAGCCCTTAACACCTTTAAGTCCAAGGCGATAATCGATGGCGATGACATTTATGTTGTTTTCAAGCAATTTGCTGTAATATGGGAAATAATAAGGCTCGTTACGGCTTCCTCCGATGAAACCTCCACCAAACACAAATATAACCGTATAGTTGTCGGCAGAATTAGGTGCCTTGTAAAGATCGAAGTACAGCGAACTATCGCGCTTTACATATTCGTATGTTGCTGTCGGAATTATCTGTGCCTGTGCGCAAATCGCTGTAATTGTCACCAGAATGCATAATGCCAGTTTCTTCATATTCCTTAGGTTTTTATTGGGGGATAAATGCGTTTTCAATATGTTCTACCTTATATTGGTCTCCAAGCACATAGACAGTGACGACATCGAAGCGGATTTCTCCGTTAAAGCCGATAGCTTTCGCATAAATTTCCGATGCTGAAGTGAGAAATTTAATCTTGTCGTCGGTTATAAAGTCGGATGTGTTGCCAAATTGCTCAGAACTGCGGGTCTTGACCTCTACTATTGCGAGAATATTTCCTTTCCTTGCTATTATGTCGATTTCCTTGTGCTTGCAATGCCACTGTCGTTCAAGTATTTCGTAGCCTTTTGATGCGAGCCGCTTCGCAGCAATGTTTTCGCCGAGTGTCCCGAGTTCATTGTGTGCGGCCATAGGCTATTTATTTTGTCTGGGGAATTTCCTGTTGATTTTCTGGTTCCTTTTCGGCAACATACAGTTCGATTGCCACAATCATTGCGGCGAATCCCCAGAACGGCACGGCAATCTTATCGATGTCGAGGAAGTTGTTCAATGCTCCGTGTATGAAATAAGTAACCAATCCACAAAGTGCCGCAGCCACCACCATCTTCATTTTTTTGTCCTTTACCTTGTGATAGGTGCGTGTACCGGTAATGTAGATAATTATGCAAATCAAAGCATAGTTAATCAGTCCGAGCAGTCCCGACTCGGAAAGCGAGCCAAGATATTCGCTGTGTGCATTTCCACCATCGCCAGCATTGGTGCTGATGATTGTCTTTTCGTCGGAATGCTGGAATGGCGCATAGTTGAACTGGTAAGTTCCAGGTCCCCAGCCGAAGATTGGCTTTTCCTTAAACATTCTCACGGCGCAGTTCCAACGGTTTATTCGCTCGAGGTTCGAGGCGTCGGAAGTAATGTTACTGATTGACTTTATATGCTTCGAGAAGTCGGTTGACGACTCCACCTTGTTTCTTTCCAAATCCATTAGAATCTTGTCCTGGAACAAAACAAATCCTCCGATGACTATAATTATTACAGAAAAAACAATTTTGTTGCTTATCCTAAACTTCAGTATTGCGTACACTGCCAATGAACCAATAAGGCTTACCCATGCCGCACGGGTATATGAGAATATTAGTCCGGTGATAAAAATTACAAGAAGTACGGCCGACACCATTCTCCATAGCGCCTTCATTTCCTTGTTCAACGCAAAACCAATTAGGAATGGGATGAACATCGCTATTGCAGCTCCGTACGAAGTGTGGTCGTTGAAGAACGGACTCATTATGCCGTTGCCAATATGCTGGTCGAAATTGTATGCCGAATGTTTTACAAGCGTAAAGATTATAAGTGCTGCAAACGGAATCATATATAGGAAACAGAACCTGTATATGTTCCGCGTATCCTTGAACAGCAATACTCCGAGGAAAAAGAACGGCAATATGAACCACAGTGATGCAACCCAGCATTTGAGCGACACCAACGGCAGTGTACTTGTAAAAACAGTAACCAAATGCCATGCCAAGTATATCAGAATCATTATCGAAAGCGGATGGCTTAGGATTTTGCGGTCGTACTTGTGCTCTAGCAAAAGCTTCAGTACGAATATGAACATTATGGTGACGAACAATGGTTCGGTTGGCAAGTCGATGTTGAAGGCGAGACCTGAATAGAACTCTTTAAGCGGTAACGAAAACGGTATGCACATTACCGAGAACAACAATGCCTTGTCGAGCGAGAAGAAAATACCAGCAATAACAATAAGCACTAACGGCAGCAGGTTGAACATATAGTTCTGGAACCTCACTATCAAGAAGCAGTCGATGATAATGAAGAGTGCCGCTATAGCATAGAAAAGTATTATTTTAGTCTTGCGTGTCAACTTCTTCCTTTGGCTTTCTGCAGCCTTCAATTATTGCAACAGCTATTATTCCTACAAGGCATCCGCCCAAAGCACAAAGAAGAGTTATAAGCCAACGTACAGGATAGAATTTTTTGTCGGCTACGTATGGTCTTGATACTACATGCGAGAAAGTCTGTTTTTTATTCATGTCACGACGTGCGTCATCACAAACTTCCATATCCTTGTTGTATCGTCCTATGGTTGCATTTAATAGAGAATCTGTTTTTACGAAATCGGCTCTGTATTCCTTCCAATTACCGATTATGGTATTTGCATCTCCGCGTCCATTTGCAGAAGCCTCACTTAATGCTCTTGACTGCGATGATAAATCTATCATTCCATATTCGGTTCCGTATTTCTTCATTATTGCCGACAGGCTATCAATCACATGAGCTTTTTCATTAGCAGCATCGGTGTATATGCGTAGTATTTCTCTTGACTTAACGGCCTCTACTTCCAAAACGAGGTTATCATAAAACTCTATTATGGAATTTACCATGTCGGCGGCTATCTGCGGATTTTCATCACATACGGTTATTTTTACAGCATCGTTAGGAGTCTTTTCGATTATAACATTGTCGTTGTAGTATCCGACCATTTTGTCCAAAGAACCTTTGGCCGTAGAATCGATAGCATAGTGTGTATATAAGTCATATTTATCTATTATCTTGAACATAATGTCGTTCGAGGTAAGAATCTGGAGCATCTGTTCCGACTCCGACTCGTCCGAATGGCAGATAATATTTGCCGGATACAGTGTTGCCGACGACTTGAATTTCGGATGAATAAAATACGGACATGAAAATACATATCCGAGAATTGCTGCGACTACAGTTATTATCAGCAAATGCCATTTCCACTTTGCAATAAGGTTGAATATGCTTTTTGTCTTAAAATAGCTTTCCATAGTTTCGTAATTTGGTAGTCTTATGAAATTATATCTTGTCTTATTCTTATATTTCTGTTCTGGGTGTTCGGTCCGATGTATGGCGGGGTCGTCAATTATTTTTTTTTTAAAGGTTCTATCATTGCCAGTACTATCAATGCAAGCAGGAATGCAGAAATGACAGTCGACAATACTATCAGCCAGCGTATCGGATAGGTTTTCTTTTCGGCTTTTTCAGCCTTGTTCACAATGAATGCATTGGGCAGGTCCTGTTCGAGTTCAATCTTTGCCTCCCTAAACTTGGTTCTTCGTAGAGCAAGTATCTGCACTTCCTCTTTCATCTGGGAAGTAAGCATATTATGTGCGCCTCCGTACTTTGCCAAAGTGTCGAGTTTAGACTGAAGTTCGCTTACTTTGCTTGTATTACCGCTTGCTAATGCAATGGCGTGTTGCTCGCTATACATTTCAGTCTGCGACTTTACATCTATTACGCCGAGCTGTCCCAACTTTTCGAGCGAGTCGCTTATGTTTTTCACTATTGCTTCCTGTTCGAGCAACTCGTTTTCTACAATCTTTAAAGCCTTGTAAGCCCTTTCCTTCTGCATACGCGAATAAACGGTATCGAGAAGCTGCGAGATGTCGTTGGCTATCAGTGCAGCAGTGTCTGGACTTTCGTCAAGTACTTCGACCACTACCGATGTATATTCCGTTCGCGAAATCTTTACATTGTCGTCGTATTTGTCGTAAAGCTTGGTATATAGATACTTGGTGTTCGGGTCTATTTTGTAGTGCTCGATAAGGTTGTACTTCTCGATGATACGGTTTCTGATGTCGTTCGACTGCAACATCTGCATCATTTGCTCCACCTCTTCCTTTTCACCGAACTGCAACAGACCCTTTTCCGTATTCTCGTCTGTGGCTAGAGTCTTCGACACTGATGTGGAATTAGCAGGATAAAGCACAACCGACGACTTGTACCTCTTGGGTAAGCAAAAACTTACAATCAGTGACGCTACGAATGCCACTGAACATACAATCAACAGATGTTTCCACTTCCTTTTTACCAGAAGCAGAACATCTGAAGCATTGAAAGTAATCTTATTGTCGTTTTCGTTCATGACTAATCAGGAACCGACATTATTTTGCCCTTTCGGCGTATTCCTTTGTACGGGTGTCAACCTTAATCTTTTCACCGATTTCGATGAACAAAGGAACCATTACCTGTGCACCTGTATCGATAGTTGCAGGCTTCAGTGCATTGGTTGTTGTATCGCCCTTAAGACCTGGTTCTGTGTAGGTTACAGTAGCTTCGATAAATGGAGGAAGTTCGCATGAAAGAGGAGTTTCGGTTTCGGCGTGAACCACTACTTCTACGTCCTGACCTTCCTTGAGAAATTCAACACCGTCGATAACGTCTTCGGGAATAGCGATCTGCTCGAAAGTCTCCATGTGCATGAAGTTGTAGCCCATATCGTCCTTATATACAAACTGGTAAGGACGACGTTCGATTCTTACAGGATTTATTGATGCACCTGAGTTGAAAGTCTTGTCGATGGTCTTTCCGTTTTCGAGGCTCTTGAGCTTTGTACGGACGAATGCTCCGCCTTTGCCTGGTTTTACATGCTGAAAATCAACCACAAGGTAAAGCTTTCCTTCGAGTTCCATTGCTAAACCTTTTCTAATGTCTGCTGTTGTTGCCATATATACTTTTTCTTAAATTAGGGCGCAAAGATAATGACTTTTATTTTTTTATTGAAATTTTTTATTCGTTATCGTAAAAAACGATGTGAAATGTTTTTTATTGCCAGAGACGAAAAATAAAATGTACTTTTGCACCCCGATAAATAAGCAATACTATGCAATGCACTTTTTGTCCACGTAATTGCAAGGTAAACCGCACCGAACAGGCGGGATTCTGCCGTGTTAAAGGTCTGACAATAGCCCGTGTAGGCATACACGAATGGGAGGAGCCGTGCATTTCGGGAACGCGCGGAAGCGGAACCATTTTCTTCTCGGGCTGTAACCTGCGTTGCATTTTCTGCCAGAACGATACCATTTCGCGCTCGGCATACGGATGTGAAATTTCTGTCGATACGCTCGGGAAACTTATGCTCTACCAGCAAAGCGTTGGTGCCGAAAACATAAACCTTGTAAGCCCAACACAATTTACAGGACAAATAGCCGAAGCCCTTGCCAAGTACAAGCCACAGATAAAAATCCCTGTGGTCTATAACAGCAACGGCTACGAATCGGTAGAGCAGTTGCGCCGCCTCGAAGGACTTGTCGATGTGTATCTGCCCGACCTCAAGTATGCCGACAACAGCCTTGCGGTGGAATATTCGTCGGTACCAAACTATTTCGATATGGCAACTGCTGCCATAGCCGAGATGAAACGTCAGCGACCCAAGAATGTGTTTGTCAACGGGATGCTACGCCGTGGTGTAATAGTTCGTCATCTTGTGCTGCCCGGCAACCTCGACAACAGCAAGCGTGTGCTCGACTATCTTGCCTCCTACGACCGCAACATATACGTAAGCCTAATGGCACAATATTTCCCTACGGCAGATGTAAAAAGCCATCCATTGCTCGGACGCACTATCACGCAGGACGAGTACGACGAAATATCTGCCTATTTCAAGCAATGCGGTCTGCACAACGGATATTTCCAGGAATTAAGCAGCAATTCTGAAGAATATGTGCCAGATTGGTCGTTGGAAAGGTTGGATGAAATCATTAAGAAGGTTTAACTTCGTTGAGGGCTACTTGTGCTGAGCGCAGTCGAAGTACGCCGTTCTATGCCTGCGGCGTTTGAGGGCTAACGCCCGTTTCTGTGGCTTCGTCGTTTCTGAGTTTCTATGTTTAACTTCGTTGAGGGCTTCGCCGTTCACGTTTAATGCCTGCGGCGTTTGAGGATTTGTGGGTTTGAAAATTTATGTAAAATCGCGCCACGGCACGATTCCGAAATTCAATGATTTGCACCAAATTAATTTCAAAAATATGTAGCGACGTTGCGTGCAACGTCCTGCTAGATTGCGCAAAAAATTTTGCCAATTGAAAAGAGTGAATTATTTTTGTTGACATTAATATAAATAGTATAAATATGAGAAAGAATATTTTGTTTGCAACCGTATTGTCACTGGCAATGGCTGGTTGTGGAGGTGTTACAACACACAACATCAATCTTCAGGAAAACAATGAAAACAACACCGAGGCTACCGAGGAAGAAAAGACAGACCTAGAAAAAGCTATCGAAGCATCTGATTTCCCGTGGTATTTTCCCGAAGAAGCCAAGAACGAAGGCCTTACCGAAGGTCAGGCAGTCTTGTCAATTCACTCGTTCTATCCTGACAAACTGAAGGAATCCAACGACCCAGCCGAGGAAACCTACATCTTTTACAACGCTACCCTTAAGAGCATTGGTGAAAAATCGTCGGTCGTAACCAGCATGGGACAGGACATCGAAATGCCTAACGCTCTGATAATTCCTATTCCGCAGGGACAGACTGCCAAGAAAGGAGATATCGTGCTTACTTGGTGGCAAAGCGGTTCGGGAATGGAGCGCGCCATTGTTACCGACGACTCTAATCCCTCATCACCAAAAGTTTGCTACCTCGACATGGACTGGAAGGACGATGGCAAGGGCTTTGCCAACGAACACAACAACGAACAGTTGAGACCTAACACTTTCACAGTGCTGAAGAACAATGAATGGCAGCCAGGCGCACAGGTTACCGTCAATGCTGATGGAAGCTACAAGATTTTCACCCTTATAAATGCAGCTGACAAGTATTTGCTTTTGTCGGGCTGGGCAGGAAAAATAACCGTATATAAGAAGGAATTCTGCAAGGTTGTTCCTCTCGAACAGGACATAAATGTAGGTGATGAAATCATGGCAAACTTTGTCGGCAGCTTTAGATCAGGTTACAAGGTCACAAAGATTGACAAGAAGATTGGCCGCGTATGGGCAACCGACTCGTACGGAGAAACAAAGATTTTCAGTATCTTGGATGTGCTGAAGGAAGAATAAGCATAAAACTAAAACAAGTTTGAAACGGATATAATATCCTTATACTCTCGCCTTCGGGAGTGCAAATCCCGAAGGACATAGTTACAAAAAAGCCCCGGATTGGGGCTTTTTTTATTTCTTCGATTCCATCTTGAACTTCATGTATTCATCGGTGAGAATCTTCTTGGTGTAGAGCGGAAATTCGCCTTTCATCATCCAGTCGTAGTAGGCAGAGTCCTTCTTGAAGACATCTGTCAGGAGCATTCCCTTGTACTTTCCGAAGTTTATTACAACCCTATGGTCGGCATCGTAAATGAGACGTCCCATAAAGTCGGCATTGCTGTTGTACGACGAGAACTTTGAAATTTCTGGAATGTCGTTTCCAATGTCACCGTAGCGTTCCACCTGAGCCTTGAAAACTTCGTAGGTGGCTTCGGTATCGGCATTTGCCGAGTGTGCGTTTTCGAGGTCGCCATTGCAGTAGAACTTGTAGGCTGCCGAAAGGTTACGAGGCTCCTTCTTCATGAAAATGCTCATCACATCAACGAAGTTCCTCTTTTTCAAATCGAAATCGACACCAGCACGAATAAATTCCTCGGCAAGCAGAGGAACATCGAACTTGTTGGAGTTGTAGCCTGCAATGTCTGCATCACTGAAAATTTCTACCAGTTCCTTTGCCTTTTGCTTGAATTTAGGACAGTCTGCTACATCTGCGTCAGAAATTCCGTGAACTGCTGTCGCCTGGGGCGGAATTGACATTTCTGGATTTATGCGGTAAGTCTTGCGCATCTCTTCCCCGTTAGGGAAAACCTTTACTATTGAAATTTCTACAATCCTATCGGAGGCAATGTTTACACCAGTTGTTTCAAGGTCGAAAAAGACTATCGGCTTATGAAGTTGTATTCTCATATTGTCTATAAAAAAGATTACCCGATTGCTCGGGTAATCGGTATTGTGTTACATTCTGTTTATCATCATTGGCATCAGGAGCATCAGGACATCCTCGTCAGGATTTTCGTTGTCCTTCGGAAGGATTATTCCTGCGCGAGTCGGGTCGGAAAGTTCAATCGTGACTTCCTGGGTTGAAATGTTGCTCAGTATTTCGCCAAGGAAATTCGACTTGAATCCGATTTCCATGTCATCGCCTTCGTACTGGCAGTTTATAACTTCCTTACCTGAAATTGAGAAGTCCATATCCTGAGCCGATATTTCAAGTGTATTTCCGTTTATCTTGAGTCCAACGAGGTTGCTCGACTGGCTTGCGAACATACCGATACGACGCAACGAATTGTAGAGTTCAACGCGGTCAACAACAAGCTTGTTGGGGTTTTCGCGCGGGATTACCGAATTGTAGTTTGGATAAACGCCTTCGAGCAAACGGCAAACCAAACGGATTGAACCAAAAGTGAAAACTGCGTTCTTTTCGTCGAATTCGAGGACAACATCGTCCGAAGCCTTTGGAAGAATGGTCTTCAAGATGTTAGCCGGCTTCTTTGGCAGGATGAACGAACTTTCGGTCTCAGCCTTTACTTCCTTGCGGGTATATCTTACGAGCTTGTGTGCATCGGTTGCGACAAAGTTTATTCCCGATTCCTGAAGTTCAATGAAGATACCGTTCATTATCGGGCGAAGTTCGTCGTCGCCGGTAGCGAAGATTGCCGATGTGATACCGCCGTAAAGAATATCGGGGCTAATGCTGATGCTTATGGTCTTGTCGGCCTTAAGCTGTGTAGCCTGCGGAAAGTCGGAACCGTCAACGCCAACGAGCGTATATTTTCCGTTCTGCGAGGTTATGTCTATTCTCTTGTCGTCGGTATTTATGTTGAATGTCAACGGCTGTTCGGGGAATTCCTTCAGCACGTCGAGAATCTTCTTTGTGTCGGTTGCGATAACGCCGTTTCCACTGTAGTTTTCAAGTGGAAGTGTTGTTGTGATTGTACTTTCGAGGTCACTGGCGGTAATCTTCAGTATGCCATCTTCTACCGACATCAGCACGTTGTCGAGAATTGGAAGTGAGTTCTTTGAGTTTACAACCCTGCTAACTATTTGCAGGTGCGACAGAAGCTGTGAGCTTGATATTACAAAATCCATATTATTATTTTTATAAGTTTTACGATTAAAAATTTGGGGTGTAAAATTACAAATTATATTAATAAGTATGGCAATTTATTTGCAAAAATTAAAAAATTGGGTAAAGCGTATGATATTAGGCGATTACGCCAATCCTTATCTGCGATTCGTTACGCAGTCCTTTTTTTCATATTCGGGGCTTGATGGCTCAAAGGCTAATAGGTTAAAAAACTTTTTCAATCTCTTCGCGATTTTTTCAGTCGCTTCGCGAGAACGTTGAAATTTTCAGTCGCTTCGCGAGAAATTGAACAAATCTAAACAAATTTTACAAATCTATTTGTTTAATTTGACCCCAATTTGTACAATTTCTGCTCGTAGAGCACTCAAATCATTTCATCTAGCGAGTGCAAAGCATTGCGCCGCTATAACCTTTACTTGTCGCCTTCTCTTTTCTTTATTAGAAATGTCGCTGCTATTGCACCGGCAAAACTGCCGATAATGGCGGCAATATGACTTTTGAGCAATTCATTTACCGTAAGTTCATATACGCTTTCTGATGAAAATACTTGAACTGCCTGCAT